>NZ_OZ026611.1:0-1730451 GCF_964020965.1 Spiroplasma endosymbiont of Ammophila pubescens | reverse complement strand
TAATTTCATCTCCAATAGTTTTTATCGTTATTAATTATAAATAAAAAATGTGGAAAAGTATTAAAAAATGAGCAAAATTAATAAAAATTAATAGTTTTCCACAGTAAATATTTTTTATATTATCTTTAAAAGCATTGTTTTTATTGATTATTTTTATTGTTTTCCACATTATTAACATTTTATGGTGTAAATTGTTTTTTATTGTGGAAAGTGATAAAGTTTTACAATAATATTTATTAATGAAGCATTCCGAACAAGATTTATCCAATTATTTGGTAAAGAAAATTTAAATCATTTATCATATGTTCAAAATTTATTTAGTCAATTTAAATTAACAAATCATGGTAGTGGGCATAATTTATATAATAACAGGATAACTATTCATTTAGTAGAAACTGTTTTTCGTAATCGTGTTGTTGATTACATAAATTCTAACTTATATAAATTTCGTGGTGAAAATCGTGCAACATTTAGTAGCGCAATTTTAGCTGAAGTAAGAGTGTTAGAATTAGATAATTTATCAGAGGAACAATTAATTGAAAATTATTTGAATAATATGAGGCTAATAGGTAGTTGGGCAGGATCTATTGAAATTGAAGCAATAACTAATATTTTAAACACTAATATTATGAGGAATAACGAACTTTTTTATTTAGAAAATCAAAATCAAAATGAAATTAATCATATATATATTTACTATATTAACCATAATCATTATAATTTTGTTTTAACAAGAGAGACTAATCAAGAGGAAAATAAAATAGATATTAATGAGCCAGAGCAAGTTTAAGCACCAATTCCTTTTTCAAGTGTTATTACTAACACTTATTTAGGACAGTTATCGGATAATACTCTCGAAATTATTATTAATAGAATATCACAACTAAATCCTAGATTTGACTTGAATCAAATTTATGTAACTGATATTCAAGAAAATAATGCAGTAGTTTTACCATTTATTCCTCCTTTATGAAAGGGGAAAATTCCAACAGTAGTTCATTTTTCTTTATTTCAGGATAGAAAAAAACAACCCATTATTCAATATAAAAATGTTCATCAAGATGATTGAAAAACAAAAGAAATGGTTGCATGTAAAAGATTGGGGTTTTTGTTTTTAAATATTATTTAGTTCAATAAAATAAAGACATTTTTTTCTTGTTTTTATAAAAAACCCCAATTTTCTTTATACGACCAAAGAAATTGATTTAAAAAAAACAACAATGCCTACACCAATAAATTCTCAAATACATTCTAGTTTTTGTACTTTAGCAGTATTAGAGAATCTATTAATTAATAATATTGCAAAAAATCCTAATGTTTCTTTATCACAAAGTGAACTTTTTAATCATTTTTTAGAAAAGTATAAAATCAATGATATTACTAAAAATGAATTAAATATTTATGTTATTTATAAATTTTTAAAAGATGATCCTGAAGTTAGTAAAAGTTTAGTAGGTAGATATTCTTATTTTTTCTTTCATAATTTTTTCTTTCATAATTTATTTAATGATAAAAAAATAAGAATGATATTATTTCAAATGTTAGTATGAACTTCGCTTTATTTTAGTATTCCTGTTATAATGGGAACATTTAATAGTAAAGGAATGGGACATTGTATTTCAATTTCAGGAATTAGACCAAATGAAGATCCATTTAAAACTGAATATATAATTAGAGACCCCGATATATGAGAAAATAATGTAAGAATCGGGCAAGAATTACGTATAAATGGGAATGATTTATATAGTTCTTTGTTTAATAAAGAAGGTATATTTGGTACTTTATTAATAAGTACTTATGTTTTTGGATCTATATTTATTCCAAGTTTTATAAATATGATGCGTGAAAATATACCATTTTTTCAAAGTGCTTTGGGAACTATTGACCGTATTCCTACTCCGTTAATAAGTGAAGATAACATTGCTACTGAAGATGATATTTTAAATTCAAATTATTTATTTGATAATGAACTTTTAAACATATTGTTTAAGAATTTTATGTAGTTAATATACAGTACTAATTGATAAATTTAAATGATTTTAGGAAATGTTTATATAATTTAAAGTATAGTTTTAGTAACTTTAATTTTGTTAAAGAAAAAGTGGATTGGTACATTAATTGATATAATATAATGAACGAATTTTTGTAAAATATCAAATGTCTCCTATAAATGCACGAAGTTTATGAGAAAATAAGATAAACTTTAAAAAAGTGAACTTATATGGGTAGATACATAGGTATAGTTTTTACAATTTAAATGTAAATTTTATTGGTCTATTTTACTTTTTTTTGTTATAATTAATACAATTTAATACTTACAATAATCCTATATATACTAGAAATATGGTCTAGTGTCTCTACAGTTAACCTTAAATTAAATACTATAGGTCTTAATTTATTTTTAATTTGTTAAGACTGTTTGTTAATTGGTTTTAATGGTCATGTTTCTTTTATTAAATTTTTTGTATTAAATATTTTGGAGGAACAAACATGCAAATTAAAAAATCTTATACCTTTGATGATCTACTATTAGTTCCACAAAAATCAGATATTTTACCATATCAGATTGACTTAAGAACTAAACTAACAAAAAATATTGAATTAAATATTCCTTTTATATCTTCAGCAATGGATACTATTACTGAATCAAAATTGGCAATCGCAATTGCTCGCGAGGGTGGAATTGGAATTATTCATAAAAATTTATCAATTGATAAACAAGCAGCAGAAGTTGAAAAAGTTAAACGTAACGAATCCGAATCAGGTTTTATTATTAATCCGATAACATTAAAACCAACAATGACAGTTCAGGATGCTGAAAATATTATGGCTCAGTATCGTATTTCTGGTTTACCAATTGTTGATGAAGAAAACAGATTATTGGGAATAATTACAAATCGGGATATTAGAGCATGTCATGATTTAACTGCTTCTGTGGATAAATTTATGACTGTAAAAAACTTAATTATAACTCATGAAAATATTGATTTAGAACAAGCAAAAGATATTTTGTTAAATAATCGTATTGAAAAACTACCAATCGTTAATGAAAAAAATGTGTTAATTGGGTTAATTACCATTAAAGATATTAATAATCGTGACGAATATCCTAATGCTTGTAAAGATGAACAAGGACGATTACGAGTAGGTGCAGCCGTTGGAATTGATGAAAATACATTATTACGTGTTGAAAAACTTGTTGCCGTTGGGGTTGATGTAATTGTTGTTGACTCAGCGCATGGTCATAGTCAAGGTATTATTAATATGGTTAAAAAAATTAAAAAAGCTTTTCCAACGATTAATTTAATTGCTGGAAATGTTGTTACTGCTCAAGGAGCTTTAGATTTAATTGCAGCTGGTGCTAATGCAATTAAAGTTGGTGTCGGACCAGGAAGTATTTGTACAACAAGAGTTGTTGCTGGAGTTGGAGTTCCTAAAATGACAGCCATTAATGATGTTTATGAGGTTTGTAAAGGAAAAGAAATTCCAGTCATTGCTGATGGTGGAATTAAATATTCTGGGGATGTTGTTAAAGCACTTGCAGCTGGTGCTAATGCAGTAATGATGGGCTCAGTTTTTGCATCAACATTTGAAGCACCTGGTGAAGAAATGATTGTTGAAGGTAAAAAATATAAAACATATATGGGAATGGGCTCATTAGCTGCTATGAAAAAAGGTAGTGCTGATCGTTATTTTCAAGATAAAAATCGTAAATTAGTTCCAGAAGGAGTTGAAGGACGAGTTTTATTAAAGGGTAAATTAAGTGATATTTTATTTCAATTTATTGGTGGTGTACGGAGCGGTTTTGGTTATTGTGGTGCAAAAAATATTCTAATGTTACAAAAAACAGCTCAGTTTGTGAAAATTTCAAATAATGGTTTAAAAGAATCACATCCACATGATATTGCAATTACCAAAGAACCACCAAATTACATAAAATAATATTATTATAAGCAAAAAGATAAATGGAGATGAGAAAGCATATCAATCTCCATTTTTATTTTTAAAAAAATATTATTTTAATTGATATTTTTTATTAATTAAGATATTATTTATATGATGTCTTAATAATTTATATCATAAGGAGGTGCTAGTAATGAAAAGAACGTGACAACCAAGTAAAATTAAACATAAAAGAACACATGGTTTTCGAGCAAGAATGGAATCAGCTTCAGGCCGTAAAGTTTTAAGTAAAAGAAGATCGAAAGGAAGAAAAGTATTATCAGCTTAAAAATGCTGGTAAAATACTTTATTTTTCTATTTGTGTAGAAATGTGAAAAAAAATTATTGTTAAAAAAAATTATGAATTTCAAAAAATAATAAATCATCGTTCTTTTATTAAAACTAACCCTTATTTTATTTATTTTAAAAGAAATGATCTTAATTATCATCGTTTTGGAATATCTGTTGGTAAAAAATTAGGAAATGCCGTTGTTAGAAATAAAGTAAAAAGACAAATTCGAAGTATGTTAAATTTTGATTTTTCAGCAACAGAAGGTTATGATCAAATCATTATTGTTCGAAAATCATATTTTAACAATAGTTATTTAATTAATAAAGAAATTTTATTAAATCAAATCAAAATGTAAAAAGGAGGCGAAATAGTGAACTATCGTGATTATATTTTCTCCGATGGGAAAAGAACACGAAAACCTTGATATTCAATTGCTTGGAAATGAACAAAATTAGTCCTGTATCTTTTTTTAATTATATCAATGTTATGAGGTTGTGGGCAAATGATGGTTCCAAAATATGGGACTGCCCAAATTTTAGATGTTTCTGGTCAGAAAGTATATAAACCAGGAGTTTTCTTTGAAATTATTTTAGGATACGCTAATGTTGGGAAAGAACATTTTTTTCATTTTGAAAATGGACAACTATATGAATATCCATATTTAGCAATTAGAACATGATCTGATGCTTTTGTTAAAACATCTTCACCATTTTATGGTTGTTTTGTGTTTCCTGTTGCTTGAATTTTAGTTAATTTAATTTATGGTTTTGGTGGATTAGATAATGGTGCAGGAATTATTGGCGCATTATTCTTAACTTCATTAATTGTGCGTTTAATTACTTTAATGTTTAGTTGAAAAGCACAACGAAATCAAGACAAAATGCAATTAATGCAAATTAAACAAGCAGAAATTCAGGCCAAATATAAGGGTTCAAAAGATCCAGCGGCAAAACAAAAGCAACAAATGGAAATGATGCAGTTGTATCGCAAAGAAGGAGTTTCACCATTATCCACAATTGGTTCGTCTTTTTTATCAATTCCGTTTTTAATTGCGATGTATACTGTTGTTAGAGCAACACGAGAATTAAAAATGGCGACAATTGGGCAAATTTCTTTAATTGAAAAGCCATGAGATATGATTACTAGTGGGAATTATGTTTATTTAGCTTTATTATTTGTATATTTGCCTATTCAAATTCTTTCGATGATTTTACCAACTATTTTAAATCTTCGTAAAACAAGAGTTATTACAAAGGAACAGAAAAAAGCACGTAAACGGCAATTTATTATGCAAGGAGTAATGATTGTTGTCTTCTTTGTAGTTACAATTTCAATTGCATCTGGGGTTGCTATTTATTGAATTTTCTCAGCCTTTATTCAAATTTTACAAACATTAGGATTTCATTTCTTATTAGTTAAGAAACGAAGTAAAAAAAATAAAAACAAAGAATCGTTTGGACAAAGAATTAAACATTTATTTGTTAGAAAACAACATTTAAAAACAACTAATAATATTGAAAATGTTGAAATTACAAAAACAAAACAAGTAAAAACAAATAATGCCGATAAAATTTCTTATAATCCGGTTAAATCAAAACATAAAAAATCTAAATTTTCTTTACATAGTAAGAAAAAAAATAAAGATTAATGATTTTCATAAAAAAATTTAAGTCGCAAAAAAAAATTAGAGAATTTTTAAATAATTCAAATAAAAACTTCTTTTATAAAACTGAATTATCAACAAAATGATTTTTTCAGCGACTAGAAGTAACCTTTTTTGAAATTAATGATATTATTTCTTTTTGTAAAGAACATTTAGGTAGTATTATCAAAGATATCTTATTAACGAAAGATTATGAGATGTCTTTTTCATATTCTAATAAACAATTTTTAATTACATTAAATATTAGAGGTTTTAAAATAAATATTAATATTTTTGATTTTGTTTTTATTCTAGAAACACTATTACATACATATATTAGTCGTAAATTTCAAAATGATTTTAAATTTATTATTATTTTTAATTATGATAAATTAATGTTATTAGAAGCTGTACAAAGTGTTGTTAATAGAGTTTTATCATCAAAAAAAGATCAATTATTGCCTGTTATGAATAAAGAACAACGAAAATTAGTTCATAGTAATGTTCTAAAATTTCCAGAAGTAATTTCAAAGTCAATTGGCTCGGAAAATACTCGCCAAATTGTTCTTAAGTATAATTATAAAAAATAATTGGTCGCATGTAAAAAAATTGGGGTCTTAAAAAAACTTGGAAATTGAATAAGAATAATAAATTAAACCATTTACTAAAATGGTTTTTTTATTTGTAAAACCAAAATTATTAATTGATTCAGAGAAAGGACAGTATCTTAAATATTTACAAAAAAACTATAACAACTTTTTGATACCCTCTTTAAGTTGTTTACACATTTATAAATATCTCAGAAATATTTACAAAGTGTACCTGTTTTTCTCCTAATTTAAGGTGTTGTCCTTTCTCTGTTTCAGTTAATTAATTTACTAATAAAAAAACTTAATAAAAGAAAGGAGTAAGTAATGAAAATTAATAAGCAACAACAAATTTGCGATATTGATAACTGCTATAAAGCAATATCATTCATTACTGAAGAATTTTTATCAAATAAAGTTTTATGAACTTGTGAAAAACATAAAGATTTATTAAATCGTACAAAAGATAAAAAACAAAAGCGGTTTTATAAACGCTTAGAAAATTCAAAAATTATCTTTGATTATGAAACTGGTTTATTAAAAATTAAATTTTATAAAACAACTTAATGCAGAGCGGAACGGTTATTTTAAATAACTAAGTGTTTTTATTCCACAGCCGGCCGAGGCAAGTACTGAAATAGTGTATGAGGAAAAATGTAAATCGGCGCTGGTTCATTAGAACTAAGCGATAGTCGTGATAAGTCCAAGGTTAATATCAAACGACAATAAAAATAGAGATAGTGACTTTACAATTAAATTTGCGAAAAGTGTGGTTGGTTGGAGTTTTATAGCATTTGGTCCTTTAAAATGCGAGTGAATTTTTAATTTAAAAACTGAACGTCAAATCCCAGAGCAAAAGCACAAATGGGCACGGATAAAGGAAGACATATATATGTCTGGCGTCAATATTAAAAAACAACTGTGGATTATTAAACATTCAAACAATTAACATATCGCCACCCCTCACCCAGTGAAGCGGATGGTTTAGTAAATAAATAGATAAATACTTTATGTAACTAATTCTCGCTTTGGCACTTTCACTTGGGAGTGAGTGCCAGCGAGTTAAAACTAGGAGGAAAAAATAAATGACAGAATATAAAAGTAAATATATTAATAAAACTTGAAATGAAATAACAACATCATTTTATTGAGTTAATTGTCAACCTATTAATTGTCGTATTTCACATCATAAAAAGCATTATGATTTGCAATGTTTAGAATGAGCCAAAATGTACTTAAATTTATTTAAAGATAAATGAGATGTTATTGCTTCTTATATGCAATATTACAAAATTAACGATATTTTAGATTTAGCTTCTGATGGTTGAAAAATATTGCAATTTGAGAAAAAAATCAAAGGAATAATTTAGGAGATAAATATGAAAAAGTTAAATAAAATTTGTTTAAAACAAAAATATTGAGGTTATTGTTTTCATAAAGAATGCAATCAAGAAAATAAATTAAATGAATTAATGCGTAAAAGTTATTCAGTTTCATTTGAAAATATGACTGATGAACATTGAGCATTAGGTAAACAACATTAGGAGGAATAATTATGGAAAGAAAATACTTATTAGTAATGAAATATGAAAATGAAGTTCTAACTAAATCGTTTTATACATTAAAAGAAGCAAAACTTACTGCTAGTGTTGAAAATGAAAATGAATGATTAACAACAATTATTGATTTAGAAAATGAAAATATTAAATGACAAGGATGTGAATAATATGTGAAAAGATGAAGATGGCAAAGTTTATACCGAAGAAGATTTATTTAATGAAGCATTAGAAGAATGTAGTTCAGAAGAAAGTGCTTATTACTATATTGATAGTTTAATTGAAGAAAAGAATTTGGAGGAAATTTAATAATGAATAAATTTATTGGAATTGGTAGAACAACAAAAGATATTGAAATTAATAAAACTCAAAATGGGAAAGAATATGCAATTTTTAATTTAACAATAGCACGTACATATTCAAAACAAAAAGAAACTGATTTTATACCTTGTCAAGTTTGAAATAAACAAGCAATTACTTTACAAAAATATTGTCAAAAAGGTAGTCAAATAGCAATTACTGGTGTTTTACAATCTTTTAAAGATAAGGATAATAAAATACATTAAATAGTTCAAGTATCCAATTATGAATTTTTACATACAAATAATGATTTAAAAAAATCTGATAAACCACAAGAAAAAATAGAATTTAATTCATCTGAGACAAAAAAATTATTTAATAATGATAATCAAAATATTAGTAATGATGAAACAATTTTATGAGATTAGATTTAAAACCTTTATATATTTTTAATGATGAATTACATAAGTATAGTATTTTAATACCTAGTGTAAGTAAAATTGTTAATATTTTAGTGCCAAAAGATTTTTCACAAATTGATGAGAATATTTTAAAATTAGCACAAAATCGTGGAATATGTTTACATAATATGATTGATGTTTGAATAAAAAATAATTTTGATGATGAATTAATTGAATTTATTGATTGTGAAATAAAATCACATCGTGAATTATTTAAAAATTTTACAAAACTATATCAAGAAATTTTTAAAGATATTAAATTTAAATATTATGAAACTGAAAAAACACTTTATAGTCCTTTAATGTGTGGGACAACTGATTTTATTGGAATAACAACTGATAATGAATATATAATATGTGATTGAAAAATTAATAGTTCTAATGAGAAAACAGATATTGAACGCTATATTTGACAATTAAAACTTTATTATTTATTAGAAAAAGATTTTTGTATAGATAATAAAAAAATATTAATGATAATTATAAATCCAAAATTAAAAATAGTAATTAAAGAAAAAGTTGATATTACTAAACAAAATTTAGAACAAATTAAAGAAGCAATTTTAATATGACAAGAAAGAGAGGAATGAGAAAATGCCACAAGAAACTAAAAAAACATTAATAGCAAATATTGGTGAAATACAACACGATTTATCATTATATTTAGAAAAAAACCAAACAATGTAAATGAATGGTAGAACAATTTATAACTATTTTGGTGAAGCACAAGTATTAGAATTAGTTAAAAAAGAATTTAAAAAGCACCATATTACATATATTTGAAGTTATGTAAAATATACTTTAAAAATAATTAATGATATACCATATTTTGAAATGGAATTAACTTTATGTAAAGAAACAGAAAAAATTAAAACTTATTGACCTTTTACGAGTAAAAATACTGACCCCGCTAAAAGTATTGGGTCAGCATTAACTTATGGAGTTAAATATGTTTTAAGTAAATTATTAGGTTTACCAACCGAAGAATTAGACCCTGATAATAGTGAAATAAGTAAAATTAATTCTAAGCAAGAAAAAGAACAAACAGAAATTATTAACAATTCAAATCCAAATTGAATGAGTGAACAGCATTTCAATAATATTAAAAATTTTATTACAAATACAAAAATAGAACAAGATATTATTTCAAAAGGTAAAAATTGATTAAAAGAAGAATTAAATGTTGAAAAATTATCACCAGTTCTGATTAGAAAACAAAACGAAGATTTTTATTATCAATTTAAAGAAAGATTTTTAAGATAATGATAAAAATTGGTATTGACCCATCAGGAACTGGTACTACGGCTATTGCTTTTTTTGAAGATAATAAATTAATTGAAAAATTAGAATTTACAAATAAAGATTGAATTAATCATACAAATGAAATTCGGAGATATAAATTTATTAGTTTATTTAATCCAGACGAATATATGTTTAATATTGAAGATTGTTTATATACATCTGCTAATGCTAGTAAGGATAGAGATGATTTATTACGATTATTAGGTGCAATAGAAAATAAATTAAATGAATTACAAATTAAATTTAATTGAGTATCACTAAAACATACTAAATCTGTTGTTAAAAATATGGAAAATTTAAGTAAGTATAATGATAGTTGTATTCAAGAATTTAGTAAAGATGAAAATTTAACTTATGAATATGGTAAGGGTTGATTTTATAATAATGAAAAAATAAGTAATCATTTACGCGATGCAATTATTATTGCTCATTATTAAGGTTTAATATTATGAAACATTCATATAATCAAAAAACAGGAAAATATTATTCTTGCAAAATTCGGAATGTTAATATTTACTTAAATGAAAATGAAGAACAAGTTTGAAATGAATTTAATGACTTTACTTATTCACAACGAATAGAACATCTTATTAATTTTTATATACCACACAATAAAGGTGTTGATAAACATGAATAAATATATTTTATGTTATCGTACTGAAAAAGGTAATATTTCATGTAAAACTCCCCTTGGTGAATATATAACTGGTACTGATGTTGAAGATGTAAATATTAATTCAACCTGAGACTGAGAATATTTAATAAATAAATATGATGAAAAGAATTTAATTATCTTAAAAACAAATAAAAAATAACCTTAATTGGTTATTTTTTAAATACTATTTGTTAATTTTCTAATAGCATCTTTTTGTGCTTGTTTTTTATCGTTTACTTTAACTTGCTTTTTAACATTTTTAATTTGACCTGTTTTTAACGCTAATTCTGTTGCATAATCAGGTCCTCTTAAATATTTTTTGTGGGCAATAACAGCAGTTCTTAATTCTCTAATTTCTGCTTTATATTTTTTATTTTTTTTAGCAGATAAGCCTAGAATACCAAGACTACCCATTCCACCAGCACCTGCTAAAACAAGTAAAGTAATCATTAATGTATCATTTAACATTTTATTTAATTCCTTTCTTATCCTTACTCAAATAGTGCCATCCATCCTTTCAGAACAAAATAATTTATAAATTAAACTATATAAACACCCAAAAATATCAACCACCCCTATTTATAGTTTATTTTAAATTTAATTCTTTGTTAATTTCATTTTGTATATTTTTTAATTTTTCTTCTGTTATACCATCTAAATTATTTCATTGTTTTGCTACTCTTGGTTGAATAACACGCGGATTAATACGGCAGTCCAAACAATGTCTTAAATGGTCTTTTTTTCATTTTGATTTATCAATCCAAATAATAATTAAAGAAATTATTAAAGTAATTAAAGGTAATATTGTAAATACTAATCCTATTTTAGATATTTTTAACCTTGGTATATTAATTTTCATATCTACCTTTGGTTTACTACTAGCAACAAATATACCCTGAATTCCATGAATAAATAAAGGTGTTAATAATATATCAATTTCATTACCTCAATATTGACCATAATTATATCAATTAATTTCATCTTTAATGCCATTAATCATCCCATATTCTAACCAACCATTAATTAATAAAAATAATATTGTATAAAAACCAACAACTCAACTACGAATTTTATATTTTCTTTCTCATTCTCTAATATCTTTATGAGTTCAATTATATAACTTGGAATACGGTCTTTTTTAAATCAATTTCAAGGTAAGGCACCCTTTAATCAAGTCGTTTTATCTTGTTTCATTAATTAAATTCCTTTCTAACTTACTTTTTTCTTTCAACATGTAATGCCATTAATTTATTATTTCCAGAAATTATTTCGCCATTTTTATTAATATCTATAGGGAGAAAACCAGCAGTTAAATTAAATTCATAATGATTTTTATATGTTTCAATCATAATATTAATAATTTCTTTATTATTTTCATTAATACCAATTCATATTTTGTATATATATTTTGTAGAATCATAATTTTTAATTTTATATTTTTTGTTAGAAAAAGATACAAAATCACTAGTATCAACCAATTCTCAATCATTACTACCACTACCTTTTAATTGAAAATGTTCATTAATATATTTAGTAGTTGGTAATGAATCATCAGTTGTTTTTAATTCTGATGTTATAATTGTTTTAATAATTTCAAAATTAGCAGTTATATCATTATTTTTAAATGCTGGGTCTCAAATTTCTAATTCACATGTTTTTTGATTAAATGAAGCATTCACTTTACCACTTTCAGTAGGTATTAATTTAATTCCAATTTGTCGTGTTCTCATATAATTAATAAATTCACCACCACTTGTTGGATCATCAATTGCTAATTCATCATTATAACTATTTGTTACAGATATTTTACCTTTATTATTACTACCTTCAATAATAACAAAATCATTAAGATTTAATGTTTTCATTATAGACTATGGATTAATAATATTGCCACCATTAGATTTTCATACTTTATTAATTTCATCATAATAAATACTATCATTGTCAAAAGGAACAATAAGTTTAATATATTCGTTATAATCAATTTTAGAAAAATCATTAATAGTTGGATAAAAAATATTAATACTATTATCTGTTTGTAATCGTTCTTTTAATCAAAATAATAATGTTGAATAAAAAGTTTTTTTACTAATATGTTTATATTCTTCTTCTCATGAATGAGCATAATTATCTAAACTATAATTATAAGATCTAGATACTGTTTTACTAGATATAATATTAATTATTTCACCTGCTAATTTTAAAGCATTTTTAACATCTCTGGTAATATTTTCATTTGCTTCAGGGTCATTAGTTTGTGAATAAGCAACTCCACTTTGTGAAAATAAAGCACTACCAGTTAAATCATTAACACCTTTTGGTAAATATCAATTCATAACTGCTAATAAATAAGCAGATTGAATATAACTTAATCATTTATCATATTCAATTAAACCAGTATTATCTTTTTTTATTCATGGAAATAATTCTTTTTTATTAATCTTATCGGAAATTGTTCCACCTGATAATCTATCCATTCATAAACTAGTTTTTAAAATAGCATTATAAATTAAATTATCATTATAAGCAGATTGTTTTCTATCATTAATAGGTTGTCAAAGTTTACTTTCTTTAACATCTTCAACTGTTATAAATAACAAATTATTTAAATTATTTTCCATATAAAACACCCCTTAATTGATTACGATATTTATTTTTTAAATTACTTGACTTGTAACTATTAATTTTTCTTTGTACTTTTTTAATTTTTTGAATAGTTTGATTAGTTTTGTAAAACATATTTTTAACTGGTGTTTTATATAAATTCTTAATATTTTTAACATCACTTCGGCGTTCACGATACCATTTTTTATTATTAATTTCACCAGCAAAATTAAAATTAAAATGTCCAATTTTTAAATTATTAATAAACTTTTTAATTTGATTTAATTTTTTTAACTGTTGGTAATGTTAATTTAGTAGTTCCTTTTGGGTATTTTTCTTTTAATGCTTGCGGTAATCGTTTTTTAATATAATTTCTTAAATGACTAAGTAATCATTTTCTTAATCAATAACGCCAAAATAAAGTTCCTGCATTAGATACAGCATTACTTAATAATTTTCAAATTTCAACTGGAACACTAGGATAAACATATGGACCATAAAATTTCGGATGTTTTGCTGTTTTTGTATATATTAAAATAGTTAAATTACCTGTTAAAGTTAACTTATTTGTAATATTAAACATACCACTATCAAGTCAACTACTATTTAAAGGTTGTCAATTAGTATTTAAATAATTTTCATTTTTAAATTGTTATCTATTTTTAATATTATTATCTTTTTCTAATTGACTTAATATTTGTTGTATTTCTTTTTTATGACCTTTTTTAATTAAATCTACATAAGTAAATGAATTTAATCACTGATAAATATCTTCAACTTTATTTGTAATTTTATTATATTTATCAGTAATATAATTAATTGGCTTTAATACTTTATTTTTAACTTGATTAACTCTATTAATTAAATTTACAAATTTACTTATCAAAGGTTTATTTTCTAAATTAGATACTAATAAAGTTAAAACTCGTAATATTAGTAAATTCATTGTTTATTAAGAATTTTTAATTTTAACATCAATCGGATTTGTTTGACCAGTAGTGTTGTTTTTACCTTCAATTTGAACTTCAACAGTTTTATCATTTGTAATATTAATTGGTCAATCTTCACCTTTACTTTCAATAAAATAATCAAAATCACTTTCAGTTAAAGAACTATTTACGGCTTTAACTGCTTTTAAAACAACAGCTTTAAATTGTGGTTTTAATTGTTCTGCTGTTGTTTGTATTGGATTTGCAACATGAATAGTTGGTTTATCTATTCTATTAATTCCACTGATATTAATTTTACTGGGAGTTGATGATGAGATTACATAATCAACAGACACTCTAAAAGTTTTATTTAGATTACTTTTGGCAGTATTAATTTCATCTTCTGTTGGTTGTTTTTCTAAAATAATTTTACATGTTTTTGGATATAAAATTGTTTGTGTTTCATATTGCACTTTACCAATTCATTTAGGGTTAACAGTATCATTATCTAAAACTTGTTGAATAGTATCCATATTAATTGGATATGCTAATACTTGTTTATTAATAATTAAACCATTTACATTAGTAAAATTATAACCTTTATCTCGGTTAACTTGTCCCTTTGTATATGTTTTTTTCTAAATGAAAACTTTTAGATACAGGAATTCCCATTGCTGTATTTTCATATAATTCACCATTAACCATTGCTTTTAATTGAGCTTGTGAACCAATTACTTTTAAATAAGCAGGTGTTAATCCTAAATATGCTCTTCGTCCTAAAACCATAAACATTCTATCTGTTGGCAATCCAAAATATAAATTACTAATTTGATTTGTTAATTCAATCAAAATTTCATTTAATGTAAAGAATGCTTTATTTGCATCATCTGCATTTTCTGCTGTATAACTACGAAATGGAATTACTTCATATTGACCATCTGCTAAACAATAATCATAAATAGCCTGAATTAATTCACATTCTAAATTAACAAATTTATTCTGTACAACACTATAAATAGCATCAGCAATAATACCATTTTTAATATTTTGTTCTATTAATGCCAAATCAAATGCTTCATTCATTAATTTTAAATTAAATCTTTTATCAATAGGAACCGGAATTCTTGTTAATCCCATTGTTTGAGTTGTCCCACCATTTGGTAATGAATAATCATCTTGTCATACCACACGATGAGTTAAATTATATAATGCTTGTCCTGCATTTGGTAATCAAGCAACTTGTTCTGCGGTTGCTGTTGCATACTGCATAATACTTACATATTCATTATATAAAGGTCCACGCAATAAAGCATTAACCATATCAACATAGGCTTTTTGCCCTGTTGTATTACCTTGTAATATAAAAGGTACTTGTGACAAATTAATTGTTGCCATAATATTTCACTCCATTATTATTTAAGGTTTTTAAGTGTATAATCAGTTAATTTTTTAATTTCTTCCGGAGTATATGCTCCTTTTTCTTTAATAGTTTCAATTTCATCATTCTTATTTTCACTAGATTTTTCAATCATATCTTTAATAAAATTAGTTGGTGAAACTGATGGTTGCTCTTCAACAAACAAATCATGTTTTAATTCTTTTAAAGTTTGCATTTTTTCAGATAAAGAACTACCACTAACTTTTTCTAAATTAGTTTTAATATCTTCAATTTTAGTAGATGGAACATCTTTAAATGCTTTTAATTCATCTAATTCATTAGATAATTTAATAAAATCTTCTTTTGATATAACATCTTCGCGTTTTTGCACACTTTCTCTAATTTGCTTTACTTCATTATTAAACTGATTTAAGATATTTTCAGCAATCTCTTCACTTAAACCTTGTTCTATTAATTGTTCTTTTGTAAGTGCCATTTTATAAACCTCTCTTTTTTTATTCTTGTCCGATTAACAAGTCAGCATAAACTCTTTTTTATGGAAAAAGATTAAACCTATGACTTTAATTATATACCAATAGTTCATAAATGCGATATATTTTGTATATAACACAAAAAATCACTAAACTTAATATATTTTATTGCTAATTTAGCCCTTAAAACGCGTAATAAAGGTATTTTAAAATAACTAATTCACCCTTGATTTTTTTTTTTATATATAATGCAGCTAAAACTTGGTAAAAAGTTTCAAGATAAAGAAAAGGAGAAAAACAAGTATGAAAAAATTACTTAATTTATTAAGTGTATTAATTAGTGGAACTACTACACCAGCATTAATTGCTAATAGTAACTTTCAAAAATATGAAGAAATTAAAACTAATGACTTTAAAACAAATAAATTAAACAGAATAAAAAGACAGACAAAATTTTTTAATGAAAATGAACAAATAACTTTTGATATAGGTAGGTATTTATCCAAATAGAAATATTTTGGTTAGTAAGTCCTCAAGTTGGGGAATTACAGGAAATAATCCACCAAGCAATTGAAAAATAATTAGTGGATTAAGAACGACAAATTATTTTTCAAATTTAAGTTTAAATAATAACGATGTAGGATTTCAATCTATTAGAAATCAAAATATACTTTATACTAGTGATTTTTTAAATGTTAGTTATGCATCTAGAAACAGCGCTTATATTAGTGCAAAACAAAATACTCCATTTAGAGGTGGATTTTGAATATATTATTAAATAATTTTAAATAAGTAAAAAGGAGATATATACATATGAAAAAATTATTAAGTATCATTAGTACAATATCATTAGTAGGAACAAGTACCACAAGTTTAGTTGCTTGTAATACACAACAATAATATACACCCGAAGAATTAGCAAAAGAAAAAGAAAAGAATAAAATAACTACAAAAGATGGTATTTTAGAATGAATAGTGCCCAAAGAAAAACCATTTAAAGAAATTGGCAATAATAAATATTATTTTATTATATGAAAAGGCCTAAAATTAGATAAATGAACATTAAAAAAATATAAAGATGTTGGTTTAGACAGAACCAATAGTTTAATAGATAAATCATATAGTAATGCAGAATTACACAGAGTAAGTAATGATTTACATACAATTGCAAATAAAGAATATAGTAGTTGAAATAAAGATGATGGAACTTACTTTAAATCAATCTATCGTTGAAATGGTGAAGAACAAAAATTACCCGACTTAATAATTGATAATGATGGTAATGTAAAAGTTAATGGAGAATAGAAAAAGAGATTTTACATCTCTTTTTATTTTTATCTTGGTTTAATTGTAATTTTAACTGGACTATCGTCTTTATTTATAATTCCCAAAACATTTGGATTAGAAACATCTATTGTTATATCTTTATTATTACCCCAATAATCTCAATGGGTTTTTGAAGTACCTGCTAATTTGGCAAGTATGGTTTTTGATATTCTAATTTTTAATTTTAAATCATTAGTATAATATGCTTGTAGTTTTGTTTTTTTAATTTCATCTTTATCAGTATTAGATAATTTTGTTATTTGAAGTAAAAAATTAAAGAATATATTTTCTCCCAAAGGCTTGTTTGTTGAATATATATTTTGATAATTTCCACTTGGCAAACCATTAGTATATGCAATAGGTTTAAATGTTTGAATTTCATTAGTTATATTTTTTGTATATAAAGTTCTTATATTATCAAAATTAACTTTATCAGTTTGTGAACGACCACTTTCTTGTAAAGTTATATTGGATAATGACCCCAAATCATCACTACAAATACCTATACCACCTAAAATATTAATATTTCTATCAGGAATAAAATTCTCTATATCGGGTTGTCCACATTCAACTTGTAAATTACCTAAATTACTTATTTCAATCGTTTTATATGCATCTTGAAATTTACTGATACTTTGAATTGTTGAGTCAATTTGTTTTAAATCAATTTCTATTTCATAATAAACATCATAAAATTCATCAGAAAATAAATTATTAAATGAATCTTGTTTACATTGTGCGGGTGCAATAATTTTAGTTATTAATGGTAGTACTACACCAGAAGGCATAATATCTTTTGTATAAGATTTATAGTTATATGGTACTGGTGGTAATACATATTGTGGGTAATTAAATGTTGGTATTTCATAGTTATGGGGTAATAAAAAACTAGTTTTATAATTAGTTGTCATATCGCATAAATAATCATTTAAGACACTTTTTGTTTTACCACGAAAACTCCATACTGATAATCGTAAATAATCTTCTTCATTATTAGTATATGGGTTATCGGCATAAAAGATAATTTCAAAATTACCTTTATATAGTGTTTGGATTGAAAACATATCAATTATATAGCTACAATTTGTACCATCTGGTGTTTGTAAGAATTCGCAATCATTATCTTTTTCACTATCACTAACTGGTGTTTGTGCATCAACTGCTCTTACTAATTCATTAATTAAATATATACGATTAGTTTTAGGATTTAATTGTTTTAAATTATAAGTTGAATAAGTTATTCGTTCAGTTGGTTTACCATCTTTTTCTAAAACATTTCCTTGTATTTTATCAGTTAATAAAGTAGTAAAACTAAAACTAGTAGCATTAGCACCAATCATAGCACCGACTTTATTATTTCCTTGTTCTCTAAATATTTCAAATGGTAAATAACCCTTACCAGCAGACTTATCACCTCAAAAGGCATCATTATAAAAACTATAAACATTAGCACTCATAAAGCCATTAAGTCATGGAAAATTAGGTCATTTATCATCTTGGGTAATTGTTAAATTACCAATTCAGTCCCAAGGAATACCAAACGAAATAAAGTTTAAAAACTTTCCAATAGCAGGTATTGTAAAAGGATTAAATACTAGTTTTTGCGTATAGTTTAAAGGTAATACTGTAATTTGGCAATTAATAAAATTATTCATATTTAAAATATCTCAAACATTACATGTGCCCATTTTATTATATTCAATTTGAACTTGACCAACAGTATTACCAAATTCATCTTTTCTTCTAAAATAAGATGAGGCTTGGGTACTAATAATATTATTAATAGTTCCACTATTTACTTTTACTTTATCTTATGGGGTAATCATTCAACTTTTAGACCAATAAGGTTTAGAGTTTTTATTTTCTTCCTTAATAGTTGTTCCAACAGTTGGATTAGTTGCTGTTGAACTTGCTTTATCTGTTATTATCATACCCTCATTATTTTTTTCAATTCAAAAATCAGACATTGATTGAATATGTTCTTTTCAATATTTATATCCAGTAATAATAGTTGGCTGTATACTTTGAATGTTATATCAACTTACCTCAGGTGATGCATAAGTATTTATTTTATCAGATGGAGCAGGAAACATATTATACATTAATAAATCTCTTGAATTCATTACTTTTTTATTAAATTCACCTTTAATAATTGGTCGGCCAATAACTGGCATATCAAAAAAGATAGGATTACCATAAAATTTAACTGCCATTGCTCTAACACCTGGGTCTTTTAATAAAATCTCATCTAATTCAACAATACCTTTATTTAGTTTTTCATCATAAGTTATTTTAGGAAAACAATAACCTTCACCTGGGGCACTTGTTTGAATAAATTGTCGTACTGATAAACCACTATTACTAATTTTGTCATTAATACTTGAAAAAGTAATTTCTTGTCATAAGAAATCACCATCTTCTACGGAATAATAATTAATAACATTTGATGGATACAATCATTATCTATCTTGGGGTGCAGAATTAATATCACCACCACTAATATTTAAACCATGGTCATTAAATACAGTATAAAAATTATAATAATCATTAATATTTAATTTAGTAATATCTTCATCTAAAATTAATAAAGTATATTGTCGTTATGTTGATTGTTGAATAAATACTTGTTCAAATTTAGCATCACCAAATTTAATAGAACTTACATCATCAACCATATAAGCATCTCAATATTTACCAACTTTAACCTCTTTTGTATAAAAGTTATTAGCTTTATTATCATTATTAATAAAATAGCTTAATTTATATTTATTTAAGTATTCTAACATTCTATTAATATCATAAATATTTTCACCATCAATTAATTTTCAATAAATATTATTATTTTCATCTTTTAATTTTATCGCAAAAGGTGTTTCATTATTGGCTCATATTGTTGAGTTAATTGGTTGATTTTTAAAATCATCAATTTTTAATATATTAATTTCTTCACCTTTATATTTTTGGACTATTTTTAAACTACCTTGTCATTGAGCAATCGTACTTTCCATATTATCAAATATTCTTGAATAACTACCATAATCACTTGGTTTAGCATTATTAGGTTTTTAACCTGTTTCAGTATCAGGAATATATGAACTATAAACATTAAAAGGAAATACCATTCAATGTCTATGTTCTTTTATACTTTCTATTATATCTATTACAGTAGCACCTGCTCCTGTTCTTAATCATTGCATATCTGCTGGACTAATTTTTTGCATTTGTTAATTCTCCTTAATTTTTGTTCTACCTTGTACGGCATTTTGATTATTACCAGTTTCATCATATTCCATTAATTTATTATTATGTTTTATCTCTTGGGCATGCCTTTTATCTCAGTATTTTTCAATTTTTTCATAATATTTGATTGCTTCTAATTCATCAACATCATCATATTCAGTTATTGCTTTTATTGGCTCCATTGTACGATTTTCTAATCTAGTAGTAATTAATTCATTTTGTCGCATTTGATCTACTAAACTAGCACTAACAAAATCAAAACCATAAGGGCGTTCACCATTTCCATCTCATAAACCATAATATTTTAAAACAGTATCAAACATTTTAGTATAATATTGTTTACGATATGCTTGTAAATATGATTGTTTTTCTAAGTCTTTTGTTTTTTTATTAATGATTGGGTTTTATTTTCTTCACTATCTGAGGCATCACCAAAAGGACTAGAAAAATTACATGCTATATATACTTGTTCAATAATTGCTTTTTGGTCTTGTGTATATGTTTCTAAGGTTGGTGCCCCTTGTACTACTTGTAAAGATTGGGATAATTGACCATCTACGACTGATTGACCTGATTGAATAAAAATATCATCAAAAGCATCTTGTAATACTTTTTTATTGCCTTTGTTATAAGCAGTCATTAAATCATCATCTAATATCACATATCAATACGTACGATTTGATCATCTTTCTTTTGATTTAATATTAAAACTATCTTCTAAATCAAATTGTAATTTATAACAATTTGCCATTGTAGGTCATGGATTTAAAGTTGTTGATGTTGATAAAAATAAAGGATTAGGTTCATTTATCATTTCTCAAAAGGGCACTATACCTAATTTATTTTTAAATTCTTGAACTAAAACAGGTCTAACATCATCTTTAATTTGTGTTTTACTTTAACCAACAACTACTTCATTATTTTTAGGTCAACCTTTAATAACTATTTTATCTTTGGTACAAATTAAATTTAAAATAAAACCACTATCTGATTGATGATAATTTAATCAAATATCAGCACCTTGTTCAATTTCGTTTATTTTACTTACGCGTGATGTAAAGTTAAAAGGGTTAATTCATAAATCAATATTTCCATCACTAGTTTCTAATAAACCAAAGATAGTTTTACCCATTAAACTTGCTGTTAATTCATTTTTATCTAATTTTTCTTTTATTTTATAAGTTTCATATCATTAATTTAATTTTTCTAAAATATCTTTACGATGCGACTTAAATAAAATATCTTTACCATTTATTAATCGCATTTGATGACGAGCGATAATATTTGCTAAATTAATAGTTCAATCATAATTATAAAATTTTAAAACACTATTAATATCATTTAAGTTTGGTAAACTAGGGAAAGTATTATTCATTGTTATTTTGCTCCTTTAATTTTAAAATAAGTGCATAATTAATTATATTTACAGTTAATAAATTTGGTTCATTTGATAAAACTTGAACACACAATTTAACTTTTTGATATCTTTTAATATATTTGTTATATAAATTTAATTTACATATTGCGATATTATCTTTTTTAATTCTTGACAAAGTCTTTTTTTAACTTGTCCACAAAAAGACATATAAGGTCTTTTCGCATTTATTACACGCTCATCGTGTATTACATAAATATCTTTTTTCATTAAGTTATTCACTACCTTTGTTGTCATAATTTATAATCTGTTGAACTATTATGTTTAATCATATTAACTAATTCAAAGTGTAAGGCATAAAAATCACTATCAAATGTATCATCATATAAGTCTAACATTCGTTCTTCTCTGGAATCTGGTTTATCTTCTCATTGAATTAATTCATACTGATTTTTACTTACAGGGCATTTTTCTCATAATCATTTTAATTGATTAGTATTTATTAACATTGTAAAGGCTTCAATACGATGCTTTACTTTAAATTTTTGTTTTTGTGCTGGTTTAAAATTCATGTATTGACCAAAAGTATAATTATATTTTTCTCTATTTAAACTTTCTAATGTTGCATAAGCACTATCATCAACATTAATTGATATACCTTGTTGAATTAAATTAAAATATTGATTTAATTGATTGTTATAAAACTCTAAAATATCTTTTACTTGTTCTAATGGTCCTTTAAATTGCTGTGTAGCATTTGAATGTGTATATTCTGCTACTTTATATGCTTTTTTATCAAATGAATTATATATTCAAAAGCTCGCCGCTGTTGTATGTCCTTTGGGACTAGTAGAGTTTGCTAAATCAACTCCACCTAATAATTTAGTTGGTTCAATAATATCTGTTGCATGCATAATATCAATATATCGCGCAAAGATTTAACCACTAGTATTACCAGGCAAACATCAACTCCATACTCTTGATCTTTCAACATCTAATTTCTCTAACCTTAATTGCTCATTAATTTTATCTTGTGGTAATTCATAATTAAGTCTTCAACTAGAATAATGAATAATAATCTTCATATTTCATTTTTCAATATATTTAATTTGTTCATATTTACTACGCATTATTTCTTCATTAAAAGGTAATAATTCATTACAATAACCAACAATATATCTTTTTAAGCTTTCAGGATTACAGGTATTAATTGTTATTTTATTTTGATAACCACGAATAGTAAATTCTAAATCACTTAAATCTTTTTGTTGAAATTGGTCACATTCTTCTCTTAAATCAATAACTAATTTATATTTATTCAAATCAACAAAGGCTTTTAATTTTTCTTTCCGACTTGGTGAATGTAAACCTTTACAATATATTTTGCTCCCATTTAATAAAGTAAAGTAAAATTTGATAAATTAATAGTATAAGGAATATGATTTTCATCTAACATATTTCATATATTTTGAAATACACTATCTTTTAAATCTTTACTCTAATACATACTAGCAATGATACAAATTGGTTCTTTAATTAATAAACTAATTTTTAATAATTCACCAAACATTTTAATATTTGATATAGTCTTACCACTATATCGTGTTTCAATTTGATTAATTTCATTAACTAACTCATATTTTTTAGTAAAGGGATATTTATTACCAATACTACTATTTTGTAATAACCAATAAGGAGTTTCTAACAAATAAGTAAAATGATTAAGCATTATTATCACTTTCTTTTTTAATATCTCTAATATCAGTTTGTAAATTAACTATTATTGGTTGATGATTATTTAAGTTTAATTCTTGTTCTAATTGTTTTTCTTGCAGTGAATATTTATAATTAAATGCTCGTTGTCAATATAATTTAGCACCATCAGGTGATTTCATAATAAAATTAATTATTTCACTTTCAATTCTATCAACTTGTCGTTGTATTAAAGGTATTATCTTTTCACTCTTGTAAGTTTCATGTCTTCATCTGCTAGAAAGGTTGAGTTTATCGGTTAAATCGTTCAAAGTATATGGTTTATTAGGTGATTTTTTCTCAAAATTGCTCTATTTTACGATAAAAAGTTGCCAAACTTGCTGTTTTTGGATTAAATTCTTTCATTTTTTACTCTTTTTTGCATATTAAAATTGCTATTATTTAAACAATATGATTAAATAAAAGAGTAAATTATCTCTAAAAATGTAACAAAAGAACCAACCTGGTTCTTTTTTATTATCTATATTTTACATCAAAATAAAAAAAGTAAATTGCTTTACTTTTTTCAGTTAAATTAATTTGCTAATAATTAACAATTAAATTGTAACACAATAAATAAAAAAATAATATCTTTTTTCCTTTTTTATTATTTTTATGATAAAGTCCTAAACTATAGAAAAGAGGGTACAAAAATAATGAATATTGATAAAAACTTTTTTAATAATTTTATTAATTTTTTATATATACAAAGTATTGAAATTATTCAACAAAATTTAGAAAATTCTGATGAATGAATTTTTAAAAATTATAAAATTGATGAAATTTTAAAAGAATTTAAAGATTATAAAGTAAAAGATAAAATTGAAAGAACATTAATAATTTTAAATGGGAAAATAACTTTTAAAAGAAGAAGATATTATAAAATTAATCCAGAAACAGGTAAAGAAGAATATATTTTTCCTTTGGATAAACTTTTAGGCATTGAAAAATGACAAAGAGTAACTAATGATGTTAAAAGAAAAATATTATCATTTATTGGTAATAAAAAAACATATCAAGATATTTTAGATACTATGGAAAGTGTAAAAATTTGTATAAAAACAATTTCAAATATTATGAAAAATGCAAAAATTGATAAAGAATATTATCTTAATAAAACTGATAAAAAAATAAAGGTACCTCATACTTTATATATTCAAATTGATGGAACTTATTTAAAAATGTAAAATGAAAAGAAAACAGGAAAAAAGAAAATAAAAAAACATATTATATTTTCAACTGTTCATACTGGTTTTGATGAAGAAAAATATACTAAAAAAAGACCAGTAATTGCAAATAAATTATGTGTTATAGAATTAGATAATATTCCAGAATATATTAAAAAAATAGTAAATTAACTAATTTTGTTAATAAATTACTTACATTAATTACCAGTTATTATGATATTAATGACAATATTGAATTTATGGTATTAGGAGATGGTGCACCTTGAATTAAAAATATGGCAAAAT
Source organism: Spiroplasma endosymbiont of Ammophila pubescens (assembly GCF_964020965.1). NCBI lineage: Bacteria > Bacillati > Mycoplasmatota > Mollicutes > Entomoplasmatales > Spiroplasmataceae > Spiroplasma > Spiroplasma endosymbiont of Ammophila pubescens. Next base: position 1,705,147 of record NZ_OZ026611.1, on the reverse strand, counting down.
TTATTCAAGAATATTTTCCTAAAAATAAAGTGCATTACACTCTAGATAAATTTCATCTTACAAGTAGATTTAAAAAATTATATCCCTATCAAAGTAAAAACAAAAAAAATAAAGAAGCATACCATAAAGCAGTTGATTATTTTTTTAATGATAAATATGAAAAATTATTAAAATGCTTAGAAAACAGCGCTTCTCTTATAAAAGAATCAAAAATGAAATTATTAAAATAGACAATTAGATTAATTAAAAATAATGAAGAAGGTGTCAGAAATCAAACATTATGAAATAATATTGGTTGTCATATTGAGGGTGATATATCACATTACTGTAAGGGTGTTTTGGTTAAAAAAGCAAATTATCATGAAAAAAACTCTTAAAAATAAATTAAATACTAGTATGATGAATTTTAAAAATAAAATTAATTATTCAGTTAATAATTTTGTAAATAATAATCTACAATCAAACTTATATTTTTATTAATTTTATCTAATAAATTAAATAACTTTAATAAACATGTATTTTTGTTGTGGAAAAATTTTAAAAAAAAATAGAAAAATATATTGACAATAAAAATAAAAGTAATACAATTTAAGTTAAGTAAATGGTATTTTTATTTCACAGTTTCTGAGATATATAAAACCCCAAAATAATACATACAACCAAATAATTATTTTTTAATAATGAACAAATTTTTGTAAAATATCAAATGTTTCCTATAAATGTAGGAAGTTTATGAGAAAAAAAGATAGATTTTAGAAAACTGAACTTATGTGGATAGGTACACAGTCTAAAATATTAGTCAAGTTTATAAAAAAATTTGACTTATTACTTAAGTTATTATATTATTATTAGTATAGTGTATGACTTTTATGTAGTAGATACTAACATTAAAAATTAGGAATAATTAAAAATGAAGACTTGAATAAATATATTGTTGGGTACATTATTGTTATCAATTTTAGGCTCAACTGTTTTTTCATCAAAGGCAATAAATTTAACCAAAAATTATTTAAATAATATTTCTAATAGTCAATATAATATCGACCCAACATATCCAACTTTTAAAGATAAACAAACTTGGTCCAATTCACAACGAGTTTGTTGAGATGGAGGAACCTGTGATCCGCATCCTAACTCCAGAACAATTTCATTTAATTGAAAACAATAAGTTGATGATTGAAATACATTTAAAAAAAATATTCTAGTTTTATGATTGAAATACAAGGATTAGCTAATTCAAGATATAATTCGGGTACTTTAAACGATAGAACATTTAATACATTAGCAATTTCATCAAATAAAATGGATAATGGTATTGGTAGTCATAATTATAATAAGTTTTTGTCAAATGCCAAGACTCATTATTCAAATTTTGGTAGTAACTCAGCTTATGTTGGTTATTATTTGTGACATGATTCAACCAATATATATGTTTTTTTATCTTTCGTTGCACAAACACAAAAGGGAGGTATTGGTAAAAAACGGGGGGCTGAAGCCTCAATTAATTATAAAGGAATTACGTTCCATTCATCATTTTCTTTACAAAGTATTAAAAATAATTTAAATAATGCTTTAAATAAAGAAATTAATTTAACATCTGATTATTCAGGTAGTTTGGAAGATAAAAATAATATAAATGATCCAACTGGAAAAGGAAAGGATTTAACAACATTATTAACTACAACTATAAAAAATGTATTAGGAAATGAATATTCAAAATGAGAATGATATATTCAACCATTTTCATTTAATAATAGTACACGTAAAGCAACAACTGTTTTTAAATTTAAAAATTCTAATACTGGCAATCAAGAAATATGAACTTTTGAAACACCGATTAATATAAAATTATCAGAAAATTATTGAGGTAAGTCACTAAGTGCTAGATTAAATTTTTTTCCGGGACAAATTGTTAATCCAAATGATTCTACTCAAGGGATGGTTTCTGATAAACCAATCCAATTAGAGCCTGAAGTTGATTTTTGAACAACTATTCATAGCATTCATCTAAAAAATTATTTAGTTGATTATAAAAAACTTGATGTAACTAAAATTAAAAAATTAAATTTTGAACAAGTTTCTAGTTATTGAAAAGAATATAATTCGGATATAATTGCACAGCGTATTCCTCCAGATCCAAATCCGTCTAATTTTGTTGATATTTCTGGTAATTTTCCAGCAATTAAAATGAATGAAATTGATACGAATAAAATTCGTTCCTTAGTTTTAGCTTATGCTCAAAATTATATTAACCAAAAAGCAAGTGGGGCAAAATTAGGTATTGATTATTATGTCGTAACAAAAGAGGGTATTGATATTAGTAGTAATGTTGATGCTTTAAAACCATTGTTAGATAATGCGACGGAACCAAAATACCTTAATATTATAATTAAAACAAAACAATTTTCCTCTATATTAATTGGTGAAGCTAATGGAAGTATTAAGAATTCACGAAATTATTATCCAGAAAAAGTAAAAGACTTATCAAAAATTAAATTTAATGATCAAAAATTTAACTTTGGTGATTTTTCAATTGAAGAAATGAAAAATTGAATTATAAAATATATTAATTTAGGATTAAAAAAATCTGATTATACAGATTTAGTTTTTAATAAAGACTATGGAATTTCAATTAACGATATTCTACCAACGGATGAAAATCATAATAATATTCCTGGTTATTTTAATGATGAAATATTTTCTGATTTCTTAAATAATTTAGAAAATTATAAAAAAATAACTTTTATAGTATATGCTAATGATGCAAGTGATTTAGCTGAAGGAAAAACCGAATTTGTTCTTGAAAATTATATTGATGGTAATAAACCTAATCCTAATCCAACCAATCCGACTAACCCTGTTGATCCAATTGACCCAAACCCTAATCCAATTGATCTGATAAATCTAGAAATGCCAACGTCAGGAGATAAAAAATATTTAGGATGATTGTTACCAGTTATTATTATTCCAATAATTGAAATAATAATTGGAATAGTTTGATTTTATTTTCGTTTTAAAAAAAGAATTAGATAGTATAATATTTACATTAAATTTAGGGAAAATATAAAATATTTTCCTTTTAATTTGTCAAAAAAAATTATATATTTTATACTTGAATTTATAATTTATTGTTTGATATAATATAATGAATTAATAAAAGAGGAGTTTTATAAAATGATTGAAGATACAATAATTGCTCCAGCAACTGCAATGGTAAAGCAAGCAATTGCAATTATTCGCATGTCTGGAGTGGATAGTTATAAAATTATTAATAAAGTTTTTTCAAAAAAAATTATTCCACACAGGAATCAAATTTACTATGGTTATTTAAGAGATGGCAAAGAGATTATTGACCAAGTTATTTTGGTTTGTTTTCAAAAACCTAATTCTTTTACTGGAGAAGATATTATTGAAATTAATTGCCATGGTGGCGTATTAGTTACAAATAATATTATTAAGTTATTACTAAAAAATGGAGCACGTTTAGCAAATAAAGGTGAATTTTCACAACGAGCGTTTTTAAATGGAAAACTTAATTTAATTCAGACAGATGCTATTAATAACTTAGTTAATGCGACAAATGATACTAGTGCAAAAATAGCTTTGAATAATTTGCAAAATAAAAATACTTATTTAATTAGTACATATCGTGATGAATTATTAGATATCATTGCAAATATTGAAGTAAATATTGATTATCCTGAATATGATGGTGTTGGTGATTTAACTACACAAGAATTAAACCAGCGGTTATTAATTTTAGAACAAAAAATTAATGATTTAGTTAAAATTAGTAAAGTTGGAAAAATGATTGATGATGGTATTAATGTCTTAATTTTAGGAAAGCCAAATGTTGGAAAATCATCATTATTAAATGCATTAATGAACGAAGATAAAGCTATTGTTTCTGATTTGCCAGGAACAACAAGAGATATTGTTGAAGGAAAGATTAATTTAGGACCATTAACATTAAATATTATTGATACAGCTGGCTTACGTGAGACAGTTGATAAAATTGAGCAAATTGGAATTGATAAAGCACGTCAACAAGTTATTAATACTGATTTAATTTTAATTGTTGCTGATAATTATGCTGATTTAATGAATTTAAGTCCCGAACTTAAAAAACTAATTAAAAATAAAGAATATTTGTTAGTTTTAAATAAAAGCGATTTACTTAATATGCAAGTACAAAATGAAAATTTGCAACAAAATATTCTTTTAATTTCAGCATTAAACCGAGATATCAAGTCTCTTATTGATAAAATTTTAAATTTATATAAAACAGCCCAGATTACAAAAGATGATCAACTAGTTTTGACAAATATAAAACAAATTTCTTTATTGGAGAAGGTAGCAAATTCAATAAAAAATGCATATAATAATAGTACGAGTGAATTTCCGGTTGATATTATTAATGTTGACTTACATGAGGCTTGAGAAATATTGGGTGATATTCTAGGTGAAAACTATGAAGAAGACTTATTAACAACAATTTTTAGTAAGTATTGCCTAGGAAAATAGGAGGAAAATATGCAAGGAATTTTTGACACACATTGTCATTTAATGTCACATGAATATGAGAACGAAGAAACATCAGCAATAATAGCTGATGCTAAAATTAGTGGCGTGTTTTGACTTAATAATGTTGGTTATGATTTAGATTCTAGCCAAGCAGCAGTTCGCCATGCAATGCAGTATGATAATGTTTTTGCAACAATTGGGTTTCATCCAACTGATGTTGCTAAATATGGGTTTTCAGATTTAGAGAAATTAGATCAATTATTAAATAGTGATAAAGTAATTGCTGTTGGTGAAATTGGTTTAGATTATTTTCATAAAACTGTTTCTCCAGATTTACAAAAGCATTGATTTATTAAACAAATTGAATTAGCAAAACAACATAATCTTCCACTTGCCATTCATTGCCGTGATGCTTATGAAGATTGTTATGAAATATTAAAAGAACAAAAAATAACACAAGGTTTGATGCATTGTTATAATGGGACAATTCAAATGGCTCAAAAATTTTTAGATTTAGGATTTTATCTTTCGTTTTCTGGTAATATTACTTTTAAAAATGCTCAGGAATTACGGGAAGTTGCTAAAATGGTACCACTAAATAAAATTTTAGTGGAAACTGATGCACCATATTTAACTCCTGATCCATATCGAGGGAAAAAGAATTATCCTAAATTTATTATGTATACAGTTAAAAAATTAGCAGAATTAAAGAATATGCCGGTTGAAGAAATGATTCGTATTACTAATAAGAATGTACGCAAGTTATTTAATCTTGATTAATTTTTAATTTCAAATTTAAAAATTACAATAAAAAAATATTAGGTTAACCTAATATTTTTTTTTGCTTCAATTTATTTTCTTTTTTTACCTAATGATGATAATAATCCTTTTTCTTGAAAATTATATAAACCATTTTCGATGTTTTTCTTAATTGTTTTTTCAAAGATTTTTGTTCCTTCGATAACACAATTTAATGGATCTGAAGCTATTTTGGTTGGTAATTGGAAAATATCAAAGAAATATTTATCAATATTTCTAATTAAAGCTCCTCCCCCACAAACTGTAATTCCATTTCTAATAATATCACCAGCTAATTCTGGTGGTGTATTTTCTAATAATTCAATTACTAAATCTGTAATTTTAGAAAATGCATTTAATAAAACATTTCTAATTTCTTCTGAAGAGATTTTTGCTTCTTTTGGTAATCCTGAAACAATATCACGTCCGTAGATTTGCATTGATCTTTCGTTATGGTATTTAACTAATGAACCAATGAATTTTTTAACATCTTCAGCTGTTTTTTGCCCAATTGCAATGTTATATTCTGAACGAATGTATTTACGAATATCATCATCAAAATGATTTCCAGCAACTTTAATTGATCTTGAAACAACGATATCACCTGATGAAATAATAGCTAAATCAGCTGTTCCTCCACCAATATCAATGATTAAATGACCTTGAGGTAATTCAATATTAATTCCTGCCCCTAAAGCAGCCATTTTAGATTCTTCTTCAATGATAACTAATTCAGCGCCCATTTCTTTAGCAACATTTTTTAATGCTTCTCTTTCAAGTTCAGTAACTCCACTTGGACATGCTAATAATACAATAGCATTTTTTCAAATGTTCATCATTTTCATTCTTGAAAAGATGTGTTTTAATAAATCTTGTGCAGCTTCCATGTCTGCGATAACTCCATCTACTAATGGTGTTACCATTCTAATATCTCCGTGTGTTTTTCCTACCATATCATAGGCAGCTTTCCCTAAAGCAATTAAACTATTAGTTTTATTGTTATAAGCCATTAATGATGGTTCATTGTAGACTACACCTTGTCCTGAAACATATGCTAAAACATTAGCAGTTCCTAAGTCAAGAGAAATAAATGGTCTAGTTTCTGGTCTCACGTTTTTGTCCTCCTTAACAATTTAATAACTATTATAATCAATTAATTAATGATTATTCTAGTAATTTAATTCTTTTACATGCATTGATTCTAATCTTAAGATATCAAAGATGTCTGATTCGAATTTTTTAGTTCCATTAATAACAGCTAATAATGGTTGTTCTCCAATTTTTGATGGTAATTGTAATGTATCTGTAAAGTAACGATCAATCCCTTTGATTAAAGCTCCTCCTCCACAAATTGTAATTCCATTTCTGAAGATATCACCAGCTAATTCTGGTGGTGTTTCTTCTAACACTTGAACTGTTAGGTCAATAATTCTTGACACTGGTACTTTTAATACTTCTCTGATTTCTTCAGGTGTTACTTCAATTTCTCTTGGTAATCCTGAAACAACATCACGTCCATAAACTTTCATTCTTCTTTCGTCAGGGTATTTTGATAATGACCCAATTTCGATTTTAATTTGTTCAGCAGTTTTTGATCCAATTTCTAGACCATATTGTGAACGAATGAATTTTTGTGCTTCATCATTTAAGTAATTTCCAGCAACTTTAACTGATTTTGATAATACGATATCTCCTGAGGCCATAACAGCAATATCTGTTGTTCCCCCCCCCATATCAATCACTAGGTTTCCAGCAGGTTTGTAAATATCAACCCCGCCACCTAATGCAGCCATTTTAACTTCTTCTTCTATAAAAACTTTTGATGCTCCTAAGTTCATAGCAATTTTTTTCAAAGCAGCTTTTTCTAATTCAGTAATTACTGATGGACAAGCCAATAACATAATTGAATGTTTTAATTGTTTTGTAATACGTAGTTTTGTAAAGATATATCTTAATTGTGCTTCTGTTGCACGAATATCTGTAATAACTCCGTCAACCATTGGTCTAACAATACGAATTGACTTATTTCCTTTTCCGATCATTTTGTAAGCTTCGGCTCCTACAGCAATAATTCTGTTTTCTTTAATTCTGTAAGCAACAATTGAAGGCTCATTGTAAACAATTCCTGAACCTGAAACATATACTAATGTATTAGCAGTTCCTAAATCCATAGAAACGAAAGCCGGTTTTTTTGCACTATTAAATAAAGCCATGTAATTTTGTCCTCCTGTTTCTTGTTAAATTAATTAGTTAGATTAATATATTTGTGATTAATCAATAAAATGAATTGCAAGTCTCTATATTTATTTTCATATAGAGAATACAATACAAAAATATTATAACATAAATCCTAATCTTTCCTAAAAATTATTCCATAATTAAGTTTAGTATCGGTTTGTATTAATGCTTAAAGGAATTACAAAAGTGGGTGACATAATTGTTAAAATTCTAATTAAAATATTAACTAAATTTTCAATTCATTGCTTTGCTTCATCAATTGTTAAAAAGTATTTAGTTAATTTTAAATATTTAACTTCAACTGTTTCTTTTAAAAAAGTTAAATATTTTTTAACTAATGTTGTAATATAAGTATTAATATCAATTGGTGTTTTATATCGATATTCAATTTCAATTAGAGTTATTAATAATATATTTCATTAATTCACCTCATTTTTTAAAAATAATATAGTATAGTTATATCATTTAAAATAATTTTTATAAAACTTCAAACTTTTTTAAACAATCATAACCATAATAAGTAAGTATCGTTTCTAAAATATATTTAAAAATACTTGTATATATATAATGTCAATAGAATTTGATAAAAAAGGAGTAAAATATGAAAAAAATACTAAGTATTTTAGGGGTAATTGGATTAATAACAAGTACAACAACATTAATTAGTTGTGAAAAACCAAATAACAATGAAAACGGGAATAATAAACTAGAACCTACACCAGAACCAAAAAAACCACAACAACCACCAAAAGATAGTAATTGAAAGTTAATTGATAAAAAAGATTATAGTAATGAGATTAAAAATATAAATAATAAATGATATATTGGTATTTTTCCTAAAATGTGAAATTCAGGTAAACCCATTATTCCGTATAGTATTTTTAAAGCAATTAATGATGGAGAGGATATTTCTATTTATGGTAAATTTGGTAACGGGTTTAAAACTTCAAATGATAATGTTTATCGTTGAGATGGAAATGGTGAACCAATTGAATTACCAAATTTTGATAAAAATACTGGTGAAATTACAAATTGAAAAGGTTAAAAAGGAACTTAAAAATAGTTCCTTTTTAAATTAATCGTACAAATTTCATAAAGATAATTAATAAAAATAAATTAGTTATTGTGCTATACAATGCAGGACTAAATTTTCATACTTCGAATGTTTGACTGAAAAAACTATATATTGTTTGAAAAATTTTACCAACACTACGCGCTAGTTCGTTTACTTGTTTTATACCAGGAATATTATTCACAATTCAAATTGTCGCATTTCTGATATGACACGTTAAATTATATCAACTACAACTTTCATATTGTGCTTGTCATCATTGACTATCGGGAAACAATCCACCATTATTTATTTCTTGTTAGTTATAAATACCAAAATTAAAGTCATAATATCGATACATATCATTTTCTTTTTGTACTTGTAATTCAAAGACATTATATCCGATTTTTTGTTCTTCCATTTTCTTATATTTTAAACCATATTTATCTTTTAAAACATCTTCAAAAACATATTCTTCATTTTGATTAATATTATAATCATTTGAAACTGAAAAATCATAGTTAAATACATTTCCATAATTTGTGTTATAAAACCGATTTTTATAGGCTGAATACATCTTAAAATCTAATAATTTATATTTATCAGAAAAATAAAAATATCGTGGATAAATTTTAAAACCATTATTTGCTAACAAACCATATTTTTTGTTATATCCTTGCGTATAAGTATTATTATCTAAATCAAACATTGTTCGTAAATAATCCTTATAAAAATTTTTAGATACAACAAACATACTATTCAATAATTCTTTAAATTTATCATAAGAAACTAAAAATTTTTTCTTTTGTTCTTCAAATTCTTTTTTCTCTGCTTCGGTTTTTAAAACTTTTTTATTATTTTCAAATTTATAAATATAATTATTATAATCATTAAAATATTTTATTGACTTTCCATTTTCATCTAAAATAACATCTTTAAAATTTTCTAATTTTAAACCAAAAAAGTTAATTAAAACCGTATCATATTGTAAATTATCAATATATCCACTTTCAATAAAATTACTCCGATTTTGAAAAATAGGAATCAAAGCATAAGCAAAAAAAGATTTTAAAAAGTTATTAATATCTATTTTTCCAGTCATTTTTTGATAATAAATAGTATTATAAAGATTTCATTGTCCAATAGAATAAATATTTTCTTCAAAATTAAAGATATTTTCTTTTTCTTTCATAAAAGTAAACAAAAAACCTAATTTTTCATCTTTATGAGTAGATTCAGATACATCAAAACTGTGTGCCTTAATATGTGTTAGTTCTAAACTCCCAGCAATAATATTATTACTTTTATCAATCGTTAAAATCATCCTATAAATTGATTTTTTAATAACATATCAACTACCGATTTTTTCACTTTCATCAATAATTTCAAAATCAAAAATTATTCTTTGTGTTCCAACAATAGGACTATCATAATCGGGATTACCCCCTTGTTGAACTCTAATGTTTTCTTGAATAATAACATCTAAATAATTATTTAAAAAATCTTTAACTTTATTTTGATTTTCAACACTTCAATTTATAATTTCACCAGTATTTTTGTTAATTGTTGGCAATTCTGGTTCATCACTACCATCTCAATAATAAAGACCTTTTAATTTACTCATTTCAACATAAACTTTTATATCACTAGGAATAAACGGAATACCATCTATTTCTTTGGCGTTATTTGTATCATGTTTAAATTTTAATATTTTTCATTGTTTGCTATTAAAAGGTTTAAAAACAAAAAAATAAAATTTATTATCTATATTAAAAACAAATGAATTATAATTATTAACTAATTTTCAATTATCTTCAATTAAATTAACCGATTGTAAATTATTTATATTTGTTTTTAATTTATTTAACATTTGTGTTAAATTATATTTATTTGTAAAAGAATAAGCAAAATTTGTTAATTCTTTTAAAAATTGTTTTCTATCAACATCATAAAATTTATTAATGTTATACTGTTTAACATAACTATCTCAATTTTTATATAAATCCATAAATTTATCACTTGGTTTATCATAAGAAACACCAGTTGAATAACTATCCTTTAAAAAATATAAGTACCATTTATCATTATAAGTTAGTGATCTTGATGTTTTTAAAGTAGGATTAATAAAATAATTGGTATCACTTCAATTTTCAAAAAAAGTACTGCGTAAAAACATTGTATTAATAAAATCAGTTTCATTAATGCCCGTTTCTACACTCCGCTTTGTTCTTGCTTTTTCTTCTGTTTGTTGTGATTGATGGTTTTGTTGTAATGTCATTGCCCCTAACGAGAAAAAAGAAATCAATAAAATTGGTATAAACGAAAATAATACTAAAAACTTACGCATTATTTTTTACCAACTTATTTTTATGATTTTCTTTTATTAATTTGATAATTTCATTAAATAAATAACCATAAAAATAATGAATTATTAAGATATATCACAATATATCAAATCATAAACCATAAATTATATAAAAATTTATACCAGCATATTTCTTTTTTAATTCTTCAATCGTTGAAACTGTATCTAAAATACATACAAACGTTAACGAAAAACTTATAATAAGATATAAAATTAAATCAACCCAAGAAATAAATAAACCATTTTGTTTCTTTTCTTTTTTATTTTCTACATTACTTTTCATAAATTTAACTCCTAACTATATAATGTTTTTGAAATAATAAAACCAATAATATATAATATATAAACTTGATATTGTTAACATTAACGGATGACTAAATAAAATCGCCATTTTATCAAAAATATATAACAACCAAGTATCAGAATTATATAAATCCATAATAATATTTTTTGTTGATGTCAACTTATTAATAATAACTGTAATAAAACCAGTTTCAAATATAACGATTGTCGCTACCAATAAAACTAACTTAATCATATAAAATCAACTCCTTACTTATTTTTTTATTCTTTTAGTGGTATGAATTCTTTTAAATCCTTGTTCTCTTGTTTTTGCTTGTCTTGCTAAACTTGATAACTGTTGTTTATTGCGACTAACTTTAAATTGTTTTCGTTCTTTAATATGTTTTTGTAAACCTTGTTTAGTACTAGAAACACCCCAAACAGTAGCACCGTATAGTTTAGAACTATTAATAACACCGCTTTTAACTGTTGAACCTAAATCGTTATAATTAGTTGATGTACCATGAATAGCATAAATTGATAATTTAATAACCATAAAAAAGATCACAAAATAAGCAATCGTTGTTTTTGTCATTGGCAATTTAGTATTTCAAATCACATCAAAAATAAAACTAAAAATTTTGTCTCAATTACTACTTTCTGATAATAAATTAATTATCTTTACCACTTCCTTTTTCTTTTTTAGTTTTTAAATTCTTTTTCAAAATATCAATATCAAACAATTCTAAGCGTTGTTTATTATTTAATTTTGATATATCTTTTCAAAAGTATTCTTTTTTATTAATAACTTCATCATTTTTTAAATCACGGACAAAACTTAATCAATAACTATCGTATTTATTAGCAAATTCAAGCGGAATAATTATCTTAAAAAACCGAATTCCTAATCCAACATCCGACTTATGTTTTGCTCGTTTACCTTCTGACAATCGTTCAACTGATTTTGTTTTTCAAATTTCATAATCAGTAATATCTTGAAAAATACCAATTCGCATAATAAAAAAACGATTAAAAATATTAAATCCTTTTTAATAATTGATTTTTTAAGTGAAATTGGAATAATAATACCACTTGCTAATTGCCTAATATTGTTTCAAATCATACCCTCACGCTGTACAGTAAAAATCGATCTATTTTTAAAATGTCTTACTAAAACAATTCACACACTTTTACCACCATGAACTTTTTTAACTTCGTGGGTACTAGTTCCATCAATATATAAAAAACTCTCATCAAACAAAATTAAACTATCATCAGGTGGGACTAATTTAGTTCTATCAGTAAAATATAAATTATTAAAAGTTAAAAGTTTTATTGCATCATCTTCAATTGGATAATTACTATAAATTTTATTCGTTAAAAGTTTCATAACTTGTGATAGAAAAGTTAAAAGCAATGTTTTACCAGTTCCTAATTTACCAATAATTACGGATAATGGATTATCTCAAATAAAGTAAACTAAACGAAAGACATTTAACTGATAAAAAACATTTTTTCAAACTCACCAAACAAAATATACACATTGTAAAACAAATAATAATCAAAATACTAAACCAGTAAAATTTAAAGAAATTATTCAAAGTAATAAATCAATTAAACTAAACAAAACCATTTAACCACTAATATAACAAAAATTTATTAGAAAAAATACAAACTTTTTCATTATTTAAAATACCCAACTATTTTAAAAATCATTCACAATAAGAACCAAGTTAAAAACAAAATTACAATTCAAACACCAATCATTAAAGTTAAATATTCATTTTGTGTTAAATTTAAAGTTGTAATATTTTCAACATTTGTTTTATTTATAAATAAAAAGACATGAATAAAAAACTCTTTTAATTTTTCTCAATCATTTTGCATCTTTAAAAACTCCACATTTTCTGAATAAGTTTAAAAAACATTCCAAAAAATAAAATGATAAATAACACAAACGATATAACATATAAAAATTCTGGGGCATTAGAACCAATAATATAACTTACAAATTGAACTCAATAATTATATAAACTCATTTAATTTAAATCTTTCAAACCATTAATCAATTCTTGTTCTTTTTCAACAGTTCAATTTGTTAAATTATTATTGTTATTTGTTTTTACTTTTTGAGGTTCAGCAGGGAATAATGCTTTTTTCATTTGTATAAAATAATTTTGTTTATATTGATTATACAAATTAATTATTTGTGTTCCAGTTAAATATTTCCAAAAATTTCGTTTTAAATTTTCATCATATTTCACAATAGAATAAGAATTATCATAAATCAAACCAATAGCTACTTGATCTGAATGTTTTTCACTAGGATAAATAAATTTATTACTCAATCAAAAACCAATATGTTTATTGTGGTTAGGTAAATTTATAAACGAAGCTTTATCAGTTTGAAAAACTGTAAATTCTGTTCGAATAAAATAATTTTCTATATTTTGATTTTTCTTAATAAAACTACTCAATTTTTTCAACTCCTTTATAACAATTTAAACAATAAAATTCATCAAATCGTAATCTTTTCATATCATTAAAAAAAGTTTCACATTTATATTCAAAATAATTAATCATTACTTATCATCTCCTAACTAAATGTTTGTTTAATAAACAATGTTATATTTAATGTTTATATATTGTTTATTTATTGATAAAAACATTGATTATTAACAATGTTATACATAATGCTAATATATTGCTTATTTAATGTTTAATAAACAATGTTATTAACAATGTTAAATATATAAAATAGTAAAAATTGGCACACTGAAAAATAATATTAAGTTTTAAAGTAATAGTTATATAAAATAAATTAATAAAAAATAAATAAACTAGTGTGCCTTAATTCTGTTTAAAATAACTTAAAATATAGTGTTATATTCTATTAAAATCCTTTAACCATATGACGGAAAAAGTTTAATATCTTAATAATAATAAATAATCCAAATGGAATTAAAATAATTCACGCATCACCTAAAAAGATCATTAACTGTGGTAAAATACCATATACAGCATCTTTTACTTTACCCATTGCATTACCTAACCCAGTTCAAATAGAATACATTCCAGTCCTAAAAGTAACTGCATCTGCTAAAAAATTCATTATTTTCTATCCTCCTTTTTTTCAAGTTCTTTTTTTCTTTTTTCTTACCTTGAATTTGTCTAACTTTTTGATAAATTGATAAACCAATTCACGCAAAAATACCTAACAAAATTAAAATACTAAATATTCATGTTAATCATACTGGCATGATATAATTCCTTTCAATAAATTAAAAAATTGAAATTTGCAAACTAGCTCCGCTCGTTGTCGATTTGCTCCACTTAAAAAACATTATTGAATAAATTATCCGCTAATAAATTACGCGGAATAATTTATTCTTTTACTTTTTAATTTCAATATCTTTTACAATCTTATTGACAGTATTAATAACAATATCTTTTCCATACTTTTTCACTAACGACCGCAAAATAAAATATTGCTTTGTTTGCATAATTTCAACTCCTTATTTAAAATATTAATAAAATTTATTTCTAAAACTGTAAATACCACAAAAGTAAAAAATGTATGTGGTTTCTACAATTTTTCTAAAAATTATAATAAAAAAATAGATAAGTAGTTTTAAAATTATCTATTTTTTTTGTTTTCTTCAATTAAGTCGGTTCTAATTTTTTTCTCATAAGCAATACATCCATCAATAACAGATGTTTCGGCATTTTTAGCTACACGAACAGGAATTTGGAAATAATCTGATAGAAATTCTTTAATTCCGGCAATTTGACCACATCCTCCAGTAACTAAAATTCCATTAGCAACAGCATCACCAGCTAACTCAACTGGAGTTTTTTCTAAAACTTCGGTTATTAATTGTGTAATTGATGAAAAAATACTTATTAATAATTTCCTAATTTCTGAATCTAAAATTTCTGCTTCTTTTGGCATTCCTGTTACAACATCACGACCGAAAATAATCATTTTTTTATTTTCTTTTGTTTTGTATAATGAACCAATTTGTTTTTTAATTTGTTCAGCAGTAACAACACCAATTGAAATAGTATGCTTCGCACGAATGTATTTTAAGATTTCTTTATCAATATAATTCCCAGCAGTTTTAATTGATTTACTTTCAACAATTCCACCAGCTGAGATAATAGCACAACTTGATTTTCCACCACCAATGTCTAAAATAAAAGTTCCTTTTGGTGTAAAAATATTTTCACCCGCTCCTAAGGCAGCCATTAATGAATCTTCCTCAATTTTTACAAAGTCAGCACCAATATTTTTACTCATCTTGATTATTGCTTGTTTTTCTAAGTCTGTAACATTTTTGGGACATGCAATTAAAACAATAGCATTTTTTCATAAATCAGTTACTTTTGCTTTTTTCCCTATTTGTTGAATAAATTCTTCTGCAATAGTTAAATCCGTAACTGCTCCATTACGTAATGGTGAGTAAATTTCAATTTTATCGTGTGTTTTGCCAATTAACTTTTTAGCATCATCACCTAATGCTATTAGTTTCTTAGTTCCGATTTCATATGCCATTACTGATGCCTCATTAAAAATAATGCCTCTCCCAGCAACATAAGCAATCGAATTAGTAGTTCCTAAATCGATAGCAATGAATTTCCGGGGTGCTTTTGGCGAAATGTTAAATGTATTTTTCAATACGTCTGATATTGCCATCTTTAAAATGTCTCCTTCCGTTTATTGCTTCGTTAAAAAACATAGCAATAATAATAACATAATAATTTTCTTAAATATTAAACCCTTTATTTGTTATAAAACATTCAATATCAAGTAACTTTATTATATAAAATCTGGTATAATTTGCAATTAAAAATGATAATTTCAAGTTTCTTTTTTCTTTTTTAAAAATTTTAGTTATTTTTTATGTTATTAGTTCTTTGGAAAATAAAAAAAGTATATTTTTAAAATATACTTTTTATGAAATTTTGTATTCATTTGCATCAAGTAATTGAATTCTTTCAATTACAGCACCTAAATTTTTTTCATAAGTTTTAGCACCATCAATTACACACATTAATGGATCATTTGCAGCTTTTACTTTTAATTGGAAAATTGATTCAAAATATTTTACAATTCCACGAATTAAAGCTCCTCCGTCACAGATGGTAATACCATTTCTAATAATATCACCAGCTAATTCTGGTGGTGTTTGTTCTAATACTTATACTAATAAGTCTGTAATTCTTGAAAAAGGGGCTAATAAAACGTTTTTAATTTCTTCAGGTTTAATTAATACTTTTTGTGGTAATCCCGTAATAATATCACGACCAAAGGCACGAACTGGTTTTTCATTAATTATTTTAACTAATACACCAATTTCTTTTTTAATTTGTTCAGCCATTCTAATTCCGACTAGCACATTGTATTCAGCACGAATATATTTTTGAATTTCTTGATCTAAGTGTTTTCCTGCAACTTTAACTGATTTTGAAATTACAATATCACCAGCTTAAATAATTGCAATATCTGTTATTCCTCTACCAATATCAATTACTAAATTTCCTTGTGCTAGACCAAATATTAATGCCAGCTCCTAATGCTGCTAGTTTAACTTCTTCTTCTACTAAAACGTGACTTGCTCCCATATCTTTTGCAATAGCTTTTAAAGCACCACGTTCTAATTCGGTAACTACACTTGGGCATGCCAATATTACTAGTGAATTTTTTCAAATTCCTGATAATTTTAATCTACTAAAAATGTGTTTTAACAAATCTTGAGCCGCTTCCATATCGGAGACAACTCCGCCTACTAATGGTGTTATCATTCTAATATGATCATGCGTTTTTCCAACCATTTTGTATGCTTCATTTTCTAAGGCAATTAATGAGTTACTTAAAGTGTCATATGCCATCATTGAAGGTTCGTTATAAACAATTCCCTGACCTGATACATAGGCTACCGTGTTAGCTGTCCTTAAGTCTAGTGCTAAAAACGAGTAGTCTTTTCCAAATTTATAATTAGCCATATTTCTTTTTGCCTTCTACTCCTATATTTAAAATTTATGATTATTTTAATATAACAGTCTATTATAATTATACTATAAAATCAGGATAAGTAAATGAAAAAGGTGTTTATTGGGGAGTGAAGGCTAAAATGGGAGTATTTGTGATTGTTGAAGGTAAGACAGATTCAACAAAGTTAAAAAGTATTTTTCCTAATATTAAAACAATTGAAACTAGCGGTAGTGGGATTACAAAAGAAAAATTAGCATTGATCAAAAAAATTAGTTTAAATAATAAAGTAATTATTTTTACTGATCCTGATTATCCTGGACAAAAATTACGTCAAATTATTAGTGATTATTTAGAAAACAACTGCCTGCATGCTTTTATAAGTAAGAATGATGCAACCAAGGGTAAAAAAGTTGGAATTGCTGAGGCATCTGAAGATGCAATTAAAAATAGTATTAATAATTTAATTAGTTTTTCAAACCAGCCAGTTGATAATTTACAATGAAGTGATTATATTAATTTAGTTGATTCAAAAGTAAAACGCGAAAAAATTATTAAGTACTATAACTTAATGCAAACTAATAATAAAACAACATTTAAATGACTAAATTATATGAATGTTAAAAAACAAGATTTAATTGATATTTTAAAGGAGAAATAATGAAGAAACAAAACCAAGAAATGCGTGCCGAAGGAATAATAGCTAAAAAGAGTAAGGGACAAAACTTTTTAACAAATCCTAATTTTATTAATTTAATTGTTGATAGTGCATTTGATTTACCAAACACAAATATTTTAGAAATTGGTCCAGGAATGGGTGCTTTGACGAGTTCTATTTTATTAAAAGCAAACAAGCTTGTTTGTGTTGAAATTGATTCAACTTTAGTAGAATATTTAACATTAAAATTTAAAGATCAGGGTTTAACTGTTATCCAGGCAGATATTTTAACCATTGATTTAGAAAAATTATTTTTAACAGAATTTTTAGATAATAATCCAATTAGTATTATTTCCAATATTCCTTATTATATTACTTCACCAATTATTTTTAAATTATTAAAAATAAATAATCCAAAAGTAAAAGAAATTATTTTAATGATGCAAAAAGAGGTGGGTGAACGAATTATGGCTCAGTCAAATTCAAAAAATTATAGTAGTCTTTCTGTTGTTTGTCAATTTTATAGTGACATTGAAAAAGTTTCCTTAGTTGGTCGTAATAATTTTGTTCCAGTACCAAAAGTTGATAGTATTGTTTTAAAATTTAAATTGAATAAAAAACATCCTTTATTAATAAATGACGAAGAATTTATTAGATTTATTCGAATGATGTTTGCAACAAAGCGAAAAACAATTTTAAATAACTTAGCAATTATTATTAACAATAAAATTTTAGCCGAAAATATTTTGGTAAGATTAAACTATGCATTAAATTTACGTTCAGAAAATTTAAGTTTAAATGATTTTTATCTTTTATATAATGAAATTAAACAAACTAAGGGAGAACTATAAAAATGAAAATTAGATCATATGGTAAGTTTAATTTAACTTTAGAGGTTTTTCACAAACATAAATTTAAAAAAATGCACCATATTAAAAGTATTATTTTTCCTTATAAGGAAGAATATGATTTTGTTGAGTTATTGCCTTATCAAGGTAAACAAACAATTTTTACTTGTAATAAAAAAGAATTAGATTCAAATAATAATACTATTTTGGAAGCATATCATAAATTTGTTGTTATATTCCCTAAGTTTAAATCAACTCCAGTTCATATTAATTTAATTAAAAATACAACTATTGGTTCTGGTCTTGGTTA
Source organism: Spiroplasma endosymbiont of Ammophila pubescens (assembly GCF_964020965.1). NCBI lineage: Bacteria > Bacillati > Mycoplasmatota > Mollicutes > Entomoplasmatales > Spiroplasmataceae > Spiroplasma > Spiroplasma endosymbiont of Ammophila pubescens. Next base: position 1,686,081 of record NZ_OZ026611.1, on the reverse strand, counting down.
TTCTGCTAGTAATGCTGTTGCAATGATTAAACTTATCTGTCATTTTTTTAATATTAATTATTATTCTTGGAAAATTAAAAAGTTAATTCAAAGTCTTAGTTCCGATGCTTTATTTTTTTATTTAGAAAAACCAGCAATAATCTCTGGTTATGGTCATAAAATTAAGTATTTAACAATGCATCAAATTAATAAATATAAAATCCCAAATCTTAAAATTATTGATTCAAAAATACCATCAATCACAAAAGAGGTTTATCAAGAATTTGACCATAATTATCAATACTATAAAACAAAAAAAATAATTAATAATCTTTATTTTAATATGTTACAACAACCCGCTTTTAAAATTAATCCAGAGTTAAAAAAATTTTATCTTACACTAAAGCAAGAATATTCAAATGTAATACTTTCTGGTAGTGGCGGTGCTTTTTTGGTTTGATAATTTAGTTTTAAAGTATATTTTAAAATTAAATTAGGCTATAATTGAACATAAATGAGGAGATTGTAAAATGAAAAAAGTATTGTTAATTGATGGAAATTCTTTGCTTTTTAGAGCATTTTATGCCACAGCGTATAATGGCGAGATGTTAAAAAGTTTGGATGGAACACCAACAAATGCTGTTTATGCATTTGCCAATATGTTGAATAAAATATTAAAAACAAACAACTACTATAGTGTTGTTGTTGCTTTTGATAAAGGAAAAAAGAATTTTCGTCATGATTTATTAGTTAACTACAAAGATGGTCGGAGTAAAACGCCAAATGAATTAATTGTACAATTTCCAATTGTAAAAGAATTTTTAGATAGTTATCAAATTCCATATTTAGAGCAAGAAAGATATGAAGCTGATGATTTATTAGGATGTTTAGCAGTGCTGGCTGAAAAAGAAGATTTTTATGTTGATATTTTTTCAAGTGATAAAGATTTATATCAATTAATTACTAATAAAACAAATATTTTAGTGCCACGTCAAGGCGACAGTGCTGATGTTATTGATGAAACAGCTTTAAGAGCAAAATGGGGAATTACACCATTACAAGTTCCTGATTTAAAAGGGCTAATGGGTGATCCTTCCGATAATTTAAAGGGTGTTCCAAAGGTTGGCGAAAAAACAGCAATAAAATTAATTAAGGAATATCATTCAATTGAAAATTTATATGATAATATTGAGCAGATTAAGGGTGCATTACAACAAAATTTATTAAATCATAAGGAAAGTGCATTATTATGCAAAAAGATAGCTACTATTTTTTGTGATATTAATTTAGAACATTTTACTTTTACTCAGTTTTCACCAAATCAAGAAAAATTAATGCAATTTTATTTAAAATATAATATGAATTCATTTGTAACAAAGTTGTTTAATAATCAAGATAATAGTACCCAAAATTCAAATATAACAGTAAAGATTATTAAAGAATGACGTTCCGAATTTAATGAAAATAACACTACTGTTTATTTAGAATTATTAGATGAAAATTATCATACTGCAAAAATTATTGGGTTTGGAATTGTTAATTCGAAAGGTGTTTTTTATTTTGATTATATTCATGCAAAGCATGATAAACTATTATATCAATTTTTAAATGATACTAAATATCAAAAGTTAACTTATCATGCAAAGAGTTTAATTGTTGCTTTAGCTCGTGATAATATTTTTGTTCAAAATATTGAATATGATATGATGCTAGCTGGTTATGTTTATAATTCAAATGCAAAAAATAGTTTAGATACTTATATTAATTTATTTGAAAAAAAACAAATTTTGACTAATGAATTATTTTATGGTAAAGGGGTTAAAAAACAAATTCCTGCTGATGTAATTAAATTAAGTCATTTTATTGGTGAAAAAGCAGCGTACATTTATAAATTAAGACCAAAAATTATTGAGTTATTAAAAGCTAATCAGCAATATGATTTATATTATAATATTGAGTTACCAACCGCTTTTGCATTAGCACGAATGGAAATTAATGGTGTTAAAGTTAACCAACATGAATTAACAACACAAACCTTACGAATTGAAAAAATTGTGCAAGAATTAAATAACGAAATTAATGATATTGCGCAAAAAGAAATTAATCCTAATTCACCAAAACAAATTTCAGAATTATTATTTCAAGATTTTTCATTACCTGATCGGAAAAAAGGGTCAACAGCACAAGAAACATTAGAAGAAATAAAAAATAACCATGTGATTATTCCAAAGATATTAGATTATCGAAAGTATCAAAAATTATATTCAACTTATTTAAAAGGGGTGGAAAAATATATTTTTGCTGATGGGAAAGTTCATACAATTTATAAACAAACCTTAACAAATACTGGTCGGCTTTCATCTGTGGAACCTAATATGCAAAATATTAGTATTCGTGATGATGTTCAAAAAGAGGTACGAAAAATTTTTGTTGTTTCATCGCCAAATAATGTTTTATTATCTTGTGATTATTCACAAATTGAATTACGAATTTTAGCACATATGTCAAAAGACCAAGATTTAATTGCTGCTTTTAATAAGAATGAAGATATTCATACTAATACTGCAATGAAAATTTTTAATTTATCAAAAAATGAGATTACACCAAATATTCGTCGTAGTGCGAAAGCTGTTAATTTTGGGATTATTTATGGAATTAGTGATTTTGGTTTAGCAACTGATTTAAATATTTCTGTTGCAAAAGCAAAAGCAATAATTAATAATTATTATCAACAATTTCCAACAATTAAGGCTTTTATTGATCAACAAGTTGAGTTTTGTAAACAAAATGGTTATGTTACAACAATTTTTAATCGGAAACGTTATGTCCCAGAAATTAATGACCGTAATTATATGCAACGTGAATTTGGAAAACGGATTGCAATGAATATGCCAATTCAAGGTAGTGCAGCGGATATTATTAAAATTGCTTTAAAAAATATTGACCAAAAATTTTTAAAATTAAATTTAAAAGCAAAAATTATTGCACAAATTCATGATGAATTAATTTTTGAAATTCCACAAGTTGAATTAATTCAAGTGCAAAAAATTGTTAAAACATTAATGGAAGATTCTACTAAATTAGATGTAAAGTTAATAGTTGATATGAAAACTGGTTTAAGTTGATATGATTTAAAATAAGATTAAATCATATCATTTTTTATAATTTTAATTACTTATTAGCATCTTGATTTTTATTAGATATAAAAATAAAATTAAATTATTAATTAAGAAAGAAGGAACAATATGCCAGAATTACCAGAAGTTGAAACGGTCCGTCGTATTTTAACAAAACATGTTGTTGGAAAAACAATTACTGATTGTCAAATTTTTTGAAATAAAATAATAAAATATCCTCTTGATTCAAAGGAATTTATAAAAAAAATTGTTAAACAAAAAATTAATCGAATTGATCGAATGGGGAAACATTTACTATTTATATTTGATGATTATGTTTTAATTAGTCATTTACGTATGGAAGGCAAATATTATTTTACACTAAAAGATGAACCTGGTGAATGACAACACATTATGGTTTTATTTGAACTTGATCATCAATTTCAATTACGTTATCATGATACAAGAAAATTTGGGACAATGCATTTATATAATAAAAATGATTATTTACAACAAGCACCATTGAATAAGTTAGGATATGAACCATTTGATGAAAAAATTACAGTTTCATATTTAAAAAATGCTTGGCAAAATAAATCACAGCCGATTAAAACAACATTATTAGAACAAAATGTTATTGTTGGAATTGGGAATATTTATGCCAATGAAATTTTATTTGCTTCTAAAATTCATCCTGGTGAAAGAACAAAAAATTTAGTTGATCAAGATTATCAAAATATTATTGACAATACAAAATTAGTTTTACAAAAAGCCATTGATGAAGGAGGAACAACTATTGCAACTTATCATCCTGAACCAGGAATGAATGGTAAATTTTTGCAACAATTAAAAGTACATGGGCGTAATAAAATGGAATGTGTTAATTGCCATAAATTAATTGATAAAATTTTTGTCAATGGACGAGGAACTTATTTTTGTAATTATTGTCAAAAATTAAAATAAAAAGGCATTCCTTGTTTAGAAATGCCCTTTAGAAAAAACTATGAAAAAACTATTTACTAACGGATACCTATCTTTGGGTATTACCTTTTAGGAGGCCCATCCATCAGGTAATAATAAGCTCTGTTTGTTTACTATATGTTGCCATATAGTACTTTACTTATAACACGGGATTTTTAAAAAAGTGGATAAGAATTCTAAAAATTATATTTTTTTTCTTTTTTTTGGTAAATTTTGGTAAATTAGGTAAATATTAATAAATTCCTTTGTTTTATATTATTTTTTAAAATAAAAAGTTTATAATATTATCGTAATATTTTATATTAGAAGGGAAAAGAATTATGGGACAAAAATATCATGCTAGATTAGTTAATGCTAGTGAAATAATTAAAAAAGCACATCAAAATAAATATGCTGTTGGTCATTTTAATATTAACAACCTAGAGTGAACAAAAGCTTTATTAGAAGTTGCGCAAGCAACAAAAACAACAATTATTTTAGGAGCTTCAGAGGGAGCGATTAAGTATATGGGAGGTTATAATTTAGTTGTTGCGATGGTTAATGCGTTATTAGACTCATTAGACATTACTGTTCCAGTAGCATTACATTTAGATCATGGTCAATCAGTAGAAAGTTGTAAAATGGCAATTGATGCTGGTTTTTCCTCAGTGATGTATGATGGTAGCCACCACCCATTTGCTGAAAATCTAAAAAATACAAAAGAAGTAGTAGCATATGCAAAAACAAATGGTGTATCAGTTGAAGCTGAAATTGGTACAATTGGTGGAGAAGAAGATGATGTAGTTGGTGCTGGTGAAATTGGTGATCCAAAAGAAGCTGCGGAAATGGTAGCAACAGGAATTGATTTTCTTGCTGCAGGAATTGGAAATATTCATGGTCCTTATCCAACTGGATGACCAGGTTTAAATTTTCAAGATTTAGAAGATATTCAAGCTGCTGCAAAAATTGGAATGGTTTTACATGGTGGTAGTGGAATTCCACAAGAACAAGTTAAAAAAGCAATTTCATTAGGAATTAGTAAAATAAATGTTAATACTGAATTACAAATTGCATTTGCTGCTGCAACAAGAAAATATATTGAAGAGGGAAAAGACAAACCAGAAAATGGGAAAGGGTTTGACCCACGAAAATTATTAAAACCTGGATATGAAGCAATTAAAGCAACATTTGATGAATTAACATCATGGTTTGGATGCAAAGGTAAAACATAAAAAACATTTCAAGAATGAAATGTTTTTTTCTTTAACTTTATGTTTAAATAATGTTAATAAACAATTTTAACAAAAAGTTTATTATAAAAAGGAATTTTATTAGTTATGATTCAAAAATTTAGTAATGTTTATCAATTTTCAACAATAACAAGTTTAGCTGCTGGTAATTTTGACGGTATGATTAAGCTTGGGACGTTATTAAAGCAAGGTAATTTTGGATTAGGAACTTTTGACCATTTAGATGGTGAATTAATTATACTAGATGGTGTGGGGTATCAATTAAAATCAGATGGAACAGTTAATGAAGTTACGGCAAGTATGACAAGTCCATTTGCTGTCATGGCATTTTTTGAAGAACATCAAAAAATTAATATTTCACAACTAACTAATTATGAAGAAATTCAACAAATTATTGTAAATAATTTACCAAGTTTAAATTTATTTTATGGGATTAAAATTAATGGTTTATTTTCGGAAATAAAAACAAGAACTGTTTCATGGCAAGAAAAACCATATCCAACTTTATTAAAAGCATCAGAACAACAAGGAATTCTTAATGCTAAAAATATTAATGGTGATATTGTTGGTTTTTGAACTCCATCTTTTGCCAATACATTTGGAGTTAATGGTTTCCATTGCCATTTTATTAATACTGAAAAAAATACTGGAGGTCATGTTTTTGATTTTCAATTAGATTCAGGTATTATTGAAATATGCTATTTTTCAAAAATTAACTTAGAATTACCCACAAATAAAGAATATTTAGAAACAAATTTAATTGCTTTTGAATTACAAAAGGAAATTGAATTAGCAGAAAATGCAAAAAATAAAATTATCTTAAATCTTAAAGTTCTTAATTAAGAACTTTAAGATTTTTTATTTAAATTTATATTTTTAAAATAAATTTATAATTTAAGGATTTATATTATAAAATTAATATGTAAAGTAAAAACTATGAAATTAAATTTTTAAATAATAAATAATAAATTTTAGAAAGCGAGGGCATTATAAAAAATGTGATTTAGTAAATCAGATAAAGAATTAGAACAAGAATTTAAAAGCAATTTAAATGTTGGATTATCTTCAAAACAAGCCAAAGAAAGATTAGTTAAAAATGGGAAAAATGAATTACTAAAACCTAAAAACAAACATTGAATTTTAATTTTTTTAGTTTCATTATTAAATCCATTATCTCTTATTTTAATTATTGAAGGAATTACTTCGGTTATTATTGAAAAAGTTGTTAATAATAGAATTTATGTGATAGATTTTATTGTGATTTTATGTATCGTTTTATTAAATGCCTTCATTCAAACAATTGAACAAATTAGAGCAAAAAAATCCCTTGATTCTTTAAAAAAATGACAATTCCAGTAACGATTGTTAAACGAGATGGTGCAATTTTTGAAATTATGGTTGATGAATTAGTTGTAGGTGATATTGTTATTTTAGAAGCAGGGAAATATATTCCAACTGATATTCGCATTTTAGAAGCAAATAATTTGTTAATTGACGAAGCTGCATTAACTGGTGAATCAGTTCCTGTTGAAAAGAATGGTGAAATAATTTTAAAAGAAAAATTAGTGTTATCAGAACAGGCTAATATGGCTTTTATGTCAACTTTTATTACAAATGGTCGAGCAGTTGGGATTGTTGTTTCAAATGCTGTTGATAGTGAGATTGGAAAAATTGCTGCTTCGGTTGTTAAAACAAAAAAAGAAAAGACACCATTACAGTTACGCTTAACAAAATTAACAAAAATTGTTAGTATTTTTTCGGTTTTATTAGCAATCTTTGTTTTTGTTTTCTTTTTATTAACTGATGAAAATAGTTGACCAATTAATTTAATGACAGCAGTTACAATTGCAATTGCTGTTATCCCAGAGTCCTTAATTGTTATTGTGTCAGTTATTTTATCATTATCAGTAAAACGAATGACAAAAGTTAATGTTATTGTTAAAAAATTAGATGCGGTTGAAACATTAGGTTCAGTTAATGTTATTTGTTCAGATAAAACAGGGACTTTAACTCAAAATAAAATGACAGTTAAAGAGATTATCTTCAATAATGAGATTATTAAAGAAAATGATTTTAATTATAACCAAAATAATAAGGCAACTTTTCATTTTATTAATTATCTAACCTTATGTAATGATGCTATTAACCAAAAAAATGAACAAATTGGTGATCCAACTGAAATTGCTTTAATTGATTTTACAAGAAGATTTACAATTAGTGAAGTAGAATATCGTGAAAAATATCTTCGTGTTTTAGAAGTTCCCTTTGATTCTGATCGAAAATTAATGTCAACTGTTAATCATGTTAATAAACAAGAATTTGTTTATACAAAAGGTGCTCTTGACCAATTATTACTGCAATGTAATCGAATTTATTTAAATAACGAAATTATTCCATTAACTGAAGAAATGAAGGAAGAAATCCAAGAGGAAGCATTAGATTTATCAAGTCAAGCATTACGGGTTTTAGCTTTTGCTTTTAAGCAAAAAGATCAACAAGAAATTGAGACTAATTTATTTTTTAGGTGCTGTTGGTATGATTGACCCACCACGTCTAGAAGCGGTTGAAGCAGTTAGAAAGGCACATGAAGCAGGAATTAGAGTAATTATGATTACTTGAGATCATAAAGCAACTGCTTTAGCTATTGCTAAAGAATTACATCTAGCAGTTTCAGAAGGGAATGTTTTATCTGGTCATCAAATTGATAATATGAATAATCAAAAGTTACAAGAAAAACTACGTGATGTATCAGTTTTTGCAAGAGTTAATCCTGATCATAAAACAAGGATTGTTGAGTGTTTGCAATCAATGAACTATGTTGTTTCAATGACATGTGATGGGGTTAATGATGCTCCAAGTTTAAGTAAAGCTGATATTGGTGTTGCAATGGGAATAACCGGGACAGATGTTTCAAAAGAAGCTGCAAATATTATTTTACAAGATGATAATTTTTCAACAATTATTCGTGGTGTTGAAGAAGGACGGAATGTGTATCATAAAATTAAACGGGTTATTGCTTTTGTTTGTATTGCACAATTAGCAAATGTGTTAGCTTTTATTATTATTTCAGTTACAACTAAAATTAAACTATTTGATTCTGTTAACATTTTATGGTTTAACTTAGTCATTGAAACATTAATGTCAATTCCAATTGGTTTAGGAAATAATGATGATGGCTTAATGCTAGAAAAACCACGAAGTAAGAAAGAAACTTTTTTTTTTTTTTTTTTTTACCAATAGTTTAGTTACAATTTTATATTTGGCTTTTGTAACAGCTGCTACTGTTATTGGTACATTTTTCATTGGTAAAGATATCTTTCATAATATTGAAGATGCTAAAATTGCGACAATCTTAGTAATGGCTTGTTCACCAGTAATTTTTGCTTTTGCAATTCAATTACCAAATTATCGAATTAAAACACAATATAATGTTTCTCCGACTAATTATTATTTATTAGGTGCTTCAGTAATTGCTTTGATATTAAATTTCTTGATGGTTTATACACCGGGTTTAAACTTATTTTTTTAACAACAACCAAAGAACATAAATTTGATACTTCACCACTGTTATCTTGACAAATGACTGTAGTATCATTAGAAATGATGGTGCTTCCATTATTAATGCTGTTGGAATATGATGCATTTCGTAAATTAATCAAACAATAAAAGAATAACATTAAAAATTGTTTTATTAAGTCTTATTATAAAATAACAAAATGTTGTCAGCCCAACTACTAAAGGAAAACAAAAAAATTTTAATTTATTAAGCAATTAAAGTTTTTCAATATTTTTTTAAAATTAGTTATTTTTCTTATATAATTAGCTTAGTGATTCTTGGAATGGGTGGATAATATGTGAAATCTTGCAAAAGAGGCTACGCGAGGGTTTACAAAAAAAATAACTCAATTTATTGGGTTAATTTTGTTTATTATTGGTGCAGTTTTAACCTTTACAGCTCTTTTTTCAACTGTTTTTCAAGTTAAAAATGGCTTAAATGATATTAAGAAAAATAGTCTTCCTTATCAATATGAAATTAGAGTAGATAGTTTAAATATTGATAATAATGTGTGAAAAAGAAATACTGCTTGAAAAATAAATGAAAATAATCGTACTTTTTTAGCTCAATTTTATGATGAGTCAAAAATTGATGCTGAGCATTTAACATTTAATAATATTCGTGCTGATGTTTTAGGGTTAAATTGTGATTTAACTAATTCTGAAATTTGTAAATGAACAAAAGAACCATCATACTTAAACCCAAAAATGGGGACAGCTTCTTTTACTGCCTTAGTTAAAAATTTTAATAAGAATCTTACTGCTGCTTTTTTAAGTTATATTATTCATAATCCAGATGAAAGTCGTTTAAATGATTTAATTAATGGTGACAAAGCTGGCTTAGAACTTAGTTTTAATGTTGGTTATCAATTTACTGCAAATAATTTAGCAAAAGATACGCAATATTTTAATGCTACTGCTGTTAACAAAAATAAAAATTTATTATATAACGATGATGGTTGACGAGGTAATAATATTTTTTATATTCCGTTTAATCGTCTTTTTGAAGTAACAAAATGAGAACATATTAGTGATTTAACAGAAAATAACATTATTTTAAATAAACAATATGCTGATTATAATCATTTAAAACTTGATGGACACTTTAATTTAGGAAATAGTCAAAATTTACAATTTAATATTATTGGATATGGGGCAAAGGTAAGTAATATTTATCCTGATTTAGTAAGTCTATCAACTCTTGCTACTGGTCATAAAATTATTGATTTAAAAAATGGTTCAGTATTATTTATGAATGATATTAATTTTAATGCTATCAAGCAAAATTTTTCAAATGGAACTGAAAAAATTACTAGTTTTATTAATGTTAATGGTAATTTAACTGAATCACAAAAAATAACTTTATTAAGAAAAGTTTTAAGCAATTATTTTGTAGCGTCTGATAATGCAATTGTCGCTTTTGAAGCATCATTACCGGGACAAGTTGTGATGTTAACAAATACTGGTTTTATTATTAATACTTCAATTGCTGTTGCTTGTTCAATTATTATTTTATTTATTATTGCTTTTTTCATTAAAAAAGATATTACTAATGCAAAACGACAAATTGGAGTCTTAAAATCATTAGGATATCATCGCTTTGAATTATCATTTATTTTTACTTTTAACATTATTTTTACAACTTTAATTGGTTGTTTATTAGGATGAGCTTTAAGTATTCCTCTGCAAATGTATTTCACTGGTTCAAATTTATATTCAATAGGATTACCATTATCATCATTTTATTTTAACCCACTAATTTTTGTTTCAGCGACAATTTTTATTCCACTTATTTTTATAGGGATGTCTTTCTTAATCTCATTTATTCTTTTAAGTCGGACAGCTTTGGATTTAATTTATGATTTAAAAAATTCTAATTTAAGTTTTCGTCCTAAAAAAGTAAAAAAAGGTCGTAAATATGCTCATTTTGGATTAACATTTAATGTTCATTTATCATTTACCTTTGCACTTAAATCTTTAGGAAAATGAATTATGGTATTAATTGTTTTAGCTTTTTCGTCCTTTTTGTTAATTTTTCAGTTGGATGCAGGAGTAATGGCACAAGGAATTGTTAAAGATTCTTTCCGTTATTTTAAGAATGATATTAAATCATATTTAATTGCTAGTTATGATCAACAAGATATTGCACAAGAAGCCAGCAATAGTAAACCTTATCAGTGAATTACGGCTGATAAGCGTATGAATTATTACCATGAGGCAAAAATTCTTTATGATAATAAAACATTTAACTTTCCAAATCCATTAATGTGTTTTACAAGTTTATCTGTTTCAGATTCAAAAAATATGAAAAAAAATTGTGGTGATTTATTAAATATTATTGGTGATCCCAGTGGTACAACTCTTGTTAGAAGTAAGATTAATTATGATGAAAAAAATAAAACATATCCATATATAAGTGCAACAACAGTTAAGGCAGTTGCTAATTATAAAGTTAAGGATAATGAGTCTGGTGAATGAATTAATGGATGAGATAATTTAGTAAAAATTATTAATCTTATGAAACCATTTTTAATTGAAAAAGAAATAAATGAAGCTGATATTCAAACAATTATTAGTGGAATTAATTTGGTTAATAGTTTAAGTACAACAACTAATGGTCAATACCCAGATATTTATTTAGGACCATATATGGTTTATGATAAAAATTATGATTTCCGGTATGTTTTCTTATCAGCAGATTGAAGTCCAGATGATACTAAAAATTCAAAAAATCCAGTTTCACAATTAAATGTTGTTGGGTTTACAAGTGATGAAACAGAGCGTAATCAATTATTGAATTATCGTTCTAAGACAATACCAAGTAATATTGCCCAAAAAGAAGTCTTTGGCTATAAAATTAGTTCAGACTCTACCGGGAATGACCCAAATGTTCCAATTAATGAACCAATACCAGTTCTTTTAGCAAAACGGGTTTATCAATCGATGAATTTAGTTTCGGGGGATATTTTTAAATTAAATGTTCGAATTACAAATGCTATTGGGTATGTTCCAGTTGTTTTTAAAGTGATTGGTTCAAATGATGCTGATATTAGTTCAGGGAATATTTATATGAATCAAGATTCATTAGTTACGGTTATGAACCAATGAGTTAATTTAACTAAAAAAGGAGAACAATTTTTACCAAATTCTTATTATAATGTTGTTGCATCACGAGTTAGTCCATTGGGAGTAATCTTGCAGCCTTATCGTATTATTTCGTCATTTTCATTAACCAATAATTATGATTTTACAATGTTTGATAATAATAAAAAACCTGATCTTAAAAATGAATTGGACTTAAGAACAAATTTAAAATTATTAAATGGTCTTAACAAAATATGACCATTTGATACTTTACGAGAAAATTATTCAAAAGGAATGCTAACTGTCCGGGATGTTCTTAATGTTTTAGAAGGATTAACGATTGTCATTGTTGCTTTAATTTTATCAGTCTTAATTGCTATGGTGCTTGATGAAAATCGCCGTACAATCTTAACTTTAAAAGTCCTTGGATATCCAACATGAAAAATTATTGCAATTGTTTTAGGATTTTACTTATTTGCAATTGTTTTAGGCTATGTTTTAAGTTATGTTATTGCCCAATTATTATGGAATGTCATTGCTCATATTGTTTTTAAAAGTACCGGAATGTTATTAATTCCTTCCTTTTCATTTTATGTTGTTTCAATAGCAACATTAGCAATTGGCTTTATTTTAATTTCAGTAATTGGAGTAGGGATTTGAAAAATTAAAAAGAATAAATTAATAAATATTATAATGGAATAAAAAATGTTATTTAATTAAATAACATTTTTTTAAATTTATTAATTTCTTATTAATTTTTTTGTTAAACTAAATATATAGATATTGTGTTAGCCTAATTTATGATAAATAAAATTAATTGCTAGGGAAGTGGGAAAAATTAACAATGAAAAAGATATATACTTTCTACATTATTGCAAGTTCTATTTTTGTTCAAAATCTAATCTTTAGTGAAGTTCCTAATCATAGTCATAATACTCCATTTAGTTTTAATGAAAAACAATATATTCAAACAAGAATTGAAGGACTTGACAATATTTCTCGTAATGCAATTAAAATTTCTAATAATATAGTTTATTTTGGAACTTCACGGGGAATTTATTTTTTGCCTAATGATACAACAAAAGCAAAAAAATTAATGGAATTGATGATAATGTTCTTCCTTTAACAGTTGATCAAAAAAATAATATTTATTATGTAAACGAAGATCATCAAGTATATATTTATGATGGTAATAATAGATCAATTGATAAAATTGAGGATTTAAATGATGAATTAGTTGATAATCATATTACTGTTCTTGCATTAGACAGTAATGATACTTTGTATTTAGGGACTTTTGCTGGAATTTATTATTTATTATCAGGGTTAACTAGAGTTAAAAAATTTATTTATGATAACAATAGTGATAATAAAGTTGCTAGAAAAGTTTTTGCTTTAGTGATTGACCACAACGATAATTTATATTTTACTACTGATGAAGCTAATTTTTTTTCAATTCAAAAATTAAATAATAAGTATAGTTTAGTTGACGAACATAAACTTAATGAATTAATTTATGCGTCGTTTGCTGTTGATAAAGAAAATAACATTTATTTTGGTAGTTATGTGTATTCAAGTATTGAAAAAGAATTAAGAGAGATTGGTTTATTGGATAAAACAGCGTTATCTATTATTGTTGACAAAAATAATAATGTTTATTATTCAACAGTACTTGCTGGGGTGTATTTTTTTAAAAATAAAACAAAACAGGTTGGAAAAACTAATATTTTTGGAACTTCTATCCATACAATTACTATTGACCAAAATGATAATATTTTTATTAATAATAATGAAGGTCCTTTTATTTTTCAAGTTTACGAAGAACTTGTTGTTCCACCTGCAGTAAAGCAAAAAGACACTTTGGTTGTTGAAATTTTAGGATATGTTTTTTTAAGTTCTTCTGGTACAGTTGGGCTATCTTGTTTGGGTACATGATTGTGGAATAAATATCGGTATAAGAAAATAAGCCGAAAGTAAAACAAGATTAATAAAATTTTTTAAAATAACGTTTTTTATTTGACTTTTAACAAAAATTATAATACTATATTACTTGGTATTGTACCATAGTCATCAAAATACCATAGACAGCAACGGATTTTATTAAATCTTAATTATGTTGCCGAGGCATTATTGAGATATAGAACAATGACATGTTTTTATATTATTTAAATAATGTTTTAGGCAATTAATCCACTTGATTAATTGCCTTTGTTTTTAAAATTATTATAGGGAGGCGAAGAATGAAGCCAGCAATGAAAATTAAAACAGCAGTTGTTAATGAAATTGTTAATAACTTTAAAAATGCTAATTCAGCAGTTATTGTTGAATATCAAAAATTAACGGTTGCTGAATTTACAGAACTAAGAATAATGCTTACAAAACAAGATGTAAACATTAAAGTATATAAAAATAACTTAGTAAGTTTGGCTGCTAAAGAGACAGGATTTGCTGAATTAGACCAATTTTTAACAGGTCCTAATGCTTTTGCGTTTGGTACAGGTGAACAGATGGCTGCCGCAAAAACTTTAGCAAAATTTGCAAAAATACATCCAGCAATAAAATTAAAAGCTGGAATTTATGAGGGTAAAGTTTTAGATACAAAAGCAATTGTTGAAATTGCAGCATTACCAACAAAAGATGAATTATTATCAATGTTTGGAGCAAGTTTACTATACCCATTACGTATGTTTGCAATAGCAGTTAAAGAAATTGCTAAAACAAAAACTGAATAATTAGTTATATTATTCAAAGATTTTATAGAAAAATCTTAATGAGGAGGAAAATATTATGGCATTATCAAAAGATGATATTATTAAAGCATTAGAAGAAATGAAATTATCGGAATTAAATGAATTAGTAAAAGGAATTGAAGATCATTTTGGTGTTGTAGCTGCAGCAGCAACTGCTGCTGTTCCCGCAGAAGCAGGAGCAGCAGCTGGTCCTTCAGAGGTTAATATTGTGTTAACAGATACAGGACCAAGTAAAGTTGCAATTATTAAATTAGTTAAAGAAATTACTGGAAAAGAATTAATGGCAGCAAAAGCAATTGTTGATAAATTACCAGCAGTAATTAAAGAAAAAGTAAAGATAGAAGAAGCAGAAGAAATTAAAGGACAATTAGTAACTGCTGGAGCTTCAGTTGACCTTAAATAATTTAATTTTCTTAAAAAAAGCAAAATTAGCCCTTTGCTTTTTTTTTTTTTTTTGTAAAATATTACTATGTAAAAATATAGGAGTGGAAAAAATGTTAATAAATTTTTTATCTAATATCACTTTTAATAGATTTATTAACTTTATAAATAATATCTTTTCATCAATTTTTTTTTGAATTTTTATTTTTTTCATTATTAGCATTTTAATCCGCATTAGTTTTTTAAAAACAAAATCTATTAAAAATATTAATAACACCTTTACTAAATTTGCAATTATTAGTTTTATTTTTACTTTTATTAGCAATTTATCAATTTTGCTTGTTATTAATATTTTTATTCAGTTTTCTTTTGGATGAATAGAAAGATCAACAATTAATTTATTAAATTTTATTTTTTTATTATTTGCTATCTTTCTTAGCACAACAAAGAAAAGATATTTTAATTTCATTATTTTATTTAATAAATTAATTGCTATTTTCTTTTTAATTATTTTTGCTCCAGTTATTTTTAATTTTATTTTTAATGCATTTTTAAAAACAAAAAATAATTCATTTTATTTAATTTTATGAATGATTGGTTATGGAAGCTTAATTATTACTATTATAATTAATAATAGCGTAATGGAAGTAAAACAAATTTTTCGGAGATTATCATTTGGTTTTATTTTGTTATTATTGTATTTAATTTTAAATTTATATTTTATTGAAAATATAAATGATATTAAATTATCAACAATTTTTAAAAATATTTTTATAATTATTTTACTTTGAATTTATTTTTGAAATGTTGTTTTAATAAATAAAAATAATGCTAAAACACAAAATCATAAAAAAAACAATGATGATTTAAAATATTTTGTTTTAGCAATTAAAAATAATTGTTTGAGTATGGATAAGCCAATTAAATATACAACAATTTTTATTAATGGTTATAAGCAGGTAATGATAATTTAATGTTATTTGCTGACTTTTAAATTAATGATTTTTATAAAAATTTAATAAATATAAAAGGAGTGAAGGAAATGAAAAAATTACTTTCTATATTAGGATCTACAACTTTAATGTCAGCAAGTATGTTAGGGGTAGTTTCTTGTGCAAAAGGAAAAAATAGTCAAAATAATAATTATTTTGATAGTGAACTTAATAAAATTGATCCAACAATTCGAAATTTAGTCAAATATACTAGTACAATTGCTAAAATTTTAATTGCTAGTCGTCATGAAAATATGAATATTTATGGGTTTCCAACATTACAGTATTTTTTAAACAATGTTGGAAGAAATTTAAAAGGAGTCTTTACTACTAAAAGCGGGAAAGAAATTAAGATTAAAGATTATGTTGAAGAATATAAAAAATTAAATAATCTTTATTATAATCCTTGAAAAGCAACAGATAATAATTATCAACCAGAGCGAAATACTTATAATTTAATGTCATCAATTGTTGCAATGACTGATTTTTCAAAGTGAAATACAGAAGCTAACCAAGGACATCCTAGCAATACAACAGATGCAACAGGGCGTTACACAGATTTTGTTGCAAATCCAAATTTAGCATGAGCTCAATATGATACTGGAGCTTTAGCAAATACATTGTCACAAAAATCAGAATCAGTTATTAATTATAATAACAGAACGGCTGGATGAAGTAATTATTATGATTCATCATCGGGTCCTTATGTATCAAATATTTTATATCATAATTCACTTTCAACACCACCAACAAAGTCAATATTGTCTTATAAAGATGGTGGTGAAGAAATTAAATTTGGGAAGGCTGTGGCGAACCAGTCAAGTTCATTATATGATTTATTTGGTTTAAAATATTTTGATGAAGCAATCACTATGTTAGGCCAATTTGGACCAGGATTAGAATTACCAGTTTTATATTCATTAGCACAATTATTACCATTTATTCAAAATAATCGTTTTGGTGAAAAAACTGCAGGAATTTTTTTGGCAGCACCGTTTTTTATTTTAAACCAAATAAAAAGTCAGTTTTTTGATAGCTCAGGTAATGTTAAATCAACTAGTCCATTATTAGATATATTTAGTCTTGATACTATTGAAAAAACGGTTCTTAATGTTGAAAAACAAAGTGATGGTGAAGTAGATAACCCTGATAAAACAATTCAAAGTATGAAACTTTATGATATTTTTAACAGTCCAGTTGTGGCAAAATCTCTAAGCGTGATTATTTCAGGGAAGGAGAAACAATATTTAGATTTAACAAGTGATAAAAAAGAACATAAAAATGCCTTTTTAAAATGGTATTCTGTTCTAGGGAATTGATTTACAGAAGCTTTAGCAAAAGAAGGTTCAAATTTTGATGTTCAAAAATTTAATCGCATAATGTCAAACACAGTTTATGAGGGTCTTTTAAAATTCCAAGGCTTAATTGGGAATTTTGCTGAAGATAGTGTTGTAGCTTTAATTCGAACATTATTGCAAATGTTAAACGCACCAAACTTTGATTTGTTTAATTTATTAAAAGGAATTACAGGATTAGCAAATTGATTTTACAGTAATGATAGTGAAGGACATTATAATTTAAATATTGATAATATTAAAACAATTGATGATGTTTATAATGAAGGACCGAATAAAAATGGCTTTAAAGAGGACTTAATGGCAGTTGATTCTAATAGTGAATATGTTAAGTTTATCTTAAATAGTTATGGTTTTGATGAACAAACAGGTCAATATAAACAAGGGTCATTATTTGATATCATTAATATTTGAGCGCATGGAGGAAATAATACTTATCCTGATCATGAATCAATGCATAAATTTATTACACAAATATTAGATTCACAAAATGGTTATATTGGTGAATTAACAAGTCAAGTTAATAAAGTAATGGCAGAAGATTGATTTGATAATATCTTCTTAGATCGAAAATGATATATTACAGCATCAGGAACTGGTGTAGATGGTTCAAAATTAGGGGCAATTGTAACTGATGGTTCTGTAACAGGTGTTCGTTATCAATTAGATTACTATGGTCCAAAAGATGCTTCAACTAAATTAGAACGTCATAAAAAACCATTAGGATATACTGATCCCGCTTCAGGGAATTCTCCTTCATATGTTGAACAAGAAAAAGACCCAAAACAACGTCATAATATTGCACCAGAGGGCGAAACATGAAACAATCAAGATTGAGTTGATTATGATGGAATGGGTAATGAATATTTAACAAATAGTGATAAAATTAAATATAGTTATGTTGTTCAATTTAATAACCAAGCTCGTTTCTTGTATAATCCAGGGATTAAAGATGATTTAACAAAAAATTCATATTTATTAAGTTATTTTGTTTGATACTATAACAATACTCGTTATTATTAATAGTTAATTGAAAAAGAGGAGATCTAAAAAATGTTGCTGTTTTTACAAACATTAAAAAGTATGTTTAAGCAAAAAGCACAGTTAATTATTTTTATAATATTAGCTGCGCTTTTAACATTATTAACAACTTCTTCATGAGTTGTTAATACACGTTTATCTAATGCATATTCATTTATGGGGGAAGGAACTTTTGCTTATGATTATTTATTAAGATTTGACAGTAAAAAGAAAACAGGACAAAATGTTGAAACAATTACTCCATGATATGCTTTTAGCAATGATTATCATTTGATTACTGATGTTAATAGGGAACAGTGGACATTGCCTTATGTTCATTTAGGTAAAGATGGCGCATTAAAATCTTTGGATAATAATGTTGAAATAAAATTTACTTTTGATTCTAAAGCAAATAAAGTAAGTAATATTATTTTTACTGATCTTGATAAAAGTGCACCAATTTTTTTAAATAATGGTTTATATCGTTTCAATGTTAATAGTGAAGCTTTTCAAACTTCTGTAATTGGACAATTATATGATCAGAAAGGTTATCTTTTTAATCAAAATAATTTACCTTTGATTGAAGAATTTATGAGTAATTTTACGCATAGTGATATTTCACAAAATACAATAAATTTAATTATTGCATATTTAAATAAAAAATATTCAGGTATAACAGATGAAACAAAATTAAAATATGCTGTTATTGATTTTGTTAATAATGGTATAACAAAATGAAAAAAAGATGTTGATTTAAGAGGAAGCGTAGATGAAATCCCTATTAAAGCTAGCATTGAAGATAGAATATTTGAGGAAAAATTAAATGGTGATTTAAGTTTTTTAGTAAAAGATACATCACAGCCTTTAACAAAAATTAGTCTTTATTATTCACCAACTATTAATAATAATCTTGATATTGGTTATAATAATAATATTGAAAACGCTGTTTTTAGTGTTAATGATTTTTATAATAAAAATAATAAAAATAATAGTTTTCGGAGTCAACCTTATTGGCCTTATGGTTTGACAAAAGCCTATTATGCATTAGTTGCTAAAGCTTCAAACTTTTCATTTCAGTTACGTGAACAATATGCATATTGAGATTTAACATCAAATTTAAAATATAAAATTATTAATTGAACACAATTATTATCGGATAATAAATTAAAATTTATTAAAAAATATGATTCTTTTAATCCAACTAATCCAATTAATGATGTGTATGTTGTTATTACGCCACAATTTGCGCGTAGTCAAAAATTAAAAGTAGGAGATCAACTTACAATTGGTGAAAATTCAAATTTCTTTGTTGGTGCTATTGGTGGAGATCCAGCTAATATTTATCCAACAATTTATGATACTGATGTTTTTCCAGATCCAAAAACAGATGGTATTATTTATGTTTCTGAAA
This sequence comes from Spiroplasma endosymbiont of Ammophila pubescens, assembly GCF_964020965.1. NCBI lineage: Bacteria > Bacillati > Mycoplasmatota > Mollicutes > Entomoplasmatales > Spiroplasmataceae > Spiroplasma > Spiroplasma endosymbiont of Ammophila pubescens. Next base: position 1,666,228 of record NZ_OZ026611.1, on the reverse strand, counting down.
AAGTTTATCGTAGTGAGTATATTGCTGCTAACACTGATATTGAAGAAAATTCTACATTATATATTAATTATGTTGGTTTACCGGAAAATAAAGGTGCAGCCTTTGAAAATTTCAAAAAATATTTAGCAGTTGATTTTTGAAGTTTAAATAATCCAAGTGATAAAAATACCCCATTACAAAGCCGTGATGAAACAAAGTTAGTTTACTTACGTTATTCTTTGTTAGGAACTACAATTAAATTTTATTGTACGATTACAATTATTTTATGTCTTATTTTCTTAATTATTTTAATTTTTACATTAGTAATTTTAATTAAAAAAATTATTAATCAACAAAAAATTGCAAATGGAATTTTAAAAGTAAATGGTTATAGTGGAATAACAATTGCTAGTTCCTATTTAGCTCATGCGATTGTAGTAACTGGAATTGGAGTTCCGGTTGGATGAATTATTGGTGTATTTTTACAATTACCTATTATGAGTGTTTTCAATAGTTATTTTGTTATTCCAATTAACTTTTCATTTTCGTTAATTCCATTTGCAATTTGTTTTGGAATTATTGGTCTTGTTAGTAGTTTGTCAATTTTAGTAACAGCAATTCGGCAATTAATAATCAGCCCATTAGATTTATTAAATCCGAATAAAAATATTAAAACTTCAAAATTAGTTTATTCTATTAGTAATATTTTTCATTTTAAAAAATTTACAACAAAATTTCGTTTTGTGATGATGACTGTTTCAATGAAAAAAATTGGTTGGTTTTTTTTAACATTTTTTGTTGCTAGTTTATCTTTAACATTAGCAACTTTAATTCCAACAGGAATCAATAAATTTAGTAAGGATTATTATGCCAATTTAAATTATGATAACGAGTATGAATATACAAACGTTATTGGGAATATTCCTTTTAGTCGCTATGAAATGTATGACTGAAATGGTTCTGGTTTTTCATCTGAGGCAGCATATCCCTTAATTAAAAATTCTTTAGTAAGTGATTATTTATATAATGGAGAATGGCTATCAACAAAAAATGATATTAATGCTAAAAATGTTCATTTATATACACAGAAATTAAATAATATGATTATTTTTAATTTTATGGTTGGAAAAGGAGCAAGTTTATCAATTGGTACTTTTTATGATATGTATAAACATTATGGTGAAAATGTTGATATTCGAAATCAAATTGATACTTTATTATGTTCAACAATGCCACGTGCTTTTGGTAAATCACCAGTTCATCCAACAGATCCAAATATTATTGACCGTTGGACTTATTGTGCACAATATGCGACAAGTGATATTATGCCAGGCAAAATTCGAGCAATGTGGTTAAAAGATGATTTGGCTAAATTACAATTTAATTTTACTTTTGGAACTTCAACTTATAATTCAAAAAATGAAGATGTTTACACCGGATATACAACAAATATATCAGATTCAAGTTTTATTCTTTCAACATATGGAATTAATGTAAATAATAAAACAATTATTTTTCCAAATCAAACAATTAAAAAAATTTTAGATAATAGTAAAAATTTAAATATTAGGACAGATTTTATTCCAATGGTTGTAAATAAAGCCGCAGAAAGTAAATATAATTTATTGTTAGATAAAATAATTAAAACTACTACTAGTGTTCAGCAGTTACAATATTGTGATGATGCACTTCATTGTGCTGTTGACCAAGCAGCGTGGTCATATGAGTTACCAAGTGGTTGGTCTGATGACAATCTCAACCCGTTTACCCTTGATTTAACAAAATTAACAATTGGAAATAAAACACGTGTTGGTTTTGAAAATAAAAATGGTAAAGTTCAAGATTATTATAATATTAAAAATTTTGTTTTAAAATTACCAGTTGATGCTTTTAAACAAGGTGAATTTCAAAATTCAACGATTTCTGCAACAACAGGACGTCGGTTACCAGGCTTGTTAGACCTTAGTAGTCCTGCTGATCAGAGAGTGGTCACTAAAGAAGAAACTAAAGACGGTGATTATTATATTATTCATCCTTTTGATAATAAATTTGATAAAGAAATTAATGGCATAGGTGATTTAACAACCGGGTTTCCAACTAACTGATATCGAGAAGCATTACGCCAAGGATTATTAAAAATTGGGAAAATTACTAAAAATATTAAATATAAAGTTGTTGGGATTCAAAATTCATATAATATTCCAAGAGCGTATATAAATCAAGTTATTGCTAATAAAATTCTTGGTTTTGATACAAGTTCTAGTGAACTATATGATAACAAAGATGATAATCCAATGTTATGATTTAATGGTAAGTTTAGTAAATATTATGATCAAGTTGATCAAACAACACGATTTAATCTTTCTTCCTTAGATGGTTCCTATTCAATGAATGATTTTATGAGTGGTCAATTAACTAGTGGGGTTGGAGGAACAGATTATTTAATTATTAAATCGCAAGTTATTGAAAAACTTGCTTGAATTTCAAGTATCTTATCAATTATTTTTGTTGTTATTACGATTATAACTGCTATTATTATTGTATATATTATGACAGAATCATTTGTTAATTCTTTCTTAAAATTTATGGCTGTGATGAAAGCTTTAGGATATTCAAATCGTGAAATTAATAGTTTAACATTAGGAATATTTACTCCGTTTGCTTTTCTAGCATGGATTTTAGGTGTTGGGATAATGTGACTAATCTTATGACTAGGTGTTTATGGGTTTATTACAATTGCTAAAGTAATTATTCCATTTGGTTTCCCATGAATTACGATTCCAATTACTTTTATTTTAATGGCAGGAATCTATTTAATAACATATTGAATTTCAACTTATAAAATTAATCATATGAGTATTCAAGAGCAAGTTAATGCAAACGAAGTATAAACCTAACAAAATAAAAAATCTAAGTAAACCTTAGATTTTTTATTTTCAAGTTATTTTTGAAGTTTTAGTTGTCATCTTGTTTTTTTTAATATAATTAAATTTGAACCTATAAACCAAAAAAAGATAAAATGGAGGAAATAAAATTGCGAAAATTATTTTATTTAATGATATTTATTTTTCCTATTACTACAAGTTTTAGTTTGATTTCAATTAATATATGATGAAAAGAAACAAAAAATTTAGGTCTTTTATTAAAACCACAATCAATTATGACTAATAACAAATGAGGTTTAAATAGTCTTCGAGGTTACGATGATGGATTAATGTCATCGATTCGTAGTAATGTTATGCTGGGTTTACAAAATAACTTAGGATTAAATATTGTCAAAAATTTAAGAGTTGATATTTATTATGGTCATGTTGATGATAGTAATTTTTATAATGCAAAAACAATTAATTTTACTGATTTTACTAATACTAATTATATTTTTTGGTTTACTGTTGGAATTTTTGCAACAGTAAAAAGTGAATTTTATGGACATAGTTTTTTACAGTTTGATTATCGTCCAATTTGAAATTTTATTAACAATCAATTTATTAAATTTGATAATTCAAAAGGACAAATTGACAGTGAAGATAAACTTGTTGATAGTTGAAATAAACTATTAAGTAACCAAGTAATTTTTAATAATTTTAATAAACAATTTCAAAAAATGGGATTAGATATTTCAGCTGGGATGGAATTACAACCAGGACAAATGAAATTAAATAAGGATATTAGTTTTTTTATAAAATTAAGTAATAAATTTATTTCTGAAAAAGATAATATGTTAACAATTAATAATGATTTATTTAAATATATTCCAGAACGATTGCAAGCATCATTATTTAAACTTCCTGGGGAAACTTTTACAATGAATACAGCAGCAACTATTAAGATTACAAGTAAAGATTTTAAAAATTATAATTTTGATTATGCTATTTTAAATAAAAATGTCACTTTAAATAATACCTTAGGTAGTTTATATGATGATATAAAATTATTTGTTATTAAGGCAATTGATACAATATACCATTATAATTTAGCAATGTGTGTTTTTGAATTACAATTTCGTAAAAATGGATATTCTGATCCTAATTTACTTGAAAAAGAAACAACATTAGATAAACTATATATCTTTTCTTCAGGCGGGAAGAAAAAGCATTGGGTATAATTAGAATTAATTAATGCAAAAAATACCTCACTAGATTTAAGCACTTTACCAGGTGTTCATTTAGGATTTATGGTTTAAGAGAGGAATAAACAAATGAAAAAAATATCGTTTAAAAATATGATTCAAATTTTATTAGTTGTTGTTTTAATTCCTCCTTTTGTGATGATGGTTGTTAGTTGTAGTCGTTTTGAAGGGAATTATCCTGGTGGTGGTAGTGGCGGTCGTTATGATAACCAGTTTAATTTTCAGTATGGTTGTGGTAATAATCAAAATCCACAAGCAGATGATAATTCATATTTCCATACTTTTTTTTTGGTGATTCAAAATTTACTTATATTGCTTATAATGAAGATAAAAACGGTGATCCATTTTTTTATGGAAATCGTAAAGATTTATTGAAGTGTACAAATGATCATCCACGCTTAACAGCATGAAGAAATCAACATCTTAATACACAGTTAATTTTATTAAATAAGGAAGATATTACTAAATATAATGATTTACAAGTATCAATTGTAAATGATAATAAAGACCCAGCAATTATTAGTGAGATTGTTTTTTTAACTTATATTAAAGCTTTTCCAAATGCAGCAAGTTCTAATCGTTATATTTACCCAGGAGTACAATATATGCCTGATGCGCTAGGAGAAAATACATTGTCTGAATTAACATATGATGTTAAACCGCTTTGAATTAGTCTTTTTATTGGGTTACAAGCAAAGCCGGGAATTCAAAATTTTACGATAAAATTAAGTTTTCGTTTTAATGGTCAAATTAAAACTAGTATTGAATGTAAGTTTAGTATTGAAATTAAAAATTATCTTTTAAAAACTGATGATTCAAATAAACCAATGCATGAACGATTTGGTTTTAGTGCGACATCATTTCCTTCAAATGGTATGAAATATATTGATACTGGTGATAATTTAAGACAGAAAAGAGCAAGTGTAAAAGAACTTGATGACAAAATTGGTCCTTTTGATAATAATTTACCAAGTTATTTATCCCCAAAAATGCGGCCATATTTATTAGCACATTTACAAGCATTAAAAAAATCTAATACATTTTATTTATATGATCCTGGATGAAATTATCAATTAATTCAATGAGTAGGAAAATTAAATAAATCATCAGAAGGATGAACTGATGAAGAATATGAAGATTATATTAAAAGTAGTGATTTAAATGTTGTTTTTAATGATCAAGATTGAGAATGAGAATTTGATTTTAATGCATTTGATGAATACTTAAAAGTTGCTGCTCAATTAGGATTTACGGAGTTTATGTTTTCAGCAATAGAACCAGGAGCCTTTACCTTTTTTTACCTTAAAAATGGGGCTAAAAAAGGTCCTCAACGTACATTTAATGCTGAATTAGTAAAATCAAGCAATGGTATGCCTGGGAAAAACTTTGATGCTTATTTAAAAACAATTCATAGTAAATTTATTAAAGCATTATCAAATCACTGAAATTCAATTCGAAACAAACCAGAATACTTAACACCAAATGGTAAACAAATTACTTTATATGAATCGTTTGATGAATTAGCAGATAAAACTAATGAATTAACAATGAAAAATGTGGCTGAAAATGACCCTTATAATCTTATTAAATCTAGTATTTTTGCTGGTTGGCGTTTTCGCTATAATCCATTTGATGAAGATGATATTCAAAATATTTTTGTTAACAAATATGACCAAATGATTTTGCAATACCGTGAAATAGTCGAAAAATTTAATAATATTAATATTTATAAATTACGAAGTAATATTCTTCGTCGTAAAACATTTAGGAATGCAACTATGATTTATACTTCTTGAAATAATTTTCCAGCAGCATATATTCAATCTGATAATAGTGAACAAGTATGGGGACCTTTAATGGCTTATAAATTAGGAGCAAATGGTTATGTAAGATGGTCATATGATTTATATCGAGATGATTATTATGCTAAAAAAGAAATGAATGGTCAATTCGAATCGGGAGATGATAATTTAGTTTATGTTGGAAATATTCATGGTCCGCGTTATAGTGTTCGCTTTAAAAATTATATTGACGGAATGGAAATGGTCCATAAAATGATGATATTAATGGAAATATATCCAGACAAAAAATATGATTTAAATCGAGTCCTAAATGCAATTGGTTTTCCTGCTTCAACAACAAGAGATAATAAATATAAGTGATATCCAACCCAATTTACATTAGATGATGTTGTGTTTGAACAACCAAGTTTAAATTATGAAAAAACAATAGGAGAACAAGTTTATGAATTATTTATGTATGTTAATTCATTATAAAGGAGGATTATGAAGAAGTTATTAGAGTCATTATTAGTAGGAACTATCTTATTTGGAAATATTAGTCCGCTTATTGCTTGTAAAACCACACAAGAAGAGAATCTTAATTTTGATTTAGCACAAATTGATGAAACAGTATTTCAAAATTATTCATGAACAGTTGATCAAATGTTAGGTAGTGAACTTGGCGGGTTTCAAACTTTGCGGAGTACTCTATTCTTAAAATTATTCAAATTAATTTTGAAGAAATTGATCTTTTTAAAATTAATGTTGATATTTATTATGGCTATCATACGACACCTAATTAAAATTATTTAATTGACTTTAGTGCTGTACGAAACTTATTACCAATTACTTATTTTTCAATTCATATTACACCAAATAATTATGGTCATTACCAAAATGAAAAATGAATTACAATTAATACTAATGTTGATTTAACTGAATTAAATATTTTAAAAAATAGTGTCTTATTTTATTCTGATAATCCAGTGCTATTTGATAATGCTAAATTAATAGCAGGATTTGTACAAAATATTAATAATATTTTTCAAACAGAAGAAGGATACGAGGAGATTGTAGCATATTATAAAAGCAAAAAAATGTGAAATGACAATAATCCCTTACCAGTTGGATTCTTTAATTTGGAAATTAATGTTAAAAAAGATAGTAGTAACTTTGTTAAATTTGATGCATCAAGAGCAATGTTAATATTTAATTCCACAGTTGTTGAAAGTAATTATAAGGTAATCCTAGAAAGTAAAGGATTTAGTTTTTATAAAAAACCAGAGTTCTTATCAGTTTGAAATGTTTCGATTGATAGTAATGATTTTAATGCTAAAGACTGAAGAAATATTGATTGGAAACCTATTGCTAACAAAACATATGCTGGAACAACAACTATTGCGGAAGTTGTTAATGATGTAACTGATTATTTAATTAAGTGATCAGCACATGTTCATAATTCACATTTTATGCAAGCAACTGATGTAAATGTTGTTTTGAAAAAAGGTGCACAGCCGAATGACTTAGATTTGTGGTCACCAACAACTCAACTAAAAAATTTATGAAAGAGTGCTGACCATAAGGGATTACTATATGTTTTTGCCCGATTTAAAAGTAGCAATAAAAATTATCTTAAAATTAATCATACAGCCGGAACTGTTGGTACACATGTTTCTTTTAAAATTACTTAAGGAAGGAGAAAAGTATGACAGATTTAGTATCTTTAAAATATTTTATTGTTTTAAATATTTTATTTCTTCTTTTTGGAAGTAGTTGAGAAGGAATTTATTTATTAAAACATTTTAAAAATAAAAAAAATAGTGAAAGTTGAATTGTTAGCAAATTATTTTATTTTTTATTAGTTGTTATTAATATTGGTTTAATTCTGAATGTATTACAACTGTTTTTATTATTTTTAACATCAGATTTTACTTTTAGCAATAATTATTTGCCAGAATGAAGATTATTGTCACAAAAGATTTTTTATGCTATTACAACAGCTATTAGTATTTTTATTTTTATTTTATTCTTTATAATAACTTATTCATATCAATGAAAAACAATTATTTATTTTAATTACCAAACATTAAAAAGTATTTTTAGTGAATATGACTTGAATGATAACCAAGTTAAAGTGTCTATTTTTAACAATATTAGTTTGTTTCAGTTTCTATATAAATATTTAATTTGTAAAACAAATAGTAAATTTTATAATAAAATTATAACTTTTTTTAATTTTAAAATTCAAGAAAATAATGATAATTTACAAATTTTACAAATGAGAATATTACGATTGAAATATTATTCACCCAAAAAAATTAGTTTTTTCTTAACAAAAAAATTAGATTTTCAAAAGTTCTGAATGTGGTTAGTGTTTGAAAAGAATCTTAAGATTACTTTAATTGTTGTTACAACCGTTCAAATTCTTTTGACTTTTTATATTTTTTTATCTGGTATTTTTCAATGAAACATCAAAGAATGGATTGTTTATAATTATAATGGAACAAATTATTCGTTAAACCCTAATAACATTATTTATATTTTGAGTATCCTTACTATTGTTTACTTTATAATTGAGTTTTTGTTGGAAAGTGTTATTTGCTTAATAAATTGGATTAATAAAAATGATAGTGCAATTACAGTCAATTTTTTAAAACTTATCATGTTAATTACTAGTCTTGGGTTATTTAGTTATTTTTTTAGTAGTTTAAATTATTATGTTGAATATTTAAATTTAAAAAATAATAATTTAATTACAAATCCTAGGTTAATTGTTGAGCGATTATTATTTTGATTACAAAAAGATTATATTCTAGGTATGGGATTTTTCTTATTATTTACCTTATTTTTTAGTAGTTTTAGTTTAATCATGGATTACTATACTTTAATTCGAATTACTTTAGGTACAAAAATTGGAAAAGAAATTAGCCATGAATATCATTTTAAGCAATTATTTCAAAAAAAATGTACTAAATAGTTATTATTTACTATTTAATAATTTAAGAGTATAATTACTATATGGGGATGTTCCGGTTTCGACAGGAATGATCTACTAATATTGGCAGTAGTTTAGCAGACTATAATGCTACTAGGTTTGAAGAAACGCAAACAAAAAACAAAAAGAAGACAAAACTGAAATGCCAGCTTTTATGATGAACAATCAATTAGCAGGATCAATGTTAGCAGTTTAATTCCTCGCTGTTAGAGGATTGCTAGTCGTAATAGTAGTTAATTGTAGATTATTAACTATTATCGTATCTTAAGTCTTAATCTAATAGAAATTCTAATTGATAATGTTAGAATTTTGAAAGTCTTATTATCTAGTTATTTAATTAGTTGTCTAATCCTATTATTAAATAATGAAAAAAAGATGATTAGACTAAACTGTAGAAGATATTAGAATGTTATTTGTGGACGCGGGTTCAATTCCCGCCATCTCCACCATTTTTTATTTTTATTAAAAATAAGGTAGAAATTAAAAGAAACTTGTTTTGTCATAAATAAATTATTAGATTCAAGAAATTATTTATGAGAATTTTAGTTTCTTTTTTAAGTTCAAAAATATTTTTAAAAGGAATGATATAATAAAAAAAATACAAGGTTTGTTAAAAGAGGTGGAAGTAAGTGAGTAATATTTTAAATATTATTTTTGTATATTTATTATTTATAATTATTTTTTTCATCATTTATATTTTTACATGAGGTTTAGTGCGTAATTATTTTGTTCGTTTTTCAATTTATTATCAAGTTGTTATTGGTGGTGTTTTTGCAATTTTGGTTATTATTGCCCAAGGATTAATCCCATTTTTTGTGCCACTAAAAACTGGCGAAACCAATACAATGATTGTTATTAATATTTTTCTGCCAATAATAGTTTGTTGAATGATAGGTGTTTTTATTTCTTGCTTTGCCACAATTTTATATACGATTATTATTTTTACTTTTCTTTTTGCAATTTTACCATTTTTAAATAATAATTATTTTTTACCTTTAACAGGTACTCATAATATTATTATGATTTCAGTACTTTATGTTTTAACCCTTCTAATTGTTTTTGTGAGTTGGTATTTTAAATGAACAAAATGAACCAAATGGTCTTTATTGACATTAACAGGATTCATTACGGCTTCAATTATTGTTTTAGCACAATCAAAAAGAATGGCTATGTCAGAAAACTTTGTAAGTGAATTATATGTTTTAGTGTGAATTGCAATGACTTATTTTGCTTATAGTATTTGTGGTATTATTGAATTAATTTATGTTCATGCGATAAAATTACAAAATATTATTGAATATGACCGCAATAGTTATGTTCGTGAGGCTTTAACACATGATGCTATTTATAATTTAATTCATAAGAATAAGATTCGTCGTGGAATTTATTTTACTTTTATGATTAATAATATTGAAAAACTAGACAAATTTCTAAATAGTAATGTTAAAAATAAAATTATTGATCTTATTTCTCATCAAGTTTTTACACTGTGAAAAGAACAAAATGTTTTATTTTTTAAAGCAAGTTTAAATCATTTTGGAATTTTTCTTCCCCTTGATCAAATTGAAAAACCTGATATTAGTAGTATCTTATTGCATAATAAAAGTAAGTTACGACCAGAAACTGATTTGTTAAAACAATTTGAAATTTTATTGCGACAAGTTAATACGACTTTTATTTTAAAAAATTATAAAATAATTGTTAAATTACAAGGATATGCTTCATTATATGGTTTACAATCAAATAATTTAAATAAGTTAAAAGAATATAATATTGCAACAGCAGATAATCGGTTAAATCTTGAATATTCAAATCAAATTATTTTTATTGATCCTGAAAATATTAAAGAATTGTCAAACAAAAAACGTAGTATTTTAGCTTTAAATGAACATATTCAGTTAGAAAAAATTGTTAGTTTATATTCTCCAATTATAAATGTAAATGATGGCCTTACATTAGCATATCATTATAGTAGTAATTTAATTGATGGGGTTGATAGTGATTTAATATTTGGAAAAGATAGTAATACTTTTTGGGGAATTGTACATGAAACAATGCTGGCTCGTTTTAATGCGGCATTAAATATTAAGAATTTTCATAAATTAGATAATTATTTAGAACAAAAATTATTCATTACTTATCCAGCTAGTTTTATTAGTAGTGATCAGTTTAATTTAAAAAAATTTGCAACAAAATTAATTGAATTAAAAGTAAAACCTGGTAATTTAATTTTAACTTTTGATTTAATGGAAACTGGATTTGATTCTGAAAAGTTTAAAAAAAATTTAAATACAATTAAAAATATTGGTATTGAAGTTGCTGTTAAAAATTTTGGAGCAATTGATACGGAATTAAATAGTTTTTACTATTATGAACCTAATTATGCTGTTTTTTCTCCAACAATTATTCGTGAAATGTTTATTCATTTGCATTATCAAAATTTAATTAAAGAATATATTATTTTAGCAGAAAAACTTGATATTATTTTAATTGCACCACAAGTTAATAGTTATTTAGGATATAGTAAATTAAAAGAACTAAAAATTAATTATATGTTTGGTTCATTATTTGGAACTTATGATGAACCACAAAATGAAATTGATAATGAGATAAAAATAGCTTTATTAAAAAACAGTCGGAAAGGATTTAAAGATGAGACTAAGAAATAAACCTTGAGCAACAGAATATATTATGGAGAATCCTACATTTGCAATTCAAAATCCAGAATATTATAAGGGGCAATGGGGAAAAATGATTTTTAAAAATAATAATCCCTTAAATATTGAAATTGGTTCTGGGAAAGGGGATTTTATTATAACATTAGCAAAAAAATATCCAAATCAAAATTTTTTAGCAATCGAACGTTATCCATCAGTTTTAGTTTTAGCTTTAAAAAAAATAATTGCTGAAAATTTATCTAATTTAAAAATAATTGTTTTTGATGCTATTTTTTTACTAGAAATTTTTGCACCTAAAGAAATTAATAAAATATATTTAAATTTCTCTGATCCTTGACCAAAAGTGCGACATGAAAAACGTCGGCTAACAAATAAAATATATTTAGATTTTTATCAAATTATTTTACAAGATAATGGTGAAATTCATTTTAAAACAGATAATGATCAATTATTTACTTATTCATTAGAATCATTTAAAGAAAATAATTGAAAAATTGTTGATTATATAACAAATTTATATCAGAGTCAGTATGTGGAAAATAATGTTCCAACTGAATATGAACGACGCTTTGTTAAACTTGGAAAAAATATTAATTATTTATATGCTCGGAAATAATTATATTAATTTTATTATTACTGGCTCATAAAAGGAAAGTATGGATTTATTCATTAGGTAACGAAAATTGATAGCTAATAGGTTCCGTAAAATTTTAATTGTAAAGTAAAAATGCAAATAGGATAACTTGCCCTTATTAAGTTAATAATATATCTTTTATTAAAAATTGCAACTTTTTTTTAAAAAAAAATAATTTTTTTAAATATAAGTTAATATTTAAGCACGACAAAAAGAAAACTTTGTTACAAATATATAATTCATATTTAAAAAAATTAAATATTAATATTTTTTAAAAATATCTCTTTGGAGGATAATCAACCTAAACTCAGTCGTGGTTTCTCATTAATAATTTTCATAACTTTATTAATTTCTTTTTGACTAATTTGATTAAAATCTGTTCCCTTAGGAAGATATTCTCTAATATCTCTATTCATTCTTTCAACTTTGGGTTTTTGTGTTGGAGTTCCAGCATCACAAAAGTATACATTTGCATTAGTAATCTTTTCAATTTCTTTTCATTTACTAAATTCTTTACCTTGATCAGTTATTATTCCTTTTATGTTTTGTTTATAAAGTTTATTTCTAAAAATACTTTTAATGGCTTTATTAACCTCTTCTGAATTATGGTGGTCTAATTTAAAACAAATCGTATATAAACTTTTTTCTTTTGTAAAAGTTAAGCAAGCAGATTGATGGTCTTTACCTACTATACAGTCCATTTGAAATCAACCAAAAGTACCTTTTTTATGTTCTGCTTCTTCAATAAATCTAATATTAGTTAATTGTCCACGATCATCTTTTTTCTTTTTTGTTTTAAACTTTTTTCCTTTAAATGGTAGTTTTTTCTTAATTTCATTATCTTCTTCATCAAAAACCCCATGTTCAATATATTTATAAAGTGTCACATGTGAAAATGGAAACTTTTCATTATACTTTTTTTCATATTCATAAATAATTAACATTGGTGAATAGCGTCTTTTACTTAAAATTTTTCTTATATGATTTACAACTTTTTTTCTAATTGTAGTATATTTAATAGATTTTTTTCTTTTATTTTTATAATCATCATTTGCTTTTTTAGGATCGTATTCTTCTTTAAGTCTTTTAGCCTCTAATCTAATTGTATTGCGATTTTTATTCATTACTTTTCCTATTTTAGAATAATTAGGTATGCCATTTTTCTTTTTAAATTTTTCGCATTCTAAATACTCTTTTAATTCATGTCTTTCTACTAACTTAAAATGTTTAATTTTTTTTTTTTTTCATAAAACAACCCAGCCCTTTCTATTAAAATAGTTATACATTAAAATTAAAATTTTGTTGACAATTTATTAAAAAATGTTAGGATTGTGATGTAATTTAATACAAGTAGGATTTACTAGCCCTTAATAACTTGTTTAAAAATTACTAAAAATAGAGACTTGAAAAAGTCTTTTTTAATTTATTTTACTTTTTTATATTTTTTTGTAGAATGGTGATGTCAAAAAGAGGTAAAAAAGATGGCAAAAGTAGATAAAAAGTGATGAATAATGGCAAATTTAACAAAAATAAATCAAAAATTAACAAAATTTGATGAATATTGTAAAGAAAATAATATCAAACTTGCCACAAAAGAAGCCTTATTAATCTTTTGTAATTTAGAAGAAGATGAATATAATGACTTAAAAGACACTAATTTATTAGCATTTAATGAACTTAAAATGAAAATAAGAATATTAGAAAATAATATAAAATTACATCTCTTAAACGAAACTAAGGGGGTGTATCAGTAGTATATGCACAGTATTGTGGCCGTAAAAATGAAACTGAAATAAATTATACCCCTATTAATATTAATATACCTGATGGGCGTGATATATAATGGCAATATTAAAAGAATATAGTTATCTTTATAAAATAATAACTAGCTTAATAAATAATACAGAATATATTGCAGATGAAATTAATTTAGCTGGTAGTCGTAAAGCAGGTAAAACATATTCTATTGATGAATTAATAGCATTATTAAGTTGTGTTGTATTAGCAAATAAAGATAAAAAAATAGCAATATATGGTTTTAGATTAAATAGTGCTGATACTGCTGAAATGCAACAAGATATTCAAGATGCATTAGATAAAGTTGAATTAATACTTAACCCTACTAAAAAATGAAAGGTGGTCATTATCAATATAATGCTCGTTTTAATAAACCTACTTGAACATTTCCTAATGGTAGTTTTATTAAATTACAAGGTGCTAGAAAAAGTAATTCATCGCAAGTATTAGGTAAAGGAACAGCAAGAGCAAGTGGTGCTGATTTATGTATTATTTGACTTGAAGAAGCAAATGAATTTAGTAAATCAGAAAAAGAAGCAATTATGCAAGCAGTTCGTGATTATAAAAAATTAATATTAATTACAAGTACTAACCTTGATAGTATTTATCAAGATCATATAGATTATTTAAACAAATTATTACCTTTTAATCGTAAAGAATTAGAAAGTAAAGATGAGCAAATATCTAAATTAGTAGTTCCAGTATTAGATCCTAAAACAGGTCAAAAAGCATATGATAAAAAAATAATTAATCATTATACTAATTATTTAATTAATAAAGATAATTTAAATTATGATGAATTAATAAAATTATATGAATTAAAAGCAGAATGACCTAAAAAATATGATGTATGAGGAATTGGAATGCCTGGAGCATTAGATGGTAGTATTTTTGCTAATTATTTATTTAGTAAATTATACGATTTTGAACCAGTTAATTTTAAAGCAGGTTTAGATTTAGGTTATGCAGATAGTCCATTGGGACATGCAACTCATGCTATTTTAATGGGATTAGATAGATAATATAAAAAAAATGACACCATTAATGGAATATAAACATAGTAATGCTAAAATGATACATAAAGATACAACTAAGATTTTATTTGAAATAGTACACTTTTTTATAACTGCTTCTATAAAATGAGATTATTTACAAGATGGTTTAGATGTAAATGTTGACTATGGAAATGGTGGTTTAGTTTCTATTGATACATTAAACAATATTCGGCGACAATATTATCCTGAGGCTAATTGATTAAGATTTAAACCAGTAGTAAAAGATGCTTGATATAGAACTGATAGAATTGATGCTATAATCATCCTGCTAAATAAGAATTATTTACAAATTAGTCAACGATTAACACCAGAGTTATTTAAGGATATGTTAAAAATGGAATGAAGAAAATCACTTGCAAATAAGTCTACTTATAAATTAGAAGATAATAAATTATTTGATGATGGTTTTGATGCTATGACTTATGCTGTTATGGATATAATGGAATATTTTATTAAAACATTAGATAATCCATTTTTAACAAGTAAACAATTCCGAAAGCGAGGTTAAAATTATGGTATTTTGAAATAAAAATAACTATGTAATTGATTTAGATAAAAAGAATTATAAAGAATATATATTATTTAAGTGAGATAGATTTATGAGTGGATTTACTCATTTATGATGGGCATTACTTTATAATACATTTTTTGCATTAGGTTGAACCTGAGCAGTTAAAAGTGGTGAATTTGATGGTTTTAGTTGAGATAGTATTATGTCATCAAGTAATATTATTGGTTTAGGATTTGGTCATATTACTTTATTAGGTATTCAAGATATTTTAATGTGAATTGGTCGTAAACATAAAATAGATAAAAATATTAAATCACAAGGTAATCATTTAATTAGAAAAAGAAAATTAGGTATTGTATTTATTATTTTAGTGTTAATGCCTTTAATTATTTGATCTATTGGAAGATTAATTATTATCTTTATGTGTAAAGCATATTTAAAAGTAAATGGTAGTTATGAAAGAACTGAAAATAAATTTATTAAAGATTTAGAAATTAAAAAAGTAGATAAAGATACAGCAATATAAACTGTTTCACAATTTGCAGAGAAAATATTGAAAGGAAAAGATTAATTATGGTAAAGAAACAAATTAAAAAAAATATTGAAAAAATACGAATGGATAAAAATATTTGTTGAATGATAATTGATGGTAAAGAGTGTTTTAAAAAAGTAAGTAAAAATTGAAATGGTATTGGTGTTCCTGCGTGTGAAGAACATACTAAAATATTCCAAGAATTAATGAAAGAAACTTATGATTATGGTGTTAATAATCAAAAAGAATATTTTGATCAATATGAAAAAGGTTTTAAAAAGGTATTGAAGAAACTAGAACTGAAATTAATAAAAAATATCTACAAGTTTACAAAAATTAAAATGATGGTATGATGGTGACGATAGTTTTTGAAATTTTCTATAAAAAAATAATGGAGGGATTAAAGTTATGTCAAACTTTAAATATGAATATAAAGAAAATATGACACAAGATGAAATTAATGCTTTATTATAACAAAAAGAAAAACAAGTATTATCTAGTGTCTTACCAAGTGCATAAACTCGTATTAAATCAGAAACTGAAAAAGAATATTTAGAACAAATTAATAATTATCAGTCAAAAATAAAAGAATATGAGTTATCACAAGTACCACAAGAAAATCGTAAATTAGTTGAAGAACTATTAAATAGTGGTAAAGATATGGAATATATTAAAACTAATTTTAAAGATTTAGTTGAAAAAAACCAACATTAGATATGAAAAATTTAATGAATGGTGGGATTCAAATTAAAGATGAAAAAATGTTTATTGAAGAATTATCACAAAAAATAAAAGAAAATTTACAAGATAATCATAATATTCCTATTAATGAAAGAATTAAAAACTTAGTTCAAAAAGAATATCAGAAAGGAAAATAAAATATGGCATCAATTATAGGATTACATGAGGGATTTGTTATTAGTAATGGTGTAGCAAATTTAACAAAAGAAGGACACTTATTATTATCAGCACAAGAAATGCGAGTAAAAGATATTTTATCAAATCCTGATTATTATACTTTTCATCGTTTAACAGCAACAGCACAATCAAGTCCTAATATGGAAAGTGCAGATTATGCAGTTGCAATTTATACAATACCTGAACGATTATTTTATGGTGATTCAGAATGAAACCACGAAAAAGGAAACCCAAAACAAAATCAAAATGCTAAGCGTGGTCGTTTAGTAATTGATCATACTATTGGTTTAAAAACACAATGAAGAATATTTGATTTATCTCGTTTAAAAAATACTGACCCATCATTACGCGGTGAATTAGTAGCAAAATGAACAGGTTCAATTACAGAAAATATGATGTTTAATTTAGAATTATACTTTTTAAAAGGTGTAATTGATAATTATATTGCTAGATCTAAATTTAATAAAGATTATGCTTTTGTTTATGATACAACTAAAATTAAAACTCAACAAAATGCATTAGATTTAATGTATAAATTAGGACATCGTATGACAGATGAAACACGAAAAATTAATGCGTCTCAAATTGGTACAAATACTAGTGATTGAGAAATGATTTGAGAACCACATTCATATTTAGATTTAACACGAGCATATACTCAATTAATTGGTGAAAATATTTCAGCAAATACAATGATGACTGGTACTTTATTCCAAGATAAAGTTTTAGGTTATATGGTTTCTAAATCATTATGATTTGGTCAAAATATTAAACCTTTGCATGGTAAAACATCAGATGGACAATTAGAGATTAATTTACAAGGAATGAATAGAACTCGTGACTTTGATTTATCTATTAATAATAAAATAGAAGCATTGGTTATTCATAGAGATAATGCCGCAATGATTACTATTTTTACTGAAAATATTAGTTATGTAGATAATGATACACAAGAACCTGCATTTACTAGTCGGGCATTATTTTCATTACCTGCTTTAACAAGACCTGAATTAGGTTTTTTAATTGTTAAAGAAATGTTTACAGAACAAGAACAAATGGATGCTATTGCTCGCTTATGAGATAATACAAATCCAACTGGTAATTCATGACAAAAATATAATGAATTTACAGGTGAATGAGAAAATGAATTAACTTATCAATTATTAGATTATGATCCAAATTATAAAGATTTTTATAATCCTGAATTTAAAACTGCAATGCAAAATACTATTAACAATATTAATAATTTAACAGAAGATCAAACTACATTAAATATGGATGTTAAGAAAAAATATTATGAATTCTTTGGAATTACTCCATCTATTTTTGATAAAGCAGAGATTAAAAAATTATTTGATAAAGTATTAGATAAAAATTTAACTACGCCACAAAAACAAAGAATTTTAGTATTTATGCGTTCTGTTATGGTATTAAGTGATGGTAAAAATGATTATCCAATTCAAACAAATTCAGCAGGTATTTATTTACCAGTTAATGAAATTGTAAGTGGTAATATTTATTTACATATTAATGCAGGTATTATTGATAATCAAAATATTAAAGATATTAAAATTAAAATTGCAGTTAAAACAGGATAAAAAATAAAAAACCTAAAAGGGTCTTTTATTTTGTTTAAAGGTTTTTTAATTACATTAATACCTTTTTTAAGTTCTTTATAAATATTTATTGTTTTTGGTTTTGATATTATTTTAGTATGTAAATTTTTATATCCTGTTTTTAAATTAGTAACATATTCTAGCTGTTGATTTAATCAATTTTTATTATCTATAAACTGTTTATTTTTATTTAATTTAGCATCTTTTGTTTGATAAAAATTAGTACTATAACGATTTATTTCTTTATTTAATTCTAATAGGTTTTTATTAATACGACTAGCCTCTTAATTTAACATCACCGCCACCTTTATTTTGTTGTGTATATATTTGTCAATTTACATATTCTCTTAATTCACTGCGTAATCACACATGTAATCACATATTTCAAAATACAGATCCTGCCCCGGTTCCATTTTTACCAGTTGCTGATTTCATTGCTTGTCATACTTGAATATGTACTTTTGGATAAGTATAAGGTCTATATCATCTTTTTTGTTTATCATTATCACTTTGAATTAAAATAGTTAAATTACCTATTAATTTTTGTTTATTAGTTATTTGAAAAAATCCCTTTTTACATCAACTACTAGATAATATAGTTCAATTACTTTCTGTTGGAGTTAATGATTTTACAATTTCTTTATATTTATTTTTATCTAAAAAACTAATATCTTTAAATAATTGTATTTCTAAACTTTTAGGTATTTTTGCTAATAAATCACTTAATATATTTGGGTTTAAATAATATTGAATTTGTGCTAATTGATGTTCAATATCTTTAATACCTTGTAAAATTGCTTTTATTTTAGAATTACCATATTTTTATAATAATTTTATAATTCTTAATGCTATTTTTGGGTTTTCTAAAATACTAGTAATTAATGTTAATAATTTTCACATTTTTTGACACTCTCCTTTTGTTGATTATATAATGGGTGATGACAAAAAGAGGTGTAAAAATGAATAATAAACAAGAAATAAATTTTAATGAATTAATTAATAAGCCTGAATATTTAAATTATTTAGAAACAGGAAAATATAAAATATTACAAGAACAAAAATACTATATTGATATTCCTTGAATTATTGCTAATAGAAAAGCTGCTCCATTAACTATTGGGCAAGGCTTAATGTTTAATTGTGATAATGATGATACACAAGATTGAATAGAAGAATGATATGAAAAAAATTATGTTTATTCCAAACTATATCAAAATGAATTAGCAAATAGTTTATATGGTTGTAGTGTAATGCATTATTAAAAATATAGACTGGCGATTTAACTATTGATGTTGCTCCAATTGGTTCAAATGTTCGTATTGCTAAATATTCAGAAATAGAACAATATGATGAAATGTGAATATTACCTGCTCAATCTGATTATGTGTGATATCAAAGAGTACAATTTTATCCTAGAAAAGCAAAAATAACTTACTATACAGCAAAAGATTTAGAAATTGGAATTTGACAAACTTACGGTGAATTAGAAAGTAAACTAAGATCAGTTTCTAAAATGGAATATGATACTGGGACTGATATATTACCTATTGTTAAATTTACAAATTTACCTAAATTAGTGCATGGTACAAAAACAACAGTAGATGCTACCCCTGATTGTTTACCTGTATTTAATTTAATTAAAGATGTGCAAGATAATATTTATTATAAAAGAATTGAAAGAATTATTAACCGTACTCATTTTATATGACAAAAAGATACTACTCATTCACTTGTTGATAATGGTAAAGGCGATGAAGAATTAGTAAGTGCTGATGCTATTATTACTAGTACAGTTCAACAATATGCTATGACTGGTACTACTGGTGTTGGTTTAATTCATGCTCAACAAAATTATACTGAAATAACTATTGATAGTGATTATTCAATGAAAATGATATTTAATGGTGCTGGTTATGAATATGATAATTTTTCAGGGAATAGTTATACAAATAAAACAGAGAGTTTAATGAATAATAAATTAGATATTTATACTACTTTACAAAAAAGGTCTTTAAGATTGCCAAAATTATATCGTTTATTTGATTATATATTTATACATTATGGTAAATGAGATAACTTAAATGATGATAATTCTAAAAATGACAATATTAGACCTTATACATTAGAATTTATTGATATATCAATTGTTAATGAAATTACACAATCTGAGGTAATTGATCGCCAATTAAATAATAATACTACAACAAATATTAAAGCAATTAAAGATCAACATAAAATTACAAATAAAAAAGCAAGAATAATGTATGAAGAAAGATTAAAAGAAAGAAAAGAACTAGATAAATTAGAAATGAGTTATTTTGATGATAATAACCAAACAAGAGAAGAAGATATTAAAGGAGATATACAATAATGCAAGTACCAAATATTAATAGTATTTTTAAAAACTTAAATGAAAGAATAATGGACAATAGTGTTAGATCTGATTTAACTAAATTAGATATTGATATTAAAAGTAATTATTTCTTTTTTCCATTTATTATTAAAACTGGTTTAGTAAATATTACTGATAAAGGTTTTCAACCTAATAATGTGGAGTACCACAAAACTTTACACAAATGTCACAAATATTTACTGGTAAAGAAGGAATAATAGCACAATGAAAAAATACAATTAAAATTAGATCTAGACATATCCCTGATATTTGAAATTATGATTTTTTCCAAAAAGAAAAAGATTGATTTACTTATTCTTTTGATGATTTTAAAAATAGCTTAACAGATAAAATTAGTTATTTATATATTACTAGTACTGAAAAAAACTTATTTATGAGATGCAACAAAACAAGTTTTTATTAATTCAGAAGAACCTGAAAATAATTATCCAATTAATGATATTTGAGAAAAAATTAATAGTGAAAATGGTTTTAATGTTTATGTCATTAATTTACAAAAAATTAATAAAGCATTAGATAATTTTGCTATTAAAATAAAATTTAAAGGTTATGTTTATAAATGTCATATTGTTAATATTAATGATATTGTTGAATTTTCTAAATTAGGTGGTGAATAATATTTTGGTGAATATAATGATTGATATCTTGATCGTACAATTACCGTTGAAACTACTTATAATTTTCAAAGAGAAGATTTTTTAAGATTTTATTTATTACCTTTACAATCTAACAAAGAAGATGTTGATGATAATTTATTAATGTTTATATCAAATGCTCAACCAAAATATAATGACTTAAATGAATTAGTATATTGAAATATTACTTTTAGTTATGTTAAAGATTATATTAATACTACTGGACAAACTATTCAGAAATTCGTACAATTTTCAGCACCAGGTGAAGGCTATGTTATTCCTAAAATAATATGAGATAAATTAGGTATTCCAAAAGATTATGAAATTAATGAAAAATTTACTGGTGATAATGGTATTAAAAGTATTCAATTAACATTATTAGGTAATAATGGTTTCACTGCACCAGTTATTTTTGGTCACCCTATTGAAAATTTAGGGAAATGAAATGAAAAAGTATATCCTCAAAGAAGATTATTTATTGACGATTTAAAAATGCCAGTAGCGGATAGTTTAACAAAATCATCTAAACCATTAACTACTTATTTATTAACTAATGGCATTCCTGCTATTAATGGTCAATATGATAATTGATTAAAAAGAAAACAAGGTCAATTTAACCAAAAAATTAAAAAGAATTATGAGGGTTATTTGAATACAGATAGAAAATTAACCCAAGCAACTAAACCAAATAATTTAACAGTTAAAGATGTTGCTTTAAATTATAAATATAATAAAATTATTAAAGATTTTGATGTACGAGCAAATGGTTATTTTAAATATAATGTTGATATAGAATATAACACAATTAATCCAAGTAAAAATCGTGGTCAATTAAAAGACATGTTAAATTTATTTAGTGTTATGGTTAATCATATTATTTCATTGCCAGTAGATATAACAGAAAGTATTACATGAACTCAAAGAGATATTCCTATTGTTGGTAAATTTTTAAATGCAATAAGTTTAGGTATTCCTATTTATTGAAAAACTATTGATAATAATACTAATAATTTATATCCAAATATTAAAACTGGAATTCCTTTCTTTATAGGTAAAGCAAACTATACATTTTATGATGAAAGTTATTGACCTATTGTTGAAGATAGTACTAGGCCATCAGCAAAAAATCAAGGTAATACCCCGTTAGATGCTTTTAGATATAATACACAAGATGAGGTAAATGATATAATCGGTGCTAGTGCAAGTAATACAAGTTGGGCATTTACTTTAACTGATAAAATACAAGTATCAAAATGATCTAAAAGTCAAAAAACAGAGATTGAAAAATATGCTTGAATTAGTAGTGTTATGATACCCCAATCATTTAATGATGAAGATAGTATTTATTTAATTAATGAAGAAAGTGTATCATTACCAACAATGGAAACAGGAAAAAATTTATTAACTGATATGGTTGGGAGTAGTAGATATATAATTGATGCAGTTGGTTTTTATAATTTAGGTAAAACAGCATGTCGTATTTATATGTTTTCTGATGATATTGATTTATTTGACCCATATTCAATTATGAGTTATTTTGTTAGTTTACAAACTACATATTTATATAATAATTCAGTTCGTGATTGATTAACTTTTTATTCACTTAGTTATTTAGATTAATATATCGCTGATGATATCGTACACGAATGACCTGTTAAATTACCAGACCCACCACCAAGTATTAATTTCTATCCAGTACAATTAATATTAAACAAAGCAGATAGTAAATTAAATTCTAAAAGTATATGGGCTGTTTATGGTGTTGAACCTGATAACAAATCTTATAATCAAGATGTTTTATTATTTGATTTTGGAACATTTGGTGCGACTGATTGAAAACAAGTTCAAGATAATTATGATAGTTTTACATTTACAAATAATGGAAATGTAAAAATATGAGAAGATGTACAAGGAAATATTATAGACTGATTTATAAAACCATTAAAAACAAGTCATGTTATTAAAATGAAAGATATAACTGAAAATGGAATTATTATATTTGAAAATTTTTATGAGAAAAATTATCCATTTCAAGGATCTGCACAGCATGAATCAGGTTATCATTTTAAAACACAAATTATTTTTTATAATGATGGTGTTAAATTAAAAATGAGAGTAAATTATGAATTATGGGTAATGGAAACCAATCGTTTTACCCTTGGGTCTAGTACAAATGGTAATTTTGAAATTGATACCATTTCTATGGCATATATTAACTTAAAACAAAAATAAGGATAAACCCTATTTTTGTTATTATTATTTAACTTTTACATTACCATCTTGATCAATATCTAAACTGGGCTCTGGT
Organism: Spiroplasma endosymbiont of Ammophila pubescens; assembly: GCF_964020965.1. Classification (NCBI taxonomy): domain Bacteria; kingdom Bacillati; phylum Mycoplasmatota; class Mollicutes; order Entomoplasmatales; family Spiroplasmataceae; genus Spiroplasma; species Spiroplasma endosymbiont of Ammophila pubescens. The sequence goes on along the minus strand of NZ_OZ026611.1, from coordinate 1,642,247 downwards.
TTATCTAATAAATTTCAACGATAAACTGCTTTAAAATAACCATAATGTAGACTTCACGCAAAATAACGAGACATACCATCATTATCAACTAAACAAATATCTTTTCAATAACCTTGCCCTAATCTTCCTGTTTGAAATAATTGCAGTTCATAATTACTATACTTATCAAGTACTTTATTTTTTTTATAATTATCATACTTAAATTTAATAATTTTTCAATTATCTTCATTTTTTCCTTTTCATACAATATAATATCACTTCTTATCTTCATTATTGAATGGTTTTTCTTGTGGTGCTATTCATTCTAAAATACCATCTTTTGTAATTATGTTATTTTTCTCTTTTAAATCTACTAATTCTTTTTCGCTATATTGTGGTTTATTACAAGCAACTAAACTTGTTGTACTTGTTCCTACTAATGATATTGCACCTAAAATACTTAATAATTTTTTCATTTATATTAACCCTCTTTTTCTGCTACTTTATAACCTATCACATTATATATATATATATGCAAGGGTAAATTAGTTAATAAAAAAATAAAAAAGTGCTAACAATAAGCACTTTTGTTGATATTTTGATAAATAATTATTCATAGAAAAGATTACTACAAATATTTTACAAGAAGGATAAGTAATTTAAATAAATAAATTACTTAGTTAAATTATACAATAAAAATAAAAAATGAAAATAACTGAAAAGTTTACTTGATTTTTCTTAAAATAAAAACAGAGAGCAAAATACTCTCTGTTTTCCCCTTGGCCATTACTGGCATAACTTATAAAAGTTATCTATGTTTCCATAGTTCCTATCCCTAGGATAATTTAATTATAACACTTTTAATTAAATTGTTGATTATTTTTATGTTGATGTTAAGATGATGTCGTAAAATTAAGAAAGGAAGATAAAATATGAGTTATGAAATCTTAGTTGATATTGGGGTTGGTGCTTGTTTTGCAGGTATTTTAGGTTATAAAGGATTGGAACTTTTAATTAAAAAAGTAACTAAAAATAAACTTAAAGAGTCTACAAATAAAGTAGTAGGACAAGAAACATTAGAGGCTATTCATTTAGGTTTAATTCAAACTGCTAATACTTTGGGTCTTGGTAATACAGAATGAGCACAAGTATTAGAAACAAATAAACCTATTAGTGAAGAAGAATTTAATCATATTGTTAAAGTTCAAAGAGCAAAAACATCAATTTCTAAAAAAGATATTAAGTTATCTAATAAAACAATTAAAGTCTAAAAAAGACTTTTTTTGTTTATAATGGTGATACGAAGAGGTGAAATAATTGCAGATATAACAAAATTAGAAAGTTTTAAATTAATAACATTAGAAGAGTTTAAAAATTGAGAGGGTTTTGATAAATTAGTAGCACAATATGGGAAAAAACTTTATGATGATAATATTTCAAATTATTTAATTGAAGGTATTTCAAGAGCAAGTTTACAATTAGATAGTATTTGTGGTTATCGTTTAGAAACGGAGTTTCCATTACTTAATCCAAATAGTGAAATTGATAAAAAACGCATTAATTATGTAAAAATTGCTTGTTGTTTACAAACTCAATATTTAATAAGAACTGGAATTGAATATTCTAGTGGTGGTGAAAATAGTAGCGATGGTGTAGCAAGTTATACATATCCTAGTAATATGAAGATAGAATTTTCCTCTGATGTTATAAGTTTATTAGAAAAAGCAAAGTTTTATAAATCACAAACTATAACTAAAATAAACCCTAATAATTATGGTTTTAAAAATGAATATCATACTTGATTTGGTTGCCCTGATATTAATCATAAAGATAGACCAATTATGTTAAGTGAAGCAGATGCTAAATATATATGAAAAAATATTATTTTTAGATCTAATACTTGATCTATTATTCCTTGGGCAGATACTGAAAAAAGTGGAATATGACAAATTGAAATATCACAAGAATTATTAGCAAAATATATTGATAATTATATAAAGAATGTTTCAATTAAAGTTGATAATAAATCAGTGGTATATAATTATAATAATGAGTTATCAGTTCCTTTTGACAATGAAACTATTTATGAAGAAAATGGTGTTTGAAAAGCAAAACAAAGTGGTGAAATTTCATCGGATGTTATTAAAGATAGTGATTTTAATAAAAATTATATTGAAAAAGTTGATGGTAAATATATTGTAAAAACATCACAAGATATTAATCTTAAACAAGATAAATTAGTAAGTGCACAAATATTAAAAATATTAATGGTAATTCATTATTAGAAAGTGGTGATATATCTATTAGTGTCGGTAATGATTGAGAAGAAGTTGATACTAATGGTTTTGTTAAAGGAGAGACTTTTTATAAAATAAAAGATTTTAATATTAATTTATACAATTATAAAATAATAACCTTTGTTTATAACAATATTGGTGATGAAAATAAATTTGGAGGATTTGTTGAAATAAACGGAAGTAATTTAATTTTACCAGAAAGTTATTTTAATATATTTAACGGTGTTAATGGTACAATAATTTATTTTACAAGAGTAAAAGTAGCAAATGGTGGTATTGTTGCTTATTCTGCATCAAGTCCAAAATTAACTTTAAAAATAAATTCAATTAAAGTTTTTAGAAAAAAAATAACTAATTAAAGTTATTTTTTATTTGTTTTTAAGATAATTAAATTTTTTTCACCATATTTATTGATTAAATATTCTCATTCTCAGGTTGAATTGATATTTACATCTTCAGGGTCTGTACCAGTTATATATTCACCAAAGGGAGTTTTACATGTAATATTACCTTTTTCTGTACGATAACATAAAATATATTTATTCATTTAATTCTTTATCTAAATCTAATAAATAATATTTTTGAACATAAGGTTGATAACAACCATTGTTAATAAATGTATCAATTAATTCTAATGCTTTATCTCTTTGCTCCATATTTTCAAAAGATAATTTATATTTATAATCTGAAAATATTAGTTCATTAGTAAATTTAATACCACTTTTAATTTGTGTTTGATTACTTAAATTAATTCTTTTTCCTTTATATTTAATTCACATTATTATCATCTCCTTTATTGTGACTTATATAAAAATTGATAAGATGTTCTATTCGTTGTAAGTTGGTATATAATTCAGGTAATTCATTTCAAACTTTTTCTTGTTTTTCATTTAAGTAAACATTTATATTACGAATTAATTTTCTTTTCATAAATAATCTCCTTTAAATAAATAATGTAGTTTGAATACTACTTAATCTTTGTTTTGCTAATTTATAATATTTTTCATTAATTTCTATACCAATTCAACGCCGATTTAATTGTTCACAAGCAATAGCAGTTGTTCCGCTTCCTAAAAAACAATCTAATACAGTATCACCAGGCTGAGAATGCTTAAATAATTGCTCTTTAATCATTTCAATAGGTTTAACTGTCGGATGATTAATATTTTCATCTTTACCAATGGGGTAATAATATACAGTTTTACAATTTTCATAAGTTTTAGTATATTTAGCTCCTGTTTCAAAAATTCATAAGCAATATTCAGTATCCTTGTAATAAGGATTATTCCTTGGAATAGGATTAGTTTTAATTCACTTTAATAAATATCATCTTCACTTATTTTTACAAATAATAGGTAAATATTGATAAATTTGCTCAATATTTAATCAAATTAAGCAATTCATAAATTTTGTTATTCTTTTAAATTCGTTTAAATATTTTTCATATTCAATATGTTTAGTTGATTTAATACTAACTAAACCAAGTGCATTTTTAACAATATATTTTCCTACAGAATTATCTTTTTTTACATTTAATTTATTTTGTTTTTTCCTTATACTTTCATAAAAATATGGTGGATCAGTTAAAATTAAATCAATACTTTTATTAGGAATAGTTTTTAATATTTCTAAACTGTCACCATGTATTAATTCACCTAAATTAGTTTTCATAGTTAATCACCATAATTAGCAATAATAATGGCATCTCGTAAATGATTACTAATTTTGTCATTATTATATTCTCAACCTTTACCATATTGATAAGTTAAATTACTATCAATTCTCCAATAAATTTTATTTCCACAATAATTACTTTCATTTTCTATATTTTTAACAATTGATTTAGTATGTCTTGGTGATACTCAATTATATTTGACATTAAAACTACCCTTAATTGCATCCAATAATCGTAATAAATCATCTCTATCTTTTGAGCCACTGGCATTTGTATATAAACAATCTTCAATATTAATAAATACACTGGGTGTAATCGATAATTTAGTTAATATAATATGATAAATAAATTTATTGTGTTTTTCTCAATCTTTATTTGTAAATTCTTGTTTTTCAATTAATTTATTATCTTCGTAAACAACAATACCTGTAGTACCAATACCTGACGGGTCAATACCTATTTTTATTATGCGTATACATCCTCATCATTGTTATTATTAGCTACTGGTACTACATTTGAAATATCTTCTTCTTTTACTACATTATCGTTTGTGTACGCTATTTAATCATTACATGGGGTATTTATATTATTTGATAATGGTTCATGGCTCATATACTCCTGATTTTTAGCGATATTACTATCATTATTAATATAAATCTTTTCATCATTAGTTGTAATAACTGCTTGATCTGATTTATATGCTTGTTGTAATTCAACTGACATAATACCCCATCTTCGTAACAAACTAGTTAATACTGTTTTTAATGCCATTTCATCAAAAGTAGCAATATAAAATGATTTATTTTTAGCATAAGTTTTATAATATTTCATAAAATGATTTTCCATTTGTTCTTTGGTCATATATAGTGTTTTTTCAAAACCATTAACCATTTTAAAATATGCTACATAACCTATAATTGGTAATTTTTCTCGTTCATCTTCATTTTGTATTCAATTAAAACTAGTTCCTTTTAAACGATCATAATTTATTAATTCACCATCTTTGACATCAGATACTGACATATCTAAATATTAACCGCTTCTTTGGGCTAATTGAATATAATTTTTATAACCCATTTGAAATTGTGCTTGATTAACTCATTCTTGTATTTCGCGACCATTAATAATTCTTGTTATTTTAGTGTTATATGGAACAACATAAGCATAACCAAATTGTCTTTCTATTGGTAAATTTAATAACACCCATTGATAACAAGCAGTCATAATTGTTTTTGGATCTGCTTTTTGTAATAATTCATTACTATTTGATATTGCAACTATATTACTTTTAAATCTTGCAATTTCATTTTCATTTGAAAATTTACCTTTAATTCAATTAGTAGCTGTGTCAGTTCTTAAAAATTCTACTATATTTGCTATTTTATTTAACTCCTTTATTTATTTTAAATTTAATACCCTTAATTACAATTAATTTAGTATCTGTATTTGTATCTCATTGTGCTTTAATTATGTTTTTAACTAACTTTTCATCAACAATTAAATATTTAATTAATTGTTTTAATTCATATTGATTAGCATTTTCTAAAAAATTATTATCAATTCCTAAAATATCAATATCTTTGATTAATAATTTTTCTTTAATAAAATTAATACCAACTTTTTTTAATTGTTTTGGTTCTAATGATTTATCAATTTCAGCTACTTTTTCCATAACTCTAACTTGTTCATCTTGTATTTGATCTATATCTAACCCCATATCAACAGTTAAATTATTTTCTTTCTCAATTAATTCTTGTTTTTTAATTCTTGTTCTTTTAAAAACTCTTGTTGTTTTTGTTTGCGAGCTTGTATCAAATTATTATTAATTTCAACTCTGTATCTTTCAATATAATTTCTATAATTAGTAATTATTTTACCAATTCTATTATGCTAATCTAATAATTTTTGAACAGGTCCTAATCATTCTTTAAAAACAAAATTATTTTTAGTAATAGCACTTGGAATATCTTTTAAATGAACATCTTGATAATCATTTAATGCATAATAATTAATATGTCTAAAAATATACTAAGTTAATTCTTGTTTATTTTCTTCTTTAATTTTTTGAACATTATACGCTAGAAGACTTTCATTTTTAAAATCCGCTCCGTTTAAAGGAAATTGAAATGTAATATTATTTACTGTATTTTTTACAATATCACTCATTATTTATCCTCCTTATTAGATAATTTGTCATATTTTGAACTGTCAACTAATATTCAATCGATAGAACCTGTTGAATATGGATTTTTGTAAAAATCTTCTTTATATAATTGTTGTTGTTTTAATTCTTCAAGTTCTTTTTTAAGTTTTTCGTTTTCTTCTTTAAGTTTGTTAAATTTAATTGATTCTGTTATATTCATTTTAAATTTCCTCCAAATTCATATCCATAATTAAATTATCAATATATTCATAAGCACTATCTTCTGAATAGCAATAATCTTCTAATGCAATGTTAAATAAATCATCTTCGGTATAAACTTTGCCATCTTCATCTTTTCACATATTATTCACATCATTTTCATTTAATATTTTCACTTTCTAAATCAATAATTACTGTTGGATAATACTTTTCATTTTTAGCAGTTATTTTTGCTTCTTCAAAAGTATAAAATGAATATGTAGTTAAATATTCATTTTTAATAATTAATAAGTATCTTTTAGTCATAATTTATTCCTCCGAATTCTTTTTATTTATAATTAAATTTTCTAATTGATAAATTTTTAATCAATGTTCTTCACATAATATAATTTCTTTTTTATAATCTAAATTTCACTCTAATTTATCACCAATTTTTTCAATATAATTATTTCCAAAATAAGCATTTTTATTATTACAATTAATTTTTTGACATTTCATAGGTTAGTTTCTCCGAATTCTTTTTACCTAATGCTTACTGTTCATCAGTCATATCTTCAAATGATACGGGATAAGCACGTAGCATTAATTCTTGTAATTTGTTTTCTTGATTATTACATTCTTTATGAAAACAATAACCTCAATATCTTTGTTTAAGACAAGTTTTATTTAACTTTTTCATATAAACCTCCTATTTTTAACTCGCTTGGCACTTTCACTTGGAAGTGAGTGCCAAGCGAGAATTAGTTATATAATTATTTATCTATTTATTTACTACGCCATCCGCTTCACTGGGTGAACGGTGGCGGTGTTAACATTTACAATTAACTACAAAGTACTACAATGTTCTACATTTTGTAATTGTTTGTAAATTTGTTACGCCGTGTATATACACCTCTTCATCCGCACCATTTCAGGTCAAAACGTTCAGTTTTTAAAATAAATTCACTTGCACCTTGAAGAGCCTAATGCTATACGCAAATTTATTTATAAAGTGCCCATCTCTATTTTTATTGTCGTTTGATGTTGATCCTGCACTTATCACGACTATCGCTTTTAAAACAAAGTGCCTATTATTTCCAGACTTACATTACCGTTGGGCTAGACCGCCATGTGGAATAAAAACACTTAGTTATTAAAAATAACCGTCCCACGCTGCATTAAATTAAGTTATTGTTAAAATTTAAGTTTTAAGAACCCATTTTTTCAATCAAAGATAATTTTTGAATTTTCTATTTTTTGATAAAACCGATTTTGTTTTTTATTTTTTGTCCGATTTAATAAATCTTTATGTTTTTTACAAGTTCATAAAACTTTATTTGATAAAAATTCTTCGGTAATGAATGATATTGTTTTATAACAATCATTAACATCACATATTTTTTGTTGTTTAATTATAATTACCTCACTTTCAAATTATTTTTTAGAGTTAATTTTTAAATAAAAAAATCAACCCAATAAGGGTCGATTTTTTTTGTCCTATTTCATCGTTTATTCTACAATTTTTCCCAATAATGTAGGCGTAACAGTTATGAGCAGCGTTTGGCTGTTGATTTGTTTTAATAAATTCAAGTGCATCATGTTCGGAAGTAACTTTTTGCAATAAACAAAGGAAGCGTGATTTTTTAATATTTATTTCATTAATAATTAATTTAGTTTCTTTTAGTTCTTGCAAGTTTTTCACCTTCCTTTTTATCTTTATTTTATCTTCATTATATTATCTTTTTTTCCTTTTTTTGATATAATTATTTTGCAAAAAACCGAAATTAATAATTTACTATAATAAGAGGTAAATAGGAGAAATGGGAATGTGAATAAAATACGCAGTTGGTTGAGGAGAGTTTTTTGATAATGAGATTAAAAAACCGTATTTTAAACAATTGTTAAAGAATATTGATAGTGAATATCAAAATAAACTTTGTTACCCTGCAAAAACAGATATTTTTCGTTTATTTACATTAATTGAGCCTAATGATATTAAAGTTGTTATTATTGGACAAGATCCATATCATGGTCCAGACCAAGCAAATGGTTTAGCTTTTAGTGTTAATGATGGTATTAAAACTCCACCAAGTTTAGTCAATATTTTTCATGAATTAAAAAAAGACTTAGGTGTTGATCATTATGTTAGTGGTAATTTAGACCATTGAGCTAAAAAAGGTGTTTTTCTATATAATACAATTGGAAGTGTTGTTGCCAAAACGCCTTTAAGTCATAAAGATATTGGTTGAACTAATTTTAGTCAAAATTTGATTATTTATTTAAATGAGATTCGTAATGATATTGTATATGTTTTATGAGGCAATTATGCAAAACAGTATGGTGAATATATTTTGAATAAAAGTAATATTATTAAGGGAGCACATCCATCACCTTTTAGTTACAATTTATTTAAGGATCAACAATTTTTTGTAAAAATTAACGATTTACTTTTAAAAAATAAAAAAAACATAATTGATTGAAAAATGTAATGTATAATTTATATATGTAAAATATTAACAGGACAAGAGGATTTATTTTATTAATATAGATTGTGGGGATATTATGGGTCTACTAACATCATTTAGTGATATATCAAAAATCTTATATAGTAATAAAATGGCATATATTGCTAGTGGTGTTATTGGTGCTCTTTTTATTATTTATTGTATTTATAATGGTTTATATTATTTAATTAATCCTAAACATTATCATGGTATTCGTTTTACAACGAAAAATATTGCGTATATTACAATGTTGTCAGCAGTTTCTGCAACAGTTACTATTATTATTTCAATAACAGTACCAATTACGGTTTTTCCTCCTGTGCGGATTGCTTTTGAAGGTTTAATGGTTAAAATTAGTGGATTTATTTTTGGACCAATTGTTGGACTTTTATCGGGGGTTGTTACTGATTTAATTGTTATGTTATTTGTTCCTTCTTATCTCCATGTTGCTTATATTATTGTAATTGCTTCATATGGATTTTTATCAGGTTGTGTATCTTCAATTAATCGTGCCGTTGGTAAGCATAAATGAGTTTTATTTATGTTAACAAATATTTTTATTTTAATTTTTGGAACTTTTTCTGTAGTAATGACATGATATTCACCATTTGAAATCATTACATTATTTGCTGGATTGGAAGTTAGCAAAATTGTTTTAAGTTATATTATTGGTTTTGGCACAGGGGGAACTATTATTATTATATGAATTATTATGTTTGTTTATCGTCATTTTCATAAAACAAAAAAACTTTATTGAGATTTAGTTGCTATTATTATGCTTGCTGTTGTTAATGAATATTGAGTCACCACCTTGATATCCGCCTGGGGGGATATCGCCTTTTTAACGGTGTCACAGAATAAAAATGGTGGAACAGATGGTTATGGGGTAACTATGATTACGCGATTAGCAATGGCACCAATGAAAGTATTATTTAATTCGGCAATTATTTATATTACATATCGGGCTGTTTCCCCATTAATTCATAAAGATACTAATGCAAATTTACAATATTAAAATCTTGAAAAAATAACTTTTATTGAAGTTATTTTTATTTATCTCTATATAATGATATTAGAAGTTATAGAATGGAGATGAAAATAATGAAAGTGAATTCACAAATTAAAAAATTGATTGATTTGGAATTAAAACGTCAACAAAATCATGTTGAATTGATTGCGTCAGAAAATTATGTTAGTGAGGCAATTTTAGCTATTACAGGCTCAATTTTAACTAATAAGTATGCTGAAGGATATCCATTTCACCGATATTATGGAGGATGTGAATATGTTGATCAAGTTGAACAATTAGCAATTGATAAGGTTAAGGAGTTATTTCAAGCTGAACATGCTAATGTTCAACCACATTCAGGTAGTCAAGCAAATGCTGCTGCTTATTATGCTTTGCTACAACCACGTGATACTATTTTAGCAATGGATTTAGCAGCAGGTGGTCACTTAACCCATGGTCATAATGTTAATTTTTCTGGTCGATTATATGATTTTCGTAGTTATCAAGTTGATCATACAACCGAAATGTTAGATTATAATGCAATTGAAAAAATTGCAATTGAAGTAAAACCAAAATTAATTGTTGCTGGAGCCAGTGCCTATTCACGTGAGATTGATTTTAAAAAGTTTCGTGCAATTGCTGATAAAGTTGGAGCCTTATTAATGGTAGATATGGCTCATATTGCAGGATTAATTGCCGCTGGTTTACATCAATCCCCAATTCCATATGCTGATGTTGTTACTTCGACAACACATAAAACATTGCGTGGACCTCGTGGGGGTTTAATTTTATCAAAGCAAAAATGAGCAAAAAAAATTAATAGTGCTGTTTTCCCAGGTAATCAAGGTGGACCATTAGAACATGTTATTGCCGCAAAGGCACAATGTTTTTTAGAGGCATTGGAACCAGATTTTAAAACATATCAAGCAGAAATTATTAATAATGCAAAAGTCCTAGCAGAAACATTAAAAGCAAATAATCTACGTTTAGTAGCTGATGGAACAGATAACCACTTATTAATGGTTGATGTTAAAAGTAGTTTAGGAATTTCGGGACAAATGACGAAAGAAATTCTACAAAAAATTGGTATTATTTGCAACAAAAATATGATTCCATTTGATAAAGAATCATCAATGGTTACTAGTGGGATTCGGTTAGGAACAGCAGCTATGACAACACGTGGTTTTGGGAGCAAAGAATTTAAACAAATTGGAGAAATAATTTATAATGTTTTAAAAGAACCAACTGAAAATAATATTGTTAAATATCAAGAAGAAGTAAAAAACTTATTAAGTGATTTTCCAATTTACTCAACTTGAAAATTACAAGAGTAATTAAATTTAGAAATAACAAGTTAAAATATTGATTACCCTATTATTTTTAGTTATAATGTTATTGCTTTATACATTAGACCCTGGTACGGAATTATGTGAGGAGGCAGTGACATGAGACAAACAACTATCTTAAATTCAACTAAAGTTGAAAAAAAATGATATGTGATTGATGCCCAAGGTCTAGTTTTAGGACGTTTAGCAAGTAAAGTTGCAATGATCTTAAGAGGAAAAAATAAACCATCTTATACTCCACATGTTGATTGTGGTGATAATGTTATTATTCTTAATGCTGATAAAATTAATTTATCAGGAAATAAATTAAAGGGTAAAATGTATTATCATCATTCACAACATCCCAGGGGATTAAAACGAACAACAGCAAAGGATATGTTAGTAAAAAAACCAATTTATCCTGTTGAACACGCAATTAAAGGAATGTTATCAAAAAATAAATTAGGAAGTAAATTATTCCGTAATTTATTTGTTTATGCTGGTAATGAACATCCACATGAAGCACAACAACCAATTAAATTAGAATTAACTAATAAATAAAAGGAGAAAATATGGCAAAAAAACAAGAAGTTATATATCGTGGTACAGGAAGAAGAAAATCTTCTATTGCCCAAGTTGTATTAACTCCTGGTAAAGGGAATGTTGTTGTGAATGGGAAACCAGCATTAGAGTTTTTCCCATATGCAACATTAGTGCAAGATTTGGAACAACCTTTAGAGATTACTGGTTCAAAATCAGAATTTGATATTCGTGTTAAAGTATCTGGTGGTGGTTTTACCGGACAAGCTGGCGCAACAAGATTAGGAATTGCAAGAGCCCTAGTTGAAGCGTCACAAGATTATAAAACTTTATTAAGACATGCTGGCATGCTAACTCGTGATGCTCGTATTAAAGAACGAAAAAAATATGGGTTACATGGGGCTAGAAGAGCACCGCAATATTCAAAAAGATAGATTTCAAAAAAGTACATTTTGCTTTGCAATGTACTTTTTTAATTTGTTTAGTTTAATTTGTTATCTAATATAAGTTTAGTATAATTATTATGTAGATAAGAGGGTGAACAAATGACATTGACAGAATTTACAATTCAGGGTGATAAATATAATAATAAGAATTTATTGTTAAATTTGTATTTTTTAACAAATCCAAAAAGTAAATTTACTGATGATGATGTTAAAAACCTTCGGTTAAAAAATATTACAACAGTTCAAGGCCTAGATACTTTTTTAAAGAATAATATTTGTATTGCTGATTTTTTTGTTTGTTTAATTAATGATCAGGTAAAAATTAAAAAAGATAAAAAAGGATCAGAAAAGAAGCTTTATGATATTTTAATTCGTTTTAAATCAATTACTTTGCTAGATCAAATGTTCGATTCAAACTTATCATTAACAATCTTAGGCGATATTGATCCGGAAATTGGCATTGTTAATGTTAAAAATATTTTTTTAACAGCAATGGAAAAGAGAAAACAAGAATTTGAAACGTTAGCTACTGGAGTAGTGCTTGAAATTGCTGATAATTTTCGGATTGATGAAGCAAAATTACGAACTATTTTTGATTCAAATGTTATGGCAAATATGAAATTTTTAACTTCATCTTTTGCTGAAGAAAAAGAACGATGGTTACAATATTTACGCTTTCAAGAACAAAACTTAGAATATAAGCGTAATAATTCTTGTTTATATTTAAACCGGAAATTAACAGAATATATTAAAATTCCAAAAACAGTTCCAATCGGTGAAAAATTTCATGATGTAAGATTTTTATCCCATAATTTTTGATATGTTGATAAAAAAACTTTTACTAATAAAAATTTAACAATTAGTCATTTATTTGAAGAAATAATTATTGTAGAATTAGAACTATTGTTGGATAATTTAGATAAATATTCAATATTAAAGAAATTAAACAATTTAAGTCTTGCTAATTTACAAATTAATCGTAAATATCAAAAAGATGTTCCATTAACACTATTTTCTTTTAATTTTAGTGAAAGTTATATTCAAGATGGAGCAGATATTTATGATTTAGGGATTAATATTTCTGAAACAAAAATGCAACAAAAAGATCTTTATGATTTTAAAAAAGAATTAATCAAAATATATATGCTTGAAAATAATATTATGCAAGAAAGTGATATTGACCATGAAACAATTAAAGTAACTATTAATCAATTAGAGCAGTATCAAATTGTTAATTGCTTTTATGAAATAAAAAATGAGGATGAAATATCATTTAATGAATTAAATAAAATGATACCTTCTTATGGTTATTTAACTTATATTGGAAAAGGGGACTCAACTTTACTTCGACGTAGTAATGTTATTTTAGATAAAATTAGCAAAAATGATGTTGCAAATCCTTATTTAATTAATTATATCTTTAATATTGAAGATATTAAATTAAAGACACAATCTAACTTAATTATAGAAGAACAATTAATTTTTGCTTCAAATAATTTAAATGGAAATCAGCAGAAAGCAATAACAAAAGCCTTAAACTCACAAGATATTTTTTTACTGCAAGGTCCACCAGGGACAGGGAAAACTGAATTTATTGCTGAATTAGTTTATCAATATGCTAAATTAGGAAAGAAAGTTTTAATTTCTTCGCAAAATCATACTGCAATTGACAATGTTTTAACAAGATTATTTAAAACACCTTTATTGATTCCTTTACGCTTAACAAGTGATGAAGTTCGTAAAAAAAGTCGTTTTAATGATTTTAATCCAGATAAATTAATTTTTAATAATTATCGTTTTATTTATGCTCATTTATCACGACAATATTTAACAAAATGAGATTGAATTGGAAGTGATTATGAAAATCAAAAATATGAACTACAAAAATTAAAAGCAAATGCTAAAATGTTAGAAAAAGAAATTAATGATTACAATCATTATACTCAAAAGTTAAATACATTAGTTACTGAGCGAGAAACAATCATTAATCAAAAATTGCAATATTTAGATGATAATCGAAAATTAACAATTGATATTAATAATATTCGTAATCTATTAGATTTCCTAGTTAATATTAATTGAGCTGGAATAGTTACTTCAACTCCGGATCTTGTCCGATTATTTAATAAACATTTTGGGGAGTTGTTGCAAAAAAAAAATGTATTTCAAATTAATGATTCATATTCATTAACAGAAACATACAAAAAACTATTAACAATTACTACTGATAATAGGTTGTTAAAGGATAAGGAGATAGAATTAGCAACATTAAAACAAGTTAGTCAAGACTTACGTGATGATGATTGAATGGAACAATTAACTGCTGTTCAAAATGAAATTTTAGAATTAAAGAATCAAGTTACATTAAAACAAGAAAATATTGTGTTTCAAAAAGAGCAAGAAGCATTTAAAAATGACCTTGAACAATTATTACAGCAATATGAAGAACAAAGTGTTATTAATCAAAACAAAATTAGTGAAATTAATGAAGATAAATATGAGCAAGAAATTTCTTATTTAGAAATTGAAATTGGAACATTAAATCATAAAATTAATGCTCTAAAAGTTGAAGTTGAAAACATTGTTAATAGTATTAATGCAATTTTTAATTTAAATTTAGTAGTAAAAGATATTAGTGGAACAATTAATGAAATTGATAAAGAAATTAATAAAATTGAACAGGACCTTAATTTTGTTCTCCAAGAAAAAGCAACAAAGTTTAATTTTGTAAATAATATGATTACCTTTTTAAATAAAAATTATCATATATCAGATTTTTTAACACAAGAGAATATTGAAACTAATTATTTCACACCGGCGATGAAACTAGATACAATTAATTATGCTAATCAATTTTTACAAGAAAGTGTCAATGTTGTTGCAATGACTGCTACTTCAAACCAATCATATGCACAAACTAAAAATAAAGTTTTACGGGATTATAATATTTCTGATATTGATATTAAAAAATTTGCTTTTGATGTTGTTATTATTGATGAAGTAAGTAAGTTAACACCAATGGAAATTTTTATGCCATTAGTATATGGTAAAACTGTTATTTTAGTTGGTGATTATCGGCAATTGCCACCACTTATGCCATATCAAGAAGAAGATGTTGCGTTAATTAATGAAATTTATGACCAAAATTATAGTTATAATGATTTTTTAGAATTAGTAACTAATTCATTATTTAAAAAAATTATCTCAAAATGTGATGATTCAGTAAAAGAAATTCTAATTAATCAATATCGTAGTCATGAAGATATTATGCGAATTGTAAATGTTTTTTATGAAAATCAGTTGCAGTTAGGTGATAAAACTAATCAAAATAATGAAAAACAACATTATATTACTGTTGAAAATAAAGATGGTCTAAAAATTTTTGATAGTAATAAAGCAATTTATTGAATTGATTCATCAAAAGATAAAACTAATATGAATTTTGTTTATGAACAAGGTGAAAGTGGTAGTACGAGTCTTTTTAATTGATTAGAAGTTGATTTAACAATAAAAACATTAGAATTAATTGAAGCAGGATATAATAATTTAACAGTTAAATTAAAAAAACAACCTAAAGTTGCAGTTATTAGTTTTTATAGTCTACATGTTAAAAAATTGCGAAGAGCTATTAAAAGTTTAAAATTTAAAAATATTAAAGTAGAAGTTTCAACAGTTGATGATTATCAAGGACGAGAAACCGAAATTGTTATTGTTAATACAGTTCGCAATCCTCGTAAGCAATTAAATGCTAATAAAGAATTTATTAAGAAATACGAACGGTTAAATGTTGCATTTTCAAGAGCAAAAAATATGTTAATTATTATTGGAGCAGTTAGTTTTTTTACTAATATTGATGTTGAAATTCCAACAATTGCTAATCCAAATATTACAAAAACAATTAAAACATATTATGAAATTTTACGAATTATTGATAGTTATGGTCTTGTTTGAAGTGCAAAAGATTTATTATAATAAGAATTCGAGGTAAAAAACATGAAATTAGGAATGGTAAAAGTTTATAAAAATTGGAAAAAATTAAAAACAATAGTTAGCTATCAAACACCAAAAAAACTAGCTTTTTTTCAATATGTAATTTTAAATGCTATTACTAATTACCCTAATAAAGAAAAATCATTAGCTGATATTTTACAGAATGAATTACAAATTTTTAATTTTAAAATTTATGCAGAATGTTTAAAGGACTTAATTGAAAAAGAAAATATTATTGAAATTAATAAGCAAACATCATTAAATTATTTAGCAAATAGTTCTGCTGAACAGGATTGAATTGATCGACCAATTGGAATTTTTTACATTTCAAAAGAAGCGTTAATGACATTAGAACAGGGGTATTTATTAAGTAAAAATAGTAATCGTGAAGCAGTTATTAATTTTGATTTTAATATTTTTTCGGGCGAAAAATATATAAATAATGAACAATTATCTTTATTAGAAAAAAATAGCAATGATTTAATTATTGTTCCAGAACAAGAACCAATTATTAATGGTGAAGATTTATTTCATTTGTTAGAAAAGTACAAGTTAAATATTAATAAAAATAATATTTTTAATGCTGATACGACATTTACTTCAATTCGCACTAATAAGAGGCAAGAAATCTATTATAATACTAATCAAATTAACAATTTATTGATTGAGGCTTATGAAGAAAAAGAAGTTATATTGTCCCTAACCACTTTTAAAGATATTAAAATTCAAATTATTAATGACCTCCAATTACAACAAATTATTGAAGATAATGTTAATTTAAAAACAAAAATTGTTGATTATTTTTTAACTGAAATGGCTAAAACTTTAAGTGATAATTTTAATTTAAATCTTCAAAAAGTAGCAACAAATATATTAGAAAGTGATTATCAGCAAGATCCGCGTTATATTACTTCTACATTAATAAATCCGAGAATTATAATTATTAATGCAGCGAGTGTTAAACCAAAAGCTGTCTTAGATAATAAATATTATTATGATAATAATATTAGTTGTATTATTTTTGTTAATGCTGAGCAGACAACTACAATGCATGATTTAACTGGTTTAATTCCAATTTTTTATTTAACTAGTGCGATTTTAACAATTAATGATAATTTTTTAACTTTATTCATCAATGATAAAAATGAGACTGAACTTTACATATTACAACCAACAGAACTTATTATGCTAAACCGTAATATTATAACAGCACAAAAATTTCTTCCGAAGTATAGTCAGATGTTATTTAATAAAATTTTAGAGGAATTAAAAAATTTAATAAATCGTCAACAGGCAAATATTTATGAAATAATTCATACTAATCAAATTGAAAATGTTTTTATTTACTGTTATTTAATTGATATTTTAAATAATAATGAAGAAACTTTTGATAATATATTGAAAAGTATGACCATAAATGATTTTAATAATAAAATTAATGTTTTATATCAATCTGAACAAATTTTAAGTAATTTAAATTTAAAACCAAATTATTTTAATAAAATGCATAAAACTTTAATTGCCCTCATGAAACAACAAGCAAAATTGCAAAAAAATATTATTAAAGCTTATCAAGTGTTAACTAATAATACTTTATTATCAAATAAAGAAGTTTTAAATATGTTGCAAGAACTTTATGACAAAAACGATGTTTCTTTAAACCAATTATTAGCATTAACTAATATTGCAGATTCATCTATTATTGAAAAAATTTGAAATCAAAATCTTTTTGCAATTTTGGATAAATTTCTTTTTACAATCAATAATAATGATTTACATCGTGAATTATTTGATGCAATAACAACTACAACTTTAGAAAAAAATAGTACTTTATTAATTAATTTATATAGTTATACTGAAGAATATATTAAGTATTGTAAAGAAATGAAAAAGCGAGAAACAAGTGGATTACAACGACATTGACAAGAAATATGAGATAAAGTTGAGATTATTAAAGAACGTTGCAAGAATATTAACAATAGTAATGAATTAATAATTCAATTACTTTATTCTTTGTCACAATTAGAAATAAAATATAAGGCAATTAAATTTAAAAATATGTTTAATTCTGAAAGCAAATTTCAGGAATATCTTAATTTATGTTCTTTTGATAAGGCAGCATTATATTTAATGAATTTAATGGAAGAAAAAATTACCCCACTTTTAAAAACAAAACATCAATTTGTACAACATATTAATGAAAAATTATTTGTTTTAAAAGATGTATTTGACAAAAATAAATATAAACAAATTATGAAACTTTATCAAGAATTAATATTATATTTATATTGTGAGAAAGCAAGAAATGAGCACAATGATAATAAAAATCGAGATGCTTTTAAAAAAATAAAACTTGAATTAGAAAAGGTGTTAATATAAATGAGTATGAGTGTTGAACAAGCAATGTATAATTACCAAAAAAAGATTGAACGATTAAATTTAAATATTAATTTTGTTAAAGATAATTTAAAATTATTATTACAACAATTACAAGAAATTGATGCTAGTGGGTTAAATTGTCAACAAATTGAACAATATTTAGTTGAGTTAGATCAAATTTTAACTGATTTAGAGGATAACCCGTTAGTTAAAAAATTTAGTAAAGTTGAACATGTTGAATTAGAATTGGCAAAAAGAGTTAATTTTTTCTTGGAACAAAAAACCCTTCGTTTAGCAGAAATTCAACAAAAAATTGAAGTTTTGAAAATAAAAGTAATTGAAGATGAAACAAAACAACGGTTATCTAATTTAAAAAACCGAGTTAATTTAAATTATCAACAATTAGAACATGAATTAATAGCAATGTTTGATGATAATGAATCAAAAGCTTTTATTATGAATTTTTTTAAAACAAATAAGAATCATTTCAGTAATTTAAACCCAGAGGCTATTTCTGACCTTGTTCAAACAGAAGTTAAAAATTATCATACTTCAACTGATTTTTTGAAAAAACAATATCTTAGTAGTTTTAAAAAACAAATTAGTGATGATAAATTTGTTAATACAGAATTAGCTCCAGCATTAGAAGAATTTGCCCAAATGCCAGCAGCTGATACTACTGTTTTAAACGCAAAAACTTTAGCATTACAAAATCAAATTATTAATAAACAATTAGATGAATCAGCGCGGAAACATGCTATTACATCAATTTTACAAGCAATTCAAAAACGTGGTTTTATTGTTGATAGTAATGATATTCGTATTACGAAAGAAAATGAAGATAGTTTAGTTATTGTTTACGCAAAAAAAGTAACCGGAGAAGAGGCAATTTTTAAAGTATATTTAGATGGGCGCTTTACATATAAATTCGAAGGTTATGAAGGTCATGCACATGATATAGATGAGCAACCGTTTATTAACGATTTATCAATGTATGATGTTTCTTTATCAAAAGAAATGAAAAAATCTTATTTAAATCCTGATAAAATTATGAATCAAGCAAAGATTCAAATTGATAGTAAATCAAAAAAGAAATAATTAACATTTTTAGGTTAAAAAACATTATAATTAAAGAAATAGTTAGAGGTGACTATAAATGAGTGTAAAAAGTAATTTAGATAAGTTAAAAAATCAAATTGGAATTAAACGATGTGTTATTCTTGAAGGCAATGTTAATGATATTTATCAAACAAATAGTGGTTATGTTGGTTTAAAAGATCGATTATTTGGATTATTAATAGAAAAAGGTTTTAATGATATTTTTATGTGAGACCGGATTGATGGTCTAAGCGGAAGAAATCTGAAAAATTTAACATTAACAGTAGAAACACAACAAAAGAGTAAAGAAGGTGAAGCATATGATTTTGGTCAAGAAGTAATTAAAAATGCAAATGAAGAAAAGAATGGTCCAACGGGACAATTTCCAACTTTAGCAGAATTTTTTACCATTGTTCGTCGTAATATGTTAGTTGCAAGTTCTAAAAAAGTTGCTTTTATTGCTGACTTTTCTGATTATTTATTTTCTAATGAACAGACCTTAAGTGAAGAAGAGCGTGTTAATTTAATTTCATTAAGTAAAGCTTTTCGAGATAAAAAATTTGATCAATCAGAAATAATTGATTTTGATACAGCTATTATTTTTATCACTAATAGTATTGGAAAATTACCAACGTCATTTTATTTGCATAATCCAGATGTAACAACAATTACTTTAACAAAACCAAATCGTGAAGAACGAGAAAAGTTCATTTTAACTAATAAGAATTTTTTTAAAATTACCGAAGATTTAAATACTGATATTTTAAAATTACAAGATATTTATGATACGATGGAAGGATGAACTTTGAAAGAAGTTTATCAATTAATTAAGTTTTCAAACAATATTTCAGAACGCTTACCATTTGAAAAATTATTAAATTCTTATCAATACGGTGATAAAGTTTCGCCATGAGAAGAAATGAATTATGAAAAATTAGCAACTATTGAAAAAGAATTAAAAAACCGAGTTATTGGGCAAGATCATGCCATTGAAAAAGTGAAGAATGTTGTTTATAAAGCTTTTACTGGATTATCAGGTGTTCAATATTCATCAAAACGAACAAAACCAAAAGGTACATTGTTTTTTGTTGGACCAACTGGAGTAGGAAAAACTGAATTAGCAAAAGCATTGGCCAAATTTTTATTTGGTGATGAAAAAAATTGTATTCGGTTTGATATGTCGGAATATAACCAAGAAGTAAGTGATCAAAAATTAATTGGTGCACCACCTGGTTATGTTGGTTATGAAGAAGGGGGACAATTAACAAATGCAATTAAAGAAAGGCCATTTAGTGTACTTTTATTTGATGAAATTGAAAAAGCCCACCCGCGAATTTTAGATAAATTCTTACAAATTTTAGAAGATGGTCGTTTAACTGATAATAAAGGTCAAACTGTTACTTTTTCTGATTCGTTTATTATTTTTACTTCAAATATTGGTGCAAGTGAAGTTGATGATAATTTATCATTTTTAGAAATTGAAAAGCAATTTATTCAAAAAGTATCTGATCATTTTCGAACTGAATTAAAACGACCAGAATTATTAGGGCGAATTGGAAATAATATTATTCCGTTTAATTTTATTAAGGATATTAATTTTAAAGCAAAATTAATTACACAAAAATTACAGCCCATTCAAACAGCTGTTTGAGAAAAATATAAGATTAAATTAGAATTTATGGAGTTACCACAAATTTTACCAATTATTATTCAGGATGCTGATGATAAAAAAGGTGGTCGTGATTTGTTAAATAGTATTGAAAAGCATATCGTTGATGGACTGAGTTCATTTATTTTTACAAATCAAACTAAATTTAAAGCTGGAGAAACAATATTAGCACAAGCAAATGGTCATCAAATTGAATATTGTTTTAAATAAAAAATGAGTAATTTAATTAATTTTAATCGTTTTGTTTCTTTTACAACCATTGAAGGACCTGGAAAACGATTCGCATTATGAATGCAAGGTTGTATTATTAATTGCAAAGGATGTAGTAATCAGGAAATGATTCCTCTCATTAATCGGAATGTAATGGAAGTCAGTGACCTTTTTAAGGCGATTAGAGACGCTAAAGAGCGCTTTCAAATTGACGGGATTACCATTTTAGGGGGAGAACCATTTATTCAACCACGAGCGCTCTTAGAACTAGTCACTTTATGTCAAACAAATAATTTAACAGTAATTGTTTTTTCTGGTTTTTTATATGAACTATTGCAAGAAAAGCATCCAGCAATTTTATCTAAAATTGATATATTAATTGATGGACCATTTATTATTGAAAAGTTAGATAAAAAACGACGATTAATTGGCTCTGCAAATCAGCGTGTGATTAAACTAAGCAATGTTTATCAGAATAATGATTATTTTGAACAAAATATTATTGAAGCAGAATTTACTGTAACTAAAAATAATAGTATGATTATTAATGGAGATGGAGCTCATCTCATTAATAATGAAGAAAAAATGAAAAAAGAGGAGGCCATAAAAATGGGAGCATTTAAATTAGATGGGGATGTATTTTCACATTTTACCCAAGATATTATTAAAGTTGGTGATAAGTTAGAATTTAAAGGAACTAATGCTGATATGAGTGATTTTCACCTTAGTGATGTTAAAACACAATATAAAGTTATATCGGTAATTCCAAGTATTGATACAAGTGTTTGTTATACTCAAACTGTTAAATTTAACAAAAATATGAAAGATTATACTAATGCACGATTAATCACAGTTTCACGTGATTTACCATTTGCACAAGAAAGATGTTGTGAATTTTTTAGAGATGAAGCACATTTTTTAGTGTCAGATTATAATTATCGTGATTTTGGGACAAAGACAGGATTAATTTTTACTGCTTTGCAAATTTTGCCACGAGCAGTTCTTATCTTAAACCAAGATAATATTGTAGAATATCTTGAAATTGTTAATCCAATTGGAAATGAACCAAATTATCAAGCTATTTATGATTTTTTAGATAGTAAAAAATAAAAAAATATTTATAAGCAAAATACTTTTTTTATTTTAAGATTAACATTTGTTGAATTTTTGTCAAATCACGTAGTTTTTCTTTATCAACATTAATCTTAAAGTTATATCCTTCATCTTTTTGATATTTTGGAATAATATGAAGATGATAATGAAAAACCTTTTGAAAAGCTTCACTTTTTTCATTGCTAACATAATTAATTCCAACAGGTTTTAATGTTTGATACATTTTTTCGGCAATTATTTTTCCAATTTTAGCAACTTCTGTTAAGTACTCATCATCAGTAACACTATAATATTCAAAGTGCTTTTTTGGAATAACTAAGGTATGACCATCACTATTGGGGAATGCATCTAAAAAAGCATAAACTAAGTTATTTTCATAAATTTTTTTACTTGGTATTTTTTTGGCAATAATTTCACAAAAAATACAATTGTTTTCATTCATATTAATTTCAACTCCTTATGTAATTAATTATAGCAAATAACTACTATCGTTGATTAATTAAGTTATTTTTAATATAAAAAAAGAAGATTTTTTTAATCTTCTTTAATAATATATGATCCGATTGCATCATACAAAGTTTGTGAATAAACATTTTCTGGATTATTGGCAAAGGCTAAGGAATATAATCTTTTTTTTGCTGCTGTTTGTAAATTTTGTTGTTGTGCAAAAGTATATTCAATTCATTTTAGGATTTGACCCTTAATATTTTTATTTTTTGTAATGTCAACTGGTGTTCCATCTTCATTATAAAGAGCTTCACCATTTTCATTGTATGTTCCTAAATAACCTTTTTCATTATATAATCATGATAATGAACGCTTAATACCACCTTGTTGTGCTAATCAAGCTTGATCTAAATCAGTGGGTGTTCCTCCTGACCCGTATCAAGTTAATGATAATTCTTTATTGTTTTTATTATCATTTTTATAATTAATATTCATATTTTTCATTAAATCAACAGCATAAATTGGTAATACTAAGACAACTGACCCGTATCTTTTATTTGTATCTAAGAATTGGTAACTTGAGGGGTTTGTTCCTTCACCTGATTTTATAATACCTGGTGTTTCTGTGTCAATAATTTTTTGTTTATATGCATCAGCATTGTTTAAAGTTGTAAAAATATCATTTGGGTTTTTATTTTTATCAATTCCAACAAATCCTTTAAAACCACTAATCCCAAAAATTGAATCAATTCCATCTTTAATCATATTATTAAAGATTTTACTTTGGTTTTTCTCATTAAACATGTCTTTAAGTTTTTTTATTAAAATATCCTGATTATTAGTTAAATCAGAATTTAATTGTTCAACATTTGCTAATAGCCCTTTATCCCCATCTTTATTATTAAATAATTTGTCTAATTCTTCTTTATCTAGTTTTAATTCTCACACCATTTTAACATATGATTTTCATCGTGCTCCACTAATGGTATCTCATGATTGAATAGCATTAAATAATGCACTATTTCGATTTAGATAAATTGAACTATTATCTCCGCTACCATAGTGCTTAATCTCGTTTTGGTGTAAGTATGTTGCAGTAATAATTTTATCAATAACTGCTGGTACTTCAACATGTGTATAATAATCTTTAAACCGAACTTTTAATGCAACTTTTTTTTCATTTTCTGACATTACATTAAAGTCAGTATAATTAGTTCCAGCACTTTTACTTTTAATTTCGAAATTAGCTTCTCCTTGCTCTTTTCTTGATTTCATATAATTTGGTTTATCTGTTCTTTTTCAGAAATATGATTGAGTACCGCCAACATATCAACCTTCTGATTGATAATCAGGTGCATATCCTTGTCCTGCAATTGTTGTTTCTAAAGGTGTTGAATTAGAAATTCCAGTAAAGTATTTTGTACTTAAATTATCAAGTGCAACTTGCTCAACAAAGTTAATAAATTGTTTTATTAATAATAAATCAGGTTGGTTAACATCAATTGTTACTCCGGTATAACGTGCTCTTGTTGCTTCTTCTGAAGCATAGAAAAATTTTGAAATATTAGTATTTAATAATCTTACAGCCATTTCTTTTAGGGCTGCTTTAGTGAAAATGTCATTAAATGAATATTTGACAACATTTGATTCATTTTCTGAATTAATTTGTGCAATAATTCAACGTTTAACTTCATCAGTAATTGCGGGGTCGGTAAATCTTTCAAAATCTTTTTTTGCACATGCATAAAGACTTGTGCCAGTAGAAGAAAGAATAGACATTGCTCCTAAAATATTTAGTAGTTTTTTCATTATAATCTACCTCCTATTTTATAAAAATATTTTATTGGATCTGTTATTACAGGAGGGAATTGATACACTCATAATGGAGTTTCTGCCAAAATAGTTGATTTTGTGTAATTTAAACCAATTTCTTCATATCATACTTTTGCGTTACTAATTTTTTCAACAATATTTTTTGGATCAATCTTAGCAGAGGGTCCTCCCATTTTATATCCTTCAATTGTTTTATTTTCTGCTTCAAAACTACTGTATAAACGTTGAACAGCACCTCCTGATAAATTAGTTGACATTGCATTAATAATTGAAATAAATCAATCATGATTTGTCTCATGTTTTTCTGAATCTTTAAAAGTAAGAAAGTTTTTCAATCATTCTTGAGGACCAGCACCATTTGTTAAGATTTTATTATTAAAATTATTGAAAAAGTCATAAATTCAAAATCATCATGTTTTATCATCAGTTGAACCAGAACCAGAACTTAATGTAGCATATTTTTTAACTTCATTTAAAACATTAAATTTTAGTTTATTGTTATTATTGATATTTACTAAACTACGATTTACTAAATATCATAAGTATTGAGCATTACTAAATTGTGTATTCATCTTTTGTTTTGTTTTGTCAACTATCATGATTTCTGATTTATCTGTTAATGAACTATAATAATTACTTGAATAATTTAAACTTTTAAATTGTCAATTGCTATCATAAGCGTCGTATGATGTTGGGTTAGCATCCTTTAAATATTCGTGGCCATCAATATGAACTAAGTTTAAACCATTTGTATCAAAGAAACTAATAACAATATCATTAGTAGTACCAATTTTTCAGGCAGCACTAATTGGATCGGTTGGATTTTTACGATTAATTTTACTTACCGCACCATTTATATCACCAGGCGCAGTTTCACCAGGTGCATTAATACTATTATATACACTTGATTTTAAAATATTTGATTTAACAGCATCAGCTTGTGTACTTAAAGTTAATAAATCTGATGATGGAGTAACTGTACCTTCACTGTTAGTAGTAAAGTATTCTCAACTCTTAGCTAAGGATAAAGTTCCTAAATCTTTATTAATTTGTGTTTTTGTTGTTTCATCAAAACTATCTGCTGTAAAACCAGTATCAGTTGGTGTTGCTCCGGATTTAAAAGCATATGTTATTTTTGAAATTGCTAAAGGTTTTTCATTTTGGAATCATTTTTCAATTATATATTTTTGAAATAATGATAGTTGCCCAACATCATATGTTTCACTTAATTCAGGAGTACCAACTGATGATTTAGATGAATTTTCAAAAACAGGTGTTGCAACTGGTGAATGATTACTCATATATTCCGTAATTTTATAATTAAAAGTTCCTAAATCTGTTGCAATTTTATTAATACGAGTATTAATTTCAGCGATTGTTAAGTTTGATAGATTATCAATAAATTTTTTTTCATCTTTATTTCAACTAAAAGCTAATGCCAATTGAGTACGTAAATTTTGATTGTCAGTATTTCAATCGTCTGCTTTATTTTCGTTTTTAAGGAAACTAGCAAAATCTCTTAAAATTCTAACTGCGCTTTCAGTGTTATTTTGTCTGTATACACGCATATTGTTATTTAATAAAACATTAGTTAACATTTGTGTTGCACTAATTCCGCCATCAGTACCAGTTGTCATAATGGCAGCTTTATAATTTTGTTCTTCAATTTCATATTTTTTGTTGCCACTAGCACCGCTGATATCTTTATAGTTTGAATCTAAAAAATCATGATATTTTTTTTCTCAATTTTTTTTATTACTGTCTTTAAAACTTTGTTTCTTTTTCTCAACAGTATTATTTGTATTTGTGATTAGTAATTGTCATTGTGTTTTTAAAATGTCTTTTAAATTTTTATAATCAGCAATATCACCGATTGTAGTTTCTTTTGATACAAAAAATTTATCAGGGTTCGATAAAATTGCAACGCTTAAAATTTGCATTAATTGAACTGACATTTTGATTCTTGTTGCGCCATCTCATTGGGTTGGATCATTTGTTCATTTTCCATTTCCGGCATCTACAAATGGATTTTCTAAGACACTTCAAATATCGGGAGAAGTGATTTTTTTACAACCAAAAATTCCTGGAATTCATGCTCAGATGCTATCACCATTTTCATTTTTATGTTGATTATTTTTTTCTTTAGTATTACAAGCCGCCGTTCCAAATGCGGTTGCGCCCACTAATATCATACTGCTTAGTGATGATAAAAGTTTTTTCATTTTAGTTCATCCTTCCTATTGACTTTTTATTTTTGTACTTTTTGATAAAAAATACTAACTTTATTATATTAAAAAATATAATAAAGTCTACTTTTATTGTACAATAAAAGTAGACTTTATTAATTAAAAGATAAAGATAATTTCACCTCAGGACTAATATAATACATATTTTCAAAGGAGGGGCTAAAGTGAAAAAAATTGAAATCAAAGATTTATTTGTTTCTGCTGATAATGATATTATTTTAAATGGTTTAAATTTAACTGTTAATGTTAATGAAATTCATGCTTTAATAGGGCCTAATGGAAATGGAAAATCAACTTTATTATCAACAATTATGGGGCATCCTAGTTATACTGTTGAAAGTGGGGATATTTTAATTGATGGGGAAAGTATTTTAAACAAAACGGTTGATGAACGAAGTAAAATGGGAATATTTTTTGCAATGCAATCACCAGTTGAAATTTCTGGAGTTTTAAATTTAGATTTTTTAAAAGCAATTATTAATGCTCATCGTGATTCACCAATTAAATTACCAGAATTATACCAAGATATTAATCGTAATATTAAAAATTTAAAAATTGATGATAGTATGATTCGTCGTTATTTAAATACTGGTTTTTCAGGGGGAGAAAAGAAAAAAAATGAGATTTTACAATTAAATTTATTGAGCCCATCTTTAGCTTTAATTGATGAAATTGATTCAGGTTTAGATGTTGATGCTTTAAATGTTGTTAGTACTGAGTTAAATAAAATGCGAAATAAGCATTTTGCTGCAATTATTGTGTCCCATTATGATCGCTTTTTTAATTTAATGCAACCAACACATGCTCATGTTATTGTTAAGGGTAAAATTGTTAAAAGTGGAGATTATAATTTAGTTAAAAAAATTAACGAAGAGGGATACGAATGATTATTACAAGAATTAGATTTAACAGTAGAAAATAAACAAAGGGGTGTTAAACCTTTAGCGGGAATTGGGTGTGCTGCTCAAAAAGGTAAGTAAAAATGCAAGTTTTAATGAATGAACAAAAACTTATTGGTGACAATTTTACTATTGATGCAACAACACCCAAATTAACATTTACGAATAATAAAGCTGGTGAAGTTATTAATATTAATTTTGCTACTAATCTTGTTAATGAAACTTTTTTGTTTTTTTTAAATTTAACTTCAGAAGTAACAATTAACTACAATATTCCTGCTAATAGTCAAATTAATATTATTAATATTTACAAAAATCGTGAATGTGAACAAATAGCTAATCTTTTTTATAACTTATTAGAAAAAGCACAAGTTAATATTTATCACTTAAATATTGTTAATAGTAGTATTACTGAGAACATTACCTTCAATTTGCGGGGTAAACGTAGTGCTATTAAATATTATTTGGCAAGTCTGTCAACACATGAATATCATAAAAATGCGATTATTTATGCTCATCATTTAGCCCCAGCAACCGAAAGTAAAATTAAAACTTACTCAATTGCAAAAGATAATTCATTACAAACTGTTAAATGTACTAGTCATATTGAAAAAACAATGGGTAAATCAGAAGCTCATCAAGAATTACGATTACTAGTTTTTGATAAAACTTCAAAATCAATTTCTGATCCGATTTTGTTAATTGATGAAAATGATATTAAAGCAAGTCATGCTAATGCGGTTGGGATGCTAGACCCAGAGCAAATCTTTTATTTACAAACAAAAGGTTTGACAATAACGCAGGCTCGAAAATTAATTTGTATGGGTTATTTTAAAAATGTGATTGATGCAATTGAGGATGAGGAATTACAAAAAAATATTATTGATGAAATTGATACAGAAATTGGAGAATAACGATGATTGATTATAGAGAAATTAAAAAACAATTTCCTTTTTTTAAAAATAATTCTGAGCAAATTTATCTTGATAGTGCTGCTACTAGCTTAAAACCACAAGTTGTTATTGATGCTATTAATGATTATTATACAAATTATGGAACTAATCCGCATAATACTGATAGTGATTTAGGATATAAAACAAATGTTCAATATGAACTTGTTCGTCAGAAACTTCAACATTTTATTAATGCTAAAAAGGTTTCAGAAGTTATTTTTGTCCCTGGAGCAACTTATGGATTAAACCAAATTGCATATGGTTTAAGTTCAAAGATTACAGCGGGTGATAAGGTTCTAATTACAAAACAAGAACATGGTGCAAATATTTTACCATGATATCGGATGGCACAAGAAAAAAAAGCAGTTGTTAAGTTTTTACCAGAAATAAATTTTCAAATTGATTTAAAACAATTAGCAACAGTTATTACTGCTAAAACAAAGATTGTTTCTTTTGCTAATGTGCCAAATATTTTAGGATATGAAAATGATCCAACATCAATTGTTACAATGATTAAAAAAATTAATCCGGAAATAATTGTTGTGATTGATTGTGCACAGGGTGTTATTCACATGCCGACTGATGTTCAAAAGTGAAATGCTGATTTTATTACTTTTTCAGCCCATAAAATTTTTGGTCCAACTGGAATTGGGATTTTATGAGGAAAAGAAGAATTATTGCTACAATTACAGCCGTTAATTGTTGGTGGTGGTATGAATACTCGAATTGATAGTAATGGTTTAGATTATAGTTTAAAAAAATTACCAGACCGGTTAGAAGCGGGTTCAGCTAATATTGCTGATATTTTTGGTTTTGGAGCAGCAATTGATTTTGTTAATAGCCTTACTTTAACAGAAATTATTAAATATAATCATCAGTTAAAACAATATGCAATTCAACAGTTTAATAAAAAATTAAAAGATAAAGCAATAATTTATAATCCTGATAGCAAGGGACCAACATTAGTTTTTAATATTAAAAATGTTTTTTGTCAGGATGTTACAATGCATTTAGGAAGCCGCAATAAGATTACTGTTCGGAGTGGTGATCATTGTGCGCGGTTAATTGGTACTGTTATTCCAGAAAAAAATACAATTAGAGCTAGTTTTTCAATTTATAATAGTTATGAAGATATTGATTTGTTAGTATCGGCACTTGCAAATGAGAAAGATTTTTTAGGAAGGTTGGTTTAAATGGAATTTAATAAAAATGACCCAATGTTTTTACGACAAATTATTATGGACCATTATTCAGAACCACAATACAAAGGTTTAACAAAGAAACCAACAGTTTATTCAATTCATCAAGCTTCTGAATCATGTATTGATGATATTTATTTAGAATTAATGATTGAAGGGAATAAAATTATAAGTGCTCGGTTTGACGGTGTTGGTTGTGCAATTTCAACAGCATCAAGTGACATTATGGCGCAAGAACTAGAAGGAAAAACAATGAAGGATGGTTTAGCAATTATTGAAAATTATTTAGCAATGGTTTTTGACAAACAATATGAAAAGAACAAGTTAAACGATTTAGTTGCTTTTATTAATATTGCAAAACAACCTAATCGAATTAAATGTGCGACAATTGGTGTTACTGGTTTTCAAACATTATTATTAGATTTATTAAAAACAGATAATGATTAATGCCCAAGGAGATGTTATTATGTCAAAATTAAAGCAAGAAAAAGAAATTAAAGAAATTTCTAGTTATAAATATGGTTTTAATGATGGAGATATTTCTTACTATAATACTGGAAAAGGTCTTAATGAAACAATTATTAATGAAATTTCAGATCATAAAAATGAACCAGATTGAATGCGAGAATATCGGTTACAGTCATATCATAATTTTTTAAAAATAAAAAATCCAAGTTGAGGGCCAAACTTAGAATTTATGGATTTTAATGAGTATATTTATTATATTAAACCAACAGAACATATTGCAACAAAATGAGATGAGGTTCCTGAAAAAATTAAAAAAACCTTTAACCGGTTAGGTTTACCAGAAGCCGAACGTGAATATTTAGCTGGAATTAAAGCTCAATATGATAGTGAGCCAGTTTATGGAAGTATGTTAAAAGAAGTTGAAGAAAAAGGAATTATTTTTTTAGATTGTGATACCGCATTACGTCAACATCCAGCGTTATTTAAAAAATATTTTGGAACATTAGTACCAAATATAGATAATAAATATGCTGCTTTAAATGGAGCTGTTTGATCAGGTGGATCATTTATTTATGTTCCAAAGGGAGTTAAATTAGAAAAACCATTGCAGGCTTATTTCCGAATTAATTATCAGAATAGTGGTCAGTTTGAACGCACATTAATTATTGTTGATGATGATGCAGAATTACACTATATTGAAGGATGCACAGCACCAATTTATTCTCGTGATTTTTTACATGCTGCTATTGTTGAAATTTTTGTGGGAAAAAATGCAAAAATGCGTTATACAACTGTTCAAAACTGGAGTGATAATGTTTTAAATTTAGTAACAAAGCGTAGCATTGTTGATGAAAATGGTCAAATGGAATGAATTGATGGTAATATTGGATCAAAAATTAATATGAAGTATCCGAGTGTTATTTTAAAAGGAAATAATAGTAAAGGACAATGTATTTCAATTGCGGTAGCAAAGGAAAATGTTATTCAAGATGCTGGTTCAAAAATGATTCATTTGGGAAAAAATACTTCTTCTAAAATTATTTCTAAATCAATGACTTTTAATGGTGGGACAGCAAACTATCGTGGGTTAGTTCATATTGGACCAAAAGCACAGTATTCAAAAGCTAGGGTTGAATGTGATACTCTAATTCTAGATGGAAAATCACATTCCGATACAATTCCTCAGAATAAAGTTTATAATAATGAATCACAAATTGAGCATGAAGCAACAGTAAGTAAAGTTTCTGAGGAACAATTATTTTATTTACAAAGTCGCGGTTTATCAGAACAAGAAGCTTTGGAAATGATTATTATGGGATTTTTAGAACCATTTACAAGAGAATTACCAATGGAATATGCAGTTGAATTAAATCAGTTAATTAAAATGGATATGGAAGATAGCGTTGGTTAATGATAACTCGTGCTAAACAAGAAATTCGACAAGAAAAATTGCTTGTAAGAAGCAAGATTTCATCTGAGTTACGACAGCAAAAAGAAACTCAGATTTTTAATACTTTTTTTCAACATCCGGGTGTACAAAATAGTAAAACACTTGCTCTTTATTATTCAATCAAAAATGAAGTTAATACTATTTTTA
This sequence comes from Spiroplasma endosymbiont of Ammophila pubescens, assembly GCF_964020965.1. NCBI lineage: Bacteria > Bacillati > Mycoplasmatota > Mollicutes > Entomoplasmatales > Spiroplasmataceae > Spiroplasma > Spiroplasma endosymbiont of Ammophila pubescens. The sequence goes on along the minus strand of NZ_OZ026611.1, from coordinate 1,610,030 downwards.
TTATTAAACAATTATTTGCATTAAAAATTAATGTTTTATTACCACGAATGGATGGTAATAATTTAAAATTTTATCATATTACCAATTTAACAACTGATTTAGAATTTAATTCACGTTTTGGTCTTTATGAACCATTAAATTCATTGCCAATAATTGATGCAAAAAAAATTGATGTTCTTGTTGTTCCAATCGTTGCTTTTGATCAAAACAATTTTCGGTTAGGATATGGGAAAGGATATTATGATAGGTTTTTAAAAAATTATTATCATCTTGTGATTGGGTTAGCATTTATTGAACAGTTAGTGCCAACCCCTTTCCCAGTTGAAGAACACGATGTTAAAATAGAAATTATTATTAGTGCTTAAAAATTAAAGAGTCAGAATGAACTTACCATTATTACGTGTTGTTAGTAAATATTGATTTACATCATGACATACTTATTTAGTAATATTTGTTTTACCAGTTATTTTATATTTTATTAGCATTCGTGTGACTAATATGTTTAATAGTAATGCTAGTTATTTATCGTTACCAGGATCAATTTTATTAGTGGGGGTTCTTAGTGTTATTCTTGATTTAGCAATTGCTTTTTATAAATTTCGAAAAACTACTTTTGCACGCCAATTGCATTTATTAAAAGCTTCAATTTATCAATTAATTTTAGTTTTAATTGCCATTAATTTAATTACTAGTTTAATTGGTTCACTTTGGTTATTTTTAATTGCTTTTTTTAGTTATGGTGAAGGAATTCATATTGAATGAATTAATTGACTTGCATTATTTTGAGCAATTATATTAAGTTCTTTTTTAGCATCTTTAATTGGTATTTTAATTGCGCTTTGTTCAAATGATTTGAAGGTTATTTTAGTGGTAGCAATTTTATTTTTTTATTATTTGCTTTTTTATCGGGATTATTTTTTCCAATTGGTGTTGTGGGTAGTGACAAATTTTTAAATATTATTGGTTACTTGTTGCCGTTAAGTTATCCATCATCAATTATGGGTAATGCTTGTTTTTGAAATGTTCCTGCGTGAATTTTAGACTCTAATTTATATCCTAATTTAACATATTTTTCTGATTTACATAATATTTGATTACCTTCGCTAGTTAGTTTAAGTTGAAGTTTTACTATTTTTATTTTTATTTTTGTTATTAATTATTATAAAGATAACTAAAAAATGTGGTACGATAATTTTAGACAATTTAATAAATAGTTTTTTAGAGTTAGGGAATTGAGTGCGAATCTTGAGCTGTCCCAGCAACTGTGATATTGACGAAAGCCACATTAGCCACTGAAAGGAAAACTTTTGGGAAGGCGGTTAGTAGGATGAAATTAAGCCAGTAGACCTTTCTAAATTTAATTAGTCTTATTATATAACTCCTAGGTGTGAGTCATGTAATTATTTTGTAAATAAATAATTTAGTGATTGTTATATAAAAAGCATGTTGGGGAATGTTTTTTAATTTACTGCAACTAGAATTAAATTGTCCATTGTTAATTTGCTAGAAAAAAATAAGAAAATGAAAAAAATATTAGTACTATTCCTAAGTTCTATATTTATTTTTTCACCAACATTAACAACAATTTCTTGTAAAAATGTTGATCAATCGCTTTCCTATTGTGATCCAAATTGAATTTATTAAATGAACACAAAGGAAAATGAAGAATTTGCAGTTGGTTATAATAATTATTATTTACCAACTGCATCAAGTACCTTCCAACAAAAAGATTGGTTAAATCTTAATCAAGAAGCACATATTTATCTTTATTTTAAAAATGTTGTAAGTCTTGATGAAGTAATGCAAAAATTACAGTTTGGTGATACTGCTCATATGCAAGATGTAACACATCTTTATGAGCCAATAACATTTACAAAAACTGATGATCATAATGTTTATATTTCTAATTCCTTTTTGACGCAAAATACCCCTGTTAATGGTTATACAATAATGGCACAAGATAAATGAAAAGATCTTAAAAATAGTAAAAATATGAAGCAACTAAATGGGTAGTATTCATTATTCTTAGGTTTTTAATAAAATTAAGTAATTAGAAACAAATTAAGTTTCGCTTATGACTAAATGATAACAAAATTTATAAAAAATTCAACTTTTTTAAAAATATAATTTTTAGTTGAAAAAATAATTTATAAAATTATGATTTTTGACATACTAAAAAATACTTTTTAAAGTTATTGCTAATTTTAAAATGTTTTTTATTTTTTATAAAGATAAAAATTGATTTTGAGATTGATTTAAATTAAATATATTAAATTCAATCTTTTCTTTATTTTTATTAGTTTTATCAACTTTCTCATCATTAATTTGATTATTAAGTTTTAACATAGAAGCAATTAACATATTAATAAATGTTTCTTTACAATATATTTTTGCGCCACGCCCTTTAACAGTCTTAATATAATGCGATACATCACCCTCAACATGACAACCAATATTATATTCTAATGATTGATTTACAATACCTTCTTCATTACTTTTAATTAATTCAATGGTTTCTAATAAAAATATTTTTTTATTACCATTAACATATGGTAAAAGACATATTAAAAAATCTAATAATAATTTATAATTTCCAGTAAAGAAATATATTTTTGCTAATTTATATTTTATTTTATGAATTTTGATTCTATTTCGATTTGAGAATAATTGTTTAAATCTATTTGATAAATGAAATTTATCTAAACTATATGATACAGTGTTATTTTTATATTTTGCTTTTACTGCTCTATAAATTTTTTTAATTTGTTTTTCACCATCACTTAATATTAATATTTTAGTATTTTGATTAATATCATAAGTATCCATTGATTTAAAAATTTTATCAATAAAATTATCAATATTAGATTTATTATTTTTATTCTTATGATTTTTATTCATCATTTGAAAAACGCCTTTTTTCTTTTTCATTTTTATTCTGGTTTTTGTTGACTTTTCTTGATCAACACCAACATGCATAGTCGCAAGAAATATTTTATTTTCAATTTTTTTTTTTTTTTATTTTCTCGCATTGGTTTAAAAGCTCCGTCAATTTGAATATATAAAACATTATTTGGAATTTTAATTTTATTGTTATTTTTATTACTAATGTAATCGGTTTCTTCTAAATCGGCATTTTTAAAAATATTAGATATTGTTCTTTCACTAATATTTGCATTCTCTGTTGTATGTAAAATATCTTTATATCTTTTTCCATCACCTATAAAAGACATATATTTATTTTTTAAATTTATTTCAATTCTTTCGTATTTTTTTAAACCTAATTCTTCATCTAAAGAATAACGATTTATATTTTCTTTTTTTTCTTTATCATATTTAACATATAATCTTCTTTTAATAGGAATATCTCCATATTCTGTTTTAATTGTTTTTGACAATTTTGATATTACCTTATATCCTTGTAATATTTGTCCTTGTTGATATAATTTAAATATCTCATTATATCTTTCAATCAAGAAATTTTTAGTTTCATTGTTTGTTTCTATTATTTTATCTTTTTTATAATCTTCTAATAAATTTTGTTTTAATTCCATTTTATAATTTCCTTTCATATAAACAAATTATTTTAAAATATGATACTCAATATTTCATATAATCTTATCAAAAAAAGAGGCTATTTAAAAATGTAGGATTTTACCAAAATTAATAACAAAAAACGGATTACTAGTTATAAATATTTAAATAAAAAATATTATTTGAATTTTAGTGACTATAATTTTGGTTTTGATTGAGAAGTATTTAAAGACTTTGTTGGTGATAGTTATGCCCGATATTTTACTTCACCAACTTTTTTTTAAGTTTGTTTCAGTGGGGCGTGGTACTAATAAGATATGAAATCACATAGCAGAAAAATTATTTTTTGCTTGTAATTTTACTGATGCTTCATCTAACATTTTACGAAGATATGCCAATACCCATGAAGATACTATATTTGGCGATACAATTAATGTATGTAATTATTTATACGATAAATAGGGGATTGATATAGGACCTTATAATGAAAATGGCATTGTTTGACCTAAAAATGTTAAAGAAGGTGGCGAAATTGTTTTTCCTAGTGGTGTGAGAATTGCTTTTGCGGGTTATGCTAATGGTAATAAAATTATGGGAAAAGTTGGTAAAGGTAGTGGTATTATATCAGCGTGAACAGATGAAATGATACATGCTGAAGAAAAAGAAATTTTAACTGATAAAGAATTAGATAAACGTTATAATAATTTGTGAATTTCCATGTTTAGATCAAAAAGCTTAAAAGTATTTTATGAAAAATATACTAATGAAAATGATAATGAACAATATAATTTAGATAATCCTATTCCAGTAAAAGAATTATCTTGGACATTTCAAGAATGAGACAACATAGCAAAACAATACATAACAATAAACAACATATTTTCATAAAACATATTCTAATCAATTTACTTTTAATCCTTTTGATAAATACCATTTTTTTATGAAAAATTTGTAACCCATATTTACCCTTAAATGAAAGAATTAAAAATATTTTAAAAGAACACAATCAAGTATATTCAGAAAACAAACAAGCATTTAATGGTTTGGGTATTTTTAATTTACGATTAACAATGGGTGCTGTTTGAAATAAAATACTTGATATTACTAAAAAACTTGTTTTAACAAACAAACAAGAGCGACCTGATTTATTTGAACTTGAATACTACGGATTTGAATATAACAATAATGACCCCAGTATTTATGTTTTACGAAATTATCGTAAATATATTAAAGAGTATAATTTACAAGATTTTTATAATTCCAATACAAAACAGTATCAATTTGATAGTTATTCAATTGGTGTGGATTATGATAATGGTAGTGAAGACCACACGGTGTTTTTATTTAGTGGTTATAAAATTAATGAAAATAATGAATATGATAAATATTTAATTGAAGAAAATGTTGTTACACCAAAAAACGCAATGAATTTAAATGAAATAGTTAAACATTACGAGTAGTGAATAATTAATACATTTGATAAATTTGATGGTTTTGAATATGCTACATTTCATTATGATATTAATGCACACGACTTTATGTAAAAATTACAAGAAGATATTTACTCTTATTTAGGCTATAAAATTAAGATGTTTAAAGCCAAAAAACATCAGACATCTCTTAATAAATAAGCAGGTATAATCAATCGCGTAACCTGAATAAGAAAAATGTTTGTTCAAGGTAAAATATATGGCATATTAGATAACTTCCCATTTTTAGATAAGTGCATTAGTGAACTAAGATTTAGTGATACCAAAACAAACACACCCGATAGTAAAATGTACCATGACCCATATGATGCTTTGTTTTATGGTTTTTATCCATATCGTTTTAAAATGGGAATATAAAAAAGGTTTTAAAAACCTTCTAAAATTTATAAATTTTATTTACTTTTTATTTATTAAATAATTAGTATTTAATGATTTTTCTAAACTAGGTGATTTTTCTTGTATTTTATTACCATCATCATTTTTCAATAGTTCAGGATGATAATTTTTATAACTTAATTTAAGATGTTTTCTAACTGAATTAAAATCTAGTATCTCAACTTCAATTTCATCACCAACATCAAAAAAATCTCTAATATCTCTAACAAAGTAATCTGAAATATCACTAATATGAATTAAACCACCAGCCTTTTCTGCTCTACAAAAAGCACCATAAGGTATAATGTTTGTTATTTTAACATTAACTTTATTTCCTTTTTATACATAAAATTAAATATACTTCCTCTCTTTAAATGCTTTAATTATATCATTAAGACTATAAAAATCATTTACAGGAATTGGGCGAGCGGTTGATTTTCTTAAATTTTTGTGATAAAATAACTTACAAGTTAAAAAAGTTTTGAAGTTCTTTCAAACAAATTTGGGAACCTTTATAAAATTCTTTGCTTAACGCTTAGAATTTTTCCTAAGTATTTTGAAAAGCGCGACAAAAGTTTTTTTAAACTTTAAGTAATTTTTTGCAAAACTTATGAAAATCACCGCGAGCCCAGATTGACCCTTTCCATATAAATTAAATAATTTCCTTTCAAACTCTTAAATAGTCCTTGTATATATATAATTGTAATTGTAAGAAAATTTTAACGAAAGGAATTATTATAATGAAAAAGATATTAAGTCTTTTAGGAACAATCACTTTAATTGGAACAAGTACAACAAATTTAGTTGCTTGTAATAAAACACAATATAGCGAAGATGATTTAAAAAAAGAAAAAGAAAAACATAAAATAGATACTGCTAATCAAGAAATTAAAAATAACTTAGAATGAATAGCGCCACAAGAAACACCATTTAATCAAATTGATAATAAATATTATTTTGTAGTTTGGCGTGGTGATGAAAATACTAATTGAAGAATTATTAAATTTAAAAATATTAATTTTTCAGAAAGAAGAAAAGTTTTAGATACACAAGAAGATTATGAATTAGCATTAACACGATTAGGAGATAATTTATTTCGTGTTAAAATAGGAGCTGTAAGACCTATAACATCTTGGTCACAAGATGATGGAACTTATTTTAAATCAGTTTATCGTTGAAAAATTGATAAAAATATTCCTAGGTTAGAAGTAAATGATAAAACTGGTGAAATAAAAGTTGAAAGAGAATAAAAAAATATAAAAAGTCATTTATTAAAATGACTTTTTATATTTCTAATCTAATTAATGATAATTTTTCATTATTTTTACTAAATAATTCTAAATTATTAATATTAATTTTTTCTTTTTCTGTAAAAATTGTAATATCATAGTTATCATAACCCCATATCCCTGATATTTCAATTTGATTTAAATTAAATGGTTTTTGATGGCTATAAAAAGTTATTTTAATTATATCTTCAACCAAATTTTCAGTCATATTTATTCAATTTTCTTTTGAATAAAGTAATTTATATCATTGAGAAAAATAACTTAAATAATCTTCTATTTTGTTATTAGAAATAATTAAATTAGTTAAATATTTACCATATTCTCCATCTGATAATTTAATTTCAGCAGGAATAAGTGAGGGGATATTGTTTGTTTCTAATTCATTTGTTATTGATAATCAGTTAAAATAATTTGTTTCTAATTGATAAATAGGGTTTTCTGAAATATCGGTGTTTTTAACAGTTACTTTAATTTCATCATTTTTGTTGTTATTATTTTGCTGTTTTAAATTTCAATCTGTAATTTGCCCTGTTTGTGGATCAATAATTGGTGTATTTGGTTGACCTTGTATTTCTCAATGATAAACTGATTTAAAATAAGTTCCATCATCTTGTGACCAAGATGTTATAGGTCTTACAGCTCTTATTTTAACGCGAAATAAATTATCTTCTAATCGTGTTAATGCTAATTCATAATCTTCTTGTGTATCTAAAACTTTTCTTCTTTCTGAAAAATTAATATTTTTAAATTTAATAATTCTTCAATTAGTATTTTCATCACCACGCCAAACTACAAAATAATAATTATCATCTGCTATAATAAACGGTTTATCACTTGGATAAATTTGTTTTCAATAATTTATAGGAATAGGACCACTAATAAAATTAAAATATGATGAATTTAATTGAACTATAGAATTTTTAAATTCTCAATAATTTTCTTCAATTTTATTAGGTATTGATAATAATTCAAAATAATAGGGTGTAAATAATTTAATATCATCATTATAACCTTTATTAATTCCGTATTTACTATATGTATAATTTGATAACACATAGATAATTTGTTTAAATCTTTTAACAGCATTATCATTTAAAGATTTATAATTATCTAATTTTCAGTTTTCAAATAGTCCATCAATAACATCTTCTGGTTTTTGTCCTTCGAATTTTTGGCGTAATTCAGCCGCTTTATTTGTAGGATTGCCTTTTTCATCGTATTTTGCCCCTTGAAATTTTCTATCATAATTATAACGATATGTTAAAAAATTTAATAAAACTTTATCTAAATCATTCTTATTTACTAAATATAAAATATCTTTACCTTGAATATAGTTTTTTTCAATGCTTCACGGTAAAAAACTTTCGGTAAATCAATATTGAAATACTCTTAAAGTAGGATTTGTTTCAATTGGCATTGATAACAATGGTACTAAACTAGCATTTTCAATATTTGATGATGGATAAGAATAAACACCATTTACATTTCCTCAATATTTAATATTTCCAAATAACATTGATTTAGGATACTTAATCTCAATACCAGTAAATACTGTATCTTCTGGTAATGATTTTTGTAATAATAAATGAATACTATTTTGATTTTTTCATTTAAAATCAGTCACCTTAACTAAATGAGTAGATTTAATAATATCAACCCCGTCTGGTGAATAAGGATGTTTATATTTTTCAATGATGTAACATTCATTTTTATTGTCTTCGCTAATTGGTTCATTAATAGATACTATTTTTAAGTCTAATGTTTCTAAAAATTCTTTGTCTTGTTTTGAAATATTATTAATTAAAATATCTTTTTCATCAATCATTACATAACTTGTGCTATTGTCTTGAATTGTGGTATTTTGTTGAACTTGTAATTTAAAGTTAAAGTCACTAATTTCATAACCAATAATCTTAATATATTCATCTTTATCAATAAAACCAATTTTAACGATATTTTGAGTGTAGAAACCACATACATTTTGTACTTTTGTGGTATTTACAGTTTTAGAAATAAATTTTATTAATATTTTAAATAAGGAGTTGAAATTATGCAAACAAAACAATATTTTATTTTGCTGTCGTTAGTGAAAAAGTATGGAAAAGATATTGTTATTAATACTGTCAATAAGATTGCAAAAGATATTGAAATTAAAAAGTAAAAAAATAAGGTCGTATAAAGAAAATTGGGGTTTTTTATAAAAACAAGAAAAAAATGTCTTTATTTTATTGAACTAAATAATATTTAAAAACAAAAACCCCAATCTTTTACATGCGACCAGTATTTGAATAAAATAAAGTTGTTTTTTATTTTTTTATTGTTACAATTAATTAGGCATTTATTCTATTATTTAGAATATGCTTAAATGTGGTAGTGATGGTAATATTACGTTTGGACCACAGCGAGAATTTAATTAAAAGGAGGAAATTGCTCGTGGCAAGAATTACAAGAATTGCAAAATTAGAATTTCAAGCAGGACAAGCAAAACCAGGGCCAGAATTAGCTTCATTAGGAATTAATATGCCTCAATTTTGCACACAGTTTAATGATGCAACAAAAGAACGAATGGGTGATGTTGTTCCAGTTGTTATTACTGCTTTTGATGATAAGACATTTAAATTTGAATTAAAAACAACACCAGCAGCGATTTTATTAAAAAAAACAGCAAAAATCCAAAAGGGATCAGCAAAGGCAAAAGATGAAAAGGTAGCAACAATTTCAGCTGATGAAGTTCGCAAAATTGCAGAATATAAACTTGTTGATTTAAACGCAAATGATGTTGAAGCAGCAATGCATATTATTGAAGGAACTGCTCGTAATATGGGGATTGTTGTTGAAGGTATGCCAAGTAAGAAGGAGAAAAACTAAGAATGGCAAAATTTGGTAAAAAATATAATAAAGTTGCTGAATTAGTTGATAAAAATAAAGTATACTCAATTGCAGAAGCAATTGAATTAGCAAAACAAACTGTAACAACAAAATTTGACTCAACCGTTGAAGTTGCCTTTAATTTAAACGTTGATCCACGTCATGCTGACCAACAAATTCGTGGAGCTGTTGTGTTACCAAAAGGAACAGGAAAAACACAACGAATCTTAGTTTTAACAAATAGCAAGGAAGCTGCTGCTAAAGCAGCAGGTGCTGATTTTGTTGGGGGTAAAGATTTAATTGAAAAAATTCAAAAAGAAAACTGATTTGATTATGATGTTATTATCGCAACACCAGATATTATGGTAGAATTAGGAAAAATTGGAAAATTATTAGGGCCAAAAGGATTAATACCCAACCCTAAAACAGGAACAGTTACTCCAGATGTTGTTAAAGCAATTGGTGATGTTAAAAAAGGAAAAGTTGAATATCGTGTTGATAAAAATGGAAACATTCATTTAATTATTGGAAAAGCATCATTTAAAGTTGAAGATTTAAAAGCTAATTATGATGTAATTTATGAAACAATTCGTAAGGCAAAACCAGCGGCTGTTAAGGGAGCATATATTAAAAATATTGCTATCACAACAACAATGGGACCAGGAATTAAAGTTTTAATTGAATTATAAAAAAGGAAAAAAGATTAACAATTGTTAATCTTTTTCTTTTTTTGTTTTTTTAGTTCTTAACGAAAATAATGCTAGATAACTAACTAAAGTTGAAACGCCATAAATTCCAATGCCTGAAAAATAGTACTAATAATGGTGCTAAAACTGAATGAAGATATGGGTTTAAAATTTTGTAGCTATTTCATCACATTATTCTTTCATCTGTTGGAGTATAACCATGACATTCAACATATATAACTAGTCTCTGGTTCATAAAAATATAATATATAAAATTGGCAATATTAAACTAAAGTAATTGATTCTTTTAATAAAATATTTAAAATCATGTTGTTCATAATATGAAAAAATACCAAATAAGATAAATGCAATAATTGGAGTTATAAAATGAATGTTAATTGTAATAATGTTTTTTAAAATTGAATTTGTAAAAATAAATCCTTTTCCAACAAATAATTGCTTGATAACATCTGGTCAAAAGACAAGAACAATCACAATTGAATGTGTTGCTAAAAAAACACAATTAAAAATAAATTTTTTAAATTCTGAAGGTTCATTTTTATATCCTAATCTTGCAAAAAAAACTGTGGCATAAATAACACAATATAAAGCATAACCAATTTGTAAAAGCAACAAATAATCATGCAATTAATTGATCAATTGTGTTTTCACTATGCCCATTTTTACTTGGCTTAAAATAATCATAATTAATCATTCTGTCACATAAATCTATGATAACACCAGAGATTGGGGCAATAATTAAGAAAATCATTAAAGTGATAATTATTATTTTTAAATTTTTACTATACTTTGATAATTTATACATTTTAACCTCTTTATATAATATTAGATTTTATATAAGTTATTTTAAAATTATACCATAATTACAAATTAAATTACTATGTAACTTATATCTCTAATTTCAAAATATTTTTCTCCTTAGGATTTTAAACTTTTAATTTACTAAAATTTTTCATTTTTTATGTTATTCTGTTTAGTAATTGATTATAATATTAATAGTACAAAAAGTACATCTAGATATTATTTAAAACTATGAAAGGAAAAAATAGAATGTATTTATATTTACAAGCGAATGTTGGTACAGCAGTCCTTGATACTTTAAAAGCGTGGGGTTTTTGAAGTGCAATTATTGCAACCATGTTTGTAATTTTTTTAGGTTGGTTTTTAACAAAACGTGAAACCTTTAAAAAAGATTGAGAAGCTGTCTTAATTAAAATTGTCATGGTTGTTGGTTTACCATGTTTAGCATTTGATGGTTTTATGGCTGATACAACAGTTGAACAAGTTAAAACACAAGCAGCAATTTTATTAGTCGGATTTTTATTTTATATTATTTTAGGAATTGTAGCAAAATATTTTTATATTAAATATGAGCAAGATGTTCGTGATACGTTAGCAATGTGTACAGTTTTTGCATCAACTACTTTCTTCGGAATTCCATTTGTTACAGCTTTATTTGACGCCGGACAAGCAACATTACCAGCTAATATCTTTAATATTCCTTATCGAGTATTTTTATATTCATTAGGATTTATTGTTATGAGTAAACCGGTGCAAGGACAATTAGCATCAGCAGTTGAAACAACAGCAGAAACAATTGTCGATGCAAAAATAGATCCTATGGGGTATGCACAAGTAAGAGCCGAAATATGAACTAAAAAAATGGCAACCGTGAAGGCAAATTTAAAACAAATTTTTGTTAATCCAATTTTAATTGCAACAATTATTGGATTTATCTTTTGAGTAACACAATTAATTCCAGGAATTGAAATTGTTCCTGATCAAAATAAAATTGGTAGTGGTCGATTATTTTAACCATTACGATTAGATAATATTTTTCCACCATTATTTAAAATAACAAAAACATTGGAAGGATTATGTACACCATTAGCATGATTAGCAATTGGAATGACTTTAGCAAAAGGGAAATTGCGTGAAGCAATGCAATATAAAAAAGTCTGATATGGAATGATTATGAAAGTTATTCTAGCACCAATTATTGGATTAGTTTTAGCAATTATTTTTGCTGTGATTGGAAAAGAAACAGGAGTATGAAAATTAGATTCAGTTGGCTTGACTGTTATTGTCATTATGTTGGCAGCACCACCAGCGTCTGTTATTGTGACATATTCAATAGGATATAAAAAGCAACCAATGTTAACAAGTAATTTAACATTAGTTTAAACTTTATTTTCAATTATTTCGTTACCATTCTGAGTAATTATTACGACAGAAATTGGGGCAACTACATTATTTACATATTAGGAAAAAATAACAATGAATATAAAAATTAAAATAGTTTGTTATGGCGTTCGGAAAACCGAACGACCATTTTTTGAAAAACTAAATGAAAAATATGGTTATGATTTAACTTTAATTGAAGAATATTTAACAAAAGATAATATTGCCACAGTTAAAGGACATCAAGCAGTGATGGTTTGTGCAAATTGTGATTGTTATGAAGAAAATTTATTAAAAATGCAAGAATATGGGATTAAATATTTATTAACAAGAACAGTTGGTTATAACCATATTGATTTAACAAAAGCACATGAATTAGGTTTTAAAATGGCTTATGTACCAGGATATTCGCCTAATGCAGTTAGTGAATTAGCGGTAGCAATGGGAAATGCTTTTTTACGTAATTTATTTTATATGGCTAATAATGAACGTCAAACAAATTTTAAGGTTGATTATTTTATGTTTGCAAAAGAAATTCGTAATTCAACAATTGGAATTATTGGAACTGGTCGGATTGGATGTGAAGCAGCAAAGGCTTGGTATGGAATGGGAGCTAAAGTATTAGGATATGATATTTATGAAAATGATAGTGTGCGAGCAGTTTTAACATATACTGATTTAAATACTTTGCTTAAAGAATCAGACTTAGTTTCATTACATTGTCCATATATTAAAGACCAAAATCATCATTTTGTTAATAAAGAATTTCTAGCACAAATGAAACCGGGGGCAGTTTTAATTAATGCAGCGCGTGGTCAACTAATGGATAGTGAAGCAGTTTATGAAGCTGTTAAGTCAAATCATTTAAAAAGTGTCGGATTATATGTATTAGAAAATGAAGGTGATGTTTTTTTCCAAGATTTTAATGAAAATAAAACACCAGATAATCTGACAAATAAATTACTTACCTTATATCCACGAGTAATTATTACACCATATATAGGTTCTTATACTGATGAAGCTGTCAAAAATATGATTGAAACAACATATGAAAATTTAAAAGAAATTTTAACAAATGGTGAGTCAAAAAATAAAATATAAAACAAATTTTTAGAAAGTAGAGTTTTACTCTACTTTTTATTATTTAAAATAAATTTTAATAAAAAATAATAAAATAAATAAAATTATTATATAATTTATTTAGTAAAAATTGTGATTTCTATTTATTTTTTATTTTATATTAATTAACAACACTTGTGGGGTGACAAAAAAGAAAAGCGAGGTATGTTTTGTCATGCAAAAAAATGGGCAGCAAATGATTTGTGATAAATGTCATTTTAAATTTAAATCTTTTTATAGACAATGAAAATTAAATAATAATAACAATAAGTTATTTATTTTTCGTGTAGAAAAAAAATATCAAGCATTGAGCAAAAACATTGATTTAAGTGAATTAATTCCAGATTATGCTTTTGTTTGTAATTCAACTTGGTTTGCTATTTATAGTATTAAAAAAATTCAACGAATGAGAATTAATACAATAAAAAATTTAAATTTTAAACAAGGTACTTTATTAATTGGATTTTATTAATATCGGATTTTTATTAACGGAATTATGCAAACTCGTTGATATAATCTTCCACGAGTATAATAATGTTTTTTAATTTTATAAAATAAAAAAATAAAATAGTTACTTAAATTTATTGTTTTTTTACAGAAAATAATGTCTTATAATAAAAAGTCTAGTTAAAATGCAACAATTTTCCAGTTTTCGGTATATAATAAAAATAGTTTTAGTAGAAAGAGAAATGAGGATTTTTTATTATGTCAAAAAAACTGCACGGGATAGGTGCTAGCAATGGAATTGCAATTGCCAAAGTTTTTAAATTAGAAGAACCAAAATATGAAATTTCGAATAATACGATTTCTGATTCGGCAAAAGAAATTAAAATACTAGAAGCAGCAATGCAAAAGGCAAACACAGATATTGAAAAACTACAAAAGATTGTCTTAGACAAATTAGGAGCGGAAAAAGCAGCAATTTTTGAAGCACATAAGAAAATTTTGCGTGATCCAGTAATGATTGATGAAGCAAAAAATATCATTAAGAGTAATAATAATAATAATAATAATAATAATAATAACGCAGCATATGCAATTCATACTGTTGCTCAAAAGTTTATTACAATGTTTGCAAGTATGGATGATCCATATTTTAAAGAGCGTGCAGCTGATGTTAAAGATGTAACTGATCGTTTAATTAAGTATATTTTAAATGTTCCGGTCTTAGATTTAGCAACTATTAGTGAAGAAGTTATTATTGTTGCTGAAGATTTAACACCTTCACAAACAGCGCAGTTAAATCCTAAATTTGTGAAAGGATTTAGTTGTGATATGGGGGGGCGTACTAGTCATGCTGCAATTATGGCCCGTAGTCTAGAAATTCCAGCTGTCTTAGGATTAAAAGATATTACAAAACAAGCAAACCATCATGAAATAATTATGATTAATGGAACAACAGGAGAAATTATCTTAAATCCAACATCGGCGGAGATTAAAACTTGGACAACAGAAAAAGAAAAATTTTTACAATTGCAACAAGAACTATTGGCATTTAAAGATAAACCAACAGTTTCAAAAGATGGATATCAAAAATTTGTTTTAGAAGGAAATATTGGAGCACCAAAAGATGTTCAAGGTGTTTTGGATAATGGTGGGCAAGGAATTGGATTATTTAGAAGTGAGTTCTTATATATGGATAATGACCATTTCCCAACTGAAGATGAACAATATGAAGCTTATAAAGGTGTTTTGGAAGGAATGCAAGGGCGCCCAGTGATTATTCGAACATTGGATATTGGTGGTGATAAAAAATTATCATATTTTAAATTTCCAGAAGAAATGAACCCATTTTTAGGATATCGTGCGATTCGCCTTTGTTTAGATAAAACAGATGTTTTTCGAACACAATTACGTGCTTTATTACGTGCTAGTGTGCATGGGAAAGTTGGTATTATGTTTCCAATGATTGCGACAGTTGATGAATTTAAAACTGCAAAAAAAATTACCTTAGAAGAAAAAGTAATTTTACTTAAAGAAGGACATAAAGTTGCAGACAATATTGAAATTGGAATGATGATGGAAATTCCAGCAGCAGCAATGTTAGCTGATCAGTTTGCAAAACACGCTGATTTTTTTTCAATTGGAACTAATGATTTAATTCAATATACAATGGCAGCTGATCGAATGAGCCAATTTGTGGCATATTTATACCAACCATATAACCCATCTGTTTTACGTTTAATTAAAACAATTATTGATGGTGCTCATAAAGAAGGAAAATGGGTTGGAATGTGTGGTGAAATGGCTGGAGAGGAACAAGCAATTCCGCTTTTAATGGGAATGAAATTAGATTACTTTTCAATGTCTGCCACAAGTATTTTAAATGCGCGTCGTATTATTAGCAAATTAGAAGTTTCGGCAATGGAACAATTAGTAACAGAAGCATTAGAATGCCAAACAGGTGATGAAGTTTTGGCTTTAGTTGAAAAAAGAACAAAAAATGCTTTAGAAGTCTAAAATTTTGATAAAATAACACTATATAGTGTTATTTTTTATTAAAATAGGTTGTTTAAATGATAAATTTAAATACGTATGCAATAATTGACCTTCCATTGCCAGTTTTAATTGCTTTTGTTGTTATTTTTACGGCATTATCAATTATTAGTGGATTTTGATATTGAAGACAATGTTATAAAACACGCCATAATGCTAAAAATGATAATTTTGCAGTTAAACAGAAGGTAACAATTCGGACTGCTTTTCAAAAAAATAAGTATTTAATTTTATTTTTATTATGTTTTTTTGTTTAATTGGTTTTATTTTGGTTTTAGTTAAACAACTAGTTGGTTTTCTATTGTTTTAAAAATAGCACATAAATTTAATAATTTTATAGTATACTAAAGATAGATGACAAAGTTGTCTGCTTAATGAAAAAAGGAGAAGAAAAGATGGGATTATTTAGTAAAAAACCAAAAGAACTTGAAATAATTGCCCCTGTAGATGGTGAAGTTATTGTTTTAGATAAAGTTGAAGATGAAGTATTTTCACAAAAAATATTAGGTGAGGGTTTAGCAATTAAACCAATTGCTTGGAAATTAATTACCGTTTTTCCGACAGGTCATGCTTATGGAATCAAAAGTAATAATGGTGTTGAAATGTTATTACACATCGGAATGGATAAGTTTCATTAAATGGAAAAGGATTCGATATTTAAGTAAAACAAGATGATAATGTTAAACAAGGGGATTTATTATGTAATGTTGATTTAGCAGTTTTAAAAGCTGAAAATCTACCAAGTTTATATACGCCAATTGTTTTTACACCAGAAACAATGAGCGGTAAGACAATTAATATTGTTAAAACAGGCAATGTTAAACAAGAAGAAATTATTGCTGTTATTAAATAGGAAATAATTTTAACTAATAAGTGATTTATAAAATGGAAATCATTTTTATTTTTGTTTATAAAGTATATTCTAGAGTGTTTTTGCTATAATTGTTAAGAAAGGAAGAAGGTCAAATGGTAAAAATAGTTTTAATTGCGATTGTTTTTTTCTTATATTATTACTGAGTTTTTTCTTCAACAAGGGCAATTTTAGCCGAATTTTTAAAAATTCGAACTAAAAATATTTATTTTGGGATGATTATGGGTTTTTTCTTTTATTTTGCTGTTATTTCTTTTTTGCTAATTCCATTAGAATTTATTCCTAATTTACGTTATATTATTTTAGTTTATTCATTATTATCAATTAATATTTTATATTCATTATTTTT
Source organism: Spiroplasma endosymbiont of Ammophila pubescens (assembly GCF_964020965.1). NCBI lineage: Bacteria > Bacillati > Mycoplasmatota > Mollicutes > Entomoplasmatales > Spiroplasmataceae > Spiroplasma > Spiroplasma endosymbiont of Ammophila pubescens. Next base: position 1,592,754 of record NZ_OZ026611.1, on the reverse strand, counting down.
GTTATTATTTATTCGTTATTGATTTAATATTAATTTATGAGATTGAAATCATGCCATTTTTTTTGTTGCATTTGGTGTTTTTATGGCATTATATTATGCTAAAAATTATTTTATTGCTCCTTCAGGTTCAAACATTACTAATAGTTATATTTTAAGTTTTTATTTTTTTGCTTCAGTTGATAATAATATTATTTTTAAATTAAATCCAAATGTTACGATTGCTAATGCTCAAGCTTTAACAACATTATCTTGGTTTACAAATGTTTCAGTTTGATTTGTAATGACTGGAATTGATCCAAGTGATATTATTTGAAATTTATTAAATATTTTAGATGCAATGCTATTTGCTTCAATTTTTGTAACATTATTGAGTAATTTTGCTAATAAAAAAAGTAATCGTTTTTTAATTGGTACTTTATCACTCCTTGTTTTATCTGCTTCAAAATTATTAATTTATTATTTTGGATATGATTCATGGCATCAACAGAATATGTTAACTGGTTTATTTTTTGTCACTTTTATTTTAATGACAATTTACACAAATGAAGAATACCGCAGTCGTAATATACCTTGAATTATTGGTATTATTTTTGCAAGTTATATTACCTTCGAATGAGATGCATCATATATTATGCTATTTATTATTTATGTTTCAACATGAATTAGTATGTTAAAATATAAAACTAATTTCTTAAAAGATATGGTTAAGTTTACCTTATTTTCAACATTATGTTTTATCTTTTACAACGCACAAATAAAAAATATTTTACTAATTTTTATTTTTTTAGGATTATTTTTGTTAATGATAATTTTATCATTTTTGTTATATCGCAATTATTCACTAGTACATGATATTGAAATAATGATGTATCTAGGGCAAAAAAAATTATTATTTGTTGTACCAATTATTTTTACTCTAATTTCAGTAGTTATTGTTTTAGCAATAAGGGAAAATAACTTAAATTTTTGAACATTAGAAACAATTGCATCATCCTTATATGTGCAGTTAGAATTAGGGCGTTGAGAACCATGAACAAATATTGTCTTCTTAATTATTTCTTTTGTCTTTTTAGGTTTAGCTTTAATTTGATTATTCCTTTTTGAACGAATTCCGAATTTTGTTGCAAAAACTCCAATTAATATGCTATCAATTTTAACAGTAACTTTCTTTAATCCGTTAGTTGGGCGTTTTTTAATTTTAATTTTTAATGAACAGGCTTTGTTAAACAATGCTACGGTTTTTATTGTTGCGTTATTAGTTGCCTTAAATATTAGTGTTTATGCATTGAAAATTAAACCGTTTAAGAAATGGCATTTTAAAAAACCACCAATTCCCCCGCATCATAAAAAGAACCTAAAAATAATAAAATAAAGGAGGATATTATGACTTTTGAACAAGCAAAAAAACGTAGTTTAGTATTAAAAGAACAGTTAGAACAATGAAATTATGAATATTATGTGAATGATAACCCTAGTGTCAGTGATCAAGAATATGATCGAGCAATACAAGAATTAATTGCAATTGAACAACGATATAGTGAATTAATTACAATTGATTCTCCAACGCAACGTGTTTCTGGTCAAGTTAGCGAAAAGTTTAATAAATATGTTCATACAAGTCCAATGTTAAGTTTGGGAAACGCATTTAATTATGATGATTTAATTCATTTTGATGAACAAATTAAAGAATTGATTGGTTTGCCAGAGATTGAATATACTTGTGAATTAAAAATTGATGGATTATCAATTTCATTAGTTTATGATAATCATCTTTTAGTGATGGGGGCAACTCGTGGAGATGGTCTTACTGGTGAAGATGTTACTATTAATATTAAACAAATTAAATCAATTCCGCTTCGAATTGACCAACCAACTTTAACTGTTCGGGGTGAAGTTTATTTATCAGTTGAAGAATTTAAGAAGATAAATGAGGAACGTGCGAAAAATGGCGAATCTGAATTTGCTAATCCTCGAAATGCAGCAGCAGGAACTTTACGGCAATTAGATTCAACAATTGTTGCAAAACGAAAGTTAAATGCATTTTTATATTATTATGTTAATGCTTTGCAGGATGGAATTCAATCACAATACGAAGCGTTACAAAGATTAGAACAATTAAAATTTAAAACAAATCCTGAGTATCGTTATTGTTCAAATATTACGGCAGTGTGAGCATATATTCAAGAGTATGAACCAAAACGTCATCAATTAGGTTATGAAATTGATGGAATTGTGATTAAAGTTAATAACTTAAATTTATATAATCGCATAGGTTATAATGCTAAAAATCCAAAATGAGCAATAGCTTATAAATTTACAGCAGAAGTTGTGGTTACAAAATTGCTTAATATTTTTCCTTCTGTTGGAAGAACAGGACGGATTACTTATAATGCTGTTCTTGAGCCAGTTCGTATTGCAGGAACAATTGTACGAGCAGCAACATTACATAATGCTGATTTTATTACTGAGCGTGATATTCGGATTGGTGATAATGTTCAAGTTAAAAAAGCGGGGGATATTATTCCGAAAGTGATTAATTATGTTGTAGCTTGTCGCCAAAAAAATGCTCAAAAATGGCATGAGGCAACGCATTGTCCAGAATGTAATTCTTTATTAGAACGTGTTGAAGGTGAGGTTGACCAGTATTGTATTAATTCTGTTTGTCCTAAAAAAATTACTCGGGGGTTAGAACATTATTGTTCACGAAATGCCATGAATATTAAAGGAATTAGTGAAAAAATTATTGAACGATTATTTAAATTAGGATATTTAAAAAGTTTTAGTGATTTATATCAATTAGAGCAATACCAAGCGGAAATTATTGAATTAGAAAATTTTGGTGAAAAATCATTTGAAAATATGATTGCTTCAATTAATAATTCAAAAAATAATTCCTTAGAGCGACTATTGTTTGCATTAGGAATTCGACATGTTGGTCAAAAAACAGCAAAATTATTAGCACGACAATTTAAAACAATTGCTAATTTAGCTACCATGAATATTGAACAATTATCAATTATTAATGATATTGGTCCAATTGTAGCAGCTAGTGTTGTTGATTATTTTGCAATTCCAGCTAATCAACAAGAACTTGCCTTACTACGCCAAAAAGGGGTTAAAATGGAGTATTATGCTACTAATCAGCATTTAGCACAGAAGTTTGAAAATTATCGGTTTGTGATTACCGGAGTTTTATCAAAACCACGAGAATATTTTAAAGAGTTAATTGAAAGTTATGGTGGACAAATTTCTGAAAGTGTTAGTGCAAAAACCACTTATTTACTGGCAGGGGGTGATGCTGGTAATAAATTAGTAAAAGCACAAAAATTAAATGTTAAAATTATTAATGAAGAAGAATTTCAACAATTATTAAATAAGGAGGGATAAGATGGCACGAATTACAAAAGAAGTGTTACAAATGTTAGCATATGATATTATGCTAGATTTACAAGATGAGGAACTAACTAATTTAAGTCAAGAATTTGATGTTATTTTAAAGCAAATGGATTTAGTACAAAAAATTGATACAACTAATGTTTATTCAATGCATTTTCCATTTGATTTAACAGTTGACTATTTACGTGAGGATGATGAGATTGATGTTGCTCCACAAGCTGAAATTTTAGCGGCAGCACCAAAAAAAACAGATGATTATATTGTAATTAATAAGGTGGTTAAATAGAATGGCAGCTTATTCAATCAAAGAATTACATCATCTTTTAGTTGCTAAAAAAATTACTCCATCGCAAATAGTTAAGGATGCTTTTACTAATTTAGACAAATATCAGGTTTTAAATGCAACAGTGACAGAATTAAAAACAGAAGCCACAGCTTTGGCAGCTAAATTAGACCACTTTGTTGTTCCTAAAAATAATTATTTATTTGCTTTACCATATTTTGCAAAAGATAATTTTGCAACAAAAGGAATTAAGACAACGGCGAGTTCAAAAATTTTAGAAAATTTTATTCCAAATTATGAATCAACAGTAACTAATATTTTGAAAGAAAACAATAGTATTTTATTAGGAAAAGCAGCTTTGGATGAGTTAGGGATGGGTGGGCATGGTTTATATGCCTTAACAGGAGATGTTTTAAACCCTTGAGATTTGAGCCGGATTACTGGTGGCTCATCATCTGGCTCAGTAGCTTTAGTTGCAGCTGGTGTTGTTCCATTTGCATTAGGAACAGACACAGGTGATTCAGTACGAAAACCAGCAGGTTATTGTGGTGTTGTTGGTTTTAAACCAACTTATGGTTTAATTTCACGGTATGGTGTTTTTCCTTATGCGCCATCATTAGATACGGTTGGATATTTTACTCGAACTGTTGAAGACAGTGCAATTGTTTTTGATTATTTAGCACAAGAAGATCGCAAGGATGCAACCTCATTAAAGAGTAAGGAACAAGGTTATTTTAAAAATTTATCATCAGAAAAAATCAAAGAACAAAAATTTGCTTATTTAAAAAATGCGCATGCGATTCTTCCAGATGAAATTAGAATTCATTTTGATCATTTATATGATGAATTAACAGACCGCGGAATTAGTGTTACAGCAATTGATTTTCCAGAAGATTTACTAAAAGCATTAATGCCAGTTTATATGGTGATTTCTTTTGCAGAAGCAGTAAGTAGTCATTCAATGTTGGATGGAATTAATTATGGAACACGAGTTGATGGGGACACTTATCAAGAAGTAATGATGAATTCACGAACTAATGGTTTTGGTCATGTTGTTAAACGTCGTTATGTTATTGGTTCGTATACTTTAACAAAAAATAACCAAACATTATTATTTTTAAAAGCAAAACGAGTACGACGTTTAATTGTCAATGCTTTAACTACTGTTTTTGCAAAATATGACTTTTTATTATTACCAGCTGCATCAACGATTGCTCCAAAAATTACTACTATTAAAGATCAAATTTTAACAGAGGCAGAGTTAGAAAATTATGTTGATGATTTATTAGTATTAGGTAATTTAATGGGTAATCCGTCATTAACTGTTCCACTTGCTTTTGTTGATAAAATGCCAATTGGAATAAATGTTAATGCTGCTCCTTTTGCTGACCAAAAGGTCTTTAATGCTAGTTTATTAATTGAAGAGATTGTTGGAATTAAAAATAAAGTAGCACCAGAAAGGGGGAACAATCATGATTAATTTTGAGGTAGTAATTGGAATTGAAAATCATGTTGAATTAAAAACAAAGACAAAAATGTTTTCTTCTGGCGCAGTGAGTTATTGGGCTAAACCCAATAGTATGGTTAATCCAATGGATGTTGGTTATCCAGGAGTAATGCCAACAGTTAATAAAAAGGGAGTTGAGTTAGCGTTAATTGCTTGCCAAACACTTAATTTGACAATTGATCCAGTCATTCAATTTGATCGTAAAAATTATTATTACCCTGATTTAGCAAAAGGTTTTCAAATTACGCAGCAATATTATCCAATTGGTCAAAATGGATATTTAACGATTATTGATGAGAATAATAAACCTTTTAAAGTAGAAATTGAACGTCTGCATATTGAAGAAGATACTGCTAAACAGTTGCATGAAGAAGACCAAACGTTATTAGATTATAATCGTGCTGGAATTGGTTTAATTGAAATTGTAACTCGTCCTGTATTACGGTCAGCGTTTCAAGTTCGTCAATATTTAGAAGCTTTACGTGAAATTTTAGTTTATACCAAAGTTAGTGATGCTAAAATGAATGAGGGTTCATTACGATGCGATGTTAACATTTCGTTACGTCCAATTGGTGTGAAAACATTTGGTGATAAGGTTGAATTAAAAAATCTTAATTCAATTGCAAATGTTGAAAAGGCAATTGAATATGAAATTAAAAGACAAAGTGAACTTTTATTAATGGTAAAAAGAATTGAACAAGAAACACGCCGATTTGATGAAAAAACAAAAACAACGGTTTTAATGCGTCATAAAAATGATGCTATTGATTATAAATATTTTTCTGAACCAAATATTTTTCCAATTAAATTAGATCCAAATTGAATGACAAAAGTTCTTAAAAATATGCCAGAATTACCAGCTGTCAAACGTAAACGTTATTTATCAAAATTAAATTTAAAACCGGCTGATATTGAAATTATTTTACAAGATTATGCCTTAATGAATTTTTTTGAAGCAGCAATTAAGTTATCACCACATTATGAAATGATTGCTCATTATTTAATTGGTGATATTAGTGCTTATTTAAATCAAAAGGGATTAACAATAAGTGAAACAGCATTAACACCACAAAATTTAGTTGAAATAATTATGTTAATTAATCAAAATGTAATTTCAAATAAACAAGCTAAAACAGTGTTACAACGAATTTTAAATGAAGATTGTGCTCCAACGAAAATTGTTGCTGAATTAGGATTAAAACAAATTAGTGACCCAGTTGAAATTAAAACAATTATTGAGCCAGTTTTTAATGCTAATATAGCAATGCTAGAACAATATGAGCAACGACCAGAACGAGTAATTAAGTTTTTTATGGGTGAATTAATGAAATTAACAAAAGGACAAGTTGTCCCAGAAATTGGCAAACAAGTAGTTATTGAATTAATTACAGCGAAACAAGGGAAATAAAAAAGATGGTTACTTACCATCTTTTTCATATTCTTGATCAATTTTTTGTAATTTAATTGTTAAATCATTAATTGCACTAATTTTAGCAATAAATAATAATTCATCATCTAATTTAATTGTTTCAACATCTCCGGGTAAAATAACACGGCCTTTACGTTTAACATAAACAATATTATAATCTTTATTATTAATAAAACGTAATTCTGATAATGTTTGTCCTTCAATATTTGGATCAGTCACCTGAATAATTAATGATGCATAATTTTCATCAACAGTTTGCATTTCAATGTCAATATCAAACATTGCTTTAGTTGCAGTAATACTTCCGGCCATTGTATCGGGTTGGATAATATTATTAATTCCTAATGCTTTTAGAATTCGTGCATGACGGATATCTTTTACTTTCGCAATAATATTAGTAATTCCAAGGTCTTGTAATCCAATGATTGTTAAAATACTAGCTTCAATATTACTTGCGATTGTGATAATGACAGTATCATACTCGTCTAGTCCTTGCTCAATTAGATTTGTTTTAACTGTTGCGTCTAATGCTACGCCATCAACTTGTTCATAACTAGCAATCATATTATTAACCTTAGTTTGGTTAATATCAAAGACCATAATGTGTTGTTTTCGCGCAATTAGTGTTTCAATTATTGAACGTCCAAAATTATTTAGTCCAATAATTGCAAAACTTTTTCTTCTTGCCATTCCCTTTCCCCCTTATTGCACTTTTAATTATACTATTTTTTTTATTATTAGCAATAATTACTAACTTGTAGTATATAATAATATTAATGAAAGAGGGACACAAATGGTTTTTTTTCAATTATATTTCAAAAATATTTTTCAAAGAAAAAATGATAATAAACGACAACGTAATAATGACCCAACTGCACCATTAACACGGCGTCGTCATTGGTTACCCTTCTCAAAAATATCGGGAAGATTATTTTTAGTTTATATTTTAATTGTTCTTTTAGGCGGACTACTGTTATCAATTTCAGGTTTTGTTCATAGCGGAGAACGGATGATTCTTGATGGAAAAGGTAAAATTTTAAACCCTTCAGTTACTTTTGCGTGAAATTATTTAATTGGTTTATTTACTGCTGCTAGTGCTTTTTCTGATACTGGAATTACAATTAGTAATCCTGCAGCGGATTATACTTTTTGGGGACAATTGGTAATTTTAATTTTAATTCAAACAGGTGGTTTTGGAATTGCTACTTTTAAAATTATGATTTTTGTATGATTAGGGCGTCAAATTTCAATTAAGGATAAAATGCTAGTGCAAGGTGAACGAGGAAGTAGTAATTTTGGGCATACATTGGATTTAATTAAAAATAGTTTTATTTTTTTAATTATTTTGGAATGTTTTGGGGCAATTTTATTATTTTGTAATTTTTATTTTTCACCGTTATCAGTAGAAGGAAAATTCATGATTGATAATGTTACTTATCATAATTTTTGACGAAGTTTATGAAGCGGTGTTTTCCATTCAATTTCATCAATTAATAATGCTGGGTTTGATATTATTGGTAATTCATCATTAATGCCTTATAATACTAATTATTTTATTCAATTTGTGTTTTTATTCCAATTTATTATTGGCGGTTTAGGTTTTCCAACTTTTTACGATTTAAAACGAAAATTTGTAGCATGACGACGAAAAGAACATGTTAAATTTACCTTATTTACTAAAATTAATTTAATTACTTATATTGGTTTATCAATTATTGGTGTTTTTAGTGTTTGATTAATTGAATTTACGAATATTAATACAATCCATCCTGAAACTGCTCAGCATATGGAAAGTATTTTACGAAATTCAAAATCAAATTGAAATGGTTTTATGAATATTTTCTTTAATACAATGTCAACCAGAAATGCAGGTTATTCAACAGTTGAAATGAGTAACTTTTTACCAGGATCACGAATAGTGATGTCAATTATGATGTTTATTGGATCAGCGCCTTCTTCTACCGCAGGGGGGATTCGAACAACAACCTTAGCTGTTATTATCATTACAATTTGGTCTATTATTCGGAATAATAATAGTGTTAATGCTTTTAAACGGAAAATCCCAAATGAAACAGTAAAACGAGCGTTAGGAGTTACTGTTATTTCAGGAGGTTTAATTGCAATTGCCATTATCTGTATTAGTGCTGAAAATCCTCATCTTGATGTTTTAAATACTTTTTTTACAATTTGTAGTGCATTTGGAACAACAGGATTAAGTACTTTAAATTTTACCGAGCTATATAACATTGGTATTTTAAGTACTTTAATATTGATTCTATTAATGTTTATTGGGCAATTAGGAGTTTCTTCAACATTATTAGTTTCAATTCGTGGAAGTGGTGAAAAAGAATACAGTTATGTTGAAGAAAATATTTTAATTGGATAGGTTGAAAAAAATAATCTTTTTCTCTTGTTTAAAATGATATCTTTTGTATAATATATAGGGTATCACCACGGAACAGTACTCAAGTTGGTGAAGAGGGCACCCTGCTAAGGTGTTAGGTCGGGTAACTGGCGCGAGAGTTCGAGTCTCTCCTGTTCCGCCATTTAATTTACATTTAACGAAAAAAAGTAATAAAGAGTTATAAATAATTTTTATAACTCTTTTTAAATTATTGGTATAATAAAAGTAGTAATATTGTGCAATAAAGGGGAAGCATAATGAAAAATTGATTAAAAATTATTTTATCAATGATTTTTTTATTTGGTATGGCGATTATGGGGTTACTTGTTGTCGTTATTATTTTCAATGTTAAATTCTTATATATTTTTTTAGGAATTGTTATTATTGATTTAATTTTCTCATTCTTTTTCTTTTTTTCCAAACGACGTTATGAAGTTAAATTTTCTTGAATTATTTTTATTAATTTTGTGCCATTTATTGGTTTATGTTCATATGTTTTTTTTGGTCGAAAATACCATTATTCAAATAAAAAATCATTGTTGTACAATCATTTAAATAAATTAGAATATGATACTTATTGTAAAAAAAATAAGACATGTTTAATAAAATATACTGCTCCTAATCAAAAATTTGGGAATGTTGTTGAATTATTAATGCGGCATGCAAATAAGCCACTATACCAAAATAATAAAATTAAAATAATTACAAATGGGACCCGTATTTTTAAATCATTATTAACAGATTTACAACAAGCACAACAATATATTTTATTAACTTATTTTATTGTTGCTGATGGTGAACTATTTGAATCTTTTTTAGCAGTTTTAAAAGAGCGAATTGCAGCTGGTGTTCGGATTTATATGATTTATGACCATGTTGGTAGTTACTTTAAAATTAGTAAAAAAAGTATTAAAAAATTAATTAAAGCTGGTGTTAGAGTTCATAAATATTTACCAATTATTACACCTTTTATTAGTGGGAACGCCAATTATCGTAATCATCGTAAAGATGTTATTATTGATGGTTTAATTGGTTATACAGGTGGGATTAATTTAGCCGATTTATATGCTGATAAATCATGAAAGTTTGGAATTTTTCATGATACACAAGTACGAATTGAAGGTGAAGCGGTTCGAGGTTTGGAAGTAATTTTTGCTGATGACTGATTTTTTGCAACTAAACGTCATGAAATAATCACAGATTTAGAACCAGCCATTTTAGCACCAAAACAATACAATATGAAGGGTAAATCACATTTACAAATTGTTAATCATAGTCCTAGCATTGATCATTCCATTACCAAAGACCTATATATTTCATTAATTAACAAAGCTCGTAAACGAGTTTGATTATCAACTCCTTATTTTATTCCACCAGATGATCTTATTCAAGCTTTAATTCTTGCAGCACGTGCTGGAGTTGATGTTCGTTTAACAATTCCAGGTTTGACTGATAAAATTTTTGTTTTAGATATAACAAAAAGTTACTGTAAACCTTTATTTGCTAGTGGTGTTAAAATTTATGAAATGAATAATACTTTTAGTCATAATAAAATTGCTATTTTTGATGATGATATTGCTGTGATTGGGACTTGTAATTTAGATTACCGTAGTTTCTTTTCTGACCATCAAACAACAGCAGTTATTTATGATCCAGAGGTAGTCGCAAGCTTTATTCCTCGTTGGGAATGAGATTATGAACATTCAATTTTATGACAGAAATGACCAATTAAATATAAACCCTTGAGTTATCGACTATTGTTAACATGTTTAAAATTAGTCGCACCAATTTTATAAGTTAATGCTAATATCAAGAATAATTTTTTGTATAATTAATATGTGAAGGAGGGGGTATAATGCTATTTAATAAATTAAAAAATAAAGATGACAAAGAAAAAGAACATCAAACAGAAAAAAAGCATAACTTATTACAAGAAAAATCATTGTCATCATCAGATAATTTAGAAAGTAGTTTGTTTGAAGATGAAGATGATAATAGTAAAATTAAAACTGGTTTTAGTTTTAAACGGCGTAAAACGCACAAAATTATTAAAGAATTAAATCGCCAGCGAATTAAGTCATTATTATTTTATACTGATATTAGTAATGTTTTGCGGCAATTGGAATTTGGACTACAACCAGTTAATAATATTCATTTAGCAAAAGAAAGTGAATATATTGTTTGAACATATTTAGAAAAACCAGATCATTTAGAGTTTGAATTAGATAATTCAACGCGACATTATTTTTGAAGTTGAATTGCAGAGCAAAAAGTTGATCCAAGTCAAATTGCTGTGATTGCAATTGATATTCAAAATTTATTTCATTTAACAAAAAAAGATTGAGAATATGATGATGTAACCCGCCGCGTAAAAGTTTTTGAAGATGTGAAACCAACAGCAATTCGCTGAATATTAATGAAAAATAATCAGTATTTAAATCGAATTCAAATGTATGTTAAAAGTAATAATTTAAAACTTAAAATTTTTCAAGGTGAAAAAGGAAATGTTTCTAATGTGTTAACAGAAGGTAGAAAGAAGTAAAGAATGAAGAGAAAGTTAGAGAAAATTACTCTGCGTGAAGTTGATTTTGCGCAATGATATACTGATATTGTTTTAAATGCCGATTTAATTACCTATGGGCCAGTCAAGGGAACAACTATTTTTAAACCTTATGGATATGCAATTTGAGAAAATATTCAAAAAATTTTAGATGCTGAATTTAAAAAAAATGGTGTAAAAAATGTTTATTTTCCTTTACTAATTCCAAAAACTCTTTTTAATAAAGAAAAAGAACATATTGAAGGGTTTTCACCAGAAATTGTAACAGTAACAAAAGTTGGAGATAAAGTCTTAGATGAAGAATTATACATTCGACCAACATCAGAAGTTTTTTTTGGAACCTTTTTTAGTAAAGAAATCCAAGGTTATCATGATTTACCACTGTTATATAATCAATGAGTTAATGTTTTACGTTGAGAAAAAACTACCCGTCCGTTTTTACGTACAAGTGAATTTTTATGACAAGAGGGGCATACAATTCATAGTTCAAAACAAGAAGCACAGCAATTTACTTTAAAAATTTTAGATATTTATGCTACTTTTGCAGAAAAAACTTTATTATTACCCGTGATTAAAGGGCAAAAAACAGAACGTGAAAAATTTGCTGGAGCAGAAGAAACTTATACGATCGAATCTTTAATGTATGATGGTCAAGCTTTACAATGTGGGACTAGTCATTATTTTGGTCAAAATTTTTCTAAAGCATTTGATATTAAATTTTCAAATCAAAAAAATACTTTAGAATATGCTTATTCAACATCGTGAGGGGTTTCAACGCGTTTGATAGGGGGGCTTATTATGACACATAGTGATGATAATGGACTAGTATTACCACCGCAAATTGCGCCAATTCAAATTATGATTTTACCAATTAACAATGATAATGATGAGAAATTATCTGCAGTTGAGCAACTACAAAAAAAATTACACAAATATCGTTGTGAAATTGATCAATCAGACAAAGGTTTTGGGTTTCGTGCAGCTAATGCGGAAATTAAGGGAATTCCATTGCGAATTGAAATTGGAGCTCGTGATTTAGCACAGCAACAAGTTACAATTGCTCGACGTGATACTTTTGAAAAAATTACTGTTTCCTGAACAGAAGTTGAAAAAGTAGTTTCTGATTTATTAGATCAAATTGCAACAAATTTATACCAAAGAGCTTTGGATAATCGTCATCAACGAACAAAAAAAATCGATAATTATTCAGAGTATAAAAAAACTTTAGCAAAAATGAATGGTTTATTTTTAGTGCCGTTTTGTGGTCGCATTGAGTGCGAAGATACAATTAAAGCTGAAACACAAACAACATCACGTTGTATTCCATTTGATGTGCCAACAAAAAAAACAACTTGTTTTCATTGCAGACAACCAGCAACTAATTTAGTTTATTTTGCGCGAGCTTATTAATAACAAGGAAATCTCTTTTATTTTTGATAAATTTCAATTGTAAAGGAGGTTTTTATTTGTTTAATCAAAATTTTATTGAATAGTCATTAGCAGTTTATAATTCTTTTCAGTTTGCTTCTAATAATAAAATTAATTTAGCATTAGATTTAACAATTCCTTTATTTGCTTTTGATAATGATGATAATAGTAAAGCCTATGCTTTTTATATTCGTCCTAATATTAGCAATTTAAAACCATGGTTTACTCCAACTGGTGAATTAACAACAGAATATAAAACTGACCACGAACCAAACACCAAATTGCTTGATGTTTTAAAAAAACGTTTTTTTCAATTTAATTTTAATTTTTCAATGTTAAAAGTATATTGAAATATTAATAATAAAAAATAATGTCAAATCACAACGGAATTACAAGCAACCGCTAGTTCAACAATTTTAAAAATATCACAAACACAAGTGGAATACTCAAAATGAGGAAAAGTTATTATTCCAGCCTAGTGTTTTGATATGAATAAAACAAATAAAATTAGTTTAGTTATTAATGCACCTAATCTTTGGGACAATGATTTAGTAACAAAAAATTCTTATCAAGAATTTTATTTAAATTTTAATTATAAGAAAGACTTTCTTAAACAAACAAAAAAATTGTTCGGAATCCTTCAATATAAAAATTACGATGAAAAACAAAAAAAAATTTAAAACTTTTTATGATATTTTTGCTAATTATTTTCAATTAATTCCACAAAAAATAAGTGGAGTAAAAATAACTAGTTTATTTGCATTACGTGGTTTAAGTGTTTTCAATTCTTTAGATATGATCGATTTTCCAATTGATTTTCATACTAAAATAGCAAAATTATGAACATTTTTTAATAATCAGCATCTTTTAATTCCAACAACAACGATGATAATTAGTAAACAAACAAAATACAATTTTAAGATTTTACAAGGTTATTTAAAATATAATTAAGCACAGAAGGTTTATGAACATTTTTTTGCTGAAAATACAGTTTATAATCAAAACAAAAACCAAATTGAAATTGAAGCAAATAATAATTTAACCTTAAATAATTTTCTTGTTAATCCCTTTCTTGCACAAAGCGAAATAAATTTTATTACAACAATAGAACGATTTAATTTTAATCTTGTTCAAAATTTTATTTTTAAACCAATTATTCCTAAAATAAATGTTAATAATAATTTTTTTGTTAATTCAAATTGGTTTAAATGCTTAACAATGACTTATCGCATCGTTACTCAACAATTACCTAATTATTATAATAAAGAATTTAACCAAGATTTATTAACACAATTTGAATTTGATTTTTTTGTGGAGCAAAAATTAGTTACAGATGAAAAAAATTTTTAATAAAAGATTAGTTATTATTCTTGGTTTTTTGTTCTCAATGTTAGTTTTTTTAAGTGCTATTTTTATTTATGTTTATAAAAATATTTTAATTAGTAATAATAAACCTAAAGTTAATTTACGTGTTTTTAATAAAGACGATGAGAATATTGAGTTGCAACCAGAACAAAAATTTGGGGAGTGTTGCATATAAACGGGTATTATTTAATTTATTTAAAAACAAGAAACTTTTTTCTTTTATAAAGACATAATAACACAAAAAAATAAAAATACAAAAAATAATTTCATATTTTAACATACTAAAAAATAGTTTAAAAATTAAAATTAAATTATTTTAAATTAACTAAAATTAAATCTCATAATTTTTAAATCCAAAATATTTTTAAATGTTGAAAATGAAAATGTTTTATTCCCATATCCCAAACAAGATTTTACAATTCTTGAAACATCACTTTCAGCAGATACGCCAATATTTCACTCTTTATTTTGATTTAAAATACCATTTTTTAAATTAATAAAATACCTTAATTTAATTCTTTCATTCTGTAATGATTTTAAAAAAGTTATAAATTCGTCGTATTTTCATTGTAAAAATAATTCCTTTGCGTGTAAATAATTTTTAAAGGATTCTTTACTACGATTACCACAATATATATTATTCTTTAATTCTCTTATTGCATGAAATCTATCAAATATAAACATACCATCTAAAATTTTAGCAGTTTTTTTAATTCATTTAGCACTATCCCCACCAATAATTAATTTAATATTTTCATAATTTTTAAAAAATTTTTGAATTTGTTTTTTAATAAATAAAGCATTAAATTCTGCTCCTTGAGTTTTCTTATTAAGAAAAAAATAACAATATTTTTTATTTAAAAATTTATTATTTTCTTTTCCAGTATTAAATGAAATTATTCTAACAGTTTGCAAATAAGATTTATTATTTTTATTTTTTAAAGTTACATGTGCATCATCCAAATTGATATATAAATTTTCTCAATTTTTTAAATCTATTTTTTTATCTTTTCTTTTTATTAATGCTTTTCGTAAAATACGCGAAACAGATGAAAAATGTAATTTACAATTAAACATATCTAATATATCACTATATCTTTTATTTTTTACTATTTCAGCAATTATTTTTAATTTTAAATCATTAATTATTCTTTGTCATTTTTCAACTCCAAATTGTTTATCAACAAGAGGAACATATTTTCACTTACCATTATAAAGATATTTGTAAATTCTTCTCTTATAAATTAATATTCCAAATTCTGTTTTAATTTTTCTAGTTTTTATTTCTTTTACAAAATATTTTATTTTATCTCGTTTTTTAAAAATGTAGAATAAAGAATGAAATAGGACAAAACAACTCTTATTAAAAGGGTTGTTTTTTTATTTGAAATAAAACAACTCCTAAAAGGAGGTAATGATAATTAAACAACAAAAAATATGTGATGTTAATGATTGTTATAAAAAAGTATCATTCATTACCGAAGAATTTTTATCAAATAAAGTTTTATGAACTTGTGAAAAACATAAAGATTTATTGAATAAAGTAAAAGATAAAACACAAAAGCGGTTTTATAAACGCTTAGAAAATTCAAAAATTATCTTTGATTGAGAAACTGGTTCTTTAAAACTTAAATTTTATAAAACAACTTAATGCAGTGTGGGACGGTTATTTTAAATAACTAAGTGTTTCCATAAGAACATGAGTATCAACTCATTCCCACCGCCGGCCGAGGCAAGTACTGAAATAGTGTATGAGGAAATATGTAAATCGGCACTGGTTTTATAACTAAGCGATAGTCGTGATAAGTGCGAGGTCAACATCGAACGACAATAAAATAAAGAGGTGATCACATTATAAATAAATTTGCGATTAGCATTAGGCTCTTCAAGGTGCGAGTAGATTTATTTTAAAAACTAAACGCTTTGACCTGAAATGGTGCGGATGAAGAGGTGTATATACACGGCCTAACAAATTTACAAACAACTACAAAATGTAGAACATTGTAGTACTTTGTAGTTAATTGTCAACCTATTAATTGTCGTATTTCACATCATAAAAAGCATTATGATTTGCAATGTTTAGAATGAGCTAAAATGTACTTAAATTTATTTA
Source organism: Spiroplasma endosymbiont of Ammophila pubescens (assembly GCF_964020965.1). Classification (NCBI taxonomy): domain Bacteria; kingdom Bacillati; phylum Mycoplasmatota; class Mollicutes; order Entomoplasmatales; family Spiroplasmataceae; genus Spiroplasma; species Spiroplasma endosymbiont of Ammophila pubescens. The sequence continues at coordinate 1,576,269 of NZ_OZ026611.1, read as the reverse complement.
AAGACAAGTGAGATGTTATTGCTTCTTATATGCAATATTAAAAAATTAACGATATTTTAGATTTAGCATCAGATGGTTGAAAAATATTACAAATCGACCAAAAAATAAAAGGAATAATTTAGGAGGTAAATATGAAAAAGTTAAATAAAATTTGTCTTAAACAAAAATATTGAGGTTATTGTTTTAAATGCGATCAAAAAAATAAATTACAAGAATTAATGCTTAAAAGTTATTCAGTATCATTTGAAGATATGACTGATGAACAGTGAGCATTAGGTAAAAAATAATTAGGAGAAACTAACCTATGAAATGTCAAAAAATTAATTGTAATAATAAAAATGCTTATTTTGGAGATAATTATATTGAAAAAATTGGTGATAAATTAGAGTGAAATTTAGGTTATAAAAAAGAAATTATATTATGTGAAGAACATTGATTAAAAGTTTATCAATTAGAAAATTTAATTGTAAATAAAAAGAATTCGGAGGAATAAATTATGACTAAAAGATACTTATTAATTATTAAAAATGAATATTTAACTACATATTCATTTTATACTTTTGAAGAAGCAAAAATAACTGCTAAAAATGAAAAGTATTATCCAACAGTAATTATTGATTTAGAAAGTGAAAATATTAAATGAAAATGATGTGAATAATATGTGAAAAGATGAAGATGGCAAAGTTTATACCGAAGATGATTTATTTAACATTGCATTAGAAGATTATTGCTATTCATAAGATAGTGCTTATGAATATATTAATAATTTAATTATGGATATGAATTTGGAGGAAATTTAAAATGAATATAACAGAATCAATTAAATTTAACAAACTTAAAGAAGAAAACGAAAAACTTAAAAAAGAACTTGAAGAATTAAAACAACAACAATTATATAAAGAAGATTTTTACAAAAATCCATATTCAACAGGTTCTATCGATTGAATATTAGTTGACAGTTCAAAATATGACAAATTATCTAATAAGGAGGATAAATAATGAGTGATATTGTAAAAAATACAGTAAATAATATTACATTTCAATTTCCTTTAAACGAAGCGGATTTTAAAAATGAAAGTTTTCTAGCGTATAATGTTCAAAAAATTAAAGAAGAAAATAAACAAGAATTAATTGAGTATATTTTTAGACATATTAATCATTATGCATTAAATGGTTATCAAGATGTTCATTTAAAAGATATTCCAAGTGCTATTACTAAAAATAATTTTGTTTTTAAAGAATGATTAGAACCTGTTCAAAAATTATTAGATGAGCATAATAGAATTGGTAAAATAATTACTAATTATAGAAATTATATTGAAAGATACAGAGTTGAAATTAATAATAATTTGATACAAGCTCGCAAATAAAAACAACAAGAGTTTTTAAAAGAACAAGAATTAAAAAAACAAGAATTAATTGAGAAAGCAAATAATTTAACTGTTGATATGGGGTTAGATATAGATCAAATACAAGATGAACAAGTTAGAGTTATGGAAAAAGTAGCTGAAATTGATAAATCATTAGAATCAAAACAATTAAAAAAAGCTGGTATTAATTTTATTAAAGAAAAATTATTAATCAAAGATATTGATATTTTAGGAATTGATAATAATTTTTTAGAAAATGCTAATCAATATGAATTAAAACAACTAATTAAATATTTAATTGTTGATGAAAAGTTAGTTAAAAACATAATTAAAGCACAATGAGATACAAATACAGATACTAAATTAATTGGAATTAAGGGTATTAAATTCAAAATAAATAAAGGAGTTAAATAAAATGGCAAATATAGTAGAATTTTTAAGAACTGATACAGAGCTACTAATTGAATTAAAAGTAAATTTTCAAATGAAAATGAAATTGCAAGATTTAAAAGTAATATAGTTGCAATATCAAATAGTAATGAATTATTACAAAAAGCAGATCCAAAAACAATTATGACTGCTTGTTATCAAGGGGTGTTATTAAATTTACCAATAGAAAGACAATTTGGTTATGCTTATGTTGTTCCATATAACACTAAAATAACAAGAATTATTAATGGTCGCGAAATACAAGAATGAGTTAATCAAGCACAATTTCAAATGGGTTATAAAAATTATATTCAATTAGCCCAAAGAAGCGGTTAATATTTAGATATTTCAGTATCTGATGTCAAAGATGGTGAATTAATAAATTATGATCGTTTAAAAGGAACTAGTTTTAATTGAATACAAAATGAAGATGAACGAGAAAAATTACCAATTATAGGTTATGTAGCATATTTTAAAATGGTTAATGGTTTTGAAAAAACACTATATATGACCAAAGAACAAATGGAAAATCATTTTATGAAATATTATAAAACTTATGCTAAAAATAAATCATTTTATATTGCTACTTTTGATGAAATGGCATTAAAAACAGTATTAACTAGTTTGTTACGAAGATGGGGTATTATGTCAGTTGAATTACAACAAGCATATAAATCAGATCAAGCAGTTATTACAACTAATGATGAAAAGATTTATATTAATAATGATAGTAATATCGCTAAAAATCAGGGGCATATGAGCCATGAAACATTATCAAATAATATAAATACCCAATGTAATGATGAAATAGCGAACACAAACGATAATGTAGTTAAAGAAGAAAATATCTCTAATGTAGTACCAGCAGTTAACAATGATGAGGATGTATACGCATGATAAAAATAGATATTGACCCTTCTGGATCTGGTACTACGGCTATTGTTGTTTTTAAAGATAATAAATTAATTAAAAAATTAGAATATAAAAATAATAACCGAATTACACAACCCGATATTATTTTAGATTTTTTAAGACCAGATGCAATTATTAATATTGAAGATTGTTTATATACATCTGCTAATACTAGTAAAGATAGAGATGATTTATTAAAAGTAATTGGAACAGTTAAATACAATACGAAAAAAGTAAGTAATATTAATTGAGTATCACCAAGACATACTAAATCAATTGTTAAAAATATGGAAAATTTAAGTAAATATAATGATGGTTGTATATGAGAATATGAAAAAGATAATAATTTAACTTATCAATATGGTAAAGGTTGAAAATATAATAATGAAAAAATATCTCACCATATAAGAGATGCCATTATTATTGCTAATTATAAGGGTTAATATTATGAAACATTCATTTAATCAAAAAACAGGAAAATATTATTCTAAATTAATTCGTAATGTTAATATTTACTTAAATGAAAATGAAGAAAAAGTTTGAAATGAATTTAATGACTTTACTTATTCACAAAAAATAGAATATCTTATTAATTTTTATATAAAACACAATAAAAAAGATAGGGAAGAACATGAATAAATATATTTTATGTTATCGTTCAGAACAAGGTAATCGCCCATGTAAAACTGCCCTTGGTGAATATATAACTGGTACAGACCCTGAAGATGTAAATATAAATTTAATCTAAGACTGAGAATATTTAATCAATAAATATGGTGAAAAGAATTTAATTATATTAAAAACAAATAAAAAATAACCAATTAAGGTTATTTTTTTAAATACTATTTGTTAGTTGTCTAATAGCATCTTTTTGTGCTTGTTTTTTGTTGTTTACTTTAACTTGTTTTTTAACATTTTTAATTTAACCTGTTTTTAATGCTAATTCTGTTGCATATTCAGATCCTCGTAAATGTTTTTCATGAAAAATAACAGCAGTTCTTAATTCTCTAATTTCTGCTTTATATTTTTTAATTTTTTTAGCAGATAAGCCTAGAATACCAAGACTACCCATTCCACCCGCACCTGCTAACACAAGTAAAACAATCATTAATGTTTCATTCATTTTATTTAATTCCTTTCTATCCTTACTCAAACAGTGGCCATCTATCCTTTCAGAACAAAATAATTTATAAATTAAACTATATAACCACCCAAAAATATCAACCACCCCTATATATAGTCTATTTTAAATTTAATTCTTTGTTATTTTCATCTTGTATATTTTTTAATTTTTCTTCCGTTATACCATCTAATTTGTTTCATACTTTTGCTATTCGTGGTTGAATAACACGCGGATTAATACGGCAGTCCAAATAATGTCTTAAATGGTCTTTTTTTCATTTTGATTTATCAATTCAAATAATAATTAAAGAAATTATTAAAGTTATTAAAGGTAAAATTGTAAATATTAATCTTACTTTAGATATTTTTAATCGAGGGATATCAATTTTCATATCAACTTTTGATTTACTACTAGCAACAAATATACCCTGAATTCCGTGTGTAAATAAAGGTGTTAGTAAAATAGCAATTTCATTACCTCAATATTGACCATAATTATATCAATTAATATTATCTTTTATTGCATTAATCATGCCATATTCTAATCAACAATTTAATGTTAAAAATATCAATGTATAAAAACTAACTACTCAACTACGAATTTTATATTTTCTTTCTCAATCTTTAATATCTTTATGAGTTCAATTATAAATCGGAATAAGGTCTTTTTTAAATCAATTTCAAGGAAGAGCACCTTTAAATCAAGTTGTTTTATCGTGTTTCATAACTAAAATCCTTTCTAAATTACTTTTTTTTCTTTCAATATTTAATGTTTGCATTTCATATTTAACGCCATTTTGATTTAATAAACTAATAACAGTATTTTGATAACCTTTTCTTAAACTAATAGATATTGTAAAAATAGGTAACCCTGAAAATCGAAAGGTATTTCCAACTACTACATCATAATTTTTATCAAAGTTTTTTTTCACTAAAAATTAATGAACTTTTATAAATAGTTTTATTTTCTTTTAAATATCCTAATTCAACTTTATATTTATATATTCCATTAGGAATAACTGGTAAAATATATTGCTTATCATTAGGTTTAAAATCACTAGTATTAACAACTTCTCAATTATTATAACCACTACCTTTTAATTGATAATGTTCATTAATATATTTAGTAGTTGACAATGTATCATCAGTTGTTTTTAATTCTGATGTTGTACTTGTTTTAATAATTTCAAAATTAGCAGTTATATCATTATTTTTAAATGCTGGATCTCAAATTTCTAATTCATCCGTTTTTTGATTAAATGAAGCATTCGCTTTTCCACTTTCAGTATGTATTAATTTAATTCCAATTTGTCGTGTTTTCATATAATTAACAAATTCACCACCACTTGTTGGGTCATCAATTGCTAATTCATCATTATAACCATTTGTTACAGATATTTTACCTTTATTATTACCACCTTCAGTAATAACAAAATCATTAAGATTTAATGTTTTCATTATAGACTCTGGATTAATAATATTGCCAGTATTAGATTTTCATACTTTATTAATTTCATCATAATAAATACTATCATTATCAAATGGAACAATAAGTTTAATATATTCGTTATAATCAATTTTAGAAAAATCATTAACAGTTGGATAAGTAATATTTATTGAATTATCTGTTTGTAATCGTTCTTTTAATCAAAATAATAATGTTGAAATAAAAAGTTTTTTTACTAATATGCTTATATTCTTCTTCTCATGGATGAGCATAATTATCTAAATTATAATTATAAGGTCTAGATACTGTTTTACTAGATATAATATCAATTATTTCACCTGCTAATTTTAAAGCATTTTTAACATCTTTGGTAATATTTTCATTTGATTCTGGATCATTAGTTTGTGAATAAGCAAAACAACCTTGTGAAAATGATGCACTACCAGTTAAATCATTAACTCCTTTTGGTAAATATCAATTTATAACTGCTAATAAACAAGCAGATTAAATATAACTTAATCATTTATCATATTCAATTAAACCAGTATTATCTTTTTTTACTCATGGAAATAATTCTTTTTTATTAATCTTATCGGAAATTGTTTCACCTGATAATCTATCCATTCATAAACTAGTTTTTAAAATAGCATTATAAATTAAATTATCATTATAAGCAGATTGTTTTCTATCATTAATAGGTTGTCAAAGTTTACTTTCTTTAACATCTTCAACTGTTATAAATAACAAATTATTTAAATTATTTTCCATATAAAACACCCCTTAATTGATTACGATATTTATTTTTTAAATTACTTGACTTATAACTATTAATTTTTCTTTGTACTTTTTTAATTTTTTTAATAGTTTGATTAGTTTTGTAAAACATATTTTTAACTGGTGTTTTATATAAATTCTTAATATTTTTAACATCATTTCGGCGTTCACGATACCATTTTTTATTATTAATTTCACCAGCAAAATTAAAATTAAAATGTCCAATTTTTAAATTATTAATAAACTTTTTAATTTGATTTAATTTTTGAACTGTTGGTAATGTTAATTTAGTGGTTCCTTTGGGGTATTTTTCTTTTAATGCTTGCGGTAATCGTTTTTTAATATAATTTCTTAAATGACTAGGTAATAATTTTCTTAATCAATAACGCCAAAATAAAGTTCCTGCATTAGATACAGCATTATTTAATAATTTTCAAATTTCAACTGGAACACTAGGATAAACATATGGACCATAAAATTTCGGATGTTTTGCTGTTTTTGTATATATTAAAATAGTTAAATTACCTGTTAAAGTTAAAGTTAACTTATTTGTAATATTAAACATACCACTATCAAGTCAACTACTATTTAAAGGTTGTTAATTAGTATTTAAATAATTTTCATTTTTAAATTGTTCTCTATTTTTAATATTATTATCTTTTTCTAATTGACTTAATATTTGTTGTATTTCTTTTTTATGACATTTTTTAATTAAATCTAAATAAGTAAATGGATTTAATCACTGATAAATATCTTCAACTTTATTTGTAATTTTATTATATTTATCACTAATATAATTAATTGGCTTTAATATTTTATTTTGAACTTGATTAACTCTATTAATTAAATTTACAAATTTACTTATTAAAGATTTATTTTCTAAATTAGATACTAATAAAGTTAAAACGCGTAATATTAGTAAATTCATTTTATATTAACCTTGATTATTTGGTTTTGATTCTGGTTTTGATGCTGAAATTAGATAATCAACTGGAAATCTAAAAGTTTTATTTAGATTACTTTTAGTGGCAGTAATTTCATCTTGGCTTGGTTGTTTTTCCAAAATAATTTTATATGTTTTTGGATATAAAATAGTTGGTGTTGCATATTGAACTTTACCAATTCATTTAGGGTTAGCAGTATCATTATCTAAAACTTGTTGAATAGTATCCATATTAATTGGATAAACTCATACTTGTTTATTAATAATTAAACCATTTACATTAGTAAAATTATAACCTTTATCACGGTTAACTTGTCCTTTTGTATATGTTTTTTCTAAATGAAAGCTTTTTGATACTGGAATACCCATTGCTGTATTTTCATATAATTCACCATTAACTATCGATTTTAATTGTGCTTGTGAACCAATTGCTTTTAAATAAGCAGGTGTTAATCTTAAACATGATCTTCGACCTAAAACCATAAACATTTTATCTGTTGGTAAACCAAAATATAAATTACTAATTTGATTTGTTAATTCAATCAAAGTTTCATTTAATGTAAAGAATGCTTTATTTGCATCATCTGCATTTTCGGCTGTATAACTACGAAATGGAATTACTTCATATTGACCATCTGCTAAACAATAATCATAAATAGCCTGAATTAATTCACATTCTAAATTAACAAATTTATTTTGCACAACACTAGAAATAGCATCAGCAACAACGCCATTTTTAATATTTTGTTCTATTAATGCTAAGTCAAAAGCTTCATTCATTAATTTTAAATTAAATCTTTTATCAATAGGTACTGGAATTCTTGTTAATCCCATTGTTTGAGTTGTCCCACCATTAGGAAATAAATAATCATCTTGTCATACCATACGATGAGTTAAATTATATAACGCTTGACCAGCATTAGGTAATCAAGCAACTTGTTCTGCGGTTGCAGTAGCACACTGCATAATACTTGCATATTCATTATATAAAGGTCCACGCAATAAAGCATTAACCATATCAACATACGCTTTTTGATCTGTTGTATTACCTTGTAATGTAAAAGGTACTTGTGGCAAGTTAATTGTTGCCATAATATTTCACTCCCTTATTATCTAAGGTTTTTAAGTGTATAATCAGTTAATTTTTTAATTTCATCAGGAGTATATGCTTCTTTTTCTTTAATAGTTTCAATTTCATCATTTTTATTTTCAACCGATTTTTCAATAATATCTTTAATAAAATTAGTTGGTGAAACTGATGGTTGATCTTCAACAAACAAATCAGGTTTTAATTCTTTTAAAGTTTGCATTTTTTCAGATAAAGAATTACCACTAACTTTTTCTAAATTAATTTTAATATCTTCAATTTTAGTAGATGGAACATCTTTAAATGCTTTTAATTCATCTAATTCATTAGATAATTTAATAAAGTCTTCTTTTGATATAACATCTTTTCGTTTTTGCACACTTTCTCTAATTTTCTTTTCTTCATTATTAAACTGATTTAAGATATTTTCTGCAATTTCTTCACTTAAACCTTGTTCGATTAATTGTTCTTTTGTAAGTGCCATTTTATAAACTCCTCTTTTTTTATTCTTGTCCGATTAACAAGTCAGCATAAACTCTTTTTTAATACAAAAAGATTAAAATATAATTTAAGTATATACCAATAGTTTATAAATACAATACTTTATGTATAAAAATACTAAACAAATAATATAAAAGTGTTATAATGAAATTGAAATGAGGTAAAATATGAATAAAAGAATTATTTTTGACAAAGATGATAATTACGGTATTTTTAATTTAAAAGAATATTACCCATATAAAAGAGAAAATCATGTATTACTTGATAAATATGATAAATTACTAAATACAAAATCTATAAAAATAGAAATAGATTGTCTAATAATTGACAAAGCTATTGAATTTTTGCAAGAATGTAAAAAAGAAATAAAATAGAAAGATAATTATCTTTCTATTTTATTTCTATGTTTAAATAATAACTTTTATTATAAATTGCTTGTAAAATATTATTAAATAATTCTTCTTGTTCTTTTTTCATTATCAAAAGTTGCAAGAATGTATTCCTTATTATTTTTTAATTTGTAAATTGTAAATGCAAGTGCAACAAATCTATTAACTAAATAATAACATAAAAAAATTTCTTTAAAATATTAAATCATCAAAAAAAATATTGTTTTTTTTGTAAAATATTATATACTTGTCCCTGTAAGAGAAAGAAAATTTAAAAATATAAATTATATAAAAGTAGGGTTAAAAGTAATTAAAATAATTGTTAATGTTTTTTCTCTTATTCATGTATTTTTTAATTATGTTTGTTTTTATAAAATCACTACTTAATAGAAAAGGAAATACAAACTATGAAAAAATTTTTATCAATCGTATCAATTTTTAGTTTAACAACAACTGGCGCAACAACATTAGTTGCATGCACCAAAGTTGGTGATAGCAAAGATGAGAGTAACAACTCTGAAAGTAACAATGATTTAGCAAAAATTAAAATAATTGAAGCACTAGAAGAAATGACTGTTATGGTCCCAATAGAGTTACAAAAGCTGAGATTAAAATAGTATTAGATACAATTGTTTTATCAGCGGTACAATGAATTAATAAAACGGACACAACAGCTGATTTTACTTATGATGTTTTTAAAGATAAGGATGTTAGTAAATTAGAAACTGTTAATTTACAAGATAGTAAAGTTGATGTTTATGTTCAAATTGTTGCAGCGCAGGATAGTATGGTTGTTATTGGCAATACCGGATATATTAAAGTAACTTTACCACAACTTACAAAAATAGAAAAAGTCGATATTTCTTCTCGCGAGGGTACTATTTCATATAGTGATTTAGAAATTAAAGCAGCGAATCCAAATGCGACAACTATTAATGAATTAGAAAAAATTAATATTGAAGCAACGCTTGTTGCTAAAGTGCTAAAAATTGTGAAAGATATAGTATAAGCAGTAACTGCTGAGGATTATACAATTACAAATAATGCTCAGCCAGGTGATTATTCAAAGCAACAAGAAGTCATAATTTTAGTTAAAGCAAAAGACACTTCAAAATATATTTCTGGAAAATTTGCTTTTAAGGGTTATGTAAAAGCTATCAAATAATATTTTCATTTTATTAAAAAGATTAACACGATAAAAAGTTAATCTTTTTTATTTCATATGATAATTTATAATAAAAATTATTTTGATTTTAAATTTTAATTTGTTACAGTTTATATTACAGTTTACATACTAATAAAAAATAAAAAAAATTTGCTAATTATAAATAGTTTTTCATAAATTAATAGTATAATTTAAATACCTTAAAGCACAAAATAATTTATTTTAATCAAAAACAGCAATCATTAGGAGGTTATAAGATATGGCCAAACAAAAGTTAACTAAATGGTATTATAACAATTTAAAGGTTAATAATTAAAATTTATATGTTGCTGTTTCTGAACAAGGTGTAACTTTTATTGGTTCTAATAACAAAGGGTTTAATGAATTAGAATCTTGGTTGAAGAAAAAGGGACCAAATATTTTATTAATTGCTGATCAAGAAGGAAAAACGAACCTTGTTATGGAGCAATTAACGGAATATTTAATGGGAAAACGAACATTTTTTACTTTAGCGTTTGATTTCACTGGTACTTTGTTTCAAAAAAGGTTTGAGCAGAAATTGCTAAAATACCATTTGGAACAACAACTTGTTATGCTGATATTGCACAAAAAATTGGACATCCGCAAGCAATGCGAGCTGTGGGGACAGCAATTGGCAATAATGCCATCACAATTCTTGTTCCCTGTCATCGTGTTTTAGGCAAAAATAATGCTTTACGTGGCTATCGTGGTGGGTTAGAAATGAAAGCATTGTTATTACAATTAGAAAATATTTGATAATTAGTATTTGTTATTTTAAATTTATGCTTTGTTAAAAGTAGTTTTTATTACAATTAATTTTATTTTTAATTAGTATGTTGGTTATCAACAATAAATTTTTAATATATTAAAAGGAGAAAAAATTATGGGAAAGTTTCATACAATAGCAAGTAGTTTATTAGTGTTTGGAACTATTAATATGACATTTATACCTACTTCTAGTTTTATTAATCAAAAGGGATATATTACAGAACTATCACCAACAGCAGTTTCATCACTTGACATAGATGATTTTATTTATTCAGGCTATTTATTACAGTATTTTATTTATAAGTCTTCCAATATTAACCAAAACAAAACAGTAAAAATGATAGAAAACAATATTGTTGCTAATAAAGATATAATTTATAATACTAAAACTAATATTAATAATGTGAGAATCGATACGAAAGAATTATTTGAAATGTCATTAATGGCCTCGATTATTAATACTAGTATTTATGGAATGAAAACTTGGAAAGAATTTTTTGCCGAAGCATATTCAAAATGAATGACAATGCCAAACAAAATGAAAAATAAAAGCTGAGAGATTTTAAATAATTTTTTTATTGATATTTATACTCCGCTTCAAAAAGAGAATTTTGGTTCCCGAATTACTTCTTTACAAAAACAACTTGCTAAAATTGATCAGTATGTTGCAAAGTCAAATATTAGTTATAATACTAATTTAACAACTAAACCAATTGATGCAGTTGATTTAAAATATTTTTTGCCATCTTTTGAACTTGGTTTACAACAATTAATTCCCGAAAATACAAAATTATGAGCACAGAATTATACTTTTAATGCTCTTAAAACAAGTTTAATTATGTGGCAGTCAAGTGGAATGCAAGATATTAAAACTGATAATGTTAGTTTTGACGGAAATATTCTACGAAATAAAATTATTAATAATGGTAAGAAGGATTTAACAGTGGAATTAGGAAATATGATGAATGATTCATATACGAAAGCATCACAATCAGCGATTATAAAATTTGAAAATTTTATGAATACTAGTAAACAGCAATATTATTCATCATTTGATAAGTTAGATGAAGATTTAAAAAAGATAACAGAATATGAAAATAATTATTATCATGAAAAAGGGAGCACTATTTTCTTAAAAGATAGTGTGCAAGTAATGCAAAAATATTATAAATGAAATGATGAATTGATGGAGTTTCTTAAAGAACAAATTTTAAATTTATTTAATATGACTTATGCAATAACTGGTGACAATTTTAAATATTTTTTAACTGGATTTTTATTTTCTCCTGATGCTCCATTGTTAGAAAAAGGTAGACAAACAGCAGCTTATACAAATTATTCTTTTCAATCATTACCAGGGTCAAATAGTTTTATTTCAACTAGACGGGCTTATATCGTTATTTCTGCAAAAAAATTTAATAATGTTTTGAAGGGAAAAACTATTTCTGAATATTTAATTGGATGATGAAGCTCACCAAGTGTTTTTTGTACTTTGAACCATGAGATGGGGCATGCTGTTGATGCTTACTATGGAATGATTAAAGAAGCACGAAATGTTGCACCAAAATATTTTAAGAATCTTGTAAATAGTTTAGGAATTAAAGGGCAATATATTGGTAACATTTTTGGCTATGATGATATTGCAAGTTATAATCAAAAGGTTAACATTATTAAAATTGTTTTAATTATTATGTTTGGTGCTTTTTGCACAAGTATTATTATTGCCGTTGTTTGAGGTACTAGTCGTAAGATTAGATCTCAAAAGAAATAGAAATGGTAAAAATGCAACAATATTGCATTTTTTATTTAAAAATAAAGGAGAAAAAAATGAGTAGTAAAAAACAAATGACAAAATTTGGATTTATTGTTTCATCATTAGGTGCAGCAATTGGATTAGGGGTAATTTGAGGATTACCTGGTTATATTAATAAATATGGTGGATTTTATTTTTTCTTAATATATATTTTTGCATTATTAATTGTGGGAGTTCCATTATTAATTTTTGAATTTAACTTAGGAAATCTTCGACGTAAAAGTGTAATTAACATTTTTGATAAAGAAAGTGTTCGCTTTAGTCGCTTTATGGGTTGGTTTCAATCAACTTTAATGATTATTATTCCGATTTATTATGCTGTTTTGGTTGGTTATACTATTATTTCGATTGGAATTGAATTTAGTCCTACCTTGATTAGTAATGTTTATAAAAATATTTTTAACCATCAGATTTTACAGCGTGGTGGTTTTGGCGTAACTAACAATGGTGGTTTTCAATGAATTGTATTTTTAGCTTTTTTATTTGTTGTTTTGTTAGTTGGTCTTGTCTTATTATTTGGAATTAAGGGAATTGAAAAAGTTAATAAGTTTTTTATGCCCTTATTATTTTTAATTATTTTAATTTTAGCAATTTATATTTTAACAGTCCCAGGGAGCCATCAAGGATTAGCAACGTTGTTTTTAACAAATAATTTAGAGAAATTAAAGCAAAGTCAAACATGATGTAGTGTTTTTTCCTTAGCTTTTTTTACAACATCATTAGGAATGGGAATGATGATGCGCTTTGCTGGTGTAGGTCCACATAATCAAGATAATGGTTCAAAAGCTTACTTATTAGTAATTGGAATTTTATTTTTATCCATTACTAACTTAATCTTTATTTTTGGTGCATCAGGGGCTATTATTAATAATTTGGTTACTGATAAAAATGATATTTTATTATTTCAACAACAAATTGCTACTAAGTTTGGTAATGATTTAATGGTTTTTGTTTTTAATGTTTTGCCAGAAACTTTCCATATTATTAATCAAAATACTGTTGTGGGAGTTGGGAATTTCTTAGGAGTTTTATTCTTTTTAGCTTTATTTATTGCCGGATTAAGTACAACGGTTGGTAATGTTGAAGTTATTGTGGATGCTATTGAAACACAATATGAAATTAGTAATCAAAAAGTAATTTGTGGGATTTGTTTAACAATTATTGTTGTTGGTTTATTAATAGTTTTTGATAGCACATATCAAGTAATTAATTCCTTTCAATTATTAGCAGCAGGATTAGATTTAATTTTAGTATCTTTAGCACAAGTTATTTTCTTTGTTTGATATGCAAAAAAACTACATATTGTAATTAATTACAATAACCAAGTATCATGAATTAAATTAAATAAGTTATATAAAATTATGATGTATTATTTAATTCCACTTATATTAGTTGTTATTGTTGGTTTTTTAGTTTATAATTTTATTATTAGTTGTACAAAAAACGCTTGATATATCTCAGTATTAGCTTTTGTGTTAGGTATTTTTGTACCAGTCCTAGTTGCAAGTCTGAATAGTTATTATGGCATAAAACGAGAAAAAGGAGGACAGAAACCATGTTAGTTACCATCGTCATTGTTGTTTTATTAGTTTTAGCAATTTTATTAGCAGTTGCTTTTGGCTTTTTTATCTATAAAGATTGACAACGTAGCCAGCATACATTAGAAGTTGATCAGAAATTAGCATTAGAACATAAGTTAGAAGAAGATTTAGAACCAAGTTTAGATCATAAAACTAATGAAAGAAAGTAAATTTAATATTTTTTAATTATCATGCTGTTTGATAATTTCAATTAATTCTATTGATGATGAGCAGTTTTTTATACTAGTTAAAAATTCTTTTTTTTGCAAATAGCTTAGCAATCGATTGAAGTAATTCTATATGTGAAAAATTATCTTCTGCAGCAAGAGCTAAGCAATATTTAATATGGTATTTGTCTTCTTTTTGAAATTTAACTGGAATTTTAAAATATGTAAAACTTATTCCAGTTTTTAAAATTGTTGAGTCAGGCATAATATGTAATAATGCTAATTTTGGTGCCACAACATAATAATAAGGACCTAAATCATTTGTTATTTCAATAATTTTAATGGGAAAATCAGTTTTAACATAATTATTTGTAATTAATAATTCAGATGCTAATTCAATTGCTTGCTTTCATTTATTAATTGGTTTTTCAATATATTGTAATAATTTTTCATTAAATATTTTCATTTTCTATAAACCTTTCTATTTTTTTATTATTTTTATTATAAAAGAAGATAGTAAAGTACAAGAAAATTACTTGTTTTTGTATTTTTTTATTAAAATGCAAATTTTTTGAAAATTTAATACATTATAATTTTTAGTGAAGGAGGGTATAAATTATTCCAATAATTGCTTTGGATTTATATAATTTAACATCCTTAGAAAAATATGTGGCAATTGAAATCAATAAAAAACCGGAATATTTTTTAAATAATTCAATCACAATTATTAGTAAAAAACTAGGAATAGCAACATCAACAATATCAAGATTATCGAAAAAAATAGGATATAAAAATTTTAAATAACTTAAAATGTTTATTTATGAAAAAATTAAACAGATTAAAAGTAGTTTTAATTTTCAATATAATGATAATTTACCTAATTTAATTCAAAAAATTAAAAATATTAATTTATATTCTATTTTTGAAACAATTAATAACTTAAATTTATTAGAACTAGAAAATATTATTAACTGTATTTTTACTTCTAAACGTATTTTTGTTTTTGGTGTTGGTTCATCTTCTGTTATTTGTTCTGAATTAAATGATAGTTTAATTAAATTAGGATTTAATTCTTATACATCGCAAGATTTTCATGATCAGTTATTGTTTTTAAATTCATTTAATGATAATGATTTATTGATTCTTTTTTCAAAATCTGGTCGTACGTGTGAAATTCTTGAATTACTTAAATTAAGTAGAAAAAACAATATAAAAACGGTTTTAGTTACAACTAAGCAGAATAATAGTGATTTGATTCAACCAGATTATAGAATTTTATATCATTCTTATTTAGATTCAACCTATTTTTCAATTATTTCTAGCAATATTTCGCAATTAATTATAACTAATATTTTAATAACAATGTTAATAGATAAAAAACCATCAATATATGAAGAAATTCAAAAAGGTGTTATTTTAGTTAATAATTGAAATAAAAAAGGAACTATAATATAAAATTAAGAATTAATTTTGTTTTAATTTTTAATTATGTGAGTTCCATGTAAAATTAATTTTTTAAATTGTTTTTTTCTTTCCATAATTTGGTTAAAAATAATATCCACAAATAGAAATTGTGTAATTTTAGAAGATACAGCTGAATAGCGGAAAAGTTGCTCTAATGTTCGAAAAATAATTTTATTATATAAATATTTTTCATAGCCACAATTTAAATTTGAAGTTACTAAAGTAATTGGAATTTTATATTTAATTCCATTTTTTAATATTTCAAGAATTTCACGCGTACAACCAGATTTTGAAAAAAAGAATAATATGATCTTTTTCAGTTAAAGAAGGAATTGTTAGTAGTTGTATATGAAAGTCTTTATTGCAGATTATATTTATTCCAATTTTTTGTAAATGTAAAGTAAAGATGCAAATAGGACAATTTGTCCTTATTTAAGTCAATAATATATCTTTTATTAAAAATTGCAACTATTTTTTTAAAAAAAATAATTTTTTTAAATATAAGTTAATATTTAAGCACGACAAAAAGAAAACTTTGTTACAAATATATAATTCATATTTAAAAAAATTAAATATTAATATTTTTTAAAAATACCTCTTTGGAGGATAATCAACCTAAACTCGGTCGTGGTTTCTCATTAATAATTTTCATAACTTTATTAATTTCTTTTTAACTAATAGGATTAAAATCTGTTCCCTTAGGAAGATATTCTTTAATATCTCTATTCATTCTTTCAACTTTGGGTTTTTGTGTTGGAGTTCCAGCATCACAAAAGTATACATTTGCATTAGTAATCTTTTCAATTTTTTTTCATTTACTAAATTCTTTACCTTGATCAGTTATTATTCCTTTTATATTTTCCTTATAAAGTTTATTTTTAAAAAATACTTTTAATGGCTTTATTAACCTCTTCTGAATTATGGTGGTCTAATTTAAAACAAATCGTATATAAACTTTTTTCTTCTGTAAAAGTTAAACAAGCAGATTGATGGTCTTTACCTACTATACAGTCCATTTGAAATCAACCAAAAGTACCTTTTTCATGTTCTGCTTCTTCAATAAATCTAATATTAGTTAATTGACCACGATCATCTTTTCTCTTTTTTGTTTTAAACTTTTTACCTTTAAATGGCAGTTTTTTCTTAATTTCAGTATTTTCATCATCAAAAACTCCATATTCAATATATTTGTAAAGTGTCACATGTGAAAATGGAAACTTTTCATTATATTTTTTTTCATATTCAAAAATAATTAACATTGGTGAATAGCGTCTTTTACTTAAAATTTTTCTTATATGATTTACAACTTTTTTCTAATTGTAGTATATTTTATAGATTTTTTTCTTTTATTTTTATAATCATCATTCGCTTTTTTATGATCGTATTCTTCTTTAAGTCTTTTAGCCTCTAATCTAATTGTATTACGACTTTTATTCATTACTTTTCCTATTTTAGAATAATTAGGTGTGCCATCTTTCTTTTTAAATTTTTCGTATATTAAATATTCTTTTAAGTCATTTATTTCTGCTAAATTAAAATGTTTAAATTTTTTCTTTTCTTTTTTCATAAGACAACCTAGCCCTTTCTATTAAAATATTTATACACTAAAAATTAAAATTTTGTTGACAATACTTTAAATGATGGTAGGATGGTGATGTAATTTAATACAAGTAGGATTTACTAGCCCTTAATCGCTTGTTTAAAAATTACTAAAAAATAGAGACTTGAAAAAGTCTTTTTTTAATTTATTTTACTTTTTGATATTTTTTTGTAGAATGGTGATAACAAAAAGAGGTAAAAAAGATGGCAAAAGTAGATAAAAAGTGATGAATAATGGCAAATTTAACAAAAATAAAGCAAAAATTAACAAAATTTGATGAATATTGTAAAGAAAATAATATCAAACTTGCCACAAAAGAAACCTTATTAATCTTTTGTAATTTAGAAGAAGATGAATATAATGACTTAAAAAACACTAATTTATTAGCATTTAATGAACTTAAAATGAAAATAAGAATATTAGAAAATAATATAAAATTACATCTCTTAAACGAAACTAAGAGGGTGTATCGGTATATGCACAGTATTATGGTCGTGAAAATGAAACTGAAATAAATTATGCTCCACCAGTAATTAACATAACAGATAGGAGAAAAATATAATGGCAATGTTATATGAATATAGTTATCTTAATGAAATAATAGTTAGTTTATTAAATAATACAGAGTATATTGCAGATGAGATTAATTTAGCAGGTAGTCGTAAAGCAGGTAAAACATATTCTACTGATGAATTAATAGCATTATTAAGTTGTATTGTATTAGCAAATAAAGATAAAAAAATAGCAATATATGGTTTTAGATTAAATAGTGCAGATACTGCTGAAATGCAACAAGATATTCAAGATGTCTTAGATAAAGTTGGTTTAATACTTAATCTTACTAAAAAATGAAAAGGTGGTCATTATCAATATAATGCTAGATTTAATAAACCTACTTGAACATTTCCTAATGGTAGTTTTATTAAATTACAAGGGGCTAGAAAAAGTAATTCATCGCAAGTATTAGGGAAAGGAACAGCATGAGCAAATGGTGCTGATTTATGTATTATTTGGCTTGGAGAAGCTAATAAATTTAGTAAATCAGAAAAAGAAGCAATTATGCAAGCAGTTCGTGATTATAAAAAATTAATATTAATTACAAGTACTAACCCCGATAGTATTTATCAAGATCATATAGATTATTTAAATAAATTATTTGTAGTATACCACACACATTTTGGAGATTGCAACAAAACAAGAAAAAATAATAAAAAATATAATTAAAATATAAAAACATCATTAAAAATGATACATATATAAATAAAAATGGTCGCATGTAAAAGATTGGGGTTTTTGTTTTTAAATATTATTTAGTTCAATAAAATAAAGACATTTTTTTCTTGTTTTTATAAAAAACCCCAATTTTCTTTATACGACCATAAAAATTCTAAAATTGACACACTAAAAAATAGTTTAAATAAAACTTTATAAATTTAAAATTATTTAGTTAAATTAGTTAAAAATTCAAATGGTGTCTGAAAATTCAAAGATTTATGCACTCTTTTAAAATTATAAAAGTAATAATAATCATTTAATTTATTTTGTAAACCAGCTGCATCCAATATTTTTTCATCAAATACAAATAACTTAGTATAATTTTGATGAAATCTTTCAATTTTACCGTTTGACTGCGGAGAACGAACAGGTGTTGTTTGATGTAAAATATTTTTATCTGTTAAAAATTGAGTAAAAGTAGTTTCTTTAACAATACTTTTTTGATTATTCCGATGACTATTAATAAATTCAGAACCGTTATCAGTTCTAATTCGTGTTATTTTAATACCAAATATTTTTTTAAAATCACTGATTACTCTTTTAACATCATCAATAGTATTCTCGGTGCATAATTTATCATAAATATAACCGAATACTCCTCTCATTCTTTCATCAATAAAATCATAAACATAATACTTTTTATCAACTGGAAATTTACTTGGCATAAAATATTTAGCATCCATTTGTAATAATCCCCTAATTCTTTAACTTCATATCTTGGATGTTTTCTTTTAATTTCTTTAATTTTATTTTTTATTTTTAATAAACGCCTATCTTTTTTAAGTCAACGAAAAAATGTTTTTAAATTTTTTGGTGCTTTATTTTTTAATTCTTCACCATGAATTCCTTTTTTTAAATTATAAAACAATAATAAAACACCCCCAGCGTGTTTATCACAATATTCAAAATATAAATCACAAATATTTTCGCGAACATCATTACTATATTGATAATTAATATTATTAGGAACTGTTGATTTTAATAATAAATCTTCAAAATTATTATTTGCATATGCAAGTAAAATTTTATTTGATCAGTAATAAAAAGTTGAAAATTTATTTTTAAAATATTTTTTAATCAAGTCTTTTAATAACAACTTAGTTTTAAAAAAAATTCCTTACATAAATTAATATATGCAAATATTTTTGTTTTTATTCTTTTATAGTATTTATTTTTATAATTTTTACTTAAAAAATCTTGCAATTTTGCTTGTAAATCACCTAAATTAGAGTTATTAATAATATATTTCATTAATTCACCTCATTTTTTAAAAATAATATAGTATAGTTATATCATTTAAAATAATTTTTATAAAACTTCAAACTTTTTTAAACAATCATAACCATAATAAGTAAGTATCGTTTCTAAAACATATTTAAAAATACTTGTATATATATAATGTCAATAGAATTTGATAAAAAAGGAGTAAAATATGAAAAAATGACTTAGTATTTTAGGAGCAATCGGATTAACAGCAACAAGTACAACAACATTAATTAGTTGTAAAAAACCAAATAACAATGAAAACGGGAATAATAAACCAAAACCTACACCAGAACCAAAAAAACCACAACAACCACCAAAAGATAGTAATTGAAAGTTAATTGATAAAAAAGATTATAGTAATGAGATTAAAAATATAAATAATAAATGATATATTGGTATTTTTTCTAAAATGTGAAGTTCAGGTAAACCCATTATTCCGTATAGTATTTTTAAAGCAATTAATGATGGAGAGGATATTTCTATTTATGGTAAATTTGGTAACGGGTTTAAAACTTCAAATGATAATGTTTATTTCTTTTTGTGTTTGTAATTCAAAGACATTATATTCGATTTTTTGTTCTTCCATTTTCTTATATTTTAAACCATATTTATCTTTTAAAACATCTTCAAAAACAATATCCTTCATTTTGATTAATATTATAATCATTTGAAACTGAAAAATCATAGTTAAATACATCTCCATAATTTGTGTTATAAAACCGATTTTTATAGGCTGAATACATCTTAAAATTTAATAATTTATATTTATCAGAAAAATAAAAATATCGTGAATAAATTTTAAAACCATTATTTGCTAACAAACCATATTTTTTGTTATATCCTTGCGTATAAGTATTATTATCTAAATCAAACATTGTTCGTAAATAATCCTTATAAAAATTTTTAGATACAACAAACATACTATTCAATAATTCTTTAAATTTATCATAAGAAACTAAAAATTTTTTCTTTTGTTCTTCAAATTCTTTTTTCTCTGCTTCGGTTTTTAAAACTTTTTTATTATTTTCAAATTTATAAATATAATTATTATAGTCATTAAAATATTTTATTGACTTTCCATTTTCATCTAAAATAACATCTTTAAAATTTTCTAATTTTAAACCAAAAAAGTTAATCAAAACAGTATCATATTGTAAATTATCAATATAACCACTTTCAATAAAATTACTCCGATTTTGAAAAATAGGAATCAAAGCATAAGCAAAAAAAAGATTTTAAAAAGTTATTAATATCTATTTTTCCAGTCATTTTTTGATAATAAATAGTATTATAAAGATTTCATTGTCCAATAGAATAAATATTTCCTTCAAAATTAAAGATATTTTCTTTTTCTTTCATAAAAGTAAAAAAAAAACCTAATTTTTCATTTTTATGAGTAGATTCAGATACATTAAAACTGCGTGCCTTAATATGTGTTAACTCTAAACTCCCAGCAATAATATTTTTTCGTTCATCAATCGTTAAAATCATTCGATAAATTGATTTTTTAGTTAAAATAGTACCAATACTAGACTTATTCAAATTATTAATAATTTCAAAATCAAAAATTATTCTTTGTGTTCCAACAATAGGACTATCATAATCGGGATTACCCCTTGTTGAACTCTAATGTTTTCTTGAATAATAACATCTAAATAATTATTTAAAAAATCTCTAACTTTATTTTGATTATCAACACTTCAATCTGTAATTTTACCAGTATTTTTATTAAAATTTGGTAATTCAATTGGTTCACCATTTCCATCTCAACGATAAACATTATCATTTGAAGTTTTAAACCCGTTACCAAATTTACCATAAATAGAAATATCCTCTCCATCATTAATTGCTTTAAAAATATTATACGGAATAATGGGTTTACCTGAACTTCACATTTTAGGAAAAATACCAATATATCATTTATTATTTATATTTTTAATCTCATTACTATAATCTTTTTTATCAATTAACTTTCATTTTTGAAATTTTAAATTAACTGATTGTAAATCAGTTATATTTGCTTTTAATTTATTTAATACTGTCGCTAAATTGTATTTATTAGCAAACGAATAAATAAAATTCGTTAATTCTCTTAAAAATTGTTTTTTATCAACATCATAAAATTTATTAATGTTATACTGTTTAACATAACTATCTCAATTTTTATATAAATCCATAAATTTATCACTTGGTTTATCATAAGAAACACCAGTTGAATAACTATCCTTTAAAAAATCTAAGTACCATTTATCATTATAAGTTAGTGATCTTGATGTTTTTAAAGTGGGATTAATAAAATAATTGGTATCACTTCAATTTTCAAAAAAAGTACTGCGTAAAAACATCGTATTAATAAAATCAGTTTCATTAATGCCCGTTTCTACATTCCGCTTTGTTCTTGCTTTTTCTTCTGTTTGTTGTGATTGATAGTTTTGTTGTAATGTCATTGCCCCTAACGAGAAAAAAAGAAATCAATAAAATTGGTATAAACTAAAATAATACTAAAAACTTACGCATTATTTTTTACCAACTTATTTTTATGATTTTCTTTTATTAATTTGATAATTTTATTAAATAAATAACCATAAAAATAATGAATTATTAAGATATATCACAATATATCAAATCATAAACCATAAATTATATAAAAATTTATACCAGCATATTTCTCTTTTAATTCTTCAATCGTTGAAACTGTATCTAAAATACATACAAGCGTTAACGAAAAACTTATAATAAGATATAAAATTAAATCAACCCAAGAAATAAATAAACCATTTTGTTTCTTTTCTTTTTTTTATTTTCTACATTACTTTTCATAAATTTAACTCCTAACTATATAATGTTTTTGAAATAATAAAACCAATAATATATAAACTTGATATTGTTAACATTAACTGATGACTAAATAAAATCGCCATTTTATCAAAAATAGATAACAACCAAGTATCAGAATTATATAAATCCATAATAATATTTTTTGCTGATGTCAACTGATTAATAATAACTGTAATAAAACCAATTCCAAATATAGCGATTGCCGCTACCAATAAAACTAACTTAATCATATAAAACCAACTCCTTACTTATTTTTTTATTCTTTTAGTGGTATGAATTCTTTTAAAACCTAATTCTCTTGTTTTTGCTTGTCTTGCTAAACTTGATAACTGTTGTTTATTGCGACTAACTTTAAATTGTTTTCGTTCTTTAATATGTTTTTGTAAACCTTGTTTAGTACTAGAAACACCCCGAACAGTAGCACTGTATAGTTTAGAACTATTAATAACACCGCTTTTAACTATTGAACCTAAATCGTTATAATTAATTGATGTTCCGTGAATTGCATAAATAGATAATTTAATAACCATAAAAAAGATTAAAAAATAAGCAATTGTTATATTTGTCATTGGTAATTTAGTATTTCAAATCACATCAAAAACAAATAAAAAAGTATCAAAAATAAAACTAAAAATCTTATTTCAATTATCGTTATTAACGCTTTCACTTAATAAATTACTCATTTTTTATTTTTCCTTTCCCTTTTTTTTGCTTTTAAATTTTCTTTCAAAATATCAATATCAAACAATTCTAAGTGTTGTTTATTGTTTAATTTTGATATATCTTTTCAAAAGTATTCTTTTTTATTAATAACTTCATCATTTTTTAAATCACGGAAAAATGATAATCAATGACTATCATATTTATTAGCAAATTCAAGCGGAATAATTATCTTAAAAAACCGAATTCCTAATCCAACATCTGACTTATGTTTTGCTCTTTTACCTTCTGCTGTTCGTTCTAATGATTTTGTTTTTCAAATTTCATAATCAATAATATCTTGGAAAATACCAATTCGCATAACAAAACTACGATTAAAAATATTACCTAATTTTGACTTAACGGGTTTTTTCAATGAAATAGGAATAATAATACCACTTGCTAAATGACGAATATTATTTCACATCATACCTTCACGCTGTACAGTAAAAATCGATCTATTTTTAAAATGTCTTGCTAAAACAATTCACACACTTTTACCACCATGAACTTTTTTAACTTCGTGGGGACTAGTTCCATCAATATATAAAAAACTCTCATCAAACAAAATTAAACTATCATCAGGTGGGACTAATTTAGTTCTATCAGTAAAATCTAAATTATTAAAAGTTAAAAGTTTTATTGCATCATCTTCAATTGGATAATTACTATAAATTTTATTCGTTAAAAGTTTCATAACTTGTGATAGAAAAGTTAAAAGCAATGTTTTACCAGTTCCTAATTTACCAATAATTACGGATAATGGATTATCTCAAATAAAGTAAACTAAACGAAAGACATTTAACTGATAAAAAACATTTTTTCAAACTCACCAAACAAAATATACACATTGTAAAACAAATAATAATCAAAATACTAAACCAGTAAAATTTAAAAAAATTATTCAAAGTAATAAATCAATTAAACTAAACAAAACCATTGAACCAATAATATAACAAAAATTTATTAGAAAAAATACAAACTTTTTCATTATTTAAAATACCCAACTATTTTAAAAATCATTCACAATAAGAACCAAGTTAAAAACAAAATTACAATTCAAACACCAATCATCAAAGTTAAATATTCATTTTGTGTTAAATTCCACATTGTAATACTTTCAACATTTGTTTTATTTATAAATAAAAAGACATGAATAAAAAACTCTTTTAATTTTTCTCAATCATTTTGCATCTTTAAAAACTCAACATTTTCTGAATAAGTTTAAAAAACATTCCAAAAAATAAAACGATAAATAATACAAACGATATAACATATATAAAATCGGGAGCATTTGAACCAATAATATAACTTAAAAATTAAACTCAATAATTATATAAACTCATTTAATTTAAACTTTCTAAGTCATTAATTAATTCTTGGTCTTTTTCAACAGTTCAATTTGTTAAATTATTATTGTTATTTGTTTTTACTTTTTGAGGTTCAGCAGGGAATAATGCTTTTTTCATTTGTATAACCTGCATTATTAATAATATATTCAGCGGGATTTCGATAAGTATGGAATGTTTGAATTGAAAATTGTTGTTTCAAATTAGAACGTAATTTATCCATTTCAAAAATATCATAAGCTTTATTATTATATAAATAATAATTCCGTTCCGCTTGGTATGATTCCATTTTAACATTATTATTAACATAACTCATAAGATCAGCATTTGTTCTAAAAATTTGCCCATTAAATTTATAATATACATTTTCTTTTGTTTTTTGTCCAGCAATAACTGTTGATACTGCTGCAATAATTGTTTCCATTCCTAAAACACATAATGTACTAAATATGGAAACCATTTTTCTTGATTTTAGAAATTTAAAGTTCATAAATTAATCTAATTCTGTTAAAACTATTCCTAAAGTTTGATAATTATAACTATTATCATTAACAAAAGAAAATGTTAAATTAACTTTTTGAATATAGGCATAATCTCAATAAGGATAATTTTTAGGATTAAGCTTAGTTTCATATTGATATGAATCTACACTTACATTAATTTTATAATCATGATAAAACCAACCATCATTTGAACTTGCAGAACCTTGAAAATAAGTATTAAGTTTATTTTTAATTTTTTCCTTAACTAATGGAATATTATTGCTTGTATAATTAACTATATTTTCTGAAGTTAGTTCATCTACAACCTTTACATTACTTACTTTTCATCCATCAAGTCAAAGACCTAAAAATCATCCGTTTTTACTTGTAAAATAATTTACATGTTTAGTTAACCATATTTTTCTATCATACATAGCTGTTTGTGTAAAATTTAAAGTTAAATCTTCTTTACAAAAATATGTTGTCATTTGATTAGGTGATTTAAAACTTATTGAAAATTTTAACTCATATGTTTTATTTAATTCAATGCCCTCTAAATTAAATGATTCTTTTTCTGGTATTCACCCAACAAAATAATCATTAGTTTTATTGTATCTGCCATAATTCACCTCTTCGCATCACCATTATAAACAAAAAAAGTCTTTTTTAGACTTTAATTGTTTTATTAGATAACTTAATATCTTTTTTAGAAATTGGTGTTTTTGCTCTTTGAACTTTAACAATATGATTAAACTCTTCTTCACTAATAGGTTTATTTGTTTCTAATACTTGTGCTCATTCTGTATTACCAAGACCAAAAGTATTAGCAGTTTGAATTAAACCTAAATGAATAGCCTCTAATGTTTCTTGTCCTACTATTTTATTTGTAGACTGTTTAAGTTTATTTTTAGTTACTTTTTTAATTAAAAGTTCCAATCCTTTATAACCTAAAATACCCACAAAACAAGCACCAACTCCAATACCAATTAAGATTTCATAACTCATATTTTATCTTCCTTTCTTAATTTTACGACACCATCGTAACATTATTATAAAAATAATCAACAATTTAATTAAAAAGTGTTATAATTAAATTATTCTAGGGATATGATCTATGGAAACATAGATAACTTTTATAAGTTATGCCAGTAATGGCCGAAAGGAAAACAGAGAGTATTTTACTCTCTGTTTTTATTTTAAGAAAAATCAATTAAACTTTTCTGTAATTTTATTTTGTAAATCTAAATTATCTATTTTATCCTTATTATTTATTATTTTTTTGTCTTTAATTAAACTTATGTGAGTTTTTTCAAAAGAATAACATTTAATAATACTTTTTTTATTTAATAAAATATCAAATTTACTATTATTATATATAATTATTTTTATCTTCTTTAATTGTATGAATGGGCATAACTCAATAGTAATCACTGGATCTATGAAATATAACACATGGCCTATAAATAGATTTATTATTTTTTAAAATTTCAATATTTAAAGAAATTTCTTTATACATATTAATTAAAAAAATAAATCGTATATATTTTTTTCATTTATTATTATTTTTTGTAATAATTTTATTTGATTTTTAGATATATCTAAAAGTGGTATTAACAATTCAAACAATTCATGATAACAATCAAGTAAAATAATATTTTTTTCTTCAATTTCTAAATTATTATTAAATTCTAATTTATTTTGTTCTACAATTTTATTAATTTTTTCAGTTCATATAAAAAATTTATTTATATTTTTTTTACTATTATTCCAAATTTTTTCTATTATAATTGGATTTTCTTTTCAAAAATTACTTAATTCAATATTTAAAAAATCTTTAATTTTATTAATATGTAATCAATAAACTCAAACAATATCTCATTTTTTATATGCCACAAGTAACATCCTTTCTTGCAAAAGTTAAAGAATAAAAACATTATCATCTATTACTTGTAAAAAATATTATGTGTAATATAATTATAGTAAGAATGATGATCAAGATCATTCTCTTTTTTTATTTAACTATGATAATAGTATCATAATAATTTATAAAAAATTAAAATAATATGTTATGATGATGACGATAAAGGAAGAAAAATTCTACAATGAAAAAATTATTAAGTATTTTAGGTGCAATTACATTAGTAGGAACAAGCACCACAAGTTTAGTTGCTTGTAATAAACCACAATATAGCGAAGATGAATTAAAAAAAGAAAAAGAAAAACATAAAATAGATACAAAAGACCAAACTATTAAAAACAATTTAGAATGAATGGCATCACAAGAAAAACCATTTAATACTGTGGATAATAAATATTATTATGTAGTATGACGCGGTAATAAAAATGATAATTGAAAGATTACTAAATTTTTGAATGATACAAATAATGAAAAAAAAATAGATAATTATAATAAATATAGTCTTATTTTTAAACCATCACGATTTCGTTATTATACATTATTAATTAAAGAGGGAATTATTAATACAACTAATACTTGATATGCTGATAATGGTTCATATTTTAAATCAGTTTTTCGTTGAAATTTATTAGATAAAGCATCACCCGATTTAATTATTGATGATAAGGGTAATGTAAAAGTTATTAATGGAGAATAAAAAAATAGGTATAAAAACCTATTTTTTCTTTAAAGTAATATTTGTTACTGCCATAGTATTAATTTCAAAATTTGCTTCAACAGTTTCACCTAAAATTTTATAATTACCACCTTTAACATACAATTCATAATTAACACGCATTTTTAGTTTAACACCTTGACTATAAAATATAATTTGTGTTTTAAAATGATAACCTGAATAATCTCGGTTTGGATGCTATGGATAATTTTTTTCTTCTAAATTATTAAAAATAGTATATCCACTTTCATTAATATTTTTTATTTTAATAATATATCTTTCCGCTAATGATTTATTTACATAATTACCATTAGGGTGATTGCCGCTTGGTCTTCCTTATATTCTTATAAATCCATCATTTCCAAACTCAAATTCATCATAATTATCTTTAACTTGTTGTCAATCAGTTGATCCAAATGTTCCAAAATCAAATAATAAAATATCTTGTGAATATGTTCTATTATCAGGTGTAGCGGATCATCCATCTCATGTGCTTTTAGCATTTAGTTTACTATCTGCTTTGTTTAATATTAATTGTACTGGATAGAAATTAATACTTGGTGGTGGGTCTGGTAATTTAACAGGTCATTCATGTACGATATCATCATCAATATATTGATCTAAATAACTAAGTGAATAAAGAGTTAATCAATCACGCACTGAATTATTATATAAACTTGTAGTTTGTAAACTAACAAAATAACTCATAATTGAATATTGGTCATATATATTAATATCATCTGAAAACATATAAATACGACAGGCAGTTTTACCTAAATTATAAAAACCAACTGCATCAATTATATAACGACCACTACCAACAATATCAGTTAATAAATTCTTTCCTGTTTCCATTGTTGGTAATGATACACTTTCTTCATTAATTAAATAAATACTTTCTTCATCATTAAATGATTGAGGTATCATAACACTACTAATTCAAGCGTATTTTTCAATTTCTGTTTTTTGACTTTTAGATCATTTTGAAACTTGTATTTTATCAGTTAATGTAAATGCTCAACTTGTATTACTTGCACTAGCATCAATTATATCATTTACCTCATCTTGGGTATTATATCTAAAAGCATCTAACGGGATATTACCTTGATTTTTTGCTGATGGCCTAGTACTATATTCAATAATAAGTCAATAACTTTCATCATAAAATGTATAATTTGCTTTACCAATAAATAAAGGAATTCTAGTTTTAATATTTGGATATAAATTATTAGTATTATTATCAATAGTTTTTCAATAAATAGGAATACCTAAACTTATTGCATTTAAAAATTTACCAACAATAGGAATATCTCTTTGAGTTCATGCAATACTTTCTGTTATATCTACTGGCAATGAAATAATATGATTAACCATAACACTAAATAAATTTAACATGTCTTTTAATTGACCACGATTTTTACTTGAATTAATTGTGTTATATCCTATATCAACATTATATTTAAAATAACCATTTGCTCTAACATCAAAATCTTTAATAATTTTATTACTTTTATAATTTAAAGCAACATCTTTAACTGTTAAATTATTTGGGTTAGTTGCTTGGGTTAATTTTCTATCTGTATTCAAATAACTCTCATAATTCTTTTTAATTTCTTGGTTAGATTGACCTTGTTTTCTTTTTAATCAATTATCATATTGACCATTAATAGCATGAATACCATTAGTTAATAAATAAGTAGTTAATGGTTTAGATGATTTTGTTAAACTATCCGCTACTGGCATTTTTAAATCGTCAATAAATAATCTTCTTTGAGGATATACTTTTTCATTTCATTTCCCTAAATTTTCAATAGGGCGACCAAAAATAACTGGTGCAGTGAAACCATTATCACCTAATAAAGTTAATTGAATACTTTTAATACCATTATCACCAGTAAATTTTTCATTAATTTCATAATCTTTTGGAATTCCTAAATCATCTCATATTATTTTAGGAATTACATAACCTTCACTTGATGCTGAAAATTGTACGAATTGCTGAATAGTTTGCCCAGTAGTATTAATATAATCTTTAACATAACTAAAAGTAATATTTCAATATACTAATTCATTTAAATCATTATATTTTGGTTGAGTATTTGAAATAAACATTAATAAATTATCACCAACATCTTCTTTATCAGATTGTAAAGGAACTAAATAAAATCTTAAAAAATCTTCTCTTTGAAAATTATAAGTGGTTTCAATCGTAATTGTACGATCAAGATATCAAGCATTATATTCACCAAAATATTATTCACCACCTAATTTAGAAAATTCAACAGTATCATTAATATTAACAATATGACATTTATAAGCATCACCTTTAAATTTTCTTTTAATAGCAAAATTATCTAATGCTTTATTAATTTTTGGGACCGTTGCAAAGATACGGGTTGTTAGTTAAAAACAAGATATAATCTTGTTTTTTTTATGTATAGAAAATTTAATTTAAGGAGTTGAAATTATGCAAACAAAACATTATTTTATTTTGCGGTCCTTAGTAATTAAGTATGAAAAAGATAATGTTATTAATACTGTTAATAAGATAGTAACTAATAATGTAAAAGAAAATGAATAAATTATCCGCGTAATTTATTAGCGGTAATTTATTAAATATTGTTTATTTTTGAACGTAGCGAACACACGGAGCGTGTCGCGCAAACTAAATTTTTAGGAGGAATTAAATTATACCAGTATGGTTAACATGAATATTTAGTATTTTGATTTTGTTAGGTATTTTTGCGTGAATTGGTTTATCGATTTATCAAAAAGTTAGACAAATTCAAGGTAAGAAAAAAGAAAAAAAGAACTTGAAAAAAAGGAGGATAAAGAATAATGTTAGGTATGTATTTAACAACGGCTGTTAATTTTCTAGCTACAGATACTCCTATTATTTCAGGTGGAATGGATTCTATTTGAAGCGGTTTGGGACAAGCAATGATGAAAGTTAAAGATGCTGTATATGGTATTTTACCGCAGTTAACGACCTTTTTAGGTGATGCTTGAATTATTTTAATTCCATTTGGAATTTGAGTAATTATTAAAATATTAAACTTTTTCCGTGTCATGGTTAAAGGCTTTTAATATTTATTATAACTGATCCATTCATATATTTTAGCTATGGCACATAGCTTTTATGTGAGTTGATTAATTATAAACGTATAATTTTATATTTTAATAGCTATTAGTTAAAACTAAGTAGTTATTTTCAGTGTGCCTTAATTTTTAATTTTATATATTTAACAATGTTTATTACAATACATATACATCATTATATGATTCTGTTCTAGATGATATTTTTATTAATCAATCAGCAATTGATTCAGAACTAGAATTAACATTAAATGATATTATTCGGCTTATACATTTGATTTATTTTAATTATCCCAATTTTCTTATTTATTTTATCAAGAAATAATTTAATTAGAAATAAAGAAAAAATTGAAGAAACAGCTTCTGACATTGATGTTAAATTAAAACGAAGAATTGATATGTTAACAAAATTAATTGATAGCACAAAGCAATATATGAAATATGAAAAAGATACTTTAACAACAGTTGTTGAATTACGTAGTCAAGCAAATAAAAACTTAAATGTGAAGGAATTAGAGCAAGTTAATAATGCTGTTACAAGTCAAGCTGGTAAAATTAATGTATTATTAGAAAATTATCCAGATTTAAAAGCTAATAACAGTGTAATTGAATTACAAGCAGGAATTAGAGATTGTGAAGATAATATTGCCGCTGCACGACGTTTTTATAATTCAGCAGTTTGTGACTTTAATGCGAGTTTAAAAACATGCCATCACAAGATAAATTAATTTATTGTTCAATTTTTCTTGTGGTTTTTATTATTAGCAATAATTATGGGAATGCCACTTAGTTTTTTAAAAGGATTATTAGAATTAGGTATTGCGGCAAAATTATTTTAGTTTTTAGTAGTTTAGTTACTTTAAGTTTAGGGATTTGATTATTTACAAAGTATTATCAAGCAGCAAAATTACAAAAAATTATTATGCAAGAACTACCGTTTGAGAAATTTTATCAAATTGGTCTTAATGCTTTGGCAAAAAAACAATATCAAATTGCTCCTATTACTCAAAAATTTAATCTTTTTCCACGCATGGGAGTACCTAATACGAAAGATCTTAAAGAAGACTATGTTATTAATTTTTATGAAAATGATATTAATTACTCATTTGGAACATTGACACGACGCGAAGTGAATGGTTGAGGTAAAGATGAAGAAGTTACTTATATGAGATATCCATATTTGACTCTTGATGTTAAGCAAATGCCAGAATTAGTTGCTACAATTAAAGCAATGCATACATTCTTAAAAATTTTTAAAACAAGAGATAATACAACATTATAATCAACAGAATTTGAAAAAATGTTTGCTGTTAATGCAAATGACCAAATTTTAATACGAAAATTATTAACACCAAAGTAATAGTCAATTTAATTGAGTTAGCAAAAGAAGAAACAAAAATCCCAACAATGCACTTTGATGATGGGAGCTTGATAATTGTTTTTGATAATTATTTTGTTAATAGTTTTAATAACCCAAAAGGACGACTACTCGGATTATATTTTATTGGAACTTATCAAGATATTTTGACAAATTTATTGATGTTATTCATCAAGACATTGAATGATTATTGACTGTTTTGCAATGAGTTTTAGTGTATGATTTTAGGTAGTAGATTTTTGTGGTGGAATGGGTTTATTTAAAATAATTAAATTAATGGTATTAAATCCACCAATAATACTACAACTTCATAGAGCATATCCTAAGCCAACATATCACAATCGCTTAATTACAAGACTAAAAGTTGTTTTTAAAATTAGTTGGATGGAAATTAAAGTTAAAAAGAAGAAAACAATTGTAATGATTAAAACAAAAAAATAAAAATATAAACTTAAACGTAATCGATTTTTGTTGTTGTCATAATAATAAATTTTTGAAAAAATAAAGGGGTTTTTAATAATTAAATAATTAATAAATAATATAATTAAATTAACCACAAGAAAAATTGAACAATAAATTAATTTATCTTGTGATGGCATGTTTTTTAATGCTAGGAAAATAATTATAAAAATAATTGTTACAATACCTAATGCAGCAAAAAGTCATAATAAATGCCATTTAATTTTTTTAAGATAACTTCGAATAGGAATAATTTCCATTTTTGACTCCAATCATTTTATTAGTTAAATATATCTTACTATAAATTTTAATGATAATATTATTTTTTCAGTTTTTGTGGTTTAATATAATAGAAAAACTGAGGAGGACATTTATGTATAAAGTAATTAAAGTGACACCATATTTTTCAGAACGTTTATGAGGGGGGCAAAAATTAGCGGATTTTGGTTTTCAATTGCCAACAGATGACTTATATGGTGAAGCATGAGTGATTAGTGCATTAGATAATGGAATGAGTTATATTGCGAATGGTTCTGAGACGGGAGTATCATTAAAAACATTTTTTGCAAATCATCCAGAATATTTTGGAACTACTGATAAAGAATTTCCTTTATTATCCAAAATTATTACAGCAAATGATTATTTATCAGTTCAAGTTCATCCTGATGATGAATATAGCTTAAAACATAACAAAATGTTAGGTAAACCCGAATGTTGATATATCCTTGATTGCCCTATTGATGCTAAAATAATTTATGGACATTATGCTCAAACAAAAGCAGAATTAATTCAATTGGTTGAAAAAAAGGAATGAGCACAATTATTTACAGAAGTAAAAGTACAAAAAGGGGATTTTTTATATGTTCCTCCAGGTAAAGTTCATGCCATTACCCCAGGTGTAACAGTTTTTGAATTACAACGTTCATCAGATATAACATATCGTTTTTATGACTTTGATCGTGCTGATAAAGATGGAAACTTTCGTCCGCTTCATTTACAAGAATGTTTTGATGTAACAACAGTTTCTGATTCAACTAATCAAATTGTTCATTGTAATGAAGGAATTTTAATTGATAATGAATATTTTACATTACATTTGTTAACAAAAACACGAGAACTTGATTTAAATACTATAAAATGAGCACAAGTAACAGTTGTTGAAGGAAAAATAACCATCGGAACAACAGAACTTTTAGCAGGTGAATCAGCAATAATTGTGGAATTAGCACAAAAATTAACAATAAATGTTAAGGGTAAAGTATTATTAAGTTATAAAAGATAAATTTAAAAAGAGCAAAAATTTGAATTTTTGCTCTTTTTTTAACTAAAAAAATGACACCTATTAAATTTTAATTTTATAGAAAAAAATTCCATTTTATATTTAAAAATAGTAAACTATAAATGGAAGGAGGAAAAACTATATTTATAATAACATTTTTAATGAAAAACATATTATTTTAGATTCAACAGCTAAAACTAAAGAAGAAGCTTTTTTAGAACTTGCTCAATTAGCTGAAAATCTTGGATATGTTTCTGACCGCAATGAACTTGTTAAAGGTTTTGAGACCCGAGAAAAAGAATCTTCAACAGGTTTTGAAGATGGCTTTGCAATTCCTCATGCACGAATTAATGCTGTTACAAATACAGCGGTTTTATTTATTCGTTTCAAAAATGATGTTGATTGAAATGCAATGGATGGAAAACCAACGAAAGTTGCCATTGCTTTAATTATTCCTGAAGCTAAATCAGGAGAAATTCATTTAGGAATTTTAAGTGAAGTAGCACGAAAATTAATGGATGAAGATTTTAAAAAAGCAATGAAAGTTGAAACAGACAAAGCAAAAATTTCAACAGCATTATTAACTGGGATTGGAAAAGAAGAGGTTCCAACCAAAACGACTCCAACTGGTCAAAAACCGTTGCTTTTAGCAATGACAGCTTGCGCAACAGGAGTATCGCATACTTTTTTAGCTGCGGATAAGTTAAACCAAACTGCTCCTAAAATTGGGATACGACATTAAAGTTGAAACACACGGAGATGAAGCTGAAGGTGTTCGCAATGATTTTACAGAGGGAGAAATTAAAGAAGCCAAAGTAATCATTGCTGCAACGGATATTGGACTTGATATGGAAAGATTTAAAAGAAGGAAAAGTGCAACCAACTGGAGAATTTATTACTAAAGGTGCTAATGGTAGCAACCAAAAAGTTGGAGTAATAAAACACTTAATGGCTGGGGTTTCATATATGGTTCCAATTGTTATTTTAGGAGGAATTTTTATTGCTATTTCATTAGGATTAGAAAAAGCAATTTATGGTCCAAACTATGATAATTTTCATGGTTCATTAAAAGGAATGGGTTGAATTTCTGATGCTAGCGGAACAACAGCACATTGAGGAGAAATATTTTATACTGACCCATTAACTGACCCAAAAAAAATTTTTCTATTATCTTAATGTTATAGGGGTATCAGCCTTTACATTAATGATTCCAATTTTGGGAGCATTTATTGCTAATTCAATTGCTGGTCGTTCAGCAATTGCTCCAGCTTTAGTTGTTTCATTTATTCGAAATAATGCTGCTAACTTTTATCCTTTATCAGGAATTGAAGCAGTTAATACTCCAACTGGATTCGTTGGAGCAATTGTAGCCGGATTAGCGGTTGGATATACTGTTAAATGAATTAATACTTGAAATGTTCCAAAAGGATTAAAACCAGTAATGCCAATCTTCTTTATTCTAATTGTTGTCGGCTTTATCTATGGAATGATTATGATGTTTGTGATTGGCTCAACTGTTGGTTGAGTAATGGGTAAATTCCAAGATTGAATTTCACGAACATGAGGTAATACTTCAAATGCTGCTAATGTAGCAATTGGATTAGGCTTTGGACTATTGATCGGAGCAATGGCTGGTTTTGATATGGGTGGACTAATTAATAAAGTTGCATTCTTAGCATGTACAGGTTTAATTGGTTCAAAAATTTATACACCAATGGGGCAATGGCAGTTGCAATTCCAGTTGCGCCAATGGGAATAGGAATTGTAACATGAATTTTTAAACCATTCTATAATGAATAACAACGCACAATGGGTTCAACAGCATTCTTTATGGGATGTATTGGAATCTCAGAAGGAGCAATTCCATTTGCAGTTAATAATCCAAAACGTGTTATTCTAAATAACATTGTTGGTTCAGCAATTGCGGGTGCTTTAGCTGGTGCTGTAGGAATTGCTGATTTGGATGGTAATGGTGGACCAATTGTTAGATTCCTATCAGCGTTAGGTCGTGGTAATGGTGATGCTGGAGTTTATGGATGAGCTAGTGCTTGAGGATGGATATTACTAGCATTCTTATTTATGATTATTGGGGCTTTAATTACTGCGTTTATGTATGGTTTCTGACAAGTTGTAGATAAAAAACGTACTGGTGAAACAATTTCAATGAAACAATTTGTGGTAAAAAAACATACTAATAAAGTAGTTGCTAATAAAAAATCTCAAAAAGTAAAAAAAAAGAACATAATCACCGCCATATAACAAAAAAGTAATCATCAAACCCAAATTAAAAAAAGATTAATAATAAGGATTATTAATTTTTTTTATTTTTTTGTGTATAATAGAAAATATTAATATAAAAGGAGGACAAGACAATGCATTTGTTAGTAAAATCATTATTCGATGTTCTTCCATGATGAGCTGCTTTATTAATTTCAATAATAATTTTAATGCTTATAATTGGATTAGTTATTTTTTTCAAACGAAGAACTGATCAAGTTGCAAATCATAGTGAAAATAAAAAATTAAAAAGTTTATGGCAAAAAATTGGTAAGTCAAGAAAAAAACACAAAAAGCAAAAAGCAGTAAATAAGAATAAAAATAAAAATCAAGATAAAGATAACTTAAAATAAAAATCATAATTTTTATTTTTTTATATTATAATATTTCCAGGATATTTTAGATTCATTATATAAAAGGGGATACAATGATAAAAGTACAAGGCAAAAAACATCTGAAATTTTTTGCCTCAAAAAAATGATATGTGACTGCATTAGTACTAATTTTATTAGCAACATTACAAGAAATTATTATGGAATCAACAGACTTAGTTGATAATTTTTTTGCAAGTTCAATTCAAAAAATGTCCATGGTTATCAAGAACTATTTAATGAGATTAAATATATTTTTGGAGCAGATAATGTTTATCATGTAAAAGCAGTTTGAGATAGTTGGGGTTTAGGAAATTATGTTGGATATCATTATACAGCAGGACAATTAGCAATTAATGGAGTTGATGCCTCTAACCAACTTTATTTTATTATGTTTGCAATTCTAAGCGGAGTTTGTTATGGTTTTGGAGTTTTTAATGCACAATATTATGGTGCTGAAAAGTATAAAGAATTACAACAAGTAATATTATTAAAAATTTATGTTTGTTTAATCATTTGCCTTATTGTATTAATTTTATCGCAGGTTTGTGGTTATGAAATGATTAGTTTTACTACAACACCAAAATATGCTCCTCGCCCTGAGATAGTTGCACAATTAAAACCTGAGGATAAAGATTTAGCAATTCAGTGGTTTAAATATTTTGAATATAGAGCAGCGTCAATTTCAACATTAGAAGGAGCAAAGTATTTTAAAATAGTTGCTTTATCATATCCATTGTTAGCAATTAACATTGCTTTCATTACGACTTTACGTGAAACTGGTCGAGCAGGTTTGACAGTATGAATTTCAGTTATTGCTTTAAGTACGAATTGTTTTATGAATCCATTTTTAATTGAACCAAATTTTATTGCAAATTTTAATGGAATTGGTGTACAAGGAGCCGCAATTGCTACGTCAGCTTCACGTATTTTGCAACTTGTTTTCATAATAGTTTTATTTTAATATAAACGGTATAAATTTATTCCTCGAAATTGATGACACTTTGATGGTTATGTTACAAAACGAGCGTTTCAAAAAGCTTGACCAATTGTTTTAAATGAAATTTTTTGATCAGTCGGAATGGTAGTACAAGTTAAATTACGAGCATATTATAGTTTAGATGCTTTAACAGCAAATGCGATTTTTTCAACAATTATTGCTGCTTTATATACGTCGCTGTATCATGGATTTGCTGCGGGAACTTCAGTTTTAGTTGGCAGCCGGTTAGGGGCTAATAATTTAGAAGAGGCAGAATATAATGGTAAACATTTAGTTATTTTGTCTTTTCTAGTTGGAATTATTGCGGGATTAATTTTAGTTGTTGGAGGATGATTTTTACCAGAATTATTGTTTGTAAATAATACGCCAGAAACATTTAGAATTGCACATTGGATGCTTTTTGCTTATGGATTATGATATCCTTGTTTAATGATTGCTGCAACAAGTTATGCCATTATTAGAACAGGTGGTGCTGTGATAAATGCCTTTGTTTTAGATGCTTTATTCACATGATTAGTGCCAGTATCATTATTAGCAATTTTAATTTTTACTTCAAATTTAGATATTATTTATATTGTATTAATTATTCAATCAGTTGACAGTTTAAAAGCAATTTGAGCATTGATTATTTTAAAACGAAAAAAATGGGTAAAAAATTTAACAGAAATTAAGCATATTACAGAATTTGATAATAAAGTAAAAAGGATAAAAAGAAATGCGAAAGAAATGTAAAAATTTTGCATTTTTTTATTTTTTGTGTATAATATTATTTTTCATTTTAATACTAAAAAACAGTGAATGTATGATATAATTACTTTGTAATAAAATGGGTATAAAAGTGGCTAAACTAAATTTAATAAAACATATTAAGTTTTTTTGAATGGGGTAATCAGAAACAATGAAAAAAATTAGAGTATTAACGTTAGAAAAAAAAGGAATTTTAAAAAAATTCTTATATCAGAATGAAGAAGTTAAATTAGGTGATAAAATTGCTTTAATTGAAACTGAAAATGGTGAATCTATTATTACAGCCCCAATGGATGGAATTATTGTTAAGCCAATTAAAGAAGACACTAAAATTAAACCCAATGCTGTTATTGCTAATTTGCTAACAACTGAAAATGAAATTGAAAAGTATTATTTTAAACGTCTTGAAGATAACAAATTTACTCGTTTAAATAAAAAAGGGGTAAAATTTTCGACAACAAAAAATGGTCAATTTGGAACAAAATGAAATGATGTTGAAGAAGATGATTATTCAGGAATTAGTATTGGAAACGAAAATACTTTACATCCAACTTTTACGCCACCTTTATTGAATCAGCAACAAGTTTACAATAATGAAAACATTATTAATTCAAGAGCTGTATTAATTAATGAACAACAACCATATGATACTTCGATATTATCACAAAATTTTAACCAAAATGGTGGAACTCCCTTTTCTAAAGAGAATACTATTAATAATAGTTCTTATTTTTCAACAAATATTGAACAAAATAAATCTATTAATTTTCAGCAACAAAACAATTCATCATCACAAAAACAACTTTTTGAACAACCCACTAAAATAACACAAGAAGAACAGAAACGATGGGATGAAACAGCATTATCTTTTGGTCCTAAGAAAACACAAAGATTATCATTTAAAAATTTAAAAATTAATGATAATGATATTATTAATAATCGAGAAAAAATTCGTTCAATTGATACAATTAAAAACCCAATGAATAAAGAAATAAAAAGTGAGGCGAAGACAACAATGGTTAATATTCCTGATTTGAATAGTAATATGTTTCAAGATGGTAACTTTGAATCACAAACAAATAGTTTGAATCAACCGCCTTCTATTCCCAACCAAAATATTATAACGAATGCTATTCCAATTGGACAAACAAAATTAACAGAAGAAAATCAAGCAAAAGAATATGCAAAATATTTAGTTAATAAAACAAAGCATCAAGATGAAGCACCAATTAATGCAGCAGCATTTTTTGGTAGTCAAAATGAAAATACTAGTTTTCGTAATCTTGTAAATCAACGTCGTGAGCAATTACATAATAATAATGATTTTCATGAGTTATCATTAGAAAGTGATAATTCCAAAAATTCAATGGATTTTTTAGATGAAGATGGACGTCCTAAAATTTTACGTAATATTATCCAAGGAAGAATGAATGATTTAATTAAAAGAAATGTATCATCAGAAGTACAAACTGGATATAGTAGTTCTGCTTATAATTATAATAACAATGTTAATACTTTTAAAACAAATTACAAAAAATTATCTGATGAGGCTTATATTTCTGCTGATGGTTACACAATTGATCCAAATGAGTCAAATGAAGCGAAAGAAAAAAAACAAGGACATTTTTCTCCATTAAAATCTTATCGTGATCGTTTATATGAAAAATTAAATGATAATGGGCAACGAGAAAAAATTTTAAAAACAAGAAATCAACGAGATTTAATTAAGAAAAGAATGGAACAAATTGCAAAAGGAAATGTTGAAGTTGATTCTGTTTTAGGAGGAATTAGT
The DNA here is from genome assembly GCF_964020965.1 of Spiroplasma endosymbiont of Ammophila pubescens. Taxonomy (NCBI): domain Bacteria; kingdom Bacillati; phylum Mycoplasmatota; class Mollicutes; order Entomoplasmatales; family Spiroplasmataceae; genus Spiroplasma; species Spiroplasma endosymbiont of Ammophila pubescens. The sequence continues at coordinate 1,535,776 of NZ_OZ026611.1, read as the reverse complement.
AATTATCAGCGTCCTTCTTTTGAAGAAGTTGAATCACAATATAAAATATTAGATAATGAATATTATGATAATAATTCGCAGCAGAAAAAAACAAATGATGATATAGTTAAACCATCTTTATCATATGAAAAACAACAATCATATAAGCAACTAACTCAACTTGAAAACAGTGATGAAAGTAACTGTAGTTTAAAAGGTACAATTGATAATAATGTAATGATTGAATTGGCAATTTTAAAAGAACGCTTAGCTAATCAAGAACAAAATAATCGTCAAAATGAATTATTACGAGAAATTCAAAGTTTACGTCAAGTAAATAATAATAATAATAATAATAATAATAATAATACAGATGGAACAAACATTGAAAAAATGATGCAATATATGTTAATGCAACAAATGTTAAAAACAATGAATGACTCAGATCCTGTTTTAAAAGAGATGTTAAAAGAATTTAAATTTAATAATAAACAAGGACCTGAATTAAAAACTGAACATAATTGTGAAACACATAATTTACAAGTTAAAAAATTTAATTCCACAGAAACTACAATTCCTAATACTTATGGAAACTTGGTACAACCATTAAATAACAATTTAAATATTATTAATACTAATAGTCAAGTTGAACCACAGGGATTAGAAACAAGAGAAGAAATTAAATCAACAAGATATCCTGCGATTCAATCAATGATTATGTCTCAAGCACATGTACCACCATTAACAATTAATACTGAAATTGATATGTCAGCAATTATTGATCAACAACGAAAATTAAAAAATGCTAATGCTGAGCATGGTGTTCGATTTTCGACAATGAGTTTTTTAGTAAAAGCAGTTTCGTTAGCTTTAAGTGAATATCCAAAATTAAATTCATATTATGATTCAAAAACAAATCAAATTGTAATTAAAAATTCACAACACATTGGGTTAGCAACAGAAACTAGTGAGGGATTAGTTATTCCAGTTATTAAATTTGCTGAGCGAATGAGTTTAAAACAAATTGCAATTAACATTCAAGAAACAATTGAACGTTTACGTCAAGGTGAATTATATGATTATGAATTAAAAGGAAGTACTATTACTATTGCCAACTATGGAATGGTTGGAGCAGTTAATGCAACACCAACAATTTTTTATCCTAATTCAGCAGTAATTGGTGTTGGGCGTATTGTTCGTAAACCAATTGTCATAAAAGGGGATAAACTAGTAATTCGTTCAATAATGAATCTTGCTTTAACAATTGATCAACGAATTATTGATGCTGCAGAAGCAGGGATTTTCTTAACACGGTTAAAAGAAATTTTAGAATCACCAGAATTAATTACGTTGTCATAAAAAAATCTTATTAATTAAAAATTAATAAGATTTTTTAATTTTTTAAAATTTTATAACTATAGATTTTTCATTTAATAATTAAATTATCTAATTCAATTAGTACACTGTTGTTACGATCAATAATTATAGTAAAAATTAAGTCACCACGATAAATTAACCTAGATATAATATTAATTTTATTTTTTGTAGTATACCACACACATTTTGGAGATTGCAACAAAACAAGAAAAAATAATAAAAAATATAATTAAAATATAAAAACATCATTAAAAATGATACATATATAAATAAAAATTCTAAAATTAACATACTAAAAAATAGTTTAAATAAAACTTTATAAATTTAAAATTATTTAGTTAAATTAGTTAAAAATTCAAATGGTGTCTGAAAATTCAAAGATTTATGCACTCTTTCAAAATTATAAAAGTAATAATAATCATTTAATTTATTTTGTAAACCAGCTGCATCCAATATTTTTTCATCAAATACAAATAACTTAGTATAATTTTGATGAAATCTTTCAATTTTACCGTTTGACTGCGGAGAACGAACAGGTGTTGTTTGATGTAAAATATTTTTATCTGTTAAAAATTGAGTAAAAGTAGTTTCTTTAATAGTACTTTTTTGATTATTCCGATGACTATTAATAAATTCAGAACTGTTATCAGTTCTAATTCGTGTTATTTTAATACCAAATATTTTTTTAAAATCACTGATTACTCTTTTAACAGCATCAATAGCATTCTCTGTGCATAATTTATCATAAATATAACCGAATACTCCTCTCATTCTTTCATCAATAAAATCATAAACATAATACTTTTTATCAACTGGAAATTTACTTGGCATAAAATATTTAGCATCCATTTGTAATAATCCTAATTCTTTAACTTCATATCTTGGATGTTTTCTTTTAATTTCTTTAATTTTATTTTTTATTTTTAATCAACGCCTATCTTTTTTAAGTCAACGAAAAAATGTTTTTAAATTTTTTGGTGCTTTATTTTTTAATTCTTCACCATGAATTCCTTTTTTTAAATTATAAAACAATGATAAAACACCCCCAGCGTGTTTATCACAATATTCAAAATATAAATCACAAATATTTTCGCGAACATCATTACTATATTGATAATTAATATTATTAGGAACTGTTGATTTTAATAATAAATCTTCAAAATTATTATTTGCATATGCAAGTAAAATTTTATTTGCTCAGTAATAAAAAGTTGAAAATTTATTTTTAAAATATTTTTTAATCAAGTCTTTTAATAACAACTTAGTTTTAAAAAAAATTCCTTACATAAATTAATATATGCAAATATTTTTGTTTTTATTCTTTTATAGTATTTATTTTTATAATTTTTACTTAAAAAATCTTGCAATTTTGCTTGTAAATCACCTAAATTAGAGTTATTAATAATATATTTCATTAATTCACCTCATTTTTTAAAAATAATATAGTATAGTTATATCATTTAAAATAATTTTTATAAAACTTCAAACTTTTTTAAACAATCATAACTATAATAAGTAAGTATCGTTTCTAAAACATATTTAAAAATACTTGTATATATATAATGTCAATAGAATTTGATAAAAAAGGAGTAAAATATGAAAAAATGACTTAGTATTTTAGGAGCAATCGGATTAACAGCAACAAGTACAACATCATTAATTAGTTGATAAAAAACCAAATAACAATGAAAACGGGAATAATAAACCAGAACTTACACCAGAACCAAAAAAACCACAACAACCACCAAAAGATAGTAATTGAAAGTTAATTGATAAAAAATATTATAGTAATGAGATTAAAAATACCAATATATCATTTATTATTTATATTTTTAATCTCATTACTATAATATTTTTTATCAATTAACTTTTATTTTTGAAATTTTAAATTAACTGATTGTAAATCAGTTATATTTGCTTTTAATTTATTTAATACTGTCGCTAAATTGTATTTATTAGCAAACGAATAAATAAAATTCGTTAATTCTCTTAAAAATTGTTTTTTATCAACATCATAAAATTTATTAATGTTATACTGTTTAACATAACTATCTCAATTTTTATATAAATCCATAAATTTATCACTTGGTTTATCATAAGAAACACCAGTTGAATAACTATCCTTTAAAAAATCTAAGTACCATTTATCATTATAAGTTAGTGATCTTGATGTTTTTAAAGTAGGATTAATAAAATAATTGGTATCACTTCAATTTTCAAAAAAAGTACTGCGTAAAAACATCGTATTAATAAAATCAGTTTCATTAATGCCCGTTTCTACACTCCGCTTTGTTCTTGCTTTTTCTTCTGTTTGTTGTGATTGATGGTTTTGTTGTAATGTCATTGCCCCTAACGAGAAAAAAGAAATCAATAAAATTGGTATAAACGAAAATAATACTAAAAACTTACGCATTATTTTTTACCAACTTATTTTTATGATTTTCTTTTATTAATTTGATAATTTCATTAAATAAATAACCATAAAAATAATGAATTATTAAGATATATCACAATATATCAAATCATAAACCATAAATTATATAAAAATTTATACCAGCATATTTCTCTTTTAATTCTTCAATCGTTGAAACTGTATCTAAAATACATACAAGCGTTAACGAAAAACTTATAATAAGATATAAAATTAAATCAACCCAAGAAATAAATAAACCATTTTGTTTCTTTTCTTTTTTATTTTCTACATTACTTTTCATAAATTTAACTCCTAACTATAGAATGTTTTTGAAACAATAAACCCAATAATATATAAACTTGATATTGTTAACATTAACGGATGACTAAATAAAATCGCCATTTTATCAAAAATAGATAATAACCAAGTATCAGAATTATATAAATCCATAATAATATTTTTTGCTGATGTCAACTGATTAATAATAACTGTAATAAAACCAGTTCCAAGTATAGCGATTGCCGCTACCAATAAAACTAACTTAATCATATAAAATCAACCCCTTACTTATTTTTTTATTCTTTTAGTGCTATGAATTCTTTTAAATCCTTGTTCTCTTGTTTTTACTTGTCTTGCTAAACTTGATAACTGTTGTTTATTGCGACTAACTTTAAATTGTTTTCGTTCTTTAATATGTTTTTGTAAACCTTGTTTAGTACTAGAAACACTCCGAATAGTAGCACCGTATAGTTTAGAACTATTAATAACACCGCTTTTAACCGTTGAACCTAAATCGTTATAATTAATTGATGTTCCGTGAATAGCATAAATTGATAACTTAATAACCATAAAAAAGATTAAAAAATAAGCAATTGTTATATTTGTCATTGGTAATTTAGTATTTCAAATCACATCAAAAACAAATAAAAAATTATCAAAAATAAAACTAAAAATCTTATTTCAATTATCGTTATTAACGCTTTCACTTAATAAATTACTCATTTTTTATTTTTCCTTTTCCTTTTTTTGCTTTTAAATTTTCTTTCAAAATATCAATATCAAACAATTCTAAGCGTTGTTTATTGTTTAATTTTGATATATCTTTTCAAAAGTATTCTTTTTTATTAATAACTTCATCATTTTTTAAATCACGGACAAATGATAATCAATGACTATCATATTTATTAGCAAATTCAAGCGGAATAATTATCTTAAAAAACCGAATTCCTAATCCAACATCTGACTTATGTTTTGCTCTTTTACCTTCTGCTGTTCGTTCTACTGATTTTGTTTTTCAAATTTCATAATCAATAATATCTTGGAAAATACCAATTCGCATAACAAAACTACGATTAAAAATATTACCTAATTTTAACTTAACGGGTTTTTTCAATGAAATAGGAATAATAATACCACTTGTTAAATGACGAATATTATTTCACATCATACCTTCACGCTGTACAGTAAAAATCGATCTATTTTTAAAATGTCTTGCTAAAACAATTTACACACTTTTACCACCATGAACTTTTTTAACTTCGTGGGGACTAGTTCCATCAATATATAAAAAAACTCTCATCAAACAAAATTAAACTATCATCAGGTGGGACTAATTTAGTTCTATCAGTAAAATCTAAATTATTAAAAGTTAAAAGTTTTATTGCATCATCTTCAATTGGATAATTACTATAAATTTTATTCGTTAAAAGCTTCATAACTTGTGATAGAAAAGTTAAAAGCAATGTTTTACCAGTTCCTAATTTACCAATAATTACGGATAATGGATTATCTCAAATAAAGTAAACTAAACGAAAGACATTTAACTGATAAAAAACATTTTTTCAAATTCATCAAACAAAATATACACATTGTAAAACAAATAATAATCAAAATACTAAACCAGTAAAATTTAAAGAAATTATTCAAAGTAATAAATCAATTAAACTAAACAAAACCATTGAATCACTAATATAACAAAAATTTATTAGAAAAAATACAAACTTTTTCATTATTTAAAATACCCAACTATTTTAAAAATCATTCATAATAAGAACCAAGTTAAAAACAAAATTACAATTCAAACACCAATCATTAAAGTTAAATATTCATTTTGTGTTAAATTCCACATTGTAATACTTTCAACATTTGTTTTATTTATAAATAAAAAGACATGAATAAAAAACTCTTTTAATTTTTCTCAATCATTTTGCATCTTTAAAAACTTCACATTTTCTGAATAAGTTTAAAAAACATTCCAAAAAATAAAATGATAAATAACACAAACGATATAACATATAAAAATTCTGGGGCATTAGAACCAATTATATAACTAACAAATTGAACTCAATAATTATATAAACTCATTATCTAATTCTTTCAAATCGCGAATTAATTGTTCTACTTTTTCGTCATTTCAATTTATTAAATTATTGCTGTTATTTGTTTTTACTTTTTTAGGTTCATTTAAAAATAATGCTTTATGTATAAGCATAAAATAGTTATGTTTATATTGACTATACAAATCAATTATTTCTGTTCCAGTTAAAAATTTTCAATCGTGTTGTTTTAAATTTTCATCATATTTTACAATACGATAAGAATTATCATAAATTAAACCGATTGCTACTTGATTTGAATGTTTTTCACTAGGATAAATAAATTTATTACTCAATCAAAAACCAATATGGCGATTATGATTAGGTAAATTTATAAAACTTGCTTTATCTGTTTCAAAAGGAATAAGTTCCTTGTTAATAAAATAATTTTCTATATTTTGATTTTTCTTAACAAAACTAATCAATTTTTTAAATTCCTTTATAACAATTTAAACAATAAAATTCATCAAATCGTAATCTTTTCATATCATTAAAACAAATTTCACATTTATATTCAAAATAATTAATCATTACTTATCATCTCCTAACTAAATGTTTGTTTAATAAACAATGTTATATTTAATGTTTATATATTGTTTATTTATTGATAAAAACATTGATTATTAACAATGTTATACATAATGCTAATATATTGCTTATTTAATGTTTAATAAACAATGTTATTAACAATGTTAAATATATAAAATAGTAAAAATTGGCACACTGAAAAATACTATTAAGTTTTAAAGTAATAGTTATATAAAATAAATTAATAAAAAATAAATAAACTAGTGTGCCTTAATTTTGTTTAAAATAACTTAAAATATAGTGTTATATTCTATTAAAATCCTTTAACCATATGACGGAAAAAGTTTAATATCTTAATAATAATAAATAATCCAAATGGAATTAAAATAATTCACGCATAACCTAAAAAAATCATTAACTACGGTAAAATACCATATACAGCATCTTTTACTTTACCCATTGTATTACCTAACCCAGTTCAAATAGAATCCATTTCAGTCCCAAAAGTAACTGCATCTGCTAAAAAATTCATTATTTTCTATCCTCCTTTTTTTCAAGTTCTTTTTTTTTCTTTTTTCTTACCTTGAATTTGTCTAACTTTTTGATAAATTGATAAACCAATTCACGCAAAAATACCTAACAAAATCAAAATACTAAATATTCATGTTAATCATACTGGCATGATATAACTCCTTTCAATAAATTAAAAAATTGAAATTTGCAAATTCGCTCCGCTCGTTGTCGCTTTGATCCACTTAAAAAACATTATTGAATAAATTATCTGCTAATAAATTACGCGGAATAATTTATTCTTTTACTTTTTAATTTCAATATCTTTTGCTATCTTATTGACAGTATTAATAACAATATCTTTTCCATACTTTTTCACTAACGACCGCAAAATAAAATATTGCTTTGTTTGCATAATTCCAACTCCTTATTTAAAATATTAATAAAATTTATTTTTAAAACTGTAAATACCACAAAAGTACAAAATGTATGTGGTTTCTACAATTAATTTTATTTTTGTCTAAAAGTTCTCGTAAAAATACTTCATTTAATAGGCGTAATAAAATTCCAATTTTAATTTGTTCATTAATTTTTTCTAACTGAACAGAATTTAAAATAATACGCGTAATTATTGCATATCCATTTTTAATTCAATCTTTGGGTAAACTGTAAATTGAATTAAAATACCAAAGAACTAGAACAATAATATTTGTTATATTTTTTTCAATAATATTTTCTAAGATAGTTTTTCCTGCAATATGTCGTTTTTCATCATTATCGGTTTTGTAAATATTTTCACGACAATTCCCAATGACATATTCATATACATTATGGTTTGATTTTTTATCTTTATACTTTTTTAAGAAGTTAATAACATCTGTTTCAGTTTGAACGTAACTAGCAAAACAAAGAAATTTAACATTACGAATTATTAATTTTTTAGTTAAAATTTTATTTTTCTTAATTATATACATTTTGTTATTTTTTTTCTATTTTTACTCCCTTGGGTACTACATAGCTGTACCTAATATATTATATAATATAAAATTAATGATAAGATTTATTAACATAATAATCCTTTTTAAAGTAATATCTTATTTATTTTAATGTTATAAAAAATATGTTTTTAAGATGTAGGAATAATTCTATTTACATTTTTTTGTTTTAAGTTATAATAAATAAGGTTGTTTATATAATCAGATATGGCGGTTGTGGCGAAGAGGTTAACGCTCCGGATTGTGGCTCCGGCATTCGTGGGTTCAAGTCCCATCAGCCGCCCCATTTTTAACTACAAAAGTAGTTTTTTTATTTTTAAAAAGAAAAAATATCAAATCTAACATAATATCTCCCCTATTAAAATTATCAAACAAATAGGGGAGATTTTTACTTAACTATAAGGTCTTGTAAAAAGCAATATATAAATTTATAATTTCCAAAATAATTTATTTCCAATAAAAAAATTTCTAATTAGTTAAAGTCTGTCTATTTACTTAATAAATACAACTGATATAATGAAAATGTTGACGTATTTAAGATAGCATTTTATTTTAAAGTAATTAATATCAAAATAAAATTAAATATTATGGCAATTTAAATTTAATAATTTTACATAATTTTTTATTGTATTATTTTTAGTTGTTTTTTTGCTGTAATTTTAAAAAAGTAAATTATAGGAGGTAACATTATGGACTCGTTACAAGTTGGAGATAGTGTCTTAGTACATGCTTATAAACATAATGGTTCAGTTTACCGTAGTTGAGAATCAGCAGTTGTTTTATTACTAGAAGAAGAATATATTGTTTTAGTAAATGAAGATGTTACTGTTACAGAATTGAATGGTAGAAAATGAAAAACAAATGAACCAGCAATCTGGATTTTTAATCGGAAAAATTGAAGTAATATTATTTGTATGCTTAAAGATACCGGAATAAATTATTATTGTAATATTGCATCACCATTTATTATGGAGCAAAAAACAATTAAGTATATTGATTATGATTTAGACATTAAAGTTTTTGCCGATGGTAGTTATAAAATTTTAGATTTAAAAGAGTTTAATCGAAATCGCATTGCCTGAAAATATAGTCGTGATATTGTTAATACAATTTGAACAGAAATTGATAATTTAAAACATTTAATTAAAAATAAACTTTTTATTTTTAAACATAGTCGTGTAGAAACATTATGGAAACAATATTTAGTATTAAAATCCAAATTACTTAAATAATGTTTTATTGTTTATTCTCTAAATAATAGATATAATAAAAGTGTTTTAGAGAGGAGATTTCTAATGGGGCAGTATAATTTTAAAAAAAATTTTTTATGAGGTAGTGCTTTTTCTGGTCCGCAAACAGAAGGGACATCTTTGGAAGATGGGAAATCTGCATCAAATTGAGATCATTGATTTAAGTTAGAAAAATACCGTTTTTTTAATCAACAACCTTGTTTGAATGATTTTTACCATCGTTATCAAGAAGATATTAAAATTGCAAGGGAGTTAAATTTTAATTCATTACGAACATCAATTCAATGAACTAGATTAATTCCTGATGGAAAAACAGTTAATCCAAAAGGAATTGAATTTTACAATAATGTAATTAATGAAATGTTAAAAAATAATATTAAACCAATTATTAATTTATTTCATTTTGATATGCCATATTGAGCACAACAAAAAGGTGGTTGACTTTCACGAGAAGTCGTTGATGCTTTTGTTTTTTATGCAAAAACTTGTTTTGAATTATTTGGTGATCGAGTTGAAATGTTTACCACTTTTAATGAACCAATTGTTGTAATTGAAGGTAGTTATTGATATGATTGACATTTTCCAAATGAAGTTAATATGCAACATGGTATGCAAGCCCAATGGAATACTTTAATTGCTCATTTAAAAGCAATTAAAGTATTTCGACAATTAAAATTAAAAGGAGAAATTGGGTGCATTTTAAGCATTTCACCATCAATTCCTCGTAGTAAAAATAAAGCTGATTTAGAAGCAGCAAAATGACATGATTTGTTTACAATTAATTGTTTTTTAGATCCAATGGTTAAAAATGTTTATCCACAAGAATTAAAAGAAGTTGCTAAAAAATATAACTTTATGTGACAAATTGCTGATGGAGATGAAGAATTAATTCAAGATGAGAACTTAAAAATTGATTTCTTAGGAGTTAATTTTTATCAACCAGCTCGAGTAAAAGGCGTTGATTTTATTCCAGATTTTATTAATGGAGTAATTACACCACACTATTTTTACCAACCTTATGAAATGCCGGGGCGTCGTATTAATCCATACCGAGGATGAGAAATTTTTCCTAAGGCAATTTATATCACATTAATGAATTTAAAAGAACATTATAATAACATTCCAGTTTATATTTCAGAAAACGGAATGGGAGTTGAGAATGAAGAGCGTTTTTTAGAACATGGTATTATTAATGATCAATATCGCATTGATTTTACTAAAGAACATTTAGTTTGAGTTCATCAAGCAATTAAAGAAGGTTCTAATTGTTTTGGTTATCATTCTTGAGCTTATATTGACAATTGATCATGAATGAATGCGTATAAAAATCGTTATGGATTTGTTCAATTAGATTTAACTAATAACGGTAAAAGGGTTTTAAAAAAATCAGCTAATTTTATTGCTGAAACTGCTAAAACAGGTATATTTGAATATGAAACAGAAGTAATTTAAGGATTTAAAATGAAAATTATAGATTCAGAGCGTCTAATTGTTTTACGAAAAGAATATGATGATAATCATAGCAAATTTAATCAACAAGTGTATGTTTCACGGTATAGTGAAGCATCACGAATTTTAAAGTTAATTCGGGTAATTAAAGTTAAAAAACCATTAGGTGAAACTTTTCATATGTTATTAACAATGTTGGCGCATGATATGAATGCTAACCTAACATATGATGATTTAGAAAATGATGCTTTTTACCGAGCAGGAACAAAGGATAAGAAACGAGAAATGCATTTAGCTTGTTTTAATGAGAATGAGGAAGTAACACTAGAATGATTCACATCCGAAGCTTGGATTAGTAAAAATTTTCGTTTTCTTAGTAAAAAAAATGGACAAGAAACAAAGATTATTTATTTAGAAATTGTTAAAAGTTTAAAAGCAAAAACAGGTTATTTAGAACAAATTATGCGGAATAATTATCTTAAAGCTGAGGTTATTCGCTTTGATATGCAAATGTATGAGTTAAAACGAAATTTAGACTTATTATCACCAAAACAATTAACTAATTATGAGATTAAAATGAGTAAATATAAAGAACGATTGGCAACAATTCGGTTATTTTCTAAATAAAAAATTAAAAGAAGATATATTGTAATATATCTTCTTTTTTAATAAAATTCTATTACTAAATCATATTGTTGTGGTTTAGGTTTTTATTAATTAAAGAACTATTAATTTTAAAATATAGAACATTTAATCAGTATTAACCATTCCGCTTTTACTTACAAAAAATATTATTATTTTTAAATAATCAAAAGAAAGGAAAATAATGATGAAAAAAATTTTATATTTATTAACAATGCTAACATTTACAATCGAAATTGTGCAGGGAACTACTGCTATTACAAGTTCTGAAAAACAAAAGGCTCGGAAATTATTTAATATTATTGATAATAATGAGTTAACTGTTATTTTATATGAAAATGAAGAATTAACATTACAAAAAATTAAAAATAATCTTCATTTTTTTTATTTTTTAGATATTAGTAAAATTAATGTTGAAGAATGTGAAAATAAAAATATTAAAATTATTACTAATGATACAAGTGTTTATACTGATGAAGCAATTATGAGAGTTAATGTTTTTAGACCAACTAAGTTGAATAAGATAGTACCAAATAATGTTGATTTAGGAGTATTAAACTTTAACAATAGGGTTTCTAGTACAAAAGATTATATTATTATGATAAAAAATGTTTTGGCAATTCAATATCCGCAATTAAATCTTGATAAAATAGGAATTGCTTTATCACCTGATTTTAGTTCTGGATCACTTTTTTCATTATCAGAGATAGTTTATACTGAGATAATAAATTTTACTTTCAGTGTTAATAATTAAACAATGGTAAAAAATAATATTAGACAATAAAAGCAACAATAATAATTATTAAAACAGTTAAACTACAAATTGTACCCGAAATTAAGAGAATATGGTTTTTATAATATAAATAACGATGAAAACTTTTCTCAATAATACGAATTGTCATTCAAATAATAAAGAATATTGTAGCTGGAATAAAAGTAAAATAAATTATAAAAGATGATACCATATTATTTTTACCTTTCTCTTGGAAAATTATATCAGAAAAATAAAATAATTTTCTTATTTTTTAAATTACTTTAAAAAATATTGCTTTTTTAAAGGACATAATATATAATTGAGGTAAAGGTAATTTGATTAGAAAGGTGGTATGTTATAAAAAAAATTTTACTAGTATGTTCAGCTGGAATGAGTACTTCAATTTTAGTTAAAAAAATGAAAGAAGCAGCGGAAATAATGAATGTTGATGTTCATGTTGAAGCAAAAGCAATGGCTGAGGCACAATCTGTATTAGAAAATTATGATGTAATTTTACTTGGTCCACAAGTAAAATATATTGAAAATAATATTAAAAGTATGACAAAAAAGCCTGTTTCAGTTATTCCAGCGAATGTTTATGCGCTAGGAAAGGGAAAAGAAGCTCTTGAATTAGCTTTACAATTAATTGGGTAATTTTAGAAAGATAAGTATTATTTTTAGAAAGGAATTTTCAAGATAATGGAAAAGAGTAATGATAAATTTAATTCAGAAAAGAGTAAAAAAACCAAGAGTATGGATTTTAAAAGTTGATGAAATAATAAGGCATTGCCAACAATGTCTAAATTAGGAAATCAACGTCATTTATCAGCAATTCGTGATGCATTTGGAACAATGATTCCATTAATTATTGCAGGAGGAATTGGTTTATTAATTGATGCAATTATCTTCGGAGGAGCTGGTTCAGGAAAAGTATCATTATTAGGACTTTTTGCCAGGGCAGCCGGATATAGTTGGGATTCAATAGGAGGTTTATTTGCTGATACATCAACTAGTTGAGGAAAAGCCTCATCAATTGGAGAATTAGCTTTTGGGCAAATTCAAATTGCAACAATTGGAGCAATGTCATTGTATTTTGCATTTTTATTAGGTTATTTCTTAGCCTTATCAAGAAATTATAAATCACCGGTTATTGCTGGTTTAGCATCATTTGCCGGATTCATTATTGCAAATATGGGACAAGTTTCCTTCTTTATGGATTCGAAGGGGTTATTTACCGTTTTAATTATTGGGATAACAACAACTGAACTATTTGTTTGGTTTGGAAATATGAAAAAATTAGAAATTCAATTACCTGCTGGTGTACCACCAGCGGTGGGAAAATCATTTGCAGTATTTTTACCAATGGTTTTCACATTAAGTATTATTGGTGTTTTTAATATTTTATTTTTAGCACCAGCAATTGCATTACCAAATATTGGTTTTGAAGTTGAACAATGAAATACTCTTGTTTCATCAGGAAACTTATGAGATCCAACATTAGGTGCAAATGTAACACTTAATAGTTTTGCAGATTTCTTATCTTCTACTTATGGTATTGAAATTTTTGCTAAACTTCCTAATGGTAGTTGAGACTTAGCAACAAAAGGAGCTGGATGGGCTTTGATTTTTGGTCAAGCTGATTTAAAAGCAGTTGAAACTGCAATTAGTAATTTTGGACTTGGAGATCAAAGTGCAATGGAAGCGTGATTTGCAAGTTTTGATCCAAGAAATGCTGATGGTTTAATGACCCAAACAGGCTGAAATTCGTTAGGTCAATTTATTTTGGCCAAAGGTGGTAATTTTGGTGGAACTATTTTAGGAAATAAAGGAATTGAATATTTATCAACAAATATGTTTTTTTCAACTAATGCTGCTGGTGAAGTATTTTTAACAGTTTCTTTACATTATGTAACAGTTCCAATTTCATCTAATGCATTTGGATTTGGGGCAGCAATTTACCGATTCTTTACTTCATCATTTATTGGTTTTGCCACAGGGAATGGTGGTTTAGGATTAGCAGTTCTTTATGTATTCTTTATTTCATTCTTCTGATTCTTTGGAGTTCATGGTTCAAACATTATGGCGGCTATTTTTGAACCAATTTGATGAATGATTATTGGAGTTAATACAGCATTAATTTCGGCGGGATTATCAGCAAGAACAAATTTAAATGATCAAGTTGGAATCTTTGGAAAACCATTCTTTGATATTTATATGAATATTGGAGGATCAGGAGCTACATTAGGATTATTAATTATGGTCTTAATTTTATCTCGTCGTCGTGAATTAAAAGAAGTTTCAAAATATGCACTACCTGCAGGATGTTTTAATATTAATGAACCAGTTATTTTTGGATTTCCATTAGTATTAAATCCAACTTATCTTGTGCCATTTATTTTATCACCAATGACTGCAATGTTAATTGGTTGAGTGGCAACAGGACCTTTACATATTGTTAATGTTGTCTATGTAACGGTTCCTTGAACAACACCTTGATTTTTAGGAGCACTTTTAGCAACTGTTGACCCAATGGCAATTCTGATTGCACTAATTTGTTTTGCTGTTTCAACAGCAATTTGGATTCCATTTATTTTATTAGATAATTATACTTATTATCGTAAATTGAAAAAAACAGATACTGTTGCATATGAAGAAGAAATGAAATATTTGCATGATAAAGAATATCGTAATCAGATTAAAGCAGAAGCAAAAGCTGAAAAACAAAAAGCAAAAGAAGAATTAAAAAAAGCTCGGGAAGCAAAAAAAGCAGCACAACATGCTGCTAAAAAATAAAAAATGCGCCTACTACTAAGTAATTAGTGGTTGGTGCTTTTCAATTTTTAATAAATTATTTTAAGCAAAAATAGTTACAGCTAAAATTAAGAGAATTAAAAAAATGCTTAAACAAATACTATATGATAAAATTAAAGCAATTTTATGTCATGCTGAATAGCGTTGTAATACTTTTGTTTTAAATCGAACAATTGTTCAAACAATAAATGGGATAATAAAGAAAATTACTGCTATTAGAATAATAATCTGTTGATTTGTCATTTCAATCACCCTTCTTAATTTTAACGAAATATAATAGAGAAAACAATAATAAAAATCAGAAAGAGGAAAATTATGATTAAAAAGAAATTTATTTTTGCTGCATCAACATGTGCATTTCAAATTGAAGGAGGTCGTAGTTTAGGTGGACGAACAGAATCAATTTGAGATGAGTTTACAAAACGTAATTTTTCAATTCCGCCATTAGGAAAGGCAGAAAGGGAAATTAATTCAATTGAAGTTGCAGCTGATTTTTATAGTAAGTATAAGACTGATACTCGAATCATGAAACGAATGGGTTTACAAGGATTAGTTTATAATATGGATTGAACTCGAATTTTTTCTAAAAATAGTACTGATTTTAATCCAGAAGGGATTAAATTTTATGATGATGTTTTTAAAACATTAGTTGAAAATGGAATTAAACCAATTCCAATTTTATATCATTGAGATACACCAATGTGGGCAGAAATTCAAGGTGGATTTGAGAATCGTAATGTAATTGAATGATTCCGAAACTATGTACGCATTGTGTTTCAATATTTAGGGAAATATAGTAATTTATGATTTGTTAATGACGAGAATTCTACTTTTACATTAGATGCTTATTTAAATGATTATTTACCACCAGCAAAAAATAATAAAACAGCTTTTGCTAAAGCAATTCATCATTTAAACCTTAGTGCAGCAATTACAAAACAAGAATTTGATTTAGCTAAGCAAAAAGGTTATCTTGCTAATGATACAATGTTAGGAATTGACCATGATTGAGCGCCACCATATCAATTCCGAGAAGGTGATGAAGCAGCAGTTGAAAAGTATAACCAATGATTTAAAAATTTCTTTTTGGATCCAAATTTAAAAGGAACTTATCCAGATATTTTTTTCCAATGATTAGAAGATGAAAACATTGATTTTATAATTAGTAATGAAGATTTAAACTTATTAAAAAAACATCAATTGGATTTAATTGGTTGAAATTATTATCGTCCATGTTATATTACTAGGGATAATTATGTTGATAATTTAAAAGAATTGCACCAAAAAAGTCATACTTTTTTTATATCGGGTTTTAAACAAGTATTTCCAAAAGATATTAAATATACAAAATGAAATTGAATTATTGACCCAAAGATGTTAGCAATTGGAGCTGAAATATTATGAAAAGAGTATCAAAAGCCAGTAATGATTATTGAAAATGGAATGGGTGATTTTGATAATAAAGCAGTACCATTAATTTTAGATCAAGATCGGATTCGCTATTTAAGTTTACATTTAGCAGAAGTATTTAAAGCACTTGAGCGTGGAGTTAATTTAATTGGTTATTCATTATGAACTTATTGTGATATTTTTTCTCCAAGTGGAGGATATCGGAAAGATTATGGCTTGGTTTCTGTTGATTTTAATAGTAAAATTAAAACGCGAACACCAAAATTATCTTATGTTTGATATAAACGAGTAATTGCGACAAATGGTAAAAATCTTGCATATGATGATATTGATGTTTTAACGAATTTATTAAAGACGGAATTAACAACATGAGACTTTTGATATAAATAAGGAGGCTGACATGAAAATTGTATTAATTGGTGCAGGACGAATTACAAAATGATTTTTAGATGATTTACAAAATACAAAATGTAAAGATCAAATTACTTTATTTGGAATTTATAATTTAACTTATGAAAAAGCTTTGCAATATAAAGATATTTACCAAATTCACAAAGTTTACCAGTCATTAGATGAGTTAATTCAAGATGCTACAAATTTTGATTTAGTATATATTGGTACAAGTGATGCAACGCATTATGAAATTTCTAAACAATTATTGTCCCATAAAATAAATGTTTTTTGTGAAAAACCATTAACATTATCATATCAAACTGCACAAGAGTTATATGATTTAGCAACAACAAATAATGTTTTATTATTTGATGGTATTAAAACTGGATTTTCACCAGCTTATCAAATGATGAAAGCAGATTTGAAATCTGGTTTAATTGGAATAATTGAATATTTGAATGCTAGTCATGCGAAAGTTTCAACAAGTGGTAAAAAACCAGAACCAAAATCAAATGATAAAAATTTTGTTGGACTACATTTAGCTGGTGGAATGTATGCTTTATTTATTGGACTTGATTTATTAGGACCAGCTCAATTAGTAACACATTTAAATAATGCTTATTCAACACATAATGCAATTTCTACTTCTATTTTAAATATTCGTCATAAAAATCATGGGATTTTAACAATTATTGCTAGTGATAGTTTATCTAGTGAATTATCAGCACAAATTTTAGGGACAAAAGGTTACATTAAATTAGGTGGTAATTTGCAAAAATACAATGTTGATTATCAGAAATATTCTTGTCATATGGCATATACTTATCAAGTTTATGATTTACAAGGTAATTTAATTAAAACTATTGATGAACCATTTACAACCGCTGGTGAAGGACTACGGTTTGAAATTGAACATGTGTATGATTTATGAAAAAATAAAAAAAAATGAGTCAAATGTTGTTCCAAAAGTAATTTAATTAGAAATTATTAAAATTTTAGAATTAACAAATAATACTAATGATCATTAAATTATTGAGTTATAGAGAGGAAAAAAATAATGAATGTTTTAGCAATTGACTTAGGAGGAACTAGCTCTAAATGTGCTGTTTTTTCAGAAAAAAAAGTTATTCGTTGTGAATTTAAAGTTAAAACAAATAAAGCAGTAATTTTACAAACCATAAAAGAAGAAATTGATCAGCAATTAAAACAACATCAAATTGATTGAGCAACAATTAGTCAAATTGGTTTTGCAATTCCTGGTTTCTTAGATGAAAAAAATGGGATTGTTGTTTTAGCTGGTAATTTAAATTGATGTAATTTTAATATTAAAGAAGAAGCTGAGAAAATTTTTCAAAAACCAGTTAATATTATTAATGACGCTAATGCAGCTGCATTAGCAGAATATTGAGATCGGATTTATGATAAAAAAGAATCATTAGTTTTATATACATTAGGAACTGGAATTGGTGGTGGAATTGTTTTAAATGGCCAGTTGTGAACAGGCGCAAATGGTTTTGCTGGCGAACTTGGTCATGGCGGTTCTTTTCAAACATTATTTGCTTGTACTTGTGGATTAGAAAATTGTATTGAACCAGTTTCTTCAGCTACAGGTTTGACAAAATTAATTAACCAAGCTGCTGATAAAAATCCGGGTAGTTTATTACACCAGTTAAAAGAAAAAGAACAACATGCTTTAAAATTAGTTGATATTAAACCCTTATTTGATCAAAATGATGAATTAACAATTGCAACAATTACTATAGGATTGATTCCCTTAGCGTATCACATTGTAACAATGTTATATATTTTGAACCCAGAAGTCATTATTTTAGCTGGGGGTGTTACTAATTTAGGAGTAAAATTAAAAAATATATTAGAAGAATTAGTAAAAGCACGAATTGGTGATTTTATGTTAAAAACTTTCACTCTTGAGATTTCAAATTTACAAGATAAGGCAGGAATGTATGGGGCAGGGTATTATGCGCTTTCTAAAATGGATAAAACAAAATAAGAAATGGAGAACATAAAAATGAAAAAAATAAATTTTGAAGAAGTATCGTTTGGTATTATTACTTATGCTGGTATGGCAAAATCAAATGCCTTAATTGCAATTAAGTCTGCAAAAGAAGGAAAAACTGCAGATGCTAATAATTTGATTATAGAAGCAGAGCAAAATATTATTGAAGCAGAAAAACAACATATGACTATTATTCAAGAAGAGGCACAAGGGATAAAACATCAAATTCCCGTGTTATTTATACATGCCGAAGATCAAATGATGACAGCACAAATTGTTATTGAATTATCAAAAGAATTTATTGAATTATATGATAAATTACTTGCAAAAAAAGTTTTGGATTAATTGTTATGCGCCTTGGTGTTAGCTTATATCCACATTTGATTGCAGAAAACTATGATTTAGAAACATATTTAACAAAATGTGCAAAAGCTCAAATTAAGGTTATTTTTACTACCTTAATTAATGTTAAAAAAAGTGATCAAAAGTTATTTAATCGTTTTTTACAATTAACAAAAACAGCTAATAAATTAGGAATTGATGTTTATGGTGATGTCAATGGTGCTGTTTATGAAGAATTTGAATTAGATAAAAATAATCGTGAACAAGTTATGAATTTTTTTATCACTGAATTAGGGTTAAAAGGAATTCGTTTTGATGAAGGAATTAGTGGCGAAGATGTTACAAAATTAACACATAATAAAGAAGATATTAAAATCATTTTAAATGCATCAAATCCTGCCCAAGAATTAGAATATTTATTATCATTAAATGCAAATAAAAATAATTTGATTGGATGTTGGAATTTTTATCCACAACGTTATACTGCTAGTTCATTAATGTATTTTATTGAAAAAAAATTTATTTATAAAATGTTAGGAATTCCATTACAAGTTTTTGTAGCTTTACAACGGAATGATGCACAAGGACCTTGGCAATATAATGATAAATTACCAAGCATTGAAATGTATCGTGATTTAACATTAGATTTTCAAATTCGTCATTTTGTGGCCTTAGGTGTAGACGATATTATTGTATCAACGCAGTTTTTAAATGATGAAGAATTTGCAACTTTACAAAACATTAATTTACATTTAATTACATTAAGTTTAAAAACAGATAGGGGAGTGTCTCCTACTGAAAAAGCGATACTTCTTGACCAAACAATTCATTTTGTTCGCCCAGATTTAGCGGAGTACATGATTCGTAGTACATTTGCTCGGATTAAATATCAAGATTGTGATTTGCCTGTCCGTCCCTTCAGTGGTAAATATTTTGAAAAAGGTGATGTTGTTATTTTAAATAATAAGGCACAAAATTATAAAGGTGAAGTTCAAATTATTACAAAACGGATGATAAACGATGGTATTCGTAACCTTGTTGGTCAATTAGACGAAAATGAACAAAAAATTGTTGATTGTTTATTACCAAATCAAGAATTTAGATTTAATTTAAGTTAAAAAAGTTGTAGTTAAAACCTATGACTTTTTTATTTTGAGGGATATAATTAAAAAATAAAAAATAATATTGCAATATTAAATAAATAGTTATTAATTTATTAACTCTTATTATTTTAAAGAAAGGAGTTATTAAGTTATGAAAAAAATATTAAGTTTATTAGGAGCAATAATAATGTTTAATAATGGTGCTTCTCTTGTTACAGCTAATAAGGTACAAGAGCCTTGACAAAATAATAATAGCCAGCAAAAAGATAAAACTTACTTAATTGAATCTGAAGTGTAAAGTTAATTTAACAGCGTTAGGAATTAATAATTTAAATGAGTTAAAAACATTTTCTGTCGTTTGTTTGTCTGACTTTGAAATAACAGTTAATGATAATAAGATTGATAATCCAAATTATTTTGCACTATTTATTCCTACAAGTGATTTAAAAGTATTTACGAATGAATTTGATTGGGTAATGTTAGATAATAAAAATGATTTTAGAACAACTATTAATAAGGAATGATATTCAGGTTATTTTTATATGAAGGGAGTTGTTTGAATGGATATCAACACTGCAATTTTATACTTAAAATTATTTTATAGTTTTGAGATTACAGAAGAATCACCTTCATCTTCTAATTACATTAATCTAATGATAAAATCAGGTTCAACATTATAAGTGATAAGAAAATAATGAAAGATTAAAAAAGAAATAAGTTTGAAAGTTCAATTTATTTCTTTTTATTTAATTATTTTTAAAAATGTAAGTAATTCCAAATTAAATCTTGGTATTATCTTTATAATTATGTTAAAATCTAATAAATTAAGGAGGAAAAGTAATTAATGTCATTTACTGTAATAAAACATCCGTTAATTTTGGATAAATTAACAAGAATGCGCAAAAAGGAGAGTAATTCAAAGGTCTTTAAAGAAAATTTAGATGAAATTGCGCAATTAATGGCGTATGAAATATTTCGAAATATTGAATTAAATGAATTTGAAATTGAAACACCAGTAGCAAAAACAAAGGGATATAAAATTGCAAATGATATTGTTTTATTTCCAATTTTAAGAGCAGGCTTGGGGATGGTCGATGGAATTATTAATTTGGTCCCAAACGCTAAAATTGGACATATTGGATTATACCGAGATGAAAAAACCTTAGAACCACATGAATATTTTGCCAAAAAACCAGAAAATATTAATAAAGCAAATGTTTTAGTTTTAGATCCAATGTTAGCGACAGGGGGCAGTGCTAATGTGGCAATTCAAAAAGTTAAAGAATGAGGAGCAAATAATATTAAATTAGTATGTTTGGTAGCTGCACCTGAAGGAAAAAAATGTATTGAAGAGTATCATCCAGATGTTGATATTTATGTTGCTGCATTAGACCAACGTTTAGATGAACATGGTTATATTATTCCTGGTCTAGGTGATGCTGGAGACCGTATTTTTGGAACTAAATAAAAAAAATAAATTAAATTGAAAAAACTATTTTAAAGGTGTAGAATATAAACTGTCAATAATAAGTTTAATAATGTTTTTGGGAATACTAATAGTATTGACGATGATATATTTGACATTAAAACGAGATTGAACTTTATACACAGGATTAGTTTTGGGGTATTTGTTTTCTCTTATAGGTTTCTTAATCATTTGTTTTTCTGGATGATTGTTAAGTATAAGTTTAAATAAGTACTTTTTTATCTTATTGTACCTAGTTCGCTTAGTGATTTATGCTATACCTATAGTTATTTATGCTGAGAATACTAGTTTTTTTAGTATCTACACAATAATTGTTGGAATTAGTTTATGTCCATTTTCATCATTATTTGCAAATGTTAAATTTCCCATTCATCAACGCAGAAAGGAAAAGAAAAATGGCAATGAATAGTAACTTTGGTCAATTTCTTGCAATGGATTTAATCCCTGATCCAAATAAAAGTGGAATGGATGCATGAAGTTATACAATTTTATTACCGCAATTAGTAACGATAGTTATTACTACCTTTATTATTATGCTTTTATCAATAGGTTATTATAAACGCTTAAAAAAACTTGGTCCAACCGATATTCCAACTGGTTTAGTACTTTTTGCTGAAATTACAATTAAGTGAGTTGAAAAACAAGTTGTTGATTTGATGGGATCAAAATATAAATTTTTAACAGTTTATGTTATATACTTATTATTGTATATTGGGATTGGAAATTTAATGAGTGTTGTTGGGTTTGAATCACTTGCAACATCTTATACTGTCCCATTATCAATGGGATTGATTACCTTTTTTGGAATATATTATTTTGGGATTAAATATCAAAAACTACTATATTTTAAAAAGTTTTTTGTCAATCCATTAGAATTATTAACCCAATTTGTTCCTTTGATCTCAATTTCATTTCGTTTATTTGGAAACATTTTGGGAGGAACAGTTATTATTATCTTGTTCACAGCTTTAATGAGCTTTATTTGAGGACAGATTCCTTATATTGGGCCTGTTGATTTATTAGCTGGTGTATTTTTACCTTTTTTAAGTATTTATTTTGATGTTTTTGATGGTTTAATTCAAGCATATATTTTTGCAATTTTAACAATTGCCTATTGGGCAATGGAAATGAAAACAGAAACCAAAGATAAAAACGAAAAGATAATTAAGTTAAAAAAAGAACAAAAAATTAAAAATGTTAATTTAAATGGCTAAAAAAGGATTAAAATAAAATTATATATTTGTTAAGGAAGAGGAAAATTATAATATGATAAATTTTATGACAATAGATTTGCTATCGAATATGATGACAATATGATTTATGGCTGGAATTAATGATGGTTTTACAAAGGGAATGTCATTATTGGGTGCAGGATTAGCTGCCATTGGTTGTTGTGGTTCAGGAATTGGACAAGGGTATACTGGTGGAAAAGCTGTTGAAGCAATTGCTCGAAACCCAGAAGTTGAAAGTAAAGTTAGAACACAATATATTATTGCTGCTGCGATTACTGAATCAGGGTCAATTTATGCATTAGTTATTGCGATTATTTTAGCATTTGTTACTGGTTAATGAAAAGTAAAAAGTTGGAAAGAAAGAAGGCTTAGATGTCTATGACAATGTGATTAATGTCAAAACCAATTGAACCAGCAGAAATTATTAATCAATTATTTCCTAATCTATGGGTTTTTATTGCGCATGTTATTGCGACAATTATTTTATTAATTTTATTATCAAAATGAGTTTATAATCCATTTCGAAAAGCAATGCGGGCTCGTCGCAATAAAATTCGAGAATTAATTCAAGATGCTGCTGAAAAACAAGCAAAAGCAACAATTGATCAAAAAGAAGCATCGAAATTGTTAACAACAGCGAAGGTAGAAGCAAATAGTATTATTGTTGCGGCTCGAACTGAAGCAGAGGCAAAACGTCATCAAGTTTTAGAAACAGCAAAAGCTGAAGTTATGCAATTAAATGAACAGGCCCATAAAGAAATTCAAAAAGAAAAAGAGCAATATTATGATGATATTCGAAAATCAATTATTAATGTTGCTTTTAATGCAGCTGAGCAATTATTAAGCAAAGAAATTAATAAAGAAAAAAATGAAAAATTGGTAGAAGAGTTTATCAAAGAATTAGAGTAGTAAGTTATGTTAGTTAGTGAAAAATTTATTGATAATTATGCAGCTGCTTTAATGGACTTGGCGCTTGAAACAAAAAAAATTGATCATTTTTTAGAAGTTAGTAATATAATCGTAGATTTATTTAAACAAGAACCAGATTATATTAAGTTAATGATGAATGCTGACATTGCAAAAGAAGAACGAAAGAACATTTTAGCAAAACCATTTCAAAAAGTTATTGATCCGTTAATTTTAAATGCCCTTTTTTTATTAATTGATCGTGAAGCTTTTTGTTATGTTAGAAGAATTTTTAAAAGTTTAAGAAAATTAATAAATATTAGTTATGATGTTCAATATGGAAATATTTATTCAACCCAACCATTAACAAGAAAACAAATTACAACAATTGAAACAAAATTAAGTAAAAAATTTGGCTATCATATTGAGTTAGTTAACAAAATTGATCCATCTTTATTAGGCGGAGTTCGGATTAAAATTAAGCATGAAATTATTGATGGTTCAATTGCAGGACAATTAGAAACAATGCGACAAAAAGCAATATATAATAAATAGAAGATGGGGTGAAAAAGTGGCTTTAAATGTAAATGAGATTTCCAAAATAATTAAAAAACAGATTAAAGAATATGATAAAAAAATTGAAATTCATGAAGAAGGAACTGTTGTAACAGTTGGTGATGGAATTGCTTTAATTGATGGTCTTGACAATGCAATGATGAGTGAATTGCTAATTTTTCCGAATGAAATTTATGGAATGGTATTAAACTTAGAAGAAGGCGCTGTTGGAGCCGTTTTAATGGGTGACGATACAACAATCCATGAAGGTGATCAAGTTCGTCGATCAGGAAAAATTGTTGAAACGCCAGTTGGTGATGCGTTGTTAGGCCGTGTTGTTAATGCATTAGGACAACCAATTGATGGGAAAGGACCATTAAAAGCAACAAAAACACGTCCTGTGGAACGAATTGCACCTGGTGTTATGACTAGAAAATCAGTTGATGAACCAATGGAAACGGGAATTATGACAATTGATGCGATGATTCCCATTGGGAAAGGACAACGAGAATTAATTATCGGTGATCGCCAGACAGGAAAAACAGCAATCGGAATTAATACCATCTTAAATCAAAAAGGGAAAAATGTAAAATGTATTTATGTTGCAATTGGGCAAAAAGCATCAACTGTTGCACAAATTGTCGAAAAATTACGAGCTGCTGGTGCATTAGAATATACAACAGTTGTTTCAGCCACAGCAAGTGAATTAGCGCCATTACAATACTTAGCACCATATACTGGTGTTACTATTGGTGAAGAATGGATGGAATCTAGTGAAAATGTTATTATTATTTATGATGATCTTTCAAAACATGCTGTTGCTTATCGAACAATGGCACTATTATTACACCGTCCACCTGGTCGTGAAGCATATCCTGGTGATGTTTTTTATTTACATAGTCGGTTATTAGAACGCGCCGCGCGAGTAACAAAAGAATATGGAGGCGGAAGTATTACTGCTTTGCCAATTATTGAAACACAAGCGGGTGATATTTCAGCATATATTCCAACTAATGTTATTTCAATTACTGATGGGCAAATTTTCTTAAATAATTATCAGTTTAATGCTGGAATTCGCCCTGCGGTTGATGCGGGATTATCGGTGTCACGAGTAGGGTCAACAGCACAAATTAAAGCAATGAAACAAGTTGCTGGTTCATTAAAATTAGAATTAGCACAATATCGTGAACTACAAGCCTTTGCTCAATTTGGTTCTGATTTGGATGATGCGACAAAAGAAGTATTAGAACATGGAAAACGAGTAATTGAAATTTTAAAACAAAAACAATATTCACCGCTTTCACAAATTGACCAAGCAATAATTTTATTAGCAGTTAAGAAAAAAAGAATTCGTTGAATTCCAGTTGATAAAATTCAAGAATTTAAAGAAGAAATAATTGAACATTTTAATATAAAAGCAAAAAAATACTATACTGAATTAGCAAAGGCCAAAGCCTATAACGATACCTTAATGACTAATATTGATAATGAAATTATTAATGTTGTTAAAAAAATTACCAATAAAATTGCTGATTATAAACCAGAAATGTTTGGACAAATTGAAGAGTGGAAAAAATTAGGACAATAAAGGTTAAAAGAACAAAATGGCAGTCGGAACAGATTTAAAAAAACAAATTACTTCAATTACTTCAACATCTAAAATAACACAAGCAATGAAATTAGTAGCGACAGCAAAATTAAAAAAAGTTGGTAAACGAATTTCTAATTCAAAACCATATTTTGCTGAAGTTTATACTGTTTTTAATGATATCATTAGTAAAGCAGATGATTCAATTTATCAAAAAAAAGATGGCATAAAAGATAGTAAACGTACTTGTTGAATTATTGTTAATTCAAATTTAGGTTTATGTGGTGGTTATAATATTAATATTAATAAGTTGGTGTTACAACAATTACGAAAAAGTGATTGTATTATTGCAATCGGCTCTAAAGCAGAAACATTTTATACCCATAAAGGTTATGAAATTATGCAAACAAGAAAAAATATTGATATTAATTTTTCTTATGATGATGCACGTGAGTTTGCACAAGAAATTTTATCTGGTTTTAATGGAAATACTTATGATGAAATTAAAATTGCTTATACAAAATTTATTAATAATGTAACTTTTGAACCAACAATTTTACAATTGTTACCAATTATTAAGGTAACACAACATGAAAAACCAAAACACATTAATGTTATTACCGAATTTGAACCAGATCCAGCAACGATTTTAGAAAATGCGGTGCCAATGTATTTAAATACCATTTTATTTTCATCAATTGTTGAATCACAGGTTTCAGAACAAGCATCACGGCGAGTAGCAATGGAAAATGCAACAGATAATGCAAATGCAATGTTAGAAAAATTATCGTTATTATATAACCGTAAGCGTCAAGCAGCAATTACACAGGAAATTACAGAAATTGTTACTGGGGCTGGCGCGCAAGAAAATTAAAAGGTGGTTAAAAAATGGAGAAAAATGGAAAAGTAGTACAGGTGTTAGGACCTATTGTTGATGTACGGTTTACGGAAGAATATTTGCCTGAATTATATAATGCTATTACGGTTAATAATAATGGTACAAAGTTAGTTTTAGAAGTTGTTCAACATATTGGTGATGACACCGTACGGGCAATTGCCTTAGGACCAACAGAAGGAATGGTTCGGGGAATGTATGTGATTGATACAAAAGCGCCAATTACAGTTCCGGTTGGTGAAGAGGTTTTAGGACGTATGTTTAATGTTCTTGGAGAAGTAATTGATGAAAAACCACAGCCAAAGACAAAAACAATGCGTCCAATTCACCGTGAAGCACCATCATATGAAGAACAACAAACAACAGTTGCAATTTTAGAAACAGGCATTAAAGTTGTTGATTTATTAGTTCCCTTTGCAAAAGGGGGAAAAATTGGTTTGTTTGGTGGTGCTGGAGTAGGAAAAACAGTATTAGTACAAGAGTTAATTAATAATGTGGCAAAAGCACATGGAGGAATTTCTGTCTTTGCTGGTGTTGGTGAACGAACACGAGAAGGTAATGATTTATATTATGAAATGATTGAAAATGGTGTTATTGATAAAACAGCTTTGGTTTTTGGGCAAATGAATGAAACACCAGGAGCTCGTATGCGAGTTGCTTTAACTGGATTAACAATTGCTGAATATTTCCGTGATGATAAAAACCAAGATGTTTTATTATTTATTGATAATATTTTCCGTTTTACCCAAGCTGGTTCTGAAGTATCAGCCTTATTAGGACGGATGCCATCAGCAGTTGGTTATCAACCGACATTAGCAACCGAAATGGGAGCATTACAAGAACGAATTACTTCAACAAAAAAAGGAAGTATTACTTCTGTCCAAGCAGTATATGTGCCAGCGGATGATTTAACTGATCCAGCTCCTGCAACAACATTTGCTCATTTAGACGCTAAGGTTGTCTTAGACCGTGAAATTGCAGCATTAGGAATTTATCCATCAGTTGACCCATTAGGAAGTTCGTCTCGATTATTAGACCCATTAGTGGTTGGTGAAGAACATTATGAAGTAGCACGAGGAGTACAAGAAATCCTCCAAAAGTTTAAAGAATTACAATCAATTATCGCCATTTTAGGGATGGATGAATTATCAGATGAAGATAAATTAGCTGTTGCAAGAGCACGAAAAATTCGTAACTTTTTATCACAACCATTTTTTGTAGCTGAAAAGTTTTCTGGAAAAACAGGGAAATATGTCCCTGTAGTAGAAACAATTCGTGCTTTTAGAGAAATCTTAGCAGGAAAATATGATGATGTACCAGAACAAGCATTCTTATATGTTGGAACAATTGATGAGGTTGTTAAAGTCGCCGAGGCTTTAAAACATAATTAAAATGGCGAATCAAATTAGTTTAAAAATTATTACACCACAGGGTGTCATTGTTAATCGTTTAGTTGATATTATAACAGTGAAAACAATTACGGGATATATGGGTATTTTGTATGGTCATATTCCTCTTGTTTCAACAATTGTTCCATCTGAAATGACATACAAAGTTAATAATAAAGAATATAAATTAAGTATTGCTGGTGGAATTTTGCAAGTTGAACAAGAATTTGTTAAAATTCTTGCTTATAAAGTTGAATCTATTAGTTAGATACGAAAATAGAAATCTCTTTTTTGAGATTTTTTGTTTTAATTTTCTTAATTATAAATATAAAATAAAACATGATAAAATGATAATGTCTGAGACTACTTATATGATAAACTAAGTAATATTAAAAGAAGGTAGGCAATGTAATGATAGTAAAAATGATCGTGTGTGATATTGATGGAACATTAGTAACTGATAAAGACAAAAAGATTCCAACTATAAATATTGAGGCTTTAAAAAAGGCTCAAGCAATGGGTATTTTAGTAACGATTGCTTCAGGACGGGTTCCTAGTAGTTTATCTGATTATGCAACAACATTAGGAATTCTTGACCATTGTCCGTATGTTATTGGTGCTAATGGTGGGGCTGTTTTAAATTTAAAAACAAAAGAATATGTCTATGATGAAATAATTTCATATCAAGATACATTATGAGCAATGAATATTGTTCGAGAATTTGGTCATGATTTTTATTTAGCACCACTTAATGAACAAGAAGCTTATGTTTCACAATCAAGCATTATTAAAGATGATCTTTTTTTATTTTGTAATACTGACATTAAAGCAATTGTTTTAGATTGAAATGAAATTCCGCAAATGCGTAAGGTTGTAATTTCTTGTCATGATGAACAAAAACAAAATTGGTTACGACAACAAATTGCAGTCAGTAAAACATTAAGGACAGAAGTTACGGGATATGGGTTTATTGAGATTATTCCTAAAAATGTTAATAAATGACAGGGAATTTTAAAATTAATTGAAGCACTTAAACATAAAGAAAATCACCATCTTGATTCAGATGAAATTATGTGTTTTGGTGATCAAATGAATGACTATGAGATGATTAAAAATTCAAAATATGGAATTGCATTAGCCAATGCTACACCGCAATTAAAAGAAGTTGCTTTTGCAGTTACTGCAAAAGATAATAATGCGGCAGGAATTGCTTATTATCTTTATAAGACAATATTAAAATAGAAGATGAGGTTGTCATGTTAAAAATTAATGGTAATCAAATTAAATTAATTGTTACTGATGTTGATGGCACATTAATTACTGATAAGCAAGAATTACCAACTCTTGTTCAAAATAAATTACTTGCATTGCAAGCAAAAGGGATTGCTGTATCAATTGCATCAGGACGAATGCCCCTTGGTTTTGATAATTACACAAGAGAATTAAAAATTAAGGATTATTGTCAATATGTTATTGGTGCTAATGGTGCTTTAGTGTATGATACTAAAAACAATAAGTCAATTTATAGCAATTTAATGCCAGTTTCGGATTTAGTTATTGTAATTGATATTTTATTAAAATATCAATGTGATTTTACAATTTCATATCAAGATGATGATAATTTATATTGTGCGGGTGAAAAATTATTAAAAATTAAATCAAAACCAGATGCATTTTTAGATGGAATGAAGCAAGTAAAACCATTCTGCTTTGATGATATTAGAATAGCCAATAAAATTGTTGCAAAGCATTCATCCAAAATAATGTTTCAAGAAATGTATACAACTTTAAAACAAGTTTTAAATATTAATGTTGAACCACTGTCTGAATATGGATGTGATATTGTACATGGTAATTCAAATAAAGGGCAAGCAATTTTACATTTAATTGATATTTTAAATCAAAGGCAAGGACGTGAAATTAAATTAGAGAATGTTTTATATTTTGGTGATAATTATAATGACCGTTCTGTGTTTGAAATTTTACCTTATGCAATTGCAATGGAACATAGTCAAACTCCGATTTTAAATTTAGCATACGATGTAGCTAGCAGCAATAATACCGGAGGAATTTATCATTATTTAAGCAACCTTGAAAAAAATAATTAAAATTAATTTAAAATACAATAATTTTAGTAATTTTATAGTATTATTAATAAGAACATAATTTAATTTAGAGAGGGATGTTTTAATGAACCTATCAAGCATGATGTTTTTAGCAATTGAACCACAAGTAGCCAATACAATTATTTATGTTTTTGAAATAATTGCTTTAATTGTATCAATTATTATGATTATTATTGGTTTATTACAAAACAAAAAAGCACAAACAGGGTTAAGTGCTTTAAATGGTGGTAATGATGAATTATTTGCTAATAGTAAAGAACGTGGGTTAGATCGAACATTATCTATTTTTATGTTAACATTTGGTTCAACATTATTAATTATTACATTATTGATAAATTTATTAACAAAAGTTCTATTGTAATAATTAAATCTTTAAAAATATCATTAATTGAAAAGAGATTTAAAAATGTCTCTTTTTTCATTTAGGGGAAAGGTATATGCATGATCGAATTGTAGCTATTTTAAAAAAACAAACAAAACCAATTGATACGATTGAATTAGCACAGTTATTAGATATTAATAAAATTAATGATAATAAAATGATGTTAAAAGTTTTGGTTGAATTAGAAAATGATAATATTATTGGGGTCACACAACAACATCGGTTCTATTATTTTGATCTAAAAATTTATTTACGAGGAGTTATTAGCATTAATAAAAAAGGTTTTGGTTTTATTAAAATTAGTGAAAACCAAGAAGAATACTATGTTAAACAAGATGATTTAAATAATGCCTTAGACCAAGATCAAGTTTTGTTTATTTTAAAAAAACAAAAAAATGATAATAATTCTAAAAAAGCAGAAGCACAAGTAATTAAAGTTTTGAAGCGAAATAATGAATATGTAATTGGAGTTATTAAAAAGAATCGTCATCAACAAAAATATTTAGAAATTTTAAATAATAAATTAACGCAATATCGTGCTGAAATTATTAATTTAGCTGATGCAATTGAAAATACAATTGTAAAGGGAATCATTACAAATATTAATAGTAAAAACAATTTAATGCAAGTTAAAATCATTGAGATTATTGGTAATACTAATCAAGTCGGTGTTGATGTCTTGGCTATTTTACATGAATTTAATATTCGTACTAAATTTAATGAAGAAACATTAAATGAAGCCAATCAAATTAAACAAGATGTTGATGTTGCAAGAATGTTAGCAGATAAATCACGCCGTGATTTACAAGCAAAAATGTTTGTTACAATTGATGGGAATGATTCAAAAGATTTTGATGATGCTATTTTAGTTAAAAAAAATCAAAATGGTAATTATTTATTATTGGTTGCGATTGCTGATGTTGCACATTATGTTCCACAGAATAGTTATCTTGATAAAGAAGCTTTTGATCGAGGGTGTTCAGTTTATTTAATTGACCGGGTTGTTCCAATGTTACCGGAAAAATTAAGTAATGGGATTTGTTCGTTAAATCCTTTTGAACCACGATTAACATTAATTTGTGAAATGGAAATTAATAAGAAGGGACATGTTGTTAATTCTAGTATTTATGAAGCTGTCATTATTTCAAAAGCGCGATTAACTTATGATGAAGTTAATAAGTTATTCTGTCAAGAAAAAAATCAAATCTCAGATGAAATTGCTCAAATGTTGCTTTTAGCGCAACAGTTATATCAAATTTTAGTTTTAAAAAAAGAACATGATGGGGTTGTTGATTTTGATTTAGATGAACCAAAGTTTATTGTTAATAAAAATGGTAAGATTAAAGATATTGTTGTGCGAGAGCGTGCTGATGCAGAAAAATTGATTGAGAGTTTTATGATTCGCGCTAATGAAACGGTAGCCGAAACAATTTATTGAATGGATTTGCCATTTGTTTATCGTGTGCATGATAAGCCAAAACCAAAAAAATTGTTTGATTTGTATACGCAATTATCTTATTTAGGTTTAAATATTAAAGGTAAGTTAGAAAATATTCATTCTAAAGATTTACAGCAAATTTTAAATAAGTTAAAGGATAAGGAAAATTTTAAAGTTATTTCAGCTTTAATATTACGAAGTATGGAAAAAGCTAAATATAGTGCTATTAATGATGGCCATTTTGGACTGGCATCTTGATGTTATACGCACTTTACTTCACCAATTCGGCGTTATCCTGATTTAGTTGTTCATCGTTTATTAAAAGAATATTTATTTCAAGGAAAAGTTAAAATTACTGATTTAGAACAAACGCGAACTTTTGTTAGTCATGCTAGTCAACAGTCATTCCTTGCAGAATTACGGGCAATGGAATGTGAACGAGAAGTTGACAAAATGAAAGAAGCTGAATATATGGAAGATAAAATTGGCTATGAATATGATGGCATTATTGCAGGAGTTACTTCGTTTGGAATTTTCGTTGAATTACCAAATACAATTGAAGGATTGGTTTATATTACTGATTTAAAAAATGACTATTACGTTTTTGATGAAAAAAGTTTAAAATTAATTGGAGAACGGAAACGAAAAGAATATTTTTTAGGAAAAAAAGTACGAATTAGAGTAAAGAAAGCAAGTAAAAAATTACGGCAAATTGATTTTGAACTAGTTGATTAAGGAGTTGATATTAATGTTGACAATTACAGTTAATAAAAAAGCACGGTATAATTATGAAATTATTGAAACCTATGAAGCTGGTATTGTTTTAACAGGCAGTGAGATTAAGTCAATTCGTAATAATGATGTATCAATTAATGAGGCCTTTGTTATTATTCGAAAAAATGAGGCCTTTGTTATCAATATGATAATTGCTCAATATAAATTTTCAACATCATATATATCAGATGCTGATCGGACTAGAAAATTACTTTTGCATAAAAAAGAAATTAAAAAAATTTTGCAACGAATTAAATTAGAACGTTTAACATTAGTACCATTAAAGTTATATCTTAAAAATAATTATGCTAAATTAGAAATTGCTTTAGTTCGTGGGAAGAAGAATTATGATAAACGAGAAACAATTAAGCAACGCGATAATGAGCGTTTACGTCGGAAATATTAATTTTTAAAAAGTTAATTTTAGAAATTTTATTTTTCTGATATTAAATATGTTAAAATTAATAAAAAGTATGATATTGCTATTTGCTAATTAGTAATAATAATTTATTAAATAATATTTTATATAAGAAGGAGTTTTAAAATTATGAATCCTAAACAACACCCACAAGGTTGTTATGCTTGTAATTGTTCTTGCTTAGGAACTGATGGTGAATTTTGTACCAACTGTTCTAATTGTAGTTCTAAGGATAATCATACACAAAAGAAAATAGGAAAACCTTGAAGTTAGAAAAAGTAAATAAATAAACTTTTTAATTTATAATATTATTTTAAACTTTATAAGTATTAAAAATTAACTAGGATGATTGAAAATTCCATAATAAAGGTGAATATCTTGTATGGAAATAACTAATAAAACAATAGTTTTAATGATTGATTTTGATAATTTTAATAGTGATGAGCATTTAAATATTTTATTTGATGAGTTAGAACAAATGGGAAATGTTATTTATAAAGGTGCATTTTATTCTAATACAGATGATAAAAACATATATGAAAAAGGGAAAAAATATGGTTTTAATGATTTTATTGTTGAGACTACATATTCAAATTGTAAAAATGCGGTTGATATTAGAATTGCTTTGGATGTAATGGAATGATTAAGAAAAGATTATGTTGATTGTTTTTGTTTGGCAACTAATGATTTAGATTTTACTCCAATTGTAAGAAGAATTAAACAGAAAAATAAAACAGTTATTGGTGCAGGAAATTTAGAAAAATCTCAAGAATATAAAAAACTTTATCATAGATTCATAAGTGTTAATAAAATTTTAAATGCTAAAAAAATTAATGAGAAAAAACCTCAAGAAAATAAAAAAGAAAGTAGTGCTAAAAATAATGTAAATAAAACAATAGTAGAAGGTAAAAAAAAAGAATTAATTGAGGTAGTAAATTCAATAATTAAAGAAAATGATAAAAATAATGATGGGTTTACTCAGTTTTCTATAATTATTGAAAATTTACTTCGAAAAATTCCAGATTTTAATCCCAAAAATTATGGGGCACAAAATAATAAATCTTCATTATTTTTTAAAAACAATTTTGAAGACAATTATGATTTTAAAGAAAAGAAAGGAATTTTATATATAAAATTAAAACAAAAGAAGAAATAATTATAATAAATATGATTAATAATAAGGAAATATATTATTTTTTAGTTAATATATGAGTGTAAAACTGTTAGAAGTTATAATAAAAGTATAAATAAGAGAGGAAGTAGAAATGAGTACGGGAGAAATAGTTACCGTTATTGTTGCTTAGTTATCATTCATAAGTACAATTATTTCTTCAATATTTATTTTTATTGCTAATAAAAATAATCAACTAAATAAAGTAAAAATTGATGAAATACATAAAAAGTTAATAGAAAATCATTCAAGAATAATGGAAATTCTAATAAACAAAACATCTTCCACAATTGACAATGCGATTAATGGTTTTATAAAATTATTTAAACAAAGTAATAAAGATCAATCATATGAAAGAATGGAAGGGGAAATAACAAACTCCAATGAACATGATATTAGTTAAAAGATGCTTTTAAAATAAAAAAGTCATATGAAAATAATAATGTTTAGGAGGAAAATTATGACTTATAAAGATAAAGAAAAATTACAAGCAAAATTTATTAATGGATTTATTAAAAATGAATTTTATGATGTAATTTTTAATTACTGGACATTATTAAAGAATAAGCAGATTAATAATCAAAAGAAGATAGAAAAAAGAACATCGTCTAAACAATTGGCAGATAATTTTGTTAAAAAACTATTAAATAATATTATTAGTTTAAAACATGAAATATTTAATAATAGTAAAAAAACTTTTACTGAACTTGAACAAGAAAAAGTAGAAAGCGAAAAACCAGAAAATTTTAAAGAAATACTTTTATTTTTTTCAAACTTTTAAATATCAAAGACAAGTTAAAAAAAATGTTTAAATTATTGAAAAAAGCTTCAAAAGAATATCAAGTATTATTTATTAAAATGATGTTGATAATCCGGTTATCTGTTGACCGTAGTGAAGAAATATGACAATGAATATTAAATAGAATTGATTGAAGTCTTGCCTTAGACCTTGTTGAAAAAAATAATAATTCAGACCAATTTATTCTTTTTGCAAAGCACTTTTTAAAAGAAGTTAATAACAATATGATTAAAGAATGAGAAGGAAAAATTAAAAATAAAAAATTAAGCAATGATGTGATAACATCTATTTCTAATTTTTATCATACATTGAAAAATAAATATAATTATCATATATCTAATTAAAAATTCTTCTTACAAAATAAAAAGTTTTATAAGAAGAATTTTTTAATAATTAAATTATGTTCTTACTAAAGTTAACTTTAAAATAATGTTTGGTATATGTGGTCGTATAAAGAAAATTGGGGTTTTTTATAAAAACAAGAAAAAAATGTCTTTATTTTATTGAACTAAATAATATTTAAAAACAAAAACCCCAATCTTTTACATGCGACCTATTATGTTCTTCCTTCTAAATTTATTTTAAAGACTTAAAAGGTTATGGTTTTTAAACTATAACCTAATAATTGCCTTTAATTTAGGGCTTTTTATGATATAATTAACTTAATTAATTTATAATAATAGGTAACCAATGTGAAGTGAGAACCGCAACAAACGATTGAAATATTAAAAGAATATGTTTATAGTAAAAACAGATTTGATGAATATCGTAATTGTGTGGCATTATCAAATTTACAATTACCACCTTTTTATTTAAAAGAAGATAAAAGTCAATCTGTTTCATCAGTTGTTGTTCGTTTTATTAATGAAAAAGAAATTAAAAAAGCATATGATAAAAATACTTATCAATGAATTATAAATAGTTTAGAAGAAACTATTTTAAATTCTTTAAAAATGGGTGAAAATATTATTGGAATTCATCGCCATGAAAATATTTATTTGGCATTATACGAAGATGATGGGGATTTAAATTATTTAATTGAAATTGCTAATTATATTAATACAACTGTTAAAATTATTAATTATACATTATATGAAAAATATCAAGCTGTCCGTGAGGTTAGAATTGGCATTGGGATTGCGAATGATCCATCAATTGAAAGAATTAACGATTTAGAAGAGAGTTTTATTGTTCCATTTGATGAAGATATTAAGGATATTGTGCAATTAGCAGAAATATATGCTGCAGAAGTTATTATGTTTAATAATTTACCAGTTTGTACTGATGCCTGTGTTTTTATGAATTTAACTAATGAGAATCAAGAATTAATTCGAAAAAATTCACGTCAATATTTTAATTTAAGAACACCTCGTCAACGTTTATTTACGGATTTAATTGATCCTAATGTTGCAGGAGAACTTGAACGAGGTACCTTACAAGTTGAAAAATAAGATCAAAATAATTAGGTTAAAGTTATTTAGTCTTATTCTTTTTTGTTTAACATCATTATTATTTCGGTATAATCATAAGTAGAAAGTGAAGTGAAAGAAAATGCAAGCATTAATTTTTCAAGGAAAAAAGAAAATTTAATGAACTGAAACTAACGAGCCAATTATTAAAAAAGCAACAGATATTATTGTTAAAATTGAGGGATTTACTTTTTCACATGTGGATTATTGTTCATATTCGGGGCATGATAATAGTGTTGTTCCTAACACAATTATGGGGCATGAAGGAGTTGGCGTCGTGACAGCAATTGGAGCTGATATTACAAATCTTAAAATTGGTGATCGCGTTGCAATTGGATGTGTTACTCATTGTAATATTTGTCAATGATGTGAACAAAAAGCATTTGCTAATTGTACTAATGGTGGTTTTATTTTAGGAACTAAAATTAATGGAACGCATGCTGAATATGCTCATGTTCCTTATGGGAAAAATAGTGTTATTAAAATTTCAAAAACAATGAATTTAACTGATGCTTTAATGTTAAGCGATGTGTTACCAACAGGATATGAAAATGTTATTAAAAAAATTGATTTAAAACAAATTAATAATATTGCTATTATTGGTGATGGAGGCCAATTGGTTTAGGCATTTTATTGTTATTAAATAAATATAATAAAAAAATTGATATTTATAGTCATCATAGTCAAAAATTAAATTATTTTAAAAAAATGGGGGCGCATAAAATTTATGATAGTACTTTAACTACTTTTGATATTAAATATGATTTAGTAATTGAATGTGTAGGTAATGACCGGGGTACTTTTGAGTAGGCACAACAAATGATTAATTTTAATGGTACAATTATTACAATTGGTGTTTTTAAAAAACCAGTTGTCTTTAACTTACAACAATTATGAAATCAAAATATTACTATTCATACCAGAATTTTAAATTGTTATATTTTAAAAGAACTTGTATTAAAAATTAAAAATAAGGAAATTATTCCGAAGTATTTAGTATCAAAAACTTTTAATAGAAATGAAGTATTAAAAGCATATGAAACTTTTATGGAGACAGATATTTTTAAAGTTGTTGTGAAATTATAACAAGCAATAGAATAGGGTGAAGGAAAGAAATGGGTTTTTTTCAAAAATTAAAAGCAAAACGTGAAGAAAAAAAACAAATTAAATTAGAAAAGGCGTTACGTAAAACACGTTTAACCTTTTCTAATGATATTAAAAAATTAGCACATAAATATAAAGAATATGATGATCAATACTTAGAAGAATTAGAAGAAATTTTAATTGCAAGTGATATGGGAATGAATATGGTTTTACAAATTACTAATCAAATTCGTAAAAAAGTACGAAAAGGTTGAAGCATTGAGGACACAAATGATTATTTGGTTGAAGTAATTATGGATTTATATAATGATCCAAAAAGTAAACAAAATAAATTAAATATTAAAGACCAGCGCTTAAATGTTATTTTGATGGTTGGTGTTAATGGTGCCGGTAAGACAACAACTATTGCTAAATTAACAAAACAATTTCTTGATCAAAAGAAAAAGGTCCTATTAGTTGCTGGTGATACTTTTCGGGCAGGGGCGGTTGAACAATTAAATAAATGAGCAGAACGTTTAAATGTTAATATTGTTAAACCGTTAAAAGAAGGGCAAGATCCAGCTAGTGTTATTTATGATGGATTAATTAAAGGAAAAAAAGAACAAGTTGATATTATTATTATTGATACAGCGGGACGTTTACAAAATAAAGTTAATTTAATGAATGAATTAAATAAAATTAATCGTATTATTAAACGCGAAATTCCCGATGCTTCACATGAAACCTTATTAGTAATTGACGGGGTTACTGGTCAAAATGGTATTTCACAAGCAAAGAATTTTTTGGAGGTAACCGATGTTAGTGGGATTGTTTTGACAAAAATGGATGGTACGGCTAAAGGAGGCGTTGTTTTAGCAATTAAGGACCAATTAAATATTCCCGTTAAGTTAATTGGTTTGGGTGAGCAACCAACTGATTTACAAGAATTTGATATTGAGCAATATATTTATAATTTAACCAAAGATTTATTTAACAAGGATGAAGTGGAAATAGAATAATGAAAGATTTAGAAAAATCAAATGAGTTAATTCTTTTATATGAATTATATCGGGAATTATTAACAACAAAGCAAAGAGAATATTTTGAATTATATTTTTTTAATGATTATTCATTAAGTGAAATTGCAGGGTTAAAAAATGT
Source organism: Spiroplasma endosymbiont of Ammophila pubescens (assembly GCF_964020965.1). Lineage (NCBI taxonomy): Bacteria > Bacillati > Mycoplasmatota > Mollicutes > Entomoplasmatales > Spiroplasmataceae > Spiroplasma > Spiroplasma endosymbiont of Ammophila pubescens. The sequence continues at coordinate 1,496,557 of NZ_OZ026611.1, read as the reverse complement.
TTCGCGTAATGCTGTTTATGATTCATTGGTAAAAATCACAAATGCTTTGCATAAATTTGAAAATAACTTACAATTAGGTTATAAGCAACATCAGCGAGATATCATTTATCAAGAATTTGAAAATATTAAGGAATGTGCTGGATTAATAAAAAAATTAAAAAAAATTGATAGTGATTAAGGAGAAACTAAAATGAATATTTTAATGATTGGTGATATTTATGCACAAGCTGGACGGACAGCTGTTAATAAATATTTGCCACAAATAATAAAAAAATATAAGCTTGATTTAATTATTGCAAATGGTGAAAATACTACCCATGGGAAATCATTATCAAAGCATCATTATAATGAATTAAAAGAAATGGGGATTAATATTATTACTTCCGGAAATCATATTTTTCGTAATCCAGAAGTTTTAAATTATATTGAAAAAGTAAATGATTTATTAAAACCAGCAAATATGAATTCGTTTACACCTGGGAAAGGCACAGTTGTTATTAAGATTAATAATAAAAAAATTCGTGTGACTAATTTAATGGGTCGTAGTTTTATGGACCCAGTAGATAATCCATACACAATTTTTGAAGAAATTATTAATAATGATGATAGTGAGCTTTATTTTGTTGATTTTCATGCCGAAGCTAGTGCAGAAAAATTAGCTTTTGCTTGGAATTATGATGGTATTATTACTGGTTTTTTTGGAACGCACACTCATGTTCAAACAACAGATAATCGAATATTGCCAAAAGGAACAGCATATATTACCGATGTTGGGATGTGTGGTAGTTATAATTCAATTATTGGGGCAAATCCAGAAGAAATTATTCTTAAGGAAAAAACTGGTTTACCAGTGCGTTTTGAACCAGCAGCTGAAAATGATAAATTAATTTTTTCAGCGGTATGATTACAAGTAGATGATAAAACTAACCAAGCAGTGAAAATTGAACGAATTTTAATTCATCCAAAAAATGAAGCTGATTTTTTAGGATAATAAAGGAGTAACTTAAATGACTAGTTTAATTAAAACGAGTGTAATCATTATTGTTGTTTGTATTATTCTAGGAATTTTTTTGTGTTGTTATTTTTTTCTACGTTGTTATCGTCTTTTAAACAAGAAAACAAAACGAGGAGAAATTCAATTACCTGAATATATCGAACATAAACACTTTCTTACTTCTGATCAATATGAATTATCAACATTAGGAACAATTGATAAAACTGGTCAGGATATTATTTTAGCAGTTCATGATTTATACGGTAGTAAGGAAAATTTTACTGGTTTAATTAATAATGAAATATGAGCTAAGCATAAAGTTTCAGTAATTGGTTTTAATCAACGCAATGTCGGAGATAATGTGCCAACTAGTATTAAAAATGTTGGAGTTTTAGTGAATGATATTATTGACGTAATTACAGCATTAAAAAATAAATATGAACAACAAAGAATTATTTTATTATTAGAAGGATTTTCATGTGGTTTAATTAATTTATTATTGAAACAAAAACCATTAATTGAAAAAGTTGTTTTTGTTAATCCAATTACAAATTTAAATGGAATAAAATTTTCAATGATTAGCAAAATTGGGATTGGATTTGGTTTTTTATTTAATTTAAACAAAACTCTTAAAATTCATATTGATTATCAACTTTTAAGTCAAAATGAAGATTATAGTACTTTAATGATGGAAAAAGAACAAACTTATTTTTTAAATCAAATTTTACAATTTAATTATCTTAATAAAAAGATAGTAAAACAAATTAATAATCTTAAAGTAAAAACTTTAATATTACAAGCAGAGGTTGATAAATTTTATGATACAAAACAAGTAACTTTAATTAATAATGGGCTAGTTAAAATAAAAAAAATTGAAACAGCAAAACATTACTTATTCACTAATCAAAATATTAGTGTTGAAATTCTTACCGAAATAATTAATTTAAATTAAAATTAACTAATTTTTAAGTTATAATATACTTGTTGTCAAGTAACAACATAAAACTTATTCAGAAGTGGTTAGTACGCTAAGCAATGATCCACTAGCAACCCTATATTTAACTAGAAGGTGCTTTTAGCAGGGCAAAATGATATGCTACCAATAAGATTTATTAGTTATTGAATAGAACTTAACTATTAATTTATATGTAAAAATATTGTTATTAATGCCACATTATTCTGATGTGGTTTTATTTATGATTAAGGAGAAGAAAAAGATGGGAAAAGAGCGAATTTTATTTACATCAGAATCAGTATCAGAAGGGCATCCTGATAAGATTTGTGATCAAATTTCAGATGCTGTTTTAGATGCATGCTTAAAAGAAGACCCCTTATCACGGGTAGCATGTGAATGCTTTATTACAACAAACCGGGTTATTATTGGTGGTGAGATTACAACAAAAGCAAAAGTTGATTATGCCAATGTAGCACGTAAAGTATTAAAAGAAATTGGTTATAATGATGCAGAATGAGGAATTGATTGACAAACTTGTGAAGTTGAAATATTAGTTAAAACACAATCACCAGATATTTCACTTGGTGTTGATAAAGCTGGAGCTGGGGACCAAGGAATTATGTTTGGTTATGCAACAAATGAATCAGATAATTATATGCCGTTAGCAATTTCTATTGCTCATGCTTTAGTAAAGCGAGCAAGTATGCTACGTAAAAAAGGAATGTTTATTGGGGCACGACCAGATATGAAATCACAAGTAACGTTAGACATAACAAATGCTAAATATATTTATATTGATACAATCTTAATGTCAATTCAGCATGATGAAGATATTGATGAAGCTAAATTTAAACACTTTGTTATTACGGAAATTATGGAACCAGTTGTGCAAGAATTTAAAATGAATTTAGATTTTAAAGTTTTAATTAATCCAACTGGTCGATTTGTAATTGGTGGACCAAAAGGTGACGCTGGGTTAACAGGGCGAAAAATTATTGTTGATACATATGGTGGCTATGCACGGCATGGTGGTGGTACTTTTTCAGGAAAAGATGGAACAAAAGTTGATCGTTCAGCAGCATATATGGCTCGTTATGTTGCAAAGAATATTGTTGCGGCAGGATTAACTAAACGATGTGAGATTCAATTATCTTATGCGATTGGAGTTGCTGAACCGATTTCAATTTTTGTTGAAACATTTGGAACTAATTTTGTTGCAAATGATATTATATTGAAGGCGATTAAAGAAAATTTTGATTTTCGTCCCCAAGCAATGATTGAAATGTTAGATTTACAAAAACCAATTTATCAACAAACGGCAACTTATGGGCATTTTGGTCGTTACCATACTGAACTACCATGAGAAAGATTAGATAAAGTTCAAAGTTTAATAAAATATTTACCAGGTGTTTAATTTTTAGATATAATTAACATAAAGAATAAGAGGAGAAAAACTAATGAAGTATAAGTTAATTGCTCTTGATTTGGATGGTACAACAGCAAGTAGAAATCGAATTTCAAAGCAAAATGTTGTAGCAATTAAGTGAGCATTGGCAAATGGGATTAAAGTGATTATTGCAACTGGGCGTAGTATTGGTGCGATTAGAAAAGTTGCAAAAAAATTAGGCATTATTGAAAATAAAATGCTAGTAATTGGTTTTAATGGTGGCATAATTTATGATTTTGCGAAAGAAAAAATTCTTCAACAAAATGTTTTTTCTAATGATGAATTAATCAATGTTTTTTATCTTGCTAATGAGTGTAAAATTCAATTATGAGCATATTCCGTTAAGAATGAACATTTTGCTTATGTTAATACTAAGCATAGTTTGATGACTAAATGAATGAGTTTTCACACAAAACGAAAAAGAATATTAGTGTATGATCCTACTACTTTACATGACCAAGCTTACAAGTTTGTTGTTAATGGTAAAAAAGAGAATGTTCAAAAATTTAAAGCAAAACTTTTAGTAAAATATGAATTTAATATTTTTGATTGGTCATATTTGCCAAATCAAAGTTTAAATTTAGAAATTAGTCCAAAGGGTAGTGACAAAAAAGATGCTTTAGAATATCTTGCTAAAATATATAATATTCAACCAGCAGAAATTATTGCGATGGGTGATGGTTCAAATGATTATGAAATGTTAAAATGAGCTGGCGTTGGAATTGCGATGGGAAATGCTAAAGCGGATATTAAAACTATTTCTGATGATACAACTGCCCATTATCGTCGCTCAGGAGTAGCAAAAGCAATTAATAAATATTTTAAAAAATAAAAAATATCATCAAAACTATTGATATTTTTTTTGTTTTTTTTATAATTAATGTGGTCGTAATTTAAAAACAAAAAGTTTAGTATAACTAAACAAAATTACCAAAGGAGGGTTGTCTATGTTACTAGGAGAGAAAATTAAACTATTACGTCAAAAAAATAATTTAACAATTGAAGAATTAGCAAATCGTTGTGAATTAACGAAAGGCTTTATTAGTCAACTTGAACGCGATATTTCTTCTCCGAGTATTGAAACACTAGAAAGTATTTTAGAAGTTTTAGGCACCAACTTAGCAGATTTTTTTAAACAAGAAAAAAATAGAAAATTCGTTTATGCAGCAGAAGAACATTATGAAGTTGAACAAAATGATTATCGAATTGAATGATTAGTTCCTAATGCGCAAGTAAATGAATTAGAACCAATTTTAATTCAAATTAAGCCGCAAGGAGAATCAGAACGGATATTACCATTTGATGGTCAGATTTTTGGTTATGTTTTGAAAGGAACAGTGTTAGTTTATTCTGGGCAAAAAGTACAAACAGCAGATACTCGTGATAGTTTTTATTTATATGGTAATAATCAACACTATTTAAAAAATGAAACAAATGAAGTTGTTGAGGTATTATGAATTTCAACACCACCAATATTTTAAAAGATTAGAAAAGGAGCAGGAGCATTGGAAACAAATATTTTAGAGTTACGAAACATTTCAAAACAATATGAAGGAAAAGTGGTTTTGAAAGGAATTAACTTAAACATTAAAGAAGGAGAATTTGTCACATTACTAGGACCATCAGGATGTGGAAAAACAACAACATTAAGAATTATTGCTGGATTTGAACAACCTAATAGTGGGAAGTTATTATTTTTAGGAAAGGACTATTTAAAAACGCCAGTTCATAAACGAGAAGTTAATACTGTTTTTCAAAATTATGCTTTATTTCCGCATTTAACTGTTTTTGATAATATTGCTTATGGTTTAAAAGTTAAACGCAATAAGTATGATGTTATTGAAACTGAAGTAAAGAAATTTTTACAATTAGTAGGATTAGAAGGTTTTGAAGATAAATCAGTTGAACAATTATCGGGTGGTCAACGCCAGCGCGTTGCATTAGCACGAGCATTAATTAATAAGCCAAAGGTTTTGTTATTAGATGAACCAATGGCTGCATTAGATGTTAAGTTACGAAAAAAAATGCAATCAGAATTAAAAACTTTGCAAGGAGAAATTGGAATTACTTTTATTTTAGTAACGCATGATCAAGAAGAAGCATTAACATTGTCTGATCGTATTATTGTAATGAATGATGGAGCAATTCAACAGGTTGGAACACCAGCGGAAATTTATAATGAACCAGAGAATTTATGAACAGCACAATTTATTGGGGACTCAAATATTATTTCAAATGCAATTTTTATTAAAGATAATTTAGTAGCAATTGATGGCAAAAAAATTGTTTGTGTTGACCGTGGATTTGGTGAAAATGAAGACCAAATTGATATTATTATTCGTCCTGAAGATATTGACATTGTTCCAGTTGGGAAAGGATTCTTCACAGGAACAGTTAAAAGAGTTAATTTTAAAGGAGTTCATTGGGAAATTATTGTTAAATGTAAAGAACGAAAATATTTAATTCATTCAACAGATAGAGTTGAAGAAGGTGATCAAATTGATATTTCATGAAATGTTGAAGATATTCATGTTATGTGGAAAGAGATTGATGATTAAGGAGCAAGAATGATGGAAAACAAAAATAAACCACCAAAAAAAGGTAAAGGATGATTTAAAAAACAAGGTAGTAAAATTAAATCAATTAGTCAACATTTTGCTGCGTGATGTCGAACAAAATATTTAAACATTTCTTATCATGCAAAACAAAACAAATGGTTTAAAAGAGGGTTCAATCCAATTTTATGGCCATACCTTATTATTATGATTTTATTAATTGTTGTACCATTATTAATTATTTTATTATATTCGTTTATTCAACCAACGGGAAATAGTTTAGTTTTTGAAATTAATTTTAAAAATTTTGTAACTTTTTTTTCAGAGCAAAAATTTGTTATTGCACTATTCTTAGCCTTAGGATATTCATTAATTGCGGCCTTAATTGCAATTGTGATTGCTTATCCAGTTGCTTATGTGATGGCATTTTGTAAATCAAAACTATTGTCAAAAAATATTTGAATTTTAGTAACCTTACCAATTTGAATTAATATGTTACTAAAAATTATTGGATTACAAACAATGTTTAATATTATTGCTCCAAGTTTACTTGGAACCCCAATTTCGGTTTCTATTGGAATGGTGTATGCATTTTTACCATTTGTAATTTTACCAATTTATAATAGTTTAGATAAAATTGATACTTCATTAATTGAAGCTTCAAAAGATTTGGGAGCAAATGGTTTTAAAACATTTTGAAAAGTTATTTTTCGTCAATCAATCCCAGGTATTATTGCGGGTGGAACATTATTATTAGTGCAATCAGCAACTTCGTTAATTATTGTTAAATTTATGGGGAATGGTCGTATTAATTTAATTGTTGATGTAATTGAAGCATATTTCTTTAAAGGAGAAAACTTTGGAATTGGCGCAGCAATCTCAGTTGTCTTAGCCCTTATTGTTTTTTTAATTATTGTGCTATCAAATTCATTATCAAAATATTTTGAAACAAGAAAGTGGCGTCGCAATGAAAAAGTTTTTTAAATCATCTTATATGGCATTAATTATGTTATTCATTTATATTCCAATTATGATTTTAATTTTATTTTCATTTAATAATGGTGAAAGTATGAGTATTTTTAATGGTTTTTCTGATCGTTGGTATAAACAACTTGCTAGTGAGCAACCTTTTTTACAAAGTATTATTGTGTCAGTTTTTACAGCAGTAATTGCAACTGTTGTCTCAGTTATTATTGGCACTTTAGCTGTGATTGGATTAAGTCGAGCACGGCGAGTTACACAAAAAATGACATTATCAATTACTAATATTCCATTAATTAATGCTGATATTATTACATCTGTTTCGTTGATGATGTTATTTATTGCTTTAGGAGCAAATTTTGGAATGTTAACATTAGTTTTAGCGCATATTTCATTTGATGTTCCATATGTAATTATTACAGTATTACCACGCTTACGGAAAGTTGATCCAAAATTAATTGAAGCTTCATTAGATTTAGGTGCAAAGCCCTCACAAACTTTGCGAAAAATTATTTTACCAATTTTAAAACCAGCAATTATTGCAGCTGCAGCAATTGCCTTTGCAATGAGTTTTGATGACTTTATTATCTCTTATTTTACTGGTGGTGACGATGTCAATGTCGCAACTTTTATTTATACAATGAAAAAAATTAAACCTTTTATTAATGCTTTTGGTACTATTTGTATTGCAATTATTGGAGTTATTATTATTGGATGAAATGGATGAAATGTTTATAAAATTAATTATAATAAATTTCGCCGAGAAATGTTAAAAGGAACTTATAAAGATAAAGATATTATGCGCTATGAAAAGAAATTAGCCTTTCTTTATCATCAATTAAATAATAAAAAAATTAATAATGAAAAACAAAAAGAACAATTACGCTGAAAAATTGTTAAACTAGAAAAAAAATATGATAAAAGTGTTTTATGAATTAAGAATAAAAAACAAACTTTTATTGAACGGCAAGAAACCAAAGAAAATATTAATAAAATATCACGAAAAAAATTCCGTTGATTGGCAAAAAGTTGAAAGCCATTATCATTAGTAACAATTTCAGTTGGCTCAATTGCTTTGCTAACAGCAGTTTATATTAAAAATAATATTTATGATTTAGCAGTAGCAAATTGAGGTGAATATATTACTTCAGATTTAATTAGTAAGTTTGAAAAAAAATATAATGTAAAAGTTAAATATAGTGTTTATGATAGTAATGAAACATTGTATAACAAATTATATACGACACATTATAACGTGATGGTTCCAAGTGACTATATGATTAATAAGTTAGCGCAAGAAGGACGTTTAGAAGAAATTGATTATCAAAAATTAAATGATGTTGATAAAAATTTCAACATTATTAAACCTAATCCAAATTATCATGGACAAGATGTCAAAGAACGAACAATTGGGAATGAATATTTTAATGATTTAAATGTTGATGTAGCAACAGTACAAAAAACAAATCCAGAATTTTATCAAAATTGTATTATTCCTTCTACTTTGGATCCAACAACAGCAAAATGTTTTGATAAAAATTATGCGGCATCATTAGCTGATGGATTATTAAATGTTTTAAATAAAAATAAACTGAAAGATGCTACTCAAAAAACAATTGTTAATTATAGTTTACCTTATTTTTGAGGAGAAGTATCACTTGTGATTAATCCAACAGAAAGTAACTTAAAATTTTTAGATGAGATATTTGCTAAAGCAAATAAAAATTTACCAACAACAGCTCAAGGAAAATTTGGTTATCAACGTGCAGAGTGAGAACCTAGTATAAATCGCGATCAAATTAAACTTAATGATGTTGAAAATAATAAGATTATCTCAAATGGCATTTCATGAGATATTTTATGACAAGCAGCCGCAGCAAATAAACGAGTTTTAATTAATAATGATCCACGAAATTTATTTATGTTAACTACTGAAAAAAATTATTTCAAACCAGTACCAACAACGCAAATGGAAGTTGATCATGGTTACAACGAATTAGCAACATTGCTAAAACATAATAATGTCGCCTTAATGAATGATGAGTTAATCAATGCAGTTGGTGATGGACGTTTTGATTTTGCTTTTATGTATAATGGGGATGCAATTTATGCGGATACATTATTTGCAAAGAGTTATGAAGAAGCGAAGGGAAAAAAATTAATTATTACTCGCCCACGAGCAACAACGGCGTGAACACCAGAAACAGTTGAAGGAACTAACATTTGAAGTGATAATATGGTTTTATCAAAAAATGCTAAAAATCAGGAGTTAGCTTATAAATTTATGAATTTTATTATTCAAAATTCATCAGCATTAACAGAAGAAGCTAATTACACTTCACCATATCAACAAGTAATGGATTATGAAAATAATTATAATTATTATCGTAATGGTCATGATCCAGAATCTGGCGCAATGATTAATTATCAACGTGATTATGTTCCTGTAGCGAAACTTAATGAGAAGGGAATGTATGTTGCTCAACCAGAAATGGTCGATAGACCATTTAAAATAACTAATTTAGATGGTTATGTATTAAATAAATATAATATTTTAATTGCTGGGAAAAACTAATAATTATTTTAAAAATAAAAAATAAGATGATTATATAGTAATTTGAAAGTAGGGAAGAACAATTAAAAAGCAGGGGTATTTTATGTTTACAATTTTATTCGGAGTATTAGTTACGTTAATTTATTTTTTATTTTCTTTTCGTGATAATAATTATCAAAAAAAATAAACCTACAACATATTTTAATAACAATATTTATCAAATTGTTTTTACTAATAAATATAATTTGCCATTACTTAACAAAAATATTATTCCAAATCCGCTTCAGATAACTGAACAAATGCTTGGGATTTCAATTGAAGAAATTTTATTAAAATTTAATTTTAAGTTTCAAAACTATATGCCAATTAATCAAAATACATTGCAAAAAAAATATCGGCAATTGACAAATATTGGTTTAATTCCAAACCCAAAATATATTAAATGATACCACTGCTATTTAATTACCAAACAACTTTTGAATCAGGTTTTAATTCCACAATTTTTACATTCTCAAATAATAAATATTTTACAATTAGAAACTACTGATACAAAAAAGATAATAAATAAATTACAACAATATTTAGCAGGAACTTATGTAAAATATTTTAATATTTTAAGGTTATTTTGTGTTTTTTAATTTAAAATCTAAATTAAAATTTTTAAAACAAGAACAATTTTTATTAGTGGGTGGTATTATTGGATTTAATTATTTATTATTAATTAATAGTTATTGGTCAATTTTAGTCGTTTTATGTTTAGGGTTTATTTTGATTTGGCAACAACAAAAAATTTATTGAGGAGTATTAATTTTTGCAATCATTGTTTCAGCATTATGTCATTATTATTTACAACAACCAAGTTTGCAGGAGAACAACATTGTTTGTGGCAAAATTCAAAAACAAGGAAATGGTTATTATTATTTTAGTGTTGGTTGAAAACAATATTTTTTAAAAACAACTATTAATTTTAATTTACATGATCAAATTTGTTTACAGGGTTATTATTCAAACATTAAATCAGAACCTAATGTATATGAATTAAATATGCAATCATTTTTGAATGCTAATAACATTTTTTATCAGTTTAATATAACAAAAGTAATTGATGTTAAACCTGGAAATACTATTCTTGCCAAAATAACAAAGTTTTTTAATAGTTATGATAACTTAACAAAAGATACGCTTACCTTATTTTTATTTGGGCAAAAAACAAAGACAACACTTGTTTTATATGATTATTTTCTTTAATTGAGCGTTATTCATTTGTTAGTTGTTTCAGGTTATCATCTTAATATTTTGTTTTATATTTTAAGCAAAATTTTTAAACGAATAATACGACAAAAAGGTTATTATTTTTTAATTTACTTATTCTTATTTTTTTATTTATATTTATTAAATTTTTCTTTTGCTAGTGTAAAAGCAATTGTCTTGTTATCGTTATCACTATTTAATGTTCACTTTTGAGACTATAAATTAATAGCAAAGCAAAAATGAAATTTAAGTATTTTATTAATATTATTATTTTTTCCATATAGTTTTTTAGGAAGTGGGTTTTGATATAGTTTTACAATAACATGATTATTTTTAAACTTAAATTTAAAAACAAAACATTATTATTTTTGACAGAAATTGCTATATTATAACTTAATGGTATTTATTTTTCTACTTGGATGAATGTTATATTTTAATTATCAATTAAATTTTTCCAGTATTTTATTTAATTTATTATTGTTAATAATCTTATCATTAATTTATTTATTCTCTTTAATAATTGTTTTTATACCACCATGTTATTTTATTTATCAATATTTTTACTTATTTTTAATTAATTAATTAATTATATGGTGATTTTAAATAAAATTAATTTAATATGAAATATTGGTTATGTCCCTTTGTGATTTCTTTTATTATATTATATTCTTTTATGAGGAATGAATAAAAGTGTGTTTGGAAACAAAATATTTAGAATATTTTGCATTCTATCAATAATTTGTTATAGTTTGCAATCATATTTTACTAGTATTCATTATTCAAAGACAATGTTAAATGTTGGTAACGGTCAAACAATTGTTTTTTCAAGACAAGCGTGCTTTAAAAACAGTTTTATATGATGTTGGTGTTGGCTATGGTCGTTCAAAACAATTAGTTAGTAATTATTTAAAATGAGCAGGTATTAATTGAATTGATGCTATTTTTGTTTCACATCAACATGATGATCATAAGAATAATTTACCAACTGTAAAAAAATATTTTAATGTTAAACAAGTAATTCAAAATGATACAAAATTGAAAACATTTCAATTTGGTGGATTAGGATTTACTGTCTTACATAAAACAATTAATGATAAAGATGAAAATAATAATAGTTTAGTGCTTTTGGTTAAAATAAGTCAATATCAAATCTTATTAACAGGTGATATTAGTAAAAAAATTGAAATAAATTTATTACGAGAAAAATTATATCCAATCATTCTGTTACAAGTTCCGCATCATGGTTCAGAAACTAGTTCAAGCTTAGCATTTTTACAAAAAATAACACCAAAGGTTTGCTTCATCTCTGGTGAAAAAACAAAACGCCAAAATTATCCGGCGCCAATTGTTGTTGAAAATTTAAAAACAATTAGGTGTTAAATTTATTTTACAAATTGTAGAAGAAATCTTCAATTTAATATTATGTCAGCATCAACAGCAATTAAATTATTTTAAATCCTTAATTTATTTTTTACTTTATATGATAATATTACTTTGTCATAAGTTTTAAAACATTCTAAAGGAGCTTTAAAAGATGTTTTTAATATATGGAGAAGATGCTTTTTTAATTAAAATGCAAAAAAATAAGATTTTAAAAAAAATTAATCCTGATAATGAGTATGATTTACAAGAATATAATTATTTAGAAGACCCCCTATTATCTATTCTGAATGATGCCAACACAACTTCAATTTTTTCAGAAAAAAGAATAATAATAGTTAATGATAGTTATTTTCTTACAGAAGAAAAGATTAAAACAAAAATAGACAATAAAAGTTATTTAACAATTTTAATGGAATATTTAGCAGCTCCAAATCCGAGTACTTTTATTATTTTTATTTGTCCAGTCAATAAACTTAGTAATCGTTTAAAAATAACTAAACAAATGTTAGCATTAACTAGTGTTTTAAAAGCAACAAATTTATCATATAATGAATTAATTAAGTTTATTGATTATTATATTACAAAGCATAATGGGACGATTAAACAAAATTTAATTCCTAAGATTGTTGAATATTTGCCAAATAATTTATATATTATTAAAAATGAATTAGAAAAATTGTTATTAATAAACTCAAATATTACGATGGAATTAATTGAAAATAATATGACAAAGTATTTAGATACCGATATTTTTAAATTAGTTGATGATTTATTAAAAAATGATTTGAATAGTTTTTTAATAAATTATCATTATTTACAAGAACGGGGTTTAAATAGTATTGCTTTATTAGCATTAATTACCAATAGTATTATTTTTACAAGAGATATTATTGTTTTATCTGCTTTAAAAAAAACACCTTCACAAATTGCAGAAATTTTACAAATTCATCCGTTTCGAGTAAAAAAAATTTCAGAGCATATGCATAATTTCAGTATTAATAAAGCAAATAATATTATTCAAGAATTATTTTGAATTGATTATAATATAAAAAAAGGTATAATAAGAAAAGAAATTAGTAGTGATTTGTATTTAATTAAATTATTTGATATAAATTAAATTATTAAAAAAAGAGAGATGAGGGACATAAATAAATGAAAGAAAATAAATTATATGCCCATATAGTTTATACATTATATAATATCTTTAACGATGATAATATTAAGGCACAAGTAATAGTTAACCAGGACTTTAAAAAATTAATAATTCAACAAGTTTGTAATTTATTAACATTAGAAAAAGAATTTAATGCAAATTTAAATGATAATAAATTTACTCTTTCATTTGCTCAGGTTTTGGCTGATATTACTAATGAATCAGAAACAATTGAAAAGGTTGATGGGGCTACTTTTAATATGTTAGATGAAGAATATGTTGCTTTTGTGCAATATATTGTTTCAAATTTTGGTGTTGAAAAAAATTATATTACCAGAGAAAACATCGTCACTAATGAGTTAATTGATGCCACAGCTGATTTTACTGATGAAAAAGCAATTGATAATGCTCGTGAGAAGTTAAAAGTTAAAGCTAATGAAGAAGCGGCAGACGAATCACAACCGGAAGTAGGATCAGCAAGGGGAATTGGAGGCATAGGAGCGTCAATGGGTGGCATTGGCCCGGACTTTAGTGATCCAGGTAAATTTGATATGTCACAAATGATGCAGCAAATGGCAAATATGCCAATTCATCCACGCCTAGACCCACGGTTTTACTTTTATACTTCAAAACCAAAGTATATGCCAATTTTAAAGAAAATTGTTGCTGGTTTTGTTATTTTAGCTTCTGCTTTGTTAATTTTATTGTGATTTTTAAATTCCTATTTAAATATCTATTTAGACACAAAAGTAATTGTTTATACAATTCCAGGAACTAGTGTAATTGTTATTATTGGTGGTGTGGCTGATAGTGCTTTACATAATGCTAACAATAATTTTAGTGAAGTATTTAGTTTTGGTTCAAAATATAAATTTTTATTAATGCAGTCCGCAGGGTTGCAAACCTTCTCAGGAATTTTATCGATTTTGCCAGGAATTTTCTTGGGTTATGAATTATTAGGGAAAAAGCGTTTTAAACGGGATAATTATGTTGTTAGATTCTGACCAGTTGTATTATCAATCATTATTCTTCTTTATTCTTCATTGTCATTAATTCAAGTATTATTACCAAATGTTGTTGAGAAATATTTTAATAGTATATCGGTACCTAATGGTGGCTATATTATTAAAAACGACCCACAATTAGAAATAACAGGATGATTATTATTACCAGATTCAGATTTAACTATGACAATTAATAGTTTAGTAAGCGAAGTTTATAATAGCACAACTTACCAAGTATTACATATTTTTACAATTATTTCAATGATTACTGGTCTTCTTGCAGGAATTATGGTTATTATTTTAGCAGTTTTAGCTCCTAAAACAGACCGTAATAAATTAATTCGTGCCAATACAGAATACCAAAAAGTAGTTACTGCAATGATGAATGGACAAAAATATGAAATGGATCCAACACTATTTGATGATGAGTTTAAGGATGATAATGTTTTTGAAAAAGATGACTCTAATAAATCAAAAAATAAATAAAAAAATCATATTAATTATGATTTTTTTTATTTTTTAATATTTACTGTCTTTGTTGAAAAGGATTTTGAAATTAATGTGCTTTAAGCATTAATCTGCTTTTAACACGAGCTGCTTTATTAGCATGATAAATTCCTTTAGTCACTGCTTTGTCAACTAAACTAATTGCAGTATTAACTAATTCTGATGCGTTTGCTTCTTGTGCGTTAATAGCGATTTCTGCTTTTTTGATTGCTGTTTTTACTGATGATTTAAAAGATTTATTTGCTAAATTATCTTTTGAATTTGTTTTAACTCTTTTAATTTGTGATTTAATATTAGCCATTTTTGCTCTCCTTTCGACTTTTAAGACACAAAGGAATTATAGCAAATAGATAAAAAAGTGTAAAGGAAAGTACTACTTTTTTTTAATATTTTATCATTATTTTTTTTAAAAATATATCTGTATAATAATTGTAAAGTAGGTGGATATAGAAATGGGATATTATTATCAACACCGTTTAGGGTTTTCTTTTCATTGTTTGCAACGAATTCGAGAACGAATTTCTGCTTTTAAAAATGAAAATGACTGAATTATTAAAGAAAAAATTATTAAAATGATTGATAATTCTTCTGATCGAATTGAGACAACAAAAAATTTATATATTAAATTAGATGATTTAAAAGGGAACTTATATGTTGTAGTTGCAAAACAGACAAAATTAATTGTAACAGTAACGTCAATGAGTCCTGGAAAATTATTGGATATTATTACAAGGAATTAATTTTTGTTTTTTATTTAAAAAATCAATATGTTATAGTTAAATTGTAGGAAAAGGAGAACAACAAGAATGAAAATTGTGATTGGGAATGATCATACAGGTATTGAAATGAAAAATGCAATTGTTAAACATTTAATTGCACAAAAATATGAAATTATTAATTTAGGTACAGATAGTATTGAGGTAGTTGATTATCCTGATATTGGTCAAGTTGTTGGTGAACGCGTAATTAAAGAAAAAAATAGTATTGGAATTATAATTTGTGGAACAGGAATTGGAATTTCAATTGCGGCAAATAAAGTAAAAGGAATTAGAGCAGCATTGTGTAATGAAACAATGCTAGCAAAATTAGCGCGCGAACATAATAATGCTAATGTTTTGGCATTGGGTGCTAGAGTTATTGCAAATCAAAATGCAATTTGAATTGTTGATATGTTTTTAAATAGTACTTTTGATGCTGGTCGTCATGCGCTTCGTGTTGAAAAACTTAATAATCTTTAGGATAAAATTATGAATAATTGAGATAATTTATTTTTATATCCTTTTTTAACAGTTTTACTTATGTTAGGATATATAACTAACTTGGTTAAAAAAGGAATAAAATATTTTTATCAATGAGTTTTTATTATTCAGCATTTTTGTTTTTGGTTAGCATTATCATGTTAACTAACTTTAAATTATAATTTTATCATTTTTGATTTTGCTAAAAATATTAATTCAATTACTCTTTTATTAGTAGTTAGTACATCTTTATATGCGGCAATCTTTTTTATTCCAGCTTCATGAATTACAGGATTATTTCAAAGTCGGAAATTATGGTTTTGAATTTCATATTGCTTAATGTTTTTAGGAATTTTATTAGTTTTTATTTTACCGCAAAATTAAATTACTATGATTATTTGTACGATTACTTTTGGCTTTGGTGTTTCAACAAATTCATTATGATATTTAAGTTTTAATGAGATTTATTTTTATCGAACTAATCCTTTTGCAACAGTAACTTTAAATTTACCAATTGTTGTAATAGCGAATATGACTGGTGCTAATGTATTGATGTTTGTTAAAAATTTTAATAATAGTGAGTTAACATTCCGTTATATTATTTTTGGAATAATTACTATTATCCTAATGTTTTCATTTGCTTTTTGTTTTTATATGCCGGAAATTAAAAACAATATTGGTGCTTTTTCTCCGAAAGTTTTAAAACATTTTAGTACATTTTCATGATGAAAAATTATTGTTATTCTCTTAGTTTATTATTTTTTATTGCTATTTTAAGATAATTAAGTCAAGGTGATTTTTTAAATCTTATTTTAGCACAAGAAACTTGAGTACGTTATCACAGTAAAATGATGGTGGAATATTATTTACATTTAGTTCAAGAAATTTTATGGTTTGCGCAAATTATTGGTGCAATGTTTATTTATTTTTTTATTAGAAAAATTGGAATTAAGAATTCATTAATTTTAGCATTAATAATTTGAAGTCTATATTTTATTTTTGTTGCTATCATTTCAATTCCGGAAGTTTTATTAATTTGTCAATTTTTAAATGGTTTTGCAATGATATTTTTGTTTGGAATTTTATTTTCAATGACAATGATGTGGAATTATCGGATTCAAAATCAACCTGTCACGGGTTGTTTTTCAGCATTAAATGCTTTAGTAACATTTCTTGTACAGTTTTTAATTCGGGGTTTTGCACATTATCAAGTTGGTATTTTTAGTAATTTAAATTTAGATTGAAATTTACCATTTATTAAAAATGATTTATTTTTAGATTCATTAAAGCAAGTTATTTTATATTTATATTTAAGCTATGCCATTAGTTGCTTTATTTTAATTGTTGTTGTTTTCTTTAGCGCTAAATTTATTAGTGGTGAATATTATAATCGTGACCAAGTTGAAAGTAAGATTAGCGAATTAGTTGGAATGGTTGTTACTCATCAGATTGATCAAAAAATTGCTTTAAAAAATATTTACAAAAAAAGAAGTTACATAATAACTTCTACTGCAATAATACCAGGCATTTCTTGTTTAACAATTTGTTCAACACCATCTTTAATTGTTGAATCAATTAATCCGCAACCAACACATGCTCCTGCCAAACGAACATAAACAATATTATTTTTAACTTCAACAAATTCAATATCTCCGCCATCTTGGTTAATATAAGGGCGAAGATTATCAATAATATCTTTTGCTTGATTTGTTTGTGTCATTCTAATCACCTTCACTATTTAATTATAGCATTTTTATAACAAAGTTAGTTTAATTAATTATGGATATGTATATAATAATAGGTAGAGATTCAATTTAGAATTTTTATTGGAGTTTAAATGTTTAGAGGAGGACTAATGGAAGAAAAAAGTTTTAGTATATATGGACTATCTGCTGGAATAAAATTAGCAGACGAAATTTGTAAAATTTTAGGTGTAACAAGACAAGAAATGGAAACTGTTCGTTTTGCTGATGGTGAAATTTTGGTACGGGCAATGAATTCAGTGCGGGGGAAAGATGTTTATATTATTCAATCAACATCTTGACCAGTCAATGAGAATCTAATGGAATTATTAATTGCGATTGATGCTCTAAAACGAGGTAGTGCACAAAGCATTAATGTGATCATTCCTTACTTTGGATATGCTCGTCAAGACCGAAAAGCACGTGGTCGCCAACCAATTACATGTAAATTAGTGGCAAATATGTTAACAACAGCAGGGGCAACAAGAGTAATGACTGTTGATTTACATTCACCACAATCAATGGGATTTTTTGATGTTCCAGTTGATGATTTACGTTCAACACAAGAATTAGTAAGAACAATTGTTCGAAAAATTAAAGAAGACCATCTTAAAGAAGAAATAACAATTGTTTCACCAGACCATGGTGGATTAGTACGG
The DNA here is from genome assembly GCF_964020965.1 of Spiroplasma endosymbiont of Ammophila pubescens. NCBI lineage: Bacteria > Bacillati > Mycoplasmatota > Mollicutes > Entomoplasmatales > Spiroplasmataceae > Spiroplasma > Spiroplasma endosymbiont of Ammophila pubescens. The sequence continues at coordinate 1,478,134 of NZ_OZ026611.1, read as the reverse complement.
GCACGAGATGTGGCTAATCGTTTAGGAAATTTAGCTGGGAATATTGCAGTAATTGATAAGCGCCGTCCAAAACCAAATGTTAGTGAAGTTCAATTTATTTTAGGAGATGTCAAAGACCGTATTTGTTTTATTGTTGATGATATGATTGATACAGCTGGCACAATTTGTAATGCAGCAAAAGCATTAAAACAGCATGGGGCAAAAGCAGTTTATTTATTAGCATGCCATGGAGTATTTTCACCCCCAGCAAAAGAGCGTTTAACAGAACTTATTAATGATGGGACAGTTAAAAAGGTTATTGTTACAAATACGATTGATATTAATCAAGATCGATTATTTGACGGGTTAGAAGTCATTTTAATTGCTAATTTAATTTCACAGATGATTAGAGCAATGATTGAAAAACGTAGTTTATCAGATGTTTATTCAAAATGTAACGAGGAAATAAAAAAATAATTGAGAAAATAAAAAAATAAAATAGTTGGTAAAGTTTGCATTGTTTAGTTAAGAAATGCAAATTTTTTTTATAACATTTAATTTTTTTATTAAGAAAGAGAGTAATTTATTTATTATTAGATAATCAATTTTAAAGTAGTTTTTTGCTATAATTAAATTAAGAAAAAGCTATTTATCCAAATTATTATATTACAATATATCACTAGTTAAAAATATCAAGGAGCAAATAATGACAACTTCAATTTATGGTTATAGACGCATTATTCAAATTATTATTAATATAAGTATTTTAATTTTAATGTTATTCTTATTATTGATTATTAGTTACTATTTATTTACAGCAGTTTTCTTTTTTAAGTACAATATTAGCATTACGATATATGATCCCATTTTTCAAATATTTTTTCTTAATTTTATTTTAAAGGGTTATTATCCATATTTAACTATTGTTCTGTATGGTGTAATTATGAATATTTTTTATAGTATTTTAATTATTACTTGAACAACAGTATTAGAAGATAATAAATATAATAAATATTATTTTTTAATTTTAATATATAGTTTTTTTAACTTAAGTTTTATTATTAATTTATTTTTTTTAATAAAAAAGAAATTGACAAAATTGTTAAAACAAGCATTAATGTTAATCAAAGAATGAATTTTCATGAAAATATTATTATTTTTATTACGAGTATTTTTGTTTTTGTTTACTTTGCTATTTTATTTTCAACAACAGATATTTTAACGATAAAAGAAGAAATATTTCCTTTTGTAATATGTATAGTTATTTTTTCATTATTTTTTATTCTATCTTTTATTAATACCGTTTTTTATCAAAAAGCAACTTTTTTAAAATTTGCATTAATTGAACAACATTATTATTATGTCTAAAATTAATTATTTTATTATTATTTCATTTAGTTGGTAGTATTCTTAATTCTTGTATTAAGAATGCAAATAGTTTTTTTAGTAAATTAAATATTACTGGTTATTTAACAACTATTTATTTTATTGCCGCACAAACAATTAAAGCTTTTTTTATTAAGAAACCTAAAAAATTTGTTTTAGATTTTACAAATTTAAAAATAATTTAGAAAATAAAACTTTTATAATTTAGAGTTTTATTTTTTAATTGTAAATGCAATTCAAAAAAATTAATGAAAAATTGTAGTTAATAATTTGCTATAATACCTTATTTTAAAATATTTTTATTTTCTTTTACAAATTCTTAATTGTCATAAAAATTCATTCATAATTATAAATTTTAAAATTAATTATTTATTTTCTTGTATTTTATATTCATATCGTGTATTATTTTACATAATTTATTTTATTGCTTAATAACTTTTTTTGTGATATCATTTATGAGTCAGTGTTTTTTATAAATTTATAAAGGGGTTATTTGAATATGAACAACAACGAAAAAGAAATTAGTGAAAATATGGATGGCGATGATGGAAATCGAAATGAAGTTGTTGAGTCTAAAACTGAAAAAAATATCAATAACATTAAATATGGTCGTGCGACATTTGGAAGCATTTTTAAAACAGAATTGTATAATTCAATTGCTCGCGATAAAAAACATTTATTAAGATTTTTGCTAATCTGTTTTATGTCATTTTTATATGGAATTATTTGTATTACTGTAGTTTGAGATCCAGTTGCTAATATTTTAAAAGTACCTATGGCAATTGCCAATCGTGACAATGCAACTTGTGTTGCTTATGTAAATACAAAAGGTGGAACAGAGTTTATTGATAATGCTGTTAAAGTCGGTTATTTACAAGCAAAAAATTCAGAGGAATGTAATGGTCAAGCTAGCAAATGATATCAAAGTGAAGGATTTGATCCTAATCAATATGAACTTAATTATCGTTATGCTTCATTAATTGACAGTGTTATTACTAATAATAATAAATACGATGAAAATTCAAAAACATTAACAACATCGATTGGTGATATTACACCAACAATTAAATATTTAAAAGAAGATGAAACTAACTTTACACCAAATAGTAAATATTGAGTGCAATTAAAAATTCAAACTAGTTATACTTTAAATACATATAAATTAATGCGAGGATTAGCACAAATTGGTGATCCTAATTTTACTGATGATGAAAATGATTTCTTTAAAACAATGGATTATTTTAGCAGTAATAAAATGGAATTTTGAGCAACTTATGAACATAGTTTTATGATTGGAAATATGATGAGTATGTTACAAGTTAGTTTTGGAAGTTTAGCAACTAGTATTTTAACAACATTAGCACCAGAAACAATGTTTTGATTATCATCGCGCCAAGACCATGGCGAAAGTTCAAACGGTGGTGGTAGTTCTCGTTTTGGTGAGTATTATATTATTCCCAAAAATATTTATAATTTTATTATGGAAGTTGTAAAAAATATTAATAATTATGATTGTGATGGGACCGTAACTGCTTGTTTTCCTGGTACTAAACCAGGTGAACCATCAAATTTATATAAAGCATTACAACATTTAAAAGAAAAAAAATCCGGTTTTATATGAATCTGTAAATAAAATGTTTAATCATATTAAAAATGATGTGCTTGTTTCAATTAATATTGGAATAACAGTTAATCTTAAAATGGAACAAATTTTACCATTTGCATTTCAAATTATGTTTCCAGATTTAGGAAATCCAAACAATGATCCAAGATGAGAACAACGTGTTTATTTTTCTGAATACAAAACAAAATTATTATCAGTAACACAATACTTTTTAAATAATATGTCACGCTCAACAAGCGTTGATAGACATATTCAAGGATATGAATTTGGAACATAAGGATATGGATTAGAATTATATTTCATTTCAATTTCATTATGAATTGGAGAAATTACACAAACTTTTATTTATCGTAAAAAAAGCTACACACCTAATGCAAAATGATATCAACATTATTTTTTAAAATGATTTACAATGTTAATCACTTCTTATGTTCAAACATTATTATTATTTTTAGGATTATTGGATGTTGGTTATGGAAAATTGGGCTCACCAATTGTTTATATGTTAATGTGAATGATAGTCACCGCGACCGTCTTAACAACAATAACCCAGGCTTTATGATATTCGATGCCAGACGATAATGTTGGACGATTCTTATGTATTATTTATACGGTCTTTAATTTAACTGCTGGTGGTGGAAGTTTTCCAGTTATTTTACAAAATGGTTTTTTCCAAGCAATTAGTTAAATTGTGCTATTTAAATATACAATTTTTGGAATGAGCAATATTGTCTATGGAATTGCTTCTAATGAGGGAATTATTAGCATGTACAATACAGAAATTTTAGGATGTTTTGGTGCCTTAATGATTTTCCTAGTAGTTTTCTTAGGAATTGGATTATGTACCGCATATATTTATCGTAGTATTGAAATGTTTGGTACATTCAGTTTAAAAGAGATTTATGAAACAATGGATAGTATTGATGCAACAAAAGACTTTGTTAGAAGTCGCCGTGTTATTAACAACTTAAGTGTTGAATATTCGCTATTAATTAAACAATATATTGATGAGAAACATCGCGAACAAAAAATAAAAAATTTAGAAGATAAAATTAATTCTTTATATAAAGATCCAGCCATAGTTCGAAGCAAGAAATTAGAAGCAATAAGTGAAGTTTAACATAATCGTTTTGAAGTAATTAAGCAAAAATATGTTGTTTTAGTTCAAAAAGCAGAGATTACTAATGATGCCAAAGATATTCGTAAATCCCAAAAATTAAAAATAAAATTAGAAGCATTAGGGGAAAAAATTACAGAAGCACGCAAAGAAATTGAAATGTTAAAAAGAAATCCAAATTATGCCCGGATTGTTGCTTTAAATGAGCAATATGAAGAATTAAAAGATGAATATATGCTTATATCAAGAATAGTTAATGAACATAGTTCTAAACTAAAATTAAAAAAAGTTTATACATTACGACAAGAATTAATATATTTACAAAAGAAAATTGATGAATTAAATAGTAATATAATGCTAACTGTTTTTGATAATCCGCATGATAAAAAAATTAATAAATTAATTGTGGGATATAACTTAGAAAAAGAACAATTAAATCATTTAAAACAAACTAAACCAGAAGCTAGATTAATTCCAATTTATCAAGAAAAATTATTAATTTTAGCTAATAATATTAAAGAATTAGAAGCAAATAAAACTCAAGTTAATCGTCATATAGAAGAGCGAATTATAAAATTAAAACGACAATTAGAAGAGTTGAATGCGGAAAAAAATAAAAACTATAAATTATCAAAAATTATAAAAGATGAATTATACAACATTAAAATTCGTAAAATAAATAATAAAATTATGGATATTAATCATGAAATAGAAAATTTAGAAAATGAATTGCGTGTAATTGTTGAACAACAAAAAGATAAAATTACAAATAAATTTAAATTTGCAAAATATAATGCAGAATTAATAAAATTAAAAACAAATTATGTTTATAACGATAATCGAGAAGGAATCGATTAAGAGGCTCTTGAATGAAAAATGATGAATACAAGGTAAATAAGAAAAACAATATTGAAATTAAACCAAAATTTCGTCAAATTTTAAGAACTGAATTACGGGCATTTTTTATTGAAAAACCATTTAATAAAGTAATTGCCATTGTTGGTTGCTTTATGACCTTTATTTATGGATTTTTCTATATTTGAGCTTTCTTTAATCCATACCAAAATTTACAAAGAATTCCAATGGCAATTGTTAATCAAGATGCTAATGTTTGTATGATTTATAAAGATGATAAAAATTTTCCACCATCAACAGATGGAACTGATTCATTACTAAATGCAGAAGCAGTTTCATTTGATTATACTGTTCATAATCAAACTGACTGTACTATTCAAGCAAAAATGGTTGGAAAGATTGATTATTATACTAGTATTACTGATGAAGCTGTTACTAAATTAAATTTTTATAATCCAAATACTAATCGTTTTACTTATGATTTAAAAGTTGGAAAAGTTGAAGGCGATTATGTTCGTTATAGTGGGCAAAATGTTAGAGAATTAGATAGTAAGTACTTAATACAAGTTCGAATTCCACAAGGATTTACACAACATTTAGCTACATTAATTGTAAATATGAATAAAGCTAGTTATGTTTGTTTTGATGGCTTTGATGGTAATAATCTTTGTAAAGATGGTGATCCAACTCATACTTTACCAGCAACAGAATTAAATGGTTTTATTATTAAAGAACTACGTTGGTTTACAAATAATCGGATTACATTTTGAGGAACATTCCGGCAAAATTTTGCTAGTGGAATGATTAGTAACTTTTATGCGAATTTAACAACATCTTTCTTGCACAAATTTTACCACAATTAATGGCAACAACATTATTTACAATGTTTAGTTATTATCCTCCAACATCAACTACACCAAATGATCGAACAATTCAAGAGGCAGATATTAATCGTTTTCTTTTTGAATTTCTTGATCCATCATTAATTCCAGGGATCATGGGAATTAATTTGGTTGATATTATTCCAGTGCAAAAAAGAGCAGTTGCCTTAAAAAATATTTTAGATGTTGCTATTTCAGGAAATTATATTGATGCTAAAATTGCTGATGAAATTTATCGTTTTTTAACTGGAATTTTACCAATCTCTTTAATGCCAATTGTTAATGATTTATTTCATATTGGGATTACAAGTCCACCTCCAGCGTTTCAAATTGATAAAAGCACAAAACAAGTTTCTTTTGCAAGAAAAGAAATGAATTATTCTGAATTTTCATCATCAGCAAAAAGTTTTACCGAAAACAGGTTCATATCTTCTTGATATTTTTAAAATGCCATACACTTTAATTGGAAAACAATATAGTCAATATGGAATTGGTTTGGGAGAGGCATTTATTTTAGTTACTACTTTTATTGGAATTTTTGCATCAACAATTATTTATAATCGCCGATCACGAATACCAAACACGAGATTTTATCAACATTATTTATGCAAAATGTTAATTTTGCAAGTTAATATGTTTATTCAAGTTTCAATTTTATTACTAATGTTATTACCAATTGGGTTTTGACAATTAGGTTCAGCATTTTGATTATTATATTTATTTGCTTTATATGTTGGCTTTATCTTTACTTTTATTGTTGGCGGAATTTGATTAGCAATTTCAGGTGAAGTATCATCACGAGTGTTAAATATGGTTGTTTTAATGTTTAACTTTGCTTGTGGCTGAATTTTATTCCCAGCTTTTATGTCAAATCCATTCTATAATACATTATCAAACATTATGCCGTTTACTTATGCAATGCATAATATGGGCAATATTATTTATGGAATTGCTTCTGGAGCAGGACAACTATGATATTATCAAGCAGATATTATTAAGAACTGTTTAGTGTTACTCGCAATGGCGATTGTTATGATTGCAATAACATTAATCACTTTACATATTCGTTTCTTGCGAGCTCATTATGGTATTCGTCGAATGAGTGTGATTTATAAAGCGATGGCCAAAGTTAGTTCTACATCAGAATATGCGCATAAAAGAAGTGTTTTATTAATTTTAACAAAAGATCAGAAGAAAGATATTAAAGAAAAAGTTCAAGAAATCTTGTTTACTAACATTAGTGAAAAGTATTCTTACACAAAACTAAGTAAAAGACAAATTAAAAAAATGGAACGAAATACAATTGATTAAGGAGGTATAGAAAATGAAAAAATTATTATCATTATTAACAACATTTTCTTTATCATCAGCAATTGGAATTAATGTTATTGGTTGTCAAACTAATCCATTTGATGATTTTCCTGGTAATAATCAAGTTGCCAAAACAGCTGCTCCAGCCGTAATTAATGCAGTTAATAATTTTTTAATGTATAACGTTTTATATATGAAAGGCGATTCAGTGGCAGAAAATAAGTTTTATTATAATTATCAAAACATTTCACAAAATCAATGAATGCGTTATCCATCGTTAGAGTTATAAAATCCATGAACAAATTATGACCAAGGGACAGCCGCAGTTAATTCTTTGGCGGTTGCAGTTTATAGTGTTACTTTGTTGGGAAATGAAAAAGATAAACCAACGAGTATTAATGGAGTAGTTGTCCGTATAATGTCGGCTGCTGATGGAACATTGTTTCAAACATCCCAAAATTTATTACCATCAGCAGAATTTATTAATACTGCAATGGTTAATAAAGCAAAAGTTAGTGCAGAAGCAAAGCAAACATTAAAGGGTTATTATCAAATCAATGGTAAAGCAAAAATTCATCAATAGGGTTATTCAGTTTTATCAGATTTAGGGGCAGTTGATTTTACCATATTAAAAAAGGATTATTTCACAACCAATGAAAGTGAATCTAATATTAAAGATGTTATTATTGCTGAATTAGATAAAGAAAGTAATATTAAAGTAAATCCTGATGAAATTGAATTAGAGGTAAAAACAATGCCAGCTGGTAGTACTACAGGCGGAAAATTAGTGGTTGGAAATTATGAACTTACCTTAACAGCAAAAGCTAATGAAAAGACCATCTAAGGAATGGGTAATTTTAGTATTAATGTTGTTGATCAAAGTAAATTTAAATTTGATTTAGCAACTATTTCAACAAAAGGATTTAAGAGTAATTTAACGATTAATAATACTGTGGGTGATTTAAAAAAAGCTGTTCAACAGTATGTTGAAGGAAAATTAGCACCAGCAGTTAAAAAAAAGATGAAATTGAATATAAAGTTGAAAAAGAAACTGATGATACAAAAAAACTATTAGAACAAGCATATAATGTTATTATTTCAGCACCAGAAAAAGCAACAAGTGTTACTAAAAAAATTTAAATTACAGTTAAGGTTGTTGATGAACCAATGTTTGATTTAGATTTAACAAAGTTTGCAAATAAAATTCCAGCTCCTTCATTTTTAAATAATAATTTTAAAGAAGAAGATTTAGTAAAAAGTGTTCAAACAGCTGTTATGGAATGATTGCCAAAAGAATACCGTGCTGGAGTTTCTTTAAATACAGAAATTAAACAGAAACCAACGGGAGCAACTGGTGCTGAGTTAGTAAAGGGAGAATATATTGTAACAATTACACCAGATGGGGGAAAAGTAACGGGTAGTTATGAAATGAAAGTGCAAGTAATGCAATTTACAACCAATAAAACAATTGATTTTTATTGAGCTGGTGTTGATATTCCTGTTGTTAATATTACTAATGGCTAAAAAAGTAAAATTCCTTTTACTTTTTTATTTTTAAAGTAATTATAAGGAAAATTGATATAATTATAGAAAAGCAAAATTATAAAGGAGTAGTGAAATAGTGTTTAAATTAACATCAAATTATTTGCCAGCAGGTGATCAACCCCTGGCAATTGAAAAATTAACTACCAATTTATTAGTAAATAAAAAACATCAAGTTTTATTAGGAGCAACGGGAACTGGAAAAACATTTACAATGGCAAATGTTATTGAAAATTATCAAAAACCAACATTGGTGATGGCACATAATAAAACATTAGCAATGCAATTATATGTTGAGTTAAAAGAAATGTTTCCAGAAAATCGTGTTGAGTATTTTGTTTCAAACTTTGATTTTTATCAACCGGAAGCTTATTTGCCAGGAAAAGATTTATACATTAATAAAGATTCTCGCCAAAATATGGAGTTAGACATGATGCGGTTAAGTGCTTTTAATGCTTTAACAACTCGTAAAGATGTTATTGTCGTGGCTTCTGTTGCTGCAATTTATGGAGCACAAGATCCAAATGAATATAAAAAATCTTTTTTGCAAATTAATCGTAATCAAAAAATTAGTAAAAAAGATTTAGCCAATTTTTTAGTATCATCAGGATATGTTCGTAATGATATTGAATTGATTCCAGGTAGTTTTAGTGCTAAAGGTGATGTAATTAAAATTGTTCCAGGGTGAAATGTTAAAACTTTTATTCGCATTGATTTGTTTGAAGATGAAATTGATGATTTAGCTTATATTGATGGAATTACTGGTAATGTTACACAGCGGTTATCAACATTAACAATTTTTCCAGCGCAAGATTATATTACTTCTCCAGAACGTTTAGCTGAAGCAATTAAACGAATTGAAGCAGAATTAAAAGTTCGCTTAGCTGAATTAGAAGCAGCTGGAAAAATTGTTGAATTACAACGTTTAAAACAACGAACTGAATATGATTTAGATTTACTTCGTGAAAATGGAATATGTTCTGGAATTGAAAACTATTCACGACATTTAGATTTACGAGAAGAAGGTGAAGCGCCGTATACTTTGATTGATTTTTTTGGCCAAGATTTTTTAACTATTATTGATGAATCACATATGTCATTGCCGCAAATTCGAGCAATGTATAATACAGATCGAAGTCGAAAAGAAACCTTAGTAAATTATGGTTTTCGTTTAAAAAGTGCATTAGATAATCGTCCCTTAAATTTTGATGAATTTAATCAAAAATTAAAAAATGTTATTTATGTTTCAGCAACTCCGGGTGATTATGAATTAGGTTTAGTAAATAATGAAGTGGTTGAACAAATTATTCGTCCAACGGGATTATTAGATCCAACCGTAGAAGTAAAATCAACAGTAGGACAAATTGATGATATTATTGAACAAGTAAAAATTCGTCGGAAAAAAAATGAACGTGTTTTTATTACTACTTTAACAATTCGGATGTCAGAAGATTTAACAAGTTACTTACAAGAACAAAATGTTAAAGTTGCATATTTACATAGTGAATTAAAAACTTTAGAACGTAGTCAAATCTTATTGGATTTACGAAAAGGAGTTTATGATTGTATTATTGGTGTTAACTTAATTCGTGAAGGAATTGATATTCCAGAAGTATCATTAATTTGTATTCTTGATGCTGATAAGCAAGGATTTTTACGAAATGAACGAAGTTTAATTCAAACAATTGGTCGTGCTGCAAGGAATGCAGCTGGGCATGTTATTTTATATGCTGATAGTGTTTCTGAATCAATGCAAAAAGCAATGCGAGAAACTGCTCGCCATCGGCAAATTCAAGAGGCATATAATTTGAAATATCATATTACTCCAACAACAATTATTAAGAATATTCGTAATTATACTAATATTAAACGTCAAAATGATAAATTACATAACATTAAAAATAAAAAATCAAAAGATTATAAAACAGTTAAAAAAGGATTACTACAAGATTTACGAAAAGAAATGTATGAGGCAAGTAAAAAACTTGATTTTGAACGAGCTGCAGAATTACGCGATATTATTATTGAAATTGAAGCAGAATAATGATTTGTGATAGTATTAATTTACAGGGAGGAACTGGGAATGACAAAGTTTATTGTAAAAGATATTGTTGATAAATTTGACTACGAGGTGTTAGCTGGAAGGGAAGGTCTTAAACGACCTATTAAAATTTATGGTCTTAATCGACCAGGATTAGAATTAGCTGGCTTTGATTTTGAAAAAAATAATAGTAATCGTCGGGTAGTTTTGTTATCAAATAAAGAGCAATTATTTGTGAATACCTTAAGTGAAAAAGAAAGAAGAGAGCGCTATAAGTATATTTTAAATGAAAATATTCCAATGATTATTTTAACGGAAAAATTTACTGATAAATTATTATTAGAAATTGCGGAAAAACATAGTTGTCCAGTTGTTCGTGCAAGCAATATTACAACAAGTCGTTTATATCAAATGGTATTAGAATTTTTTGATGAACATTTCGCACCAGTAACAGAAGAACATGCATCATTAATTAATGTTTTTGGGAAAGGAATTTTATTAAAAGGAAAATCAGGAATTGGAAAATCAGAAATGACATTAGAATTAATTAAAAAAAATCATTTGTTTGTTGGTGATGATCGGATTATTATTCAGCAACGAAATAATAGATTATATGGGCAATCACATGAAATGTTAAAAAATTTAATTGAAGTCCGTGGTTTAGGAATCTTAGATTTAAGTAAAATTTATGGTTTGCAAGTGTTATTAGATGAATCAAAAATTGATTTAGTAATTGAATTAATTCATTTAGATGATGAACATTATAAATCAATTGACCGATTAGGATCTAAGTATAAACATATTAAAATTTTAGATACAAAGGTACCAATTGTAACAATTCCAGTTACATATGGGCGTAATGTTAGTGAATTAGTTGAGACAGCAGTTTCAAAATTAAAATTAGATGAAGCGGGAATTTCTTCGATGCAAATTTTACAAGATCGTTTTAAAGAATATTCAAAATAGAATTGAGAAGGAGTTTATAACGTGAATTTAGCAACATGAATTGTCCACGATACTTATGGAAATTGATTTCGTCCTTATTGATTTTTAATTTTTTGTGGTTTTGCAATTACCATTATTTTATCATGAATTAATTTTCGCAAACGTGATATTCCAACGCAAGGATTTTACTGAGGAATTTTTGTGATTACACCGATTGCTTTATTAGGGGCTAGTTTTTTTGGTAAATTTGATGTTAAAAATCCAATTTTCTTTTTTACATTATTTGCTTTCTGAGAACCAGGAATGAGTATTCATGGGGGGCTAATTTTTGGTTTAATTGCCGGCTGAATTTGATTTGGTTTTGAATCACGAAAACATAATATTTCGTTATGAGTATATGCTGATTTAATTGTTCCAAATATTTTGTTAGCACAAGCAATTGGGCGATGAGGTAATTTTTTTAATCATGAATTATTAGGAGAACCAATTGCACGCGAACAATTAATGTGATTGCCAAGTTTTATTCGTGATAATTTATTTAAATGATATGTCCCAACTCCGGTACCAAATAATTTTCATCCAACAGAGGCAATTGGGATTAACGGAAACCCTGTTGACCCAACTGATTTTAATAATGTGCAATATTTTCAACCAATTTTTCTATATGAATCATTGGCTAATATTTTATTATGATTCTTAATTGTGATTGCATTACCATTAATATTTCGTTATAGTTATTATTGAAGGTTTAAAAAAGAAGAACCTGATTTTATGCAGTTATCGTGAAAAGGTTTTTGAGCAAAATGATACTATGATATCAAACCCGATCCTATGGTTGTTAATAATTTATCACAACAAGTAAATTTGAAAAAAGTTTATTTTAAAAATAAACATAAGATGACAAAAAAACAAGTGATGAAAGCACATTGGAAATATTGTGGTGCACGATTAAAACAAATTTTTACAGCTGATGTCCGAGAATTAGAAAAAATAGAAAACCCTCATCGTTTAAAAATTTTCCGTTGTGGAATTAAAACTGGGATGTATATTGCTGGTTATAATTTCATTCGGATTATTTTAGAAACACAAAGAGATGATCATTATTTATTTTTAAAAAATATGCGAACATTGAATTATGTTATTCTTAGTTTAATGATTTTAATTGGTATTATTTTAATATTATTTGCCCAATGGATAGCTGTTATAAAATGAAGAAAAGACGGATGATTATATGAAAAACAATACTAATGAAATATATGATATTTTAATTATTGGAGCTGGTCCTGGTGGGATGACAGCAGGAATTTATGCTGCACGAGCAATGGCAAATATTGCAATGATTGAAAAAGGAGCACCAGGAGGAAAGGTAACAAAGACAAGTGAAATTGAAAATTATCCTGGTTTTGATAATATTCAAGGCTATGAATTAGCCATGAAAATGTTTGAACAAACCCAAAAATTAAAAATCCCATATATTGCTGATCGTGTGACAAATATTATAAGACAAGATAATTTGTTTAAATTAGAGTTATTTTCAAAAAAAATCTTATTAGCAAAAGCAGTTATTGTTGCAACCGGAACAGTTGAACGTAAATTAGGAGTGCCTGATGAATTAGAATTGGAAGGACATGGAGTTTCATATTGTGCAGTTTGTGATGGCGCTTTATATAAAGAAAAAGATGTAGTTGTTGTTGGGGGAGGCTATGCTGCTCTTGAAGAAGCTCTTTATTTAGCGCGCTTTGTTAATAAAGTTTATCTAATTCATCGTCGTGATGAATTTCGTGCTGATAATAATATTGTGAATAAAGTAAAAGCACATCCTAAAATTAATTTTATTGTTGATACAATAGTAACTGAAATTAAGGATGTGACCGAAAAACGGGTGACAACAGTTGTTATTAAAAATGTGAAAACAGGTAAAATTGATAATTTACCAGTTAGTGCTATTTTCCCATATATTGGGGCGATTCCAATTAGTGATTTTGCAAAAAACTTAGGAGTTTTAAATGAAGAAGGCTATTTTATTGTTAATAATAAATGTTTAACAGCATTGCCAGGATTATATGCCGCTGGTGATGTGACAAATACAACATTACGACAAATTGCAACTGCGATTAGTGATGGAGCAAAAGCAGCGCAATTTGCCTTAGAATACCTTAATAGTTGTCATTAAAAAGGTATTTTTTGCGGTAAGATATATATTGGATAAAGATGAAAAAGAAAGTGAGAAGGATTTATGACAAACAAAAAAGAATTAAAAGATGTTCAAGTTAAAGGAAAAAAAGTTTTAGTCCGTGTTGATTTTAATGTTCCAATGAAGGATGGGCAAGTTACTGATGATAATCGGATTACTGCAGCTTTACTCACAATTAAATATTTATTAGCACAAGAAGCAAAAGTAATTTTATTTTCTCATTTAGGGAAAGTTAAAACAGCTGATGATTTAGAAAAACGTGATATGGCGCCAGTGGCAAAGGTATTAGAACAAAAATTAGGACAACCATTTAAGTTTATTAATGCTTTTGAAGGAAAACAATTGGAAGAAGCTATTGATGAAATGCATAATCAAGATGTAATTTTATTTCAAAATACACGCTTTGCTGATATTATTAATAGTAATGGTCAAATTAGTGTTGATAGTGATGGTAAAGCAACTGCAAAACGAGAAAGCAAAAATGATCCTGCTTTAGGGAAATATTGAGCAAGTTTGGGTGATGTTTTTGTTAATGATGCATTTGGAACTGCGCATCGTGCTCATGCTTCAAATGTTGGGATTGCAGAAAATATTGCTGAATCATGTTTAGGATTTTTAGTGAAAAAAGAAGTAAAAATGTTGTCACAAGGAGTAGACAATCCAGTTAAACCATTTGTTGCTATTATTGGTGGCGCAAAGGTTTCTGATAAAATTGGGGTAATTGAACATTTATTAACAAAAGCAGATAAGATTTTAATTGGTGGTGGAATGGCATATACTTTTTTTGCTGCTCAAGGTCACAAAATTGGAAATTCATTATTAGAAGTTGATAAAGTTGAAATTGCTAAAACCTTTTTAGCAAAAGGAAAAGGAAAAATTATTTTACCAATTGATGCATTAGAAGCACCTGAATTTGCTGATGTACCAGCAAAAGTTACAACAGGTTTGGATATTAATGATGGTTATATGGGGTTAGATATTGGTCCCAAAACAATTGAATTATTTAAAAAAGAATTAGCGGATGCAAAAACGATTGCTTGAAATGGACCAATGGGAGTTTTTGAATTTAAAAATTATAGTATTGGAACAAAAGCTGTTTGTGAAGCAATTGCTGAATTAAAAGGAGCCTTTACTTTAATTGGAGGAGGCGATTCAGCTGCAGCGGCAATTCAATTAGGATATAAAGATAAATTTACGCATATTTCAACTGGTGGTGGTGCTAGTTTAGAATATATGGAAGGGAAACCACTGCCTGGTATTGAAGCTGTTCAAAATAAATAATATAATAAAACGACAAAATGTCGTTTTATTTTGTCAAAATGGAATAATTATGCCAACTATTGTTTTTTATGATAGAATAAATTTGAATGTTTATAATTATATTATATAGAATAGAGGAGATAGTTGAATGGCAGTTAGCGATCGTAAAATTGTAAAAAAACATGGGAAAATAGCAGATAAAATTATGGCATTAGATGAAACAATGCGAGCACTGTCTGATGATGTATTAAAAGAAAAGACAAATGAATTTAAAACGAAGTTAGTAGAAGGTGCTACATTAAATGATATTTTAGTTGAAGCATTTGCTGTTGCCCGTGAAGCAGCTCGTCGAATTTTAGGATTACATGCTTATCGTGTCCAATTAATTGGGGGCATTGTTCTTCATGAAGGTGATGTGGCTGAAATGAAAACAGGTGAAGGAAAAACTTTAACTGCTTTAATGCCAACATATTTGAATGGTTTAACTGGTAAGGGTGTTCATGTTATTACTGTTAATGAATATTTATCAAGACGGGATTCAGAAATTAATGGTCAAGTTTTTAGTTTTTTAGGTTTAACAGTTGGTTTAAATTCTCGTGATATCACTAAAGATGCAAAAAGAGAAGCATATAGTTGTGATATTACTTATACTACTAATGCTGAATTAGGATTTGACTATTTACGAGATAATATGGTAAAAGTTTACAGTGAGAAAGTCCAACGAGGATTAAATTATGCCATTATTGATGAGGCTGACTCAATTTTAATTGATGAATCAAGAACACCATTAATTATTTCGGGGGGACGTCAAAACCGAACACCGCAATATCAAGCAGCTGATCATTTTGCAAAATCATTATCACGAGAGAATGATCTTGAAATTGATTTAGAAACAAAACAAGTTTATTTAACTCCAGAAGGAATTACTAAAGCAGAAAAAATCTTTTCAATTAATTCTTTATTTGATATTAAAAATACTGAATTATACCATTTAATCCTAAATGCTTTAAAAGCTAATTTTGTTTTTAAAAATGGTGTTGAATATGTTGTTCAAAATAATGAAATTATTTTAATTGATCAGTTTACTGGCCGTTTAATGCCGGGACGTGCTTATAGTGATGGTTTGCAACAATCATTACAAGCAAAGGAACGTGTTGATATTGAAGAAGAAACAGTGACAATGGCAACAATTACTTACCAAAACTTTTTCCGATTATATAATAAATTAAGTGGGATGACTGGTACTGCAAAAACAGAGGAAGAAGAATTTATTAAAATTTATAATATGCGTGTAATTCAAGTTCCAACTAATCACTCATTAATTCGTCGTGATGAAGCTGATTATATGTTTGCAAATCGTGATGCAAAAATGCAAGCAATGATGAAAGAAATTATTGCCTTGCATGAAAAGGGACAACCAATTTTAATTGGAACAACTTCAGTTGATTCATCAGAAATTGTGTCGCATTATTTACGAAATGCTAACTTAAAATTTGAAATGTTAAATGCGAAAAATCATGAGCGTGAAGCAGACATTATTGCAAAAGCTGGTGAAAAAGGAGCCATTACTTTAGCAACAAATATGGCTGGTCGGGGAACAGACATTAAGTTAGGTGATGGTGTTAAAGAAATTGGAGGATTAACTGTTTTTGGGGTTGAACGAAACGAAGCACGTCGAATTGATAACCAGTTACGAGGGCGAGCAGGACGACAAGGAGATCCTGGTTTTTCACGGTTTTATGTTGCTATGGATGATGAATTAATGATGCGTTTTGGTGGGGATCGCCTACGTCGAATTTTTGCTCGGTTAGGTTCGGATTTTATTCAATCACGAATGTTAACAAGAGCAATTTCTAATGCACAAAAAAAAGTTGAGGGAATGAATTTTGATCAACGAAAACATATTTTAGATTATGATAATGTTTTAGCACAACATCGTGAAGCAATGTATGCACGACGTGATCAAATTTTAACAGCAACTGATTTAAAACCAATCATTAAAAAAATGCAATATTCGGCAGCTTATGATTTAACCAAAATGTTTGGTAATAAATCGCATGGGGAATGATTTATTCATTATGATGACTTAATTAAGGGGATTAGTGATAAAGTTGTTGCAGCTAATGTGTTAGATAAAGCAGCCATGGAAAAAATGAAGCGAGAAGAAGTTGCGAAATATGTGGCAACAAAAATGAATGAATTTTATTTAGCGCGAACAGAAGATGTTCCTGCTGATGTTATTAATCAAATTGAACGAAGTGCAATTATTACTTCGTTTGATGATTATTGAACAAAACATATTGATCAAGCAAGTAAATTACGAAGTGGAATTTACTTACGAAGTTATGCTCAAACAAATCCATTACACGCTTATGTTGAAGAAGCTGCAAAATTATTTGAGCATATGCAATTATCAATTGCACATGAAGTTGTAATTAAATTAGCAAATGTTGTTATTCGCAAAATTGATGGTGATATTCAAGCTGAATCGTTTCATGATTCAGAACAAGAAATTCGAGAATTTAAACAAAAAGGGTAATTAATAAACCACTATGCTAAAGTAGTGGTTTTTCTGTATTATTAAATTAGAATGAGGGATAAATATGAGCTTTGCGTTGGAAGTAAAAGAGGAAATTGTTAGAAAAGAATTTGACCAAATGTGTCAGAAAGCTTTTTTAACTGGTTTTGTTAAATATAATATGACATTAAATATTAGTAATCATTTTTTTAACTTTGAAGTAACCTCAATTAGTAATCTAATTATTCGAACAATTTATACGTTTTTAAAAAATTTATATCAAGTTAAAATTGACATCATTATTGTTCAAGGTACAAAATTAAAAAATAGCAAAACATTCAGTTTACGAATTAAAGAACGAGCTACTGAAATATTAAAAGACCTACAAATTTTTGATGCAGAAACTAATCAAAAAATTGTTGCCATCCCATCAGAATGAAATGAACGACAACAACGTGCTTATATTGCAGGCATTTTTGTTGCTTGTGGTAGTGTTAATTCACCAGAAACAAGTAATTATCATTTAGAAGTTCAGTTTAATGATGAAGTTTCAGCACAATATTTTCAAAAATTATTGCATAAATTTCATTTTTCATTTAAGATAATTGTCCGTCATGATCGTTATGTTTGTTATTTAAAAAAATCAATTTTAGTTTCAGATTTCTTAAAATTAATTGATGCAATTAATAGTGTCCTTGCTTTTGAAAATACTCGTATTTCAAGGGATATGGTTAATAGTATTAATCGTTTAAATAATATTGAAATTTCAAATCAACAAAAAGCAATTAAAGCTGGGGAAGAACAAGTTGCAATGATTAATTATTTACTTGAACATGATTTGTTTGATGAACTAAATGAAAATACCAAAAAAGTAGCTTTATTACGAATTGCTTATCCCGATGCATCGTTGCAAGATTTGTCAGCATTATTAGAAAATGAAACTAGTATTGAAATTTCAAAATCGGGAGTAAACCACTTATTTCGTGAAATTAAGAAAAAATATTATGAAAATATAAAATAATTTATGTTATAATTCATTTATTATTTTTTATTAAAATAGGTCATTAAAAATGGAGGAAAAACTAATGGGAAAGCCTAAAAAGCACGTTAAATTTTTTGAATTTTTAACTGTTTTTTCAACAGCGGTTGGAATTACAATTGGAATTGGAATTTATTTAAAAAATGATACTTCAGAAGGACATCTTTTATATTTTACTCAAAATCCTTATTTATCAATTGGATTATGGATTTTAGTTGGAATTTTAGGAATGGCAATGATTATGGTCTTTATTGAAGTTACATCAGTAAAAACTAAAAGTGGACATGGGACATTACCATCATGGGCTAATATTTTAATTGGTCGGCAAGTTGGTAGTTTAATAGCATTATTTTATATCTTTTTTTATTTCCCAATTTTATTGGGTCTTTTCCCAATTTTTAGTATTAATGCAATGTTTGATGCACTAGAAGTGCAAAGCATTAGTAAGGAAACACAACATATAATTGCGATTGCTATTGGCCTTGTTATTTTAATTTTATTTTACTTAATAAATATTTTTTTCCGAAATGTTGGTAAATGAGTTCAAACAATTGGAACATTTATTAAATTTATTCCTTTACTAGTTAGTCTAGTTATAGGCTTTGTTGCTCCAATTGAAAATAATGTTTTTGATAAATATAGGGAATTAAAGTTTGGTAACTTCTTTATGGGGATTTTACCAGTATTATTTTCATTTGATGGTTTTATTTATGCTGCAGGATTACAAAAAGAAGTTTCTAACAAAAATGTTGTTCCAAAAGCATTATTTGCTGCAATGTTATTTATTACTATTTTTTATATTTTAGAAGTTATTTCTTTATTTTTAGGAACAAATGATGGTAGTGTTTTTACTTTATTTAAAAATCTCCTTGGTGGTCCAATTGCAAAAGTCTTAATGTGATTTATTATGTTAACAGCATTAATGAGTATTAATGGTTTAACCTTTGTAGCTCCTTCATTTGGACATACAGTGCAAGAAGAAAATCTTGTTTATATTGGAAAGAAAGAATTAAGTTATCAACAAATTGGTTTGATTCAAATGGCAATTACTGTTTGTTTCAATTTAATATTAATGGGACTTAGTCTTGGCGTTATAGGTGATCCAATGTATTTATTAGATCTTTCTTCTAATGCCGTTAGTTTTACTGCTTTTCTATGTTATATTAGTTTAATTATTGCTGTTTGTGTTAATCGTTATACAAAGCGAGTAGAAGTAGCAAAAGTAAAAGGAATGTATTATTATGGTGGTTTTTCTCTTTTCTTGCTAATAGGTTCAATAGATTATATTATGTATAATTTCTTTGCTTATAGTAGTAATCATAAAACTTTATATAGTTTATTAATTATTATTGGGGGAACATTAGTAATATGAGGTATTAATGAATTATTATTATGGCATAAAGCAACACCACCTGCTGGTGAAGTAAAAATAAAAACCCCATTGATTAATAATGTTAATCAATAGGATTATAAGTAATAATTTTATCAAGTTCATCAGTTTGATGAACTTTTTTTCATCCACCAAGAAGAATATAAACTTTAAAATTATGTTTTTTTAATAAACGGTATAAATCTAAATGAGAATGGTCAGCACTTGAAACAAAAAGAATTTTTTTATTTTTAGTTACTTTTTTTGAATAAATTAAACGAAAAAGATGATGAGGAATATTAATACTATTAATAATATGACTTTCAATTCATTCTTCTTTTGGACGAATATCAATAATTAACCATTTATCTGAATTATTAATTTTTGGTAGTCTTTTAATTGATTTAGTATTGTATTTCATTTCAAATGCTGATAAAAACATCTTTTCACCTCTATGAAAACATTATAACATTAAGAAAGTTAATATTTTATTAAGAAATCATTAAAATTTAAGTATATAATTAAAATGTTAGATAGAAACGAGGGAGAAGAATGCGAAAACCAATTATTATTGGAAATTGAAAAATGCATAAAGCAACGTATGAAACAATTGACTTTTTAAAACAAGTTGATAATGTATGTCATGATTTAAAACTTGAAGCTGGTATTGCAGTACCATTTGTTAATTTAGCAGTGGCAAAACAACATGCGTATCATTTAATTATTGCGGCTCAAAATTGTCATTATGAAGATTTTGGGGCTTTTACTGGTGAAATTTCAGTTGAAATGTTGCAAGTTTTAAAGATTACGCATGTTATTATTGGACACTCAGAACGTCGTGAAATGTTTAATGAGACAAATAAAACAGTAAACTTAAAAGCAAAAAAAATCTTAGCAAAAGGGATGGTGCCGATTATTTGCTGTGGTGAAACATTACAACAATATGAAAACAATGAAACACAGCAAATTGTTGAAACACAAATTGAAAAAGCATTACAAGGTATTGATTTTGAAGATGCAAAAACAATTGTTATTGCTTATGAACCAATTTGAGCAATTGGAACAGGGAAAACAGCAACAGCTGAGATTGCACAAAATGTTTGTGCAATAATCCGAGCAAAAATTGCTAATCTTTATGATGAAGTAGTAGCAAATATGATACGAATTCAATATGGAGGTAGTGTTAAACCGGAAAATATTCAAGAATTATTAGCTCAACCAGATATTGATGGTGCTTTGGTTGGCGGTGCTAGTTTAGAACCAAAAACTTTTTTAGGGTTAGTAAAATAATTAATAATAAAAAATAATAAATAAGATTTTATTTTCAGAAGTTAACTTTGATAGATTTAACTTCTTTTTATTTTTCTTAAAATAAGATATAATTATATCTTGGAATAAAGGATTGAGGTTAAAATTAGTTTAATTAATATTGAAAATTTAAGTCATGCTAACGGTGGGAAAGTTTTATATAAAAATTCAGCAATTCGAATTAATAAAGGTGAACATTTAGTTTTAATTGGAGCAAATGGAACAGGGAAAACAACATTATTAAGTATTATTTATGGAAAACTTACTCCTGATGAAGCAGATATTGAGTTGCATCCAAGGGTAAAAATTGGTTATCTACACCAACACCAAGAGTTAGATGGAACATTAACAGTTGATCAATTTTTAAAATTAACATATCAACATTTATTTGAAATTGAGGAAAAAATTCATGCAATTTATGAAAAAATGAGTCTTAATTATGATGAAGATGAACTTGTCAAAGCACTAAAATTACAAGAACACTTAGATCAAAATGGTTTTGAAACAATTGATAAGGAAATTCGTAGTTTAGTTGATGGTTTAGGAATTGATCCAGAAAAATTTAATGTTAAATTATCCGAATTATCGGGTGGTCAACGAGGAAAAGTTATCCTAGCAAAGTTATTATTATCAGAAAATGATTTTTTGTTATTAGATGAACCAACTAACTTTTTAGATTTAGAACAAGTTGAATGATTAGCCAAATTTTTACAAAATTATGAAAAAGCGTTTCTAGTTGTTTCTCATGATATTGATTTTATTAATAAAGTAGCAAAAGTGATTTATGCTATTGAAAACTCAAGCATTAATCGCTATGTTGGTAATTATCAACAATATTTAGCATTAAGTTAATTAAAAAATGAACAATATGATAAAGTACAAAAAGGTCAAGAACGTCTAATTAAAAAATTGGAAACTTATGTCGCAAAAAATAAGGCGCGTGCTTCAACAGCAAGAAGCGCCCAGTCACGACAAAAACAAATTGATAAAATTGAGGTAATGGATAAACGGCATGAATTAACAAAACCAAAATTTGTTTTTAAATATAAGATACCAGCTAGTACGACTATTATTAGTGCAGAGCAATTAGCAATAGGATATCAGTTTCCTTTAATTAAGCAATTAACATTTGATATTCGTGATGGTGAAAAATGTATTGTGCGAGGATATAATGGAATTGGAAAAACAACCTTTCTAAATACTTTAGCAGGAAATATTCCTAAGTTAGGTGGAACATTAAAAATTGGTAATGGAGTAGTTATTGCGTATTTTCATCAAATTGAACAATTAATGGATATGACACCAATTGAATATTTAAAAAACTTATATCCAGACTTGGAAGAAGGGAGAATTCGAAGTATTTTAGCCAACTTTGGCGTTAAAAGTACTTTAATGCAAAATCAGATGACAAATTTGTCGGGTGGTGAACAAACAAAGGTTCGGTTATCGGCATTATCTTTACAACCATGTAGTTTACTAATTTTAGATGAACCAACGAACCATATTGATGTTTTGGCCAAAGAATCATTGTTAGAAGCAATTCAAGCCTTTGATGGAACAGTTCTAATTACAACGCATGATATTAATTTTAATGTTAATTGAGCTGACAAAGTGCTTGATTTTGAAACGATGGTTTAGCAATATGATGCAAAAACATTATTTTTATGTCTTATTCTGTGCTGATGAAACACTCTATGCTGGTTATACGGTTGATTTAAGACGGCGCGAAAAAGAACATAATATGGGCATTGGGGCAAAATATACCGCTTTAGCAAAACGACGACCAGTCAAAATAATTTATAGTGAAGAATATGCAACTCGTTCTACAGCAATGCAACGTGAAGCCGCTTTTAAGCAATTATCACGGTTAGAAAAAATTATCTTTTTGCAAGAACATAATATTAATTTACCATTTGTAATTTCATCAGATATGGTAAAATCATAATAGGAGCATGAAGCGGGGGTAGGATGGATAGTAATATTAAAGTTTTAGTTGATGAATTAACTAAACTATATCATCGTTATCAAACAGAATCACTGCGTAATGATATTATTACTTGCTTAGATATTTTAAAATATTATGATTTTAATGACAAAAGTAATCAAATTTTTATTGGTTATGTCGTACGAGTTTTGTTTATTGTAACAGTAAAGGTTGAAGAAAATATTGATTTAACAACGGATTTATCAAATTTAGTTTTTAAAGGATATACAACTGGTAATCATCGTAATATTTTTCGTCGCAAAAAGTCAAAAAATACTAATGATTTTGAAAAAGAAGTTGAGTTTTATATTAAACGAAATTATTTTGATGATGAATATGAGCGTTTACAACGATTACTTTTAAAAAGGAACGCCAAACTAATTGGCCCCGTAAATGATTCTTTAGCAGGCTTTAATTATGAAAAAATATTAACTAATGCTATTCAATTATTGGATAATTAAGAATTAGTATTAAGATTACAAAATGTTGTAATTCTAATTTTAAAACCATTTGAAATTGAAAAAAATGAATTTTTGACGAAAGAAACATTAATTTAGTAAGTAATTGCTTGCAATTAATGAACATCGTGCTAAATATTTGAAGCAATATAACAAATTATTTCTTCAAACAAATAATTAATTTATATAGTACAATATAAGTAGTTTAAACAAGGGAGGAAGTTATGAAACCAGAATTAAAGGAATTATTATTAGAAATTAAAACTAAAATTAATGATGATAAACTTTTTCGTGATTTTATTGGCGAAGTTCTAAATGAAGCTAATTACAATAATTATTATGA
The DNA here is from genome assembly GCF_964020965.1 of Spiroplasma endosymbiont of Ammophila pubescens. Lineage (NCBI taxonomy): Bacteria > Bacillati > Mycoplasmatota > Mollicutes > Entomoplasmatales > Spiroplasmataceae > Spiroplasma > Spiroplasma endosymbiont of Ammophila pubescens. The sequence continues at coordinate 1,453,980 of NZ_OZ026611.1, read as the reverse complement.
ACAATCAGTTGCTGATGAAGAAATTGCAGAGCAATTAGTTGAAATCTATTTTATTGAAAATTATAGTAGTGATGAAGAAGTTTCAGATCTAAAAGAAAAAATCATGAAAATTTTATTCTTTTTAGAAGGACAAGAAGAATTAATTAAAGAATATGCTTATTTTGTTGAAACCAAAGTAAGTCAAATTGTGACAGAACTTAACTAATTTTATTAATCTGACAGTTAATGTTAGATTTTTTAAACTTAGATTTAATCATTTGTACATATTAAAAATTTACAATTTTCTTTTTTAAAAATAAGATTATTTTATGATGCTAATTTACAAAAAACTAATTAAGAGGGTGAGAGAATGGGAAAAGATTGAATCGTTGTTAAAGGCGCTCGAGAGAATAATTTAAAGAATATTGATGTTAAGGTACCTAAAGATAAATTAGTTGTTTTTACTGGTTTATCAGGAAGTGGAAAATCATCATTAGCTTTTAATACCATTTATGCAGAAGGAAGACGCCGTTATATTGAAAGTCTATCAAGTTATGCTCGCCAATTTTTAGGTGGAAATGAAAAACCTGATGTTGATGCAATTGAAGGTTTGTCACCAGCGATTTCTATTGATCAAAAAACAACTAGTCATAATCCTCGCAGTACTGTTGGAACAGTTACTGAAATTTATGATTATTTACGTTTATTATATGCTCGCGTTGGGACACCATATTGTATTAATGGTCATGGGGTTATTAAATCAGTAACAGTTAAAGAAATAATAAATAATTTAAAACAACTTTTAATAGAAGGTGAAAAATTTATGATTTTGTCGCCAGTAGTTCGTGATAAGAAAGGTAGTTTTAAAGATTTATTTGAACGTTTAAAACAAGAAAGTTTTATTCGTGTCAAGGTTAATGATGAAATCAAAACTTTAGATGAAGAAATTGAATTAGATAAAAATAAACGACAAAAGATTGATATTATTATTGACCGCTTGGTTTATAAAGAATCAGCAGATTTATTAAGTCGAATTCATGATGCAATTGAAGTAGCGTTAAAATATGGTAATGCATTAGTAAAAATTGATTTTGCTGATCAAAAAAAGGAAATGCTTTTTTCAACTAATTATTCATGTAGTATTTGTGGTTTTGTTATTCCGGAATTAGAACCACGATTATTTTCATTTAATTCACCCTCAGGAGCTTGTAGTGAATGTAAAGGATTAGGAGTAAAATTAGAAGTTGATGAAGATTTATTGATACCTAATCGGTCATTATCAATTTTACAAGGGGCAATTATTTATTTAAAAAATATTGTTAATACAACAAATATTGAATGGCAAAAGTTTAAAGTTTTAGCCAATCATTATCATATTGTGTTAGAACAACCCGTCAGTGATTTGACAAAAGAGCAGCTAGAATATTTGATTCGTGGTAGTGATGAACCAATTGAATATAATTTAAAAACAGCTAGTGGGAACATTATACGGGGATATGATTATATTGAAGGAATTGGGCAGTTAATTGAACGTCGCTATACGGAAACATCAAGTGAATCACAACGTGAATATTATAAACAATTTATGACAGATAAAAAATGTGGAACTTGTTTAGGAAAGCGATTAAATGAAATTCCTTTATCAGTTAAGATTAATAATATTAGTATTTCTGAATTTACTGATTTATCTGTTGAAGATGAATTAAAAGAAGTTTTGAATTTAAAATTAACAGAATCACAACAAGAAATTGCACGATTAATTATTAATGAATTAGTTAATCGTTTGGATTTTTTAAGTCGTGTTGGATTAGGTTATTTAACGTTATCACGTAATACTTCAACATTATCAGGTGGAGAAGCTCAACGAATTCGATTAGCAACGCAAATTGGCAGTCAATTAACAGGGGTTTTATATGTTCTCGATGAACCTTCAATTGGATTACACCAACGAGATAATGATAAATTAATTGAAACATTAAAAAGTTTACGTGATTTAGGAAATACTTTAATTGTTGTTGAGCACGATGAAGATACGATTCGTGCTAGTGATTATATTATTGACATTGGTCCACGTGCAGGAATTAATGGGGGGCAAGTTGTTGCTGCGGGAAGTATTGATGATATTCAACAAAACCCAAATTCAATTACTGGTAAATATTTAACTGGTGAATTAGCAATTGATGTGCCCAAAAAACGGCGTGGTGGTAATGGCTTAGTATTAGAAATTAAAGGAGCACGAGAAAACAATTTAAAAAATATTAATGTTACAATTCCTTTAAATAAATTTGTTTGTTTAACAGGTGCTTCAGGAAGTGGTAAATCAACTTTAATGAATGAAATTTTATGAAAGGGTATTAAGAAAAATTTAGGGTTAGCAACTGAACGACCAGGGGCACATGATAAAATCGTTGGGATTGATAACATTGATAAAGTAATTAATATTTCCCAAGATCCAATTGGGAAAACACCACGGAGTAATCCAGCAACCTATACATCAGTTTTTGATGATATTCGTGATTTATTTGCCAATACAAATGAAGCTAAAGGACGAGGGTATTTGAAGGGTCGTTTTTCGTTTAATGTGCCAGGTGGACGTTGTGAACATTGTCAAGGTGATGGAATTATTAAGATTTCAATGCACTTTCTACCAACGGTTTATGTTTCTTGTGAAGTTTGTGAAGGGAAACGTTATAATGATGAAACATTATTAGTTAAATTCAAAGATAAAAATATTTATGATGTTTTAGAAATGACAGTTGACCAAGCTTGTGATTTTTTTGCGGCACAACCAAAAATTAGTCAGAAGTTAGGAACAATGCAAGAGGTTGGGTTAGGTTATATTAAATTAGGCCAATCAGCAACAGAATTGTCTGGTGGAGAAGCCCAACGAGTTAAGTTATCAACCTTCTTGTTAAAACGGACAACGGGAAAAACTTTATTTTTATTAGATGAACCAACAACGGGATTACATGTTGATGATGTTAAAAGATTGTTAGTAGTTTTGAATAAAATTGTTGATAATGGTGATACTGTTATTACGATTGAACATAATTTAGATGTTATTAAAATGGCTGATTATATTATTGATTTAGGACCAGAAGGTGGCGTTGGTGGTGGCATGATTGTTGCAACAGGAACACCAGAACAACTTGTTTTAAAAAGTGGCACTAGTTATACGGCGCAATATTTAAAACCTTTATTAAAGTAAGAGGTTACAATGGATGTTAAAAAACAACTTTTTAAGGCAACGTTTTTTCGAAAAAAATATAATTTGGCAAAATTATTAACAGAAAAATATGCGGATGCACAAAATAAAATTAAAGTAATTAATGTTGTTGGTACAAACGGAAAGGGATCAGTTTCAAATTACTTACACCGCCAGTTAATGTTAAATTATCAACGAGTAGGTCTTTTTACATCACCAGCATTTTCAAAACATAATGAACGAATTAAAATTAATAACAAGATGATTAGTGATAGTGATTTAAAACGAATTATCAAAGAAATTAAAGAAGAAATTAAAATTTATCAATTAACTTTTTTTGAAATTTGAGTTTTAATTTGTATTAAATATTTTTTAGATCAAAAAATTGATATTGCAATTATTGAAGCTGGAATTGGTGGCTGTTTAGATGCAACGAATGTTTTTAATAATCAATTAGCTGTTTTATTAACTTCAATTGATTATGAACATACTGAGATATTAGGCAATACTTTGAATAGTATTATTCAAAATAAAGTTGGAATTGCAAAAAACAATTGTCAACTTTTTATTAGTGCTAGTTGTAAAAAACATTTTAATTTAATTGCAAAATATTATAATTCGGATAATATTATTACAAGCGAAGTTTACCCACAAGCAATTAATTATTACCAAGAATTTAATGTTGGCTTAGTTATTAAGTTTTTAAAAATTTTTAAGTTTAAAATTAATTATGAGCTTTTAAAAGTGAACCCAGTCTTAGGGCGTTTTACCCAACTAAGTAAAAATCCGTATTTTATTATTGATGGAGCACATAATCCAGAAGGAATTCGTGCCTGTATTCATACTTTTGAAATGTTACATAATTTGAATCGAAATGAAGTATTAGTATTGTATGCTTCTTCACAAAAAAAAGATTATATGCAAAATTTAACTTTATTGAAGGAACATTTTGGCAATAATTTATATATTACGGAATTTCAGCATCCAATGTCCTGAGACATTAATAATATTAAGATACAGAACAAAGTTAAAAATTGGAAAAAATTATTATTACGAAATAAAACAAAAAATATTTTAGTTTGTGGGTCTTTATATTTTATTCCGTTGGTTTATCAGTTTTATTTAGAGAGGGTGTAAAATATGCTATATATATTAACAAATATTGGTGCTTGTTTAGGGATTGCTATTTTATTTTATCTTGGGGTATTATTAGATTATAAAAATTGAAAAAAAATTAGTATTTTAACAATTACAATTATAAGTTTATTAATTGCATTATCTGTTATTTTAACAAATGTCATTAGTTATACTATTACGTTTCCATTTATGGGAGGAGGAGTAATTCAATTAGCATTAGGTAACTTTTTAATTTTTGTGATTGGAATGTTATTTGGACCATTTTGGGGTGTATTGAGTGGTCTTGCTACTGATGCTTTAGGGGCTTTGGTAAATATTGGTGGAACATATCATAGTGGTTTTTCCTTTAATCTTGCTTTATATGGTTTTTTAGGAAGTATGATTTTTTTATTTAAAAGTGATAAATTTTGAATATTAAAAACAATTATCTTATATGCAATAGGGTTTGCTTTAATTTCATTTGCATTTAATGTTTTATGATTATATGCAATCGGTCTAAAACAAGTTCTTTTCCCAATGGCTTTTGTTATTAAAGCAATTAAGTTTCCAATTCAATTGGCAATTTATTTACCAATGGTTATTTCAAGTTTTACTATTTTATATAAATTAATTACTTCACGTCATAATCTTGCTTTATGATGCACCCAAAAAGGATTATTAGTTTTAACACCAATTAAATTTAAAAAACAGAAAAGATATAATAGTTAAAAGTTGTTTATATGTGGAAAAGTTTTAAAAACTTAATAATTATAATTGTTTTATTTAAAAAAGATTGTGGATAAGTAAGTTAATAGCATTATTTTAACAAATTATATTTACTTATTAATTGTTCATTGTAATATTATTAATGATTAAACAAAGAGGAACGGGAAAATGATGGAAAAAGAAACTACTTATTTAATTAAACAAGAGTATCAATTGTCAGATGATGAACGTATGTTACTTTTATGTTTATATCGGCCAATTATTGGCGATAAAGCACATATGTTATATATTGCCTTAACAGCACAAGATTTCATCTTAGAATTAAATACTAAATATCATTTAGAGAATCTTTTAACATTATTACAAATATCATATGATGAATTTTTAGTAGCAAAAAGTAAATTAGAAACAATTGGTTTATTAAAGATTTTAAAACGTGAAAAAGGAAAGCATTATATTTTAAAACCACAATTACCAATTTCCGCAATTGCTTTTTTTGAAAATCAAATTTTAAGAAATTATTTATTGAATATTGTAGGAGAAAAATCTTTTGCAATTATTAAAGCTAAATTTATTGTTAATAAGCAAGAGGGTAAACAGAAGCATAATGATTTATCTGGTCAATTAAGTGATGAAACAATGACATTTGATTTTGTTTATATTGATAAATACTTAGCATCAAAAAATGCAAATCATAAATTATATTTACCATATCGTGAAAAAATTATCCAGTTAGCAAATTATTACAATGTTTTAACAAATAATCTTGCTATTTTTATTTATAAAAGTATTGAGTTAACTACCAAAGAACGAATTTTTAATTATGAAACATTTCAACATTTACTATCTGATTTTTATCAAAAAGCAATATTAAAAAAACAACTTAATGGAGAACAATTAAATTTAATTGTTAATGATGAAAATGTTATTAAACCAACTAATATGTTAGAAGCAAAAATTAATGAAATGGTTTCAATTGATCCAATTCAATATTTAACTTTACTACGAGAAAATAAGAAGCCAACACCAATTGAAATTGAATTAATTCGCGATTTAATTATTAATTATTCATTGAGACAAGGGGTAGTTAATTGCTTAATTGAATATGTTTGATTTAAAAATGCTCATCGAATTGAAAGAAAGTATTGTGAAAAAATTGCAAACACTTTTCATCAATTACAAATTAATACTGTTGATAAAGCAATGGAGCATTTACGCGGTGCTTATGCAAAAACACAAAAAAGTAAAGTTACAAAAGATGCTATTAAAGCAAAAACATATCAATGGAAAGAAAAAGAAGTTAAACATAATATGGCTGAATTAGAATATAATAAAATTTATGAACAAAAACGGCAAGAACAAGGAATTAAAAAAGTTGATCTTACACAATTATTAGATGATTTAAAAAATTTATAATAGTAAAAATGAAAGAGAGATGGGGGCAATGTCAAAACTAAATTTATTAAAACAACTTCAAAACAATGCAGAGTTAATACTTAATTTACAAGAAATTGTGTTTGATATTAATAATTATCAACAGTTTGAGACACTCTTTCAAGAATATTTAAAAAATTATCATCAATGTGAAAAAACATCATCTTTATCTTTATGCCAACAATCCTTTAAAGGTTACAAATATTATATTAAAAAAGAAAATAATAATTTGTTTTTAACACGAGTTGAATGTAATCATACAATAGCTATTAAAGAAAAAAATAAAATTAAAAATAATTATCTTTATTATGACTTTAGTGATGAATTATTAAAACTACGATTAAATGATATTAAAAAAGATGAAAATTTTAATAATATGCATCTTATTATTGGCGAAATGGTTAAATTTGTTAAAGGTCAACGAAAAAAAGGTTTATATATTCATGGCCAGCCAGGAGTTGGCAAAACTTATTTATTAATTCGCTTAGCTAATGTTTTAGCAAATAATAATCGTAAAGTTGCTTTTATTTCAGTAATTAATTTAATTAATCGAGTAAAGGAATCATTTAATCTTTTTAATAGTGAATCATCATTAGTAGAAATTTTATTAGGAGCGGATGTTTTATTTTTAGATGATATTGGTGGAGAAACAGTTTCTCCATGAGTTCGTGATGATTTATTATTTCGTATTCTAAATGACCGTATTAGTCGTCGACTGCCAACTTTTTTTTCATCAAATTTTACAACAACAGCTTTAACAACGATTTATGCAAATGTTAAAACTGAAATTAATGATAAAGAAATTAATAAAGTAAAAGCATTAAGAATTGTTGATCGGATTCGAGGGTTAACAACCGAATTAGAATTGTTGGGAAATAGTAGGAGAACTGATGAGGATTATGTGGAAAAGTTAACAGTCTAAGAATGTTGTCTGTTGGGGGGTGTAGAAACCACATACATTTTGTACTTTTGTGGTATTTACATTTTTTACAAAATAAATTTTATTAATATTTTAAATAAGGAGTTGAAATTATGCAAACAAAGCAATATTTTATTTTGTGGTCGTTAGTGAAAAAGTATGGTAAAGATATTGTTATTAATATTATCAATAATATTGCAAAAGATATTGAAATTAAAAAGTAAAAGAATAAATTATTCCGCGTAATTTATTAGTGGATAATTTATTTAATAATGTTTTTAAGTGGAGCAAAGCGACAACGAGCGGAGCGAGTTTGCAAATTTCAATTTTTTAATTTATTGAAAGGAGTTATATCATGCCAGTATGATTAACATGAATATTTAGTATTTTGATTTTGTTAGGTATTTTTGCGTGAATTGGTTTATCAATTTATCAAAAAGTTAGACAAATTCAAGGTAAGAAAAAAGATAAAAAAGAAATTGAAAACAAGGAGGATAGAAAATAATGAATTTTTTAGCAGATGCAGTTACTTTTGGGACTGGAATGGATTCTATTTGAACTGGGTTAGGTAATGCAATGGGTAAAGTAAAAGATGCTGTATATGGTATTTTACCGCAGTTAATGACCTTTTTAGGTGATGCGTGAATTATTTTAATTCCATTTGGATTATTTATTATTATTAAGATATTAAACTTTTTCCGTCATATGGTTAAAGGATTTTAATAGAATATAACACTATATTTTAAGTTATTTTAAACAAAATTAAGGCACACTAATTTATTTATTTTTTATTAATTTATTTTATATAACTATTACTTTAAAACTTAATAGTATTTTTCAGTGTACCAATTTTTACTATTTTATATATTTAACATTGTTAATAACATTGTTTATTAAACATTAAATAAGCAATATATTAGCATTATGTATAACATTGTTAATAATAAATGTTTTTATCAATAAATAAACAATATATAAACATTAAATATAACATTGTTTATTAAACAAACATTTAGTTAGGAGATGATAAGTAATGATTAATTATTTTGAATATAAATGTGAAACTTGTTTTAATGATATGAAAAGATTACGATTTGATGAATTTTATTGTTTAAATTGTTATGAAGGAGTTGAAAAAATTGAGTAGTTTTGTTAAGAAAAATCAAAATATAGAAAATTATTTTATTAGCAAGGAACTTATTCCTTTTGAAACAGATAAAGCAAGTTTTATAAATTTACCTAATCATAATCACCATATTGGTTTTTGATTGAGTAATAAGTTTATTTATCCTAGTCAAAAACACTCTGAATAAGTAGCAATTGGTTTGATTTATGATAATTATTATCGTATTGTAAAATATGATGAAAATTTAAAACAACACGATTGAAAATTTTTAACTGGAACAGAAATAATTGATTTATATAATCAATATAAACAAAACTATTTTACGCGTATGCATAAAGCATTATTTCAAAATGAACCTAAAAAAGTAAAAACAAATAACAATAATAATTTAACAAATTGAAGTGATGAAAAAGTACAACAATTAATTAATGACTTAGAAAGTTTAAATTAAATGAGTTTATATAATTATTGAGTTCAATTTATTAGTTATATTATTGGTTAAAATGCCCCTGAATTTTTATATGTTTTATCGTTTGTATTATTTATTATTTTATTTTTTGGAATATTTTTTAAACTTATTCAAAAAATGTGGAGTTTTTAAAGATGCAAAATGATTGAGAAAAATTAAAAGAGTTTTTTATTCATGTCTTTTTATTTATAGATAAAACAAATGTTGAAACTATTACAACTTGAAATTTAACTCAAAATGAATATTTAACTCTGATGGTTGGTGTTTGAATTGTAATTTTGTTTTTAACATGGTTTTTATTGTGAATGGTTTTTAAAATAGTTAGTTATTTTAAATAATTAAATTTTGTTATTATTATGGTTTTCTCTCCCCACAAAATTTTAAAATCTTTTTTTGAATATAATGTATATTTTCATTATGAATGCAGTAATTATTAATATAAATAATGTTGTAAAAAATATTTCTTTTGCATTTATTTGACTAATATTTTTAAATATTCATTCTACAAATTAATTGTAGTAATTAATTTTCCGATAGGATTAATTAAAAAGTTTATAATTCCAATAATAGGCAATAATATTGAAATTATTTTAAAATTTTCTTAATTTTTATCACTCTCCTTTTTGATTTGTGGGGAGAGAAAACCATAATAATACTAGTTTAATTATAAAAAACTATTGGGGGTAAAATGAAAAAGTTTGTATTTTTTCTAATAAATTTTTGTTATATTAATGGTTAAATGGTTTTGTTTAGTTTAATTGATTTATTACTTTGAATAATTTCATTAAATTATACTGGTTTAGTATTTTGACTATTATTTGCTTTACAATCTGTTTATTTTATTTGGTGAGTTTGAAAAAATGTTTTTTATCAGTTAAATGTTTTTCGTTTAGTTTACTTTATTTGAGATAATCCATTATCCGTAATTATTGGTAAATTAGGAACTGGTAAAACATTACTTTTAACTTTTTTATCACAAGTTATGAAACTTTTAACGAAGAAAATTTATAGTAATTATCCAATTGAAGATGATGCAATAAAACTTTTAACTTTTAATAATTTAGATTTTACTGATAGAACTAAATTAGTACCACCTGATGATAGTTTAATTTTATTTGATGAGAGTTTTTTATATATTGATGGAATTAGTCCTCACGAAGTTAAAAAAGTTCATGGTGGTAAAAGTGTGTGGATTGTTTTAGCAAGACATTTTAAAAATAGAGCGATTTTTACCGTACAGCGTGAGGGTATGATGTGAAATAATATTCGTCATTTAGCAAGCGGTATTATTATTCCGATTTCATTGAAAAAACCCGTTAAATCTAAATTAGGTAATATTTTTAATCGTTTTTTTATTATGCGAATTGGTATTTTCCAAGATATTATTGATTATGAAATTTGAAAAACAAAATCAGTAGAACGAACAGCAGAAGGTAAAAGAGCAAAACATAAGTCAGATGTTGGATTAGGAATTCGGTTTTTTAAGATAATTATTCCGCTTGAATTTGCTAATAAATATGATAGTCATTGATTAAGTTTTGTCCGTGATTTAAAAAATGATGAAGTTATTAATAAAAAAGAATACTTTTGAAAAGATATATCAAAATTAAACAATAAACAACGCTTAGAATTGTTTGATATTGATATTTTGAAAGAAAATTTAAAAGCAAAAAAAGGAAAAGGAAAAATAAAAAATGAGTAATTTATTAAGTGAAAGCGTTAATAACGATAATTGAAATAAGATTTTTAGTTTTATTTTTGATAATTTTTTATTTGTTTTTAATGTGATTTGAAATACTAAATTACCAATGACAAATATAACAATTGCTTATTTTTTAATCTTTTTTATGGTTATTAAGTTATCAATTTATGCTATTCACGGAACATCAATTAATTATAACGATTTAGGTTCAACGGTTAAAAGCGGTGTTATTAATAGTTCTAAACTATACGGTGCTACTATTCGGAGTGTTTCTAGTACTAAACAAGGTTTACAAAAACATATTAAAGAACGAAAACAATTTAAAGTTAGTCGCAATAAACAACAGTTATCAAGTTTAGCAAGACAAGTAAAAACAAGAGAACAAGGATTTAAAAGAATTCATAGCACTAAAAGAATAAAAAAATAAGTAAGGAGTTAATTTTATATGATTAAGTTAGTTTTATTGGTAGCTGCAATCGCTATATTTGGTAATGGTTTTATTACTGTTATTATTAATCAGTTGACATCAGCAAAAAATATTATTATGGATTTATATAATTCTGATACTTGATTATTATCTATTTTTGGTAAAATGGCGATTTTATTTAGTCATCCGTTAATGTTAACAATATCAAGTTTATATATTATTGGTTTTATTATTTCAAAAACATTATATAGTTAGGAGTTGAATTTATGAAAAGTAATGTAGAAAATAAAAAAAGAAAAGAAACAAAATGGTTTGTTTATTTCTTGGGTTGATTTAATTTTATATCTTATTATAAGTTTTTCGTTAACGCTTGTATGTATTTTAGATACAGTTTCAACGATTGAAGAATTAAAAGAGAAATATGATGGTATAAATGGTTATATAATTTGTGGTTTATTATTTGATATATTGTGATATATCTTAATAATTCATTATTTTTATGGTTATTTATTTAATGAAATTATTAAATTAATAAAAGAAAATCGTAAAAATAAGTTGGTAGAGAATAATGCGTAAGTTTTTAGTATTATTTTCGTTTATACCAATTTTATTGATTTCTTTTTTTTTTTTTTTTTCGTTAGGGGCAATGACATTACAACAAAACCATCAATCACAAACAACAGAAAAATCAAGAACAAAGCGTAGTGTGGAAACTGGTATTAATGAAACTAATTTTATTAATACGATGTTTTTACGCAGCATTTTTTTTGAAAATTGAAGTGATACCAATTATTTTATTAATCCTACTTTAAAAACATCAAAATCATTAACTTATAACGATAAATGATATTTAGATTTTTTAAAGGATAGTTATTCAACTGGTGTTTCTTATAATAAACCTAGTGATAAATTTATGGATTTATATAAAAATTGAGATACTTATATTAAACAATATAATATTAATAAATTTTATGATGTTGATAAAAAACAATTTTTAAGAGAATTAACTAATTTTATTTACTCTTTTGCAATTAAATATAATTTAACGTAAATGTTAAATAAATTAAAAACAAATATCAATGATTTACAGGAAGTTAAATTAAATTCTAATTTTGTTAATTGAAAACAAGTTCAATTACAATAAAAACCATTTAATCAAGTTGATAATAAATATTATTTTGTTGTATGACATGGTTTGTTTAATAATGAATGAAAAATTAGTATGTTTAATAATAACGCTGAACAAATTAAAATCTCTACTATTAGTACTTGGTTAATGAAAAATTTTGGTGATTTACAAGTTGGATATGGTAGAAGTTGAAAAGATTGAAAAAATAATGATGATACATATTTTAAATCTGTTTATTGTTGGGATGGCGTTGGTGAACCACAAACACCAAAAATTAATAGCAACGGTAATGTTAAGTTTGAAATAGATATTTATAAACAAAAAGTTAGAGATTTTTTAAATAATTATTTAGATGTTATTATTCAAGAAAACATTATAGTTCAACAAGGGGGTAATCCCAATTATGAAAGTTCTATTGTTGGTACACAACGAATAATCTTTGATTTTGAAATTGTTGATGAAAGTTTATGAAAAAATAGTTTTAAATCAATTTATAGGATGATTTTAACGATTGATAAAAATAATAACATTATTGCTGGCAGTTTAGAATTATTTCATAATTGAAAATATGCAGATGAATCTGTTAAAAATCAAAAGGATAAATTAGGTTTTTTGTTTTCTTTTATGCAAGATAAAGATAACATATTTAATTTTGATGGAAATACTAATTCATATTTATAAAATGGAAATATTAAATATTATGAAAAAATGAAAGGACAAATTGATATTAATAAATTTTTAAAAGCATTTTTTGCGTATGCTTTGGTGCCGGTGTTTCAAAATCGTAGTAATTTTATTGAAAGTAGTTATATTGATAATTTACAATATGATACTGTTTTAATTAACTTTTTTGGTTTAAAATTAATTAATTTTAAAGATGTTTTAATTGATGAAAATAATATTAATAAAAATCAATTTGAAAAATTATTAAATAGTATGTTTACAGTTTCGAAAAATTTTTATAAAGATTATTTACGAACAATTTTTGATTTAGAAAATAATACTTATACACAAGGATATAATAAAAAATATGGTTTATTAGCAAATAATGGTTTTAAAATTTATCCTCGTTATTTTTATTTTTCTGATAAATATAAATCATTAGATTTTAAGATGTATTCTGCCTATAAAAATCGATTTTATAATACAAATTATGGAGATGTATTTAATTATTATTTTTTCGTTGCAAATAATTATAATATTAATCAAAATGAGGGTTATGTTTTTGAAAGCACTTTAAAAAACAAATATAGTTTAAAATATAAAAAAATGGAAGAACAAAAAATCGGTTATAATGTCTTTGAATTACAAGCACAAAAAGATAATGATATGTATCGTTATTATGATTTTAATTTTGGGATTTATAATTGACAAGAAATTAATAACGGTGGATTATTCCCTGATAGTCAATGGTGACAAACACAATATGAAAGTTGTAGTTGATATAATTTAGCGTGTCATATCAGAAATGCGGCAATTTGAATCGTTAATAATATTTCTGGTATAAAACAAGTAAACGAATTAGCGAGTGGTGTTGGAAAAATATTTCAAACAATTTATAGTTTTTTTAATCAAACATTCGAAGTATGAAAATTTAGTCCTGTATTATATAGTACAATAACTAATTTATTCTTATTAATTATATTTATGAAATTTGTAAGATTAATATAAAAAAAGGACTATAAGTCCTTTTATTCTTTTCAATCTGTAATTTTACCAGTGTTTTTATCAATTTCTGGTGTTTGTGGTTCATCAACGCCATCTCAACGATAAACAGATTTAAAATATATATCATCATTATTTTTTCAATCTTTTCAACTTCTGCCATATCCAACTTGTAAATCACCAAAATTTTTCATTAACCAAGTACTAATAGTAGAGATTTTAATTTGTTCAGCGTTATTATTAAACATACTAATTTTTCATTCATTTTTAAACAAACCATGTCATACAACAAAATAATATTTATTATCAACTTGATTAAATGGTTTATTTTGTGAACATTGTTGTTTTCAATTTCTGTTGTCTTGTTTTTCACAAGGAATATTTTTATTATTTGATTTTTCACAACTAATTAATGATGTTGTACTTGTTGCTGTTAATCCAATTGCTACTAAAATAGTAAGTAAATTTTTCATATTTGTTCCTTTTTTTTTATCAAATTCTATTGACATTATATATATGTATATACAAGCATTTTTAAATATATTTTAGAAACGATATTTTACTTATTATTGTGATTGTTTAAAAAAGTTTGAAGTTTTATAAAAATTATTTTAAATGATATAACTATACTATATTATTTTTAAAAAATGGGTGAATTAATGAAATATATTATTAATAACTCTAATTTAAGCGATTTACAAGCAAAATTGCAAGATTTTTTAAGTAAAAACCATCAAAATAAATATTATAAAAGAATAAAAAAGAAAATATTTGCATATATTAATTTATGTAAGGAGTTTTTTCTTAAAACTAAGTTGTTATTATTAAAAGACTTGATTAAAAAATATTTTAAAAATAAATTTTCAACTTTTTATTATTGAGTGAATAAAATTTTAGTTGCATATGCAAATAATAATTTTGAAGATTTATTATTAAAATCAACAGTTCCTAATAATATTAATTATCAATATAGTAATGATGTTCGCGAGAATATTTGTGATTTATATTTTGAATATTGTGATAAACACGCTGGGGGTGTTTTATCATTGTTTTATAATTTAAAAAAAGGAATTCATGGCGAAGAATTAAAAAATAAAGCACCAAAAAATTTAAAAACATTTTTCCGTTGACTTAAAAAAGATAAGCGTTGATTAAAAATAAAAAATAAAATTAAAGAAATTAAAAGACAACATCCAAGATATGAAGTTAAAGAATTAGGATTATTACAAATGGATGCTAAATATTTTATGCCAAGTAAATTTCCAGTTGATAAAAAGTATTATGTTTATGATTTTATTGATGAAAGAATGAGAGGAGTATTCGGTTATATTTATGATAAATTATGCACAGAGAATGCTATTGATGCTGTTAAAAGAGTAATCAGTGATTTTAAAAAAATATTTGGTATTAAAATAACACGAATTAGAACTGATAACAGTTCTGAATTTATTAATAGTCATCGGAATAATCAAAAAAGTACTATTAAAGAAACTACTTTTACTCAATTTTTAACAGATAAAAATATTTTACATCAAACAACACCTGTTCGTTCTCCGCAGTCAAACGGTAAAATTGAAAGATTTCATCAAAATTATACTAAGTTATTTGTATTTGATGAAAAAATATTGGATGCAGCTGGTTTACAAAATAAATTAAATGATTATTATTACTTTTATAATTTTGAAAGAGTGCATAAATCTTTGAATTTTCAGACACCATTTGAATTTTTAACTAATTTAACTAAATAATTTTAAATTTATAAAGTTTTATTTAAACTATTTTTTAGTGTGTCAATTTTAGAATTTTTATTTAAATATGTGTCATTTTTAATGATGTTTTTATATTTTAAATTATATATTTTATTATTTTTTCTTGTTTTCTTGCAATCTCTAAAATGTATGTGATATACTACATGTCTGTTGGGGGTGCTTGCTACAAATAATTTTAATTAAGATTGGAAGTAATTAACAATATAAAGTTTTTAGTTAATAAAGTATTTATAAAGAAGGTACTATATTAACTTTTTAATTTTATGGAATTTTTTTGCTAATTTATTTTAAAATGGAAATAAATTTGATAAAATACTACTTTTCTTGCATTTTGCTTTATTTTAAGTAATTATTATTCCATAAACAGTTTTTATGATTTCTATTTTAACTGTTTAATAGTGAGTAATATTAATAAATTACTAGAATAATTTGGAGGATATGATTTGAAAAAAATTTTAGGATTACTATCAACACTAATGTTAAGCGGTACGAGTGCCATTAGTGTTATTAGTTGTCAACAAAAACAAATTTTTTTGTTTGGTGGTTCAACTTCGATCCAAGGATTAATGAATTCTGTTTTAAAAAAATTTAACCAAGAACATAATATTAGGGTTGCTTATAATAGTAGTGGCTCTAGCGGAGGTGAAACAGGAATTAAAAACAATACCTTAGTTTTTGGTTTTACTTCACGAGCTTTAAAGACAGAATTTACAAAAGATCCATATGTTGGTTTAAAATTTTCTGTTGACGGCATTTTGTTAATTGCTAATTTACCATCAGATTGTCAAGGATCAAATTTAGAGTTAGATTTGATTAGTAGTAAAGTTGACGTTTTAAAGTCAATTTATGAAGGGGAAACAAAAATTTGAGGTGATTTGTTAGAATGTCAATCAACAACAAAAGTTACCCCTATTAATCATGAACAAAATTCAGGCACACGTGATGTTTTCCAAGAAAAATTACAAATTAAAGAATTTGATTCGCAATTACGAACAGCTAATAATACTGCAGCAGCAATTAAGGAGGTAAAGGATAATTCAGGGTCAATAGGATATGTTTCATATAGCGCTAAAAAATTAGTAGAGGAAAATAAGTTTAGTATTTTAAAATATAAAGGAATTGTAGCATCGCCAACAACTTTACAAGAAAATTATGAATTAAAGCGTTATTTTGAATTAACATTTCATTTAAAGGGTGATAATTTATCATTAGTTAATAATTTTTTATTATTTTTAAAAAATAAAGCTAAGGGACAATCAATCATTCAAGCTGATGAATTAATTCCAGCTTGAGAATGATATGGTACAAATCCTTTTTCTGATTTATCCACATTAGATTAATTTATGAATCAAATTAGTACAAATATTTTTAAATGCAAGCAAATTACTGATCGTCTTGCAAAAGTAATGATTAGTTTATTTTCATTGTGTGCCATTATGGCTGTATTTTTTATTATTTATTTCATTGTTATTAGTGCTATTCCTGCTTTACGTTATCAAGGATTTTAAAACTTTTTAACAGGGACGAAGTGAATTATTAATAATGAAACAGGAGAATACCAATTTGGCGCTTTAGCATTTATTGTTGGTACTATTTTAGTTTTAACATTAGCGATTATTATTGCTGCACCATTAGCAATTTTAACCGCTCTTTTTGTCACAGAATTTTTATCAAGACAAATAAGAAATATTATTATTTTTGTTATTGAATTATTAGCCGGAATTCCGCCAGTTTTATTTGCGGTGTTTGGGCGAGAAACAATTGGTATGTTATTTGTTCGGGCGGGAGCTAGCGGACCAACAAATTTATTAACAGCAAGGGTTATCCTAGCTTTTTTAGCTTTGCTAACCATTTTTGCTTTATCGGCAAATGCTTTTTTAAGTGTTCCGAAATCATATCGTTTTGCAGCTCTAGCAATGGGTGCATCTCGTACATATACTGCTTTTAAAGTGGTAAAAACAGCTGCAAGAACAAAAATTATTGGTTCTGTTATTTTTGGAATGTGCCGTGTTATTGGTGAAGTTACTGCTATGATTTTATTAACAGGAATGGCGGTACAAATTCCTAATTTAAGGCAAGGATTTTGAAGTTTTTTATTTAGTCCAATTGCAACATTAGCAACCCAAATTGGAATTGAATTACCTGAACATGTTGCTAGTTTACATCGTTCAGCTTTATTTGATTTAGGCTTAATTCTATTAATGATGGTTTCAATTTTAAATATTATTATTTTAACTACTTATAAAATTCAACGACAAAAAGAACAAGGGAAGCATTTAATTCGTAGATGAAAGCGAAAACATTCTCAACGAGCAAGCAATTCATTAGCAGAAGGAAGTAATTCAACTTGATTAACAGACAAAGACTTTCTCATGTTAATTAATAAAAAGATAAAAACTAATTATTATAATAAAACAATAAATTATTGTCGAATTTTTTGAATGATATTAACTTGTTTGCTTACACTTAGTTTTTCTGCATGGATTATTTTAAATATTATTATTAATGGTTTTGCGGCAATTAGTTATTTAGCACAGTTTGATTCAAGCGCTTTTATTGGTTATTATGAGTTACCACCACTTATTATTTCAACTTTTATGTTAATTTTCACGGGAACTTTTTTATCAATTCCGATTGACATCATTACAGCAATTTATTTGAGTGAATATGCGCGAAAAAATAGTCGATTAGTAGTATTAATTCAATTTTCAACTGATGCTTTAGTTGCAACACCATCAATTGTTTTTGCTATTTTTGGATATGTTGTTCTTGTTGTTGGGTTGGGACTTGGACATAATTTTTGATCAGTCGGGTTAATGTTTTTTATAATGACGTTGCCAATTATTATTCGAGTAGTTGAGCATGCCCTGCATGATGTTCCTCAAGAATATCGTGATGCTGTTTTAACATTGGGAACAAGTAAGATTGGAATGGTTTGCAAAGTCGTTTTACCAAATGCCAAGGGAGGAATTATTACCGGGATAATTTTTGCAATTAGTAAAATTATTACGGAAACAGCTTCGGTTCTTATTATTTTAACTTCTTCACCCTTTATTCCGACTAGTTTTAATGATATTGGAACAACTTTGACAGTAAAAGTTTGGTCGTATAAATAAAAGTAGGGTAAAAAATATAAAAATTAGAAATTAATGTAAAAGCAATATCACTTACAAAAAAGTGATATTTTTTGTTTTTAACAATAAATATTTGAAATAGTGAAAAGGCAATATCTTTTTAATTAGCTTTAAGCATTTCCACTTCCTTGTTTCAGTTAATTTTAATAATATATTTATTAAATTAAGGTATTGCCCTTCCACTATTTCAAAACACTTTTAAAAACTTAATGGCACACTAGTTTTATATTATTTTAGTTAATTTAATATTTTGTTTAATAACTAAACTAACTGTTCTTTGAAAACTTAATAGTATTTTTCGGTGTGCCATTTTTTGCTATTTTGCATATTTTAAATGTGCAAAAATTTATTTTTACTATATATTTAATATATTTATTTAAAAGACAGAGAGATAAAGAGATAAAGAGATAAAAAATAAAATATTAATATTTCTCTCACTCTCTCATAAATAATTAGTTAATAACAAAATTAATATATTTGTTAATAAATAAATTAGATTAAAAGTAAGTAAAAAATTATTAATAATATATTTATCTCAATCTCTATCATAAACAAACAATATAAATATATTAAATTAAATATTTTTGATAAACATATCTTAAAATTATATATAAAAAATAATGCTAAAAAAATATTTAATAATTTTAGTTTAATAAAATACAAAAAATAGGATGATAATTTAATGAAAGAATTTAAGACTAATTTAGGTAAGTTAATAAATGGTGATGCTTTATCTTTTGTAAAAACATTAGAAAATGATAGCGTTGATTTAATATTAACTGATCCACCTTATTTATATGATTTACCAACAAGGAAAAAAGAACAAATAAATTCCAGTGAAATATCAAAAAGTATAAATAAATATATTAATGCTATTTATGATAATAATTTACATAATTCATTTGATATAAATACTTACTTAGATGAATTTTATCGAATTTCAAAAAATAAATTTATGTTAATTTGAATGAATAGAAGACAAATTAAAGATTATTTAGATTGAGTTTATAAAAATAATATGAATTTTGATTTTTATTTTTGAGAAAAAACAAATCCAATACCAACTAATAATTTTATTTTTAAAGATAAAGAATATTGTATGATTATTTATTCTAAAAAAGATCCAATACCAAACTATATAAAAAACTATGAAAATAAAAAAACAATATTTAAAAACCCAATAGGTTCATCTTATAAAAAAACAGAACACCCAACAGAAAAACCATTAAATATATTTGGCGATTTGATTAAAAAACATAGCAAAGAAAATGATTTAATTTTAGATCCTTTTATGGGAAGTGGTACAACCGCATATGCTTGTGAACAATTAAACCGAAAATGACTAGGTTGTGAAATAAATAATAATTACTTTTCAATGATACAAAAACGATTAAATAAAATACAACTTAAATTAAATTTTTAAAAAATGAATAATTTTCAATTAATCAAAAAAATAAATTATGTCGCAGTTTTAATTGCAATGATGGTTGTATTATCACAAGTAATGCGAATACAAATTATTCCAAGAACATCAATTCCATTATTTTTAATCCCCATTTTTATAAGCGGATTTATTTTAAATTGATATTGGTGTTTATTAATTGGATTTATTGGACATTTTCTATCTGATTTAACATTATGAGGTTTTACTTTGGAATCATTATGCTGAAATATTGGTACGGGTTTATTGGCCATTTTAATTAAACTAATTAATTGAATAAAAATAAATCATATTATTAAAATTATTCTTATTTTATTATCAAACATAATTATTTATTTTCCGATTGATTTTATTCTTTTTTGATTAAATCTTGGAGTTTTAAGTATAGAACAAATAATTATCGGAATATTAATTACAAATAAAATATGTTTACCAATTTTATATTTTATAACATTAAAAATAATCAAAGTATTTAATAGTAAATAACGAAAGTAAGAATTAAAAAATATGGAATTAACAACTATAAAAGAATTAATAACTAAAAATGATATTGAAGATGAAAAAATAAAACTAAGTAATTTACTTAATGATTCTTTAAATTATTTGAAAGATTTTATATCAAAAATAACTGATAAAAATAATATTGATTATTTTAATTCTTTACAAAATAAAATCATTAATTACACAATTAATAATAAAAAAGATGCAGATAATGGTAGCGAATTAAAGTCTATTTTAAAAATGGAAGAAAAAAAATACTTAAATCCACTTTCTTCATCAAAAACTATTTTAAATCAAGTAAGAAGAATTTTATTATTATTTGAAAAAGAAATTAGCAATAAATTTAAAGATTTAACAGATGAAATTTTGCAAAAACAAGTTTATTGGTATGAAAAACAGCAACAATTAATTTTAGAAAATAATAATTTAACTAATAATGTTGGAATTATTGATCAATTAATTAGTGAAAACGAATTAAAAATTAGAGGATTAAAACAAAAAAAAGAATATGATATTAAAATAATTGACATTGATAAAGTTCCTAATAAATTTATTAAAAAAGAACTTGATACAGACTATGTTTTAAATTGAATAAAAAATCAGCAAATTGAAAATCCTAAAATTGATGGATTAGAAATTAATTATAAAACAAAGTTTCATTATTAAATTATTTATGAAATTTATTGATAAAAATATTAATTTAAAATATGAAGCTGAATTTTGAAAAGATGAACATAGATATAAATTTAATAATAAATTTTTGCCAAGTGTTACACCCATAGTTAGTAATTATTTTAATACAAATTATTCTGATATTAAAGGTTCTGCATATTTTAATAAAGCAATAATTAGGGGAAATATTATTCATGAATTTGCATCAAGAATATTATACGATTGTGTTAAAAATGAAAACTCACGAAACAATATCAATCAAATATTAGAATTATTAAATGTTGAATATAATGAAATTAAAGAATTATTTTCATTAATAAAAAAGTTTAATAATTTTATTAAAAAAATTGAAAAAGAATTTAAAAAAATTATAGCAATAATAGAACAACCAATTTCAGATGGACTAATTTGTGGTACACCCGATTTGGTTTATATGGAAAATAATAATGCTATTGTTGTTGATTTTAAAACTTGAAAAAATGTTGAACTTAAAAAAATTAAAATGGCACAATTACAAATTACGGGATATGCACATTTATTAAAAGCCAATGGTATTAATGTTGCTGATAAAGGCGAAATTTGAATTATAAATGAAAATGGAATTGAAAGAATTAATTTTAAAATAACAACTAAATTAAATTTAGAATGACAAGATGCAAAAGCACTATTTTTAAAAAATAGTGCAAATTTTAAAGAGGAGATTTAAAATGGAAATTAAAAATTATTTAGAACAACCAAATACGAAAAATTGATTAGATACAAAATTTAAAAATGAAAAAGAAAAAGATATTTTTATTAAAAATGTTCTTTCAATTTGAAATAAAAACAAATTATTTAGTAAATGTGAATTAAATAGTATTTTATCAGCGTGTTATCAAGGTATGTTATTAAATTTACCAATAGATCAAAATTTAGGTTTTATTTATGTTTTACCTTACTACAATGAAAAAGAAAATAAGTATTTGGCACAACTTCAAATTGGCTATAAAGGATATATTCAACTCGCTATTAGAACTGGACAATATTTAACTATTAATGCTATTGAAGTTAAAGATGGTGAATTAAAAAATTATAATTTTTTAAAGGAAGAATATAATTTTAATTGAATAGAAGATAAAAATCAAAGAATTAAAAAAGAAACTATTGGATATGTCGCATATTTTAAACTATTAAATGGTTTTGAAAAAACTTTATTTTGAACAAAAGAACAATGCAAAAGTCATTTTAGTAAATATTCACAAACTTATAAAAAATATGGAAAATTTATGGTTAGTGGTTTTGGTGATATGGCTCTTAAAACTGTTTTATCTACCTTATTAAAAAAATGAGGAATTATGAATATTGAAATGCAAGAAGCATATAAATATGATCAAACAGTTATTAATGATGAAAACAATATAAATTATATTGATAATCAACAACTTATTAATATTGAATCAAACAACAATATTAATAATGAAAATGAAAATGAAAAAAATAACAATTTTGATGAAAATGTTTTAATTAATGATGATTTAACATTAGAATAATAATTTTTAATGAATAATAAATATAAAACTCGTCCAATTCGTAATAAATTTTATCATACTACTGAATGAAAAAAAGTAAGGGATTATTATTTCACTTTAAAAATGGGTATGTGTGAAAGATGCAAAAAAGATAATGGTTATTTAAATAAAGGAATAATAGTTCATCATAAAAAATATATAAAAGATCAAGATTTTATTAATTGAAATAAAGAAATATTATTATCAATAAATAATTTAGAGTTATTATGTTTAGAATGTCATAACAAATAACATATGCGTGAAAAAGCGTTTAACGATAACACTGAAATTAATTTAGAAACTAGTGAATACATAATAAATAAAAAATAATTCTAAAAGTAAATATAAAAAAATAAAATTAATAAAGTTTTTTAACTTTGTTAATTAATGGAGGATGTATGAAAAAGAAAAAATTAAATGAATACATAATTAATAAATTAAATCAATTAATGCTACGAGCTTATTCAGTATCATTTGAAGATATGACTGATGAACAGTGAGCATTAGGTAAAAAGAATTAGGAGAAAATAACCTATGAAATGTCAAAGAATTAATTGCAATAATCAAAATGCTTATTTTTGAAATAATTATATTGAAAAAATTGGTGATAAATTAGAGTGAAATTTAGGTTATAAAAAAGAAATTATATTATGTGAAGAACATTGATTAAAAACTTATCAATTAGAAAATTTAATTGTAAATAAAAAGAATTTGGAGAAATAATTATGGAAAAAAGATATTTATTAGTAGCAAAAAATAGTTTTGGAATAAATACTACATATTTTTACACAATTAAAGAAGCAAAAGCATATTCTAAAAATTTAAAGTATAGTAAAACAACTATTATTGATTTAGAAGATAAAAATATTAAATGACAAGGATGTGAATAATAATGATGAATTTAAAAGAATTATTGAATGAATTATTTGATAATTACCCAGAAGCGGCACAAGATTATAGTTTAGATATTTGAGATAGATATTACCTTGAATTTGAAAGAAAACGTTTAACAGATGAAGAATTTGAAAACTTAAAACAAGTTTATTTTAGTAAACAAAAAAATAAAAATAATGAAAGGTATAAATATGTGAACTTAAATGAAAATACAAAATAAATTTGCTGAATTAATTCAACAAAAAAGAAAAAAATAGAAATTAGAAAACAAGATAGTTTTGATAAAATTATTTCTAAAAATGTTTGTAATAAAACAGATGGAATTAATTATTATCAAACTACTATTTTTAAAAATGGTCAATTAAGTATTAATATGGAAATTGTTGATTGTAATTGTGAAAAAGAAAAAGAAGAATATTCACGATTAAATATTGAAATTAATTCAATTAGAGAATGACACAAAAATAATTGTAATTTTAAATTAGTTTTTGATGGATATCAAAGAATAAAAGTAAGTGATTTAATTTCTTTTATAAAAAAACATTGTGGAGATGAAATTGAATGTTTTTGTGATAGTTATTATAAATATATTTGGTTTTGACAAAATAACTATGATTGATTAATTGATAATATAGATTTGATTGAAGATTATTTAAAAGATGAAGAATATTGCATTATTTATAATATTAACATTATTTATAATATTAATTTAGAAGAAACATTTAAAGCAAATGGTTGGGAGGAAATTTAATAATGAATATAACAGAATCAATTAAATTTAACAAACTAAAAGAAGAAAATGAAAAACTTAAAAAAGAACTTGCTGAAAAAGATGCAGCAATTAATAAAATATTAATGATTTGTAATAACTATGGTGAAGAATTTGAGCCAAAATGTGAAAATATCGATGTAATTATTAAAAATCACATTGAGAACTTAGAAGAACTAATTGATTGTCTAAATAACATTATTAATGGAAAAAATAAACAATTACAACAATCACAATTGTTTAAAGGAGATTTTGAAAAAAGATTTATTGATATTGGGTGTTTTCCAAGACCTTTAAGATATGTTTTAAAAGATAATTCAAAATATGACAAATTACCTAGTAAGGATGTGAAATAACGATTTGTAATGTTTGCAAAAATAATTGTTATTATGGCAAAATTATGAAAATAACATTGATTAATTAATCATGAATTAGAAAATAAAATTTTAAAAATATAAAATTGAAATAAAAATAATGTTTAAAAATAAAGTTAACAACAATTAAAGAAAAAAATAATTTGTCAAATATAAAATATTAGAAAAAAGAAAGGTGATTTTATCATAAAAAAAGATTATTCAAAACCCAGAGCAAGTTTTAATGGCAATATAATTATTGACTGTATTAGATGTAAGCAAGAGTTTATAATTTCAAATTCAGAATGATTAACACTTAATAAATTTTATAAATACCACAAATGTAAAAAAAATAAAGTGAGGTAATTAAATATGATAAAAAGAATTTATCTAAATCAAAATTTAATTTCGCAAGAAATAAATAATAAAACACATATTTTAATAAACAAACAAAAAGATTGCGTTGTTTTAGATAAAAATTATTTAGGTTTATCAAGTTATCAAAATTATTTTAGTTTAAAAATTGATGAAAATAAAAAATATGTAGTCCATAGTAGCGTTAGTAATAAAAGTGGTAATATTGTGGGAAAAAATTTAATTTTATCTTTTGAAAAATTAAAACAAGAAAACAAAAAACAGTTTAATTCGCATAATAAAAATAATGCTAATAATGATTTATTAAATGAATATAACAATCATTATGAAAATACTAAAATTCAACAAAAAGAATTAACATCAGAAGAATCAAAAAAATTACTAGAAGATTTAGAAAATATTGATAATCCTAATTATTGAGATAATGGTTTTTATTTAGGATACAACAAATATGAAAAAAATAATTTAGAAATTAATATAATTGTTAAAAAAAATATAGGAGAAAAATAAAATGAAAAAAATAAATAAAGAAATGTCAGATAAAATAATGGAGTATATAATTAATTCTGATTTTGATAATTTAAAAAACATAATATGTAAATTACATATAAAAGGCAATTTTTCTAAGGAAACTGAGCAAATGTTATATAATATAATTGATAAATTTGAGGGGAAAAAATAAAATTATACCATTTAAAAATATATTTTTACATGATCTTTTTAATAATTTATATGAAAATATTAGAAATGAAATTAATAACTACGAAGATAATTATATTTTAAATGTTGATGAAAATAATATTATTGAATATTTATTTAAAAGATATGAAATAGAACCAATTAATTTATTTTTTGATAATTGATCTTCACAAGATTACAAAAAGAAAAAAATAATTCCTACTCCGTTTAATGTAATTTCAAATTCAAGTACACATGAATATATTGCGACAATGGTAAAAATTAATATACCATATGAAGGTGATTCAGAATTATTTAAAACATATCCTAGTTCTCAAACAAGTTCAAAATATGAAATTCAAATAAGTAATAATGAAATTTCTTTCGTTGTTGAATGAAAAGAAAATAATGCAAATTATTCTAATGATAAAATTAATAAAATAAAAGATTATTTAAAATATTATATAGACAATATAAAAAAAGAAGTTGATTCATACAATAATAATTTAAAACCTTATATTAAAAATATTTTTAATAACAAAAAAGAAAAAGAAAAAACAATAACAAATTCTTTAAAAAATTTAATTGTTCCATTAAGAAAAATAGAAGATAAAGATAATAATACATTTTCAGTATCTCCAATAAAGAAAAAAGAAAAAATATCAATTAAATTACCAGAAATTAAAAATGATTTTAATTTAGATCCAATAATTTCTGAAGATATTTATTTACAAATATTAAGTGTAATTTATGAGTTTGGAAAAAGAATGGAAGAATACCCAAATATTTATCGTAATAAAAATGAAGAAACAATTAGAGATTATATTTTATTAATACTTTCTTTAAATTTTAAAGTATCTGTAATGGCTGAAGCATTTAATAGAAATGGAAAAACAGATATATTACTAAAATATAATAATGAAAATATATTTATAGCTGAATGTAAAATTTGACATGGAAAAAAACAATTATTTTCTGCTATTAATCAATTGCAAAGTTATTTAACATGAAGAGATACAAAATCAGCATTGATTATTTTTGTAAAAGATAAAAATATATCATCAATTATAGAAAAAATTAATTCTACAATAATTGAACATCCACAATTTATAAAAAAATATAAATTGTTAAATGATTATGATATTATTTATCATTTTTCATTTGAGCAAGATAATCAAAAAAACTTTCAATTAGCAATTTTGTTTTATCATTTAGTTGATTAAAAAAATATATAATTTTTAATTATTTAATTTGACAAACAATTTAATCGACGGTATTATGTCAGTGATTTTTAAATATATAATTATATTTTTATTTTACCCCTATTGTATCTTATTTTAAAGATATTTTGGTCTACCGAGGGCTGAGGGCACGTGCACACAAAAGGCAAAAATTTTATGGTGTGATGAAATAAATTATGTAAAATAATAAAAAAACATTTAAAAATAAGGGGTTTTATTAATGGAAAGCAAAAAAAACAATAAAAAATTGGTAAAAAATAGCTTAAAAATGAATAAAAATAACCCAAAAATGAATAAAAATAAAGCAATTTTAAACGAAAATGAACTAAATTTAAAAGGTGAAAAAGAAATAAATAATCTTTTTAAAGATTATAAAAAAATATTAATTAATAATAATGTTGATTTAGATAAGTCAAAAATTAATTTCCTTAAAACATTTTGTAAAATTGAATGATTAATTTATGATATGGATAAAAAAATTCGTCAATTAGATAATTATTATATTGATGTTGAAAATATTCGCGGGAATAAAAGACAAGAAAAAAATCCAATTTTGCCAGAATATAATTCAATGTTAAAAAATTATAAAAGTCACTATATAATTATTGAAAAATGAATAAAAGAAAGTAATGAAAAAATTGAAGTATCGCCTATATTACAAACAAACAATAATCTATTAGATGAAATTCTACAATTAGAAGAAAAATAATTTATGATTGAAAAAACGATAAATAATAAAACTAATTTAGAATTATATAATGAGTGAATTAAAAAAAAACAAAGATATTGTTTGTTTGAAAATTAAAAAGATAGTATCTAATTTAGTTAATGAATTAAAAAATAGTAAAAGGTTTTATTTTAATAAAAAACAAGCAATTGGTGCAATAATTTTTATAGAAAGATTTTGTCATCTTTCAACTGGTGAATATTCAGGACAAAATTTTAAATTAGAATTATGACAAAAAGCATTTATAGAAGCATTATTTGGTTTTTACGAAAAAGAAACTAATATTCGTAGATTTAAAGAAACATTATTGGTTGTTGGTAGAGGGAATGGTAAATCAACCCTAGCATCTGCTATTGCTTTAAAATGTTTTTTATTAGATAACGAAAAAAGAGCAAGTATATATACAGTTGCAACAAAAAAAGAACAAGCAAAAATTATTTTTGATGAAGTTAAAAGTATGATTAGACAAGAAGAATGATTAAATAGTAAATTAAAAATAACAAGGGATAAAATAGAATTTTTAAGAGATTGATCACATTTTCAACCATTAGCATCAGAAGATAAAACATTAGATGGTTTAAATCCATATGTAGTAATTTTAGATGAATTGGCGGCTATGAAAAAAAAGAGACTTATATGATGTTATTAAATCAGCAACATCAAAAAGAAAAAATACATTAATGCTTTTAATTACAACAAGTGGAAGTACTCGCGAGAGTATTTATGATGAGAGATATGAATATGCTGAAAAAGTATTAAATAATATTTATCAAAACGATAATTTTTTACCTTGAATATATGAATTAGATAATTTTAATGAATGAAAAAAATTTAAAAATCTATATAAAGCAAATCCAAATCTTGGTATTTCTAAAAATATTGAAAAGTTAAAAGAAGAATGAGAAACAGCAATTAACCAACCATTACAACAACCTAGTTTTTTAACTCGTCATTGTAATATTGCTTCTTTGCAAGAAACTTCATTATTTAATTTTGGATCTTTACAAGAAAAAAATAATAAAAATGTTAATTTAGAAGATTATTTAAAAAATAAATATTGTACTGTTGGTATTGATTTATCACAAACAATGGACTTAACTGCTGTTGTATTTTTAATACCCGAAAAAACTGGTGAATTTTTTATTTTGCCACATTTTTTTATTCCCCGAGAAAGAGCATATGAAAATGAAAAAGAAGACAAAGTTTTATATTCTGTTTGAGAAAAACAAGGATACATAACTTTTACACTTGGATCCGCTGTAAATAGAGATGAAATAATTGATTATATTATTGAAACTATTAAAAAATATAATTTAATTTGTGTAAAAATTTGATATGATAGATATTATGTAGATTATATAAAAGAAAAATTAGAACAAAACGGTTTTTCTAATAGAACAGAAATTGTCACAAATGGTATATATGATGGTTCTGGTTTATTACCCCCGTTTTCATTGTTATTTGGTTTTTCACAACTAATTAATGATGTTGTACTTGTTGTTGTTAATCCGATTGCTCCTAAAATACTAATTATTTTTTTCATATTTTTATCCTTTCTTTTTAAATTATCTTCAATGTTATAATTATACTATATATTCTTAAGGTGGGTGTAAATTAATGAAATATATTATTAATAACTCTAATTTAAGCGATTTACAAGCAAAATCACAAGATTTTTTAAGTAAAAATTATAAAAATAAATATTATAAAAGAATAAAAACAAAAATATTTGCATATATTAATTTATGTAAGGAGTTTTTTCTTGAAACTAAGTTGTTATTAAAAGATTTAATTAAAAAATATTTTAAAAATAAATTTTCAACTTTTTATTATTGAGCAAAGAAAATTTTACTTGCATATACAAATAATAATTTTGAAGATTTATTATTAAAATCAACAGTTCCTAATAATATTAATTATCAATATAGTAATGATGTTCGTGAAAATATCTGTGATTTATATTTTGAATATTCTGATAAACGTGCTGGTGGTGTTTTATCATTGTTTTATAATTTAAAAAAAGGAATTCATGGCGAAGAATTAAAAAATAAAGCACCAAAAAATTTAAAAACATTTTTTCGTTGAATTAAAAAAGATAAACGATGATTAAAAATAAAAAATAAAATTAAAGAAATTAAAAGACAACATCCAAGATATGAAGTTAAAGAATTAGGATTATTACAAATGGATGCTAAATATTTTATGCCAAGTAAATTTCCAGTTGATAAAAAGTATTATGTTTATGATTTTATTGATGAAAGAATTAGAGGAGTATTCGGTTATATTTATGATAAATTATGCACTGAGAATGCTATTGATGCTGTTAAAAGAGCAATCAGTGATTTTAAAAAAAATATTTGGTATTAAAATAACACGAATTAGAACTGATAACGGTTCTGAATTTATTAATAGTCATCGGAATAATCAAAAAAGTAGCGTTAAAGAAACTACTTTTACTCAATTTTTAACAGATAAAAATATTTTACATCAAACAACACCCGTTCGTTCTCCGCAGTCAAACGGTAAAATTGAAAGATTTCATCAAAATTATAATAAGTTATTTGTATTTGATGAAAAAATATTGGATGCAGTTGGTTTACAAAATAAACTAAATGATTATTATTACTTTTATAATTTTAAAAGAGTGCATAAATCTTTGAATTTTCAGACACCATTTGAATTTTTAACTAATTTAACTAAATAATTTTAAATTTATAAAGTTTTATTTAAACTATTTTTTAGTGTGTCAATTTTAGAATTTTTATTTATATATGTATCATTTTTAATGATGTTTTTATATTTTAAATTATATATTTTATTATTTTTTCTTGCAATCTTCAAAATGTGTGTGGTATACTACATTTTTTTTACTTTTTGAGATTTTTTATTAGCAACTACTTTATCAGTATGTTTTTTTACCACAAATTGTTTCATTGAAATTGTTTCACCAGTACGTTTTTTATCTACAACTTGTCAGAAACCATACATAAAGGCAGTAATTAAAGCCCCAATAATCATAAATAAGAATGCTAGTAATGTCCATCCTCAAGCACTAGCTCATCCATAAACTCCACCATCACCATTACCACAACCTAACGCTGATAGGAATCCAACAATTGGTCCACCATGACCAGCCAAATCAGCAATTCCTACAGCACCAGCTAAAGCACCCGCAATTGCTGAACCAACAATGTTACTTGGAATAACACGTTTTGGATCATTAACTGCAAATGGAATTGCTCCTTCTGAGATTCCAATACACCCCATAAATAATGCTGTTGAACCCATTGTTCGTTGTTCTTCATTATAGAATGGTTTAAAAATTCATGTTGCAATTCCCATTCCCATTGGCGCAACTGGAATTGCAACTGCCATTGCCCCCATTGGTGTATAAATTTTTGAACCAATTAAACCTGTACATGCCAAGAATGCAACTTTATTAATTGGTCCACCCATATCAAAACCAGCCATTGCTCCGATCAATAGTCCAAAGCCTAATCCAATTGCTACATTAGCAGCATTTGAAGTATTACCTCATGTTCGTGAAATTCAATCTTGGAATTTACCCATTACTCAACCAACAGTTGAGCCAATCACAAACATCATAATCATTCCATAGATAAAGCCGACAACAATTGGAATAAAGAAGATTGGCATTACTGGTTTTAATCCTTTTGGAACATTTCAAGTATTAATTCATTTAACAGTATATCCAACCGCTAATCCGGCTGCAATTGCTCCAACGAATCCAGTTGGAGTATTAACTGCTTCAATTCCTGGTAAAGGATAAAAGTTAACAGCATTATTTCCAATAAATGAAACAATTAAAGCTGGAGCAATTGCTGAACGACCAGCAATTGAATTAGCAATAAATGCTCCCAAAATTGGAATCATTAATGTAAAAGCTGATACCCCTATAACATTAAGATAATAGAAAAAGTTTTTTGGGTCAATTAATGGGTCAGTATAAAATATTTCTCCTCAATGTGCTGTTTTTCTGCCAGCATCAGGAATTCAACCCATTCCTTTTAATGAACCATGAAAATTCTCATAGTTAGGACCATAAATTGCTTTTGCTAATCCTAATGAAATAGCAATAAAAATTCCTCCTAAAATAACAATTGGAACCATATATGAAACCCCAGCCATTAAGTGCTTCATTATTCCAACTTTTTGGTTGCTATCATTAGCACCCTTAGTAATAAATTCTCCAGTTGGTTGCACTTTTCCTTCTTTTAGAGCGGCATTAATAACCCCCTCTGGATCTTTAATTGCTTTTGCAACTGGACAGTTATAAACTTTTTTTCCACTAAATCTTTTTATATCAAGCCCAATATCCGTTGCAACAATAATTACTTTGGCTTCTTTAATTTCTCTCTCTGTAAAATCATTGCGAACACCTTCAGCTCCATGTGTTTCAACTTTAATGTCGTATCCCATTTTAAGAGCAGTTTGGTTTAACTTATCCGCAGCTAAAAAAGTATGTGCTACTCCTGTTGCACAAGCTGTCATTGCTAAAAGCAACGGCTTTTGACCAGTTGGAGTAGTTTTGGTTGGAACCTCTTCTTTTCCAATCCCAGTTAATAATGCTGCTAAAATTTTTGCTTTGTCTGTTTCAACTTTCATTGCTTTTTTAAAATCTTCATCAATTAATTTTCGTGCTACTTCACTTAAAATTCCTAAATGAATTTCTCCTGATTTAGCTTCAGGAATAATTAAAGCAATTGCAACTTTCGTTGGTTTTCCATCCATTGCATTTCAATCAACATCATTTTTGAAACGAATAAATAAAACCGCTGCATTTGTAATAGCACTAATTCGTGCATGAGGAATTGCAAAACCATCTTCAAAACCTGTTGAAGATTCTTTTTCTCGGGCCTCAAAACCTTTAACAAGTTCATTGCGGTCAGAAACATATCCAAGATTTTCAGATAATTGAGCAAGTTCTAAAAAAGCTTCTTCTTTAGTTTTAGCTGTTGAATCTAAAATAATATGTTTTTCATTAAAAATGTTATTATACATATAGTTTTTTCTCCTTCAATTTATAGTATACTATTTTAAAATTAAAACTCAATAATTTCTTTAATTTTGTCGAAAACTCTTGATGAAATAAAAAAATCATCAATATGACAATTTGAAAACTAATTTTGTGTAAGATTATGATTTTGCTTTAAATTTTTTAAACGTTAAAATATAATACCATTGATTGTTGTTTTGGTGTTAAACCTTTATGTTGGTATTTTCATTTTCATAGATTTAAATAATTTTGAATATTAGTGAAACCCAAACCATGATAATGAATTAAGGCTTCTTTAAGACTGGTGATGTGAAACCCCATTTCGGAAACTTTATTAAATAATAACTTTATATTGTTAATCGTTTAAGATTATATCAATTAAAATATAAATTTGTTTGGTATTTAAACTCATCAAAAGTATATTCCAGTTTATCTAATGCTTCTTTTTTAAAAATATTTCATAAAGATTCAATATGAGGATTATTTTTTGATAATTGTATGATAAGGTGCCCCAACATTTCAAACTGATTTATCTGAAAAATTAAATTTTATAATAGAAAAATCATCAGTTTGTTGCTTTTTAACAATTGCAATATATCATTTATTATCTGGCAAACTAGAACGAGCACTTAATTTTCAATTACTATCTTTTGGTGGTTGTTGTGGATTATATGATGGTTCTGGTTTATTACCCCCGTTTTCATTGTTATTTGGTTTTTCACAACTAATTAATGATGTTGTACTTGTTGTTGTTAATCCGATTGCTCCTAAAATACTAATTATTTTTTTCATATTTTTATCCTTTCTTTTTAAATTATCTTCAATGTTATAATTATACTATATATTCTTAAGGTGGGTGTAAATTAATGAAATATATTATTAATAACTCTAATTTAAGCGATTTACAAGCAAAATCACAAGATTTTTTAAGTAAAAATTATAAAAATAAATATTATAAAAGAATAAAAACAAAAATATTTGCATATATTAATTTATGTAAGGATTTTTTTCTTGAAACTAAGTTGTTATTAAAAGATTTAATTAAAAAATATTTTAAAAATAAATTTTCAACTTTTTATTATTAAGCAAAGAAAATTTTACTTGCATATACAAATAATAATTTTGAAGATTTATTATTAAAATCAACAGTTCCTAATAATATTAATTATCAATATAGTAATGATGTTCGTGAAAATATCTGTGATTTATATTTTGAATATTCTGATAAACGTGCTGGTGGTGTTTTATCATTGTTTTATAATTTAAAAAAAGGAATTCATGGCGAAGAATTAAAAAATAAAGCACCAAAAAATTTAAAAACATTTTTTCGTTGAATTAAAAAAGATAAACGATGATTAAAAATAAAAAATAAAATTAAAGAAATTAAAAGACAACATCCAAGATATGAAGTTAAAGAATTAGGATTATTACAAATGGATGCTAAATATTTTATGCCAAGTAAATTTCCAGTTGATAAAAAGTATTATGTTTATGATTTTATTGATGAAAGAATTAGAGGAGTATTCGGTTATATTTATGATAAATTATGCACTGAGAATGCTATTGATGCTGTTAAAAGAGCAATCAGTGATTTTAAAAAAAATATTTGGTATTAAAATAACACGAATTAGAACTGATAACAGTTCTGAATTTATTAATAGTCATCGGAATAATCAAAAAAGTAGCGTTAAAGAAACTACTTTTACTCAATTTTTAACAGATAAAAATATTTTACATCAAACAACACCCGTTCGT
This sequence comes from Spiroplasma endosymbiont of Ammophila pubescens, assembly GCF_964020965.1. Taxonomy (NCBI): domain Bacteria; kingdom Bacillati; phylum Mycoplasmatota; class Mollicutes; order Entomoplasmatales; family Spiroplasmataceae; genus Spiroplasma; species Spiroplasma endosymbiont of Ammophila pubescens. The sequence goes on along the minus strand of NZ_OZ026611.1, from coordinate 1,419,210 downwards.
TCTCCGCAGTCAAACGGTAAAATTGAAAGATTTCATCAAAATTATAATAAGTTATTTGTATTTGATGAAAAAATATTGGATGCAGTTGGTTTACAAAATAAACTAAATGATTATTATTACTTTTATAATTTTAAAAGAGTGCATAAATCTTTGAATTTTCAGACACCATTTGAATTTTTAACTAATTTAACTAAATAATTTTAAATTTATAAAGTTTTATTTAAACTATTTTTTAGTGTGTCAATTTTAGAATTTTTATTTATATATGTATCATTTTTAATGATGTTTTTATATTTTAAATTATATATTTTATTATTTTTTCTTGCAATCTTCAAAATGTGTGTGGTATATTACACAAAATTATTTTAATTGATTATCCATAACAAATGAATTAGAAACAAATAACATTCCTTCCCTTATTCCTGCTGAAATTAAATTATCTGATGGTGAATATGGCAAGTATTTAACTAATTTAATTGTTTCTAATGACAAAATAGAAGAATATTTAAACTATTTTTCACAATAATATAGTTTTCTTTATTCTAAGACAGTTTGAATAAATATAACTAAAAATTTAGTTGAAGATAATATTAAAATAACTTATGATGAAAAACTATTATTTTTAAATCAAATTGAAATATCGGGTATATGAGGTTATGGAAACTATGATATTAATATTTTTATTGAAAAATCAAATGAAAAAATTATTGAAGGAAAAGATATTAACTTAAAATTAATTAAAAATTGTCCTATTTTAACTAAGGCCAGTGGAAAAGATAGAAATACATATTTAGAATTAATAAAAGATGATACATGATATTTGTATAAAAATGGTGTTGAATATGAAAAATCTTATTCAAATAAAGCGGTTGCTGATTTTTTAAAACAATCAAATAGTATAATATTTTCCTACCCACCCACAAAAGAACAAATTAATATTAATAATTTACAACTATTTAATATAAATAATGAAAAATTATCATTAATTACATTAGAAATATAAAAAAATTTTTAGATCTTCTAAAAATTTTTTATTAAAGTGCTATTTCACCAGTTTTATTATTTACAGCTAAACTAGGAATATTTTTATTTAAATTTCAACGGTAAACTAATTTAATATAATTTTCATATTTTTTATTTTTACCTTATACATATTCCATTGAAGTATCTAGAAAATTACCTGTAGCTAAATAAATACCATTAGAAGTAAAAATCCAGCCAACAGGTCTTTCACCTCAATCTGTTTTTAAACCACTACCTTTTTCACCATTATTTTTTAATTTAAATATCTTTCAATCACTATTTAAACTATTTCGAGCAACAACTATATAATATTTACTGTCTACTGTATTAAATGGTTTTTCTTATGGTGTTATTCATTCTAAGTTATTTTTAATTTCTTGATTAGCAGTATCTATTTTATGTTTTTCTTTTTCTTTTTTTAAATCATCTTCGCTATATTGTGTTTTATTACAAGCAACTAAATTTGTTGTACTTGTTCCGATTAAAATGATTGTTCCAATAAAACTTAATAATCTTTTCATAATTAATTATTATATAATCTAATACCATTACCTAATTTCATGTGACAATTAAGTGATGCACCAGAAGCTCATCATTCACAATATTGTAATCCGAATACTTTTAAATAATATTTATTATTTTCTCAATATCAAGTTAATCCAAATCTTTGATTAATTTCTATTTTTGCTTCACCATCTTTATCTCAAAATTTTTGTAATTCTTGTTCTTTATTTTGTGGTACGTTATTTTTTGTGTTTTAAATTATATTTTTAAAATTGTTATTTTTATCTTTTAAAAAGCTATTAATATCTTGACCTTTTAATTTTTTAACTTTTCCTCAACTTGCTTTACAATTGTTTGTATAAACTCAACTTCCTCAATTTACCATAGTTCCTCAACAATTATTATCGTTATCTCCTAAAAATTCTATTTTATTAAAATTTTCAACAGGGTTAATTTTATCTAAATTTAGTAAAAATGATTTTGTATTTCAATAATTATGTAATGTTGATTCAAAATCTAACTTTTTATTTTCTTTATTTTTATCATAATATAATTTTAATTCTTTTTCTAAGTTAGAACTTTCAGCATTTCATAATATTTCTCCTATAATATGTTCATCATTTATAAGTTTTGTATTTAAAAAATAAACTTTTTCGTCATTTGTAGAAACATAAAAATTACCGTTGCCAAATTCTTTTATACTTGTTATTTCGGTATGGTCATTTTTATCATTATCAATATTATCTACTTTTAAAACTACTCCATTTTTGCGAATAAAATAAAGTCCTTCAGTTGTTCCAACAAAAATATCTCTACTTTTTAAATTGTCACCTTTATTATTTTCATCTAAAATTTTAACAGAAGTTATTTTTTTATTTTTTAAAGGGTAATTTTGTTCTGTCCCTTTAATCGCATAACAATATTCATTTTTTATATTGTTATTTATACTTCTTGTTCTTCTATCACAATTTAAAGTTGGTTGCATAAGTAACCCAAGAATAATTCTAACATCTGTATTTGCAAGAGCCTGAGAAATTGTATTTAATGGTAATTGTGATAATAAATTATAAAATGATTCATTAATAACTTCGTTGATATTACCAAATCTTGCTTGAATATTATTAATTGCGTCAATAATATTATTGCTTATAGATTGTCAATTTGTTACAATAGCACGAACATTGGTATGACCACTATTTTATGCAGGATTTCAATATATATTGCTATAACCTTCGATTATATTATTTAAAATTAAATTAAAAACACTTCTAAATCTTAAAGCTTCTGAAGTTACTAAAATTATATATCCTAAAGCTTTTTTTATTAAATTATTATTACTATTATTATTTCTTCAATTATGTAGAGTAGTAAATGCATTTTGAATAGAAAATCAATTAATTGAATGACTACTATCGGCACCTCCTAAAAGAATATTATAATGTCCATCAAATTAGAGAGGAAAATCAGCTGCAATAGTATTATCTATATGTCTTAATTCTAAATTGGGGTGATCAGAGTCGGATAATCAATAATAATTTCTAATAATATTTTCTTGAAAAGTACCTATAATGTTAATAAAACCAACAATATAAAAATCGTTCAATCTAATAACTAACTCAATTTCACCTCCCGCTTCATTATCAATTATAGAAACAGGCAATATAAGATAGTGATTACTATTTAAATAACTACTATTTAATGCATATATTTCTGAACTATTATTTTCAAAAACTGATATTAAAATGTTTTCATTTATTAAATAATTAATAATTTCATTTAAACTCGATTTATATTTTTTTGGATAATTATTATCAATAATTAGTTTTTTATTATATTTTATAAAATTATTATTTTGTCTTTTATTTCTATTTAAAGTTTCTAAATTATTTTCTTGATTTTGATAAGGACTAGCGGCAATTGTTGTTGGTATTGCGCTTCCACTAATTGTTAATACACTTAATAAACTTAAAAGTTTTTTCATTTTGTATAATTTCCTTTCTAATCTTGAAACTTTTTATCAAGATCTATTGACATTATATATATATATATATATGCAAACACTTTTTAAGCATATTTGAGAAAGGAAGTTATTTAAATGATTATTATTGTGATTATATTGTATTAATCTGGGCTCGCGGTGATTTTCATAAGTTTGTGAAAAATGCCTTAAAGTTTAAAAAACTTTTGCCGCGCTTTTCAAAATACTTGGGAAAAAATTCTAAGCGTTAAGCGAAGAATTTTATAAAGGTTCCCAAATTTGTTTGAAAGAACCTCAAAATTTTTTTAATTTGTAAGTCATTTTATCACAAAAATTTAAGAAAATCAACCGCTCGCCCAAAACCTCAAAAAACTATATAATTAACTTTGTATATAAAAGAAAGGATTTTTTAAAATGGATAAAACAAAGCATCATTTTACTTTTAAAGAAAGAGTAATGTTAAAAGATTTATTAGAACTTGATTTTTTAAAAAGAAAAAATGGTAAACCCAATATATCTAAAATAGCAAAAATATTGCATAAAAATCGCAATACAATTAGACGAGAAATAAAAAGGTTAAAAGATAATGAATATGATGCTAAATTAGCACACGAAGATTATTTACAAAAACGACAAAAATGTTTTAAAAAATCATCATTATTGCTAAATATTTTAGAATGACTAGATGAAAAATATAACAAATTTCATGATTCACCAGAACAAATCTGTAAAAAATATGAAAAAGAGTTTGGTATTAAATTTCCGGTATTTTTTAAAACTTTATATAAATATATTCATTTGGGATTTTTAAATTTCAAGAAAGATAATTTGTATTTTCATGATAGAAAATATAAAACAAAAAATAGAATTGATAACCGTGGAAAAATAAGAAATTTTAGAACTATTGAAGAAGCAAAACATGATAAATATGAATTTGGTTGATTTCAAATGGATACTATGATTGGTAAAAACAATAGTGTTTGTTTAGTTTTAATCGAAGAATTAACCTAATTTAAAATCATTGAACCATTAAAAGAAAAAACAACAAAAGAAGCTACAAACGCAGTAGAACGAATTTTTTCTAACAGATTTTTCAAAGATAGATGCAAAGGAATAATAACATATCAAGGCAAAGAATTTGCTGATTGAGAAAAAATTGAAAAAATAACAAATGCTAAAGTATATTTTTGTGATGCTGGAACTCCAACACAAAAACCCAAAGTTGAAAGAGCAATCCGCGATTTTAGACATTGATTTTCCAAAGGAATTGATTTAAGTATTTATTCAAGAAATTATTATCAAGAAGTTGCTAATATAATAAACTCTAAACTTAAAAAATCTTTACATTGACTATCTTCAAAAGAAGTTTTTATACAAATGTTTAATTTTTAATATAATTACCTATAAAAATTTTAATCATTTTATTTTTCAGTGTGCCAAAATTCATAAATTTAAAACAAAACTACTAAATTTTTTTAAAATAAATTATATTGAACATTTATTTTATTGGTGTTATAATGAAATCAAATAAAGTGCTACACTTCATAGTACAATTTACACATTATCATCTCTTACTTGTAAAAAATATTATGTGTAATATAATTTATAGTAAGAATGATGATCAGGATCATTCTCTTTTTTTATTTAACTATGATAATAATATTATAATAATTTATAAAAAATTAAAATAATATGTTATGATGATGACGATAAAGGGAGGAAAATTTTACAATGAAAAGATTATTAAGTATTTTAGGTGCAATTACATTAGTAGGAACAAGTACAACAAATTTAGTTGCTTGTAATAAACCACAATATAGCGAAGATGATTTAAAAAAAGAAAAAGAAAAACATAAAATAGATACAAAAGACCAAACTATTAAAAATAACTTAGAATGAATAACACCATAAGAAAAACCATTTGATAATGTTGATAATAAATATTATTATGTAGTGTGTCGTGGTAATAAAAATGATAGTTGAAGATTAATTAAATTTCAGAATAATCAACAAGATAAATTAAAAAATAAAGATGAATATTATAATTATAAACTTGCACTAGTTCAAGATTTAGATTGGAATAATACATTTGATTTAACTATCCAAAAAAATAATTTAAAATGAATTTTTTGGCATAAGGATATTCAATATTTTAAATCAGTATATCGTTGAAATTTATTAGATACACAAGAACCTAATTTAATTCTTGATGAGAATAATAATATAAAAGTTAATGGTGAATAAAAAAATAGGTATAAAAACCTATTTTTCTTTTAACCTAATATATGCACCTGCAATAGTATTAATTTCAAAATGTCCATTTGAATTCATACTAGTTAAATTACTGGCACCAATACCTCATAATTCATAATTAATTTTCATTTTTAATTTAACACCTTGATTGTAAAATGAAATTTGTGTTTTAAAATGATAACCCGTTAGTTTACCTCATGGATATGCTTCTTATTCTAAATTAACAAACACACTATATCCATTTTCATTAATATTTTCTATTTTAATAATATGTTTTACTCCTAAGGGTTTATTAATTCATTGAATAACCTCTTTACCATCAACAGTAGCTCATATTCTTACTTTTCCATCATTACCAAACTCAAATTCATCATAATTATCTTTAACTTGTTGCCAATCAGTTGCACCAAATGTTCCAAAATCAAATAATAAAATATCTTGTGAATATGTTTTATTATCAGGTGTAGCTCCCGATGGATTTCCTTTTGATAACATATCTAATTTACTATCTACTTTGTTTAATATGATTTGTACTGGATAGAAATTAATACTTGGTGGTGGATCTGGTAATTTAACAGGTCAATTGTGTATTATATCATCATCAATATATTGATCTAAATAACTAAGTGAATAAAGAGTTAATCAATCACGCACTGAATTATTATATAAACTTGTAGTTTGTAAACTAACAAAATAACTCATAATTGAATATGGGTCATATATATCAATATCATCTGAAAAACATATAAATACGACAGACAGTTTTACCTAAATTATAAAAACCAACTGCATCAATTAATTATATAACGACCACTACCAACAATATCAGTTAATAAATTCTTTCCTGTTTCCATTGTTGGTAATGATACACTTTCTTCATTAATTAAATAAATACTTTCTTCATCATTAAATGATTAAGATATCATAACACTACTAATTCAAGCGTATTTTTCAATTTCTGTTTTTTGACTTTTAGATCATTTTGAAACTTGTATTTTATCAGTTAATGTAAATTCTCAACTTGTATTACTTGCACTAGCACCAATTATATCATTTACCTCATCTTGGGTATTATATCTAAAAGCATCTAAAGGGATATTACCTTGATTTTTTGTTTGGGGACGCGTACTATCTTCAACAATAGGTTAATAACTTTCATCATAAAATGTATAATTTGCTTTACCAATAAATAAAGGAATTCCAGTTTTAATATTTGGATATAAATTATTAGTATTATTATCAATAGTTTTTCAATAAATAGGAATACCTAAACTTATTGCATTTAAAAATTTACCAACAATAGGAATATCTCTTTGAGTTCATGCAATACTTTCTGTTATATCTACTAGCAATGAAATAATATTATTAACCATAACACTAAATAAATTTAACATGTCTTTTAATTGACCACGATTTTTACTTGGATTAATTGTGTTATATCCTATATCAACATTATATTTAAAATAACCATTTGCTCGTACATCAAAATCTTTAATAATTTTATTACCTTTATAATTTAAAGCAATATCTTTAACTGTTAAATTATTTGGGTTAGTTGCTTGGGTTAATTTTCTATCTGTATTCAAATAACCCTCATAATTCTTTTTAATTTCTTGGTTAGATTGACCTTGTTTTCTTTTTAATCAATTATCATATTGACCATTAATAGCAGGAATACCATTAGTTAATAAATAAGTAGTTAATGGTTTAGGTGATTTTGTTAAACTATCCGCTACTGGCATTTTTAAATCGTCAATAAATAATCTTCTTTGAGGATATACTTTTTCATTTCATTTCCCTAAATTTTCAATAGGGCGACCAAAAATAACTGGTGCAGTGAAACCATTATTATTACCTAATAATGTTAATTGAATACTTTTAATACCATTATCACCAGTAAATTTTTCATTAATTTCATAATCTTTTGAAATACCTAATTCATCTCATATTATTTTAGGAATAAAATAGCCTTCACCTGGTGATGAAAATTTTACGAATTGCTGAATAGTTTGTCCAGTAGTATTAATATAATCTTTAACATAACTAAAAGTAATATTTCAATATACTAATTCATTTAAATCATTATATTTTGGTTGAGCATTTGAAATAAACATTAATAAATTATCATCAACATCTTCTTTGTCAGATTGTAAAGGTACTAAATAAAACCTTAAAAAATCTTCTCTTTGAAAATTATAAGTAGTTTCAACGGTAATTGTACGATCAAGATATCAAGCATTATATTCACCAAAATATTCTTCACCACCTAATTTAGAAAATTCAACAGTATCATTAATATTAATAATATGACATTTATAAGCATCACCTTTAAATTTTCTTTTAATAGTAAAATTATCTAATGCTTTATTAATTTTTTGTAAATTCATGACATAAACATTAAAACCATTTTCACTATTAATTTTTTCTCAAATATCATTAATTGGATAATTATTTTCAGGTTCTTCTGAATTAATAAAAACTTGTTTTGTTGCATCTTATAAATAAGTTTTTTCAGTACTAGTAATATATAAATAACTAACTTTATCTGTTAAGCTATTTTATTAACTAACACAACTGCACATCATTAAAATAAATATTGCAAAATTAAAAAAATCACTATCAATAGTTATTTCAGTATAATTTTGTTGAGCATGAATTAAACCAACTCCAGTATTACCGGTCATAGCATATTGTTGAACTGTACTAGTAATAATAGCATCAACACTTACTAATTCTTCATCGCCTTTACCATTATCAACAAGTGAATGAGTAGTATCTTTTTGTCCTATAAAATGAGTACGGTTAATAATTCTTTCAATTCTTTTATAATAAATATTGTCTTGTACATCTTTAATTAAATTAAATACAGGTAAACAATCAGGGGTAGCATCTACTGTTGTTTTTGTACCATGCACTAATTTAGGTAAATTTGTAAATTCAACAATAGGTAATATATCAATCCCAGTATCACATTCCATTTTAGAAACTGGTCTTAGTTTACTTTCTAATTCACCGTAAGTTTGTCAAATTCCAATTTCTAAATCTTTTGCTGTATAGTAGGTTATTTTTGCTTTTCTAGGATAAAATTGTACTCTTTGATATCACATATAATCAGATTGAGCAGGTAATATTCACATTTCCGCATATTGTTCTATTTCTGAATATTTAGCAATACGAACATTTGAACCAATTGGAGCAACATCAATAGTTAAATCGCCAGTCTCTGTTTTTAATAAATACATTACACTACGACCATATAAACTATTTGCTAATTCATTTTGATATAGTTTGGAATAAACATAATTTTTTTCATATCATTCTTCTATTCAATCTTGCGTATCATTATTATCACAATTAAACATTAAGCCTTGCCCAATAGTTAATGGAGCAGCTTTTCTATTGGCGATAATTCAAGGAATATCAATATAGTATTTTTGTTCTTGTAATATTTTATATTTTCCTGTTTCTAAATAATTTAAATATTCAGGCTTATTAATTAATTCATTAAAATTTATTTCTTGTTTATTATTCATTTTTACACCTTTTTTGTCATCACCCATTATATAATCAACAAAAGGAGAGTGTCAAAAAATGTGAAAATTATTAACATTAATTACTAGTATTTTAGAAAACCCAAAAATAACATTAAGAATTATAAAATTATTAGAAAAATATGGTAATTCTAAAATAAAAGCAATTTTACAAAGTATTAAAGATATTGAACATCAATTAGCACAAATTCAATATTATTTAAACCCAAATATATTAAGTGATTTATTAGCAAAAATACCTAAAAGTTTAGAAATACAATTATTTAAAGATATTAGTTTTTTAGATAAAAATAAATATAAAGAAATTGTAAAATCATTAACTCCAACAGAAAGTAATTGAACTATATTATCTAGTAGTTGATGTAAAAAGGGATTTTTTCAAATAACTAATAAACAAAAATTAATAGGTAATTTAACTATTTTAATTCAAAGTGATAATGATAAACAAAAAAGATGATATGTACCTTATACTTATCCAAAAGTACATATTCAAGTATGACAAGCAATGAAATCAGCAACTGGTAAAAATGGAACTGGGGCAGGGTCTGTATTTTGAAATATGTGATTACATGTGTGATTACGCAGTGAATTAAGAGAATATGTTAATTGACAAATATATACACAACAAAATAAAAGTGGCGGTGATGTTAAATTAAGAGCTAGTCGTATTAATAAAAACCTATTAGAATTAAATAAAGAAATAAATCGTTATAGTACTAATTTTTATCAAACAAAAGATGCTAAATTAAATAATCATAAGCAGTATATTGATAATAAAAATTGATTAAATCAACAACGGGAATATGCAACTAATTTAAAAACTGGTTATCAAAAATTACATACTAAAATAATATCAAAACCAAAAACAATAAATATTTATAAAGAACTTAAAAAAGGTATTAATGTAATTAAAAAACCTTTAAACAAAATAAAAAGACCATTTTAGGTCTTTTATTTTTTATCCTGTTTTAACTGCAATTTTAATTTTAATATCTTTAATATTTTGATTTTCAATAATACCTGCATTAATATGTAAATAAATATTACCACTTACAATTTCATTAACTGGTAAATAAATACCTGCTGAATTTGTTTGAATTGGATAATCATTTTTACCATCACTTAATACCATAATAGAACGCATAAATGCTAAAATTCTTTGTTTCTGTGGTGTAGTTAAATTTTTATCTAATACTTTATCAAATAATTTTTTAATCTTTGCTTTGTCAAGAGTAGATGGAGTAATTCCAAAGAATTCATAATATTTTTTCTTAACATCCATATTTAATGTAATTTGATCTTTTGTTAAATTATTAATATTGTTAATAGTATTTTGCATTGCAGTTTTAAATTCAGGATTATAAAAATCTTTATAATTTGGATCATAATCTAATAATTGATAAGTTAATTCATTTTCTCATTCACCTGTAAATTCATTATATTTTTGTCATGAATTACCAGTTGGATTTGTATTATCTCATAAGCGAGCAATAGCATCCATTTGTTCTTGTTCTGTAAACATTTCTTTAACAATTAAGAAACCTAATTCAGGTCTTGTTAAAGCAGGTAATGAAAATAATACATGACTAGTAAATGCAGGTTCTTGTGTATCATTATCAACATAACTAATATTTTCAGTAAAGATAGTAATCATTGCAGCATTATCTCTATGAATAACTAATGCTTCTATTTTATTATTAATAGATAAATCAAAGCCACGAGTTCTATTCATTCCTTGTAAATTAATCTCTAATTGCCCATCTGATGTTTTACCATGTAAAGGTTTAATATTTTGACCAAGTCATAATGATTTAGAAACCATATAATCTAAAACTTTATCTTGGAATAAAGTACCTGTTACCATTGTATTTGCTGAAATATTTTCACCGATTAATTGAGTATATGCTCGTGTTAAATCTAGATATTAATGTGGTTCTCATATCATTTCTCAATCACTAGTATTTGTACCAATTTGAGATGCATTAATTTTTCTTGTTTCATCTGTCATACGATGTCCTAATTTATACATTAAGTCTAATGCATCTTGTTGAGTTTTAATTTTAGTTGTATCATAAACAAAAGCATAATCTTTATTAAATTTAGATCTAGCAATATAATTATCAATTACACCTTTTAAAAAGTATAATTCTAAATTAAACATCATATTTTGTGTAATTGAACCAGTTCATTTTGCTACTAATTCACCGCGTAATGATGGGTCAGTATTTTTTAAACGAGATAAATCAAATTTTCTTCATTGTGTTTTTAAACCAATAGTATGATCAATTACTAAACGACCACGCTTAGCATTTTGATTTTGTTTTGGGTTTCCTTTTTCGTGGTTTCATTCTGAATCACCATAAAATAATCGTTCAGGTATTGTATAAATTGCAACTGCATAATCTGTACTTTCCATATTAGGACTTGATTGTGCTGTTGCTGTTAAACGATGAAAAGTATAATAATCAGGATTTGATAAAATATATTTTACTCGCATTTCTTGTGCTGATAATAATAAATGTCCTTCTTTTGTTAAATTTGCTACACCATTACCAATAACAAATCCCTCATGTAATCCTATAATTGATGCCACATTTTATTTTCCTTTCTGATATTCTTTTTGAACTAAGTTTTTAATTTTTTCATTAATAGGAATATTATGATTATCTTGTAAATTTTCTTTTATTTTTTGTGATAATTCTTCAATAAACATATTTTCATCTTTAATTTGAATTCCACCATTCATTAGATTTTTCATATCTAATGTAGGTTTTTTCTCAACTAAATCTTTAAAATTAGTTTTAATATATTCCATATCTTTACCACTATTTAATAGTTCTTCAACTAATTTACGATTTTCTTGTGGTACCTGTGATAACTCATATTCTTTTATTTTTGACTGATAATTATTAATTTGTTCTAAATATTCTTTTTCAGTTTCTGATTTAATACGAGTTTATGCACTTGGTAAGACACTAGATAATACTTGTTTTTCTTTTTGTTCTAATAAAGCATTAATTTCATCTTGTGTCATATTTTCTTTATATTCATATTTAAAGTTTGACATAACTTTAATCCCTCCATTATTTTTTTTATAGAAAATTTCAAAAACTATCGTCACCATCTTATCACCATTTTAATTTTTGTAAACTTGTGGATATTTTTTCTTAATTTCAGTTCTAGTTTCTTCAATACCTTTTTTAAAACCTTTTTCATATTGATCTAAATATTCTTTTTGATTATTAACACCATAATCATAAGTTTATTTCATTAATTCTTGGAATATTTTAGTATGTTCTTCACACGCAGGAACACCAATACCATTTCAATTTTTACTTACTTTTTTAAAACACTCTTTACCATCAATTATCATTCAACAAATATTTTTATCCATTCGCATTTTTTCAATATTTTTTTTAATTTGTTTCTTTGCCATAATTAATCTTTTCCTTTCAATATTTTCTCTGCAAATTGTGAAACAGTTTCTATTGCTGTATCTTTATCTACTTTGTTTAATTTCTAAATCTTTAATAAATTTATTTTCAGTTCTTTCATAACTACCATTTGCTTTTAATTTAAATATGCTTTACACATAAAGATAATAATTAATCTTCCAATAGATCAAATAATTAAAGGCATTAACCATAAAATAATAAATACAATACCTAATTTTCTTTTTCTAATTAAATGATTACCTTGTTATTTAATATTTTTATCTATTTTAGGTTTACGACCAATTCACATTAAAATACCTTGAATACCTAATAAAGTAATATGGCCAAATTCTAAACCAATAATATTACTTGATGACATAATACTATCTCAACTAAAACCATCAAATTCACCACTTTTAACTGCTCAGGTTCAACCTAATGCAAAAAATGTATTATAAAATAATACCCATCATAAATGAGTAAATCCACTCATAAATCTATCTCACTTAAATAATATATATTCTTTATAATTCTTTTTATCTAATCCCATTAAAATAGCATGAGTTGCATGTTCCAATGGACTATCTGCATAACCTAAATCTAAACCTGTTTTAAAATTAACTGGTTCAAAATCGTATAATTTACTAAATAAATAATTAGCAAAAATACTACCATCTAATGCTCCAGGCATTTCAATTCTTCATACATCATATTTTTTAGGTCATTCTGCTTTTAATTCATATAATTTCATTAATTCATCATAGTTTAAATTATTTTTATTAATTAAATAATTAGTATAATGATTAATTACTTTTTTATCATATGCTTTTTGTCCTGTTTTAGGATCTAATACTGGAACTATTAATTTAGATATTTGTTCTCCTTTACTTTCCAATTCTTTACGATTAAAAGGTAATAATTTATTTAAATAATCTATATGATATTGATAAATACTATCATGGTTAGTACTTGTAATTAATATTAATTTTTTATAATCATGAACTGCTTGCATAATTGCTTCTTTTTCTGATTTACTAAATTCATTAGCTTCTTCAAGACAAATAATACATAAATCAGCACCATTTGCTCGTGCTGTTCCTTTCCCTAATACTTGCGATGAATTACTTTTTCTAGCCCCTTGTAATTTAATAAAACTACCATTAGGAAATGTTCAAGTAGGTTTATTAAATCTAGCATTATATTGATAATAACCACCTTTTCATTTTTTAGTAGGATAAGTATTAAACCAACTTTATCTAAGGCATCTTGAATATCTTGTTGCATTTCAGCAGTATCTGCACTATTTAATCTAAAACCATATATTGCTATTTTTTTATCTTTATTTGCTAATACAATACAACTTAATAATGTTATTAATTCATCAATAGAATATGTTTTACCTGCTTTACGACTACCTGCTAAATTAATTTCATCTGCAATATACTCTGTATTATTTAATAAACTAACTACTATTTCATTAAGATAACTATATTCATATAACATTGCCATTATATTTTTCTCCTATCTGTTATGTTAATTACTGGTGGAGCATAATTTATTTCAGTTTCATTTTCACGACCATAATACTGTGCATATACCGATACACCCCTTAGTTTCGTTTAAGAGATGTAATTTTATATTATTTTCTAATATTCTTATTTTCATTTTAAGTTCATTAAATGCTAATAAATTAGTGTTTTTTAAGTCATTATATTCATCTTCTTCTAAATTACAAAAGATTAATAAGGTTTCTTTTGTGGCAAGTTTGATATTATTTTTTTTACAATATTCATCAAATTTTGTTAATTTTTGCTTTATTTTTGTTAAATTTGCCATTATTCATCACTTTTTATCTACTTTTGCCATCTTTTTTACCTCTTTTTGTCATCACCATTCTACAAAAAAATATCAAAAAGTAAAATAAATTAAAAAAAGACTTTTTCAAGTCTCTATTTTTTAGTAATTTTTAAACAAGCGATTAAGGGCTAGTAAATCCTATTTGTATTAAATTACATCACCATCCTACCATCATTTAAAGTATTGTCAACAAAATTTTAATTTTTAGTGTATAAATATTTTAATATAAAGGGCTAGGTTGTCTTATGAAAAAAGAAAAGAAAAAATTTAAACATTTTAATTTAGCAGAAAGAAATGACTTAAAAGAATATTTAATATACGAAAAATTTAAAAAGAAAGATGGCACACCTAATTATTCTAAAATAGGAAAAGTAATGAATAAAAGTCGTAATACAATTAGATTAGATGCTAAAAGACTTAAAGAAGAATACGATCCTAAAAAAGCGAATGATGATTATAAAAATAAAAGAAAAAAATCTATAAAATATACTACAATTATAAAAAAAGTTGTAAATCATATAAGAAAAATTTTAAGTAAAAGACGCTATTCATCAATGTTAATTATTTTTGAATATGAAAAAAAGTATAATGAAAAGTTTCCATTTTCACATGTGACACTTTACAAATATATTGAATATGGAGTTTTTGATGATGAAAATACTGAAATTAAGAAAAAACTACCATTTAAAGGTAAAAAGTTTAAAACAAAAAAGAGAAAAGATGATCGTGGTTCAATTAACTAATATTAGATTTATTGAAGAAGCAGAACATTAAAAAGGTACTTTTGGTTGATTTCAAATGGACTGTATAGTAGGTAAAGACCATCAATCTGTTTGTTTAACTTTTACAGAAGAAAAAAGTTTATATACGATTTGTTTTAAATTAGACCACCATAATTCAGAAGAGGTTAATAAAGCCATTAAAAGTATTTTTAAAAATAAACTTTATAAGGAAAATATAAAAGGAATAATAACTGATCAAGGTAAAGAATTTAGTAAATGAAAAAAATTGAAAAGATTACTAATGCAAATGTATACTTTTGTGATGCTGGAACTCCAACACAAAAACCCAAAGTTGAAAGAATGAATAGAGATATTAGAGAATATCTTCCTAAGGGAACAGATTTTAATCCTATTAGTCAAAAAGAAATTAATAAAGTTATGAAAATTATTAATGAGAAACCACGACCGAGTTTAGGTTGATTATCCTCCAAAGAGGTATTTTTAAAAAATATTAATATTTAATTTTTTTAAATATGAATTATATATTTGTAACAAAGTTTTCTTTTTGTGGTTCTTAAATATTAACTTATATTTAAAAAAATAGTTGCAATTTTTAATAAAAGATATATTATTGACTTAAATAAGGGCAAATTGTCATATTTGCATCTTTACTTTACATATTCAAAAGTTTTTTTATTACTATCATAAATTAATAAATCTGTATATTTTTCTTCAAAAAGTTTTTCAATTTTTTTACTATCTCCAGTAATTAAATTAATTTTTGAAATTTGTTTCAATGTTCCATCTTCTTGTACTTTCGCTGCATAAATCGTTTCATTCGACAAAGACTTATTATTTTTGTTTTATATTTTTCAAGAATATTTATAAGGAAAAGTAAGAATATCATTGCCAATTGTAGCTAATAATTGATGAACCGAATTAGAATTATAATTTAAATTTATTTGATAAGTTTCATAATCATTATCTAAAATAATTTTATTTACTGAAAACTTAATTTGAGGCAAAAACGATATCATAGTGGCGTCCATTGCATGATGATGATATTCATCACGATTTTTAAAACCAATTTTGAAAAAATTATATCGTAAATAATTAGTAAATGAACCATTGACTGTATATATCTTATAATTTTCTAAATATTCTTTAACTTCTTTTGTTGCATATCTTGTATCATTTAAATTTCTTTGAACAAACTCTCTTTGCCAATTTGGATCATTAATATCATGTTCTAAAAGTAAATTATTTATCTTTTTTAAATAATATTTTCTATTATTATACTTTATTTTTTCATACATTCTTAATACTCGTGTTTTAAACTCTTCATATGCACTAAAACCCTTTTCATCAAGCAAATATTTATATGGTGTTTTTTGTCCTTTAATACTATTTTCTTGCTTATAAACCAACACTAAATTTTTGCTAAAGAACTGTCAAATGAAATTGATTCAGGAATAATATGATCAATTTCAATATAAAAATCATCTTGCATAACTTTTTCAATTTCAATAGTATCACCACAATAAGGACAAAGATTATCTTGTTCTTTTAATAATTTTAATTTTTCATTTAATCTTGGTGAAATTGGTTTTTAAAAATCTGCCATCTTTTGAACAAACGCATTAATTTCTTTATTCTCATTTTCTTTGCTTTTTTGTTGTTTATTCAAATAATTTTTATATTCATCACTATTTTTCTCACGAGCTAATTCAATTACAATTGAATTTATTTCATATTCATAATTTTTTTTGAATTTCTTGAATAATCTTAATTGATTCTAACAAAGAACGTTTAACAACTGGTGAAATATACAAATCATTTATCTCTTTTCGTAAAATGGGAATATATTTTTGATTTTGGAACTTATCAAAAAATTTATATTGTCGTTTAATTCCTAACTATTTTAAAGTTTGCATATGCTCAATATTATTATGTAACATTTCTTCAATTAATAATTTCATTGTCTTTGTGGATAAACTATGTGTTCCGCCAAAAGACAAGTATGCAAGATACTATATTATGTTATCTGTTAAAAATTGATAATTAAGTTTTTTTAATTCTTTTTTTCTAGTATCATAACTTTGATAAATTGTTATCACATAAATAATTTCATCTAATTTTTCTTTATTATTAAACTTAATTCAGAAAATATCAATATTATTTTTATTTAAAAAATGTCTTATTGTATTTATACTTTTAAATTTAGTAAAAAGAGGTTTTTCATCTTTATCTATGCGATAACCGCTAATATCATTTTTATCAATGGCAATTATCTTCGCCATATCTTTTAAACTAATATTTTTTGTAGTTGAACTATCAACAGTTAATTTAATAAGATCTATTTTATTTTCAAATGAAAGTTGCAATTTTTCATTTACTTTATATTTTAAATTATTCAAATCATTTAATAAATTAAAAATATATGATGTTAAACAAATGCTTTGGAGCACGTTTTTCATTTATATCATATGTATCTTGTCCAATTAAATTATTAAAAAAATCTTCTTCCTTTTCTTCTCAACCATATTTTCTTCCTTTTCCAGTATCAATATAATATTCTCGTTTTCGATAAAATATTTTTAAATATTCTTCTTTAAAATCTTCATTAATTAAATTATGTTTAATTTGTACTGATAAAATTTGTTTAATTTCTTTTAACAAATCTTTATGAGTTATATAAAATTTATCTTGTCCTCTAAAATAATTATTCTGTTCATAAAATTTTAATTGTTTTTCACAAGGAAATAATTAATCGCCTTCAATAATATTTAAATCAGCATCAATATTTTTTAATAATTCTTTACTCTTATCATCTTTAATATTAAATGTTCCTCTATGCTTAATAAAATTAAATAAAACAAGTGTTAATTTTTCTTTAGTAATAGCCTCTTTTAAACCTTTTACTTGTATTTTAAGCAAGTTTTCATTTTTAGATAACAATAATAAAGATTCACAATTTTCTAATAAATTGTATTTTTTAAATAAATTTATTAAATCTTTTTTTCTCAATTTAAGTCTTCGCAAATTTCTTCGCCGCCCTCTTTGACCTCGGCGATCTGCTGTTGATGAATTCTTACTATTAGAACTATTGGCTTCCTCAAATAATTTACTTCCTGCATCCAAAATCTTATAATCATTAGGTTCAGCTGATGTAATAGATCACCCCACTGAAGCAATACCAATGTCTAAACCAATATTAATTTTTTTCATTTATTAAATTCTCCTTCAAAAAGAAATTTAAAATTTAAACTTTTTTGAAAGTATTAAATTTTAATTTATATATAAATTCTTATACTTATTTATTCGTATCGCAAAGTTTCTTCTAATACTTATAGTTTACTGTATTAAAGTAATAATTTTAATAAAATATTCATAAATATTTCTAATTTTAATTTTATTACTATTGTTACGATAGCCTTTTCCGTTTTTTCTAATTTGATACAACCTATCAATTTTCAAAATTATTGTCCTTTCTTTACAAACAAATTAATTTTTTATTCACTGTAAAACTGGATTTTGTCAGTTTATGAACTAAAAAATGGATAAGGTCTAACATATTGTTGTGAAATATTGATATTATATACAACACCAAAATTAATAATCTTCTTGTCTTCTTTTACTTGACCAAGAACTGATAAACGAATAAAATCAGTAATATATTTTGATTCAATTGTGTCAATTATAAATTGACCATTTCGTTCTTGTAATTTAAAATCAACAGTGTTAAAAGTAATATTTGACAAATCTCTTATTTTTTGGTCTCCTTTTAAATTAGTTTTCATACTTAATGTAGTAAATTTAAATTTTGGATATTTTTTAACAAATTCTGCTCAAGTCTTAGTATAGTTTCCATATTCAAAAACTAAAGCTTTTTGTTTATTGACAAAACCAGAGGCAAGTTTTTGCGCAGGAAAAGTATCTGTTCCTGTCATACTTGCAATACTATATTCTACTGCCTCTTGTGCAAATTTATGCGCTTGAACTGTTGAAGTTCCTTTATTAATATTTGGCATACCTGCAACTGAAGTCGTTGTCGCTGCAATCATTCCTAAAGTAAATCTTTTCATATTTAAAAAATCCTTTTTGTATATATTAAATTGATATTGTTGATAATTGATACATAGTTAATACATGGTTGATATAAAAATATACAATCCTATGAAATAATGATACCACATTTTTCTTTTAAAAAAGAAAAAAATATTATAAATTTAACATAAAAAAAAGACTTAAAAAGTCCTCCTAAATATTACTTTAATGCTGCAAGAGCAACATTTAAAGCTTCATGTAATTGTGTCGCTGATTTTTCAAATTTAACTTGCTCTTCTTTTGTTAATTTTCACTCAATAATTTCTTCAATCCCATTAACACCAATAACTGCTGGTACACCAATGTAAGTTCCCATAACATTATATTCACCTTCACATTTTGCACCAATTAAAAAGGTTGATCTTTCATCATTTAAAATTGCTTTTGCAATTGATGATAAACATACACCAATTCCATAAAAAGTTGCTTTTTTCAAATCAATGATTTTATAAGCCATTTTCATCATTTGTTGGTGCATATCTTCTAAATCTTTTTCTGTTAATTTTCCTTCTGCCACAAAATCAGCAATTGATTTTTGCATAATTGAAGCTTTTGATCAAACAGAAACTGATGAATCACCATGTTCACCCAAAACATAAGCATTAACACTAGCTGGAGCAATGTTTAATTTATTACCAACTAATCTTCTTAAACGTGCTGAATCTAAAGTTGTTCCTGAAGAAATAACTTTATTTTTTGCATAACCAGTTACTTTTTGATAAACTGATGCCAGAACATCCACCGGATTTGAAGCAATTAGCGTAACACCCTTAAAACCTGAGGCTTTAATTTTTAAAGCAATATCTTGCATAATTCTTGCATTATCAGCAACCATATCTAATCGTGTTTCACCATCTCGTTGTGGTCTTCCTGCTGTAATAACAATTAAATCAGCATCTTTACAATCACTATAATCACCAGCTTTAATTGTACTAAAACGATTTTCTAAAACAGCAGTTGCATCTGATAAATCAATAGCATTCCCTTCTGATGCTTGTCGAAACGCATCAATTAGTACATAATGTTGTGCAATCCCTCTGTTCATCAATGAATATAAAAAGCTGTTTCCAACCATTCCACATCCAACTAAAACTACTTTTCTCGTTGAATTTTTCATATTTCTTCTCCTTTTAAAAATCTCCTATTTTATTATAGCAAAAAAATAAAAAATTTTTTTAAAAAGACTCAAAATAGATGGGTTTTTATAATTAAAATTGTAGCAAGCGATAATTTTATATATTAAAACTATATTTTTCAATAAAAAGTAGCAAACTAGAAATTATTTACTATTACATAATTTTACAGGGTACCATAACTCAAATCAAGTATTTTCTTTATTTTTTCTTAATTTCTATTAAAAATAATTAGTCCGGCCAAAACATTTAATTCAGTTAAGCTTATATTACTTTGAATTTTATTTATTTTTATGATATTTTTACTTATAGTTAAATTATTGAAATTAAATTTATGACAATTATTTTCAAAATAATATTTTATAAAAATTGATAAATTATATAAAAAATCTTCCTCATTTTTTCCTTCTCAATAAATTAAATAATTATAAGGATCATCATAAATTATAGAAAAATCTATTAATAGTTCATTATTAAAAAAATATTTAATATCTTTAATATCTTCAATCTCAATAAAAGAAATGATTGAAATTAAAATTATTTTATTATTTATTTGCTTAATTTTTGGCAATATTTCCTTAGCTTCATAATAATTTAATCCTATTAAAGGTTCTTCAAAAATACATAATATATTTTTATCATCCATTTTTGAAAAATATTCTAAAAATATTAGATATATTTTTTTATTTTAATTTCATCAACAATCTGAATAATTTCATTTTCAATATCAAAAATATTGAAAATAATTTGATCTAATAAATAATTAAATAAATTATCTTGATAATAATCAATATTAATGTCTTCTGTTTTTAATTTAGATTTAATTAAATCTAAAACTTGAAATTCTTGTAAATCTAAGTTATTTTGTAGAATAAAGGATGAAATAGGACAAAACAACTCTTATTAAAAGGGTTGTTTTTTTATTTGAAAATTTGATTTTTTTTAAAACTTAAATTTTATAAAACAACTTTAAAAATTAAATATGTTGGTTCTACAATTATTTAATTTTACAATTACATATTTTTTAGTGGAAGGTTCCCCAACATGGCATTTTGTCAGTAAAGAAACCAATAAAATTGTTAACTTGTTTTTTTGCGATTTTGTAAATTAATTACTTTGATTAAGATAAACAGATAATGCTGTATTCATAACTATTAATTAGCAAGAATAAAAATAAAATCGTGTGTGTAGAGGTTAAATAACTTTTAAGAACTGGGCAAGGATTTCTTAAATAATCTACTGGGGACTTGATGAGGAGGTATTTAATACTACAAGTAACTACAAAATGTAGAACATTGTAGTACTTTGTAGTTAATTGTAATAGGAGGTAAATATGAAAAAGTTAAATAAAATTTGTCTTAAACAAAGATATTGAGGTTATTGCTTTAAATGTAATCAAGAAAATAAAATACAAAAATTAATGCTTAAAAGTTATCCAGTAACATTTGAAGATATGACTGATGAAAATTGAGCATTAGGAAAACAAAATTAGGAGGAAAAAATGGCAAGTTATAAACATTGTAATCAATGTAGAAGAATATACCTTCCTAGTGATTATGAAATTAAAAATAAACCCTTAGAAACTTTAAAAAAATTAAAATACATGGTCATTTTGAAATGACATTTAAATTTAATAGTTATTGTGGCATTACGGAACATAGACATAGTGGCATAACTATAAAAGAATATTCGGAGGAATTAAATTATGAATAAAAGATACTTATTAGTAATGAAAAGTAAATATGGTGATTTTAAAACTTTATTTTTTTATACATTAGAAGAAGCAAAAATTATTAGTAATGTTGAAAATGAACAAGGATGATTAACAACAATTATTGATTTAAAAAATGAAAATATTAAATGAAAAAGATGTCAATAATAATGATGAATTTAAAAGAATTATTGAATGAATTATTTGATAATTATCCGTAAGCGGCACAAGATTATAGTTTAGATATTTGAGATAGATATTACCTTGAATTTGAAAAAAAACGCTTAACAGATGAAGAATTTGAAAACTTAAAACAAGTTTATTTTAGTAAAACAAAAAATAAACTTGCTGAAAAAGATAAAAAAATTGATCAACAACAATTATATAAAGAAGATTTTTACAAAAATCCATATTTAACATGTTCTATCGATTGAATATTAGTTGACAGTTTAAAATATGACAATTTACCTAATAAGGAAGATAAATAATGAGTGATATTGTAAAAAATACAGTAAATAATATTACATTTCAATTTCCTTTAAACGGAGCGGATTTTAAAAATGAAAGTCTTCTAGCGTATAATGTTCAAAAAATTAAAGAAGAAAATAAACAAGAATTAACTGAGTATATTTTTAGACATATTAATCATTATGTATTAAATGGTTATTAAGATGTTCATTTAAAAGATATTCCAAGTGCTATTACTAAAAATAATTTTGTTTTTAAAGAATGATTAGGACCTGTTTAAAAATTATTAGATGAGCATAATAGAATTGGCAAAATAATTACTAATTATAGAAATTATATTGAAAGATACAGAGTTGAAATTAATAATAATTTGAGACAAGCTCTCAAACAAAAACAACAAGAGTTTTTAAAAGAACAAGAATTAAAAAAACAGGAATTAATTGAAAAAGCAAATAATTTAACTGTTGATATGGGTTTAAATATAGATCAAATACAAGATGAACAAGTTAGAGTTATGGAAAAAGTAACTGAAATTGATAAATCATTAGAACCAAAACAACTTAAAAAAGTTGGTATTAATTTAATTAAAGAAAAATTATTAATCAAAGACATTAAAATATTAGGCATTGATAATGATTTTTTAGAAAATGCTAATCAATATGAATTAAAACAACTAATTAAATATTTAATTGTTGATGAAAAGTTAGTTAAAAACATAATTAAAGCTCAGTGAGAAACAAATACAGATAATAAATTAATTGGTATTAAAGGAATAAATATTCAAATTAAAGGAGTTAAATAAAATGGCAAATGAATTACAACAATATATTAAAGGTGCAATTGTTAAATATGAATTAAAAGTTAATGATAAATATTTAAAAGAAAATATTTTAGCATTAGAAGAATTGAAAATGAAAAATGGACAAAGTTATATGTCGTTAATTTCTAATGCAGAAAATGCAAAAATAACTGCGTTAGGAATTATTAAATTAAGTAATAAAGGTTTAATTTTTAGTAAAGATTTTAATATTATTCCATTTAAAAATAAATTAACTACTGTTATTGATAGTAAAGTTTATTGTAAAAGAATTGAAGAAGCAGGATATATTGTACGAAGATCTATTATTTTAAAAGGTTAAAAATTTGAATAAGATAGTTTAAATTCTTGTCCAAAAATTCATGAAATAAATTTGAATGCAAATACTAGTGATTTTAATTAGATTATTGGTGCTTATGCTTTTGCAAAAGATGAAAATGGAAATTATCAGGGCATTTTATTAAGAAGAGCAGATATTGATCGTTTAAAAAATAGTAGTCCGAGTGGAAATAGTGAATATTCTCCATGAAAAAAAATGGCCAAAAGAAATGGTTGAAGCTAAATTATATCGTAAATTGGCATTAGAAATGGGAATTGATATTTCAGATATTGATTTAGATGAAAAAGAAATTAAAGAAGATGGTAATTTTGAATATATACCTTTTAATGATATTACTGTCGCCAAAAATCAGGGGCAGATGAGCGATGAACCATTATCAAACAATATAAATAATATACCCCATCTAATAATGAAATAGCGTATACAAACGATAATGTAGTTAAAGAAGAAGATATCTCTAATGTAGTACCAGCAGTTAACAATGATGAGGATGTATACGCATGATAAAAATAGGTATTGACCCTTCTGGATCTGGTACTACGGGTATTGTTTGTTATATAAATAACAAATTAGTTGACAAAACAGAAATAATAAGCAAAGAATGAACAATACATGTATTAAAAATATTGGAATATATAAAAGAACAAAAAGAATGCTATATATATTGAAGATTGTTTACCAATTCAATTGCCTTCAACAAAAGATAGAGATAGTTTATTAAAATTAATAGGAACAATAAAATTTAATACTTATAATTATTTATTAGATGAAAATTTTAATAAAAAAACTAAATGGATAGCACCTATTTTTACTAAATCAGTTGTTAAAAATATGGAAAATTTAAGTAAATATAATGATGGTTGTATATGAGAATATGAAAAAGATAATAATTTAACTTATCAATATGGTAAAGGTTGAAAATATAATAATGAAAAAATAAGTAATCATTTACGAGATGCCATTATTATTGCTAATTATGATGGTAAAAAATAATGAAAACTAATTTAGGTGAATTAATACATGGTGACAGTTTAGAAATATTAAAAACTATTCCTAATAAAAGTATTGATTTAATTTTAACTGATCCACCATATTTTTATGAAAGTATAAGGAAAAAACAAAATAAATTAAAAGATAATAATGTAAAATTTGTAGGAAAATATATTGTTAAAAATGCACTTGGTTTAGTTAGTATTAAATCAACTAAACATATTGAATATGAAAAATATTTAAACGAATTTAAAAGAATAACAAAATTTATGAATTGCTTAATTTGATTAAATATTGAGCAAATTGACCAATATTTATCTATTATTCGTAAAAATAAGTGAAGATGATATTTATTAAAGTGAATTAAAACTAATCCTATTCCAAGGAATAATCCTTATTACGAGGATACTGAATATTGCTTATGAATTTTTGAAACAGGAGCTAAATATACTAAAACTTATGAAAATTGTAAAACTGTATATTATTACTCCATTGGTCAAGATGGAAATATTAATCATTCGACAGTTAAACCTATTGAAATGATTAAAGAGCAATTATTTAAGCATTCTCAGCCTGGTGATACTGTATTAGATTGTTTTTTAGGAAGTGGTACGACTGCAGTAGCTTGTGAATAATTAAATCGGCGTTGAATTGGTATAGAAATTAATGAAAAAATATTATAAATTATCAAAACAAAGATTAAGTAATATTCAAACTACATTATTTATTTAAAGTAGATTATTTATGAAAAGAAAATTAATTCGTAATATAAATGTTTACTTAAATGAAAAACAAGAAAAAGTTTGAAATGAATTACCTGAATTATATACCAACTCACAACGAATAGAACATATTATCAATTTTTATATAAGTCACAATAAAGGAGATGATAATAATGTGAATTAAATATAAAGGAAAAAGAATTAATTTAAGTAATCAAACACAAATTAAAAGTGGTATTAAATTTACTAATGAACTAATATTTTCAGATTATAAATATAAATTATCTTTTGAAAATATGGAGCAAAGAGATAAAGCATTAGAATTAATTGATACATTTATTAACAATGGTTGTTATCAACCTTATGTTAAAAAATATTATTTATTAGATTTAGATAAAGAATTAAATGAATAAATATATTTTATGTTATCATACAGAAAAAGGTAATATTCCATGTAAAACTCCTCTTGGTGAATATATAACTGGTACAGACCCTGAAAATGTAAATATCAATTCAACCTGAGAATGAGAATATTTAATCAATAAATATGGTGAAAAGAATTTAATTATCTTAAAAACAAATAAAAAAATAACCAATTAAGGTTATTTTTTATTTAACTATAATCATTTTTTATTGAATAATTCTTTAATATCATTTCTATTATTTGAAATAATTCTTCATATTGGATGTTTTTCAAGTAAATTTAATTCATTAATAGTTGTTGCACTCTTTATTTTTATTATCATTATATCAGAAGAATCTAATGTTTCTTTTGGAAAATCATTATACATATCACGCTTATAAATAGAATGCGGTTCATCTGCACTTAATTTGCTATTATTTATTAATTTTCTTTTAATTGTTAAATCTTTAATAGAAATATTATTTGTATCATTTGAAATTTAGCCATCTTGCTTAATTGTTATTCTTTTATAAGAATTATCTGCTAAAAATGAAAAAGATGATTTTTGTGATATTGTTTCAAAATAATATGTTACAAATTTATTAGCAGATGAATAGTCTGTTATTGAAATTGATATTTTATAGTAATATTTTGTTAAATCATAATCTGGAATTTTAAATGTTAATTTTTCGTTTGCCTCTGGAAAATTAATTAATTCTCAATCATTGCCACTACTAATAGATATATCACCACTATCTAATAATGAATTACCATTAATAGTTTTAATATTTTCACCACTTATTAATTTATCTTGTTTTAAATCAGAAACTGCAATCTCATTATTATCATTTTTAATAATTGTTTTATTATCAAATGGAACAGATAACTCATTATTAGAATTATATACCACTGATTTATTATCAACTTTATTTGAAACATTCTTTATATAATTATCAATATATTTTGCTAATAATTCTTGTGATATTTCAATTTGTCATATTCCACTTTTTTCAGTATCAGATCACGGAATAATATATAAAGTATTAGATCTAAAAATACTATTTTTTCATACATATTTAGCATCTGCTTCACTTAACATAATTGGTCTATCTTTATGATTAGTATCAGGGCGACCAAATCAAGTATGATATTCATTTTTAAAACCATAATTATCAGGGTTTATTTTAGTTATAGTTTGTGATTTATAAAACTTTGCTTTTTCTAATAAACTTATAACATCAGGGGAAAATTCTATCTTCATATTACTAGGATATGTATAACTTGCGACACCATCACTACTATTTTCACCACCACTAGAATATTCAATCCCAGTTCTTATTAAATATTGAGTTTGTAAACAACAAACAATTTTTACATAGTTAATCCTTTTTTTATCAATTTCACTATTTGGATCAAGTAATGGAAACTCCATTTCTAAACGATAACCACAAATACTATCTAATTGTAAACTTGCTCTTTAAATATCCTCAATTAAATAATTTGAAATATTATCATCATAAAGTTTTTTCCCATATTGTGCTACTAATTTATCAAAACCCTCTCAATTTTTAAACTCTTCTAATGTTATTAATTTAAAACTTTCTAATTTTGTTATATCTGCCATAATTCACCTCTTCGCATCACCATTATAAACAAAAAAAGTCTTTTTTAGACTTTAATTGTTTTATTAGATAACTTAATATCTTTTTTAGAAATTGGTGTTTTTG
The DNA here is from genome assembly GCF_964020965.1 of Spiroplasma endosymbiont of Ammophila pubescens. NCBI lineage: Bacteria > Bacillati > Mycoplasmatota > Mollicutes > Entomoplasmatales > Spiroplasmataceae > Spiroplasma > Spiroplasma endosymbiont of Ammophila pubescens. The sequence continues at coordinate 1,391,470 of NZ_OZ026611.1, read as the reverse complement.
CTCTTTGTACTTTAACAATATGATTAAATTCTTCTTCAGTAATAGGTTTATTTGTTTCTAATACTTGTGCTCATTCTGTATTACCAAGACTCAAAGTATTAGCAGTTTGAATTAAACCTAAATGAATAGCCTCTAATGTTTCTTGTTCTACTACTTTATTTGTAGACTCTTTAAGTTTATTTTTAGTTACTTTCTTAATTAAAAGTTCCAATCCTTTATAACCTAAAATACCTGCAAAACAAGCACCAACACCAATACCAACTAAAATTTCATAACTCATATTTTATCTTCCTTTCTTAATTTTACGACACCATCTTAACATCACCATAAAATTTGTCCACCACTTATTTAAAAAACATGTTAAGATGAAGACGATCAAGAAAAGAGGTAAAATAAATGACATTTTTAGATTTTTTAGAGGAAATTAATATGAAAAGTAATTTAGTTATTTTTTTTAAAAAATAAAGAGTATAAATTTAATAAAAAAGAATATCTTAAAAGAAATGAAAATATACCTAATTATATAAAAAATATACCTAATCTGAATGAATGTAAAATTGTTGATATTGAATTTCTAATCAAAAAATGAAATAACAATTTAAAAATTACATTAGTATAAAAAAATCTAGCATTTTTGCTGGGCTTTTTTACTTAATTTCATAATTCTCATAAATTTTTATACATTCTTCTTTTGAAATAATTTTGTTTTCCATTAAAATTGATAGCATTTCTGTTCTTTTTATATCATTTAAAGAATTAAAATAATTAGATTTAATATATTTATTTTTAAAATCCTCTCTTGTAATAATTTTTGATACAAGAGGATAATGATATTTTCATAAATTTCATCATTCTATCATAATTTTATTTTGAAAACCATTAATATCATCTTGATTTATTAAAAATGATAATTCTTTTAAACTAATAAGTTTAGAGTTAAAATAGTCCATACATTTAAAGTGTCATTGTTTTTTGCTATTAAGATATTCAATATATGGTTCTTCTTTTTCTAATAAATTAATAAAGTCTTGTTTTAATTCATTCATTTTTTCACCCTTTTGATTAAATTAATAAAAGAGTTAAAAAACCTTATTCACTCTTACTTGAAATAATTATTTATTAATATATAATGTAAAGCAAGAATGATGATCAGGGTCATTCTCTTTTTTATTTAACTAGAATAATAATATCATACTATTTTACCAATACAATACTTTTTATATATACAAAAAATACTAAACTTAATATATTTCATTGCTAATATACCCCTTAAAACAAGTAATAAAGGTATTTACATTTAATTATATTTTTATATAATTAATATTATAAATAAGTTACGTTTCCAGTTATAAAAGAAGACATGGTTTTACTGTTTTTAAACCAAAAGGGAATTTACTTATTTAAACCTTTAAATTAACTATTAAATGAAAACTGGATATAATAGTTATCAAGCAGTACAAAAATAGAGTAAGTCCCTATTTTAAAAGTAATAGGCTCAGTGGTTTACAGCCTACTCTATATATGGATATCCAAATAAATTGTCGGTCAGAGTCTAGTCGGTAAATACTTCTAGAAACAAAGTTGCTGGTTGTTAAGATCCATAAGTTCATTTTGCTTATATTTTTAGCAGGCAAGCTGCTCGACAAAAAAAGAGATTTAATAATCTCTTTTTTATTGTATAATTCATCTAAGTAATTTATTAAATTAAATAAATTACTTATCCTTCTTGTAAAATATTTGTAGTAATCTTTTCTATGAATAATTATTTATCAAAATATCAACAAAAGTGCTTATTGTTAGCACTTTTTTATTTTTTTATTAACTAATTTACCCTTGCATATATATAATGTGACCAGTTAATAAAATATCAGAAAAAGAGGGTTAATATAAATGAAAAAATTATTAAGTATTTTAGGTGCAATTACATTAGTAGGAACAAGCACCACAAGTTTAGTTGCTTGTAATAAACCACAATATAGCGAAGATGAATTAAAAAAAGAAAAAGAAAAACATAAAATAGATACAAAAGACCAAACTATTAAAAACAATTTAGAATGAATGGCATCACAAGAAAAACCATTTAATAAAATTGACAATAAATATTATTATGTAGTGTGGCGTGGTGATAAAAGTAATGATTGAAAAATTGTTAAATTTAAAAATTTTGAACTAAAAGAAAAAGTTTTAGATAATTATGATAAATACGAACTTAAAACATCTCATTTTGGTGGTGATTTATTTATTTATAAAAATGGATTTGTAAGTTATGATTGAAATAAAGATAATGGAACTTATTTTAAATCAGTTTATCGTTGAAATTTAGATGCAAATGAACCTGATTTAATTATTGATGAAAACGGTAATGTAAAAGTTAAAGGAGAATAAAAAAATAGGGATAAAACCTTATTTTTCTTTTAATTTAATATTTGCTAGTGGATCAATTTCAATTTTAAAATAACCAACCATGTCTTCAAAATAAGAGGGAGGTCTAGCTCTATTACCACATTTTAAAAATAGTTCATAGAAAATTCTTATTTTTAATTTAACACCCTCATTATAAAATGCAATTTGAGTTTTAAAATGATAACCTGAGAACCTTTCAATTCAAGGGTAATCTTTTTCTTCTAAATAATTAAAAACATTAAATCCAGAATTATCAATATCTCTAATTTTAATTTCACGATTTACTCCTAACACTGCATTAATATAATCTTTATCTTGTCCACTACTTTGATTTGTATCTCCTTATATTCTTACTTTTCCAGATTTTGTGCTAATTATAAAACTATCATAATTATCTTGTACTTGTTTTAATTCAGTTGCTTCAAAAGTTTCAAAATCAAATAATAAAATATCTTGTGAATATGTTTTATATTCAGGAATTAGTTTTCCAGTTAATGTTGCTTGACTTTTCATATTAAATTCAGTATTTGCTTTGCTTAAATTAATTTGTACTGGATAAAAATTGATACTTGGTGGTGGGTCGGGTAATTTAACTGGTCAATCATGTACGATATCATCATCAATATATTGATCTAAATAACTAAGTGAATAAAGAGTTAATCAATCTCGGACTGAATTATTATATAAACTTGTTGTTTGTAAACTAACAAAATAATTCATAATTGAATATGGATCAAATAAATCAATATCATCTGAAAACATATAAATACGACATGCTGTTTTACCTAAATTATAAAAACCAACAGCATCAATTATATAATGACCACTACCAACAATATCAGTTAATAAATTTTTACTTTCCATTGTTGGTAATGATACACTTTCTTCATTAATTAAATAAATACTATCTTCATTATTAAATGATTGAGGTATCATTACACTACTAATTCTATAATTTTTTCCATATTCTTTTTTTGTTTTTTAGATCATATTGATGCTGTTATTTTATCTTTTAATGTAAATTCTCAACTTGTATTACTTGCACTAGCACCAATAATATCATTTACCTCATCTTGGGTATTATATTTAAAAGCATCTAAGGGGATATTATCTTGATTTTTTGATTGTGGACTAGTACTATCTTCAACAATAGGTCAATAACTTTCATCATAAAATGTATAATTTGCTTTACCAATAAATAAAGAAATTTTTGTTTTAATATTTGGATATAAATTATTAGTATTATTATCAATAGTTTTTCAATAAATCGGAATACCTAAACTTATTGCATTTAAAAATTTACCAACAATATGAATATCACGCTGAGTTCATGCAATACTTTATGTTATATCTATTGGCAAACTAATAATATGATTAACCATAACACTAAATAAATTTAACATATCTTTTAATTGCCCACGATTTTTACTTGGATTAATTGTATTATATCCAATATCAACATTATATTTAAAATAACCATTTGCTCGTACATCAAAATCTTTAATAACTTTATTACCTTTATAATTTAAAGCAACATCTTTAACTGTTAAATTATTTGGGTTAGTTGCTTGGGTTAATTTTCTATCTGTATTCAAATAACCCTCATAATTCTTTTTAATTTCTTGATTAGATTGACCTTGCTTTCTTTTTAATCAATTATCATATTGACCATTAATAGCAGGAATACCATTAGTTAATAAATAAGTAGTTAATGGTTTAGATGATTTTGTTAAACTATCCGCTACTGGCATTTTTAAATCGTCAATAAATAATCTTCTTTGAGGATATACTTTTTCATTTCATTTCCCTAAATTTTCAATAGAGCGACCAAAAATAACTGGTGCAGTGAAACCATTATTACCTAATAATGTTAATTGAATACTTTTAATACCATTATCATCAGTAAATTTCTCATTAATTTCATAATCTTTTGGAATTCCTAAATCATCTCATATTATTTTAGGAATTACATAACCTTCACCTGGTGCTGAAAATTGTACGAATTGTTGAATAGTTTGCCCAGTAGTATTAATATAATCTTTAACATAACTAAAAGTAATATTTCAATATACTAATTCATTTAAATCATTATATTTTGGTTGAGCATTTGATATAAACATTAATAAATTATCATCAACATCTTCTTTATCAGATTGTAAAGGAACTAAATAAGATCTTAAAAAATCTTCTATTTGAAAATTATAAGTAGTTTCAACCGTAATTGTACGATCAAGATATCAAACATTATATTCACCAAAATATTCTTCACCACCTAATTTAGAAAATTCAACAGTATCATTAATATTAACAATATGACATTTATAAGCATCACCTTTAAATTTTCTTTTAATAGCAAAATTATCTAATGCTTTATTAATTTTTTGTAAATTAATAACATAAACATTAAAACCATTTTCATTATTAATTTTTTCTCAAATATCATTAATTGGATAATTATTCTCAGGTTCTTCTGAATTAATAAAAACTTGTTTTGTTGCATCCCATAAATAAGTTTTTTCGGTACTAGTAATATATAAATAACTAATTTTATCTGTTAAACTATTTTTAAAATCATCAATAGAATAAGTAAATCAATCTTTTTCTTTTTGGAAAAAATCATAATTTCAAATATCAGGGATATGTCTAGATCTAATTTTAATTGCATTTTTTCATTGTGCTATTATTCCTTCTTTACCAGTAAATATTTATGACATTTGTGTAAAGTTTTGTGGTACTCCATTATTAGGTTGAAAACCTTTATCAGTAATATTTACTAATCCAGTTTTAATAATAAATGGAAAAAAGAAATAATTACTTTTAATATCAATATCTAATTTAGTTAAATCAGATCGGACACTATTATCCATTATTCTTTCATTTAAGTTTTTAAAAATACTATTAATATTTGGTACTTGCATTATTGTATATCTCCTTTAATATCTTCTTCTCTTGTTTGATTTTCTTCATTATCAATATAACTCATTTCTTGTTCTAATTGTGCTTTTTGTTCTGTTTTAATTTCTTTAAACATCATTCGTGCTTTTTTATTTGCACCTTATCTTGTTTATGAATTGTATCAATATGAGTAATAGTTCCATTATTTAATCTTCTATCAATTACTTCTGATTGGGTAATTTCATTAATAATAGAAATATCAATAAATTCTAATGTATAAGGTCTAACATTATCGTTATTTGGATTATTATCATTTAAGTTATCTCATTTTTTATAATGTCTAAATATATAATCAAATAACCGATATAATTTTGGTAATCTTAATGATCGTTTTTGTAAAGTAGTTTGAATATCTAATTTATTATTCATTAAAGATTCAGTTTTATTTGTATAATTATTACCTGAAAAGTTATCATATTCATAACCTGCGCCATTAAATATCATTTTCATAAAATAATCACTATCAATAGTTATTTCAGTATAATTTTGTTGAGAATGAATTAAACCCATTCCACTATTACCAGTTAAATTAGCATAACATTGTACTGTACTAGTAATAATAGCATCAGCACTTACTAATTCTTCTGAACCTTTACCGTTATCAACAAGTGAATGAGTAGTATCTTTTTGTCCTATAAAATGAGTACGATTAATAATTCTTTCAATTCTTTTATAGTAAATTTTGTCTTGTACATCTTTAATTAAATTAAATACAGGTAAACAATCAGGGGTAACATCTACTGTTGTTTTTGTACCATGCACTAATTTAGGTAAATTTGTAAATTCAACAATAGGTAATATATCAATCCCAGTATCATATTCCATTGTAGAAACTGGTCTTAGTTTACTTTCTAATTCACCGTAAGTTTGTCAAATTTCAATTTCTAAATCTTTTGCTGTATAGTAAGTTATTTTTGCTTTTCTAGGATAAAATTGTACTCTTTGATATCACATATAATCAGATTGAGCAGGTAATATTCACATTTCAGCATATTGTTCTATTTCTGAATATTTAGCAATACGAACATTTGAACCAATTGAAGCAACATCAATAGTTAAATCGCCAGTCTCTGTTTTTAATAAATACATTACACTACGACCATATAAACTATTTGCTAATTCATTTTAATATAGTTTGGAATAAACATAATTTTTTTCATATCATTCTTCTATTCAATCTTGCGTATCATCATTATCACAATTAAACATTAAGCCTTGCCCAATAGTTAATGGAGCAGCTTTTCTATTAGCAATAATTCAAGGAATATCAATATAGTATTTTTGTTCTTGTAATATTTTATATTTTCCTGTTTCTAAATAATTTAAATATTCAGGCTTATTAATTAATTCATTAAAATTTATTTCTTGTTTATTATTCATTTTTACACCTCTTTTTGTCATCACCCATTATATAATCAACAAAAGGAGAGTGTCAAAAAATGTGAAAATTATTAACATTAATTACTAGTATTTTAGAAAACCCAAAAATAGCATTAAGAATTATAAAATTATTAGAAAAATATGGTAATTCTAAAATAAAAGCAATTTTACAAAGTATTAAAGATATTGAACATCAATTAGCACAAATTCAATATTATTTAAACCCAAATATATTAAGTGATTTATTAGCAAAAATACCTAAAAGTTTAGAAATACAATTATTTAAAGATATTAGTTTTTTAGATAAAAATAAATATAAAGAAATTGTAAAATCATTAACACCATCAGAAAGTAATTGAACTATATTATCTAGTAGTTGATGTAAAAAGGGATTTTTTCAAATAACTAATAAACAAAAATTAATAGGTAATTTAACTATTTTAATTCAAAGTGATAATGATAAACAAAAAAGATGATATGGACCTTATACTTATCCAAAAGTACATATTGAAGTATGACAAGTAATGAAATCAGCAACTGGTAAAAATGGAACTGGGGCAGGGTCTGTATTTTGAAATATGTGATTACATGTGTGATTACGCAGTGAATTAAGAGAATATGTTAATTGACAAATATATACACAACAAAATAAAGGTAGCGGTGATGTTAAATTAAGAGCTAGTCGTATTAATAAAAACCTATTAGAATTAAATAAAGAAATAAATCGTTATAGTACTAATTTTTATCAAACAAAAGATGCTAAATTAAATAAAAATAAACAGTTTATAGATAATAAAAATTGATTAAATCAACAGCGAGAATATGTTACTAATTTAAAAACAAGATATAAAAATTTACATACTAAAATAATATCAAAACCAAAAACAATAAATATTTATAAATAACTTAAAAAGGTATTAATGTAATTAAAAAACCTTTAAACAAAATAAAAGACCCTTTTAGGTCTTTTATTTTTTATCCTGTTTTAACTGCAATTTTAATTTTAATATCTTTAATATTTTGATTATCAATAATACCTGCATTAATATGTAAATAAATATTACCACTTACAATTTCATTAACTGGTAAATAAATACCTGCTGAATTTGTTTGAATTGATTTATCGATTTATCAAAAAATTCGTCAAATTCGAGGTAAGAAAAAAGATAAAAAAGAAATTGAAAACAAGGAGAATAAAGAATAATGTTAGGTATGTATTTAACAACAGCTGTTAATTTTCTAGCTACAGATACTCCTACTATTTCAGGTGGAATGGATTCTATTTGAAGCGGTTTGGGACAAGCAATGATGAAAGTTAAAGATGCTGTTTATGCTGTGTTACCACAATTAATGACCTTTTTAGGTGATGCTTGAATTATTTTAATTCCATTTGGAATTTGAGTAATTATTAAAATATTAAACTTTTTCCGTGTCATGGTTAAAGGCTTTTAATATTTATTATAACTGATCCATTCATATATTTTAGCTATGGCACACTAGCTTTTATGTGAGTTGATTAATTATAAACATATAATTTTATATTTTAATAGCTATTAGTTAAAACTAAGTAGTTATTTTCAGTGTGCTTTAATTTTTAATTTTATATATTTAACAATGTTTATTACAATACATATACATTATTTAAACATTTTATAGTAAAGGAGGATTAGAATGAAATTTATTAGTCCGTTGTCTTGACCAGATGGAAAAGTTAAACACTTTGATAAAATTAAAGCATTATTACCGGCTAAATTTGATAAATTTATAGATTTATTTTGTGGCGGTTCTTCAGTTGGCTTAAATGTGTTAGACCAGCAGTTATGTAACAAAGTAGTCTTTAATGATTTACATAGTGACTTGATTAACTTTTGGCGGGAAGGGATTCACTTAATCGAATTAGATTATTTACAAAAATTGGCATATCCTAATTCAAAAACTATTGATGAAATGAAAGAAAAGATAGTAAATGATTATTGTTTGAATACCGGCGAAAAATTTTTAATTAAAAATGCTTTAACTTTTAACGGAAAAGAATGAGGAACTTGAACAGATAAAAGATTACAACAAAATTTTAATTTTAATAAATTATTGAGAATTCAAAATGTTAGAAGACTATTAGTTGATCCTAAAAATAATATTGAGTCCTATAATTTGGACTATAAAAATATTATTAATAAATATTATATGGATAAAAATATTATTTGATATTTAGATCCACCATATTATTATAATAAAGGAAGAGTTTATAAACATTCAAAAATGAACTTTTATGAACTAAAAGATAATATTTTAAAAATTAAAGGTAAATGAATTTTAAGTATTGATAATTCTGAATTTATTAAAGACTTGTTTAAAGAATTTAATATTAATGAATTTGAATGAGTGTATAGTTCTACTAATTGTCATAATAAAAAGCCAAAACTTGGCCAAGAATTAATTATTACAAATTTTAGGTAGTTTGATTAATTATTAAACTTAAATGTCAAATTTGTCATTCTATTTTGAATAAAAAATTTGTTGGTAGTTTGTTTTGAGTAATGTATCATAAATCAAGTTATAAAAGTGGTTTTAATATGGCATTGTGTAAATATAATATGGAAAGTAAGGTGTTTTTATGAGTTTTTATAAGAAGAATATTAACGTACAAAATTATTTTATTCGAACAGAATTTATAGTTTTTCAAACTGACAAAGCTTCGTTTATAAATTTACCTAACCACAATAAACATATTGGTTTTTGATTAAATAATAAGTTTATTTATTTTAGTAAAAAACATTCTGATCAAGTAGCTATTGGTTTGATTTATGATAATTCTTATTATATTATGAAATATGATGAAAATTTAAAACGACATTTTTGGAAATATTTAACTGGAACACAAATAATTAATTTGTATAATCAATATAAACAAAATTATTTTATACAAATGAAAAAAGCATTATTCCCTGCTGAACCTCAAAAAGTAAAAACAAATAACAATAATAATTTAACAAATTGAACTGTTGAAAAAGTAGAACAATTAATTCGCGATTTGGAAGAATTAGATAATGAGTTTATATAATTATTGAGTTCAATTTGTAAGTTATATTATTGGTTCAAATGCTCCCGATTTTATATATATTAATCGTTTGTATTATTTATTGTTTTATTTTTTGTAATGTTTTTTAAACTTATTCAAAAAATGTGGAGTTTTTAAAAATGTAAAATGATTGAAAAAAATTAAAATAGTTTTTTATTCATGTCTTTTTGTTTATAGATAAAACAAATGTTGAAAGTATTACAATGTGGAATTTAACACAAAATGAATATTTAACTTTAATGGTTGGTGTTTGAATTGTAATTTTGTTTTTAATTTGGTTTTTATTGTGAATGATTTTTAAAATAGTTGGGTATTTTAAATAATGAAAAAGTTTGTATTTTTTTTAAAAAATTATTGTTATATTAGCGGTTCAATGGTTTTGTTTAGTTTAATTGATTTGTTACTTTGAATAATTTCATTAAATTATAATGGTTTAGTATTTTGACTATTATTTGTTTTACAATGTGTATATTTTTTTGGTGATTATGAAAAAATATTTTTTATCAGTTAAATGTATTTAGGTTAGTTGATTTTGTTTGAGATAACCCTTTGTCAGTTATCATTGGTAAGTTAGGAACAGGTAAAACATTACTTTTAACTTATTTGTCTCAGTCTATGAAATTATTAACAGATGAAATTTATAGTAATTATCCATTAGAAGATGACAAGGTTAAAGTTTTAACATTTAAAAATTTGAATTTTACTGATCGAACAAAACCAGTTCCTCCAGATGATAGTGTTATTTTATTTGATGAAAGTTATTTATATATTGATGGAACTAGTCCGCACGATGAGAAAAAAGTTCATAGTGGTAAGATACCGTGAATTGTTTTAGCAAGACATTTTGGACATCGTGCTTTGTTTACTGCTCAGCGTGAGGGTATGGTTTGAAACAATATTAGGCAATTAGCAAGTGGTATTATTATTCCAATTTCACTTAAAAAACCAATTGTTAAAAAAGGATTTAATATTTTTAATCGTTTTTTTATTATGCGAATTGGTATTTTTCAAGATATTACTGATTATGAAATTTAAAAAACAAAATCAGTTGAACGATTGTCAGAAGGTAAACGAGCAAAACATAAGTTGGATGTTGGATTAGGAATTCGGTTTTTTAAGATAATTATCCCGCTTTAATTTGCTAATAAATACGATAGTTATTGATTAAGTTTTGTTCGTGATTTGAAAAACGATGAGGTTGTTAATAAAAAAGAATACTTTTGAAAAGATATATCAAAATTAAATAATAAACAACGCTTAGAATTGTTTGATATTGATATTTTGAAAAAGAATTTAAAACCTAAAAAAGAAAAAGGAAGTGGTAAAGATGATTAATTTATTATCAGAAAGTAGTAATTGAGACAAAATTTTTAGTTTTATTTTTGATGTATTTTTGTTTATTTTTGATGTGATTTGAAATACTAAATTTCCAATAACAAAAACAACGATTGCTTATTTTGTGATCTTTTTTATGGTTATTAAATTATCAATTTATGCTATTCATGGTACATCAATACAATATAATGAATTAGGTTCAACTGTTTAAAATAGTACATCAAAATTATATTTTTCAACAGCTCGTGGAGTTTTAGATACCAAACAAGGTATACAAAAACATGTTGAAGAACGTAAACAATTTAAAATTAATCGTAATAAACAACAATTATCAAGTTTAGTAAGACAAGCAAAAACAAGAGAACAAGGATATCGAAGGGTGAATAAATAATGATTAGATTAGTTTTTTTAGTAGCGGCAATCGTTATATTTGGAACCGGATTTATTACGGTTATTATTAATCAGTTGACATCAGCAAAAAATATTATTATGGATTTATATAATTCTGATACTTTTTTACTTTCTTTGTTTGGCAAAATGGCAATTTTATTTAGTCATCCACTAATGTTAACGATATCAAGTTTATATATAATTGGGTTTATTGTTTCAAAAACATTCTATAGTTAGGAGTAGTTAAATATGAAAAAAAAATATCTTTATTTTCAATATTTATTTTAGGTATTTTAAGCTTAGTTATTTCTTTGATTACTTTAACAGCGTTTAAACCTCTAAATCAACAAAGTTATAATGTTAAGCAACAATCAACAGGAATGAATGAAACAGATTTTATTAATACAATGTTTTTACGCAGTAGTTTTTTTGAAAATTGGTCAGAAACAAATTACTTTATTAATCCGACTTTAAAAACATCATAATCATTAACTTATAATGATAAGTGATATTTAGATTTTTTAAAGGATAGTTATTCAACCGGAATTTCATTTGATAAGCCTAGTGATGAGTTCATGGATTTATATAAAAATTGAGATACTTATGCTAAACAATATAGTATTGATAAATTTTATGATGTTGATAAGAAACAATTTTTAAAAGAATTAACAAATTTTTCGTATTCATTTGCAAAATATTTTAATACTGTTGAAATTATAAATAAATTAGAAAAAAGTGTTGATAATTTGCAACAAGTTAATTTAAAGTTTCAAAATTGGAAAACTGTAAGTGGTACATTTAATGATGAATTTAAAATTAAAAATAATTGCTGAAATAGTAAAAAATAAAAGATATAGTGATATATTAGATATGTTTAATTGTAAATTGCATTTTTTATCTGTTTCGCGTATTTTACGAAAAGCATTAATAAAAAGAAAAGATAAAAAAATAGATTTAAAAAATTGAGAAAATTTATATATCAATTTGGATGATGCACATGTAACTTTAAAAAATAAAAATAATAAATCTTATTTGCAAACTGTTAGAATAATTTCATTTAATACTGGAAAAGAAAATAATAAATCTTTAAATAAAAAAAATATTGTTATTTTTTTCTTAAATAAGAAAACTTGAGGAGCAGAATTTAATGCTTTATTTATTAAAAAACAAATTCAAAAATTTTTTAAAAATTATGAAAATATTAAATTAATTATTGGTGGGGATAGTGCTAAATGAATTAAAAAAACTGCTAAAATTTTAGATGGTATGTTTATATTTGATAGATTTCATGCAATAAGAGAATTAAAGAATAATATATATTGTGGTAATCATATATTATGGTAATCGTAGTAAAGAATCCTTTAAAAATTATTTACACGCAAAGGAATTATTTTTACAAGGAAAATACGACGAATTTATAACTTTTTTAAAATCATTACAGAATGAAAGAATTAAATTAAGGTATTTTATTAATTTAAAAAATGGTATTTTAAATCAAAATAAAGAGTGAAATATTGGCGTATCTGCTGAAAGCGATGTTTCAAGAGTTGTAAAATCTTGTTTGGGATATGGGAATAAAACATTTTTATTTTCAACACTTAAAAATATTTTGGATTTAAAAATTATGAGATTTAATTTTAGTTAATTTAAAATAATTTAATTTTAGTTTTTAAACTATTTTTTAGTATGTTAAAATATGAAATTATTTTTTGTGTTATTATTTTTTTATAAAAGAAAAAAGTTTCTTGTTTTTAAATAAATTAAGTAATATCCATTTATATGCAACACTCCCAAAAAGAATAATAATTAGAAATTCTTTTACCATAACCTAAGTGTGCAAATTTTGGTTGTGGATAATAAATTGCCATTATTAAATCAAACAATAAAAATAAACTTAAAATAATTAAAGCTCCCAAACGTAAATAAAAATGGACGCGAGGATTTCATTTAAACATTGTATAACTCCTTTAACATCAAATTATATAATATATATTTTAGTCATTTTTTAGGTAAAGTACAAGTAGGCATTATTATTTTATTTTTCATAATTTCCTTATTATTTTACTAAATTTAAATCTATTTTTTAAATTTTTTTCTTCTAACACCAAAAAGTGATAAAATTATAACTAATAAAAGGAGGATTAAAAATGTTTAATTTTAATAGTGAAAAATTAAACCAGTTGGTTGTAAATTATATTAATTATACTGTTGATCCAAAGCATGATAATGAACAACAACAAAATAAACTTGATAGTAACAATTTCTTTTATCAAATTGATACTCGTCAATTAAAAAATAGTATTAATGGTGTTATTAGTTCGCATCTAGCAACATCAGAACAATTTGCAAAAGCTGGTGAAATTATTGATGAATATTATTCAGAAAAAACACCATTTATTTGGTGTACAATTACAGTTGATAATAACCAAGCAGAACGTTCATTTTTTGAAAAAAATGGTTTAACATATTTGCAAACTGGAATTGGAATGATGATTGATTTAAAAACTTTTACCGCAAAAAGTGAATTATTGAAAAACGAAAAATTTAATCCGATAACTGATCTAACAATGTTTTGCGAAGAAAAAAAACCCAAATTAATAACTACAACAAACCTTAAAATTATTAGTGATGCTGATTTACCATTAAAAGATTTACCAACTTCACAACCTAATCCTACATTAGATCAAGTTAACAATCTTTGCTATGCTGTAACCTTAACTAAAGATGAAACACCAATGACAACTGGGATTCTCTTTTTTGAAGCAACAATCGCTGTAATTAGAATTACTGACAATGATGATAATTCTGAAAATAAAAAGAAAATGTTAATGCATTTATTACATCAAGCAAAAAAAGCAAATTATCAAACTGTTGGTATTGTGGTACCAGATAACCAAGTTGCTTGGTATCAAAAACTGGGTTTTAAACCACAAGATTTATATTTTAACACTTATGTAATGCATTACTCACAAGAATAATGTTTTCTTAAATAAAGGGGAAAAGAAAAAGTAGAATCATTCTACTTTTTCTTTTCCCCTTTAGAAATTTATTCACTTTCTTCTATTGTAATTACTTTTTCAGCAAGAGCATGGGCCATTAGAAATGGTTTATTATGCCCAGGTAACACATGTCATTTTGCATCTAAATTAGTAATGCGACGTAATTCAGTAATAAAGTAATTATCATTACACATAGCTCCGGTATAACCAGGACTTGTTTTATCAGGCATTAAACTAGCACCAGTTGTCACTAAATTTAGCGCTTTAATTCTTAACATTTGAGTTCCTACGGTATGACCAGAAATATGAAAAACTTCAATGTGATAACCAATTTCTTCAACAACAGTATCACCACTTAAAGCAACAATGTTTGTTAATGGATAATTAATTCCTGGACCTAAAATTGCACCTGTCTCATCGTCAACCTTATGTTGCGACAATAATCGTAAATCAATTTTTTGAATATAAATTTTTAAATCTGGATATTCTTTTAAAACATTATCAAGGTCATCATAATGGTCAATATGCCCATGTGTAATAAATAATGCTTTTAAGGTTATTTTTTTTGTTTAATATATTCAATTGCTCTTCTTGTTGTATTTGATGCATCAATCATAGTTGCCTCATTTTGATTATTAATAATTAAATAAACATTTTGGTTATCATATGTTGCATCTACAAAGTTTTTCATTTTTGCCATAAGTTTTTCTCCTTTATGAAACAATTCTATTGATCTGCTGCGGTAAACTCTTCAATAAAATAAGAGTTTTTTTCAATATAATTTAATAAATCTTCAATTAAAAATAAAATATCATTAATATTATCATGGTCAAATCCCTTAATTTTATTAATATTCATTATATATAATTTTTGAATTAATTCATGTCCGTCATCTTGATGAAGAATTCGATAACCAAACCAACGGGCAATTCATAATGCTGCCCCCTAAAATATGACTTAAAAAAGGATTAATATTGGGATTCTCAAGATGTTCATCATGAAAAGATGTTCGAATAAAATTGGTTTTAGTTATTTCCGAAATAATGGTTAATAATAAATTAACATAATCAGTAATAGCAATTATATTTTCCCCATAAGCTTGGATTTCATCATCAATTTTAACAAAAACATTCATAATTCCTTTATATAAAGCTTTGAAAGAAACAACATCTTTTAAAGCAATATTAGGAATTAAATCTTGATAACGTTCAAAAGCAATCTTTGTTCCTCATACAGCAGTTGAATAAATACTTTCAAAAACTTCTTGCGATGGGCGATATCATTTAAAACGTAAAATAATTTTAGGATCAACAGTCCCAGTTTCTTCTGTTAAAACCTTTTGGGTCAAAGCCATTGATGTTTTATAATTTAAAGTTGCATCCTTTTGTGCTAATATCTTAATTAAATATTTTTTCTCCATAAATTTTATATCATCCTTTTGCTTCCAATTAATATTATTATAACATTTTTCCCTAAAAAAGTCTTATTAACAAAATAAAACACAATTTAAATTCCTTTAATACTAGACTTTTATTAATAACTCCAAAGAAAAAACCCTTTGAAAAGGGTTTTTATTGTTTTACTTTAAAATCAAAGAATGAATTAATTAGTAAAAGCAAAATCACGAACACTATAACGAGTTTTACCAGTAAAATCATTAAAATTCTTTTTATAAGTAATAGTAATTGCTGTAAAGCTTTCAAGATTAAATTCAGCATTTAATTTTTGTGCTAAATCATTTCATACTACACATTGCACTTCTTCACCATTATCTAAAACTCAAAATTCACATAAATCCCTTATTTGTCCATCTTTACTAGTAACTGTTTTTAATTGCGGTTGTTTTGATGCTAATAAAAACTTTTCATCGTTAATAAATTGTTCATTTTTTTTATTAAATCTGTGTTGTGGTTTATTATTATACATTCTTTCTGCCCTCCTTTCTTATTCAAATGAATATCTAAAATCATACTTTAAATTTTAAAAAGAAAAAAAGGAAGATTTATTATATTTTCATATGAACAACAATATTATATCATTAAATTTTTTTAAAGAGATTATTTTGTAAAAAATTCTCCATTTTTTTTGCTATTAATATTGTCTTTTTGCTTTTTAGGCTTTAATTTCTGAGCACATCATTTTTTAACATAATAAAGTGGATAACCACTTAACATGCCACCTAATATAAGTAAACAATTTCATAACTCTCACATATTATGGGTATTTTGTGCATAATAATACATTGCTAAGATTGAACCAATAAAAGTAATCAAACAAGAACTTAATGCTAAAATAACTAAGATAATAAAAAGTGGTTTTTGATATAATGGTTCATATTTTGAATCATTAATCCGTAAATAAATTAAACTAAGCATTGTAATAAATTTTAAAACACTAACTGCTAAAATAAAATAATTTGTAACATTAAATAATGATGTTCATAAAATATAAATAACCGCTAATATAACTAAAAATAGCATTGCTAAGTATGGCATATTAGTTCGTTTTGTTGTTTTTTGAAAAAAAGCAAAAAAAATCTTTTTCTTCACTCATTTTAAAAATCAACCGCGAATGATAAACTAAAAATGAATTTAATGAACCAACAAAAAATAAAAATTGCTAAAATAGAAAATAAATAATTCAAAACTGGTGGAATTGCTGGATTATTCATAATAGCATAATATCAAACATTATTAATTCCATTTGGTCCGATTCATGCCTGCGGTTTATTAAATTGTTAGTAAACCAATTGCTAAAATGATATAAAGAATTACAATCATAATTGTCGCAATAATCATTGCCTGGGGAATATTTTTACGAGGATTAATAACTTCTCCACTAACATAGGTAATTGCTTCCATACCAGAATAAGCAAACATCGTCATAGCTGTTGCTGGTAGTAATAAAAAGAAAGATAAATAAATTTGACTTAAATTTTGGTTAATTGTATCATCCGTAAAACTACTTGTATTACCATATACCATTGCAATAATTAATACTAATACAATTGGTAAACCCTTTAGTAAAGCAAAAATAATTTGTGAATACCCACTACTCTTTTTAATCAATAGTTGCATTAAAACTAAACCAAATAAAATCAAAACCCCAAACATTTTACTATATAATTGATTTTCTAATTTTAATAATGTCACAACAATATTACCAAAAACTAAACAAGCAGTTGCAACTGCTGTCGCACTAACAAATAACACCATAATTCATCCAAATCAAAATGAACAAGCATTCCATTTTGCTCGTTTAATTCAATAATAACTTGTCCCATTTTCAGGATACGATGTTGCACCCTCGGATAATAATAACATTTCTGGTAAAACTAATAAGCCTCCTAAAATTCATGCAATAATAATTAAAATAATAATTAAAATTGGATTAAATTGTGCTTGAAAAGCAACTTGCCCAAACGAAACTAAAATTGAAGAACCCAATGTGGCTGAAATGGCTAAGGCTAAAATTTGTCAAAAGCCGTATTTTTTTGTAATTTCATTATTTTTTCCTTTCTTGTTGTATTAAAAATGTTTTAATTGCTGCTAAATAACTTTTATGACCTTTTGAAATTGCTTCAACATGTCCTAAATTTAATAATGATACCAACTGACTTTGTCCTAATGGTTCTGATTTAATTTTCTGAGTATAAAATTCTTTACTCATAAAATAAGGGACAAAATCATCATTAGTACCATGAAAAATTAACATTGGTAAATTTTTTAATCGTTCTGTATGCTTTAATAAATCATAATGGCAAAGATTAAAACCAAGTTCTTGTTTAAATTTCTTTCTTAAACCAAAACTAATTAATCATCAACAACTCTGATAACGATATTGCATCACATACCGAAATTGTACTAATAAGTTACTAAACCCACAATCACTAATTGCTCATTTAATTAAAGCATTTTGGTATCCATGATCTAGTAAATATTTTGTTAAACAAGCCGCTCCCATACTATTTCCAATTAAGCCAATTTCATTGACGGTAAAATTATTTGTTATCCATGCAATAACATCATTTAAGTTTTCTACATTTAAATAACCAATCCCACTATATTTTCCAGCGCTTAAACCGTGTGCAACACTATCAAATGTCAAAACATTATAACCTTGTTGATAAAAATAATAAACTTGTCGTAACGCTAAGTATTTGTTTTCTGTTCACCCATGTAAACCAATTACTCACTTTTGAGAATGTGGATGTTGTAAATAAAGAGCACTAATGGATTCTTGTTGTTGGTTTAAAATTGTTACGGTTTTCATTTGTGTTTCTTCTATTGTGTTAAAACAAAAATTTAATTGCTTTAATTCTTTTGCAATAAGATCTTGATGATATGCTTCAAAACTATTAAAATCAAAACTTTTTGAATTCATTGTTAACATCCCAGTTCGTTGATAATTTTGGGTAAAATTAAAAAAATCTCGCACATATTTTTTTGATCAAAAAATAATAATTGGAAATAATAAAACAGTTAATAATATTCGTCATCAATTAAAACAAAATTGTCGATACCCATTAAGAATAATTTTTTTACTTGGTTTTTTTGTAACTACTTTCATTTTTTCCCTTTCATCAATACAACAAGAATAATTCATTTAAGATATTATTTTTTACAAAAAACTTAATTAAAGTTTATTGATAATGGTATTAATAACCTTCATTCTAACCCACTACGATAAAAACATTTGTTCAATTACATTAGCAATACCGTCATGGTCATTATCATCAGTCACTAAATCAGCAATTGTTTTAACATCATCAGGAGCATTCCCCATTGCAACACCAATTCCAGCTCATTGCAACATTGTAACATCATTATGTTCATTCCCAAAAGCTAACACATTTTTTGGTGTTAATTGGTACTTCGCACAAATTTTAGCAATTCCAGTTGCTTTATTAACATTACAACTAGTAATTTCTAACGATGAACGATCTCCGCGAATTTCTTGGGAAATTTCAATCTTTCCTTGTCATTTTGTGACAAACCGATTAATATCAGAGGTATAACTACTAATATAAATTTTATTAACATTAATATTAAAATCAGCGGAATATAAACATGCTGTTACTTCATCTTTAACGGCAGCAAAACTTGCTAAATAACTTTTGGTTATTTTATCTTCAAATCCTTTACAATGTAAAAGCATTTTATTAAATGAAGATTGATCAGCATCAAACATAATTAATGTTTCTAAATCAAGTTTAATAACATCTAAATAAATATCTCGCAATAATTGCTGATTCAAAAAATCACAAAACAAAATTTCTTTTGTGGCATTATTTGTTACAACAGACCCATTTAAACTAACAGTAAAATCATTGCTATCAGTTAAACCTAACTTTGTTGCAATATCCTTGCATTGATATAAAGGGCGACCTGTTGCAATGACTAATTTAATATCTTTGCTAACTAATCCTTTTAAAACTTGCAAAGTACGTGGGGACATTTCCCTGTTAGAATTTAAAGCTGTTCCATCTAAGTCAACAGCAATTAATTTAATATCTGGTATAATCATTTTTCTCCTATATAACATAATTCTAATATATTTTATAAAAGTTCAAACATTTATTTTTAAAATTGATAAAAACTAAAAAATAATTAAGCCAAAAAAACAAATTTTTATAATATTTTAGTTTATAATTAGTAAGTAAAGCATTCTGCTTTCATTTGAATTAACGGTAAACATTAAAAATGTTTTGAAAAGGGAATTGAGTTAATATTCTCAAGCTGTCCCAGCAACTGTAATGATGATGAACATTGTATTTATTTACTCACTAAAAAAAAGATTTTTTTGGGAAGAGACAATTAGTAAAGTGATTTTAAGCCAGTAAACCTGCCGTTAACTCCTAACGAAATAAATATCCCTGGGATTGTGATATTTGTGAGTAAATAATTTATTATTCTTAAATAATAGTTTACCCTCATAAATAAAATAATTTTTCCGCTAGAATAGGTTTTTATTGCAGTTATTTTTGAAAGGAATTATCGCAATGAAAAATTTCTCATGAAAAAAATATTTATATTATCTTTTTCCATCTTTAATTTTATTAACAGCAATTGTTTTAAATATCTATTATATTCCTAAGTATTATGAGGCAAAACGCCAAAATCATTATGAAGGAACTCATAATGTAACAATTCTTGGTCAAAATGAAGACTATAGCATTTTTTTACTAAAGGATTAAATGTTAAACATGTTAATAACCTTGGTGATGTTTTAAGTAAATATCCTAATCATTTTGGTTTAATTAATACCACTTGAGGAAATTTTCTTACCCGTGTTGGAAACATTACCTTATCTAATTCAAAAGAAGCATATTTTAATATTCAAAGTGGGGACAATAATCAAAAAAATGCTGCTCATATTCATCCTGAGTGTCGTGAATATGAAAATAATGCATGTTCACAAGGTGTTGATTATCTTAAATTAATGCCTAATGTTGATAATTTTTTTCGTTTTGTCATTACGAAGATTAATACATAAAAATTAATTAAAAATAAATTTTTCTAATGAAAAAAATAGCAAAAGAAGATATTTGATCCTCAACTTTAAAAATAATTCTAAAAATGACTGTTATTGCTCTTTTTAGTAGTTTAGCATTAGCCCTTAAAATTGCTTTTGCATTTTTACCAAACGTTGAATTTGTCACCTTTATTTTAATGTTTAGTATTGTTTTTTTACAATTACAATAAATAACAGAAAATAATAATTATTATCTTAAAACAAGTTTTAATATTTTTAATTATTTAACAGAACAATGAGAAAATTGAGTTTTTAAAACAAAACTCAATTTTTCATTAAGTGCTAAATATTGAAAAAGTAAATTACAAGAACGAATTTTAATAACCCCAGGAAAAATTAGTGATGAAAATGGCGTTGCAATGATTAATAATATTGAAGAAGTTATCAATAACGGTGAGAGAAAAGAAAATAAATACAATAAAGGAATAATAAAATATCATACAACAACATTTTTTCAATACATTGAACCAAAGGAAAATAACAATAATCTTGATTATGATATTGTTAAAATAAATGGGGTTAATTTAAACGCTGTTAATGGTTTATACACATATACTTTTGATGATAAAGAAAAAGTTAATAAATATGAAATTGAAATTATCCACCGATCAAACCCTAAAATCGAGGAGGATGTTGGTGGTAATTTTAAGTTAACAATTTTAATTGAAACAATCACCCCATCATTACAATTAAAATTAATGGGATGATGGCCAAAAAATATTGACTATGAAAAACTAACAAGTGAATTTATTAAAGATCCAAGTAATGAAAATAAAACAATTAAAAACCCCAATTATGATCAAGAAATAAATAAAGAAAAAGGAACAAAAAAACAATTAATATGGGTTCGCCATCAATCTAACACCCCATTTCCGTTAGATCCAGTTGACAGAGATGGAAATTTAATAAAAAGTAGTAGTATTAATGATTATGATATTGGTTATTTAGCAGAAGCCAGTGCAGTTGGAGCAGGATTTGAAAACTTTTACAATAATGACAACATTGAAAAAGTTATTCGTTATTTATCAAATGAAAATTTAGAGACTAAATTTTAAAATGGCTACGAATTAGAAAAAAACAAAACGGGAGATGTTAATACTAGTGCTGGGTGATTTCATTTTTTTATTCAACAAAAACGCTTTAATGATTTAAACGGAAATACACAAACACCATTTTATCAACACAAATTTATTTATGTTGATAAAAATAAAAGTTCAAATTATGGATATTTTTTAAATTCAGTTAATAACCAAAATGCTAATGATTTTTGAAATATAACACAAGGAAAACATTTAAAAAATTATATGATTAACTATAAAAAGTGAAATTCAAATAATGATTTATCAAAATTAACTTATGAAGCGGTTTTATCATATTGACGAGATTATGTTTCAGATATTCGTAATCATTGAGCGGTTAATGAAAGCATCAATAATTTTAAAGCATTAAATGATTTAAATATTAGTGCTTTGAAAATGAATGCCAAAGATATGAAAACTATTAGAAATAAAATTGAAAACTTTGTTTGAAAAGAAATAAATAAACTTAGTTTATTAGCAACAATAAATAAAGATTATATTATTAAAATATATAAAAATAGCCAATGACAGAAATTAACTGATGATGATTTAAACCAATTAATAACTAATCAGAAAGAACAAACAAAAGAAATAATGCTAAAAATCAAAGCACTAAATACATCAATGTTGTTAATTGGTGAAACAAACCAATTTAAAGTTATTAATAACTTAAATTATGATGAAAATAAAATAATTGATTTAAGTAAAATTAAATATCAAAATCAAGAATATAATTTTAAAGATAAAACAAAAGATGATATTTTTAATAATTATATTATGGAATATATTAAGCAAAGTTTTAAAATTAATAAATTAGATGAAATATTGAAACAAGATATTGATTATCAAATATCATTACAAGGATTAAATGGCAAAAAGATTAATATTAATGATAATGAATTACAGGAATTTATGAAAAAAATTCAAGAAAATAAATATAGCATTCTAAAAATTACTATTTATGCTTTGGATAATAGTTTAAAAGCAGTTGGGAATGTTTCATATAAATTAATAAACAATCCAATAACAGAAAATGCCCCCAATAAACCAAATGAAATTCCCCCAACAGACAGAATAACACCTAACACTTCTAATAAATCAAATGAAAATAACGAAAATAATGGGAATGAAGAGAAAAATAATCCAAATAAACCAGAAAAACCAAACAAACAACCAGATCCCAACAAACCTAATAAAAATAATGAAAGTGATTGAAAAAATTTTTTTAAAAAACCAGTTTATTTATTTTTTATGACTTTGATTAGTTGTGGGATAGTTGGTGGTTTTATAATTTGAATTATCATTAAAAATCAATTAAATAAAAAAATTGGGGGCAAAAAGTTGAAAAAAATAAAAGCGATAACAAAGGTAAAAAACAGATAAAATATTGGTTTATTTTTTCTTTATTTAAATACCCTTATTACGCGTTTTAAGGGTTAAATTAGATATGAAAAGTTATTTTATAATTATTATGTCGCAGTTTTAATTGCAATGATGGTTGTATTATCACAAACTATGCGAATCCAAATTATTCCAAGAACATCAATTCCATTATTTTTAATCCCCATTTTTATAAGTGGATTTATTTTAAATTGATATTGGTGTTTCTTAATTGGATTTATAGGACATTTTCTATCTGATTTAACATTATGAGGTTTTACTTTGGGATCATTATGCTGAAATATTGGAAGAGGTTTATTAGCAATTTTAATTAAATTAATTAATTGAATAAAAATAAATCATAGTATTAAAATTATTCTTATTTTATTATCAAACATAATTATTTATCTTCCGATTGATTTTGTTCTTTTTTGATTAAATATTGTTGTTTTAAATATAGAACAAATAATTATCGGAATATTAATTACGAACACAATATGTTTACCAATTTTCTATTTTATAACATTAAAAATTAAAAAAAGATTAAAAATAATTTTATAGAGAAAGGGACTATCAAAATGAAAGAAACAGAAAAATATATAAGTTATCAAGTTATGACAAATAATTTAATTTTAACAAAACCTTATTATGATATTAAAGGTAATAAATGAATTGAGTTAAGAATAAAAAATTTATTGTATCCTTATGCAAGCATTAATATAAATAGCAAATATTTTAAATTACAATATAACAAAGATTATTGTTTTATTACAATTTTTAAAAATCAAAACTTTTATATTAAAAATAAAGATGGAAAAATTAAGGGTGAGGTTAATTGAGAAAAACTACACCCTTTTTTATTAGAAATGGATAAGCAAGTTTTAATTAAAAAAGCACAACTAAAACAAATATACCAAGAAAATTTTAAATATTTTAATGGTAATAAATTTCCAAAAAAAGATGATTAATTAGATAAAATAAAAATGAAATTTTTGAAATATTTTGGCAAAGCCAAAATGTATAATGAGTAGTAATTTTGGCTTTTTAAATTTAATAAATTTTAAAGGATAAAAATTTCCAAAAAAGGAGGATAAAAAGATGGAAAAAGAATATAAATTTAAGTAATCACCACCGATTACAACTTTTAAAAAATATAAAAGTGGTACAGTTGACAAATTAATACAACATAATTTTAGAATTAAAGTACATGAAAATGTTAATCCTGAGTTTACAAAATATAATTTTTATTATATTGGTGATACAAGAGCAAAAATAAGAAAACAAATTTATTGAGATATGAATAAATTATTTAAAAATATAGAAGAAGATTGAAATAAGCAACAACAAAAATATAGTGAAGCACAAAAATCAACTTTTAAAGAGTTTTGTAATAAATATAATACTTATATAGAAATTGTTTTGCCAGCAACAAGACAAGAATGATTTGAAAAAATGGGAATATGTAAATTTACAGATATTCAAGTATGGGACAAAACAACAGATACTCGTAAAATGGGACACTTAATTCCTGAAAGTATAAATTATCATAAATTAAATGAATGAGCTAATATTGAAATAAATTTTATGAAACAATGAATGAAAAATAATCTTAAAACAGATATGGGATATTTGTATTCAACAGTTCACATGGATAAAACAATTCCCCATATTCATTTTGATTTTATTCCAATTAGTAAAGTTTTTTCAAAAAAACTTAATGGAGAAAGATACATAATTAGTAATAATAGGATTTTTTGGGGTAAAAAACAAATACAAAAATTTCATAATTATCATGCTAATTATTTAACAAAAGCAAGTTATGAAATAGAGCCTGGTAAAATTGGTAGTAAAGGTAGTTATAATGCAATGAATTTTCGACAAGTTAAACAATTTGAACGAAATAAATTAGAAAATGAAATTAATAATATATTTGATGAATACAAGTCTAGCAAAGACAATATTAAAGAATTTAGCAAAATTAAAATTATTAGTGATGATTATGATAGTTTAATTTATGAAATTAAACAATATTTAAAATATGAAAATAATTTTACAGATTATGAAATAAACCAGTTAACTAAATATTTAGATTTAGCAGAAAAAATGAAATACTACAAAATTATAACTACTGTTGCTAACCCAAAAATAGCAGATTTTAAAAATATGAGTTTAATTGAAGAAGAATTTAATGAAATGGTTTTTAAAATCAATCCAATTATGCAAAAAGGTTATGATTTGGTGAGCAGTATAGAAAGAGAGTTATAAAAATATGTGAAATAAAATCAAAAAGAAAAAAATAAGTTTATTAATTGGTTTATGTTTTGTTCCAATTATTTTTATTTTTTGTTTAACATTATTTGGAATAGGTTATTCAATTTTTATTAATTGAAAAGAAATTACAATATTTATCAATGAAATTAAGTAATTTCAAATATTATCATGATGAAATTATATAATTAAAAGTAAATACGGATTATTAATAACAGTTGGATTAAGTTTAGCGTTTTATTGCTGATTTTTTTATTTTGTTTTATTTAGTAAAGTGAAGAATAAAGAAACTGCAATTAAAACAACAAATAAAATAGATTTTGGTGATAGTAAATGATTAAGTATAAAAGAAATTGATGATATTAGTGAAAAAGTAAATATCAAAGATAATTATAAAAATACAGGCTTTGTTTTTAATTGTAATAAAAACAAAAAAGATTTATTGTTTAACTTAAAAAATAATATTCATAGTGTTATTGTTGGTTCAACAGCAAACAGAAAAACACAAGGCATAGTATTACCAACAATTTATTTAAATGGAAAATCAACCACTAAACCAACTATGATTATAACCAACCCCAAGGGTGAATTGTATAATTTAACCAGTGGTTATTTAGCAGAAAATGGTTATAAAATAAAAGTTATTGATTTTCGTAATTTAGAAAAAGGAAATACTTGAAATCCATTAAAACTAATTTATGATGACTTTATTAAAATGATAATGACAAATAAGGAAAAAGAAAAAATAAAGTGAAAAATAGAGTATCAAGATAAAATTAGATCACTTAGTCGTATGTTAATTAACAAAAATCCCGAAGATGAATTTTGAAATGAATCAACAAGTATGATTATTCAAGGAATTATTTTAGCAATATTAGAAGATTATGAAGATAAAATAAACAAAAATAATTTGATAACAGAAATCGAGGAAACTTTAAACCAAGAATCATTTTCCAATAAATTTAATATGGCATCAGTGGCAGCAATCGCTAGTTTTAAAAAAGATTTAGTTGAATGACTAAATAATCGAAAAAATACCAGCATTGCCAAAATAACCGTAAGTAAGGCTTTGGTTGATAGTAAAGAAAATAGAACACTATATGCTATTTTAATGACTGTTGCAAAAAGTTTAGAAATATTTAACAATGATTTTATTCGTAATTTAACATCCCAAAATGATATTAATTACAATGATTTTATCGAATATCCAACAGTTTTATACATCATATTTAGTGACGAAAATGATAATTACTATAAATTAATAGCAATATTAATTAGTCAAATTTATCAATTTTTAACAAATAAAGCAAGTGAAATAATCGAACAAAAACTAGAAAAACCAGTATATTTTATTTTAGATGAATTTGCTAATTTAACAAAAATAAATAACATTGAAAAATGAGTTAGTATTTCGCGCAGCAGAAACATATTTTTTCAATTTATTTTACAAGATATCAACCAATTAAAATTAAATTATGGTGATACAATAGCAAAAATTATTTTAAATAACTGTGGGATGCATATTTTCTTACATACCAATGATTTAGAAACAATAAAATATTATAGTGAATTATTTGGAACAAAAACAATCGAACAAATTAGTATTAATGAAAATAAAAGCAATATTAGTGTTTCGAAAAATTTAAAAAGTCACCCCTTAATGTTAACTAGTGAGTTAGCAAATTTAAAACAAGGACAAGGAATTGTTAAAATAGCACGCTATAACCCAATGAAAATAACTTTAAAACTATGAAAAGATTTAAAATTAGTAGAAAAAACAAACATATTTCAATTAAAAGAAATTAATTATATAAATTTTAATAAAGAATATTTTTATGATATTAAAAATAACAAAAAAGAAATAAAAGAAAATGAAATTAATGAATTTGTCAATTTAACAACAACAGAAATTAAGACAAATATTAATAATTTAAAAATGCAATTAAGAGAGTATGAAAATACAAATTACAAATCTATTCAAAATAAAACAATGATAAATTTACTTTTACAAAAAACAAAAACCTTGAAATAGAATTAATCAAAAGACAAGAAACCAATAATTATTCTGAAAAGGAATAATTATTTTTTATAAATAGTAATATTTCACAAAGTGGTCAAGCTGGAACACTTAAAAATAAACGAAGTGGGAGGATATCTGTAAGGTTAATCAACTAATTAAATTAGTACTACATGGGGCAGAAGAGTAGTCGTAAGTGATTAACTAAACCACACCTAAGGGAAACTCTACCTAAATGAGAAAAAGTTAATAAAGTTATCTAACAAATAACTAGTGAAATTAAAAGAAAAGAAAAAGAATAAGAAGGTTAATTAATTTCTCTCTTTCTATCGATAAAAATAATGTAATAAAACTGCTGACAAATTATTTTAAGAAGTATAAAATTTTACTATCATGCAATGATGATTAAAAAGGAATATAAGTATGTTAAATATTTTTAATAGTTTTAAAAATATAAACTTTGTTGAAGAAGTAAATATCGATGTTAATTTAATAGGAAAACAAAAAATGAAAGAAAAATATGAAAACCTTGACCAAGAATTAAGAGAGCAAAACCGTAATGGAAAAAATGGTTATATTTTGTTAGGGAAAAAGAATAAAATGATAAAAACTCCCTTTGGCAATATTATAATTAAAGCTTCCAGATTTGGTTATCGTGATAAAAAAGATAATAAATTCAAAACAACAACTTTATTAAATAAAAAAATTGGTTTAAAAAATAATCAAACAATTATTTTAAGTGTTAAAATAGAACTTTGAAAATTAATGGATAGTGCTAAAAGACAAAGAGATATTATGAATATGTACCCAAAATTAAATATATCAAAGATGACAATCACAAACATTAATAAGGAAATTGATTTTGCTAAATTATTTAAAGAACAATTTAAAACAAAGATTGAAAAAATAATTGTCCAAACACCATATTTGTATGCTGGAGTTGACGATTCTTTTAGTAATTTAACAAAATATAGAAAAATAGAAAAAAATATGTTTAGAACAGCATATTTTCATACTGGGTATGATGAAATAAAAAGCACTAAAAATAAAAATGTTCTAAAAGATAAAAAAATTTTTATTGTTATGAAATCAGTAAAAAATAAATACTATCTTATTAAAAAATATAAAAAAGAATTTTTACATTTTTTAAATCAAAATTTTAATATTGAAAATTGTAAGTTAACGCTAGCAGGTGGTGAAGCAAAATGAATCCAAAAATTTGAGAATGAAATTGGTGCAATTTTTATTTTAGATCAATTTCATTTAATGAAAGAATTAAAAACAATATTTCCTTATCGAAGAAGAAAACTTACTAAAAATTTAACCGATAATGAAAAAATAAGAAAACAAATTTATTGAGATATGAATAAATTATTTAAAAATGGCGATCCGAATGAAGCAATAAAATATTTAAAAAAATTAATTACAAGAAAAAATATTAAAGAATATCCATTTTTAAAAGATAAAAAAGATAAAATCAATGGTTTCATTAAATATATCAAAAATAATTCTGATGGTATTAAAGTTTATAAAGAAGATTGATATATGGGGTCTTGTACTGAACCACAAATTTCGCATAATGTCAAATGATTAAAAGGATATGGTGCTAAATCATATAGTGAAAAAGTTTTTAAAAATATGATTGCATTGAAAATGGCAAAAGAAAATGGTGTTAATTTAATTGAGTTTTATCTTAATAAATTAAACAAAAAAAATGAAAAAGAATATAATTATTATTTTAAAAATGAAGATAAGTATAATCAGCAATTTTTAATAAATAAAAATGTTGCTCACCAAGCACAATGTTTTGTCTAAAATTTAAAGTAAAAATCAATAATTTAAAATAAATTTATTAAATAATTTGCGAATTATTATTTTTTGTATTGTAAATTATTACTTTTATGTTATTATTAAATTAATTAAAAAAGATAAATTTATCTTTTTCTTAGGAATTTTATTTTAATAGATAAATATTTATTAGAATAAGGTATCACCAACAGAATAATTTACTCCCTCATTCAGCACGTTTAAGAAGATTAGTTGGTAATAAATTAAAAATTGCTCCAGCTAGTGTTAATGCTTATGTTTTGGGTGAACATGGTGATTCATCAGTTTCTGTTTGATCAAAAGCTTCAATTATGCAAAAATCAATTGCTGATTTTGTGGCAGAAGGAAAATTAACAGAAAAAGATTTAGAAGATATGCACCAACAAATGATGAAAATGGCTTATACAATCATTGATTTGAAAAAAGCAACTTTTTATGGAATTGGTGTATGTTTATCATCAATTGCAAAAGCAATTTTAAATGATGAAAGATCAACCTTTTTAATTGGTGCAAAATGTGAAGGTGAATATAATGTTACGAGAACTTACATTGGTGTACCAGCAGTTATTGGTGTTAATGGGATTGAAGAAATTATTGAATGAAAATTAACAAAAGAAGAGCAAGTTAAATTTGAAAAATCAGCAACACAATTACATGAAGCTTTAAATGTTGCTCTTGCAGCATTAAAGTAATATTTAGGAGGACTTTTTAAGTCTTTTTTTATGTTAAATTTATAATATTTTTTTCTTTTTTAAAAGAAAAATGTGGTATCATTATCTCATAGGATTGTATATTTTTATATCAACCATGTATTAACTATGTATCAATTATCAACAATATCAATTTAATATATACAAAAAGGAGTTTTTAAATATGAAAAGATTTACTTTAGGAATGATTGCAGCGACAACGACTTCAGTTGCAGGTATGCCAAATATTAATAAAGGAACTTCAACAGTTCAAGCGCATAAATTTGCACAAGAGGCAGTAGAATATAGTATTGCAAGTATGACATGAACAGATACTTTTCCTGCGCAAAAACTTGCCTCTGGTTTTGTCAATAAACAAAAAGCTTTAGTTTTTGAATATGGAAACTATGCTAAGACTTGAGCAGAATTTGTTCAAAAATATCCAAAATTTAAATTTACTACATTAAGTATGAAAACTAATTTAAAAGGAGACCAAAAAATAAGAGATTTGTCAAATATTACTTTTAACACTGCTGATTTTAAATTACAAGAACGAAATGGTCAATTTATAATTGACACAATTGAATCAAAATATATTACTGATTTTATTCGTTTATCAGTTCTTGGTCAAGTAAAAGAAGACAAGAAGATTATTAATTTTGGTGTTGTATATAATATCAATATTTCACAACAATATGTTAGACCTTATCCATTTTTTAGTTCAGAAACTGACAAAATCCAGTTTTACAGTGAATAAAAAATTAATTTGTTTGTAAAAAAAGGATAATAATTTTGAAATTTGATAGGTTGTATCAAATTAGAAAAAACGGAAAAGGCTATCGTAGCAATAGTAATAAAATTAAAATTAGAAATATTTATGAATATTTTATTAAAATTATTACTTTAATAATTATTCCATTACTATTAATTGTTTTAATTTATGGAATTGGCATGATTTTACAAGAATATACTAGTAATCTTGTTGCCCTAACGATTGGTGATGTTTGTATTAAGATTGGAAAAGCAGTCTTTAACAATTTATCAATTATCTTTTGTTTAGTAATAGTGATTAGTATTACCAACAATGTAAAAGCTGTAGCAATTGCTGTTACTGGCTTTTTAGTTTTCATTGTGATGCAATATGTATTAATTCAATATAAAATAACCCCAGAAGGAAAACTTTATGTAACAAGTATTCTCTTCTTTTACCAAGGTGAAAATTTAGCAATGTTTTTAGGCTCAAGTTTTGGCCTTGTTACTTTAAATACGTCAATTTTAGGGGGAATAACAGTAGGAATTATTTCATCATACATTTACATTAAGTGTATTGATTTACGCTTGGCAAAACCATTTGGTTTATTAAATGGTTTTCCATTTGTTACCTTACTTGTTGTTTTAGCAAGTATGTTCTTAGCGTTATTTTTCTTATTACTATGAATTGTAATTGCAATTGTTTTAAACCATATTTATCAATGAATGTGACAACAAAATGCAAACCATTTTTTAGGAGCTGCTTTTGTTTATGAACTATTAAATACATTATTAATTCCATTTGGTTTTAAAGATCTTGTTACTAATTTATTTATTAACCCAAATGTTGAATTATTAAGTCAAACAGAGTTTGAAAATTTATTCAAAAATATTGCCGTTCATTATGGTTGAATACACAATATTTTTGATGATACTTGGAATAATGCCACAATTCAAAAAGTGTGGGATTTTATTAACCAACCAACATTTGAAGAACGTCATTTAACAATTTTAGATTGACTTAACTTACTACCAATTGACCGGTTACCACAAGCAAATGGTTATTCTGCGCAAACTTATAATTGGTTTTTATCTAGTAATTTTGGTCATTTATTACAACTAAAATTACCACCAAATTATGCATTTGTCTTTGGTGGTTCGTTAGCAATTAGTACGGCCATTATTTTAACTAGTAAAAAAGAAAACCGTATGCCAACAGCAATTTTAATGACAGCAATTGTGGTGGTTACTATTTTAACAGGGAATAATGTTATTATTAATTTATTTACTTTCTTTGTTTCACCAATGTTATATTTTTGTGTTTATACTCCACTTGCTGGTCTTAATGGTTTATTTATGTCGATGTTTGATGTGCATATTTGAGTATCATTTGTTAATGGTTTAATTGATTTTATTTACAGAGGAATTATTCCAGTGACCAAAGGAACTAATTTCTTCTGAGTCCCAGTCTTTACTCTTATTTGATTTGTTATTATTATGCCAATATTTTGGAAAGCAATTCTTTATTTTGATTATCTTTTTATTGGTCGAAGAGAAACGATTTTACCACGAATTACTCACAAGAATTATCATGAAATGTGGAATCATTAATGGATAACAAATATATTATTATTTAAGTTAATGGAAAGGTGTTATTTTATAACACCTTTCCATTAACTTTTTAAATATCTATTAACATTATATTTTAGAATGTTATAATTATTATACAAAAACTATGCCATGTGGAAAATATGAAATGCTATTTATTTTAATTCATATTATATTAAACGGGAAATTTAAAAATAAAGGAAAATTT
Source organism: Spiroplasma endosymbiont of Ammophila pubescens (assembly GCF_964020965.1). NCBI lineage: Bacteria > Bacillati > Mycoplasmatota > Mollicutes > Entomoplasmatales > Spiroplasmataceae > Spiroplasma > Spiroplasma endosymbiont of Ammophila pubescens. The sequence goes on along the minus strand of NZ_OZ026611.1, from coordinate 1,358,569 downwards.
AAAAATAGGTGAAAAATATGTCAATCAAGAGTTCTGAAATTAAGAAAATAGGTTCTTTTATTTTTGATGATACTTACTGAATACCTGATTATCAAAGAGAATATTCATGAGATAAAGAATAACTTACTGATTTATGAATAGATTTAGAAGAAATGATTAATGGAGAAATGGAGTCCCATTTTTTTGGGCAAATAGTTGTTCATAATAGTATTAATGAAAAAAAGAGTTTTATTATTGATGGACAGCAACGTATGACAACAACTATTATTTTACTATCAGTTTTTAGGAAATTTTTTGAAAGTATTAATTTAGAAGATTCAAAAGAGACTGCCAATGATATTACAAGTAAATATATAGGTAGAATTACTGAAACACGCGAAGAACAAACATTATATTTAGGTGAAAGTGATAGAATTTTTTTAAAGATGTAATACAAGTCAAAAATCCAATAATTCCAAAGGAAAAATTGTCAAATTCACAAAAAAGAATTATATTTGCTCGTGATTTTTTTATAAAAAAGTTAAATGAAAAATTAAATGATACTATGTCAGAAACTTCTAAATATAATTATCTTAATAAAATATACAAAGTTTTTATTGAACAATTTAACATATTAGCTGTAAAAACTGATGATATTAATGAAGCTTTTATTATTTTTAAAACTTTAAATGCTCGTGAGAAAGATTTAGAAACAGCTGACTTATTAAAAAATCATTTATTTAGAATTTCTGATTCAAAAATAGATGATATTAAGGAAGAATGAAAGATAATGCTTAGTAAACTAGGAAAAATTGATCCAACAACTTATATACGACATTATTGAAATTCTCAAAATAATTTTTTACGTGAAAAAGATCTTTATAAAATAATGCGTAAAAATATTACTTCTCCAAAAAATGTCTTGAGTTAGTGAAAGATCTATCTTTTTTAGCTGAAGTATATAGTAATTTAGTTAATCCGAGAGAGGAATCATATTTTTCAAATGATATTAATAAAAAATTAATAATATTAAAAGATTTGTCAGCAAAAACTTTTTATCCTATTTTATTAGCTTTAACAAAGCAGAATTTTGAGGATAAAGAAATATTAAAAATATTATCTGTACTAGAAGTTCTTGTAGTACGAAATTTTGTAGTAGCTCAAAAAGTAGCAAATATTTATGAACTTGAATTCTCTAAAATTGCATTTAAGATTTCTCAAGAAAAATTAATAAAAATTGATGATATAATTCAAGAAATTAATAAATGAATTGTATCCGATGATGATTTTAAACAAGCATTTTCAACTTTTGAAATTAAAAACAAATCAGCAATTAGGTATATTTTAAAAATGATTGATAGTAGCATTTCTTTAGTTGCGTCAGAAATGAAAATTATTGATGATAATGTTATTGTTAATATAGAACATATTTTGCCAGTAGATTATAGTTTATGAAAAGATGTAACAATAGATTTTCATGATGAATATTTATGACGTTTAGGTAACTTGTCTTTATTAGGTAGTGAATTTAATAAAAAATGTAGTAATTATCCTTTTGAACAGAAAAAATAAATTTATAAACAGTCATCTATTGAAATAACTAAAAAAATATTAAATTATAATAATTGGACAGAAAAAGAAATAAATGAACGGCAAAAATATTTTGCAAATATTGCAGTATATATATGAAAAAAATAGTTTTACATTTTATAATTTATTAAAAATATTTTAGTTGTAATAAGTATTTTAGGTTTGTTTGCAAAATAAACCTAACCAATGTGAAATTTTATTACAATTTTAGTTTTGCACTTTATAGTAAATTTATTTTAAAAAGAATTGAAATAATATTTGAAATTTTTAAATTATTACAAAAAACAAACAGAAATTAATTAGTATTAAAAATAAATCTAGTTAAGTAGTTTTCTTTTTATATTAACCATAATTAATTTACAAAATGTAGGAAGAAAGTAGGAATAATAATGGATAAAAAAGAAACAGCCGCTCTTACGAAAAAACAAAATTTATTATTTTTTTACACACGGGTTAAGTAAAAAAAACATTGGAATTATTACAATCTTATCATTAGCAGATTTATTTGTTTTTAGTGGGGTTTTATATTTACGATATATCATCCCTGATTTTGCTAGTTACTTAAAGTTAAATCAATCAGAATTTGATATTGTTATTTCGATTTATGGTTTAACTGCGTTGGTAACTCGGATCCCAGGGGGATATTTAGCAGACAGATTGAATGCAAAGATTATGTTTGTAGTAGCATTATTCATAACAGGGTTAGTCGGGATATGATGGACTACTTTAACATTACCAATTTTTGATGATATGGATAAAAGAATTCGATTAGGACAATTATATGTTATTTACTTATTATGAGGAATTTCAATTGCGGGTTTATTTTGAAATCCATTGTGGAAATTAGTTTCGCAAAATGTGCCAAAAGAAAAACAAGGAGCAGTCTATGGGTTACAAGGCAGCATTCTTGGTTTGTTTGGAGTGTTAGTTATTGGTGGAGCGGCAACGGGAGTTACAGAAGCAACTAAATCAACCGGTGTAACTGAAACGGCGCCATTTTTAATCTTTGCATATTTTATTTGTGGGATGGTAATTTTAATGGGAGTTTTAGCATTAATCTTTATTACACTGAAAAAACGTGAAGAAAAAGAAATAATTAAGTTTAGTAAGCATTTTTTTAACTTATTACGACCTTTTAAATTCTTGCGTGTCTGATTATGTGGAATTTTTGTCTTTGGGATGTATATGTTTCAATCGGTCTTTTCGTATTATATGAAAGATGTTTTAACTGTGATTGGGATTAATACAACGATTGTTGCTGTCCTTGGCGGAATTAGATCGTATGGTTTACGCTTTTTAGTTGCTAGTCCAGTTGATAAATTATCAGATAAATGAAAATCATATGTTTTAGGTTTAGTATTTATTTTATTAATTGGCATCTTAGCTTGTATTTTATTTACCTTAATTCCAGGTGAGGTGAAGCATGATTTAATCAACAACAAGCTGGAATTAAAATCTTATTTCATATTATAATGTGTGGATTATTTATCTTTATTGGTTGTATTCGGTGAGCGTTATTAACATTACGATTTGTTCAAATTGGTGAATTACCAATGGAAAAGAATAGCTATACTAGTACATTAGCTGTGATATCATTTTTAGCTTTTACCCCCGATGCTTGATTTAATTATTTGGCAGGAAAAATTGGTAAATTAGCTGGTAATTGAGATGATATAAATCAAAAATATAATTTACAAGGGTTACAAATCTTATTACTGATTACGATTGGATGTGCTTTGCTTGGTTTACTTTGTGGAGTTGTAGTTTATCTTCTAAATAAAAAAGAAATTAAGAAGTTGAATAAAACATCATTTCGTTGAAGAGAATTAGGCAATATTTAGGGGATAGAAATATCCTTTTTATATTGTTTTTATTTTATAGTAGAAAATAAAATTATTATGGAAGTTATGGAAGTTAATATTCCTTATGAAGTTAGGTTTAAAGAAATACAACCATCTCAGAATAATATTGATAATTTAGTGACTATTAGTAATAATTTAGATGCCTTGACTAATGTGCAAGATAAACTTGATGAGTATTTTATTATGTTTGTTAATAATATTTTAAAAGAACAAAATTTTAGGCTTATTGTACCAGCAGAAGTAAATTTAGATGCTGTTAGAAGGGTAAATATATTAAGAACAAATATTGAAAATAAGTTAAAAGAAGCAAATCTTTTGTTTAATAATATTAATTTTTTATTCTTTGACTTTGAATCAGTTTCTAACTCTTTTACAGAGAGATCTAATCGTCTTCCTTTTCGCAAATCGGATTCTACCTTGATGTGAGCGGAAGAGGGGTATAACCATGATAAATTGATACCAGAAAACTTTTTAAAATTTTATATAAAAAAAGCAGCGATATTAAGTGAAGAAAAGTATTATTATTTTGGAAACATAAAAAGCATTATTCCAGTTAATTTTACAATTGAAAATTTATTATTTAAATGTAATTTTTCTAGAATAAAACTAAAATTACCAGTTAAAATATTAAAGGAAAAAGATAAAGTTCACGAAAAGTTAGAAGAATTTGCTAAGGTGATAATGGCTTTTTGACATTATTATAAATTAGAAACATATAATGAGTATCATCGCCTTGTTTTTAAAATGCGGCAAAATGAGTTTGATGCATTAGTTGAAAGTGCTAGTGTTTTAGAAAAAAAATTAAACATAATAAGCCTTCAACCAATTTTTCAACCAATTTTTAATTTTTTTAAAAGCACATTAGATTCATCAGAAAAACCGTATTTTAGTCCTTTCATATCAAATCCTGGTAAAAAAAAGTTAATTTAATTAAAAATAATGTTTTTACTATTAAATTATTTCATTCCGAAATAGAATTATACGATAATGAAATATATAACTAGTACCAAGAGTGGTTAAACACCATGCCTCAACACTATTATGCAAACTTTTATTATAATAGTTTTGACTATAGTTTCTTTTTTCATTCTAATGATAATGAAAGGAATATTAATGATAGTGACTTTAGATTTTTACAGATACTAGAATTTAAGGTTGTATAATTTTATAAATTGAATAATTTAGTAATAAATTGGTATAGTAGATAACCAATGGCACATGCTGCAATTTTTATTGTATGAATGTGTTTTTTCTTTGTCATAGGACAACCTCAATAAGAATAAATAATTATATTATTGAATCCTTTTTATATTGTTTTTTATTTTATGGTAAAATTAAAATATCATTTAAAAAATTTAAATGCAACTTAGAATTAGCAATGAAAAAATAATTTTACCGTAATATTAACTTTAAAGAAATTTAATATGAAAATATATTTACTATTAAATAGAGAAAGGACAAATATTATGGAAAAGATGTTGTTAACAGCCATTCTTATGGCAACATCAATGAATGTGGTTCCGCCAAATTATCAATTCCAACAAAATAATGATTTAAAGAACATAATTATCGCTAAAGAACAAATAACATTAATAAATAATGATTTAATTTTGTTACAAACATATATTAATACATTTATGAAATTACAAAATGATAGTATTAATAGTCTTTCTTTTACAAGAGAGTTAATTAATAAAATTGATGAAGTTTTAGCAGAGGGAGATTATAAGAACATTGGGATAATCACTCGGTTGTATGAATTAAAAAAAGAATTAACAACAGCTAATTATAAAGCATTTATGGTTAATTCATTGTATGATTATAATAGTGATATTCGTGACAAAGTTAATAACAATTTACAAAATATGATTTTAATATTAGAAACTATTCGCAAAAAAGATCCAGCACAAATCTCACATTTAATTTCTTGCTGTAATGAACTAATTAATCGGATAAGTAATTTTAATCTTAACAACAAGGATAGCATTATTAGTTTTTTATTTGAAGTGATTCAATTTAAAGATGCAGTTATTCTGCAATTAACTAGTATAATAAATAATTTAATTAATATTACTAGTGATGAAAAATACAATATTATTAGAATTAAATTAGAAAAAATTAAAATTTTACAAAATAAAGTTAATGAATTAAAAAAGAGATTGAAATTGCTAAAATTGGAATAACAGAGGTAGAATCTTATGAATGAGATAACTTTCATGCAAAAAGAAAGGGCAACTTTAATTGATTACAATATTATCAACATCTCTGGGCATTTTGAGTAGAAACAATGCCTGATATTTATCATGAAATATCCTATCATAATTTCCCATCTTTTTATGATAATATTAGTGATGATTTTAGTAATAGTTCAATTTGAATTCATTTAGGTGAAACAACGAAAGATTCTGATGGTTGATGTGTATATCAGGATGCTAGTATTAAATTTAAAAATAAACATAATCTAGTAAAAGAGATTAAGAGATTTAATATTAAAAATGTAACTAATATTGGGATCTGATGCAATCAATACTTAGTAATTAAGAATTTTAAAACAACATTTCATTTAAATAAAAAATACATTGAGCAAACATTAGTAAATTTACAAGAACAATTGAAGAAAGTAAATGCTAATATTAACAAATTAGAAAATGAAATTCAACTACTAGAAAATTAAAAGTTAGAAGAAAGGACGTTTAATAAATGGCTAAAGTTAGGTGCAAAAAACTATTTTTTGAATATAAACATAAAAATATCCTTAGAGATATTAATTTAAATATTGATGACGGCCAAATTATTGGCTTGATTGGTCCAAACGGAGCAGGGAAAACAACTTTAATTAAAATTATTTTAGGGCTAATTAAAAAAGATCAGTCCTTAACCTTAAAATATGATGATTTTGTTGTTAATTCAAAAAAAGTTGGTTTTGCACCTGCAAATAATTTGTTTCAACGTAATATAAGTGCAAAAGATATTTTATTTTATCAAGCTTTTATAACAAAACTTAACTACCAAAAAGCAAATGAACTAATTCCGAAAGTGTTAAAATATTTTGATTTAACTGAGCATGCCCACAAAAGTTTTGCTAAATTTTCTAGTGGAATGAAAAAGAAGTTTTTATTAGCGTTAAGTTTAATTAATGATCCTGATTTATTAATTTTAGATGAACCAACAGCTAATTTAGACCCAGAGACTAAAAAACAGGTTTGTGAATTAATTTTTAAATTACATCAAAGAAATCCTAAAATAACAATTATTATTGCTTCCCATATTTTGTCAGAATTAGAATCGTTAATTAATTATGTTGTTATTCTTGAGGAAGGGCAAATTTTATGTAGTAAAAATTTTAATTATCAACAAGGAGACCTTGAAAAACTATATTATGATCAGCTTAAAAAAGTGCAAAAAGAACCTGAAGAAAAGGAGTTGTTTTTTTAATGAAGTTGTGGTTATTTTGTTTTAAAAAAAAATTTTAAATCAAAAATAATGTGGTTATGGTTATTTTTTGGTTTTGTGATAACATGAACCTTTTTTACTTTTTTCTTTTTAAACTATGAACAAGTCATTAAAAGTGGGAGTGTTACTTTTCTATTTTTTTTCGAATAATGTATTTGCTTTTTGCCCCAATTTTTGTAACATATTTAGTTATCATTAATTTTAAAGAAGAACAAAATAATGGAATTCTTCCTTTAATTCCTTATACTACTAATATTCGAAGTATTTTTTTAAAGCAATATATTCCATATCGTGGTGGTTATAGTATGTGGAAATTACAAACATTAGATTTAAGTTATCTTGAAATTAATGATTTTTTAGTTTCACATAATCAATATTATTTAGATTTATTAAAAAGTTTAGAAGAGAATAATTTAGATAAAAATATTAAAGCATTTTATCAAATGAGTAGTTATATCATCAATTCGCCGTTAATTGATAATGAAAAAACCATTAATACATTTGTTCAAAATGTTAAAAGTAATTTAGCATATAGTAATGAAAACAAGGTTTATAATGTTATTTTTAAGAAAAATGAATGAACAGAAAAATATGATTTTGGGTTAAAACTAAATATTAATCCATTAAATAAGGAAACATTAATTTCATTGTACCGACCTGGGCAAATTAATAATAATTTAAGTTCAAAAACTTATGTTAATACTATCAAGGAGCAATTATTAATAATTTTCTTAGTGAAGAAAAAGTTACCTTTTTTGAACAATATTTTTCATATTTAATTTTTAATCATTCAGCTTTTTTAAAAAATATTTTTAATGTTATAAATGATACTTTTATTACAAACCCAGAATTACAAGAAAAGTACTTGAGAGAATATATTTATAATAGTCGCAGTGCTAATGCAGTATGGGAAGGTTATATTAGCAAAATTGTTAAAAATGTTTATTTTGTTACTCACTTTGAGATTACGTTCAAGCAGTTGATTGATCCTTATACATTGTGGACATTTGCTCAAGGGTCTTTCCCAACTCAAGTTTTATATGATGTTCATAAAGTAAATAAGAATTATTATGAATATAATTTTCCAACATTGGCACCTAATAATAAAAGAAGTTTAATTGTAACATTAACAACATTGTTTGTTGTAAATACCTTTGCGATTTGGTTATTATGTTATTTATTTAATCGTTATAAATTTATGGATTATAGTTAAAATATTATTCTAATTTAAAAAAAAACAGAATATTGTTTATAAAGTGATATTTTATTTTAAGAAATATTTTAATTATTATTAGAACCTAATTTAGTTTTATTAGTCAAGAACATATAAGCATTGTCTAGTTTGCTATTTAGAAAATGATAAAGAGTTATGCATCTTAAATGATAATCATAATGACCAATATATAGTATAATTTAGTTGAGTAAAATTTATATTAATTAATAAATGATAAATATTTGATAGAGGTTAATGATGAATGAAATTTTTTTAAAAAATTATAAATATTTTAAAGATTTTGTAACTATGTTATCAAATTATAAAAATGAAGAAGAAAAATTATTTTTCAAAGTATTAAGTGATGATTTTTTAAGTGATAAGTATAATTTAATTTCAAAGTTAAAAAATGAAACAAATGCTAGTTTTTTTTAAACAAACTATATTTTATAAAACACTTTCAAATAGTTTAGATCAAAATAAGAATATAAAAAAAGATTTAATTTTTCCTGTCGGTATCAATTTAAGTCAATATGAAGCTGTTAAAAACATTTATAAAAATAACTTTTCTATTATTGAAGGTCCTCCTGGAACTGGTAAAACTCAAACAATTATTAATATTTTATTTAATATTTTCTTGGATAATAAAGATAAAACTGTTGCAGTTGTTTCCAATAATAATGATGCTGTTAAAAATATTTATGACAAATTAAAAGAAATGAAACTTGATTTTCTTTGTATATTTGCTGGAAATAGTGACAATATAGCTGAAGCTAAAAATAAATTTCTTAATTCTTGAGAAATGTTAAAAAATAATTATATTAATAATACTAAAATTGAAACATTACCAAAAATTAATATTGATGAAAAAGTTAGTTTATTAAAAAGATTTTAATGAATTAAATATACTACAAAATAAAGTACAGAAACAAAAGCAAGAATTTAATAATTCCCTTTATTTGTTGGAATCTTTAAATATAAATATTTCTGATATGACTTATTCTAAAAAAATTCAAAAAATATTAAATCAAAATAACATTCAGAAATTAAAATTAATTAAAAAGAAAATATTTAAAAAAGAAAAAATAAGTTTCTTCCAAAGCATTTTTTTAAAAAGAAATTTTAAAATTAAAATTAAAACTTTAAATAGCCTAGGTCAAACTCATTTAAATGAATGATTTAATTATAAATTGTCAGAACTTGAGTTAAGAATAACTACAAGTTCTATTTCCCACCTTCAAAATAAATTTAATGATCAAAGTTATGACGATGTCATTAAATATATTAAAAAAGCATCAATGAATAAGTTAAACCAAAAAATTAAAGATAGATTTGAAAATATTAAAATAACACAAAGTTTGATTGCTGATTTAAATAATAAAGAAAAATTTCAATCATTATCATCGTATATTTTTTATTATGCACCATTTTTACTAAGCACCATAACTTCTATTGGTACTTATTCAAATTTAAGTTATAAAACAATTGACTATTTGATTATTGATGAAGCTTCTCAAGCAACTTTTTTAAGTTGTTTACCAGTGATGGCAAGAGCAAGAAACATAATTATTGTTGGTGATTTAAAACAATTAGAACAAATTGATGATGAAAACTTTAAAAGGATTGATAAAAAATTATTAAAAAATCAAATTCAACCATATAACAAAGAATTATTAATTATTAACAATAATCTAATTAATGCAATTTCTTCATTATTTGCTGGTCAGGTTTCTAATGTTATTCTTCAAGAACATTATCGTTGTCATCCTGACATTATTAATTTTTGTAATGAAGTTTATTATGATAATAAATTAATTCCAATGACATATAAATTATATCCAGATAATTATAAAGCAATGAGTATTATTGAAGTTGAATCAAATGCTGGAGCTATTAGGCAAAATAGAAGTTGAATTTCAGAATCTGAAGCTTATATGGTTTATAATTTATTAAAACAAGAAGATAAATATAAGTATAACGATATTGGTGTCATTTCTCCTTATGCAGAACAATCAAAGAAAATTAAAAATTTAAGCTTGTCAATCTCAACATCTGTTGAGATTGACACTGTTCATAAATTTCAGGGAAGAGATAAGAAAAAAATTATTTATTGTACAACACAAGATAAAGTTTCAAATTTAGAATTTTCATCAAAGGCTAATTCGGTAAATGTTGCTGTATCTCGTGATAAATACGAACTTGTTGTTGTCGTTAATAAAAGAATTAGTGAAACTAATAAAAGCAATGATATTACAAGGTTAGTTAATTATATTAATGTTTTATATAAGGGAGAAACTGTTTTTAAACATAGGCTTTGGGTTTTTGCTACTCTATCTTCTAGTAATTATGAAATAGAAACACAACAAAAAGAGTTTAATGGTTTTATTGGCCAAACATCAGAATATATCTTTTCAAAACTTTTAGATCAATTAGTTAATCAAATTATAGATATTGAATATATAATGTTTTATAATTTAAAATTAGTTATTAAAAATCAAGATGGTTTTAATAATAGAGAAAAGCAATTTATTAATCATCCGTGAGCACATTTAGATTTTTTAATTTTTAATAAAATTTCAAAAAAACCAATAATAGCAATTGAAGTTGATGGACAACAACATAATAATTCAATTCAAGCATGACGTGACCAAGTTAAAGATAGAGCTCTTGAACAAAATGGAATTAAAATTTATAGAATTAAAACAATTTCACTTGACAATGAAGAAAAAATAATTAATGAAATAAAAAGTTTAATTATTTAATGTAAATGTGTATTAATTGTATATAAATTGTAAATATAAGTGTAAGTTAAGTACATTAAGTTTATTAATTCAATAATTGTACAAAAATATTTAATTTTCTAATAGTTTTTAGCGTTTTAAATTTTCTTGTATGTTATTACATACTTGTTTTAAAGCAATAATTATATATTTTGATATATTGATATTATTTATTTAAGGAGGTAGAAAAAATGGCAAAAAGTAAATGCAAAGTGAAAGTAAAATCTCACACATGTTCTTGCCCAAAACCTAAAAAAAGTAACAATAATTCTAATGCAAATTTAATAATAGATAAATTGTTTAAGTGAAAAATTTTAATATAATGACTAATTCATATTGCAATGTTCCAATTGGGATTGAATATTTTATTGATATTATTTTGTATGAATAATGACTAAGATAGAATTCTTGTATAATTTGATTTTTTAATTCTTGGTCATATTTATTAAATTTTTGTTCTTTTTGTGCCATTGTGTAAATTCCTCCTGAATAGTATTTTATCTTTTTTTCTGTTCTCATTTAGGGATACACATCGAAGCAAAATTAAGAACAGTAATTTTTGAAGCAGGGTTATCATTTACTTGCTTTTTTTGTCATAATTAAGCATAGTTCAATATGAACAGTTTGTAAATTATTGAAGCACTTTAAACAAAATGAGAAAAAATATGAAAAAATACTTCTGAGCTATTTTAATAAGTTCATTTTTAATTATTCCACTTGCTAGTATTATTAATTTTTTTACAAATAATAGTTTTAAAACATCAGATGATTTAAAACAAATTGTGGAGTCAAGTCGTGGTTGACCAGCAAAAGATATTAGTCAATTAAAAATTTGACAATTTTTATATAATGATACTCAACAAAAAATTGTTGCAACAAATGAGAAAATGATGGATGGTTTTTATAGTTTTTATTGTGATGAATATTATAAATATCGTGATACAGCGGAAGGCAACATTGGTAAACCTGGTTATGATGAAATTGATCTGCCCCTTGCTGAAATTAATGATTATATTGAGCAAAAGATTGTTTTTTCTTATGATATGCAAAAATTTATGGCCTTAAGTTTACGGTCATATTTTATTGAAGTATCAATTAATCAAATTCTTGATCCAACTAATAATAATATTAATCCGAATGAGTATTTAAACTTATAAGTTATGAAGTATTTTCAAGCGGGATTTTATTTTCAATGAGCAAAAATTTGGATTCAAGATTTAGGTCGAACAATTGAAAAATCAATTGATGTTAATTTTTATGTATTTGGATCATTAGTTCCTCGTGATAAGGATGGGAATTTGTTATGAACACAAGGGCCTGACCCAGTTGCTGCAGCAAAAGTAAAACCACGGTTAAAACTTGATGATGTGATGACAAATATGATTGATAAAGTTTATAACATTGTCTTTGGGAGGGAAAATTAAAAATGATTATTTTAGAAAATATTAGTAAACATTATGGGAAAAATCATGTTTTAAAAGATATTAATTTAGAAATTAAAGAAAGTGAATCAGTCGCTTTTTTAGGAGTGAATGGGAGTGGAAAAACAACCTTAGTTGAAATTATTTCTGGTGTCTTGAAACCTTCAAGTGGTAAGGTAATGTTTGTTAATGATAAATACTAAAAAGTTAAAAAAACTGTTGGGGTACAATTTCAAGATGGTTATTGGCCTTCAGGAACAACTCCTATGGATTTAATTAAATTTTATAAAGGACGTGGTTACTTAACAACTCCAGAAGGACAAAAATTAATTGAGATTTTTGAGTTAAAGAATTTGTTAAAAAAAGAAATTTCAGCTTTGTCTGGTGGACAACGCCAACGTTTCAATTGTTTTTTATCAATTTTAAATGATCCAGAAATTCTTGTCTTAGATGAATTAGTTACGGGGTTAGATTTAAAAATGTAAATTAAACTTGTTAATTTTTTAAAAAGTTGAAAAGACGAAAAAAAATTAATTTATTAGTTATTTCACATACCCCAGAAGAAGTTGAATTACTTTGTGACTGGGTTTTACTTTTAAAAGATGCTGAAATTTATAGTGACCAACTAATTACAGAAATTATTAAAAATAATGGTAGTTTACGGAAAATGTTAGTTAATTATTTTGAGAATGTTGTCGGCTATGAAACATAAAATACAATTTGAATTTAAACTATTATTTTCAAAATTAAATAAAACTAATAATTTATTGTTTAAAGCTATTTTTACAAATCCCTGCACATATATGTTTGTTTTTCTTTTTTCTGTCATTTTATCAGCAATTTGTTCATGGTTTTGAAATACTTATAGTTATTATGCTGTTTTACCACCAGTTTTAATTATTTTTTTGTCTGTTTCAGTTTTTACTAGTAGTTTTTATTTAGGTGCCTATTTATTAGAATGACGAAAAAAGAACTTTTTAAAACGAATTAAACTAATTAATTTGACAGAATATAATGTTATTTTTGTAATTTTTCTTTTAAATTTAACATTGTCAACAATTTCAATTTTATTAAATATTGCGTTATATAATTTGTATGCTTTAATTCCAATTTTTGGGTTTAGAATTGCATTATTATCTAATATTAGACCATTTATTTGAATCTTATATTTTATTGGAATTGTTTTGTTTACTTTTTTTCTAACTGTTTTGTATGTTTTTTAGCAACAGCATTACCAAGTCGTAATTTGTCATTTGCAATTTTAGCTATTGTTACCTTATTTTTTATTATTTTTTCAGATGTAATAATTCAGTCAACAATTACTAATCATCATTAGTTTTTCATTATCATTGGTTACTTATGCCCAGCTAAATATTTTATTTGATTTAATATGCTAATTACATCTTATCAGTTTATGGATCCGTTAGGCATTAGTCAAATTATTCAGGATTATAATACCGTTTCTTTTATTACATTTACCAGTCTTTGACAGTCACTACTAGGGATGATCGTTTTTACTGCTTTATTTGGGTATTTGGCAAAGCATTATTTTAATTGAGGAATGAGAGGAAAATAAGATGAAAAAAATATTTACTTATTTGGGGCTAATGACATTAATAACAAACCCGTTTACTTTAACTGTCGCTTGTACGATTGGAAATATTGATGGTAGTATTTATTTAAAAAGGTTACCTAATTTTAATTGAGAAAGTTCAGAATATGATGATGGTATTTTATTTGATAATAAAAATTCACAAAATATTTTAAATAGTAAAGGTGAACAAGTTGATTTAGGAACAGTTAACTCGCAATATTTAAATTCATATTGGGATTATTCAAAATTTAGTACTGGCTTTCAATAAGATCAAAATATTCGTAAGCAATCAGTAACGGGTGTACCGTTGAACAAAGGTTTTATGCCAAATGGTAATTATGCTGCAGATTTTGGCATTACTTCCGCTGCACAAAAGTACTTACGCCTTAATTCAATTTTAAATTGAGATCCAGCAACAGATTATGATGCAAAATATAATCAAGCAGAAATCCCATTACAGCAACGTACTTTTGTTGCAACGGTTAATTCAAAACAACAAAATCGGAATGTTAATTATAATCAATTAGGATTTTCATCTCGTAAACATCGAACTTTTGATAATACAATTGTTGGTACAAAAAATCCTTTTGAAAATACTAACTTGAACTAACAATATGTAAATGAATTTATTAATTGATCTGGTTCATGATTTGAAGGACCAATCATTCCGCCATCGGCTGATGTTATTGACGCAGCACATATTAATGGGACTCCAATTTATGGTAATGTCTTTTTAGATGGTTATCATGGGTTAACTCGAGAAATGTTAAAAGATTTTTTAGCACGCAATGCTGATGGAACATATAAAATTGTTGATATTTTAATCAAAATTGCCAAATATAATGGCTTTGATGGCTGATTTATTAATAATGAAGCAAATAGGAGTTCTCCTAATGGAACCATTTTAGATTATAATGAAATGTATCAAATTTTAAAAGAATTTAATTATAAAGTTGGAACTGCAACAGACCCCGATATTAAAAAATTGCAAATTATATATTATCGTAATGATGCAACTGTTTCAAAAAGTGCAACTGGTTATGATGATGCTGAAACAGTTAAAATGACAACAACTGGTTATCCACGAAATGGGGTTATTACCCCAACACAAGTACAATTAAATTTTGGAGAAACGCCAGATAAAACAAAAACCTTTTTAAAAGAAAATCCAAATTATCGTCCATCGGATTTATATACAATGATTGATGAATGAACAAATGCAAAATATTATGGTACCTATGATTTTCGCCAATTAGCTTATGCTTTATCAGCACATACAGGGCGTCCAACATTTAATCCAAATGTTTATACAAGTTTTTCATCATATATGGATAACGGGACTTCTATATTTGGGGGCTATGCTTATAATTGAATTAAAAAACAATGTTTTCATAATGAAACAAGAGCTTTTCTATTTGCAACACATGTTTCAAACTTATTTAATATGATTCATTATTCAGGAACAAATACATTTATTAGTGATAAAGATACGGGTTTACAAGCAAATCGGTTATGTAATGATTATACTAAGTTAGATCCAAAAATTGACTTTACTGCAGCAGCATTTGCGGATGATCCACGTATTAAAGTAAAAAATAAGGGCTCAGTTAATGATTTTCTGAAACAAAATATTTATGATTACGAATCAAACAATGGTTATAATTCAACTAGTTTTGGCGTTGGGAGTTTAGTCCAAGAAAGAACAACATTATTTGATGAAAATCAAGTTTTAAATAAATCGACTAATTTTTCAATAGGGAGTGGAATTAAGTTTGTTGATCGGGATGAACAAGGAAATGCTATTGTAGCAAATGATTATCTTTGGACAAATCGGCGCTTAACAGACATTCTTCCAACTTATCAATGGAAAATTTATGATGAAGAAAAAAAGGATCAACCTCTAAATATTAGTGAGATTACTGGGGTGTATAACTATGATAATGTTTATAAAAAAGGAAATTCAATTGCAATTGGTAGTGGTTTTGATGGGCTAGGAAAAGTTTTACCAGCAAAATGAAAGCAAGGTAAAGTTTATGATTGAGATATTATGGAAACTAATTTAATTAGTGATCAACATCAAGCTATTTTTATTTATTATGATGGTTCGAATGATAAAAGTAATGCTAATGTTAATTTTTGAATTACAACAACTAATCAAACAACAGGATAATCATCGGGACAAACTTTTAGTCCAACCCAAACTGAAAAATTAAAAGATGGGTGAGTAAAAATCTCATTTGATTTAAACCGCATTGGAAATGTGACAAAAACAAATCGGATTTCAAAAATTGGGTTACAAATTAAACCACAAAAAGAAGAATTTAAATTTAATGTTGGTGAATTTAGCATTACAACTGCGACAAACCAACAAAGTAATAGTGTTGATATTACTAATCCAAATGTTGAATATGCCATTAAACGCCATAATTCAACCAAAGAATGATTTAATCTTCGTTTTAGTTGAGAAAGTCAAAATGTAAGGAACATTAATTATTATGCAATATATTATTTTGCAGATAATAAATGATATCGAGTTGGTGAAACAACACAAAATTATTATTTTTTAAAAGACCTAACAAGTTTTCAACAAATCATTCAGTTAATGATTAAACCAGTTTATAACGATAACATTGCTACAACAGGTTTTGTCTTTAATGTTCAGGTATCATAAGAAGGTATTGATGAAAATTAGTCAGAATTATCAGATGTTTAATCGTTGTATTGTCTATATGTTTAAAACGATTTTAAAAACATCGCGAACATATATTTATATGGTTGTTACACCAATTATTTTAATTACTTTTGTTTATTTCTTTTGATATCAACAAATGTTAAAAACAAATCGCTATATTATGATTTCATCCTTTACCTTAATTCCAACGTTGTTTTTACTATTTCTAGGTTCATTTATTATTTGTGAATGACGTGATTCGGTGTTTTTAAAGTATTTAAAAAACTTTGGTTTAAATAAACTCCAGTTTATGGTATCTTTATTAATTGTCTTATTTACAATTACGTTTGTTATTATTTGGTTAATCGTGGGTTATTTATTCTTAATTGATTTAATTTTATTACATTGTTTTCACAATGATTTGGTTGAATTTTTGGTATTATTTTAAATATTTTATTAATGTTTTTGTTAGCATTTTTAGTTGCTGGTTCATTAAAAAATATTTATATCGTACAAACAATTAATATTTTAATTTTTATTTTATCTTTTTTGTTTGGTGACTTTTTAATTGATTTATCATATGCAACAACAACACCAGCAATCATTATTGGTTATTTTATTCCACAAAAATATATTACTTGAATTGTTTATATATTCTATACACAAAGTAATTATAATTCAAACGGCTTTTTCTTAATTGTCCCTTCTGTGGATCGGAGTTTAGCATTTACCTCAATTTATCAACCAATTTTTGGTACTTTAATTTTTATTAGTACAATTAGTATTTGTTCATACTTTACTTTTGTTAGTGGTTTTAAAAGATAGGGTTTACTGATTTTTATCAGTAAGACCTTATTTTAATGTATAATATAAAATAGTTTAATCCTAAAACAATTTATTTTTTATGTACACTTTTTTACATAGCCACTTCCTAAGTTGTTTTTCCATGCTTCATATTACCTCTTGTAAAATAAAAGAAAAATCAGTCACTTATCTTTGGACTGATTTTTCATAATTTAAAAATAATCAATAATTATTTTATAATTTCATATTTCATTGAAGTTTTATATAAATAATAAAATGGTTTATATATAAATGATTCGTAAAATATAAAATAAGTTCCATATCCTCCGCCATTAAAAAATATTTTATTTTCTTCTTTATTAAGAAAAACTGGTTTTGAATATCATACTGTCTCTGGGATAATTTTAAATGATTTTTCATTTATGTTAATATTATTATTTTTGAAATTTTCCCATAATTTTGATGTTAAGTTCATTGTTGTTAATTTTTTTTATTTGATATTTTCTATTAATATATTTCAAAATTCTTCAGAAATTTTAAATTGTTTTATTTCGTTATTTCAGTATTTTTCTACTTTGTAATAATTTAAAAATTCTAATATTTTTTTTGCAAATTCAGATAACTTATTATTGATATCTTTTTCTCTTAATTAAAAAGTTGAAAAAAAGTTTTTTCCTGATGTATATTGATATCTTCCATTTAATGATAAACCATAAATATTAATATAATTCATATTAAAACTAAATTTTGCTAATTCAATAATTTTACCATTTAGTTTTGGTACTATTTTAGTTTTATATTGTTGAATAAAATTATTAATTAAATCTTCTTCTTTTTCATCTTTTTTAATTCATAAATTTAATTGATGTTCTAATCTTTTACCTTTAATATCATTGTGATAGTCTCCACGATCATATATGTCATTAAATAGATAAGATTCTAAATTTATAAATTTCCCTTTATTATAAGTAATTCCTTCAATATTATTTTCTTTTATAAAATTTTGTAAAATTTTAGTAAATATATCATTAACATTGTTTTCATTAACTTTTAAATCAATTTTAAATTCATTATATAAAGTTTTAAAATCTTTTTCTGCGAATTCTATTAATTGTTTATTAATAAAAAATGAAGATATTTTTTGATCAAAATAATTTATGATTCCTTTTTTCAAAATATTAAATCCTTTATTATTATTTGTTATATTAAAATTTGTTGTAAAATTTGCTATTTTTATTTGTTTTTTATATTTAATTTGATAATTAAATTCAAATTCACAAGATACAACTTTTACAATTGAATTATTAAAGTTACTTTCATTTTTTTTATTAATTTTATTTAAATGGCGTCCTGTACGATGAACCGGCAAAAAACAATTCTTGTGAGATTGTTTTTTTTATTTTTATATTAAAAACATAAATTTATTTGCATTATTCATCGGATAGTATCTTTAAATTTAGAATTTTTATCATAAAAACAGATGTTATTCTGTTTTCCCTACACAAAATAAATGATATTTTTATAAATTTCCTTTCAATAAAGGTATTATCCGATGAATAATGCAACACTTAAAACTTAATATTTTGATGCTGAAAGATGGATAACCCATCTATGGCACGAAGCCTTAAAGAAAGTGTGAAAGCGAATGGATTTTATTCCTATTTATTTCTTTAATTCTCGGCAAGATTAATCCCTTGCGAAATGTCAGAGCGCGTGTTTTTTAACTTGTTTTCATAAAAGAGTGCTGTTAAACCGAAAAAAACAATATCGGACACTAAAAAAAAACAAGCGGGTTGGAGCTCCAAAAGGTTATTTTCTTTATATAAAGTTGTGTAGGGATGGATGAAGCGTAATTAATAACTAGGTAAACTATTTTTTGTTTATTTCCGTAGGGGGATAAACTCTGTCTAAATATAAAGTTTAGTATTGCCACCCGCTTCACTTTGGTGGTGCGTGGTGGCGAAATAACTAAGTAAATAAAAATAAATATTCGACTAAATATCAAAATATTAATCAATAAAGGATTTTTCTGTTTATTTAAAAAGATAAATAAAAAGAAAGGAAAAAATATTATGCAAGAATATAAAAGTAAATATATCAATAAAACTTGAAATGAAATAACAACATCATTTGATTGAGTTAATTGTCAACCGGTTAATTGTCGTATTTCTCATCATAAAAATCATTATGATTTGCAATGTTTAGAATGAGCAAAAATGTATTTAAATTTATTTGCAGATAAATGAGATGTTGTTGCTTCTTATATGCAACATTATAAAATTAATGATATTTTAGATTTAGCTTCGGATGGTTGAAAAATATTACAAATTGATAAAAAAATAAAACAAATAATTTAAAATATATTATTGCAATTGACCCTGCTGGGATCGGTCAAACTGGTGTTGTTATTTATAATGTTTTACAACAGAAAATAATTAATAATATTATTTTTTCATTCTAAAAATGAAGAAGAAGCAATCAATAATAGCTATTTAATATTAAATGAATTCAAAAAACAAATTTACTCCTATTTAAATAAAGTTCTTGTTATAAATTGAAGATTATCAACTGCGTAAGGAATTAAAAATAACAAATCCACTATTTACTCCTAATTTCATTGGTGGTTTAAAAGTTTTATGCAAATATCTCTTTAATTTAAAATATATTTTACAATCACCAGTTGTTAAGAAAAATTATCTTTATAAAGGAAATATTAAAATGACAGAACACGAACACGATGCATGAAAACATTTACAATGTTTTTTAGCAAAAGGAGTTGATAAAAATGCCACAAACAAAAAGTAATTTATCGAAAAAAAACAGCTATTAGTAAAACAAAAAATAAAGTAAATAAAAGGATTAACAAATTAGAATTAACTGTTAGATTACACGAAAACCCAATTAAAACCAAAATTAAAGCATTTGTCGCTGGTGGCGTTGAAGTTGATGCTTGCTCAGCTAAATGTCAATGAGAAGGATTGAATTACTCAACATTATCGATATATAGTCCGCCAATTATATCTGAATTTTTGAAATTAAAAAAAGATGATGAGATAAAAATTAAAGGCTCAGTATTTAATCAATTAAATATAAAAACTAAACGCTATTTTTTATTTTTTCGAGTAGATAGTTTTTAAATTATACAAAAGGCTATTAGAAAAAGAACAAATACAAATATTAAAAAATAGGAGGAAAAACAATGGCATTAAAAAATGTAAAATATGTTCTTATTAATGAAAATACTGAACCTATTAAAAATGAAGATGGTAGTTTAGATATTAAACCTGCTGAAATTATTTTAGAAAATATTGCTGAAGTTGAAGAATTTAATGCAAGTAATTTAAAAAATAGTAATCAGCAAATTAACGAACTACAAACAAAAAATACTGAATTAACTTCACAAATTCAACAACAAACAATTCAACTAAAACAAATTGAAGTAATTGACCTTATTAATTCTTTAACTGATAACGAAGAATTTAAAAACGTCTTATTAAAATCTTATGATATTAATAATGACATTGAAGTTATTAAAGCACAATTGCAAAGTGTTTATGATGAATTAATTAAGGTACAAACAGTTAATACTGGTGGCGTACCAAAAGTAGAAAACAAAGAAAACAAAATTTTAGATGCAGATAATGTATTTAATAAATAGAAAAAAGGAATAAAATTATGGCACAAAACCCACAAAGAATTTTCGAAGATATTGCTAATCAAGCAACAAAACAAGACCGAGAAACATTTGAACAATGATATTTACAAACTTATCAACAAAAATTTAGTTGAGAAGCTTTATTTGCGTGAAAAGAAGCAAATAAATTTGGTTTAACATATAAAAGAAAGAAAAATATTAAATATAATGAAGGTTTAGGAACAAACGGACAAGTATTTAATACAGATGATAACCTACTAAAATATTCAACAATGGAATTTGAAGATGTGATTGTTGAATTAGATACAATTTTAACTTTTGCTCGTAAATTAGACTCTGTAGAAAGTGATTTTAATCCTACCTAATCTTTGGGCTGCTGATATTGAGCAAGCAACGGATAGTGAGGTTGCTTATAAACGCAATAAAATTTTAGAAATTATTAATAAAGAAACAGTTACAACTATTCAAGATAAAAAAGCAGATGACACAAATGCCTTACAAATTCATGATGAAATTATGGATAAAATATATGAAAATGGCCCTACTCCATCAGAAACAGTTGTCTTGGGTTCTGCTGATTTTATTCGTGGCATTCGTAATAAATTACAGTTACAACTTGGAGCAAATGACCAAATAAATAGTGTAATTACAACAAGTGGAGCAATGAAAACTGTTGAAGGAACAACATATTACATGGTTCCTAAAAAATTACCAATTATTAATAAAGATGGTTCAGAAGGAACAATTGAATTATTACCAAATGGTGTTAATGCAATTGCTTTTAAATTTAGTAAAAAATATGATCCTCTTATTTTACGTAAAAAAGATCACACTCCTCTAAGTGTTGGTGCTGCTGCGTTAGGTACTGGTATGGGTAATACTTTGATTATGGAGCGTGTTTTATATTTAGGTGGTGCTGTAGTTGAACCTAAGGGAATTATTAAACATATTTTTTCAAAAATTGATATTAGTAAAATTAATAAATTAGATAAACCAACCATTCATGTTGCAGACCCAACAAAAGCAACACCAGAACAATTAAAACCACAATTTAAATCTGTTGTTTTAAAAGCCGTTAAAGCCGTAGATAGTTCTTTAACTGAAAATGATTTTGATTAATTTATTGAAAGTAAAGGTGAAGACTGACCAATTAATATTACAAATGATAAAACTGTTGAAGTTCAAATTGAAGGTAAAAACAACGCTACTGGTCAAACAAATCCGATTGATGTTAAAATTAAAAATTCTTAATAGTACTAAAAAATAGTACTTTTTCGTTTGATAAATATGCCAATTGGAACATCTAAAACAGCCCTTATTTATGCTGTTAAAAAAAATCCAACTAGATTATCAATCCAACAACAAGAAAAAAGTTTTGGTTTACAGTTATTAGAATTTTTAGGAATACAAGTTTTAGCCCTTGGATTATCATTTTTAACTGGTAGTATTGCTTTGGCTGTTGGTCTTGGTGCGGGATTATCTAATTTTGCCGCAGCATTTATCTCATTTGAAGTAGAAACAGCAACCGATTTTGCCGTAAATCAAATATATGATAAATTAAAATCAGAAGTAACAGCAAAAAGCACCGCCTTAAATTTGTTACCAGCAATTGGCGGGATTGGTAAATTAACGCGTGCTGCTCGAACAACTAGAATTTTAAAATTAGCAAAAGAAAATAAACTACTTGAAAAATTAGGAGTGATAACTGCTAATAATTCAGAAGATGTTGTAAGGCAAGTCACGGGTAAAAAGATTTTATCTGATAAATTAATATTTGATTTTACAAGGCAGGCTAATAATGAAACTTTATTATATACGATTGGAAAATTAGCTCGCAATGATTTTTATAAAGGTTTTAAAGGTTCTAATTTCGAAACAATTAATAGTTTATTAAAAATTGAAAAAAACCTTCAAAAAATAAGGCCTAAGTTAGTTCAAAAAATACCACAAATAAATGAAAAAAATGCCAATAAATGACTATCTGAGTATGGATTAAATATTGATAAAATAAGCAAAATTAATACCGATGAATGATATAACATTATGACTAATCTTCATAAAAAGGGTGTTGGTAAAAACCTACTATTAAATGCTAATTTAATGCGCGGTAACAAAATATATCATAATAAATTGTTAAATATCTTACATCAAATGCTAATTAAATTAAACAAAGCCTTAAATTATTTAAACCCAAATTTTTATATTCAAAAAGTAACTAAAAAATTATTAGTCCCAATTGAAAAACAAATAATTACGATTAAACAAAAAGTAATTAGTAAAATTACCGCGCAAACTAAAAAAATATTATCTAAATTTAAAACAAAAGCCATTCAAAAAGGACAATTATTACCTTTTGCTTATGGTTCTGATGTTTTTTTAGCAGTTAAGATTGTTCCCTTATCAGTTGTAGGCGAAGTTGCTTTAACAATATACTATAAAAATCCTAAATATGTTCCAATTGTTGTTATGACAACTTTAATCAAAGCAGAACAGTTTGTTTTATTCCCTGAACCATTTAAATTTTATATGAACAGTGAGTGGTTTATTGGATGAGGATTTAAAAAAACAAGTTTGTTTAATTTAGTTTCTTTTGCTCCAGTTGCGTATCAACAAATAGTAAAAAATAGTTTTAAAATATATCGGACAATTGCTAAAGTATTAAAGTTGCAAGAACATTTTAAAAATAATTTTACTAATAAAAATAAAATGTTAAAAACTTTGGAAGAAAATGCTGTTAATAGTTTATTCTGTGGTGGCTTATCCTTTCAAACATACAAACAATTCAGAACAAAACAAAATTTAAGCAAAACAATCAAAACAAAAACATTATTAAGTAGTAAAAAATTTATCTTAAAGAAAATCAAATCAACAAGAAATAAATGATAAGGAGATGATTAAATGTTAAATGAATTATGAGCCAATGTTACTTTGGAAAATTATAATAATTTTATTCCAATGACAGGTAAAATTACCCAAGTTCCAGCTCGTTATAATAAGTTCTTTAAAGATGATGTAGAATTATGATTTAAAACATTTGCTTTAAGAGCTCAAAATATGATTAATTCATATTTAAACTATCCTTTTACAAAGTTAAATTTTGAAACATTTAAATATCCTTTATTAAAGAAAATTTTTATTAATATGGTATTTATTACGGTTGAACATTGAACATTTAATCTGATTCCAATTGAGTTTTTTACTTCGGCAACAATGAATGTTGGTGATATTAATTATTCTTCACAGAATGATCCCATAGCAACATGACAAGGTCTATTACCAACTTATGCAAAATCATTGACTAATCTAACAACTTTAAAGAAAATGTTTCGTAGTTTTCAAGAAGAAGGTATTGATTTAACGATGATCGATTTAGAAGCATATTATACCCAGTTAGAAGTTGATGCTTTAATAAACAAAGAAAAAACAGAAAGAATAGAAACTGATGACAAACTAGATAAAAAAATTGATAACATATTTAAAATTGACAACAAATCAGTTGTATATAATTTTAACAATGAATTAAGTGTTCCATTTGATAATAAAACTATCATTAAAACTGATGATGGAAAAATTTCAGCTTCAGATTTAAAACAAAATAAAATTACTTTAATGCCAAATGCTAGTAAGCGTAATAATGCTGATTTTAATGTTGAAACTGGCGAATTAAGAATTTGAGATCCATCTTTTGAAAATGGTAAAAATACTGCTGATTATATGATTATTGATAGTACAGTTGCGGGAATTGAAAGTACAGATAATACATTTGGGACTAATAAATATTTAGATAAATTTTATTTACAGAAAAAAGATTTACCTAAAATACCTAATGAATGAGAAAAGTAGATACTAGTGATTTTGTTCAAGGTTCTAAAATGTATAAAATTAAAAATTTTAATCAATCAGAATATTATTATCGTTTATGGTGTTATATAAGTTATGAAATAGAACTATTTATAATTACTCATATAAATTTTAACGGTCAATTATCAAGTGGAATATCGTATGGAAGTAATCCGAGTAATTGAATTACCGTTCAATTATTTCCCGAAGGTGAGTTTAAATTATCATCAATATCAAATAGTGTCGTAATTAAAAAATTGTATATTGAAAGAAAAAAGTAAGTTAGAAAGGAGATATTATTATGTCAAAAGTAACTATTAAAGATTTAATTATGTTTTTAAAAATCTTCGGAATTTCATCATTGTTTTTTATCGCCGGAATTATTATTTGTTTTATCGGAGAAAAAACATTAGGTATTTCTTGACCAGCATATGTTATTATTTCAGCAATGCTTATCGGAGCCGAAATTATCGTTTTAATTATTGAAACAATTAGATTTATCAAAACACATAACAAAGCACAAAAACAAGATAGTATTGAAGATGTTATTAAAAAAGAAGATACAAAATAAAGAGGTGTTATAAATGGGATTGTTACCTGCCAAAAAGAAATTAAAAAAGAGTTATGATATTGATAATTACTATCTTAATTTAGCATCAACAATTACTAATCGTAAAAGTGTTACTGTTCAAAAACATATTGATATTTTAGAAAAAAGAATTTGTGAAGATAATGCTAATTTTTTAAATCTGCGTGAGTTAGAAATTAGTATTTATAATCCAATTACTAATCAACAAATAAACTCTAAATTAATTAATAACTTTTTAAAAACACAGGATTTTACTAATAAGAATTGATATAACGAATATAAAATTAATAAATATGGCAAAGGTTCTTATTTTATTTTTGCTAATAATTCAAAACTTAATTTTATTACGATTGATTTTTACAATGATCAGTATGATTAATTAGGTAATTTAATATCTTGTACTTTTGATTATGATCCTTATTTTAAAAATGACCAGAGTATTTTTATTACTGAAAAATTAGAAATTTATTATGTAACTAAACAAGTAAAAGTTATTAGAAAGTTAAAAACACGATTATACAGTACTATTACCGACTTATATATTGATGATGCTAAATGAAATAACTATACAATTTTACAAAGAGAAGAAATATTACCACTTAATTTTATCCCGATTGAAATTATTCCTAATAACCCTAATTTTGAACCTTCTGCTCGTTATGGTAAACAATTTGCTAGTATTTTAGATATTATTGCTGAAAAAATAAAGTTAGACCCATTATTAAATAGTGGTAAATTTACCATTAATACTAATGGAGTGACTGCTGTTGTTGACCAAGAAATTAGTAAAATGTTAGCTTCATTTATTGAAAATGACTTGTTATTAGTTGAAGGAGACCCTGATAGTAATTTTCAACCAGTAGACTATATTGCTGGTAATTTTAAAGGTGAACAATTAACCAAAATATATGATTGATTATTAACGAATTACTATAAAATAAATCGTCATCATATTCCCGCAATTGCTAAGGGAGCCTAACAAACACAAGCTGAAGTTGCTGGTGTAAATATTTAAACAAACGCATCATACGAACAAATGATATATATTAGAGAAATTAAATTAACTGAATTTATTATTAAGTTAATTAAATATGATAATGCTATTTTAAACAGTAGAACATTCAATATTAAAAATATTGATGAGTTAATTATTGATGTTTGCTTACCAGTAAATGCTACTTTAAACAGACAACTAAAAAACAACGAAACTATTATCAATATGCCCAACGAAGAAGGAGAACAAGAATAATATTAAAACCATCTGAAAAAATGTTAGCACAATTAGTGGAAAATGATGAACCAATTGACTATTCAATCGATAGTATTCCGTTAGATTTTGCTAATCAATCGCAGTGCAGCGATCCTGATTTAGCACAATTATTTAGTGAAGACCGTGCCAGAACCTTATATATTTATAAAATTAATAATCTTGTTAAGACAAAGCAAAAACCAATCTTAAACTACTCTCAAAATAGCGTTAAAATAGGTTTTATTGATAAAGATAAATATATTAAGATTATTGGTTATGAAATTAGTGACTTTAACTTTAAATTACAAGTTCAACAAAATACCACAATTCAAGACAATAGCACAAGTTATGTAATGATTGATGAAAAAGATATTTTAATTAATGATATTTCAAAACAAGATAAAGAATTTTTAGAAACATTAGATTTAAAAATAGTATCTATTAATGAACCAATTACCGAAGACAATAAAAATGAATGTTACATAATTGAAGAATATAAACGCCCTTATACACCTGATGGTGTTGATATTATTAAATCTATGCATTTAGTTAAAATAACTGATTTCAAATGAAAAAATCAAAATAGCATTCATTTAGTATTACAAAAATTATTGCCTGAAGATACAGTATTTACTGGAATTTAAATTAAATATCCTAAATCAATGTTATTTGGAAATATTAAATGTTGAGGAAATATCAATGGTGTTTATTCTTATCCATCATCAATAGTTGAAAATGCTAGTTTAGTGCCTTTGTTATCAATGCCAATTGAAACAAACCCTAATGTAATAATATTCCATTATTGATTTACCAAAAGTTTTTTATCATGAAGTATTGCAAAAAACTATATTCAAGGTAAAGATATTTTAGATTTAATAAATAAAAATGGTTTAGATAAAGTTTTATTGAATTATTTAACATATCGTTATAATTATGATAGAAAATTTCAAGGTGCAAAATATGATGAAAAAGGTAACCCTACAAATAAATCAGCTATATTACGCCAAAAATTTGAAGGACAAAAACCAGAAGATGTAATTGATGGATTATTTGAAAACTGAAAATTAGATAATTATAAATCTTTAAATGATAATGCTGTTAAAAGATTTAAACAAATTATTTATTTATTATCAACTATCTCACTAAACGGTTTTTCTCGTGGTGCTATTCATTGTAAAATACCATCTTTTGTTTTTATATTATTTTTTTCTTTTAAATTTGCTAATTCTTTTTCATTATATTGTGGTGGATTACAAGCAACTAAACTTGTTGTACTTGTTCCAATTAAAGTGATTGTTCCCAAAAGACTTAATATCTTTTTCATTATTATTTTATTTTTTATAATTCTTCCTTTTCTAATTTTTTATAAATAATTGTATGATCTCAACCATATAAGTTTAAATGATAAATTTCACCAGTATTATTTAAAACATATGCATTACCTTTACCATCTAATTCAATATTAATGATTGGAAAATTTAAACCATCAAATTTATCAATTTGACCATGGCCATGTTTTAAATAAACTCCGTTATTTGTCCCAATATAAGTATCACCTTCTTTTAAATTTCCGCCTTTGGTATTTTTATCTAAAACTTTTATACGATTTAAATAATTTAAATTATCAAATTTACTAATTATTTTATTAACAATAGTATAATCTGAATCAGAACTTGGTTCTGGTTTTTCTTCTTTTTTGCTAATTTTATTTTCTACATTATCTACATTATTTAAAGTAAATTGAACGATAACACTCCCTAAATATCTATCACTATTTTCAATAGCACTAATTATTGCAGAATCTATTGTAATTTCTGATAAATTTAATATTACTTAAATTTAGATTATTATTTAATAATACTAATCTTTCTAAAATTGTTTCTGGTAAATTATTTGGTAGCTCACCTAAATCAGTATTTAAAATAACAGAAGATATTTGACTTATTCGTGGAATAAAATTTAATACTACACCATTAAAATCATTTTCACTATTAATTTCAAAAATATTTATAGTTGTACTTGAAATATAATCAATATATAAATAATTAGTAAATTCTTCTATATTAGGATAATATATTTGAATATTTTGATTTAATTCTAGCAAACGTTTTATAATTGTTTCTTCTCTATTATCTGGTAGTTCACCTAAATCAGTATTTAAAATAAGATTTTCTAAATTTTTATTTTTTTGTTTACTTTCATTGGGATTATTTTCTGTACCAACATTATTAAAAAAAAGAATTTGAATCTACAAAAACCATTAATTCAACCGGTCCTAGACAACTTAAATCAATAATTTGATGACCATATATTATATTTTCTGTTTCTGGAAAATTTGGATCTAAAATTAAATATTCTGTATTTTCTGGATTATTTTTGTCTATTCTTATACCATAAATAATAACTGCATGTTTAATAAATTTTTTTTATAGTAATTATCATTAAATGTTTCTTCATTACTGTTGTGGTTATTGTATGAAAGAAATCCATTTACATTTAAAATTATTGGGTTATTATTTTCTATATTATTAGAAATAAGTTTTTCAAAATTATTAAGTTCACTTGATCTTGTTCCAAAACCAGGACGTAAAGTATGAAATTGAGCATAGGTTTGTTCAGCAGAAAAAATATTGTTTATGTTATAATAATTTTTTAAAAAATTATTAAGTTTTTTTTTTTTTTTTGACAGTTACAATATCTGTACCAAACTCATTTATATTTAAATAATCAACTAGTTTTTGCGCAATTTCTTGTGCAATAATATTATCTATCTCTGGATTATAAAATATTAAAATAGACATTATACTTAATATAAAACATGTTTTTGCAAAACCACTAAAATCTGAAATTTTAGACACTTTTATTTCTTCTATTATTTTTTCTTCTTTTGGTGAATTTTGTCTTTTTCTTCTTTTTAAAGTTTCTGTATTTGTATCTTTTTCATAATTGCTAGTGGCAATAACATTTGGCATCGCTGTTCCCGTAATAGTTAATACACTTAATAAACTTAGTAATTTTTTCATTTTGTATAATTTCCTTTTTTTAATCTTGAAACTTTTTTTTAAGATTTATTGACATTATATATATATATATATATATTCAAGCACTTTGAAATATGTTTTAGAAAGGAGTTATTTACTATGATTATTATTGTAATTATTTTTTAATACAAATCTGGGCTCGCGGGATTTTTATAAGTTTGTGAAAAATTACTTAAAGTTTAAAAAAACTTTTACCGCGATTTTCAAAGTACTTGGGAAAAATTCTAAGCGTTTAAGCGAAGAATTTTATAAAGGTTCCCAAATTTGTTTGAAAGAACCTCAAAATCTTTTTTAACTTATAAATCATTTTATCACAAAAATTTAAGAAAATCAACCGCTCGCCCAATAACAAAATTAGCTATAATCCCATTTTAAAACGGTATGTATAAGAACCATAAAACAAAGCATCGTATGGGTCGTGGTACATTTTACTGTCGAGTGTGTTTGTTTTGGTGTCACTAAATCTTAGTTCACTAATGCACTTATCTAAAAATGGGAAGTTATCTAATATGCCATATATTTTACCTTGAACAAACATTTTTCTTATTCATGTTACACGATTAATAATTCCTGCTTCTTTATTAAGAGATGTCTGATGTTTTTTGGCTTTAAACATTTTAATTTTATATCCTAAATAAGGATAAATATCTTCTTGTAATTTTTGCATAAAGTCGTGTGCATTAATATCATAATGAAATGTAGCATATTCAAAACCATCAAATTTATCAAATGTATTAATTATTCATTGCCCATAATGTTCAACTATTTCATTTAAATTCATGGCGTTTTTTGGTGTAACAACATTTTCTTCAATTAAATATTTATCATATTCATTATTTTCATTAATTTTATAACCACTAAATAAAAAAATGTATGGTCTTCACTACCGTTAGCATAATCAACACCAATTGAATAACTATCAAATTGATACTGTTTTGTATTTAAATTATAAAAATCTTGTAAATTATATTCTTTAATATATTTACGATAATTTCGTAAAACATAAATACTGGGGTCATTATCGTTATATTCAAATCCGTAGTATTCAAGTTCAAATAAATCAGGCCGTTCTTCTTTGCTTGTTAAAACAAGTTTTTTAGTAATATTAGGTATTTTATTTCAAACAGCACCCATTGTTAATCGTAAATTAAAAATACCCAAACCATTAAATGCTTGCTTGTTTTCTAAATATACTTTATTGTGTTCTTTTAAAATAGTTTTAATTTTTTCATTTAAAGGTAAATATGGAGTTACAAATTTTTCATAAAAAACATGGTATTTATTAAAAGGATTAAAATTAAATTGATTAGAATATGTTTTATGAAAATATGTTGTTACTGTTATGTATTGTTTTGCTATGTTGTCTCATTCTTGAAATGTCCAAGATAATTCTTTTACTGGAATAGGATTATCTAAATTATATTGTTCATTATCATTTTCATCCGTGTATTTTTCATAAGATACTTTTAAACTTTTTGAACGAAACATTGAAACTCTTAAATTATTATATCTTTTATCTAGTTCTTTATCAGTTAAAATTTCTTTTTCTTCAGCATGTATCATTTCATCTGTTCACGCCTATATAATACCACTACCTTTACCAACTTTACCCATAATTTTATTACCATTTAGCATAACCCGCAAAAGCAATGCGAACACCACTAGGAAAAACAATTTCGCCACCTTCTTTAACATTTTTAGGTCAAACAATGCCATTTTCATTGTCGGGTCATATATCAATCCCATATTTATCATATAGATAGTTACATACATTAATTGTATCGCCAAATGTAGTATCTTCATGGGTGTTGGCATATCTTCGTAAAATGACCGACGAAGCATCAGTAAAATTACAAGCAAAAAATAATTTTTCTACTAAATGATTTCATGTTTTATTAGTACCACGCCCCGCTGAAACAAACTTAAAAAAACTTGGCGAAGTAAAATATCTGGCATAACTATCTCCAACAAAGTCTTTAAATACTTCTCAATCAAAACCAAAATTATAGTCACTAAAATTTAAATCATATTTTTTATTTAAATGTTCATAACTAGTAATTCGTTTTTTGTTATTAATTTTACTAAATTCTTGCATATTTATTGACCTCTTTATTTTATATATAATACATTATAAGAAAAAATGAAAGTAATTTGTATAAAAATGAGAAAATTTAAACATTTAATATTTGATGAACGAGATTTATTTAAAGATTTATTATTATCTGATACTTGTAAAAAGAAAAATGACACAATTAATTTATCTGAAATATCACGACAAACGGGTCGTGGAGTTAATACTGTTAAAAAAGAAATAAATCGATTTAAAAATATACAAGATTATAATCCATATCAAGCACAAAAAGATTATAAACAAAAACGTAAAAAATGCATTAAAAAACTACCTAAATTTACAAAAGAGCAGTTAGATTTTATTAAAATAAGATTTAATAAATACTACGATACACCTTAACAATTAATTTATCGTTATTTCTTGGAGTTTGGTGTTAAATTTCCTGCTTGTGTTAAAACATTGTATAAATGAATTCGCTTAGGTGAATTTGATTAAAAAAAGAAAATTTACCCCATCGTGGTAAAAAATATAAAACAAAAGGAAAAACTGATAATCGTGGTAAATTAACTAACTTTAAATCAATTTGAGATATTGAAAATAAAGTTTCTAATGTTGGATGATTTAAAATGGATACTGTTGTAGGAAAAGACCATCAATCTAGTAATTTAGTTTTAGTAGAACAATCAAGTAAAAATTATTTTGTAATGAAATTAAAAAATAATACTGCTAATGAAGTTTTAGAAAAATTTAAAGATATTGCTAAAAATAATAATTTAATTGGAAAAATTAAAGGAATAATAACAGATCGTGGAAAAGAATTTAGTAAATGAAAAGAAATGGAAATATTTGCTGAAACACAAGTTTATTTTTATGACCCCGGTAAACCACAACAAAAACCATTAATTGAGCATATGAACGGTGAATTTAGATATTGACTTTCTAAGGGAATTGATTTTAATAATATTAGTCAAAAAATGATAGATTGAGTAGTTAATGTTATAAATGATAAACTCCGACCATGTTTAAATTGACTAAGTGCAAAGACAATGTTTTTACAAAATTTTAAATAAATTTATTAGTTAAAATTTAATAAATTATTTTTTAGTATGCTTAAATATGAATAAAATAAGATAAAATTACAAAAATTTAATTTTTTCTGAAAAAGTTGTTGCAATTTATTAAAAATATTTTATTATTAACTTAACAAGATATAAATTTGCCGTTTATATATACACAGCGCCAATCAATAAATTTAATTGTTATATAAAGTTCATTAATATCATAATTAATTGGTTCATAATTTATATAATAATTAGAATATTTGTTTTTAATGTGTTGATTAATATTTGTTAAAAATGTATTAAATCTTTAAAAAATATTATCTCTAATAAAAGTATCTTCTTTTTTATTATAATCTAATTTATATATATTTTCTTCTTCATTATTTTGTACTAATGAATAAAGATAATCATTTTATATTTCAATATCATTTAAAAAAGTATTATTTTGTAAGTAATTTTTTACTTCAAAACTAATATTTTCTAATGTGTGTAAATCGTCGAATAATTCATTTTCTGCTTCTTCTTCAGTTAATTTCATTTTTATACTACATCCAAAAATTGTTGTTTCAAAAGTTGCAACAATCCCAAATGTTCCTAATAAAATTAATCATTTTTTTCATATTTTTCTCCTATAAAAATTAAAAATATTATACATAAAATAATATCATCAAAATAATAGTACTTGCCTTGTGAAAATTATTAATAAAAGACGTATTACAAAACTTATTAACTTTTTTTCATTTTATCACATAATTGAAATATAATAAAAAAATTGCAACCGATATAAAATATATTGCATCAAGTAGAATTTATTTGTATTTTTTCTTTTTTTTGTTACAATTTTTATAGTACAAACAAATTAACAGCTATTATCAAAATAATATTAAAAATTTAACATTTAAAATTATAGTTTTTTTTTTTAAAAAAAAAAAAATAGAAAATAGGAGATGCTAATGATAAAACCCAATAAACTAACAGCATTAGTTGGTTGGCAGTATTTAGTTTCAATGCTTTTTTGGATTATTTATACTGCCGTAATTATTACATTTTTAATTTTATTTATTAATGAACGTGATCGGATTAATAGTGAAAACGATGTTTAAAAAACTTTAGCAGAAATTGCGGCTGGGAAAAAATCAGCTGAACAAGTGCAAGAAACATATAAGAATTTAATGAGTATTACATATCCATTAATTGATTTTTCATTGTTATCCTTTAATTTTTTTGGAGAAAACAATAATGTAACCGATTGAAGTGCAGCATGAAATCAACGTGCAACAAATATTAATATGGCTTATTAATATTTATTTATTACGGGGATGATTGCCTTGATTGCGTTATGCTATTATATTGTCATTATTATTAAAATAGCACAACGTCATCGCTTTGAAGTTCGTTATGGATTATCCACAACTTTTCCAAATGATTATGTTATTTTTAATCCGCGAATGTATTTAAACTTTTTAACAAGTTTAACAATAATTCTTAGTTTTTTTAACTTTTTAACAACCTTAATTACTTTAATATATGGCATTTTATTAGTCTTAGTGTCATATTTCTTCTGATATGTGTTGAACCGTCAAACAGAAGTTTTAGTTCCACATAAATGATGAAAAGCAACTAACTTTAGTTTCTTTATTACTGTTTTACTAATTCAAAATGGTTATACTTTAATTAAAGCAATGTTTGCAACAAAATTTGGTGTTGATTTAGAATTGATTGTTTCAATTATTATTCCAATTGGGACAATTACTGTTATTATTGCAGTCTTTATCAAAAATATGTTGTCAACAAAAGTTACTGGTTTTCGTAATGCTATTAAAACAATTGTAGCAAAAGTGAGTGCTTTTCGAATTTTCTATTATACTGAAAAAGAAAAAGCATTGGAAGACTATGCTTTTGTAACACAACTACCAACATTGGTGAAAAAGCCATTATCAAATAATAGCATTACTCGTGAACAAGCTTATGAGTTAATGAAAACAATTAATGAGACAGTTGCTTTCTTCGATAAACATCTTTTGAAAGAAAAAGAAAAAAATTATATGTTATATCATTTATTTAATCAAATTACAGATATGGCTGAAATTGCAGAAATTAAAGCAAATATCTTAAAAGTTGAAGAAAAACAGAAAGCAAAAAATGATAAACATTCTAAAATAATAGCTTAGAATATTTTTTCTTCGGATAATGGTTAACTTTCATTATATAATTAATACTAGGAAAACGGGGGAAGTATAGAACCAAAAACAGTTGTTACTTTAACAGTTAAAGCAAATGATGTTAATCAAACAATTTTTAATTTTATTAAAAAAATGTTTTAAACAACTCCGTTATCAGTTATTTATAAGTTATTTCGTAATAAAAAAATTAAAGTAAATAACAAAGTAATGAAAGAACGAAATTATAAATTTCAATTAGGAGACCAAATTATTATTTTTGATAAAAATTTAGTTGTAACAGAACGAAACCAGACAGCACTTATAATAATGTTGCACCATTACCATTACAAGTTGTTTATGAAGATGATAACATTCTTGTTGTTGATAAACCACATGGAGTAGAAATGCACTCAAAGTTTCATACTTCATTAGATGCTATGGTGCAACATTATTTAATCCAAAAAGATGAATATAATCCACAGGATGAACAGTCGTTTGTCATTTCCCATGTTCATCGATTGGATAAATTAACACGAGGATTAGTGCTATATGCGAAAAATAAAATTACATTAGATTTGTTATTAGCTAAAATTAACCAAAAAGAATTTATTGAAAAGAAATATTTAGCAAAGTGTGAAGGAATTATTCAAGAAACTGATTTTACCCTTAGTGGTTATTTATATAAAGATGAAGATAAACAAAAAATGGTTTTTACTAAAACAGAGCAACCACAGGCTAAAGTAGTTAAAACACATTTTAAAATTCAAGCTCATATATCAAATGCAACGTGATTGGAAGCAACATTAATAACTGGCCGTAAACATCAGATTCAGGCTTCATTAAGTTATTTACATCACCCCATTATTAATGATGTTAAATATGGAGCAAAACAAGAAACAAAGAAGTATATGATTGCTTTATATGTAACAACCTTAATCTTTCATCAATTGCCAGACCATTTAAGTTATTTAAATGAAAAGATTATTAAAATTCCAGAAAATATTATAAAATAAAAATATTAGGAACGAGGTGAAGTAATTGTCAACAAGAAGAGGAATTTTTAGTATTTTAATCGGGGCTTTTACTTCGTTAATTGGAACATGTTTTCAATTTACGCTAATGTATTTATTAATTCGTAGTTATGGTTCGCAGTTTAATGGGTTTGTAAAGAATAGCGTTGCAATTGTTGCTTTTTTAGGAACAGTGGAAGGTGGCTTAGGAGCCATTACTGTTATTTTTTTAGTAAAACCATTGTTACAAAAAGATTGAATTAAAGCAAATGAAATGGTTAATACAGCAAAGCATCAAT
Organism: Spiroplasma endosymbiont of Ammophila pubescens; assembly: GCF_964020965.1. Lineage (NCBI taxonomy): Bacteria > Bacillati > Mycoplasmatota > Mollicutes > Entomoplasmatales > Spiroplasmataceae > Spiroplasma > Spiroplasma endosymbiont of Ammophila pubescens. Next base: position 1,322,225 of record NZ_OZ026611.1, on the reverse strand, counting down.
ATAAAATATCAGGGTACATTGGTATTATTTTATTAATTGGCATTGCTGTTGGGTATAGTGCTTATATTTATTTATTTGAAAAGAATTTTAGTATTTTACAAAATGATAAAACAATTAGTTATCCGTTATGAAAAATGATTTTAATTGTATTTATTATTGGGTCAAAAAACTTAATTGCATTATTTTTAACGGCAGCATATGAAAACTTAATGCAAGCTGATCAAAATAATCATTTACGCCGTTTAATTTTAATGATTTGTGATTTAATCTCATATTCAATTGTTTTCTACTTAATTTCAATTGCAGTGGATCCTGTTTTTGTCTTTTTAATTTTCTTACTTTATTCTGTTATGAAAGGAAGTTTAGTTTATTTATTTATTAAGTTACATTATCCTTGAGTTCGTATTGCTCGCCAACGCGATAACATGCAACTAGTTAAATCAAGTAATATTGTTGTATTTAAAAATATTGGAGAAACATTGTTAATTAACGGTGATGTTATTATTACGGCGCTGTTATTAGGGTTACGAATATCATCAACCTTATCGCTATATATGACAATTACGGTTGGAGTTCGTAGCATTATGATGATTTTAATTAATTCCTTCCGTGAGTTTTTTGCCGCATGAACAGCAAAAAATGGTCGGGTTGATTGACAGAATTATATGAAATTTGAAACATACGCTTTTATGATAGCTGGATTCTTGTTTGTTAACCAGTTTATTTTATCACCATATTTTGTGACAACATTGTATGCGCCACAAATTATTGAACAAATTCGAACTAGCGATTCAACATTAAATCCATGAACATCACAAGAACGCGAAATTTTTAAAAGCATCTTTTATCAACCAACCTTCTCCTTATTAGTTTCTTTAAGTTCTGTTTTTATTGTCTTAGCTGAACCTGCAAATGTTTTGGTATATGCTAAAGCAAATTATAAACAAACCGCAATTCCGACTTTCATTATTGGCTGTCTTAACATTGTCTTTTGTTTTTTTAGTGCTTTACTATGACGTTTTGGCTTTAATAATTTAGCAGCTGCATTATATAGTATTTTAATTATTACTTATTTAATGAGTTTTTTGCGGTTTTTATACTTGTGATGTTATAATTGAATATTTTTAACTTATAATAGTAACTTTAAAGGTGTTTTTCGAAATTGAATGATTTTGTTAGTGCCAATGATTATTGCTATTTTAGTTAATTATTTATTTTTATCAAAAACACACAATCCTAATCAAATTTATAATATTGATTTACAGCCAGTTTGAGGATGACAAAAATTATTAAATTTCTTCTTTGGTTTAATCTTTGCTTCCTTGTTTGTTATTTTTGCTAATTCAATCTTTTGAGCACCCGGTTCTGTTCGTGGCATATTCTTACGGTTACCACTTGTTTATAAAATTTGAACTAAACGCCAAGATAAAATGCGAATTCTACGTCGTAAAAAATATGAAGATGATTTTATTACCTTAACGGAACCAGAAATGCCATATCAAAAAATTTGAGAACGAGAAGAAACTTTACGTAAAAATACGAAAAAAATAGAAAAGGATGAACCTAATAAAGAAATTTATAAGTTAACAGGCTAAAAAAATAAGTTATTCCTAACTTATTTTTTAATATCACTTAAATAACCAGGATGGTATTTTTGACCATGAATAATTTTTGTAATATTATAAAGCGCATTAATAGCTTCACCAAATCCAGTTACCATATTATAATATTTTCCTTCATAATAAGCACTATTTCCAGCCGCAAAGATATGAGGATGACTTGTTTGTCCAGTTGGTGCAATAATAATTTTTAGCATTGGAGTTGTTGTTAAAGTTAATTGTTGCAACATTGTTGGTGCAACTTTTGCTCCATATTGAACAATAAAATAATCAGCTGTAATAGTTAATAGTTTATGTGTTGTTTCATGCTCTAATGTTAAAGCGGTAATTTTATTATCAATTGTCTCAACTGTTTTAACATGATAAGGTTTTAATTCGGTCACCTTATTTTGTTGTAATTTTTGGACATTGTTTTCTTTAGCTCGGTATAATGTTCGACGATGGATAATTGTAACATCTTTACTAATGTTATCTTCAATCAAATGATTTGCCCAATCAACAGCACTATCACCACCACCAAGAATAACAATTTTCTTGTTTGTTAAAAGAGTTGGGTTTTTAACAGCGTATCATAAGTTTTCATATTCCTGGTGATGGTCAAGATGTTCTAAGCGAATGGGGGTAAAAACACCATTTCCACTTGTAATTAAAATTGTTTTAACTGTAAATGTTTCATTAGTTGTTAAAGTAATAGTAAATCCATCAGTTGTTGTAAGGATATTACTAATGTTAGTTTTACCAATGTATGTTATTTGCCCCGTATTTTTTTTTGCTTGGTTAATTAAATTCTCAATAAATGTTTTAGTTTTGATTTCGCCAAATCCGGGCATATCATATAATGGTTTTTCTGGATATAATTCTCATGGTTGTCCACCAGGACTATCATTTCCTTCAATTATATAGCCACTTAATCCTAACATGCCAGCACAACTCCAAGCATATAATCCAACCGGCCCAGCCCCAATAATTAAAATATCTTTCATTTATTTATAACAACCTTTCTAATTTTTCTGCACTTTAATTATTACATATTTTTCTAAAAGTCTAGCACAATAATTAATTCCTAGATATAATTAGTAAAAGAGAGTGGGATATTGATGAAAATAATTGTTAAAAATGAGATAGCAACAAAACTTTTAGCTGAAAAAATTGCTCCGTTTTTACATCCTAATTTATGCTTATTATTAGATGGACCGTTAGCCACTGGGAAAACAACTTTTACAAAATATTTATTAAAAGGGTTAGGGGTAACTACTCCTGTTACTTCACCAACGTTTTTAATTATGCAACAGTATAGGACAAATCAGCAGGTTATTATTAATCATATGGATTGCTATCGATTGTTAGGCTTAGAACAAGAAGAAGAGTGAGAAATGTATTTTGAACATTTTTCTGATAGTATTAATATTATTGAATGACCAGCGGGAATTAGTAACCAGTTAAGTTCAAAGTACGAGGTAATTAAAATTACCATTAAGATAATTAATGAGGATGAACGAATTTTTACCATTAAAACCAACAATAAACATTTACAAAGCGCATTAGGAAAAGAGGGATAAGATGTTAAATCTATTTATTGATACTAGTACTGATTTTTTAATTTTAATTTTAAAAAAAGAACAAAAAATCATTGGTCAAGTTCATCAAAACCATGCTCGTCGTCATACTGAAGCAACATTACCAACAATTACCCAGTTATTAGGTCAACATCAACTAAAATTAAAAGACATTAATAATTTTTATTTAACAACTGGTCCAGGTAGTTATACTGGTGTTCGGATTCCAATGACGATTGTGAAAACAGTTAAAGTAATTAATCCAGCAATTAATGTTTATACAATTAATACATTACTTTATCAGGCTGGGATAGATAATGTTGTTTCAATGCTTGATGCGCGGAGTGGAAAACGATATTTTGCGGTAATTAGTAATGGTGTAGAGGTGATTCCAAGGCAAGTTCTTGATTATGAAACTTGTATTGAAATTACAAAGCAATTTCCAGATTATGAGTTTCGTTATGATTTACAAGAAATTAATTTTGTTCAAAATTATCTTGTTCTAAAAAAGCATTTTACATTAGTTGAAGATATTTTTGCTTTAGAGCCACAGTATTTAAAAAAGGATTGAAGTTAAATGGTTATTTTAAAACCAGTTAATAATAGTGATGCTTTATTATTATTTTTATTAGAACAAGAAAATTATCCACATAATTATTATAAATATCGTAATTTAATTCAAATGATTAATAATACAAATTATCTTGTTTATAAATTAATTGTCAAAAATAATCTCTATGGTTATTTTATTTTAATGCATAGTGGGGATGATTTTGAATTAATACGCTTAACAGTTAAAAAGCGTCATCACCATCAAGGTTATGGTCAACAAATGTTAAAATATATTCTAACACATTTTTCATATCAACAAATTTTTTTAGAAGTAAATGAACATAATTTGGTTGCTCAACAATTATATTTAAAGCATGGGTTTAAGATTATTCGGACAATTGCCAAATATTATGGTGCAGAAAATGGATACTTAATAGTTTATCATCACTAACTTTATTTAATTTTATGGTATAATATATAAGAAAAAATTAGGTGGTAAAGGAAAGAAAAAATGGGAAGAGCATTTGAAGTTCGCAAGCAGTCAATGGCAGCAACAGCTGCGAAAAAAGCATTATTATATAATCGTGTTGCTCGAGAAATTTATTTAGCAGCACGCGAAGGAAGTGTTGATCCCAATGTTAATTTAGCGTTACGGAATGCAATTGATAAAGCAAAAGTAAAACAAGTTCCACGTGATGTTATTGAACGTGCGATTAAAAAAGCAAGTGGAAACGATAATGAAAATTACCAAGCAATTCGTTATGAAGGGTATGGACCAGGGGGCAGTGCAATTATTATTGATACATTGACAAATAATGTTAACCGCGCTGTGGCAGAAGTACGCAATTGTTTTACTAAAACAGGTGGTAAACTAGGAGTTAATGGGGCTGTCGTGCATTTATTTGATCATTTAACAGTGTTTGCTTTTACAGGTAAAACGGTTGAAGAAGTATTAGAATTATTATTACTAGCAGATTGTGATATTAATGATGTTGTTGCTGAAGATGGACAAATTGTTGTTTATGCGCCAGGAACAGCATTTAATAGTGTTAAAACGGCATTAGATCAAGCCGGGATTACAACATTTCAAATGGCAGAAATTACAATGCTTCCCCATGACCGGATTACTTTACATGGTGATGACGCTGAACAATTTGAAAAAATGTTAAATATGTTAGATGACATTGATGATGTGCAAGATGTTTATCATAATGTTTTTCTTGTTTAGTTCAGAGTGAAAAGCAGGAAAACAACTTGGGAAATTAGAAACAATTGAAAAATTATTGCTAATAGTGCATAATAATAGTAAAGTAAAAAAAGGAGTTTAGATAATAATGTCAAATTTTTTGGGTGGTAGTATGACAATGAATGTGATTTTAGTCGTAATTGTAGTCGCAGTTATTATTTTTGCAATTGTTTCTTCAATTATGGGACGAAAAGCACAACGCATTGAACGAGAAAAACGAAAAAAACAAGTTAAAGATAAAATTAAACAATATATTAAAGATACTGATAATCGTAAAAACTTAAGATTAGAATATGAAAAAGTTATTGCTCGTAAAGGAAAAGAATTTAAATATCGCGATATTTTTGATGTTATTGTTGATATTTATGAAGCAAAAACAAATGCTTTTTTAGAACAAAAAGCTTTTGAAATTGAAGGTATTTCAAAAAAAATTAGTAAAAAACAATATGAAACAACTTGAATTGTTAACCAAGAAATTGATTTAGAAGAAACAAAACATCGAATTGAAATTAGTGAAAAAAAAGTTAAGTTAACAAAAGAAGAAAAAAAAGCAGCAAAAATTGCGGCAAGAAAAGAATATGAAGCACATCATGCTGAAATGCTTAAAAAGCGTGAAGAAGAACGGAAATTGCGAAAAGCTGGACAACTTCCTGTTGATGAACGCCCAAAACCAAAACCTGAGAAATTTGTCCCTAGAAAATAAGTTCTATCTTATTTTCTTTGTCTTTAAAAAGCAAATCCGAAATAACGAAAGTGAAGTGCAATAATGGATTTAGAAATCACTTTAAAAAAAGAAGATTTTAAACGATTTAAAAAATGTTTTAAAATTGCTTGAACATTAGCTTCACGAAGTAATTTAAAAACAGTGCAAGAATGAGTGACAGCTCAAAAAATTTCGGTCTTTTTTGACTTGCAAGATAATATTAACAGTGCCAAAATTGATGAAGCTATTTTTATTGATGATGATGAAAATGAAGAGGGAAAAGGTTTATTTCAACCACATTTGTATGATTTAGCGCTAGAAACTTATTGACCAGCAGCTGAGGACACGGATAGTAATGATGTTCGAACTTTACCAGATGAGATTCAAACAACGATGGCAGATGTTCAAATTGATTTTTATCCCGGTGAAACAATTACTGATGGGAATGAAGTTGGTCAACGCGCGCGCGAATATTTTATGCGTGATTATACCTATTTTAATTTAGAACATTACAGCAAGAAAATTGCTTTTGCAAAGACAACTGAAGTTTTAGCAAATCCAAACTATGATGTTTATTTTGAACCATCTTTTGTTTATAACAATTGTATTACAAAGTGTGATATTTTAAAGAAACTTCCAGATGGTACTTATCATTTAATTGAGGTTAAAGCTTCAACTGGTCGAAAATATGATAAAAAAGCACAAATGTATGTTGACAAGGATGTTAAGGATGAATATGGTTATGATGTTGCCTATCAGTATTATGTTTTAACTGGGGCAGGCTTAACAATTAGTCGGGTTTCGTTAATGTTGTTAAATTCGGAGTATCAACGGATTGGTGATATTGATGATGACCAGTTGTTTATGTTTCAAGATTATTATAAATTGCCAACCAAAACCTTACCGGCTATTAGTTTATTAGAATTTTGTCAGCAAATGATGACTGGACAATTTGCCAAACGTGTTGAAAAGAATCGCATCATTACTGATGATTTAGCTTTAATTAAACATTATTTTATGCAACCAGTTGAAACAATTTTTCCGTTATTTAGCAAGGAACAATGTTTCAATGGAAAAGGTGATCGTTATGGTTATTGCCAACATGTTACTAGTTATTTACCACCGCATCATAGTGTCTTTGAGTTAACCCATGGGATGGAAAAAAAGACATTATTAAAATATCAAGAACACATTGATTTGTTAAAAGATATTGTGTTACCATTTACCTTTAAGCAATCAACGCGACAAAAAAAACCAATTTTATTTTCAGAAAAACAACAACGCCAAATTCTTGCTGTTCAAGATAATGCCCCAGTTGTTGATCCAAAGAAGGTTGCTATTATTAATCAAATTTTAGAACAGTATCAGTATCCAATATATATGTATGATTTTGAAACAATGAAAGCGGCAGTTCCTCACTTTGATTATTCATATTCTTATCAGCAAATTCCGTTTCAATATTCAGTCCATCTTATTAAAGATAATCACTTTGATTATCAAGATGAAACGACAATGGAACATTATGCCTTTTTAGCAGATGGTGAAGGTGATCCACGCTTAGCACTAATTAAACATTTAGTTACTGATTTATTTAGACATGGCGGAGGAGTTTATGTAGCTTATTATAAGAGTTTTGAATGTAAGGTTTTAGCCGAATTAATTAGTTATTTAACAATCTTAATTAATCAAAGTCGCAATGAGGAACTTATGACAACTTATCAAGATTGCCAAAAAAAATTAAGGATTATTCGAAATAAAACAATTGACTTAATGGATTTTTTTCAGGACTTTATGATTTATAAAAAAGAATTTTATGGTTCAGCTTCAATTAAAAAAACACAACCAGCATTTGATAATCAATTTACTTATCAAGCATTAAAGGTACAAAAAGGTGATATGGCGAGTGAAATCTTTCGTCGCCGGGTGGAGAATAATATTCCAATCATCATTTGACAAAAATCATTTCGAGGAGAAATGTTAAAATATTGTAATCGGGATACATTAGCAATGATTGTTATTTATCAACATATTGTTCGTTTAATGGGGTCTTTAACACCAATTAAGGGAGGGAAAAAAGATGCAGAAATATAGAGTAATTTTTATGGGAACGCCAATCTTTGCAACAGCTGTTTTAAAAGCTTTACAAAAGTTAGCGCCAACAATTGAAATAATTGGAATTGTTACCCAACCTGATCGTAAAATTGGACGTCAGCAACTCGTTCAATTTTCCCCAGTCAAAAAATTTGCCTTAACAAATCAGATTCCTGTTTTTCAACCAGAAAAAATTAATAATCTTTATACAGAGTTAGGAACTTTCCAACCAGATGTTATTGTAACGTGTGCTTATGGGCAATTTATTCCAGAGCGAATTTTAAAATTAGCACGTATTAATTGTATTAATGTTCATGCTTCATTATTACCAAAATTACGTGGTGGGGCGCCTATTCATAAGGCTATTATTTATGGTGAGCGAGAAACAGGGATTACACTAATGAAAATGATTAAAAAAATGGATGCAGGAGAAATGTATGTTCAAACAGCAATTCCAATTAGTGCCACCGAAACAGCCTCATCTTTGCATGACCGGTTAATGGTTTTAGCAGGTACAATGATTGAAAAATATTTATTAGATATTATTACTGGTAAAATTAAAGGAATACCACAGGATGATAGTCAAGCAACATTTGCTTATAATATTACACGTGATGAAGAAAAAATAAATTGGTTTTTACCAAAACAAAAAATTGTTGACCAAATTCGTGGATTATATGCATGACCAATTGTTTATACAACTGTTAATAATATTCATTATAAATTGCACCAAGCAATGATTACTTTAGAACCATTAGCGGAAAAAGACGCTGATTTTGTAAATGGGACAATTATTGATATTTCAAAATTAGGGATTAAAGTTAAAGTTGAAGATGGTTATTTGCTAATTACGCGTTTACAACGCGAGGGAAAAAAAGTAACTGATACTAAAAATTACTATCATAATGCCTCGTCAGAAATTATGGTTGGAAATATTTTTATTTAAAATGTATCGTTTAAAATCACTAAAATATTTAGCAACAACAGGATTAATTACTGCTTTGTTAGTAGTTATTGCTTATATTTCCCAATTTATTCAGTTCAATTTTGGTGTTGGTAAAGGGATTATTTAGTTAGCAGATGGGTTATTTTTAGGTTTAATAATGTTAATCAAAGGGCCAATGTTATTAATTAGTGGTATTTTGTATGTAACAATTATTGATCTTGTTACCGGCGGTTTTATTTTTATTCCTATTTCAATTTTAATTAGAATTTTAATGTTTTTAATTACTTATTTTGATGCTCGCATTTTAAGTCGCTATGGTGCTATTTTTGTTAGTTCTTTAATGTTATTATTATATGTTTTGTATAGTTATTTCTTATTTGGACCTGATGTTGCAATTGTTGAATTAATTGCTGATGCAATTCAAATTGCTGTTGCAACAATAATGGGAATTACGTTAGCAATTGTTTTTGTTCGAATTAATGAGCATAGTACAAATAAAATTTGAGATGATGAACAATTTTGACATTATAAAAAGAGTAATTAGGACATAATTACTCTTTTTATAATGTTCGTGCGAACAAACTAATAATTTTTAATGTTTCTTCAATTTTATCTTTTAAATAATTTAAGTAATAATAATTAATGATTGATTCTCGTAAAATTTTAAGTTTGTTGCCATAATTAGTTTGTAGTTGTTTTTCACAATACTCAAAAATTCGTAAATTTTCTTGTCGCATGTTTAAATTAACTTTAAAATGTTGTCGATATAATTTGCGATATTCATTAAGAGCATTATTAATACGGTTATGAATAAATTCCGTACTATGATTAATAACACGCATAATTTGGTAAATTAACCCTTCATGTTGTTGCAGCTTAATTTGTTTTGTATTAAAAGTTTTTAAATTTTTTAATAATGTATACAACCAATCTTTTTTTGTATCAGAAATTTTTTCAACATTCGTAATTAAAGTTACTTCAGCCATTAACTGATTGTAATATTCTGTAAAGTTAGTACTCACAAGTATTCCCCATTCCGTGATATTAATAAACACTAATAATTTTATCTTTTTTTTTTTAAAAATAATTGTTTCAGAGTTTCATTTTTTAAATTATATAATATATTATATCGTATTTATTTTAAAAATTCAATGTGACTATAATTATTTATTATTAAAACCTGCTATTTCAGGTTATTTTGCTAAAATTATGTATAATAATATCAGAGATGTAACTGTTTATAGAAAGGGTTTTAATTTTAAATGGATAAAAAATTAATTCGTAATTTTTCAATTATTGCTCATATTGACCATGGGAAGTCAACCTTAGCAGACCGGATTTTAGAGTTAACAGGGACAGTTGAAAAACGAGAAATGCAAGAACAATTATTGGATTCAATGGATTTAGAACGTGAACGAGGAATAACAATTAAATTAAATTCTGTTCAGTTAAAATATCGTGCTCAAGATCAACAAGAGTATATTTTTCATTTAATTGATACACCAGGGCATGTTGATTTTACCTATGAAGTTTCACGTAGTTTAGCAGCTTGTGAAGGAGCAATTTTAGTTGTTGATGCAGCACAAGGAATTGAAGCCCAAACATTAGCAAATGTTTATTTAGCAATTGATAATAATTTAGCAATTATTCCTGTTATTAATAAAATTGATTTACCATCTGCTGATCCAGACCGTGTCAAAGAAGAAATTGAAAATTTAATTGGAATTCCAACAACAAATGCACCATTAATTAGTGCTAAGACAGGGTTAAATATTAAACAGGTCTTAGAAGCAATTGTTAAAGATATCCCTGCGCCGTTAGAAGGCGATGATAATAATCCATTGCAAGCATTAATTTTTGACTCATATTATGATAAATACCGTGGTGTAATGATCTCAATTCGAGTTAAACAAGGAATTGTTTGCGTTGGTGAAAAAATAAAATTAATGAATACTGATGCTGTTTATGAAGTTACTGAATTAGGAGTTAAAACACCAAAAGAAGTTAAAAAAAACCAATTAGTTGCTGGTGAAGTAGGTTGATTAGCAGCAAGTATTAAAATGGTCCGTGATGTTCGGGTTGGTGATACGATTACAACCGTTGCTAATCCAGCTCAACAGTCATTACCAGGATATAAAAAAATGAACCCAATGGTATTTTGTGGATTATATCCAATTGATTCCGCTAAATATAAAGATTTAAAAGAAGCTTTAGAAAAAATTCAGTTATCCGATGCTTCCCTTGTTTATGAACCAGAAACATCACAAGCATTAGGTTTTGGTTTTCGTTGTGGCTTTTTAGGATTATTACATATGGATGTTATTCAAGAACGGTTAGAACGAGAATATAATTTAGAATTAATTGCAACTGCTCCATCGGTAATTTATCATGTTTATTTAACAAATAAGGAAATGATTAGTATTGATAATCCAAGTGAATTACCAGCTGTGCAAAAAATTGATCGCATTGAAGAACCATTTGTCAAAGCAACGATTATGACTCCTGAGCAATATATTGGTTCATTAATGGAATTATGTCAAAATAAACGTGGAACATATGTTAATTTAGAGTATATTGATGATACACGGCGAATTTTAACTTATGAAATACCATTAAATGAAATTGTGTTTGATTTTTTTGATCGGTTAAAATCAATTAGTAAAGGTTATGCTTCGTTAGATTATGATTTTATTGGTTATCGTCCTAATAAATTAGTTAAAATGGATATTTTATTAAACAATGAAATTATTGATGCTTTATCAATTATTGTTCATCGTGATTTTGCTTATGGACGTGCTAAGGCCTTATGTGCAAAATTAAAAGAAATTATCCCTCGGCAAAATTTTGAAGTTCCAATTCAGGCAGCCATTAATCATAAAGTTATTGCACGAGAAGATATTAAAGCAATGCGTAAAAATGTCTTAGCAAAATGTTATGGTGGTGATATTACTCGGAAAAAGAAATTATTGGAAAAACAAAAAGAAGGAAAAAAACGAATGAAAGCAATTGGTTCAGTTGAAGTCCCCCAAGAAGCTTTTATGGCTGTTTTAAAGTTAGATGATTAATTGCTATTGTTAGCAATTTTTTATTAATAAAAAGTGATATAATTATTTAAAGATATTAATTATAATAAAAGGTGATAACAATGAATCTAAAACATAATAATTTTTATCATAAGTTTCTTAGTTTTTTTTATTAGCATTATTATTTTATATTTTTTTCTTTTGAGGAATTGGAATTATTTATCCAGTAAATAATTTTGTTTTCGATAATGTTCTTTTTAATTTAGCCTATGTAGTATTAATTTCCTTTGTTTCTGTTTTTGTCTTAAGGATTTTAATGCAAATTTTAATTAATTTCCGCTTATATCAATGATCATTTGACCATTATAAATTATTGATTAAAAAAAATTGATTTGTTCTTTTAACATGATTATTAAATTTAATTTTATTAACAATAACATTAGCTTATAATTTTCAACGTTATATTAATTTAGTTCAAAATCAACATTTAGCACGAATTCCGTATTTAATTTTATTAAATTTATTTTATATTTTTTATCTTATTATTGGTTTATCATTATTATTAACAATTGTACTAGTTATTATTTATGGATTTTATCTTAAAAAAATTACTTTTTTTGTTATTTGAACTAACACTGAAATTTATAATGAATTATTTATAAATAATTTTACAATTGATCCATTTGCTGCGCTGATTCGATTTTTACAGCAAATGAAGATTGTAGTAATTATTAAATTACTCATTTGTCGCACATTTTTAAAAGCGCAATTACGAAAAACAAAATTATTAATTCAGTTCAAAAAGGATAATTATCCACCATTGCTTTGTTTATAATAATATTTTTAAATAATTTATTTTTAGAATAGAGGAGCTTTTAGGTATGAAAAAATTAATGATGATTTTAGCATCCCTAACATTTACTTCGGCTTCTATTACTTCAGTTGTTAGTTGTACTAATGTTGTTGATATTACACAAAAAACCAATTATCATGTCATCCCCAATGTTGCTAGTATTAAAGAAACTATTCAAAAGTTAAATTATAATGCAGATAATTTTGATGTTGATCTTGCCCCAGGGATGAAAACAGCAATAATTCGTTCAATGCCAGATGTTACGAATCAACCATTTTTAACAAAAAAAATAATTTGGATTGAACAATAAATGATTTAACAAAAATTATTACGTTCACTTCATTACCATATTCAGAAGAAGCAGTTGGTAAATCCGCTGATCCTGCTCGTGTTTTAGCAGTGATTAATGTCTTAAATGGAACAAATTTTACGAGTGATGATGTCCAAATTATTATGGAAGGTAATAATTATAAAATGATTGCAAAAGAAGGCAGTAATTTTACTGGTGAATTAGAAATTATTTCAGAAGCTGTTACTTTTGACCAAGTGTATCCAGTTGTTAACTTAGAAAATGTCTATTTAAATAGCGCTATATATAATAATTGAAAAAAAAGATCCAACCGGAAATAAATTAATTATGGCAGCAGTCCTAATGGAATTTACTGGTGATCGTAATTGTTTTTCTGTTTTTTATAGTCAAGCTATTATGCAAGCCTTTATGCAAGGCGGTATCTTAGATATTACCATTGATAATCAATTCAACGGTACTTTTTACTTAAATGGTAGTGTCCCTAATATTTTCAATGATTCGAATGTTACTTTTAAATTTCATGTTATTTTAGATCACCGTAAATATTTAAATTATAATAATGAAAAACCAAAAAATATGGCACAAATTAAAGTTAGCCTAACTGAAACATATACTGGAAATAATTTAAATGACATTCGTTATGCTGTTGTTAAAGAACTGTTGGGAAAAGATTTTGCCGAGCAGTATAAAGACTTATGATATGATGAACTTTTAGTTGACAAACCATATAATCAAGATAAAAAAGAACTTGTTTTTCGAGCAAAACCAGGTTCAAAAATTTTAGCATCGTCTAATAAAATGGCATCAATTTTAACAAAACAGCCGTTTTATGAAATTATTGCAACATTACAATAAAAAAATAAAAAGAAGTAATTACAATTGAAAAAAGTGTTAGGATAAAACTAGTTTTAAATAAAATTAGTTTTTAATTTTTAAAGTAAATTATCTTGTTGAAAATAAAATAATATATTATATAATGTAATTGGATATACGTTATTTTGATGCAGGATTATAAAGTTTAACATTTATTTAATGGTTAGTTAGCAATTAGTAGCTAATTCATTTTACTTTTAAATTTATCAATCTTCTGGAGTTCTGGTAGGGTGGTTGGGATGTTAAGCGAAAGGATGTAGATATTTTTTTAATGTATTAAAATATCAAATATCAAATATCAATTAACAAAACTATTAACTTTCAATCGTTTCAGAATAATAATTAAAAATAATTCCCTTGTCTATTTCATAAAAAACAAACTAGTCTGTAAAATGATTTGTGATACAAATATGTCCGTTCTTTTTTTATCCTTTAAACTAAGTAGTAAATCAATTTTTAATAAACATAATATATATACCCTGAATTATTTAATTATTTCTGAACAAATATAATTATCAAAATAATAAACATTACCCTGAGTGAAAGTTGTGTTACAATTATGTGAAGTGATACTAGTTTTAAATTAAAACTAGTATCTTTTTTATTTTTAAAATTTTAAATTGTTTTTTCTGTTGGATTTTGTTTTAATTAAAATGATAAATAACAAACGATTTTTACATTTTATTATTGGTTTTGATAGAAATAGGGTATAATTACGGTATATACCTAAATAATATATGTATGGTTTGTTATGGTTAAAAGATAGGTGAAAAAAATGGAGAAATTACGTAGAGTGTCATTAATTTTCTTAACAATTGGCGGAATTTTTAGTGCGTTACTGTTCGGAATATTAATTATGCTAGCAAATAAAATTAATAATCAAATGTTCCTTTATAATTCTGCAGATATGCTATTACACGATATTGCTCTTTTAATTTTACAGTTTTCAAATATAACAGTATATCATAATGTGATGGCAAACCCAGAATTAATTGGGGGGATTTTAATTGAAATTTCTAGTTTTTTAGTATTGCTGTATTTAATTCCAAATTATTTATCAAAAAATAATGGTTATAAAATTTTTGGCATAAGTGGCGCTTTTGTTATTGGATTAATATCTTGCATTTTATTAACAATGGCTGTTGTGTTTGCTGGTCAACCAATAAGTGCTAAAACTGGTTTAAATATTTTTAAGTTAAATTTACCAATTAATTCAGGTTTTATTTTACTATTTATTGGACCAGTCTTAACCTTCTTTGGTAGTTGATTTGCAATAGCTTATTATCATACAACACGAAAAACAAAATCATTAACACAAAATCAAAAAAATCGTTTAACAGCGATTAATTTTGAAACTGATAAAATTGGTGCTCGTGGGTTAACACCACAAAAAGAAATGGTTAATCAAGATGAACTTACTCCTATTGAAGTAACAAAAACTCCTCTTAACAACAAATCAGTTGCAACAACAAATGATTTAAAAGCAAAAATGGCATTATTGAAAGCAAAAATGGCTCGGAATTCTCTTTTACATGAGCAAGGTGAAGCACATCTTGTTCCAGAGAAAGAAGATAATAATTCTGATAATTCAAAACCAACAATTCGTGTTGGTGCAGAAGGCCAATATTTACGCACAATTAAAGAGGGTGAAGGAATTGTTGATGAATCACCAGCAGGATTACTTATTGAACAAGAAGGTGATTTTGTGAAAAAAGGTGATATTATTAAACATCGTGATTATTCAGCCCCTATTTTTAGTGCGGAAGCTTCGCCTTCAAAAGGAAATTTCAATGCCTATGATTCAATTATTATTCCAAAATCAAAACAACATATGTCATTAGATAAAACAGAATTAGCGGAACGAATTGGTTCGGTTCCAAAACCAAGTGGTAAGCAACGCATTAATCCCAATGCCCGTGTTGATAGTTCTTATGATGGTAAAGTTTTTTTAGGTGATATTGATAAAATTTGAACAGCAGGAAAAAAATACCGTGAAGATATTACAAAAAAACCAGCAACTAATAATTCTTTACAATCATCGGATTTACACCATAATTTTGAGAATGAAAATGAAAATGATGATAAAATAGATGATAATCATTAATTAATCTATATTTATGATAGGGGGAGGAATAGCATGGCATTGGAAAAAGTGCTACCATATCAGGGCAACTTAATTAAATATGATTTAATTATTAAAGAACAGAAGAATATTGTGTTGAATGTTAATAATGGCAAAATTAAAGTATCGGCTCCTAGTTATGCCCATGATTGGGAAATTGAAGCTCTAATTTATAAAAATATTAAAAAAATTATTACGGTAATTAATGTTCATGATAATTATCGAAAGATTGTCATTAATCCAAACGGAATAGGTTATGTTTATGTTTTTAATGAAAAATATCCGTTGCAATTAACCAATGAAAATATTCATACAAAAATTATTAATCGACAATATTTTTTATTAAAAGATGCTGGTAGTTATGATGAAAATGTTAAAAAGTTACACCATTTTTTAAAACAAAAATTTAGTTATAAATTTGAACAGTTATTAAATAAATGAGCAACAATAATGAATTTATCTTATAAAAATTTAACAATTAAAGCAATGGTTCGTAAATGAGGTGTGTGTTATCCACAAACGGAAAAAATTGTTTTAAATACAAAGTTAATTTATTTTGATCCGACAGTATTGGAATATGTAATTATTCATGAATTATCACATTTAGTTCATCATAATCATTCTAAGGCGTTTTGATATCATGTTGAAAAATATATGCCAAATTATCGTGAAAAAGTTGAAATTTTAAAAAAACCAGGAATCTAATATGGTTTTCTTTTTAATTTAACATAAATAAGTAAGGAGTTAAGAAATATGCTTTATATTAGTAATCAACAAGACATTAAAAATCTTGAAAATTTTATTTTTAATCAATTTGATATTTCAGCAGTTAAATTAATGGCGAAAGCAGCCGAAGGTTTATTTCATCATTTGAATTTAGCAGTTCATAGTTTTTTAATTTTAGCTAACATTGGTAATAATGGTGGGGATGGTTTTTGTTTAGCAAAATTAATTAGTGATTATGATGGAACAAAAAAGATCCATATTCATATTTGCACTGATAAAAAAACCTTTGATACTGCTAAAACCCCAGAAGTGGCATATTATTATTCATTAGTTAAAAAGTTGCGAAATGTAACAATGACCTTTCTTGATGATAATATTGAGGCAGTAATTTTATGAACTGATATTATTATTGATTGCATTTTGGGTATTGGTTATCACGGAAAAATGCCACCTGCCATTGCTGAAATTATTAAAAAATTTAATGAAAGTCAAAAATATGTTTTAGCATGTGATATTCCAAGTGGAATTGAAAATGATAGTGCAACAATTCCAACAATTGTAATTAAGGCTAATAAAACTGTTACTTTTTTTTTACTTATAAATCAGCTTTTATTAATTATGATATTATTCCTTACTTAGGAAAGGTTGTTGTATGACAATTTGGGTTTCATCAGCAAGAAATTAATAGGATTTGCGCAAAATTAATTGATAACAACTTATTTTATACGGATAGTGTCCAATTACATTACCGCTCACTAATTTCACACAAAGGCATTTATGGAAATTTACTTATTTTTGCTTCAAGTTTAGAATATTTAAATGCTGGGACTTTAGTTGCTAATATGGCATTAAATGCTGGAATTGGTCTAGTAATTTGAGCATTATCCCCATAATTTAGGAAAAAACCAATAATACTGCTCCAGAAATTACGTTTTGTGATGCTTCTGATCGAGCCCGAATTTTAGATTTATTAACAAACAAAGTTAATGTAGTTGCCTATGGAATGGGAAAAGGAAAAACAGAACGGACATATAATACTTTAAATTATATTTTAGATAATTATAAAGGTTCAATTGTTGTTGATGCTGATGGAATTAATGTTCTAGATGTCCCATTATTACGTAAATTACGTGGACGAGCAATTTTAACACCCCATGCATTGGAATTATCACGTTTAATTAATAAAAGTGTGCCAGAAATTTTAAGTAATAGAATTAATATTGCAAAAGAATTTGCTAATAAGTATAAAATTATTGTTGTTTTAAAAGGATATCAATCAATTATTACTGATGGTAATCGCGTGTATATTAACGGTACCGGTAATCCATATATGGCTGTTGCTGGCATGGGTGATACGCTAACTGGTTTAATTGTTAGTTTAGTTGGTCAAGGTTATGAATTGTTTGAAGCAGCAATTGTTGGAACGTATTTACATGGGTTAGCTGGTGATGAAATTTCACAATACAAAAAACCAGTGTTACCAACAGACATTATTGATTAAATTGGTTTTGTTTTAGCAGAACTTATTGGAAATGACGATTCGCTTAATTTCAAAAAATAGTTATTTTGATTATTTCGATAACTTTTAAATTTGTTATAATTGATTAAAATGAAAGATGGAGAATAATAATGCGCCAAATTTTAAAAAGTTATTTAAAATCATATTTTAAAAATTGAATTGAAGCTGGAGGTTTAATTCTTTTTATTATCATTATTATTGCAACAATTGCCGGAATTTTATCAGGTGCTTTACAATATAAAATAAAATATAATGATTTAGTATATACATCTGAACAATGAGATTATAATTTTAGTGTTGAAGATTATAAACCTAATTTTATGGAAGATTATTATTTACATAATAAGTTTATTGATAAAAATAAGCAAGAAATTAATGTTACAGGATTTCCCCAAGCAATTTTAAATGAAAACAGTAGTTGGTGAAAAACAACAAAAAGTGTGTGTGGTACTCTTGCAAGTACAGAATTACAGAAAATTTGTTCAACAAGTCAAATTATTACTAAATTAGCGGAAGTTGCGCAATATCGAGGAATGAAGCAAAATATTGATATTGTTAATCCGATTGGCTATCTTTATTTTAAAAAATTTAATTGAAACCAACCAAAAGAAATGGTAACACGGTTATTACGACAAAAAACTTTGCCAGAATATTCTGTTGGTGTTTTTGAAGCTATTTCTTTTAAACAAGAAAGCGGTTTAAATTATACTTTAAAGATTACTCCTGCGGTAGTACAAAATGTAGTACAAAATCTAGAACAGACAGCCGCCGTTAATTTTAACCAATTGAAATTATACCAAGGACAGTTGCCAGCAGTAGATGATGAAGCGGTTGTCAGTAGTTTATTTGCAGAGCAAAATCATTTAAAAATTGGAGATATTTTTCCAGTCATTCCGAACAACCCAAAATTTAATTTAAAAATTGTTGGAATTGGAAATAATTTAGATAATTTTATTAAGCGGACAAGTTTAAAAATTAATAGTAGCAATGATATTCGGAAATACGGTGTGTTATTTACAACTGAGCGTTTCCAAACTCAATTGCAGGATGCAAATGTTCGTGGTGAGTTAGGGAATATTACTTTAAACCCAAGTCAAAAAATTTTAATTAAATTAAATTCAACAAATGCAATTTTAACTTTAAAAGAAAATTTAGCACAGGGTTATATTAATCCAACAGCAACTTTAATTCCATATGAAAATAGTGATATTGCAATGCAAACGCAAAATATTAATATTCAAATTATTTTGTATAGTGCAATTGGTTCAGTGTTGTTATTTTTAGGTTTTATTTTTATTAATTATACAATGAAAAAAGAGATGAATAAAACTCGTCGCCAAATTGGAATTTTTAAAGCTTTTGGTTATCAAACAACGGAATTATCATGAATTTTTTCAACAAAGTTTTTTGTCACGATGCTATTTGGTATTATCTTAGGATATTGTGTTAGTATTCCTATTCAGTTATATGTTAATACATTATATACAACAGGATTATTAATTCCATTTAAATTAATTTATGTTTCCTGATGATTTATGCTAATTTTGTTTTTAGTTATCCCCATCTTTTTTACTACTTTATCATTTTTATTTACAATGAGTTATTTAAAAAAACCAATTTTAGTATTAATTAATGGTGCTGGAAAAATGCATTTTTATGGTTTAATAATTGGGATTAAAAAAATTTTTAGTAAAACAAGTTTCTTGTTTCGAATTCAATTAGCATTTACTTTAAAAGGATTTTGAAAATGAATGATTGTAATGTTTATTTTCTTTATTTCTTCATTACTCTTTATCATTCAATTTAATGCATCTGATGTTTTTCGACAAATTGTTTATTCGTTTAGTAATGTTTATCAAAAAGATGTTGACCATCGCTTCCAATTTTCAAATTTATTAACAATGGCAACAAGGCATCGAACTTCAACAGGAGAAGAAAAATTAAAACTAATAAATAATAATCATTTTCGAGTGTTACCAACAAGTGATGTTGAACAAACCCAAGCTGTTTCATTAGCAAAATTTAATGCATTAGCAACAGCCATTCATCATAATCCGATGTATATGGAATTATGACAAAAACTCTTTCTTTATCAGCCAATTTATCAGTCAGTTTATTTAACTGATTTAATTCAAGTTGTTAAAGATATAACAAATATAAAAGGAGGAAATTTACCAAATTGAGGAAAAAATATTGTTAATTTAAGTAATCTGATTGACCAGACACATATTAAGACAGTTGTTAGTTTTAATATATTGTATTATAATCCTCAAACTGAATTGCCAGTTCTTAATTTAGCTGTAACTCCAAGTAATCGTGAAACAGCAGTAATTAGTGATCTTAATTTAAAAGGGATTGAACCAAATACTTGGACAAAGTTTTATCAAATGGAAGGTGTTAACAAAACAGTTATTAACGAATTGTTTGCAGCACCATTAACAAGAACACAAATTCCTGCAATTATTTCAGAAAAAATAGCTAAATTAAATAATTTAAAAATTAATGACACTTTTGAATTTACTGTTAAAAATGTAAGATCTCCGTATAATATATCAATTGTTGTAAAGGGAATTAATAAAAATGATACAACACGAAGCAATGTTTTTATTAATGCTAATACTATTCGGTTTTTATTTTATGATTTTAACGAAAAACCAGTCCCAAATGATTTTTATGATGGAGTTATTTCTAAGGAAAAAATGATTTATGATAAGATCAACCCAAAAGAATTGCTAATGGGGAAACAAGATTATAAGATTACATTGCAAAACTTAACAATTAATATTTTTAACCATGATATTATGGCAGAATTAGGAAAAATTATGACAACAATAACTAGTGATGGTAGTGATATTAGTATTTTTACGGGTCCAAATAATGTTGAATTAATTACCTTGCAAAAATTATTAGCATCGTCAGGCTTGGGGATGTTAAATGATTCATTGTTAATTTTACAAATATTAAATGGAATTATTATTTTCATTATTTTAGCAGTTATTACTTCTTCGGTAATTGATGAAGCTAGCTCAGTTATTTTAACAATGCGAGCCTTAGGATATAAACCACGGCAAGTAAACTTTATTGTAATTGGTAATTATGTTCTTGGTGTTTTATTTACCTTCTTCCTGGCATATGTTATTTCCTTACTAATTTGGTACTTTGCTGTTAACATTATTTTAGAACAGTTTAAATTTGTTATTAATTTACCATTAAATTGACAAACACCATTAAAAGTTGGGACTATTATTAGTATTATTTTAGTTCTATCATGACTATTATCTATGTATTTAGTAAAAAAACAAAAACTAAATGAATTAACTGAGTAAAATAGGTTATAATAAAATTATAAAATTTCAGATTAAATCGTTGATTTAGGAATAGTAATTAATATGCTTATCGTCAGAGAGGTTATGATTAGTGCAAATAACTGGTGAGATATTAAGGAATTCACCTAATGAGAGCTGCTAATCCCAGCCGGATTATTAATATTAATGATTCGTTAACTGTAATTAAGACTATTTATTAGTAAAAAAAGGATGGTACCGTAAGAAATTGCTCCTTGTTTATATTTTTTTAATATAGACAAGGATTTTTCTAAATTAATTAGACTTCAGCAAGAAAGGATTAAACAATGGAAAAAGAATTAGACTTATTATTTACCCAAGCAACAAAAAACATTAAAGCAGCAAAAACAGTGGCGGAAGTTAATGCCGTTCAATTAAAATATTTAGGGAAAAAATCAATGTTAAATGATTTATTGAAAAAAATGAAAGATTTAACACATCAAGAACGTTTAACAATTGGTCAAAAAGCAAATCAAATTAAAGGAGAATTAACTGAATTATGTCAAGTTAAAAAAACCGAATTAGAAAATGCTTTATTAATTGCGACAATTGAACAAGAAAAAATTGATTTATCATTACCAGGATATAATTTAGTATTAGCAACAAAGCATCCATTAAACCAAGTTATTGATGAAATTTCGCAATTATTTCAAGAATTAGGATATGATATTGTGTTTGGAACTGAAGTTGATGATGATGAATATAATTTTAAACGCTTAAATTTACCATTAGGACATCCAGCTCGTGATATGCAAGATACATTTTATTTGTCTAAAAACACATTATTACGAACACACTGTACCAATATGACAGCCCGTGCAATTTCACAGATGAAAAGTAAAAATGAAATAATTGCAATGATTTCAACTGGAAATACTTATCGCCGTGATGATGATGATTCTACACATTCACATCAATTTATGCAAGTTGATGGGTTTTTAGTTGCCCCAAATATCACTTTTGCTAATTTAAAATGAACAATTCAATACTTTTGTCAACGGATGTTTGGTGAAGCAACACAAATTCGTTTACGACCAAGTTTTTTTCCATTTACAGAACCATCTGTTGAAGTTGATGTTACTTGTGTTAATTGTCAAGATAAAGGTTGTTCAATTTGCAAGCAAACTGGTTGAATTGAGATTATGGGCTCTGGGATGATTAATCCGCTTGTTTATCAAGCATGTGGACAAGATCCAACATTAACTGGCTTTGCCTTTGGCATTGGGATTGAACGAATTGCGATGTTAAAATATGGAATTGATGATATTCGTCGTTTTTATACAAATAACATCCGCTTTTTAGAACAATTTAAGAAATTTGATTAGGAGGTTTAAAATGATTATTACAAGAAGATGATTAAATAAATATATTGATTTTACTGATATTAGTAATGCTGATATTGTTGCTGCTTTAAATAGTTTAGGGTTTGAAGTAGAACGTACGCATAATTTTGATCGTAATAGTAATATTGTTTGTGGTCGAATTCAAGTTGTTAATGAAATTCCTGATACGCATTTAAAGTTTTGTCTAGTTGATACAGGACAAGAATTAGTTGACCCAATTGTTTGCGGAGCTAGTAACCCAGCAGAAAATGGATATGTTGTCGTTGCTCGTCCAGGGGCAGTGTTAGCCGATGGCACAAAAATTGCAAAACGTGAAATTAAAGGATATGCTTCAGAAGGAATGATGTGTTCACTAAGTGAATTAGGAATTGCTGAAAAATATTTAACGCCAGCTGAACAAGATGAAATTATTTTAACTTTTAATGAAAAAGAAGGTTCATATGATATGATTGGTGCTGAAGATGCTTTAACTAAAATTGGTTTAACTGATTATTTGTTTGAGATTGATTTAACATTAAACCGCAGTGATTGCTTAAGTGCTTATGAATTAGCTCGTGAATTAGCCCACTATTTTAAACGTGAATTATTTCCGTTAGAATTAGAATCAACAGAAAATTTAAAAGAATATCAAAATCCATTAAAAGTAGAAATTGCAACATCAGCAGTTGAATCAGCAATTAGTGTTAATATTAAATTAACGCCGGAAAAAACTCCGCTAAAATTATCAGATCGAATTTGGTTAAAAATTAATGAATATCAATCAAATGTAGCAGATCCATTTGGCGATTTAGCAATTAAAGCAACCCTTGAAACAGGGCAACCATTATTACTTTATGATTTTAATAAAATTAAAAACCCTTTAAAAATTATTGATGATTATGAAAATAAAACTTTTAATATTAAAAAAGGTGATTTAGTAGTTCTTGATGGGAATGAATTTGTAGAATTAATTGGTGTTCGCGTTAATCCGACTTATGCTATTAGTGCTACAACAACGGAGATAACAGTATTAGCACTCCATTTAAATCATATTATAATGCGTCAACAACAACGAAAAGTTGGTATTAGTAACATTAATTTACAACGTTATATCAAACCCATTAGTTATGCTACTGTTGGCTTAGGATTATCACGTTATTTGTATTTATTAAAAATTAATGGTTTTTTAGCCGAGTTATCAGTTTTAAACTTTATTAAAGAATATAAGAAAACAGTTGAGTCAATTAACATTACTTTACTTGAGATTAATCAATTTATCGGTCATTCTTTTACCTTATTAGAAATTAAAGCTTTATTAGAATCATTAGCTTTCCAATTTAAAACAGAAGGTGAACAATTATTTGTGACACCACCAGTAACTCGTACCGATATTTTTCAGAAAGCTGATTTGATTGAAGAAATTGCCCGGTTATTTGGTTATAATAACATTGTTGCTCAACCACCAGTCTTACCAAATTTAGTTAAGGCTAAACGTCCTACTGAAAAAACAATTAAAAATTTTGAAACTTTCTTTTTAAATAATGGTTTTTATCAAGCAAAAACATATGCGCTAGTTAAACAAGAAGAAATTACTCATTTTAACTTTTTTAATTATCAAAAACCATATCAATTACTATCGCCATTATCGGAAGAACATGCCGTAATGCGGTTAAGTTTAACAAATAGTTTATTAAACAGTGTTAAATATAATAATGCTCGAAATCAAAAAAATGTTAAGTTATTTACTGTTGAAAAAATTTATGTAAATGAGAAAAGTTATTATCATGGGGCATTTGTAAGTCAAGCAGAAATTGTTCAAAATAAAATAAAAGGCGATAGTCTTTCTAATTCGTATTATTATATTAAAAGTTTATTGGAAGCTTATTTGCAAAGTGAACAAATTGATATTGATGAATTATCATATCAATCAGCACCAAAAAATAAAATTTACCATCCTTATCAAACTAGTCATGTTTTTTTAGGAAAACAATTATTAGCAATTATTGGTGTGATTCATCCTAGTTATCAAAAAGAAGTTGATTTAAAAACTACAACTTATTTTGGTGAAATTAATTTTGAAGTAATGTTTAATTATCCGCATAAGAAACAAACATTTTTCACACCGCCCTCTAAATTTAGTACAAGTAGTCGTGACATTTCAATTTGAGTACCAGTAACAGTAACCTACGAACAAATTAAGAAAAAGATTTTAACAGGAGTTAAAAATGTTGTTGCAATAGAAGTGATTGACCAGTATTTTGATCATAAAGAAATGCCTAATCATGTTGCTTTAACAATTAGTTTTACATTTAATGATATGGCAAAACAGCTAACTGAAACAGATATTAACCAACAATTTGAACAAATTAAAATGAATTTGAAGAAATTACAATTACAAATTCGCTAGAAAAAAAATTTATGTATTTGAGGATTAAGGTAATTTATGAACACTAAATCTTAATCCTTTTAATTAGAACTTGGTTTATTTTTTATATAAAAAGAACATCCTTTGAAACAGATGTTCACTAGTTATTTTATTTTTTTAATATATTCTTGTCATTCATCAATGGCTGCATAATAATCTTGATATTCTTCATTATGAGTAGGATGATATTTTGAAATTAACATTCCAAAAACAATATTAATTAGCATCAACCGTGAAACATAATGGGATTATCAACATAAAAATTTATAATTTCAGTATTCTCTAAGGTTAGTTTTTGTAAATTAGGTGGTCCTTTATATTCTTTATTAATTGTTAATAAAATAATTTTAACATTTCGTTTTGTTGCAATTTCAATTAGGAAATGATATTCAGCATCTTGTAAGCTTTTTGAAATTAAAATTAATAAATCATTTTCACTAAGAGTTTTAATTAATTGAATTGTGGCATAATAATTAACAAGATAAGTTGAGTTATATTTTAAAACATTTAAGTGTAAATTTAAATTTTCGCAAATTAAAGTATGGCAACTAATTCTCCAGATAACAATTCGTTCATTCGTATGAATTGTATCAATGAATTTTTCTAATTGATTAACTTTTAAATTTCGATAAGTTTCATCTAATGCATAAGTATGCAGTTTATAAATATTATCAATAATATTATGGAGAGTTGTCTCATTTTCTTGGATATCAAATTCCTTGATATTATTATACTTTCCAGCAACTCATACTTTAAATTTACTATAATTTTCAAACCCAATTTTTTAATTAAACGACTTAAGGTCGAAATATTGATGAAAATACTATCTGCTAATTCGTTAATAGTTAACTCTAGAACACTCTGAATGTCATTATTTAATTTTTCAATTAATTGAATTTGCAAATCAGTTAATTGGTTTTCTTTTTCGTATGTTATAATTTTCATTTTGACTCCTCATTTTTTACAGCACATTTATATTTTATAAAAATAAATGTATAATTATATTATATTAATGAATAATTTAACAAAAGATTTATTAGGGTAAGATTATTCAAATTCGGCAACAAAAGTCAATAAAATAATGAGGGAACAAAATGATTTATACAGAAACAGATTTTATTAAACAACCGCAAGTTAGTGTCGATATACCATTAAATATTAGCCCAGAATTACTAGATTATTCGGTTAATATTAGAGGAATCAAAGATGTTAATATTAAGGGAATAATTACTTATCATCCAAATCTTAATGCAATTAATATTGTTGCAACAATTATTGGCGAAGTTGTTGTTGATGATGCTCAGACATTAGAACATTTTGCTGTTCCAATTAATTTAGAATGAAATGATGAGTATAGTTTTAAATTTTATAAAAAAAGTGATATTATTTACTTAAATGAGCAAAATTTTGATATAATAAAATATGCGTGAGATGAAATAATTATGAATATTCCTATTAATTTATCTAAAAATAGTGATAAAATAATTAATGGTGATTCAACTTGGCAAGTTTTTTCTGAGGAAGAATTTACAGCGTATCAAGCAGCTCAATCTGATTCACGATGAGAACAATTACACGAAAAATTAGTTAAAACAACAAAGGAGGAGAAATAATGGCGGTACCATTTCGAAAAACATCCAAACAGGCAAAAAGAAAACGCCGAACACATTTTAAATTAGTTGGAGCAACTTTGATAGCATGTAAAAATTGTGGAGCATTAATTAAACCACATAGAGTTTGTCGTGAATGTGGATATTATAAGGATAAAGAAGTTATTAGAGTTGATTAGGTTATAATAACTAATTATAGGAAGGATCAAGAGATTCTTTTTTTTTTTTTTTTTTAACTAATGTTGTATTTATAATTTATCTTGTTTAAAAAAGCATTTAAATTATTGGTCCAGTAGTAGGGCTTTTTTTGTAAAAAATTTTTTGGGAAAAGTGTTGCAATATGGGAAAGAGTATAATACAATATGTATGAAAGTGGGGGAGAATGGGGCAAAATGGCATTATTAGGAACTTACAATCATACATTAGATGATAAAGGACGATTAACAATTCCTTCTAAAATGAGAGAACAGTTTAAAGATGATAAAGTCTTTATTTCTCTTGGTTTTGATGGTTGTATTGATGTTCGTAATGAAGCTGAATGGTTAAAGTGAACAGAAAAAGTTGCTTCAATTGGACAAGCCACAGCCGAAGGAAGGGCTTTGATGCGAAAAATTATGTCAATGTCTGATGAAACTACTTTCGATAATGCTGGACGAATTAAAATTTTGTCCATTTTGCAAAATAAAGCAAATATTACAAAAGATGTTGTTATTATTGGAAACAATGACCACTTAGAATTATGAAATCCGAAAGTTTGAGAAGTATACATTGAACAAGCGTCAGGAATTGAAGAAGCGGCAAAAAATTTTGAGGAAAAAATTTAACGTATGGAATTTAAACATCAGACAGTCTTATTACAAGAAGCAATTGCCGGTTTAAATGTTCAAAACAATGGAATTTATGTTGATTGTACCTTAGGACGAGCCGGACATAGTCTTGAAATTTTAAAGCATCTTCCAAATGGAAAATTATATTGCTTTGAGCAAGATGAAGCAGCAATTGTTGCTTCTGAAGAAATTTTGCATAAGAGTAAATATCGTAATTATGAAATTATTAAAAATAATTTTGTTAATTTAGCTGCTGAATTACAACTACGACATGTTAAAGTAGTTAATGGGATTTTATATGACCTCGGAGTATCATCACCACAATTAGATGATGATAACCGTGGTTTTAGTTATCGCTATGATAGTCCATTGGACATGCGGATGAATCAACATCAAGGATTAACAGCAAAAATCATTGTTAATACTTATTCGCAAGAAGCTTTAGTAAAACTTTTTCAAAATTATGGTGAAGAACCATTTGCAAAAGTAATTGCAAAAAACATAGTTATTGCTCGTAATGAACAAGAAATTGTTACTACTTTTCATCTTGTTGAAATTATTAAAAAAAGTTTGCCACAAAAGATTTTAAAAAAGGCAAAACATCCAGCAAAACGAGTTTTTCAAGCATTACGAATTGAAGTAAATCAAGAGTTATTTGTTTTACAAGAATCATTACGACAAGCAACAACTTTATTAGCGGTGCATGGTCGGTTAGTTGTAATTTCGTTTCATTCACTAGAAGATCGTATTGTTAAAAAATATTTTCAAAGTTTAACAAAAGATCCTAATTATGAAATAAATCAACAGCTACCAGCAATATCATATTTTGAAAGTGATTATCAGATTATTACTAAGAAAGCAATTGTACCTTCGGTAACTGAACAAACAAACAACCATCGAAGTACAAGTGCTAAATTAAGAATATTAGAACGGGTGAAATAATATTCTAAAATTTGAAAAGGAGGTGAACGAAGTGGATTATAAGTTAAAAGAAGTATATGCTGTGTTAGAAATTAAAAATTATAGTTTTAGTTTTATGGTTGGTGTTTATACTGAATCACAAATTAAAGTGCTTTATAAAAGGCATCTTGAATATCATTTTTGTGATAATGGCATCATTATTGATGAAAAAAATGTGGCTAAAGAATTAGTTAATTTAATTAAAGATGCAAATCGACAATTAGGAATTGTAATTGAACGGGTGGCAATTAGTATTCCAGCAAATAATATGACAATTAAAACTTCAACCAAAATGCTAAATTTAACACATGATCGTCTAATTACGAAGAATGATATTGATTCATTAATTACATTAGCAAAAGAAGTTCCTTTATTAGATGATGAAACTGCTTTTTTTATTAGACCATATCGTTACATTCTTAATGAACAAAAAGCATTATCACCGCCACCAATAGGGCAGGCGGCGCACAAAGTAAGTATTAAGGCAATTGTTTATGTAACAAAAAAACAGATTATTCAAAGTATTTTTGCGACACTTAAATATGCCAAAATTGAAGTTATGGGTATCCTTCCAGAAGGGTTTAGTCTTGCGTGAAATATTGCATCACCAGTTGATTTGCAAAATGGAATTACAATTATTAATTGAGATTATGATAATATTATCGCTTATGTTTTTGTTCGTGAAACTTTATGTGAACAAATTATTATTCCGGGTGGGATTAAAAAAATAATTACGCGATTACGTAATGTCTTAAGTTGTGATAATAAGCAATCACTAAAATATTTATATAAAATTATTAATTTAAATAATAATAGTAAAGATAATTTAATTATTTATAGCAAATATGATCAACAGCAACAAACACAATTAAATTTTACCCATTATGATTTAAAACGAATTGTTAATCATGTTTTAACAGAAGAAATGGAAACATTGAGTGAAAAGTTAGCTAATAGCTTAGGACGCTATAACTATCCAGTGGTTGTTGTTGGTGAAATTTTACGAATTAGTGGGTTTAAAGAAAATTTGTTGGCGTTAAATAAAGATAAAAATGTTACCGTTTATATTGCTTCAACATTAGGAGCAAAAGAAACATGATGTACTGGCTTATTGGGAAATATTTATTATCAACATTTAGCAAATAAAGTTAGTGCAACAAATATTCAATCGGTTGATCATCGTTATATTCGTTATTTAAATAATAATGGTGATAAAAAAGGACCACGAAATGACAAATATGGTGAGCATCATCAACCAGGTGGCAATGCTAACCCGGCACAAGGGGTTATGCCGCTAAGTAACCAGCATTTAAACGGTTCGCAACAATATCAACAAAAATACTACCAAAATATTAAATAAATAGTATAATATATAAAAAATGGAGGAATTAAGGTTATGGACAATTTTGATAATTATGAACAAGTCGCGTCAATAAAAGTTATCGGTATTGGTGGTGCTGGAAATAATGCTGTCAATCGGATGATTGAAGCAGGCGTACAAGGGGTTGAATTTATTGTTGCTAATACTGATGCCCAGATTATTAGTGTTTCAAAGTCAAAAAATAAAATTATATTAGGTAAAGAAACATCAAAAGGGCTAGGAGCAGGTGCTAATCCTGATGTTGGTCGTCAAGCAGCAATTGAATCAACAGAGGAAATTAAAGACGCTTTAAAAGGGGCAGATATGGTTTTTGTCGCCGCTGGAATGGGTGGTGGAACTGGAACTGGGGCTGCTCCTATTATTGCCAAACTTGCCAAAGAACAAGGTGCTTTAACAGTTGGAATTATTACAACGCCATTTTCATTTGAAGGACGTGCGCGCAATAGTTATGCTATTCAAGGAACCGAAGAACTACGTAAACATGTTGATTCATTAATTATTATTTCAAATGATCGCTTATTAGAAGTAATTGGTGGTGTCCCATTAAAAGATTCATTCAAAGAAGCAGATAATATTTTACGCCAAGGAGTTCAAACCATTACTGATTTAATTGCAGTACCATCCTTAATTAATTTAGACTTTGCAGATATTAAGACCGTGATGAAAAATAAAGGGAATGCTTTATTTGGCATTGGGATTGGTTCAGGTAAAGATAAAGCAATTGAAGCTGCTAATAAAGCAATTATTTCTCCGTTATTAGAAGCATCAATTCGTGGTGCTCGTGATGCTATTATTAATGTTACTGGTGGTAATACCTTAACCTTAAATGATGCTAATGATGCTGTTGATATTGTTAAACAAGCAATTGGTGGCGAAGTTAATATTATTTTTGGAACAGCAGTTAATGAGCATTTAGATGATGAAATGATTGTAACTGTCATCGCAACTGGGTTCGATGAAAAACAAAATTTTACTAATCCAGATAATGGTTATCGTGCTTCAATGGAAGAATACGAAGCACCAGCACCACGTCCAACACGGGATGCTGAGGTTAGTGATGACAATGATCAAGATGTTACTCGTAAACGGCCAAGTTATTTCACTAATTTATCTGAAAATGCTGAACGTGAAACAGCGAATGCAAACCGTCGAATTAATGCATGACGAGAACATGTTAATAATAATCAAGTCGTTGAACATGACGATGAAGATGATGATTTACCACCATTTGTTCGTCGTAGTTGATAATAATGAGCATTTTTAAGAAAAAACAACGAAGTATTTACGAATCTTAACCACGAATTGATTTTAATGATAGCCCAACCACACCAATTGTCCATAGTGATCAACCATTAGATCAACCATTAACAAAACCTGTTCTTGCCCCAGAAACACCCTTTCAAAAGGTGAATTTTGAGCGTGAAAGCGAAGTACAGCCTTCTTCTGAAGTTAGTAGTAATACAAGTGTGCTTACAACTGGTTTTATTGCTGATAGTTATAATGATGCTCCCAAAATGGCTGATTTATTATTGACAAAAGGGCAATTAATTGTTCATTTAGAGAAGTTACCAAAAGAAGAGTGGGTACGGCTATTAGATTTTATTAGTGGTGTGTGATGTATGCTTTTAATGGTGATGTTCAAAAAAATGAACATAGAACTTATCAATTTACAATTCAAAAAGATACTTAATAAGACACAATTATTGTAACATTATCAGCAAGATTATGAATTAATTAATAAAATTAAAGGATGATGTGAACAAGCCACCGTGGGCAAGTTGTTAACACAGATTTTCTTGATTTACGTCAAATTGCAATTTTGCAAGCAATCTTGGCACAAGAAAACATTACTAATTATTTTATTCATAAACCATTAACAAATGGTTTTCGAGCAACAGTTAGTTTTAATGCTAAGCACGATAATACGGTTATTTTACATGCGAAACAACCAACACCGCATTTTTTTAACATCATCAAGTGCTTGGTTTTATTTTAAACCAATTACAATTAAAAATGCGAGTGATTGGTGATTTATATATCACAGCAAATGATTTATATTTAAGTGTTTTAAAGAAAATTATGCCAGTGTTTATTAATGCTCCATTAATTATTCAAAAGAACTTATTAACTTGAACTATTAACCCTGCCCCTGTTGTTATTGAATATCAATTTACTTGTTTTTACAAAAACAGTAAAAAGTTTACGCTTAGATGCTGTGGTAAGTGCCCTTTGCAATGTTTCACGTCAACAAGCACAAAATTATGTTGAACAAAATTATGTTTATGTTAATTTTTCAGTGGTAAATAATAAGACTTTTCAAGTTGCTTGTGATATTATAATATCAATAAAACGGTATGGTCGTTTTAAAATTAATGCAATTTTACCATCAAAAAATCAACATTATCGGATTACAATTGCAAAGTTTGCATAAAGTAGGGGAAAATATGGCAGAACAAGAGAAAGATTTACGGACAATTATTTATGAACAAAATGAAATTATAGAAAAATTAACATACGATAATCGCCAATTAATGTTGCGTTTACAAGAATTACAACATTTAGAGCATATTTCACGGTATAATATTGAAAAATCACGCGAAGCATTTGAAGTTGCAAGTCATAATGCAGGACGGATTATTATGAAAGCAGTTGATTTTTCTTATGCTTTTAAAGAAGAAATTGCAGTATTACTTGATGACATTGATCATAATCGGCATAATCCCCAGAATGTGCTAAAAGTAATTGATGATTTTTTAGAACGAAATAAGCGTATTTATGCCTTTTCCATTAATGATGGTGAACGAATTACAGAATTGATTAAAAAAGAAATTATTAACAAAATTAAATAAATAGTGTAATATTTATTTATAAGAAAACAAACCACGGTTATTTGCTCGTTTTATTACAGCAAGATTAGGATGATGTGAGCTAATCATAAAAGACAAATAATTATCTCTTGTTTTTACAATTTAAAATAAAAAAAGGTAAATATTATTACAATATTTATAAAGTAAGATGGTACCGTGCATTTGCGCTCTTATAGTCTTATTTTTTTTATGACAGAAAGGAAAAAACACTGATGAATTATAAAGATACATTATTAATTCCCAATACCTTATTTGAGATGAAAGCTAACTTGGCAGGAAAAGAACCGCAAATTCAGTTAGAGTGACTTAAAACAAATGTTGTTTCAGGGCGCTATCAACATAATACTAACAACCAACCCTTTATTTTACATGATGGCCCTCCTTATGCAAATGGGGATTTACATGTTGGTCATGCATTAAACAAAATTTTAAAAGATTTTATTGTTCGTTATTATAATCAAAAAGGATTTTATAGTCCATGAATTTGTGGCTGAGATACTCATGGTTTGCCAATTGAAACTGCTGTTGTTAAAAGCGGGGTTGATCGAAAAACAACTCCACCAGTTGCCTTTCGCCAAATTTGTCGTCAATATGCTTTAGACCAAATTGAAAAACAAATTACGCAATTTAGTCGGTTAGGTTTGTTTAGTGATTTTCAGCAAAAATATGTAACATTAGATTTGCCATATGAATTAGAACAATTAAGATTATTTCAAACAATGGTTCAAAAAAAAATAGTTTATCGGCAATTAAAACCAATTTATTGATCACCTTCAAGTGAATCAGCTTTAGCGGAGGCAGAAATTGAATATGCTGATTTAACATCACCATCAATTTATGTAACTTTTACAGTAACAATAGGAAATAAGGTGATTAAACCAGGAACAAAATTTTTAATTTGAACAACAACACCATGAACAATTCCAATGAATCAATTGTTAGCGGTTGGAAAAGATGTTGTTTATGTTGAAATTCTTGTTGAAGGTGAAAAATACTTATTTGCTAAGGCTTTATTTGACGAGTTACAAACATTATTAAATTGGAAAAAAGTTAAAATTGTACAAGAAGTGGTTGGTGCTAAATTAGTTGGAATTATTACAAAACATCCTTTATATGACCGCGATAGTTCTGTTGTTTTTGGCCACCATGTTACTGTTGAAGCTGGGACAGGAATTGTCCATATCGCATCGGGATTTGGTGAAGATGATTATTTGATTGCCCGTACGAACAATATTCCAATCTTTGCACCATTAGATGATACTGGAAAATATATTCCAGAAGTAGCAGATGATAGTTTAGTTGGTGTTTATTATGAAGATGCAAATAAAATGATTGGTCAACGATTAGAACAAACTGGCGCTTTGTTAAAATTAAAATTTACAAAACATCGTTATCCAATTGATTGACGAACAAAAAAACCAGTTATTTATCGTGCAACAGCACAATGATTTGTTTCAATTGAAAAAATTAAACCAGAATTATTAAAAGAAATTAAACAAGTACAATGAAATCCACAATGATCAGCAAAAAGAATGGAAACAATGATTGAAAATCGTCAAGATTGATGTATTTCTCGTCAAAGATTATGGGGTGTACCAATTATTGCATTTTACGATGAAAATAATCAACCACAATTTACAACAGAATTAATTGAACATGTAATTAATTTATTTGCCAAAGCAAAAACAACTGACATTTGATTTGAATGAAGTGCTGATCAATTGTTGCCACCAGCTTATCAAAATTGCAATTGACGAAAAGAGCAAGATATTATGGATGTTTGATTTGATAGTGGTGTTAGTAATTTAGCAATAACAAAAGAATATCATTTACCCCATCCCGTTAATGTTTATTTGGAAGGAATTGACCAATTTCGAGGATGATTTAATTCATCATTAATTACTTCGGTTGTGGCGACAGGTCATGCTCCTTACCAAGTTGTTTTATCACATGGTTTTGCTAATGATGAAAAAGGCCGTAAAATGAGTAAATCATTGGGAAATGTTATCTCACCATTAGCAATTACTAACCAGTATGGAGCTGATATTTTACGAATGTGAGTAGCTTCGGTTGATTATCGTGATGATGTTAAAATTGGGCCAGAAATTTTAAAACAAATTGCGGAAGCTTATCGAAAAATTCGTAATACATTACGGTTTTTATTAGCAAATTTAAATGATTTTAATCCAGCAACTGATTTACAATCAAAATTAGGAGAGGTTGATTATTATGTGTTACATTTAGCACAGGAATTTCAACAAAAAGTAAATAAAAGTTATGAAGAATTTAATTTTAATAATGTTTATACTTTAATTAATAATTTTGTTACCACAACATTATCAAAATTTTATTTAGATTTTACAAAAGATATTTTATATATTGAGGAAATGAAATCACCACGTCGTCGTGCGGTACAAACAACATTATATTATTTATATCGGATTTTAGTTGATGTTTTAAAACCAATTATTCCGCATACAGTTGAAGAAAGTCATCGCTTTATTACATATCCCGACCAACAAAGCTCGGTTCATTTAGAAGAAAATTTTGTCTTAACAATGGCTATTAATGATAAATTAATTGCAAAATGAGACCAAGTGTTAAAATTACGAGATGATGTTAATAAAGAATTAGAACGTCGTCGTGAACAAAAAGAAATTAAAAAATCATTAGAATGTCAAGTAACGATTGCTTTAAAACCAGCCTATGCAAGTTTAGCAACAATTAAGGATTTATATCAAATTTTTATTGTTAGTGAAATTATTTTTACTACTGACCATCAGAACTTAACAGAACATGAAACTAGTTTTTTAAAAGTTCAAGAAAAAACTGGTTTAAAATGTCAACGTTGTTGAATGATTTATAATTATTTAAATGTCCAAAATAATGAAATTTGTGATCGTTGTTTTAATGTTTTATCGGCAAAAAATGTGCGATAATGTATAAAACGAAAAGGAGTCAAAAGCAAATGAAAGAACGAACAAAACAATTTTGATATGATTTTAAAGACCATTTTAAAAATCGAGATTATATTTGAAGATATAAACTCCAAGTTTGTCTACCAATTTTTATTTCGTTATTAATATTAGATATTATTACGAAGCAATTAGCTTTTCATTTATTGTCCCATGATCCAGCAGCTCCCGAAGTTAAATTTTTGGATGGATTTATTAATTTTAAATTTATGGTTAATAAAGGAATTGCTTTTGGAACAAATGCTGATAATTTTCCGCTTGTTATTATTGGTGCAGTTTTTATTACTTTGCTTGCATTTAGTATTTTTTTATATATTAATAATAAAACTGCTGCTGTTGGTTTAATGATGATTACAACTGGTGGGTTTGGTAATTTAATTGACCGTATGTGAAACCATGGTGGGGTTGTTGATTTTCTAGCATGAATTTTATTTCCCCCTTATAGTGTGTTTAATTTAGCTGATACTTGAGTAACCTTTGGTGTTATTGTCTTAATTTTTGCTATTATTATTGAAATTATTCAGTTTTATCGTGAGCGAGCACGAAGCAAACGCGAAGAGCATTCTGAACCAAATGACTAAGATTACTTTTATTGTTTCTTCATCAGCTCGAATTGATAAAATTTTAACTGATTATTTTAAAACAAATCCCACTCCTTTTTCGCGAACTAAAATCCAAGCATTAATTAAGCAAGAGAAAGTTCAAGTTAATGGACAAGTTGTGCCGGCAAATTATGTTAGTCAAATTGGAGACCATGTTCGCATTGAATTTCCAAATCCTAAAGCAAGTGAATTAATACCAGTGCCAATCCCATTAACAATTTTGTATGAAAATAGTTATTTAATGGTGATTGATAAACCAAATAATTTAGTTGTTCATCCAGCACCAGGACACCAGAATGATACTTTAGTTAATGCTTTATTAGCACGAGGAGTGCAATGGTCAACTGCTAGTGGTGAGCAACGCCCGGGAATTGTCCATCGCATTGATCGCCAAACGACAGGAACTTTAATTATTGCTAAAAATGATGTTGTTCATCATCAACTACAACAACAAATTCAAACAAAGCAATTACAACGCCGCTATTTAGCACTTGTTCATGGTCAAATTATTGAGAATCGAGCTAAAATTGATGCGCCAATTGGCCGTGATCCTAATAATCGCAAGAAAATGACAGTTATAGCAAAAAATTCTAAAAAAGCAGTAACTAATATTCTTGTAATTGAACGCTTTAATGATTATACTTATATAGAGTGTGAATTAGAAAGCGGGCGAACTCATCAAATTCGAGCCCATCTAAAATACATTAACCATCCTATTGTTGGTGATCCGTTATATGGCACAGCCGCTGATAAAAAAGAAAGTTTTGGACAATATCTGCATGCGTATCAATTAAGATTTATTCATCCAGTTACTAAAGAAGCTCTGACCATTACAGCAGCCTTACCACAAGAGTTTGAACAAAGATTAGCAATATTACGCGTGAAAGGATAGAAAACAATGAGTTTTGATAAAGATAAATTATCTCTAGTTGATTATTTTTTAAAACAAGAAAAATACAATGTTTATAAAAGTAAACCACGCAATAATAATAATAATAATAATAATGTTTATTTATATAAAGTTGATAGTAAAGAATTTCAAATTATTAAAATTATTGATAATTTTAGTGGTGAATTTAATGACTTCATCATTAATGATGAGGTTGTGCAAACGTTAAAGACTTTTTTAAATAAAAAATTTCAACGCGCAAAACTTACTATTTTATCAATTATTTTAATTGAAAATCGTTCGCAGATTTATAAAGATGATAGTGGCGATGTAACATTATTTGTTGACAAAAATAATTATCTTGACCGTTTAAGTACTTATTATCCGAACATTACAATGTTGCAAGAAAATAATGAAAATGATACTTCAATGGCGGGTATGACAACTGAGGAAATTTTAGATGGGATTAAAGACCCTAATAGTAAATTAACAAAAAATTTAAAGCAACTAAGTGATAAATTAAGTGTCAATAACCTAGATGTTACGTGAGTTTTAATTGCTTTATTATTAATTATTCCAATTGTTGGAATATTTTTTGGTGCACAAATTTTTAATACTCAAGGCTTAAGCGAAGGAGCAACGCAATTAGTTTATGGTGGTGTTACTCGTGATTTATTAATTTGAAATAATCAATGATGGCGATTATGAACATATGTTTTATTTTCAAGTAACCCATTGTTAGTAGTTTTAAATTTATTTATGATTTTTAGTGTTGCTCGTTATGTAGAAGCTTTGTTAGGGCGTTGACGATTATCAGTCATTTTAGTAGTTGGGATCCCCTTAGCCGGAGTATTTTTAGCAGCCGTATTACCAAATTGAATTTTTGGCGGGTCAACTATTTTATTAGCTATTTTATGGGGAAGTTTGTTTAGTTATAACTATGGTAAAGAGGATTTAGGGGCGTTAATTGCAAACCAACGAATTTTAATTATTATGCTGTGGTTGCTAATAATGCCAATCTTTTTAGGTTATTCATTTTATTTAATTAATTTTGTTGGTTTTTTTGTTGGTAGTGCACTTGGTTATGGTTTAGAATTTAACCGTTCACATCG
The DNA here is from genome assembly GCF_964020965.1 of Spiroplasma endosymbiont of Ammophila pubescens. Classification (NCBI taxonomy): domain Bacteria; kingdom Bacillati; phylum Mycoplasmatota; class Mollicutes; order Entomoplasmatales; family Spiroplasmataceae; genus Spiroplasma; species Spiroplasma endosymbiont of Ammophila pubescens. Next base: position 1,283,772 of record NZ_OZ026611.1, on the reverse strand, counting down.
TGTTAATTGAACAATATTATATCCAGTTTTTATTATTGTAACAATGATAGTGGTTAGTACAATTGCATTATTATGAATACGTTATGTTCCACCCTATAATCGTGCTGTAATTGATGCATTATTAAGTTATTGACGTGCAGGTTTAATGGAAAAGAGTGCAATTGAGGAAATGTTAAATAATTATTATTTTTATCCAAGAGCAAATTGACCAATCTTTTTATTACAAAGTCAGTCTAGTTTTAGTGATATCTTTTCCAATTTTAAAGGAGGAATCTTTAATTTATGACAACAGTAACAGGGAAAAAACGTAATGATTATTTATCATGAGATGATTTCTTCTTAAGTGTTGCGCATGTTTGTGCAATGCGAAGCAAAGATCCACATACACAAGTTGGGAGTTGTGTTGTTAACCAAATTGGTCAAATTATTGCGACAGGTTATAACGGTTTACCCCGTGGTTTAAATGATGATGATTTTCCATGAGCACGGGAAGGGGAATATTTAGAAACAAAATATCCTTATGTTGCTCATGCTGAATTAAATGCCATTTTAAGTGCACGAACAAATTTGGAAAATTGTCGAATTTATACAACGTTATTTCCTTGTGTAGAATGTACAAAAATCATTATTCAGGCCGGGATTAAAGAAGTTATTTATGATGATGACAAATATGAAGGCAGCGATGATAATCAAGCAGCAAAGCGAATGTTTAATCAAGCACAAGTGCATTATCGCTGTTTACCAGTTATTAATGTTATAGTTGAACGACAAGAGGAAAAATAATTAAATTTACAAATAAAACTATAAATTATCAAATAAAATCAAAATCCTTTATTAACTTATTTTTATAAAATATTAGAGAAAGAAAGGTTTTTAAGATGAAGCATTTTTTTACAGATCGGAAATTATTAATTTATCGTATTATTTGGTATTATGTTAATTTTTGCTTTTTTAGTTTGTGATTTTATTTTAGCGTTAAAAACAAAAAGTGGCATTTATGGGCAGTTACCAAGTTATGGAGAGCGCCTAAGCCATTATTATTCATATTTTACAACGCAAACAAATTATCTAGTTTTTGTTTATTTTGTTTTTTATTTATTTCAAAAAAAATTTAAAAATACAAAACCAGATTTTATTATTCGGTTAATGGTAACAGTTTATATTACAATGACAATGCTAGTATTTTGATTAGGATTAGTAGTGCAAAGTGATATAGTAACAAATATGAGTGTTTGTGAATGAATTTCGACATTTATTTTGCATACTATTATTCCTATTGCAATGATTTTAAGTTATATTGTTACCGCTGGTGATACATTTTACAAATTTGAAACCCATCATAAAACTAATTATTGATTAATTTGTTTATATCCAACCCTATATTTAATTTGTATTTTAATTCGTGGTTATATTCGTCATAGTGATCACCAACCGGAATTGAAGCTGCTGTTGGTTCAGTGTTAATTTTTACCTTATGTACTTCATTTCAATATTTTTATATTTGAATTAATAACTTATTTTATTTTCGTAAGCAAATTAAAGAAAATAATATTACCAAAGTTTATCAAATTAAAATTATGATAAATATTAAACAACATCGCCAATTAGATCAAAAAGGTAAAATTGCTATGATTCTAGCGATTGTAGTTGCTATTTTTAATATTATTTTTTCCGTTTTATATTATGTTTATCGTGATATGTGGTCAAAAATCTTAAATTATCCTTATCAAAAAGAACTTGTCTTAGCTTTTAGTATTATTATTAGCATTTTTAGTATTATTACCTTAGTTTTTGCCATCTTAGGATTAAAAAATCTTTATTGAGCTTGAATTGTGGTTGGCTTTTGTTCAATTGCTTTAGTATGTTTTAATTGAATTTGAATTCTTGGTCCTGTGTTTGATATTGTAATTGCAACATTATGTTTAAATAATCATAAATATTCGAAAGCAGATTTGGATGCTTATTTAGCAACACATCAGCAACCATTAAAATATAAAGCAAAAATAATTCCTAATGAAATAATTGCTTTTGATGAAGATGAAAAATAATCCTTCTAGAAGGATTATTTTTTTGTTAAATTAAAATGTTCTTTTAAAAATTGAGTGTAAGTAGTTGCTGGTAGCAGTTCTTTATATTTACGTGCTAGCGCTTTAACATCTTCACTAGCCCCTAAGGGAAACAATAAATGATATTTTGTTTCAAGTTCATTAATTTTAATTAGAAAGGCGGCACGACTTAAAATCGCGCTACAAGCAATGGTTAATGATTTTTCTTCTCCTTTAGTAATAAAAACAAGGTTATCTTTGATAATTGTACTTGTTTTAGTTTTTTGTAAATATTCAAAATATTTTGTTTGGTTAACAAATTGGTCAATAAAAATTGTTTTATTATTCAACTGATGTTTTGCTAATAATTGAACTAAAGCTTTATTATGCGCTAAGGTTTTAATAATATGGGCATTTTGATATTTAGCATATCATTTGTTATAAAGTTCATTATTAATAATAATAGTAACACTTTTGACCATTTTTTTAATTATTGGGGCTAAACTTAAAATCTGCTGTTTTGTCATCTTTTTACTATCCTTAATTGGTAACTTTGCTAATTCATTAAAAGTTGCAAGCGGAAGATAAGAAGCGGTAACAATTAGCGGGCCAAAAATATCGCCAACACCAACTTCATCGTTACCAATCACATCTTTTTGAAAATATGTCATTGGAATAGAAACATTTTTATTTGGTAAAGGACTCATTAAGGTTGGAAAAAAACGTTTTGCTTCTTTTTCAGCTTGATAGCCTTGAAACAAAACACTATTTGTTTTATAAATTGTAATAATAATCCCATTTTTATTAAAAACATTAGTTTTATTAGAATCTGTATTATGAATTGCATAATTTTGATAAGTAGTAATAATTGCTTTAATAATTGTGGAATCAACTTTCTTAAAACTGATATTATTCATATGATGGCCCTCATTATTTTCTTTTATACAATTATTATATCGTTTTTCAACCTTTTTTGTTAAAATATTAATAAGTTATCAAAACGGAGGAAAAAATTATGATTAAAAATGTTGGTATTGATATTATTCAAAATAAACGAATTAAATTATCGATAGCATTCATTCAAAAAGTATTAAGCCCAGTTGAAAGAAAACAATATGCAACTTTTTTTGATAAAAATGCTCAACGACAATTTTTAGCAGGACGATGAGCGGCAAAAGAAGCTTTAGTTAAAGCATTAGAAAGTAAGTTAATTTTAAACCAAGTAACAATTTGTTTAAAAGATGATAATAACCTTCATGTTGAAGGACTTTCATTAGAACAAAATGAACTTGTTCATGTTTCAATTAGTCATGAGCGAGAGTATAGCGTTGGCTTTGCCATTTTTTCAACTTTTTAATAATTGTTTTTCTTTTTTTCTGCAAAAGTAGAGTATAATGATAGTGGAGAAATTTACAAAAAGGGGGAGAAAACATTAATGAATTATTCATTTGATGATATTTTATTTAAAGACTTTTGTAGCAACCATTTTATTCGTCAATGAATTTTTGAAAATAGATATGTCAGTGATAGTGTCTTTAAGTTCTTTTTATGAATGTTTATTTTAGCTGCCTTTTTTTATTTACAATTCTTTCATAATGAACTTTTTTACATTATAAAAGTAAAAAAATTAGTGCTTCGCGTAGTTTACTAAATTGTATTTCAATTATTGGAGGAATTAGTACCTTTTTCTTTAGTAAATTAATTTGAAATTTAGTGTTAGTACCAAATTATTCAATTGATCCAATTTATTATCGAATATTATTAACAGGATATTCATATGTACAATTAACGATTACCCCAGCTATGATTTTCAATAGTCGGCCTTTAGTTTCACTTTTGTTATATATTGTTTATGCTTCACCATTTGTTATTATTGGACCAGTTATTCTTAATAATTTTAATGATGTAAATCTTCGTTATGATAAAGAATTATTTATTATTTTAACTATTTTAGTAATAACGATTTTTATTGCTAGTTTACAATTATGTGGTCTTTTAACCCGTCAAGATGAAAAAAACAATGTTATTCGTTTTGCTATTATTTTGATTCTTTTCAATATTATTAATAATACTTCAAAATTATCAATTCCAATGATATTAGAAGAAAATATTAAATTGCGTCAATTGTTCCAACAAATTTATTCTATTACAACATTAATTGTCGATTTATTTGCCTTATTTATTTTGGTATTATATTTGCAGCAAATGTTAACTCGCTCAAGAGATGAAATTCATCAAATTGAAAATTTATATTTAATTAAAATTTTAACATTGCAACAACTTAATCCGAATTTACCATTAATTAATTTTTCAAAGTAAGAAATTAATCCAAACCATTGGACATTAAAAATGTTGAATTAAAAATATTTGTTTTTGATTTACTTATTTTTAATTTATTAAAAATTATGAAACCTTGAAAAACAAACAATTTTTAATTAAAACATAATAATAGAAAAATGAACAGAATTAAAATGAACAGCCAAAAATGTTATTTATCTTTGATAAATAACATTTTTATTTATTTGTTTAAAACAAAATATGTTATAATTTTATTGCTTGTATTCAATAAAATTAATGATATACAATACACATTTATGGATTCATTTGCCCAGTGCTATTTGTTTTAATAAGATAGTGGTAAATGTTAGAAATAAATGGATGTTTTAACGAAAAGGAGAATTAAATAGAAATATGGCAAAAGAATTAACAAGAGAAATGTTATGAGAAGCTGGTGCTCAATTTGGGCATCAAACAAAACGATGAAATCCAAAAATGAAACCATACATTTATGGTGAAAAGAATAAGATTCACATTATTGATCTACAACAAACATTATGAAGATTAGAAGATGTTAAAAAATTAATGGCAAGTATTGCTGCACGTAAGGGAAAAATCTTATTTGTTGGAACAAAAAAACAAGCCAAGTGGATTGTTAAGGATGCAGCGGAACGTTGCGAATGTTTTTATGTTAATCAACGTTGATTAGGTGGAACATTAACAAACTTAAAAACAATTCATTTACGTGTTAAAAGATTATGAAATATTGAACGCCAAGAAAAAAATGGAGAATTAAAATTATTACCAAAAAAAGAACAAATGTTAATTAAAAAAGAAAAAGACAAATTAGAAAAATTCTTAGGTGGAATTAAAGGAATGAAAGAATTACCACAAGCATTATTTGTGGTTGATCCAAAAGAGGAACATATTGCCGTTCGGGAAGCACGCAAATTACGAATTCCAGTGATTGCTATTTGTGATTCAAATGTTGACCCTGACCCAATTGACTATATTATTCCAGCAAATGATGATACTTCACGCTCAATTGCAATTATTACTCATCATATTGCTGATTTATATGGTGATGCAATGGGAATAAAAATGCCAGAACCTCAATTTAAACCAAATGAATTTACGCGCCGTGATGGTGATGACAATCGTAATTCACGTGGTGGGCAATATGATAATCGAAGAATGAGCGGAAGAAATGAACGTGGAAAAGAAACATATTCTGCACATAAAGTACAACCTTCAAGAAAAGAAGAGGCACCTGCTGTAGCAGAACCTGTCGCAGTTAAAGAAAAACCAGTTCCAGTTCCACCACCAAGTTTTAATTTCGATACAATTAATGTAGTTGATAATGTTTTTTCTAAATCATTATCAAAATTAAAAGTTGATGAATTAGAAATTCTTAGTGAAGGATTTGCCTTACCAAAAGCAAAAAAAGCTGAAATGGTTAGTGAATTAAGTAAACATTTAACAATTGTTGATAATAAAATAGTAAAAAAATAACATAAAATTAAATTGTATTAACTGGTTAGTTTCAATACAAGCACCCTTAAATTTGAAAGGAGAATTAGAATGGCAGTTACTGCACAATTAGTAAAAGAATTAAGAGATAGAACAGAAGCCGGAATGCTAGATTGTAAAAAAGCATTAGAAGCTACTGATGGAAAGATTGAAGAAGCAATTACATGGTTGCGTGAAAAAGGAATTACCAAAGCGGCCAAAAAATCTGATCGAGTTGCTGCTGAAGGATTAGTTGGTTTAGTAACTAAAGGTGATAAAACAGTTATTTTCGAAGTTAATTCAGAAACCGATTTTGTTGCAAAAAATAAGCAATTTTTAGATTTAATGGCAACTGTATGAGAAACTTTAATTAATAATGAACCAAAAACTGTGGAAGATGCATTAAAAATATCAGTTAATGGTGAACCATTAGAAACTGTTATTGTTCATGCTATTGCAACAATTGGTGAAAAGATTACCTTACGTCGTTTTAAAATAATTCATTTAAAAGCAAATCAATCAATGGGAGTTTATTTACATTCTAATAATCGCATTGCAACTGTTTTAACTTTTAGTGGTAAAATTGATGAAACAATTGGAAAACAATTAGCAATGCATGTTTCGGCAATGCGTCCACAATTTATTTCACGTGATGATATTTCAACGGATTTTTTAAATAGTGAAAAAGCAATTTTAACGGCTGAAGCAAAAAATGATCCAAAAAATGCTGAAAAACCAGGTAATATTTTAGAAAAAATGGTTGAAGGGCGTTTAAATAAACAATTAGCAGAAATATCATTTTTAGACCAAGTTTTTGTTGTTAATCCTGATCAAAAAATTAGTGATGTTATAAAAGCAAATAATGTTCATGTTGTTGATATGATTCGTTATGAAGTTGGCGAAGGAATTGAAAAAGAAGAAATTGATTTTGCTTCAGAAGTAATGGCACAAGTTCGCAAATAATAATCATTGTGATAGAAAGGAAAGCCTAAAAATGGAAAATACTGAAAAAGGAACAATAATTGCAATCTCGATGGCAGCATTTTTATTTGTTGCAGTTAATTTATCAATTATTGGTTATTTAATTAGTTTTACAAAACGAGAATTTAAAGCACGTTTTATTAATAAAAAAATTTTAATTATTTTATTTACAGTGTTATGAATTAATTTACCAGTTGTTATTCTTGGATTTTTATTCCAATTTGTTATTGATTTCTCAACAACTGCACCATTAATTATTATGATTGTGTTAGCTTTTGGCTTGACAGTTGGGGTAGGAGTTTATATTTTCTTATTTTTACAACTAATTGCTGTTGGAATTGATGAAAAGGAAATTGCTTTTTTAGGGGAGCGAATTTTAATTCGAAAAATTACTCGTGTTGAACGCAATGATAAAACAAATCAATTAGTAATTTATCATACCGAAGGAACCCGTAGTAAAAAGAAATGTCGTTTTTCATTAGCAAGTCAAGCAGGACAATTTATGATTAATAATGTTAATTTATTAAATCAAGAAATTATGCCATTTGTTCCAGAATAGACCAAACCAGAATTAAAAGTTATTGAACAACAAGTAAGCGAAGAACCGGTTTCTGAATCAAAAGAAGCTAAAAATACAGAAAAAGATTAAACAATTTATTTGAAAAATCTTTTTTTTTTTTTTTAAAAAAAAAGAAATATTTATTGTATAATTGTTTATATAAGGGAAAGAAAAATATAAATTGTATAAAGTAGGGTTATAAGCAATTAATAATTATTATTAATGTTATTTTTCTCTTATATATTCAATGTAATTTTAATTGGTCGCATGTAAAAGATTGGGGTTTTTGTTTTTAAATATTATTTAGTTCAATAAAATAAAGACATTTTTTTCTTGTTTTTATAAAAAACCACAATTTTCTTTATACGACCTTTAAATTACATTTGCTTTTATAAAAACACTACTTAATAGAGAAAGGAAATATAAGAAATGAAGAGACTTTTATCGATTTTAGCAGTTTTTGGTGTATCAGCTGTAGGGACAACATCAGTAATGGCATGTAACAAAATTGAAAGTAACAACTTATCAAAAATTAAAACAATTGCAGCACCCGCAACTGTAGCGGCAAAAGATGCAACAAAAGTTACAAAAGATGAAATTAAAAAAGCATTTGATCCTAATGTTTTAAAAGCAGTACAAGGTGTTGTAAAAACAGCACAAGCAACTGACTTTGTATATGAAGTTTATGCAGACAACAACGGTAAAGCGTTAGAAACTGTTAATTTAGAAGCAGGTAAAGTTGATGTATATGTTCAAATTACTCCAGCAAAAGATAAAACCGTTGTTATTGGTAAATCAGAATATATTAAAGTAACTTTACCAAAAATGGTGAAGTAACAAAAGCAGATATTTCAGATGTAACAGTGCCTGATCAAACTGTAGGAATTAAAGCAAACGATCCACAAAACTTTACAAAAACTGAATTAGAAGCAGTTAATAAAGATACAGCTCTTGCAAAAGCTGTTTTAGATATGTGTAAATTGTAAATGCAAATGTAGCACTTTATTGAAAAAGAATAAAGTGCTTTTTATTTTGTAAAAAATACTTATATTTATTGGATTAATCGTTAGATAGTATCTTTTACACTTAATAAAATATGTTTTTTCAGAAAAATCCATTCTTTCTTTTCTTAAAAAATTTTGAATAATTGTTTTATTTAGTTGTTAGTTAATTATTAAATATAATTACTAAAAAATATATTTAATAAACAAAGAATTAAAAAAGATAATAAGATAAAAAAATAAAGATACTATCTAACGATTAATCCAAAATTCAATCTTTAAAACTTAATATTTTTTGATGCTTAAAGATGGATAACTCATCTATGGCACGAAGCCTTAAAGAAAGTGTGAAAGCGATTGGATTTACTACTCCTATTTATTTTTTTAATTCTCGGCAAGATTAATCACTTGCGAAATGTCAGAGCATGTGTTTTTTGGCTTGTTTTCATAAAAAGAGTGTTGTTAAACCAAAAAAACAATATCGGACATTAAAAAAACAAGAGGGTTGGAACTCCAAAAGGTTATTTTCTTTATATAAAGTTGTGTAGGGATGGATGAAGCGTAATTAATAACTGGGTAAACTGTTTTTTTGTTTATTTCTGTATGGGGTAAACTCTATCAAAATATCCTATCCCCCCGCTCACCTTCAAAGTGGAGCGGGCGGCGAAGGAATTAAATTAAATATTAAAATAAATTATTTACTAAATATCAAAATATTAACCAATAAAGGAATATTATGTTTTTTTTACAGAAAGGAAAATATTTGATGAAAAAATGAAATAAAAAAATTAAAAATAAATTACAATAATTAATGATACAAGCTTATCTGGTAACAGTAAATGATATTAATGATGAAATTTGAGCAACAAATAAAAAGAATTAAGGAGTATAGATAAATGACAGAATATAAAAGTAAATATATTAATAAAACTTGAAATGAAATAACAACATCATTTGATTGAGTTAATTATCAACCTATTATTAATTGTCGTATTTCACATCATAAAAAGCATTATGATTTGCAATGTTTAGAATGAGCCAAAATGTACTTAAATTTATTTAAAGACAAGTGAGATGTTATTGTTTCATATATGCAATATTATAAAATTAACGATATTTTAGATTTAGCATCCGATGGATGAAAAATATTACAAATTGACAAAAAAATAAAACAAATAAATTAAAATATATTATTGCAATTGACCCTACTGGAATTGGACAAACTGGTATTATTATTTATAATGTTTTGCAAAAGAAAATAATTAATAATATTACTTTTAATTCCAAAAATGAAGAAGAAGCAATAAATAATATGTATTTAATATTAAATGAGTTTAAAAATAAAATTTGTTCTTATTTAAATAAAGTTATTGTAATAATTGAAGATTATCAACTTCATAAGGGTTTAAAAATAAAAAATCCATTATCTACTCCTAAATTTATTGGTGGTTTAAAAGTTTTATGCAAATATCTATTTAATTTAAATTATGTTTTACAATCACCAGTCATTAAGAAAAATTATATTTATAAAGGAAATATTAAAATGTCAGAGCACGAACACGATGCTTGAAAACATTTACAGTATTTTTTAGCAAAAGGAGTTGATAAAAATGGCACAAACAAAAAGTAATTTACCTAAAAAATCAATAACTAATAAACCTAAAATAAAAAATAAAAAAGTTAATAAGTTAGAATTAACTGTTAGATTACATGAAAATCCGATTAAAACTAAGATTAAGGCACTGGTTGCTGGTGGTGTTGAAGTTGATGCTTGTTCGGCTAAATGTCAGTGAGAAGGATTAAATTACTCAACATTATCAATATATAACCCATCTATTTTAACTGAGTTTTTGAAATTAAAAAAAGATGATGAGATAAAAATTAAAGGCTCAGTATTTAATCAGTTAAATATAAAAACTAAACGCTATTTTTTGTCTTTTAGAGTAGACAGTTTTGAAATTATACAAAAAGCGATTAGAAAAAGAACAAATACAAATATTAAAAAATAGGAGGAAAAACAATGGCATTAAAAAATGTAAAATATGTTTTTATTAATGAAAATAGTGAACCTATTAAAAATGAAGATGGTAGTTTAGATATTAAAACTGCTGAAATTATTTTAGAAAATACTGCTGAAGTTGAAGAATTTAATGCAATTAATTTAGAAAATAGTAATCAGCAAATCAACGAACTACAAACAAAAAATACTGAATTAACTTCACAAATTAAACAACAAACAATTCAATTAAAACAAATTGAAGTAATTGACTTTATTAATTCTTTAACTGATAATGAAGAATTTAAAAATGTTTTATTAAAGTCTTATGATATTACTGATGATATTGAAATCATTAAAACACAATTGCAAAGTGTGTATGATGAATTAATTAAGGTACAAACAGTTAATACTGGTGGCGTACCAAAAGTATAAAACAAAGAAAACAATATTTTAGATACAGACAATGTATTTAATAAATAGAAAGAAGGAAGTAAATTATGGCACAAAACCCACAAAGAATTTTCGGAGATATTGCTAATCAAGCAACAAAACGAGATCGATAAACATTTGAACAATGATATTTACAAACTTATCAACAAAAATTTAGTTGAGAAGCATTATTTGCATGAAAAGATGCAAGTAAATTTAGTTTAGCATATAAAAGAAAGAAAAATATTAAATATAATGAAGGTTCTGGTAAAGATGGGAAAGTATTTAATACTGATGATAAATTATTAAATTATTCAGAAGTAGAATTTGATGATGGAATTGTTGAATTAGATACAATTTTAACTTTTGCTCGTAAATTAGACCCTGTAGAAAGTGATTTTAACCCTAATCTTTGGGCTGCTGATATTGAACAAGCAATGGATACTGAGGTTGCTTATAAACGTAATAAAATTTTAGAAATTATTAATAAAGGAGTAGTTACAACCATTCAAGGCCAAAAAGCAGATGATACTAATGCTTTACAAATTCACGATGAAATTATGGATAAAATATATGAAAATGGATTTACCCCATCAGAAACAGTTGTCTTGGGTTCGGCTGATTTTATTCGTGGAATTCGTAATAAATTACAGTTACAACTTGGAGCAAATGACCAAATAAACAATGTAATTGAAACAAGCGGAGCAATGAAAACTGTTGAAGGAACAACATATTATATGGTTCCTAAAAAATTACCAATTATTAATAAAGATGGTTCAGAAGGAACAATTACTTTATTACCAGATGGTGTTAATGCAATTGCCTTTAAATTTAGTAAAAAATATGACCCTCTTATCTTACGCAAAAAAGACCATACTCCATTAAGAGTTGGTGCAGCTGCATTGGGTACTGGAATGGTTAATACTTTGATTATGGAAAGAGTTTTATATTTAGGTGGGGTAGTAGTTGAACCTAAGGGAATTATTAAACATATTGTTTCAAAAATTGATATTAGTAAAATTAATAAAATAGATAAACCCAATATTCATGTTACAGACCCAACAAAAGCAACAGCCGAACAGTTAAAATCACAATTTAAAGATGTTGTTTTAAAAGCAGTAAAAGCAGTAAATAGTTCTTTAACTGAAAGTGATTTTGATTACTTTATTGAAAGTGCTGGTGTTGACTGACCAATTAATATTACAAATGATAAAACTATTGAAGTTCAAATTGAAGGTAAAAACAACGCTACTGGTCAAACAAATCCGATTGATGTTAAAATTAAAAATTCTTAATAGTACTAAAAAATAGTACTTTTTCGTTTGATATATATGCCAATTGGAACATCTAAAACAGCCCTTATTTATGCTGTTAAAAAAATCAAACTAGATTGTCAATCCAACAACAAGAAAAAAATTTTGGTTTACAGTTATTAGAATTTTTAGGAATTCAAGTTTTAGCACTTGGTTTATCAGTTTTAACTGGTGGTATTGCTTCGGCTGTTGGTCTTGGTGCGGGATTATCTAATTTTGCCGCAGCATTTATCTCATTTGGAGTAGAAACAGCAACCGATTTTGCCGTAAATCAAATATACGATAAATTAACATCAGAAGTGACAGTAAAAAGTACTGCCTTAAATTTGCTACCAGCAATTGGTGGTATTGGAAAATTAACGCGTGCTGCTCGAACAACTAAAATTTTAAAATTAGCGAAAGAAACTAAACTACTTGAAAAATTAGGTGTAATAACTGCTAATAATTTAGAAGATGTTGTAAGACAAGTTAGAGGTAAAAAGATTTTATCTGATAAATTAATATTTGATTTTACAAAACAAGCTAATAATGAAACTTTATTATATACAATTGGAAAATTAGCCCGAAATGATTTTTATAAGGGTTTTAAAGTTTCTAAATTAGAAACAATTAATAATTTATTAAAAATTGAAAAAAAAATATTCAAAAAATAAGTCCTATATTAGTTCAAAAAATACCACGCATAAATGAAATAAATGTTAATAAATGATTGTCTGAATTGAATATGGATTAAATATTGATAAAATAAGCAAAATTAATACTAATGAGTGATATAACATAATGACTAATCTTTATAAAAAAGGTGTTGGTAAAAACCTGATATTAAATGCTAATTTAATGTGGGGCAGTAAAATATATAATAATAAATTATTAAATATTTTTCATCAAACACCAATTAAATTAAATAAAATTTTAAATCATTTAAACCCAAATTTTTATATTCAAAAAGTAACTAAAAAATTATTAGCCCCAATTAAAAAACAAATAATTACTATTAAACAAAAAGTAATTAGTAAAATTACTGATAAAACTAAAAAAATATTATCTAAATTTGAAACTAAGGCTATTAAAAAAGGTTAATTATTACCTTTTGCTTATGGTTCTGATGTTTTTTTAGCAGTTAAAATTGTTCCATTATCAGTTGCGGGTGAAGTTGCTTTAACAATATATTATAAAAATCCTAAATATATCCCTATTGTCGTTATGACAACTTTAATCAAAGCAGAACAGTTTGTTTTAGCTCCTGAACTGTTTAAATTCTATATGAACAGTGAATGGTTTATTGGTTGGGGATTTAAAAAAACAAGTTTGTTTAATTTAGTTTCTTTTGCCCCACTTGTTTATTAGCAAGTAGTAAAAGGTAGTTTTAAAATATATCGGACAATTGCTAAGATATTAAAAATGAAAGAACAATTTAAAAATAACTTTAATAAATATAAATTGTTAAATACGCTAGAAGATAGTGTGGTTATTAGTTTGTTAGGTAATGGACTAGTATTTCAAGCATATAAACAACTCAGAACAAAACAAGATTTAAACAAAACAATTAAAACAAAAACATTACTAAATAGTAAAAAATTTATATTAAAGAAAATATATTCTAAAAAAAGTAAATGATAATGAGATGATTAAATGTTAAATGAATTATGACAAAATGTTACTTTGGAAAATTATAATAATTTTATTCCAATGACAGGTAAAATTACACAAGTTCCAGTTCGTTATAATAAGTTTTTTAAAGGTGATGTAGAATTATGATTTAAAACATTTGCTTTAAGAGCCCAAAATATGATTAATTCTTACTTAAACTATCCATTTTCAAAACTAAAGTTTGAAACATTTAAAGATCCATTATTAAAGAAAATTTGTATTAATATGGTGTTTATTACGATTGAGCATTGAACATTTAACCGCATTCCAATTGAATTTTTTACTTCGGCAAATATGAGTGTTGGTGATATTAATTATTCATCGCAAAATGACCCTATGATTACTTGACAAGGTCTATTGTCTACCTATGCAAAATCATTGGCTAATTTAACAACTTTAAAGAAAATGTTTCGTACTTTTCAAGAAGAAGGTATTGATTTAACAATGATTGATTTAGAAGCATATTATACTCAATTAGAAGTTGATGCTTTAATAGAAAAAGAAAAAACTAAGATTGACAATAAAACTATTGTTAAAAATAACAATAATGAAATAAATGTTCCCTTTGATAATGATACTATTTATGAAAAAAATGGTGTCTGAAAAGCAAAACAAAGTGGCGGTAGTGATATTAAAATTGATAATAAAACAATTATTAAAAATACTGCTGATGAATTAATGGTTTCAGATTTAAAACAAAATAAAATAACTTTATTACCTAATAGTAGTGGTCGTGTTAATGCTGATTTTAATGCTGAAAACGGGGAATTAAGAATTTGAGACCCTAGTTTTGAAGGTGATAAAAATACTACTGATTATATGATTATTGATAGTACAGTTGCGGGAATTGAAAGTACTGATGATACATTTGGTACTACTAAATATTTAGATAAATTTTATTTACAGAAAAAAGATTTACCTAAAATATCAAATGATTGAAAAGTTGTTGATACTAGTGATTTTGTTCAAGATTATAAAGGATATAAAATTAAAAATTTTAATAAGTCAGAATATTATTATCGTTTATGGTGTTATACAACGCTTGAGATAGAACTATATATAATTACGCATATAAACTTTAAAGTTCAATTAGCAAGTGGAATATCATATGGAAATAATCCAAGTCGTTGAATTACCATTCAATTATTTTCCAATGGTGAGTTTAAATTATCATCAATATCAAATAGTGTTGAAATTAAAGGATTGTATATTGAAAGAAAAAAAGTAAGTTAGGAAGGAGATGGTATTATGCCAAAAGTAACTATTAAAGATATGATTATGTTTTTGAAAATCTTTGGAGTTTCATCATTGTTTTTTATTGCCGGAATTATTATTTGTTTTATCGGAGAAAAAACATTGGGTATTTTTTGACCAGCATATGTTATTGTTTCAGCAATGCTTATTGGAGCAGGAATTATAGTTTTAATTATTGAAACTATTAGATTTATCAAAACTCATAACAAACAACAAAAACAAGATAGTATTGAAGATGTTATTAAAAAAGAAGATACGAAATAAAGAGGTGATATAAATGGGATTGTTACCAGCAAAAAAGAAATTAAAAAAAGAATATGATATTGATAGTTATTATCTTAATTTAGCATCAACTATTACTAATCGTAAAAATGTTACTGTTCAAAAACATAATGAAATTTTAGAAAAAAGAATTTGTGAAGATAATGTTAATTTTTTAAATCCACGTGATTTAGAAATTAGCATTTATAATCCAATTAATAATAAACAGATAGATACTAAATTAATTAATAACTTTTTAAAAATGCAAGACTTTACTAATAAGAATTGATATAACGAATATAAAATTAATAAGAATGGTAAAGGTGCATATTTTATTTTTGCTAATAATTCAAAACTTAATTTTATTATGATTGATTTTTACAATGACCAATATGACGAATTAGGTAATTTAGTTTCGTGTACTTTTGATTATGACCCTTATCTTAAAAATAACCAGAGTGTTTTTATTACTGAAAAATTAGAAATTAATTATGTAACTAAACAAGTAAAAGTTATTAGAAAGTTAAAAACACGATTATACAGTACTATTACCGACTTATATATTGATGATACTAAATGAAATAACTATACAACATTACAAAGAGAGGAAATATTGCCACTTAATTTTATTCCGATTGAAATTATTCCTAATAACCCTAATTTTTAACCTTCTGCTCGTTATGGTAAACAATTTGCTAGTATTTTAGATATTATTGCGGAAAAGATTATGTTAGACCCATTATTAAATAGTGGTAAATTTACCATTAATACTAATGGAGTTACTTGTGTTGTTGACCAGGAAATTAGTAAAATGTTAGCTTCGTTTATTGAAAATGACTTGTTATTAGTTGAAGGAGACCCCAATAGTAATTTTCAACCAGTAGACTATATTGCTGGTAATTTTAAAGGTGAACAATTAACCAAAATATATGATTGATTATTAATTAATTACTATAAAATAAATCGCCACCATGTTCCCGCAATCGCTAAGGGGGCTCAACAAACACAAGCGGAAGTTGCTGGTGTTAATATTCAAACAAACGCTTCGTATGAACAAATGATATATATCAGAGAAATTAAATTAACTGAATTCATTATTAAGTTAATTAAATATGATAATGCTATTTTAAATAGTAGAACATTTAATATTAAAAATATTGATGATTTAATTGTTGATGTTCGCTTACCAGTAAATGCAACTTTAAACAGACAATTAAATAACAATGAAACTATTATAAATATACCTAATGAAGAACAAGGAGAACAAAAATAATGTTAAAACCATCAGAAAAAATGTTAGCACAATTAGCAGAAAATGATGAACCAATTGACTATTCAATTGATAGTATTCCATTAGATTTTGCTAGTCAATCGCAGTACAGCGACCCTGATTTAGCACAATTATTTACTGAAGACCGTGCTAGAACCTTATATATTTATAAAATTAATAATCTTGTTAAGACAAAACAAAAACCAACCTTAAACTACTCTCAAAATAGTGTTAAAATAGGTTTTGTTGATAAAGATGAATATATTAAGATTATTGGTTATGAAATCAGTGATTTTAATTTTAAATTACAAATTCAACAAAATACCACAGTTCAAGATAATAGTACAAGTTATGTAATGATTGATGAAAAAGATATTTTAATTAATGATATTTCAAAAAAAAGACAAAGAATTTTTAGAATCCTATGACTTAAAAATAGTATCTATTAATGAACCAATTATCGAAGACAATAAAAATGAATGTTATATTATCGAAGAATATAAAAGACCTTATTCACCTGATGGTGTTGATATTATTAAATCTACTCATTTAGTTAAGGTGACTGATTTTAAATGAAAAAACCAAAATAGTATTCATTTAGTATTACAAAAATCATTACCCGAAGATACAGTATTTACTGGAATTGAGATTAAATACCCTAAATCAATGTTATTTGGAAATATTAAATGTTGAGGAAATATCAATGGTGTTTATTCTTATCCATCATCAAATATTGAAAATGCTAATTTAGTACCATTATTATCAATGCTAATTGAAACAAACCCTAATTTAAGAGTATTTCAATATTGGTTTACTGAAAGTTTTTTACCGTGAAGTATTGCAAAAAACTATATTCAAGGTAAAGATATTTTAGATTTAATAAATAAAAATGGTTTAGATAAAGTTTTATTGAATTATTTAACATATCGTTATAATTATGATAGAAAATTTCAAGGTGCAAAATATGATGAAAAAGGTAACCCTACCAATAAAGCGGCTGAACTACGCCAAAAATTCGAAGGACAAAAACCCGAAGATATTATTGATGATTTATTTGAAAATTGAAAACTAGATAATCCTACATCTATTAATGACAGTGCTATTAAAAGATTTAAACAAATTATTTATATGTTATCAAATTATACATATAGTAAATATGCTATTAACAAAGGTTATAATGATGATATTAAATTATTTTCTCCTTATTATTTCAAACTAATTTCAAAACCAAATAGATTAGAAGAAGGATATTTTTATTTTTCAGATTGTCAAGTACAAATATATTCATTATATTTTGATTTTATTGGTTCTAATCCACCAATTCCAGTAAATTATTGAAAAGAAATTAAAGCACAAGAAAAACCATTTAATCAAGTGGATAATAAATGATATTTTGCTATATGGAAACCTAATAATTCTATTTATTGAAAAATATCAAAATTTAAACACGATACAAATAAAGGAAAAAAATTGAGGCTTGAGATCCATTAAAACCATATTATATTGATCTCTTTTTATGGGTTTTTGAAACAAAAGAACAAGATTTATTAATAGATGATCAATCGGAAGGTAAAATAGAACGAATTTTTTGAAATGAAGATAAGGGACAAAATTTTAAAGCAGTTTATCGTTGAAATGGTGGTGGTGAACCTCTTAAACCTTTAATTGATTCAAGTACTGGAAAAATTATTGATTGAAATTTAAAACAACAACCAAATGTTAATAATAACAAAGATAATGAAATTAAAGTAAGTGTTAAAAACAAAGATATTTCAGAAAATCCTATTTATCAATTAGAAGCAAATTTTTTTAATTGATTATCATTAACAAATGAATTAGAAACAAATAACATTCCTTCTCTTATTCCATCAGAAATTAAATTATCTGATGGTGAATATGGTAAATATTTAACTAATTTAATTGTTTCTAATGACAAAATAGAAGACTATTTAAATTATTTTTCTGAATGATATAAATTACTTTATTCTAAAATAGATTGAATTAGTACAATCAAAGATTTAATTGATTATAGTATTAAAATAACTTTTGATAAAAAACTATTTAATTTAAATCAAATTGAAATATCAGGTATATGAGGTTATGGTAATTATGAAATTACAATTTTTACCGAAAAAGTACAAATTAATATTAATAATTTACAACTATTTAATAAAAATAATGAAAAATTATCATTAATTATATTAGAAATATAAAAAGTCATTTTAATAAATGACTTTTTATTATTCATTAACTTTTACATTACCGGTTTTATTAATAATTAAATTAGGTACATTAGTATCTTCTAAATTTCAACGATAAACTGCTTTAAAATTTTGTCCCTTATCTTCATTTCAAAAAATTCGTTCTATTTTACCTTCCGATTGATCATCTATTAATAAATCTTGTTCTTTTGTTTCAAAAACCCATAAAAAGAGATCAATATAATATGGTTTTAATGGATCTCAAGCCTCAATTTTTTTCCTTTATTTGTATCGTGTTTAAATTTTGATATTTTTCAATAAATAGAATTATTAGGTTTCCATATAGCAAAATATCATTTATTATCCACTTGATTAAATGGTTTTTCTTGTGGCGCCATTCATTCTAAATTGTCTTTTATTTCTTGCTTATTTGTATTTATTTGATTTTCTTCTTTTAATTTTGCTAATTGTTCTTTTGTATATTCTTGTGTTGTATTACAAGCAACTAAACTTGTTGTACTTGTTCAAATTAAAGTGATTGAACTTAAAGGACTTAATATTTTTTTCATATTTTAATTCTATTTATAATATAGCTGCCAATAATTCTGGTTCTGCCATTTTTCAAATTGATGAAAAAATACTAATAGCTTTTTCGCAAAATAATTGAAAAACATCTTCATGAATTAATACTATACCGTTTTCTATTTGATTAAATAAAATATTAAAAATTTGTTCCCCCGTTATTGAAATTTCTGTAGTTTGATCTGGAATAAATTCAGCCTCACTGTCTCTTCATGGATCTCTAACATAATAAGTATCTTTAAGTACATTTCCTTTATTTGGTTTGATTCCAACAATTAATGCAGCATGATAAGAGCTATCACATCCCTCATCATCATATTCGTCGTCATCAAATAAACCACCAAACATAACAGGAGATTGTCTAGAAAGAGATTCCCATATTAAATGTCTTATCCACATTCTTTTTTCTATATCATTTAATCTATTTTAAAATAATCGAGTTAAATCAATTTTCTTTAAATTAAATCCCAAATTTTCCTGAATTATCGGGTTTGTGTTTAATATTTCAATTACCATTGATAATGAAGCGCCATCATTTGCATTGTTTGGAAAAAAACTTGCAATTTCGTCTTGTTCTATTTCTTTAAGATCTTTATTATTAAGAATATTATTATCAAATATATTTTTTAAAACTGCCACAACACATCAAAAATCAGTTATTTGAAATTCCATTGGTTTTTTCATGCTAGTTTTTCTTAAATCAATTAACACATCTTCTAATATTGGATATGTTATTTCTTGTCTTTTAACTTTATTTAAATTTTTTAAATTATTTGTTTGTAAATAACTAATTTCATTATTTTCTAATTTAGTTTCTTCTTTTTGATAAGGACTAGCGGCAATTGTTGTTGGTATAGCACTTCCACTAATAGTTAAAACACTTAATAAACTAAGTAATTTTTTCATTTTTTATAATTTCCTATCTTTTATCTTGAAACTTTTTTCAAGATCTATTGACATTATATATATATATATATATAAGCACTTTTAAATATATTTTAGAAAGGAAATTATACAAATGATTATTATTGTGATTATATTGTACTAAATCTGGGGGCTCGCGGTGATTTTCATAAGTTTTGCGAAAAATTACTTAAATTTTAAAAAAACTTTTGCCGCGCTTTTCAAAATACTTGGGAAAAATTCTAAGCGTTAAGCGAAGAATTTTATAAAGGTTCCCAAATTTGTTTGAAAGAACCTCAAAACTTTTTTTAACTTGTAAGTTATTTTATCACAAAAATTTAAGAAAATCAACCGCTCGCCCAAAACCTCAAAAAACTATATAATTAACTTTGTATATAAAAGAAAGGATTTTTTAAAATGGATAAAACAAAGCATCATTTTACTTTTAAAGAAAGAGTAATGTTAAAAGATTTATTAGAACTTGATTCTTTAAAAAGAAAAAATGGTAAACCCAATATATCTAAAATAGCAAAAATATTGCATAAAAATCGCAATACAATTAGACGAGAAATAAAAAGGTTAAAAGATAATGAATATGACGCTAAATTAGCACACGAAAATTATTTACAAAAACAACAAAAATGTTTTAAAAAATCATCATTATTGCTAAATATTTTAGAATGACTAGATGAAAAATATAACAAATTTTATGATTCACCAGAACAAATATGTAAAAAATATGAAAAAGAGTTTGGTATTAAATTTCCAGTATGTTTTAAAACTTTATATAAATATATTCATTTGGGATTTTTAAATTTCAAGAAATATAATTTGTATTTTCATGGTAGAAAATATAAAACAAAAAATAGGATTGATAATCGCGGTAAAATAAGAAATTTTAGAACTATTGAAGAAGCAAAACATGATAAATATGAATTTGGTTGATTTCAAATGGACACTATGGTTGGTAAAAATAATAGTGTTTGTTTAGTTTTAATCGAAGAATTAACGCAATTTAAAATCATTGAACCATTAAAAGAAAAAACAAAAAAAGAAGTTACAAACGCATTAAAACGAATTTTTTCTAACAGATTTTTTAAAGATAGATGCAAAGGAATAATAACAGATCAAGGCAAAGAATTTGCTGATTGAGAAAAAATTGAAAAAATAACAAATGCTAAAGTATATTTTTGTGACGCTGGAACTCCAACACAAAAACCCAAAGTTGAAAGAGCAATTCGTGATTTTAGACATTGATTTTCTAAAGGAATTGATTTAAGTATTTATTCAAGAAATTATTATTAAGAAGTTGCCAATATAATAAACTCTAAACTTAAAAAATCTTTACATTGACTATCTTCAAAAGAAGTTTTTATACAAATGTTTAATTTTTAGTATAATTACTTATAAAATTTTAATCATTTTATTTTTCGGTGTGTCAAAATTCATAAATTTAAGACAAAACTACTAAATTTTTTTAAAATAAATTATATTGAACATTTATTTTATTGATGTTATAATGAAATCAAATAAAGTTCTACACTTCATAGTACAATTTACAAGTTAAAAAAATCTTTACAATCGCAGAATATCAACTAAAATTAATATAAACAAGATGAAAAAAACAAAAGAGAAGGAGAAAAAGCATGCTTAAAAAAATTGGAATTTTAACATCTGGTGGTGATTCACAAGGAATGAATGCGGCAATTGCAGGGGTTATTAAAACAGCACATGCTAAAGGATTAGAAACATATATTATTCGTGATGGTTACTTAGGATTAATTAATAATTGAATGGAAGTTGTTGATAATAATTTTGCGGATAGTATTATGCGTTTAGGGGGGACTGTGATTGGTAGTGCACGCTTACCGGAATTTAAAGACCCAAAGGTACGAGAAAAAGCTGTTACTAATTTAAGAAAACAAGGAATTGCAGCATTAGTAGTTATTGGTGGTGATGGCAGTTATCAAGGAGCGCAACGGTTAACAGAGATGGGAATTAATTGTATTGCTTTACCAGGAACAATTGATAATGATATCACTTCATCAGATTATACGATTGGTTTTGATACTGCCATTAATATTGTTGTTGAAGCAATTGACCGCTTGCGTGATACAATGCAATCACATAATCGATGTTCAATTGTGGAAGTAATGGGTCATGCCTGTGGTGATATTGCTTTATATGCTGGGATTGCTGGTGGAGCAGATATTATTTCAATTAACGAAGCTGCTTTATCTGAGACAGAAATTGTTGAGCGGGTTGCAACATTACATCAAGCACAAAAACGAAGTGTTATTATTGTTGTTAGTGAAATGATTTATCCCGATGTGTATAAATTAGCAAAATTAGTTGAAAGTAAAAGTGGTTATATTACCCGTGCGACAGTTTTAGGACATACCCAACGAGGTGGTAATCCAACGGCAATGGAGCGTTATCGTGCTTTTCAAATGGCACAATTTGCTGTTGAACAAATTATTGCGGGAGCAGGTGGTTTAGCAATTGGTAATCACGGCGATCAAATTATTGCTCGTCCAATTATGAAAGCATTAAGTATTCCACGACCATCACGGAAAGAAATTTGAGATAAATTTGATGAATTAAATCAGAATATTTATCAAAAATCATAATTTTACGATAAAATAAGGTGGTAAAATATTTTTAGAAGGAGATTGTCAAGAGAATGGTTAACTTTAATATTAACGAGAAAATGAAAAGAACAAAAATTATTACAACAATTGGGCCAAGTACGCATTCAGCAGGTGCCCTTGAAGAACTGTTTAAAGCAGGAATGACCACAATTCGCTTAAACTTTTCACATGGAGATCATGCTGAACAAGGAGCACGAATTGTGTGAGCACGAGAAGTTAGTGCTAAAATTGGTAAACCAATTTCAGTATTATTAGATACGAAAGGTCCAGAAATTCGTGTTGGAATAATGAAAGATGGGAAACAAGAAATTGTTGCTGGTGCAACAGTTACGATTTATTCATTACCAAAGGAATATCAAAGCCGTGAAGGAACTGGAACGGAAATTACTGTTTCATATGATATATCACAAGACTTAAAAGTTGGTGACGTAGTATTAGTTGATGATGGGAAATTACAGTTAAATGTTACTGGTGTTAAGCCAGGAATTATTGAAACAAAAGCTTTCAACCATCATATTGTTAAAACAAATAAACGAATTAATTTACCGGGGGTCGACTTTACATTACCATTTTTAGCTGAAAAAGATATTAATGATATTAAATTTGGAGTTGAACAAGGAATTGATTATATTGCAGCATCATTTGTTAACACAGCTGGTAATATCAAAGAAATTCGAAAATTATTAAAAGAGTGTAAAGCTGAACATGTTCAAATTATTGCTAAAATTGAATCACAAATTGGAATTAATAATATTGATGAAATTATTGCCGCATCGGATGGAATTATGGTTGCGCGGGGAGATTTAGGTTTAGAAATTCCTTATTATGATGTTCCATATTGAGAAAAAAATATTATTCGTAAATGTCGTGAAGCAGGAAAAATTGTTATTGTTGCAACACAAATGTTAGAAACAATGACAGAAAATCCATCGCCAACACGAGCAGAAGTTACTGATGTTTATTTTGCAACAGAATTAGGATCTGATGCAACAATGTTATCAGGTGAATCAGCAAATGGTGACTATCCATTTATTACTGTTCATACGATGGCAATGATTAATAAACGAGCAGAGCATGAATTTTATTCAAAATTATATTATGAAAAGCAATTAGAAGATGCTATGAATTCAACAACAGGACCACGCGCTGATATTGCTAAAAAATTAGCAAATAAATGTAAAGATGGAAAATATGAATATGCTGTTGTTGTTTCAAACACCGGAGAATTATTAAAAACAATTTCAAAATTCCGCCCGAATGTAGTAATTTTAGGAGTTAGTCCACTGCCAGAATTGTATACTGCCTTTGGATCATGGCATTCAATTTTTATGAATAAAGTTGATAATTATGAAGCATTTAAAACAGATGAAAAAGCAATTTGTGAAGTTGCAAAAAAATGAGGAGCAAAAATTGGTTCAACAATTTTATTTGCGCGCAACGAAGAAATTAAAGAAATTAAAATTAAATAATTAAACTAGTTACCCATGGTCTAATCTTCCTATTTTCTCAGCAAGTTAAGGATGATGGAAGCTTAATAAAAGAACGATTAGATTACTAGTAACAACGGTTAGTTTACGTTTAAGCACTTTTCGTTATTAAGTGTGAAAGATAAATTAGGTTAAATCCTAATTTAATTAGGATGGTACCGCGAAGACCTCGCTCCTAGTATTATTGTTTTAATAATATTGGGAGCGAGTTTTATTTTTAGGAAAGGAAGATTACAAATGATTAAAATTACATTACCAGATGGGCAAGTTCGTGAATTTAAAAGTCCACAAACAATTCATGCTATTGCCAGTAGTATTTCATCAAGTCTAGGGAAAGCTGCCTTTGGTGGGGTTTTTGCTGGTCAAATTCGTAGTTTAGAATATTTAGTAACAATTGATGGGCCATTAGAAATTATTACTGATAAATCATCACTAGCATTATCAATTTTGCATAATACAACAGCATTAATAGCAGCAAAATCAATTACTAATTTACATCCAACCGCTAAAATTGCTAAAATTGTGGTACAAGATGATACCTTTTTAATTGACTTTGATGTTGAACCACATTTAAAAGAAACCGATCTTAGTGCTTTAGAACAGGAAGTAACAAAATTAATTAATAATAATCTTGCTATTACACCTGTTTTAGGGACCATGACCGATGCAAAAAAATGATATAGGGATAATCCTTATTTATTAACTTTTTGTCTAGAAACAGGGGCAGAACAAGCCGGATACTTACTTGGTAATGAATTATATTTACCAAATACTTATCCAGTTACAACTTTAAAACATATTAAAGTATTAAAACTTTGAAGTTTAGCAGGAGCATATTGACAAGATTATGCTAAAAATAAAATGTTGCAACGATTAACTGGAAGTTCACATTTTTCGCGTGAATTATTTGAACAAATATTATTAGCATATGAAGAGCGAAAAGAACGTGATCATCGTAAAATTGGAAAGGATTTAGAAATCTTTACTTTTGATAAATTAGTTGGACCCGGTTTACCAATTTGGTTACCAAATGGAATGGCATTAAAAAAAGTACTACAAGAATATATCCGAGAAAAAGAATGAGAATATGATTTTATTGAGATTGATACACCAGTTATTGGAACTAGTGAAATGTATAAAATTTCTGGTCATTGGGATCATTATCAAGAAAATATGTTTGCACCAATGGCACAAGATAATGAAATTAGTGTTTTACGGCCAATGGCATGTCCGCACCATATTGCTGTCTATAATTATAAACAACGTAGTTATCGTGAATTACCATTACGGATTTCTGAGCATGCCATTTTACATCGTTATGAGACATCGGGAAGCTTAACAGGACTCGAGCGAGTACGAATGATGCAATTAACTGATTCACACATCTTTTTACGTCATGACCAGTTAAAAGAAGAATTTAAACGTTGTTTTAAATTAATTAATGAAGTTTTAACAGATTTAAAAATTAATGTTGATTATTATTCATTATCATTACGTGATCCAGCAAATAAGGAAAAATATTATGATGATGATCAAATATGAAATCATGCTGAACAAATGCTACAAGAAGCATTAGATGATTTAAAAATTCCATATGTACCAATGATTGGCGAAGCAGCGTTTTATGGGCCAAAGTTAGACATTCAAATTAAAACAGCATTAAACCATGAAATTACTGTTTCAACTCTACAATTTGATTTTTTATTACCAAAAAAATTTAATTTAAGTTATATTGATGCAACAGGAGCAAAAGCAAGACCAGTAATGTTACATCGTGGTTTAATTGGAACTTATGAACGTTTTATCGCAATTTTATTAGAACAAACAAAAGGGGTTTTACCATTTTGATTAGCTCCAAAACAAATTGTCATAATCCCAGTTAATAATGAGCATCATTTGGAATATGTTAATGAATTACATCAGCAATTTAAAAAGTTAAAATTACGTACAATGATTGATGATCGTGATGAGCGTTTAAGTTATAAAATTCGAGAAGCACAAGTTGCTAAAATTCCATATCAAATTGTGATTGGTGACCAAGAACGGGATAAAAAAATGATTACTTATCGAATTTATGGACAAGAAGACCAAATTACTACTACTTTTGATAAGTTTATTATTTTAATTAATGAACAAATTGTTAATAAAGTTTAAAAAAATATTTTTTTCAGGAAAATTATATTTTTTTTAACCCCAAAAATTATGATAAACTAAAAGTGGAAAAAACTTTTTAATGGATAAATATTTGCTAATATTTATGTTTAATTTTCGTAATAAATATTATAAAACAAAACTAGGATTATGATGTTAGGTCGTTTAACAACTAAAAAGGATTACTACTTTAATTGTTATAAATTTACAATTAATCAAAAATAAGTATTTTGTTGTATTAATTAATTTTAAGAAAAACAATTACCCTCTATTTGATAACATAATTTTAACTTTATTTTTAACACAAGATATTTGCTAGTTTATTGTATTTATGATAAGGTTAGAATAATATGAGGAAAATTGGTGAAGAAATGGCAGTTAATCTTTTTGAAATTGATTATTTACAATTATGTTTTTCTTATTTAGGTTCAAATTATATTAAACAATCAGAAATGACAGATATTATTTTATATCAAAATGAAATCCAAGTTGATAAATTACGGGTTAATTATCATCAAATACAATTAGAAAAAGAATGAGATTCATTTAAACTTAAAATTGTTAATCCGACTGTCGCAACAGAAGTTTTTAATCTTTGTTTAAATTTAAATTTTGCTTTAACAAACAAAATTAAGGTTCTTTGTAAATTAAAACCTCAGGGAAAAATGATTATACTTTGTATCGCAAGTATTAGTCAAATTATGTCATCTTCACCAGTTTCTTTTGAAATTAATATTTTAAATCAAATGTATTAAAAAAATATCTATATTGAAAATTTTTGTTTAAAAAATGATTTTTAATAATAATCATTTATATATTATTTGTTATTTAAAACAAATAATATTTTTTAATTATATTTTTCTTTATTAATAAAATAGTCGGTGCTATTTAGAACGGAGGAATTATAAAATGAGTAAATTATTAACAACAACTCCGCAAGAAGATGGGTTTTATTTGTCAGCAGAAGCAAGTAATCATTTACAAACTTGAATGATATGACCATATATGAAAGATAATTGACAGAAAAATGCTTTTCCCGCGCAAAAAATTTTTGCATTAGTTGCTAAAATTATTAGTAATTATGAACCAGTCCAAATGATTGTTAATGAACAGAATTATTTACGAGTTAAAAAAATGCTAAGAAATAGCAATATTAATTTAGTAAAAACAAATTATTATGATAGTTGGGCATGTGATATAGGAGCACTTTATTTAATAAATGAAAAGGGAGAACGCCGTGCAGTTAGTTTTGAATTTAATGACTTAGGAATTCAAAATAGTTTAATGTTAAAAGCAAAACATTTTAACTGAGACTATAATGTGGATAATAACGTGGCTATTACAATGGCAAATACTAGTGGTGTTGATTATTATGCTTGTTCGTTGGTGCTAGAAAGTGGGAGTATTCATGTTGATGGCGAAGGAACATTATATATAACCGAAGAATGTTTATTAAACCCAAATCGAAATCCGACTTTAACAAAACTTGAAATTGAACAATATTTGAAGCAATATTTAAATGTTAAAAAAATTATTTGAATTACAAGGGGACTATATAATGATGAGGCATGTGGTCATATTAACAATTTACTTCAAATTGTTGAACCCGGACATGTTTTATTAGCATGAACAGATAATAAAGATGATCCACAATATGAGCGAAGTATCGAAGCTTTATCATTGTTAGAATCAACAACTGATGCCAAAGAGCGAAAACTAAAAATTACTAAAATTTATCAACCACTTCCATTATTTTTAACCCAACGTGAAGCAACTGACCGTGAATGTAGTTTGCGTTTTAAACATCGAATGCCAGGTTTTCGTCTTCCTGCTAGTTATCTTAATTTTCATTTTGTTAACAAAGCGATGATTTGTCCAATTTTTGGTGATCCAGTTTATGATCAAAAAGCAATTTTGGTATTACGAAAATGTTTTTCAAAACGGAAAGTAATTCCTGTTTATGCACGTGAAATAATTTTAGGTGGTGGGGGCATTAATTCAATGACACAATCAAAATTTTAATCTTAAAATTCTAATATTTTTTTGTTTTTATCTTTACAAATATAATAATTTTGGTATTATATAATATTAAGGTGATAATAAATGCAAATGAAAAATCAGGACAATTATGTAAAAAATAACATAATACCTTTGTTACAAGAAGCCAATGTTTTTATTTCTTATTTGTTCTTAACTTTATTCTCTCCTCATCATTTTAAAACTTACTTAATTAATTGGAAATTATCTTATTAATTAAGTAAGTTTTTTTTTATCTTTATTTAAAAATCAGGAAAGTGAGGTTATATTTTAATGAAAAATAAAAGTTTATTTAATTTAGATAGTTGAACTGAAGATGATGTTCAAGGAATATTAACAACAGCATTACAATTTAAAAATAATGAGAAAAAAGTAAACTATCAACAAACAAAGATTGTGGCAAATCTTTTTTCGAACCATCAACAAGAACCCATTATTCGTTTGATGTGGCAGCACATAAACTAGATTGTAAAACGTTAAATTTTAATGAATCATTTAGTGCAACAAAAAAAGGAGAAACATTATATGATACAGTTAAAACATTTGAAGCATTAGGAGTTGATGAACTCGTTATTCGTCATCCGGAAAATAATTATTATCACTAGTTTGCTGATAAAATTAAAATCCCAATCTTAAATGTTGGTGATGGGTCAGGAAATCATCCAACCCAAAGTTTATTAGATTTGTTGACAATTAAAGAACATTTTGGTGAATTTAAAGGATTAAATATTATCATTGTGGGCGATATTAAATATTCACGAGTTGCAAAAACTAATATTCAAATTATGCAAAAATTAGGAATGAATGTGTATACAACAGGAATTAATGAATTACAATTACCTGGTGTAAAAACTGTTGATTTTAAAACAACTTTGCCAAAAATGGATGTTGTAATGTTACTACGCTACCAGTTTGAACGATTTCATGCTGATGAAAAATATCATTTAGATTACTTACGAAATTATAAGTTAACATCTGAATTAGTTACAACAATGAAGCCAACCGCAATTATTATGCATCCAGCTCCTTTTAACCGTGGTATTGAAATTGATGATGATGTTGTTGAATGTCAACAAGCAAAAATATTTGCGCAAATGACAAATGGGGTTTTTATACGAATGGCATTATTAAATAATATTTTAGCGGATAATTAAGATGATTTATACATTTACTAACGCTTATGTTTATTTACCAATTGGTTTTAAACAAACTAATATTACGATTGAAGGAAATAAAATTATTCACATTGGTTCAAGTATTTTAGGAACAGAAATTAAGTTGTCACCAAATTGTATTATTGTTCCTAGTTTTATTGATTTACATGCTCATTTTCGTGAACAAGGTCAAACAGCAAAAGAAGATTTAATAACAGATGCAATTAGCGGTTTGTATGGAGGTTATCAGACGGTATGTGTGATGGTCAACACAAAGCCAGCAATTGATAATATTGATGTTTTAAGACCATTGTTAGTTAAAGCAGCAAAATTACCAATTAATGTTCAATTTTTTGGGGCAATTACAAAATAATTAGCTGGTCAAGAATTGGTTGATTTTGCAGCAATTAGTGATGATGTTATTGGTTTTAGTGATGATGGGGTTTATTTAGCAAATCAAACTTTATTAATTAAGGCTTTGAAATATGGGCAAGCAAATCAAAAACTTATTTCGTTGCATGTTGATAATCGGCAAAATATGAATAAACAAACAGTTGTTTTACAGCACCAAATTGCGCAAAAGTTTGGTTTAATTGGTGTTGATGATAACTATGAATCGGAACCATTGCATAAGGATTTAAAAATTGTTAATAAACAACAATTACTTTATCATTTATGTCATGTTTCCACGGCTAAAAGTATTGCTCTAATTCGCGAAGAAAAAAAAATAATCCCTTTTTAACTTGTAAAGTAACGCCGCACCATTTAACATTATCAGTTGATGATATTACAACAAATGATAGGAATTATCTAATGAATCCACCCTTAAATAACATTAACGATCAATTAAGTTTAATTGAAGCTTTAAATGATGGCATAATTGATGTTATTGCAACTGATCATGCTCCACATCAGACAAGTGAGAAAGGTGAGTTTGCAAATAGTGCAATGGGAATTATAGGGTTACAATTAACATTTCCATTATTATATACAAAGTTAGTGATTTCACAGCAAGTGGCATTGTCAACTATTATTAATGCTTTAACAGTTAAACCACAGCAATTAATTAAACATCATAATGTCCAATTAGAGGTTAATAATTATGCCAATTTTACAGTGATTGATTTATCACTAAACAAAGTTGTAACCCCAGAGCTATTACAATCAAAATCAATAAATACACCATTTTTGGGAGAAAATTTAACAGGATGACCGATTATTAATATTTATCAAGGTCAAATTTATCATTTAAAGGAGGAATAACTATGACAAAACAAATTATTGAATCAACTATTTTATTGGCAAATCAACAATTGGGTTCTGATTTATGACTAGCAACATTTAAACCTTCACAGCTTAGTAAAATTGCTTGCCCAGGTCAGTTTGTTCTAGTTGAAGCACAACAACAGTTTTTCTTAAAACGACAATTTAGTTTTTTTGACATTAATCCGGTTACTGAAACAATTAGCATTTATTATCAGTGTAAGGGATTAGGAACATGGTATATGGCTAATCAATGAAAAATTGGTCAAGTTTTTCAAATCCAAGGTCCACATGGCCAAGGTTTTCAAGTTACGCCGACAATAGATGACATTTTAATTGTTGCAGGTGGAATTGGAATTGCTCCAATGAAAGCATTAATTGATGAATTAATTAAAAAACAAAAAAAATATCATGTTATTTTTAGGGGACGAACGAAGGATGTTTTAAATGTCGTAACTTTATTTCAAAATAATAATAATTTTTTGTTAAATACTGATGATGGTTCAATTGGTCACCAACAAAATATTGTTATAGCCTTAGAACAATATTTAACAAAATCAAAACCCAAAGTAATTATTGCTTGTGGGCCAGATATTGTTTTGACAAAAATTAATGCGTTAGCTAAAACGCAACAAATTGCAACACAAATTTCATATGAAAGTCATATGGCTTGTGGTGTTGGGGCATGTATGGGATGTACAAAAACAATTGATGGGGTTAATAAAAAAATTTGTACAGATGTACCAATCATTATTGTTGAATATTAAAAGCAGGGAGGGTAAAAATTATTATGTTAAAAACAAAATTTTTAGGATATACCTTAAATTATCCTTTAACAACAGCAAGTGGGACATTTGGTTATGGTGAATGCTACCAAGACTTTTTTGCTGTTAATGAGTTGGGAATGCTAACAACAAAAGGAATTACTTTAGAGCCACGGTTAGGCAATAGTGCACCGCGGTTAGCTGAAGTTACAGCGGGATTAATTAATTCTATTGGTTTAGAAAACCCAGGGTTAGATTATTTTACAGCGAAGATTGTACCCACCTTTGCTGCGTTTCAGATTCCAATTATTGTGAACTTAAATGGAAAAACAATTGAAGAATACGAAATATTAGACACTGCTATTAATGAAATTGATGCAATTTCTTTTGTTGAATTAAATATTTCTTGCCCAAATGTTAAAGAAGGCGGTATTTTATTTGGAACTGATCCGGTGGTAACACGACAAGTAGTTAAAAGAGTTCGCCGTGTTTTAACAAAAAAGAAATTAATTGTGAAATTATTACCATCAGTTATTGATATTAAGCAATTTGCGATTATTTGTCAAGAAGAAAGAGTAGATGCAATTAGTCTAATTAATACTATTCCTGCAATGCAGATTAATCTTAAAACGAAAAAACCGGCCTTAGGTAACATTATAGGAGGGTTAAGTGGACCTTGTATTAAACCAATCGCAATTCGGATGGTTTATGAAGTTGCTAAGGTAGTTAAAATCCCAATTATTGGCATGGGGGGAGTTAGTTCTGCCAATGATGTTCTTGAATTTTTAATGGCTGGAGCAAGTATTGTTGCAATTGGTACTAGTTTATTTACTAATCCAAACCTTGTTTTAGAGATTAAAAGAGATTTGTTAGCATATTGTGAAGAACAAAATTTACAACATTTAAGCCATATTGTGGGAATCGCGCACCAGAAGGAGAAATAATTATGCCAAAAATATTTATTGAGTGTGATTTTAATACAGAAGAACAATTATGAACTTTTTTAAACAAGTTTCCGCCACAATCATTATTTTTAAAAGTTGGGATGGAATTAATTTATGCTATTAGTTTTGAAATTATTAATAAATTAAAACAGCACGGTCATATTGTTTTTTTTGATTTAAAATTAAATGATATTCCAATTACAGTTGAAAAAACTTTACAAGCATTAAAACAATATCAAGTTGACTTTGTTACAATTCATTTAACAAGTGGTGAAAAAACATTAGAATTAGTGCATCAGGTTGTGCAAGATACTTCAATTAAATTATTATTAGGTATAACAGTATTAACTAGTCTTGATAATGATGATCTTCAAACTTTATTTTTATCTTCAACATTAACAACGGAGCGATTAGTACAAAATTTATCAAAATTAGCAGTAGGTAATCACTTTTATGGTGTGATTTGTTCCCCTTGAGAAGCAAAGATGATTAAAACACAGTTTTCATCATTACAAACAATTACCCATGGAATTCAATTGGTAACTAAACAAACTGATCAAAAACAAGTGGCAACACCAGTTCTTGCAAAAGAATTAGGAGCTGATTATTTAGTAATTGGTCGTGCAATTACAAGCGCTGCTGATCCGGTAGCCGTTTATCAACAAAATGTAACAACATTGGCAGATTAGAAAGGACGAATGAAGATGAAAAACATTATTACGGAATTAATTAGAATTAAAGCAATTAGTATTAATACTACCGAATTATTTACTTGAGCATCGGGAATTAAAGCACCAATTTATATTGATAATCGATTAACGATGGGTTATCCTAATTTGCGGTGAACAATTGCTGAAAGGTTTGCTGAACTTATTAATACTAATTTCGGACAAGATAAAATTGATAATATTTTTGGAACAGCAACAGCAGGAATTCCCCATGCTGCTATATTAGGCCATTTATTACAATTACCATTTGGGTATGTTCGTAGTAGTAAAAAAGGTCACGGAAAACAAAATCAAATTGAAGGAGTCTATGAAAGGGGACAAAAGGTTGTGGTCATTGAAGATTTAATTTCTACCGGTGGATCAGTTATTGAAGTTGTGAAAACTTTACAAGCGGCAGGTTTGGAAGTTGTTGCGGTATTAGCAATTTTTAGTTATCAATTAAAAAAAGCTATTATTGCTTTTGAAAGTTTACAAGTTCCTTTATATACATTAACTAATTTTGAAAATTTAGTAACAACTAATGGTTTGTTGTCAAAAGCAGAACAACAAATTTTAAAAGAGTTTCAGCAACAATTAGAGTAGAAGAATACAATGATTTTGATTAGTAAGTTAATTTAAAATATCTTATTAATATTATTGACTAAATTAAAAAACATCATATAATTAATAATGAAAAATGTTAAAGTAGCTAATGCTCACCTATGCCCTTTAGTGTGGTTAATAGGTTTTACAAGATAAAATTAAAGTTTTTAATGATTATATTTTAATCATTTAAGAAGATAATTCTTGTTAATGAAAGCGCTACTTTTGAGCGTTTTTTTAATTAATTAAAATGGAGGTATTGGATGAATCAACCCACTAAAAACAATAAAAATATCGAGCAAGTAAATTATGATATTAGAGCACGTGAAGTTTTAATTATTTTAGATGATGGTAATAAAGTTGGCCCTTTAGGGCGAAATGAAGCAGTTCGTTTTGCTGAAGAAAAAGGTTTAGATTTATTGTTAGTATCAGTTGCTTCAAATCCACCGATAGCAAAATTGGTTGATTATGGAAAATATAAATACGAACAAAAGAAAAAAGAAAAAGAAAATAAGAAAAATCAACATGTAACTGAAAATAAAGAGATGCGTTTACGAACAGGAATTGGTGAACATGATTTGGAATTTAAGGCAAAAAAAGTGCGTGAATTTCTAACTGATGGAAACCGTGTTAAAATTTCTTTAAAGTTTCGTGGTCGAGAAGTTGCAAGACCTGAATATGGCAAAGAAACATTAGATAAATTTTTTAGTTATATTGAAGATTTAGCAAAGATTGAAAAAGAACCCCAGTTAAATGGCTTGTTTTTAGATATGTATGTTGTACCAAAAAAATAATTAATTAAATTAACTTTTAAAAGAAAAGACAAGGAGGAAAATTTATGCCAAAAATGAAAACGAAAAAATCTTTAGCAAAAAGAGTTAAAATAACAGGAACAGGAAAATGAAAGATTTCGCATGCATATACTTCACATTTAGCCCAAAATAAAACAACAAAACAAAAACGTCATTTACGTAAAGCTGGTTTAATGGATCAAACTGATCAGAGTCGATTAAAACAACTATTACAAGGATAAAGAAAGAGAAGGGAGTATTAACAAATGGCAAGAGTTAAAGGCGGACCAACAACAAGAAAACGTCGTAAAAAAATTATTAAAGAAGCAAAAGGATATTTTGGAACAAAATCAACGCATTACAAAAAAGCAAAAGAACAAGTAATGAAATCATGAGCGTATGCTTTTCGTGATCGTAAGCAACGTAAAAGAGATTTTCGTTCATTATGAATCCAAAGAATTAATGCTGCAGTACGTGAACATGATATGTCGTATTCACAATTTATGAATGGTTTAAATAAAACTAACATTGAAGTAAATCGTAAGATGTTATCAGAATTAGCAATTCATAATCCAAGTGAATTTAAAGTGTTAGTAGAAAAATCAAAACAAGCGTTAAAAAATTAACAAAACTACTTTTCTGAAAAGTAGTTTTTTATTTTAATATTAAGTCCGTTTTCTTATCTTGGATTTTTTATGATGAGTTGCTAATTGTTTTAATTAAGAATAAAATATTAACAAACATAAGGGAAAGAATGAAAAATGTCAGAAAAATTATCGTTAAAAGAGCAAGTTGAGATTTTACCAACTAAACCAGGATGCTATTTATTTTACAATAATTATCATCAAGTATTATATGTTGGAAAGGCAAAAAACTTACGAAGTCGTGTTAGTTCTTATTTTAACAAAGTGTATAATTATAAAACAACCAGCTTAGTTCAAGAAATAGTTAGTTTAGAAACAATTATTACGAAAACTGAAAAAGAAGCACTAATTTTAGAACATAATTTAATTAAGCAGTACAAACCAAAATACAATATTTTGTTAAATGATGATAAACATTATCCTTATATTGTAATTACAAAAGAAAAAGACCCTCAATATTTGTATGTTCGTAATGTTCATCAAAAATATGCTAGCTATTATGGACCATTCCCAGAAGGGAGTCATGCGCGGGAAATTATTAAAGTCTTAGAACGATTATATCCTTTACGTCGTTGTAAAGGAAATCTTGGAAAACCTTGCCTTTATTATCATATTAATCAATGTTCAGGTG
Organism: Spiroplasma endosymbiont of Ammophila pubescens; assembly: GCF_964020965.1. NCBI lineage: Bacteria > Bacillati > Mycoplasmatota > Mollicutes > Entomoplasmatales > Spiroplasmataceae > Spiroplasma > Spiroplasma endosymbiont of Ammophila pubescens. The sequence continues at coordinate 1,247,711 of NZ_OZ026611.1, read as the reverse complement.
CTTGTTTTAAATCAGTTCCTTCAGAGTATTATACAAAAATGATTAAAAAAATTCATAATTTTTTTAAAGGTAATTTTACTGAAACAAAAAAACTACTAGAGAAACGAATGTTTCAAGCCGCAGATAACTTACAATTTGAAGAAGCACATAAATTAAAAGTTTTAATTCGAAACTTAGATTGAACTTTATCATCACAAACAGTTGAAATGTTAAATCAAAATGATGATTTAGATGTGATTAGTTTATATCAAACTACTGAGCATTTAGTGTTAACAACTTTATTTTATCGTGCTGGAAAATTAAGCTATAAAGATTATGAATATTATCATCTTGATTTTGCTGAAGATTACCAAGAATTATACCGCTTATACTTGCAAAATATTTATCAAAAAAATATTTTACCCACAAAAATAATTGTTAACGAAGCAATTGCATTACCAGAATTAAAATTGTTATTTGATAATCGTGTTTTTCATCCTAAAACATCAATTGAAAAAACAATTATGAAATTAGCGACTGAAAATAGTTATGAATCTTATGTCCAATACCAGACAACTGCCCAACGAGAATTAAATAATGCTGAAATTTTAAAAGAGTTACAAATGCTATTAGGTTTATCAGAATTACCATATTTAATTGAAATGATTGATATTGCTAATATTAATAATGAGTTTGTGACTGGTGGGGTTATTGTTTATAAAAATGGTCGTCCATCACGAAATGATTATCGTAAGTATAATTTAGAAATTCCATATCAAGATGATATGCACCGTATTGCGGCGGTTGTTGCTCGTCGTTATCAAAAGATTATTCAAGAAGAACAAGCCCTTCCTAATTTAATTATTATGGATGGTGGGATTCAACAAGTTAATGCTTGTTTAAAAGAACTAGCAAAATTAGATTTATCAATTCCCGTGATTGGTTTAGTTAAAAATGATCATCATAAAACTGACCATTTACTTAATTTAAAAAAAGAGAAAGTATATTTGGATAAAAGTAGCCGTTTATTTTTATTTTTAACAAGAATGCAAGATGATGTTCATAATTTTGCAATTACTAGTTTTCGCCGCCGGCAAACAAAAGCTTTGACAACAAGTATTCTAGAAACAATCCCAGGGTTTGGAAAACAACGAATTAAATTATTAAATCACCATTTTGAAAGTATTGGTGCAATTCAAAAAGCAAGTGATGCTGAATTATATCAATTATTGCATAATAAAAAACTTATTGAAAATTTAAGAAAATTTTTGGAACATTTTGGTAAATAACTTTTTTTCGGTATAATAATTAAGTACAGAATTAAACAATGAAAGGAGTAGAGAATTATCCATCGAGTCCAACGAAAAGATTTATTATTAGCATATTTGTGTCAAAAACTTTTTCACGAAATGAATCATGTTCTTGAATATGTTCGAAAATATAATATTTCAGCAACAACTGCGCGCCGTGATTTAAAAGAACTTGAAAATGAAGGAATTATTACAATGTATTATGGTGGTATTAATTTTTTAGGAGTTCATAATAAAACATGTAATATTAATGTTCGAACAAGTAGTATTAATTTTGATAAAAAAATGATTATCGGAAAAAAGTTAATAAATTTGTTAGAAAAAAATGATGTTATTTTTGTCGGAGCAGGATCAACTTGTGAAATTTTTGTTACTTTAATTGATAAACCAATAAAAATTGTCACTAATTCATTTCGAATTTTACAATTGGCAAAAGATAATCCTAATGTTCAATATAATGTCTTATTTGGAGGCAAATTACGAGAAAAATCACAAGCTTTTTATGGTTCGTTTTGTGAGGAAAGTTTATCATTAATTCAATTTTCAAAAGTTATTTTTTCAGCAAATACAATTGATAAAACTGGCGCTGTTTTCAAAAGTAATGAAGAAGAAGCGCGGGTTGAATTAGCAGCCTTAGCACGGGTTCAAGTTAAAATTTTATTAGCTGATAGTATAAAATTTGATAAAGTTGGGTTTTTTAAATTTTATGACGTTAAAGATGTTTCATATTTAGTAACGGACAAACCAGAAGTTATGAAACAATATGATTTTAATGTTAAAGTAATATAAAACTTTGTTGTTAAACAAAGTTTTATATTTGCAAGGAAAAGTTAACTTAGGATGGTAATTTTTTGCTTGAAAGGAGGTTAAAATGGATTTAAATAATGTCCACATGTATGTAACAAAATTGAAAAGTTTGAATTTGAAGAATTATTTACTGTGCTAGCAAAAATTGAGGAAGTAGTAAAAGACCGTACCGATGAGGTAGATTAGGAAAATATTTTCATTAAACTCTCAAATTTTTTTCATTCCATTGTTATCTAAATTTTATTAAAATCTAATTGAAATCTGAAGGGATTAAACCATGGAATGAATAGGTGGGTAATATGCAATTAAAAACTAATATTCTTGAGAAGTTAGAGGAAATTATTAATCGTAATGATGATATTGTTAATGGTATTATTGCACAAGCTATTTTAAATTTTGCTAAAGTATCAAATGAAAATTTTATCATTAATGATGTTGCAGAAACATCACATACAAGTGTTTCATCGGTGACAAAGTTTTGTAAAAGTTTAGGTTTTACAGGATGAAAAGAATTTTATATTTTTTTTCGCTATGAATTAGATAATTTAAAAAAACTTAATCAGTTTTATCGTCTTAATCCATCAAAAAATACTGTTAATGATTTAGTATCAAACCATAGTGCAATGATGACAAAATTATTAAATGAAAATTTATCATCAATTTTAAAATTAAAAACAATGCTAAAAACAACAAAAAAAATTTATTTGATTGGTGAACATACACATTTAGATTTATTAATTAATTTTTATCATCAATTGTTAGGAATTGGTTTTGATGTAAGTGTAACAACACATGAATTTATTGCTAAAAAATTTTTAGAACAATTAAGAGATGATGATCTTGTAATTTGAATTATTATTGATACAGATCAAACTTATTTATTTAATGTTTTAAAACATACTGATAAAACTTTACCGTTAGATAATATTAAATTTATTTTAAAAGAAAATTCACCGATTATAGAAACTAATTTAACAACAAAAACACCGATTATTATTAATGATCGGCGCAAAATGTATACTCACCAAATTATTTATAATCATTTATTTATTATTTTTAATGCAATTTTAACAATGATTAATTAAAAAAATACCCAGCAAGTTGTCTGAGTATTTTTTATTATGATTTATTATGATCAATATCTCAATCTTCTAAGACCATATGTTTAATAAAACGATTCATTCATAAGTCAGAATTGGCCCCCGTTTGTAAGTTTCCAACGTCACCAGTTTCGAACCCAACATAATTTCCATTTTTAATATAGACGTAAATTGGCGTTACAGTTAATCCTAATGAATCAGCAGTAATTGTTTTGTCAATTTTACCATTAATTTTATGAGCATTTCGCTCTTGTGTTACAATTCAATCAGCAATTTTTTTTGCTCATTTTTCTTTTCAAATACCATTATAATCTTTAATGTTATCAGTAATAATTAAGCGAGTGTTTTTAATTTTTTCTTGTTCATCAGAACTAATCGGATATGTTTTTAAAGCATATTGGGCACCAAAATTACCTGCTAAATACTTGTCATATTTATCATTACCATAGCCATTTTTATTATATAAATTTGGAATTGTTGTATCTGTTGTATTTTGACAATGAATGCAATTCTTTGCTGAAACCATAAAAATAAAACTTTCTTTATTGTTTATACCATTGATGAATTGGTTGTAATAAGCCATATTTTGATTTGAACAAGCGATTGTTGCTGTTGCTGTTGTTGTTGCGAGTGTCATTGCTGCCATTGTACTTAGCAGTTTTTTCATTTCTATTCCTCCCCAAGAATTATTTTATATAATTGTCTATCTATAACTATACATTATTTTTTATATTTTTAAAGTTAAATCTAAATATTTTTATGGTGTTATTTAGTAGATAATTATGAGAGAAAAGTATATAATGATAAAAAGTAATACAGATTTTAAAGGAGAGTAAATGATAATGGATATGACCATCGCATTGGCTGTGTTACTTCCAATAATGATTATTTTATTAATTTTTTCAAGTTTTTTTCGGCTTCAGAAACAGCTATTACCTCAATTAATGTTATTCGTTTAAAACAAATGGCAAAAAAGAATATTAGTAAATGGCAAAAAAGAGCAACAAATAAAACAATTCGTCGAGCAAAACAAGTTTATAAATTGGTCAAAGATTATGATCGTACTTTAGCAACTATTTTAATTGCAAATACTTTAGTTAATACGGCTTTAGCAACAATTGGAACTTTATTTTTTGCGTCTTTGATTATCAATGCTGAAACAGCAACATGAGTAGCAACAGGAATTATTGGTTTAACTGTTTTAATTTTTGGTGAATTATTACCAAAAACAATTGCTAAAGCTTTTCCTGAAAAGTTTTCAATTTTTTCAGCTTATATTTTATGAATCTGAAAAATTTTGTTTTATCCTTTTACTTTTACTTGGTTGTTAACCTTTCATAAACAAAAAAAATGGTGTTTTAACAACAGAAAATGAATTGTTAGAATTAATTTCAACAATTGAATCAGAAGGTGTTTTAGAAAAAATGAGAAAGAACTAATTGAATCAGCAATAACTTTTGATGAAAAAACAATTGGTTCAATTATGACAGCAAAGGAAAAAGTTAAAACAATTTATAGTAATATTTCATGACGAGAATTACAACGGTTTTATAAGCAAGAACGTTTTACGCGTATTCCTGTTTTAGTTCCAGAAACTGAAAAAGTAATTGGAATTTTAAACATTAAAGATGTTTTTATTGCCGTTATTGATCATCAAGAAGTTGATATCAAAAGTTTAGTTTCTGAACCAATTTTTTTCTCGTTATTTAAAATTAGATGATGCTTTAGAATTATTTCAACAAGAACAAGTTCATATGGCAGTTGTTAGTACCAATGAAGATAGTAATAATTTTCTTGGAATCGTTACACTGGAAGATATTTTAGAAGAATTAGTTGGTGAAATTTATGATGAAGATGATGAAACTGGGCAAGTAAAAGAAATTGATCACCATATGCTTTGAATTCATGGTAGTACTTCGATTAAAAAAGTATTTCAAAAATATTTGCATTTAGCAGCACCACCAGAAAGTACAGGTAAAACATTATATCAATTATTTATTAAGGAAACAGGATATGATTTAACAAAATCAGAAAATAAAATTAAAGAATTTGTTTATCAAAATTATGCTTTTCGCGTAAATGATGAGAAAAAAGGCAAATTAACTTCCAAAAATATTATTTTTGAAATTGAATTTTTAACTAATAATAATTCAATTCATGATTTAGAACGTTGAAAGCAAAAAAAGTGTATTTATTTTAAATACATTTTTTATTTATCTTTGTTAAATACTTAACATTAATTTATTCTATGTTAAGATAAAAAAAGATAAGAAATATAGAAAAATTAATGATAAGGAGGAGGATTATTCTGGAAAAAATGCAAGTAGAAAATGAAATATGTTGTGGATTACTTTTTCATTATTTAGTTTTTATTAACAAAGCATTTACACAGCAAATTGAAAATGAACTACAAAAACAAGGTTATTATGATTTTCAAATTTCTAATATTTGGTTATTAATTTTAATTGAACGGTTTCCTGACTATACAATGAATGAATTAGCACAAGTTGTTAATCAATCACGGGCAAATATTACGATTGTTTCAAAAAAATTAGTACAAAAGGGTTATGTTGTAAAAAATCGCCCAGAAAATAATAAAAAAATTATTTATTTAACCTTAACTGAAAAGTGATGAAAATTAAAACCAATTGTTTTTAATTTAGTAAATCAATTAGATCAACGCATTATGCAAATTTTATCAAAACCACGATATGAAACTTTACTAGCTGATTTAGGAAGGATAGTTGAGTTGCTAAAAAAAGAAGGGTCTACATCTTAAATAAAATGTTAAATATTTAACAAATATTAATAAAATAACTTGTAATATTTTTTAGAATTCGTATAATTATTTTGTTAAATACTTAACAAAATGCACAAAAAGGAGTTTATGATGAGAGAAAAAAATGATGGGTTAAATTTAACTGGCAATAATACAAAAAAAGAACCGTTGCCAATTAAAAAGCCAAAAGCCACCCCAATGGGATTTTTTAAATTATTATCAATTTATTATAAACAATTTTGATTTCGTTGATTATGTTTAATCTTATTTATTATTATTACTTGTGGAATTACAGTTGCCTTACCTAAATTAACAAATATTGTTATGATGGAATTGACAACGAGAATGTCAAAGCGTTCAAGTATTAATGATCCTGTGATGCCATGAGGAACATTACTATACTGAGCAATTGGTTTTGCCGGAACTTTTATTGTTTCAGGAATGTTTTTATATTTACAAAGTTTAGTTGGTGGGTCAATTTCACGAAAAATTGAAATTGATATTCGAATTAAAGTTTTAAATAAATTAGTTGATTTAGATATGAATTATTATCATGATAAAAAAATGGGTGATATTTTAACTAAATTAATTTCTGATACGCAAATTTTAAGTGACCAAGCATTTCAAGTTCCACAAAATTTTTTAAATGCTTTCTTCACCTTCATTGGTAGTATTGGGATTATGTTTACTTTAGATAACCGTGTTTTGCAATACCAAGATGGTCCACGCGGGATTGAACCAGTTATTGATCAAGATGGTAATTTTGTTTATCTTGATGGAAGTGCAACTGTTGCGGAATTAGCTGGTATTATTTTAGGAATATCATTTGGAATTTTATTATTAACTTCATTTGGTTTTACTTTTATTCGTCGGTTAATGTATAAACAACGAAAAGTGGTCTCTGATGTTAATGGTGATGTTAATGATCGGATTAATGCAATTCGATTAATTAAAGCAACAGGTACAAATGAATATGAAAAAGAACGTTTTAATAAAATTCATAAAGAATATTATAAAGTTAGTATGCGTGCTATTAAAGTACAATCAATTGTAATTGCTTTTGTTATAACAACCTTGACTAGTATGAATACAATTGCATTAATTGTTGGAATTATTTTTGTTAACAATAATCGATTATACCCAACTGTGATGTTGTCAATTACAATGAGTATTAATTCCCTAATTTTTCCAATTATTCAAGTTGTTCGATTACTAGCTAATTTAGCAACAGCATCAACATCAGCAACTCGTGTTGCAGAAATTTTTAATGAAGTTCCTAACATTAATATTAATGCAACCACACCACCATTAAAAGAAATTAGTGGTGATATTGTCTTTGACAAAGTTTGATTTAAATATGATGCGGCGGATGAAGATGAACCATATATTTTAGAAAACTTTAATTTTCATTTTCACCAAGGAAAAAGTTATGTTTTTGTTGGAGAAACAGGTGTTGGAAAATCAACAATTTCAAAATTATTATTACGATATTATGATCCAACAAAAGGGAATATTTATGTTAATAATAATCAAAATTTAAAAAAATTAATTTAAAATCATATTTAGACCATGTTGGTTATGTTGAACAAGAACCACAAATTATTTACGGAAGTTTTTACGATAATATTCGTTATGGAACTTTTATAGTAACTGATGCTGAATGTGAAGCAGCAGCAAAAAAAGCAGAATTATATAATTTTATTATTGACTTACCAGAAGGGTTTAATCCTTTACTAGGAGAGCGTGGTTTTATTTTATCAGGAGGGCAAAAGCAACGATTAGTAATTGCGCGAATGTTTTTACGAAATCCTGAAATTTTAATTCTTGATGAAGCAACAAGTGCTTTAGATAATATTGTTGAAAAAGAAATTCAAGCGGAATTAGATAACCTAATGAAAGGTATAACAACAATTATTATTGCTCATCGTTTAAGTACCATTAAGAATGTTGATCAAATTTTAGTTTTAGAAAAAGGAAATGGAGTTGTTCAAAGTGGAACCTTTGATGAACTAAAAAAAGTTGAAGGACGTTTTAAACGATTATACGAAGCTGGTTTAATGACATAAAATAAGTAACACAAAACAATTGTTTTGTGTTTTTATTAACAAATTTGTTTTTTAAATTATGATATTATTAAACCATAATCATGGAGGGCTTGGTATTATGGCAAAAAAGAACCAACAATTTAATGAAACTAAAATTTTTACTGATTATCAAGCACTTGCCCAAGCAACCATTCCTGAAATTGTTGCAAATTTACCTAATCAAAAAATTGGTTATCATAATGATGAAGTTAAACAATACTTAGCTCACGCAGGTCAAACTGCAATTAAACCACAACAATTTAATTGAATGAAAAATATTTTTTTGACAATTGTTAATTCTTTTAATTTATTATTAATTGTAATTTTTGGTTTTCAATTAGGAACTTTTTTGTTAAAGATTTTCATGATCCATTATCTTTAGCTAGTGCAATTATTATTGCCATTATGATGACCTTAAGCGCAACAATTTCATTAGGACAAGATTATAAAGCATTTCGAACAATAAAAGAATTACAACAATTAGTAAAAAAAAACTTCAATGGTAATTCGAACAGGGGAATACCATTTTGCAACAGTTAATGAAACAATGTTACCGAATTTAGTTGCAAAAGCAGTTAAAGTAGAATCAAAAACATTAATTCCTGGTGATTTAATTTATCTTTCCACAGGTGATATTGTTCCTTGTGATGTTCGAATTATTTATACTAAAAATTTGTCAGTTAACCAAGCTGTTTTAACTGGTGAAGTAACACCTGTTTTTAAAACAATTGTTGCGAATGCTGCACCACATCAAATTTTTGATTTATCAAATCTTTGGTTTATGGGAAATAGTATTGTTGCAGGAACCGCTGTTGTGGTAGTTTTAAAAACAGGTGTTAATACTTATTTAGGAATGTTAAATGAACAATTAGCAGCAGTACCAACAGAAAATAGTTTTAATTTAGAAATTAAAAAAATTACGCGCTTAATTATTCTAATTATTTTAATTATGGTACCAATTGTGCTAGTGTTAAATGGCATTCGAACAGGACAATGGATTAGAAGCTTTAATTTTAACATTGTCTGTAGCAGTTGGTTTAACTCCCGAATCGTTGCCAGTAATTGTTGCTGCTAACTTGACCCGGGGAAGCAAAAATTTAGCAAAAGAAAAAGTTGTAATTAAACAACTTGATGCAGTTCAAAATTTAGGAGCAATTGATGTTTTATGTACGGATAAGACAGGAACATTAACTGAGGATAAAATTGAATTACAAAGTTATCATAGCATTAATCAAGTTAATGCTCCAAAAGTTTTAAAATATGACTATTTAAATAGTTATTTTCAGTTAGAAATGAAAAATCAAATTGATAATGCAATTATTAGTTATCCAAAAGTTAATTATACAAAAAGTTTACGAACAACTTATCAATTATTGGATGAAATACCATTTGATTTTATTCGCCGTAGAGTTTCAGTATTAGTGACTTCAAAAGACGATGAACAACAAATGATTGTTACCAAATGATCAGTAGAAGAAATGCTTGATCTTTGTCATTCCTATGAGATTGAGCAACAAGTTTTTCCACTTGATAAAACAGTAAAACTAAAACTTATTGAAAATTTATTGTTATTAAATCAACAAGGTGTTCGTTTAATTGCTGTAGCTTATAAACTAATTGCAAAAAAAAAAAAAAAATTTGACAGATGAACAAGATTTAATTTTTCTTGGTTTTTTATCATTTACTGATGTTATTAAAAAAGATGCTGAAGGAACACTAAAATTACTGAATAAATATGGAGTAAAGATGAAAATTTTAACTGGCGATGCTCCTTAAACAACTTTAGTGGTTTGTAATAAAATTAATTTAAAAGTTCGGGGAGTTTTAGTTGGAGAAGAAATTGAAAATATGACAGCAGAACAATTATCAATTGCAGTTGAAAACTATGATATTTTTGCAAAATTAACCCCCCTATAAAAAGCTCAAATTATTACTGCTTTACAAAGCAATAAACACAAGGTTGGCTATATGGGTGATGGAATTAATGATGCATTAGCATTGCGCAAAAGTGATGTTGCGATTTCAATTAATAATGCTACTGATATTGCAAAAGAAGCTTCGGATATTATTTTATTAGAAAAATCACTATTAGTATTAGAACAAGGAATTATTGAAGGGCGAAGTATTTTTGCCAATATTATTAAATATATTAAAGTAACAGTTGCTGTTAATTTTGGTTTGATGTTAAGTTTGCTAATTGCTTCAGCTTGGTTATCTTTTGCCCCAATGACTTCAATTCAAATTTTATTTCAAAATTTATTATTTGATTTTTCGCAAGTAGCAGTTGTTTTTGATACTGTTAATCCGGAATATATTCAAAAACCACGGAGTTGAGAGACACAAAAGGAATTTTATCATTTACATTATGAAATGGACCATCTGTAACGTTAATGAGTGTTTTAAATTTTGTTGTGATGGGTATTATATTAACATCATTAGCATTAATATGAAGTGTTGACCCAAATCAAGGCAATAATGCAAAATTAATTTTTCAATTTCAAACAACAATGTTTACGGAAGAGGCATTATTGCATATGTTAATGATTTTCTTTATGCGTACAAATAAATTAGCATTTTGAAAAGACCAACCGCGTTACGGTTAGTATTTCCAATTTTAGGTCGCATGTAAAAAAGAAGGGTTTTAACAAATACATAGAAATTGAATAAGAATAATAATTAAACCATTTACTAAAATGGTTTTTTTATTTGTAAAACCAAAATTATTAATTGATTCATAGAAAGGACAGCGTTTTAAAATCTTAAAATAGAAACTTTTATTACAACTTTTTGATACCCTCTTTAAGTTGTTTACACATTTATTAAATATCTTAGAAATCTTTACAAAGTGTACCTGTTTTTTCTCCAATTTTAAGGTGTTGTCCTTTCTCTGTTTCAGTTAATTAATTTGCTAATAAAAAAACTTAATAAAAGAAAGGAGTAAGTAATGAAAAATAAGCAACAACAAATTTGTGATATTGATAACTGCTGAAGAGTTTTCATCAAATAAGGTTTTATGAACTTGTGAAAAACATAAAGATTTATTAAATCGGACAAAAAATAAAAAACAAAAACGATTTTATAAACGATTAGAAAATTCAAAAATTATTTTTGATTGAGAAACGGGTTTTTTAAAACTTAAATTTTATAAAACAATTTAATGCAGTGTGGGACTGTTATTTTAAATAACTAAGTGCTTTCATAAGAACATGAGTTTAAACTCATTCCCACCAGAGGCGGTCTAGCCCAACGGTAATCAGTCCGGAAATAATAGACGCTTTAACAAGCGATAGTCGTGATAAGTGCGAAGTCAACATCAAACGACAATAAATATTGAGATGGACACTTTATAAATAAATTTGCGATAGATATTACTTTTTAGAAGTGGCAGCGGTTTTACAAACCACAAAGCCAGCACTAGGCTCTTCAAAGTGCAAGTGAATTTATTTTAAAAACTGAACGCTTTGACCTGAAATGGTGCGGATGAAGAGAGAGAAAACTTTCTGGCGGCAAAAAGAAAAAACAACTGTGTATTATTAAATATTCAAACAATTAACATACCACCACCGCTCACCCCACTAAGGCGGATGGCGTAGTAAGTAAATAGATAAATACTTATATAACTAATTCTCGCTTGGCACTTTCACTTGGGAGTGAGTGCCAGCGAGTTAAAAATAGGAGGAAAATAAATGACAGAATATAAAAGTTTGTATATTAATAAAACTTGAAATGAAATAACAACATCATTTGATTGAGTTAATTGTCAATCTATTAATTGTCGTATTTCACATCATAAAAAGCATTATGATTTGCAATGTTTAGAATGAGCCAAAATGTACTTAAATTTATTTAAAGACAAGTGAGATGTTATTGTTTCATATATGCAATATTATAAAATTAACGATATTTTAGATTTAGCATCCGATGGATGAAAAATATTACAAATTGACAAAAAAATCAAAGGAATAATTTAGGAGGTTTTTATGAAAAAGTTAAATAAAACTTGTCTTAAACAAAGATATTGAGGTTATTGTTTTCATAAAGAATGCAATCAAGAAAATAAATTAAATGAATTAATGCGTAAAAGTTATTTAGTTTCATTTAAAAATATGACTGATGAACATTGAGCATTAGGTAAACAACATTAGGAGAAATAATTATGGAAAAAAATACTTATTAGTAATGAAATATGAAAATGAAGTTCTAACTAAATCGTTTTATACATTAAAAGAAGCAAAACTTACTGCTAGTGTTGAAAATGAAAATGAATGATTAACAACAATTATTGATTTAGAAAATGAAAATATTAAATGACAAGGATGTGAATAATATGTATAAAGATGAAGATGAAAAAGTTTATACCGAAGAAGACTTATTTAATGAAGCATTAGAAGAATGTCATTCAGAAGAAAGTGCTTATTACTATATTGATAGTTTAATTGAAGAAAAGAATTTGGAGGAAATTTAATAATGAATAAATTTATTGGAATTGGTAGAACAACAAAAGATATTGAAATTAAGAAAACAAGTAATGGAAAAGAATATACTATTTTTAATTTAGCAATTACTCGTCCATATTCAAAACAAAAAGAAACTGATTTTATACCTTGTCAAGTTTGAAATAAACAAGCAATTACTTTATAAAAATATTGTCAAAAAGGTAGTCAAATAGCAATTACTGGTGTTTTACAATCTTTTAAAGATAAGGATAATAAAATACATTGAATAGTTCAAGTATCTAATTATGAATTTTTACATACAAATAATGATTTAAAAAAATCTAATAAACCACAAGAAAAAATAGAATTTAATTCATCTGAGACAAAAGAATTATTTAATAATGATAATCAACATATTTGTAATGATGAAACAATTTTATGAGATTAGATTTAAAACCTTTATATATTTTTAATGATGAATTACATAAGTATAGTATTTTAATACCTAGTGTAAGTAAAATTGTTAATATTTTAGTGCCAAAAAATTTTTCACAAATTGATGAGAATATTTTAAAATTAGCACAAACTCGTGGAATATGTTTACATAATATGATTGATGTTTGAATAAAAAATAATTTTGATGATGAATTCATTGAATTTATTGATTGTGAAATAAAATCACATCGTGAATTATTTAAAAATTTTACAAAACTATATCAAGAAACTTTTAAAGATATTAAATTTAAATATTATGAAACTGAAAAAACACTTTATAGTCCTTTAATGTGTGGGACAACTGATTTTATTGGAATAACAACTGATAATGAATATATAATATGTGATTGAAAAATTACTAGTTCTAATGAGAAAACAGATATTGAACGCTATATTTGACAATTAAAACTTTATTATTTATTAGAAAAAGACTTTTGTATAGATAATAAAAAAATATTAATGATAATTATAAATCCAAAATTAAAAATAGTAATTAAAGAAAAAGTTGATATTACTAAACAAAATTTAGAACAAATTAAAGAAGCAATTTTAATATGACAAGAAAGAGAGAAATGAGAAAATGCCACAAGAAACTAAAAAAACATTAATAGCAAGTATTGGTGAAATACAACACGATTTATCATTATATTTAGAAAAAAATCAAACAATGCAAATGAATGATAGAGTAATGTATAACTATTTTGGTGAAGCACAAGTATTAGAATTAGTTAAAAAAGAATTTTAAAAACATCATATTACATATATTTGAAGTTATGTAAAAGATACTTTAAAAGTAATTAATGATATCCCGTATTTTGAAATGGAATTAACTTTATGTAAAGAAACAGAAGAAATTAAAACTTATTGACCTTTTACAGGTAAAAATACTGACCCCGCTAAAAGTATGGGTCAATATTAACTTATGGAGTTAAATATGTTTTAAGTAAATTATTAGGTTTACCAACCGAAGAATTAGACCCCGATAATAGTGAAATAAGTAAAATTAATTCTAAGCAAGAAAAAGAACAAACAGAAATTATTAACAATTCAAATCCAAATTGAATGAGTGAACAGCATTTTAATAATATTAAAAATTTTATTACAAATACAAAAATAGAACAAGATATTATTTCAAAAGATAAAAATTGATTAAAAGAAGAATTAAATGTTGAAAAATTATCACCAGTTCTGATTAGAAAACAAAGCGAAGATTTTTATTATCAATTTAAAGAAAGATTTTTAAGATAATGATAAAAATAGGTATTAACCCATCAGGAACTGGTACTACGGCTATTGCTTTTTTTGAAGATAATAAATTAATTGATAAATATGAATATACAAATCGTGATTGAATTGTACAAACCAATATTATTTTAGATGAGTTAAGAGCAGAAGCAATTATTAATATTGAAGATTGTTTATATACATCTGCTAATGCGAGTAAAGATAGAGATGATTTATTAAAACTTATAGGGGCAATTAAATATAAAACAGAAAAATTATTAAATATCAATTGAGTATCACCACGCCATACTAAATCAGTTCTTAAAAATATGGAAAATTTGAGCAAATATAATGATAGTTGTATATGAAAATTTGAAAAATATGCTAATTTAACTTATCAATATGGTAAAGGTTGAAAATATAATAATGAAAATATAAGTAATCATTTACGCGATGCTATTATTATTGCTAATTATGAAAGATAATATTATGAAACATTCATTTAATCAAAAAACAAGAAAATATTATTCTAAATTAATTCGAAATGTTAATGTTTACTTAAATGAAAATGAAGAAAAAGTTTGAAATGAATTCAATGACTTTACTTATTCACAACGAATAGAACATCTTATTAATTTTTATATAAAACATAATAAAGGAAAAATAAAAAAATAACCAATTAAGGTTATTTTTTTAAATACTATTTGTTAGTTGTCTAATAGCATCTTTTTGTTCTTGTTTTTTTTTGTTTACTTTAACTTGCTTTTTAACATTTTTAATTTGACCTGTTTTTAATGCTAATTCTGTTGCATATTCAGATCCTCGTAAATGTTTTTCGTGGGCAATAACAGCAGTTCTTAATTCTCTAATTTCTGCTTTATATTTTTTAATTTTTTTAGCAGATAATCCAAGAATACCAAGACTACCCATTCCACCAGCACCCGCTAATACAAGTAAAGCAATCATTAATGTATCATTTAACATTTTTTTTACTTCCTTTCTCATCCTTACTCAAACAGTGGCCATCCATCTTTTCAGAACAAAATAATTTATAAATTAAACTATATAACCGCCCCAAAATATCAACCACCTCTATAAATATAGTCTATTTTAATAAAATTTAATTATTTGTTTATATTTAATTCTTGTTTATTTTCTTCTTGTTTTTGTTTTTTAATATTTTCATTTTGTATATTTTTTAATTTTTCTTCTGTTATGCCATCTAAATTATTTCATTGTTTAGCTATTCGTGGTTGAACGACACGCGGATTAATACGGCAGTCAAAGCAATGTCTTAAATGGTCTTTTTTTCATTTTGATTTATCAATTCAAATAATAATTAAAGAAATTATTAAAGTAATTAAAGGTAATATTGTAAATACTAATCCCATTTTAGATATTTTTAATCTTGGTATATCAATTTTCATATCTACTTTTGGTTTACTACTAGCAACAAATATACCTTGAATTCCGTGTGTAAATAAAGGTGTTATCAAAATAGCAATTCAATTACCTCAATATTGTCCATAATTATACCAATTAATTTGGTCTTTAATGCCATTAATCATCCCATACTCTAATCAACAATTTAATGCTAAAAATATCAATGTATAAAAACTAACTACTCAACTACGAATTTTATATTTTCTTTCTCATTCTCTAATATTTTTATGAGTTCAATTATAAGTCGGAATAGGGTCTTTTTTAAATCAATTTCAAGGTAAGGCACTCTTTAATCAAGTTGTTTTATTTTGTTTCATAATTATTTACCTCATTTAATTTTTTATTCATTTTTATTTAATTCTAATCATTTTTTATTGAATAATTCTTTAATATCATTTCTATTATTTAAAACATTTTGCCATATGGGATTATATTTAATTAAGTTTAATTCCTTAATAGTTGTTACACTCTTTATTTTATTTATCAAGAAATTGTATCATTTTCACATTTCTTTGGGCAAATCAGTATCCGTATCACGCTTATAAATAGAGTGTGGTGGTTCATCTGCCATTAATTTTGTATTATTTGAATAATTTATTCTTTTTCTTTCAATAAAAATAGTCCCTAATTTTCTAAATGTTGCTGTACCATTAGCTCCAACATTAATCAATCCACTAGGATTAATAGATAATGCCCAACATTCCCTATTATTACCTATTTGGTCATATAAAACACTCAATGTTTTTATAAAACCACGCCTTGTTTGTAGCATTTCTTCACCATTTAATTCTGTGTTGCTATTTTTTCCTTAGGCTCAAATTCTATAAATATAATTTTCTTTATCAAAATTAGGAATATTATATCCGATTTGACCAACTCTAAAATCACTACTATCAACTTCTTCTCAATCATTTCCACCACTAATAGATATATTGCCACTCCCTAATAATGAATTACCATTTAATAGTTTTAATGTTTGTCCCATTTATTAATTTATCTTGTTTATTTATTAAAAAATTATTAATTGCATTTGCATCATAATAATTCCTTGCTAAATCTTTTGATGTTTTAACAATATATTTACCATCAACTTTTTCAATATAATTTTTATTAAATTCACTATCTTTAATAACATCCGATGGAATTTCACCACTTTGTTTTGCTTTTCAAACACCATTTTTTTCATAAATAGTTTCATTGTCAAAAGGAACAATAATTTTAATATATTCGTTATAATCAATTTTAGAAAAATCATTAATAGTTGGATAAGTAATATTTATTGAATTATCTGTTTGTAATCGTTCTTTTAATCAAAATAATAATGTTGAATAAAAAGTTTTTTTTACTAATATGTTTATATTCTTCTTTTCATAGATGAGCATAATTATCTAAACTATAATTATAAGGTCTAGATACTGTTTTACTAGATATAATATCAATTATTTCACCTGCTAATTTTAAAGCATTTTTAACACCACGAGTAATATTTTCATTTGCCTCAGGATCATTAGTTTGTGAATAAGCAACACCACCTTGTGAAAATGATGCACTACCAGTTAAATCATTAACTCCTTTTGGTAAATATCAATTAATAACTGCTAATAAACAAGCAGATTGAATATAACTTAATCATTTATCATATTCAATTAAACCAGTATTATCTTTTTTTATTCATGGAAATAATTCTTTTTTATTAATCTTATCGGAAATTGTCCCACCTGATAATCTATCCATTCATAAACTAGTTTTTAAAATAGCATTATAAATTAAATTATCATTATAAACAGATTGTTTTCTATCATTAATAGGTTGTCAAAGTTTACTTTATTTAACATCTTCAACTGTTATAAATAACAAATTACTTAAATTATTTTCCATATAAAACACCTCTTAATTGATTACGATATTTATTTTTTAAATTACTTGGCTTATAACTATTAATTCTTGTTCTTGTTTTCTTAATTGTTTTAATAGTTTGATTAGTTTTGTAAAACATATTTTTAACTGGTGTTTTATATAAATTCTTAATATTTTTAACATCACTTCGGCGTTCACGATACCATTTTTTATTATTAATTTCACCAGCAAAATTAAAATTAAAATGTCCAATTTTTAAATTATTAATAAACTTTTTAATTTGATTTAATTTTTGAACTGTTGATAATGTTAATTTAGTAGTTCCTTTTGGGTATTTTTCTTTTAATGCTTGCGGTAATCGTTTTTTAATATAATTTCTTAAATGACTAGGTAATCATTTTCTTAATCAATAACGCCAAAATAAAGTTCCTGCATTAGATACAGCATTACTTAATAATTTTCAAATTTCAACTGGAACACTAGGATAAACATATGGACCATAAAATTTTGGATGTTTTGCTGTTTTTGTATATATTAAAATAGTTAAATTACCTGTTAAAGTTAACTTATTTGTAATATTAAACATACCACTATCAAGTCAACTACTATTTAAAGGTTGTTAATTAGTATTTAAATAATTTTCATTTTTAAATTGTTCTCTATTTTTAATATTATTATCTTTTTCTAATTGACTTAATATTTGTTGTATTTCTTTTTTATGACCTTTTTTAATTAAATCTAAATAAGTAAATGGATTTAATCACTGATAAATATCTTCAACTTTATTTGTAATTTTATTATATTTATCACTAATATAATTAATTGGTTTTAATACTTTATTTTGAACTTGATTAACTCTATTAATTAAATTTACAAATTTACTTATTAAAGGTTTATTTTCTAAATTAGATACTAATAAAGTTAAAACGCGTAATATTAGTAAATTCATTTTATATTAACCTTGATTATTTGGTTTTGATTCTGGTTTTGTTGCTGAAATTAGATAATCAACTGGAACTCTAAAAGTTTTATTTAGATTACTTTTAGCGGCAGTAATTTCATCTTGGCTTGGTTGTTTTTCCAAAATAATTTTACATGTTTTTGGATATAAAATAGTTGGTGTTGCATATTGAACTTTACCAATTCATTTAGGGTTAGCAGTATCATTATCTAAAACTTGTTGAATAGTATCCATATTAATTGGATAAGCTCATACTTGTTTATTAATAATTAAACCACTTACATTAGTAAAATTATAATCTTTATCACGGTTAACTTGTCCTTTTGTATATGTTTTTTCTAAATGAAATCTTTTTGATACTGGAATACCCGTTGCTGTATTTTCATATAATTCACCATTAACCATCGCTTTTAATTGTGCTTGTGAACCAATTACTTTTAAATAAGCAGGTGTTAATCTTAAATATGATCTTCGACCTAAAACCATAAACATTTTATCTGTTGGTAAACCAAAATATAAATTACTAATTTGATTTGTTAATTCAATCAAAGTTTCATTTAATTTAAAGAATGCTTTATTTGCATCATCTGCATTTTCGGCTGTATAACTACGAAATGGAATTACTTCATATATTGACCATATGCTAAACAATAATCATAAATAGCCTGAATTAATTCACATTCTAAATTAACAAATTTATTCTGTATCACACTAGAAATAGCATCAGCAATAACACCATTTTTAATATTTTGTTCTATTAATGCTAAGTCAAAAGCCTCATTCATTAATTTTAAATTAAATCTTTTATCAATAGGAATTGGAATTCTTGTTAATCCCATAGTTTGAGTTGTTTCACCATTTGGTAATGAATAATCATCTTGTCATACCACACGATGAGTTAAATTATATAATGCTTGTCCTGCATTTGGTAATCAAGCAACTTGTTCTGCGGTTGCTGTTGCATACTGCATAATACTTGCATATTCATTATATAAAGGTCCACACAATAATGCATTAACCATATCAACATACGCTTTTTGATTTGTTGTATTACCTTGCAATGTAAAAGGTACTTGTGGCAAGTTAATTGTTGCCATAATATTTCACTCCCTTATTATCTAAGGTTTTTAAGTGTATAATCAGTTAATTTTTTAATTTCATCAGGAGTATATGCTCCTTTTTCTTTAATAGTTTCAATTTCATCATTTTTATTTTCAACCGATTTTTCAATCATATCTTTAATAAAATTAGTTGGTGAAACTGATGGTTGATCTTCAACAAACAAATCAGGTTTTAATTCTTTTAAAGTTTGCATTTTTTCAGATAAAGAACTACCACTAACTTTTTCTAAATTAGTTTTAATATCTTCAATTTTAGTAGATGGAACGTCTTTAAATGCTTTTAAATTATCTAATGAATTAGATAATTTAATAAAATCTTCTTTTGATATAACATCTTCGCGTTTTTGCACACTTTCTCTAATTTGCTTTGCTTCATTATTAAACTGATTTAAGATATTTTCTGCAATTTCTTCACTTAAACCTTGTTCGATTAATTGTTCTTTTGTAAGTGCCATTTTATAAACCTCTCTTTTTTTATTCTTGTCCGATTAACAAGTCAGCATAAACTCTTTTTTACGGAAAAAAGATTAAACCTATGCTTTTAATTATATACCAATAGTTCACAATTACAATATATTTTGTATAAAAATACTAAACAAATAATATAAAATTATTATAATGAAATTGAAATAATTATTTATTAGTATATAATATAAAATAAGAATGATATAGGGTCATTCTCTTTTTTATTTAACTAAAATAATAATATCATAATATTTTACCAATACAATACTTTAATACAATACAAATAATACATTAAACTTAATATATTTTACTGCTAATTTAGCCCTTAAAACGTGTAATTAAGAGTATTTTAAAAGATAAATTTATTAAAATAAGCGCTAATTTTGCTTGTATATATATATAATGTAGGTAGATCTTGAGTAAGGTTTCAAGACTAAGAAAAGGAGAAAAACAAGTATGAAAAAATTACTTAGTTTATTAAGTGTTTTAACTATTAGTGGAAGTGCTATACCAACAACAATTGCCGCTAGTCCTTATCAAAAAGATAAACATAGGTTAACTCGTTCTGTAGATATGATTAGTAATGCAGTATATTTTCGAGGTGGTATGTACATATTTCAATGGAGATTATATAAAAAAGAATTTTATTGAATTCTAAAAATGCATACTAAAGCTTGCAAACTTTTAGTCAATTATTTAAATTCTATTAAAGAAAATATTGCAGGAGAAGAGGGTGCTGGTAAATTTATAACTAATATATCACCATATTTTGTTCCTACTATACCCGCCGCTGCTAATGCTATTTCTGCATTAAATTTTTATCTTACTTCTGAGTTAATACAACAGAATAATAGGGGAAAAGGTATTTGAATTGGTTTTTTATTAAATCAACCCGGTATTGAATGAGGTTCTTTATAAAAAATTATGGAAATAATTAATTTTATTTTCATTTTTATTTAAATTATCAGTCAATAGAAGGAAATTAAAAATATGAAAAAAATATTAATTATTATTGGTACAATATCACTAGCGGGAACAAGTACAACAAGTTTAGTTGCTTGTAATACACCACAAGAATATACAAAAGAAGAATTAACAAAACTAAAAGAACAAAACAAAATAAATACCGCTAACCAAGAAATCAGAGATAACTTAGGATGAATAGCACCACAAGAAAAACCATTTAATACAGTTGATAAAAAATGATATTATGTAGTATGGCGTGGTGATAAAAATTATAGTTGAAGAATTATTAAATATAAGTATGAAAATTTTAATGAAGATAAAATAATTGATATATATGGTAATCATCATAGTCTTCAATTATTTAAAACTCATGGATATGCAAATGGAAAATGAGAAAAAAATATTCGTTTATTTAATTATAAAGGGGTGCCAGAATATTCTGTATGAGGATTTGACTTTAATTATATTAAATTAGTTTATCGTTGAAATTTAGATACAACAGAGCCAAATTTAGTAATTGATAATGATAGTAATGTAAAAGTTGATGAAGAATAAAAAAGAGATTTAATAATCTCTTTTTTCTTTATCTTGGTATAAATGTAATTTTGATTGGGTTTTCATTTTTGTTTCTAATGCCTAGTAAATTTGGATTATTAACATCCAAGACAATATTTTTGTTATTACCCCAAAATCATTGATTAAATTGCCCCTTTACTATTGCTGTTAAATTAGCAAATAATACTTTTTAAAATCTGATTTTTAATTTCATATCATTTGTATAATATGATTGTAAATATGTTTCTTTAATTTTATCGTTATCATTATTATATAATTTTGTTATTTGCAATAAAAACCTAATATCTCCGCTTCCTTTTTGACCTGTATATTTATTTTCATAATCATCATAACTTGGTAATCCATTAGTATAACCACTGGCAACCGTTTGAATATCATTGGTTATATTATCTGTATATAAAGTTATTGTATTATCAAAATTAACTTTATCAGTTTGATAACGACCACTTTCTTGTAAAATTATAGTTGCTAATGAAAATAAATCAATATTACAATTATCATAATCACCAGATAAATTAATATTTCTATTAAGAATAACATTCTCTATATTTGCTTGTTTACATTCAACTTGTAAATTACCTAAATTACTTATTTCAATAGTTTTATAAGCATCTTTAAATTTACTAATACTTTGAATTGTGGGGTCAATTTGTTTTAAATCAATTTCAGTTTCATAATAGCCTTCATTAAATTCATCAGAAAAAAAGTTTCTTTTAAATTCATTCAAAAAAGGACTTAATACTGTCTTATATGCTTTTCTACATTGTGCTGGTGCTGTAATTTTAGTTTTTAATAGTAGTACTACATCAGAAGGCATAATATCTTTGGTATACTCTGGATAGTTATATGGAACTGGCGGTAATACATATTGTGGGTAATTAAATGTTGGTATTTCATAGTCATGTGGTAGTAAGAAACTAGTTTTATAATTAGTTGTCATATCGCGTAAATAATTATTTAATACGCTTTTTGTTTTACCACGAAACTTCATACTGATAAGCGTAAATAATCTTCTTCATTATTGGTATATGGGTTATCAGCATAAAAGATAATTTCAAAATTACCTTTATATAATGCTTGGATTGAAAACATATCAATTATATAATTACAATTTGTACCATCAGGTGTTTGTAAGAATTCGCAATCATTATCTTTTTCACTATACTAACTGGTGTTTGAGCATCAACTGCTCTTACTAATTCATTAATTAAATAGATACGATTAGTTTTAGGGTTTAATTGTTTTAAATTATAAGTTGAATAAGTTATTCGTTCTGTTGGTTTACCATCTTTTTCTAAAACATTACCTTGTATTTTATCAGTTAATAAAGTTGTAAAACTAAAACTAGTAGCATTAGCACCAATCATAGCACCAATTTTATCATTTCCTTGTTCTCTAAATATTTCAAATGGTAAATAACCTTTACCAGCAGCTTTATCACCTCAAAAGGAATCATTATAAAAACTATAAACATTAGTACTCATAAAACCATTAAGTCATAGGAAATTAGGTCATTTATCATCTTGTGTAATTGTTAAATTACCAATTCAGTCCCAAGGAATACCAAACGAAACAAAGTTTAAAAACTTTCCAATAGCAGGTATCGTAAAAGGATTAAATACTAATTTTTGCGTATAGTTTAAAGGTAATACTGTAATTTGACGATTAATAAAATTATTCATATTTAAGATATCTCAAACATTACATGCACCCATTTTATTATATTCAATTTGAACTTGACCAACAGTATTACCAAATTCATCTTTTCTTCTAAAATATGATGATGCTTGGGTACTAATAATGTTATTAATAGTTCCACTATTTACTTTTACTTTATCTGGTGGAGTAATCATTCAATTTTTAGACCAATAAGACTTAGAATTTGAATTTTCTTCCTTAATAGTTGTTCCAACAGTTGGATTAGTTGCTGTTGAACTTGCTTTATCTGTTATTATCATACCCCCATTATTTTTTTTAATTCAAAAATCAGACATTGATTGAATATGTTCTTTTCAATCTTTATATCCAGTAATAATAGTTGGTTGTATTTCTTGAATGTTATATCAACTTACTTCGGGTAAAGCATAAGTATTTATTTTATCATGTGGAGCAGGAAATATATTATACATTAATAAATATCTTGAATTCATTACTTTTTTATTAAATTCACCTTTAATAATTGGTCGCCCAATAACAGGCATATTAAAAAAGATAGGATTACCATAAAATTTAACTGCAATTGCTCTAACACCTGGGTCTTTTAATAAAATCTCATCTAATTCAACAATACCTTTATTTAGTTTTTCATCATAAGTTATTTTTGGAAAACAATAACCTTCACCTGGAGCACTTGTTTGTATAAATTGTCGTACTGTGATAAACCACTATTACTAATTTTGTCATTAATATTTGAAAAAGTAATTTCTTGTCATAAGAAATCACCATCTTCTACGGAATAATAATTAATAACATTTGATGGATACAATCATTGTCTATCTTGGGGTGCAGAATTAATATCACCACCACCAATATTTAAACCACGGTCATTAAATACAGTATAAAAATTATAATAATCATTAATATTTAATTTAGTAATATCTTCATCTAAAATTAATAAAGTATATTGTCGTTCTGTTGATTGTTGAGTAAATACTTGTTCAAATTTAGCATCACCAAATTTAATAGAACTTACATCATCAACCATATAAGCATCTCAATATTTACCAACTTTAACCTCTTTTGTATAAAAGTTATCAGCTTTATTATCATTATTAATAAAATAGCTTAATTTATATTGATTTAAGTATTCTAACATTCTATTAATATCATAAATATTTTCACCATCAATTAATTTTCAATAAATATTATTATTTTCATCTTTTAATTTTATCGCAAAAGGTGTTTCATTATTGGCTCATATTGTTGAGTTAATTGGTTGATTTTTAAAATCATCAATTGTTAATATATTAATTTCTTCACCTTTATATTTTTGGACTATTTTTAAACTACCTTGTCATTGAGCAATCGTACTTTCCATATTATCAAATATTCGTGAATAACTACCACAATCACTTGGTTTAGCATTATTAGGTTTTCAACCTGTTTCAGTATTAGGAATATATGAACTATAAACATTAAAAGGAAATACCATTCAATGTCTATGTTCTTTTATACTTTCTCTTATATCTATTGCAGTAGCACCTGCTCCTGTTCTTAATCATTGCATAGCTGCTGGACTAATTTTTTGCATTTGTTAATTCTCCTTAATTTCTGTTCTACCTTGTACGGCATTTTGATTATTACCAGTTTCATCATATTCCATTAATTTATTATTATGTTCTATCTCTTGGGCATGCCTTTTATCTCAGTATTTTTCAATTTTTTCATAATATTTGATTGCTTCTAATTCATCAACATCATTATATTCAGTTATTGCTCTTACTGGCTCCATTGTACGATTTTCTAATCTAGTAGTAATTAATTCATTTTGTCGCATTTGATCTACTAAACTAGCACTAACAAAATCAAAACCATAAGGGCGTTCACCATTTCCATCTCATAAACCATAATATTTTAAAACAGTATCAAACATTTTAGTATAATATTGTTTACGATATGCTTGTAAATATGCTTGTTTTTCTAAGTCTTTTGTTTTTTTATTAATGATTGGGTTTTATTTTGGTCATTATCTGATTTATCACCAAAAGGACTAGAAAAATGACATGCTAAGTATACTTGTTCAATAATTGCTTTTTAGTCTTGTGTATATGTTTCTAAGGTTGGTGCCCCTTGTACTACTTGTAAAGATTAGGATAATTGACCATCTACGTCTGATTGACCTGATTGAATAAAAATATCATCAAAAGCATCTTGTAATACTTTTTTATTGCCTTTGTTATAAGCAGTCACTAAATAATCATCTAATACCCCATATCAATGCGTACGATTTGCTCATCTTTCTTTTGATTTAATATTAAAACTATCTTCTAAATCAAATTGTAATTTATAACAATTTGCCATTGTAGGTCATGGATTTAAAGTTGTTGATGTTGATAAAAATAAAGGATTAGGTTCATTTATCATTTCTCAAAAGGGCACTATACCTAATTTATTTTTAAATTCTTGAACTAAAACAGGTCTAACATCATCTTTAATTTGTGTTTTACTTTGACCAACAACTACTTCATTATTTTTAGGTCAACCTTTAATAACTATTTTATCTTTGGTACAAATTAAATTTAAAATAAAACCACTATCTGATTGATGATAATTTAATCAAATATCAGCACATTGTTCAATTTCGTTTATTTTACTTACGCGTGATGTAAAGTTAAAAGGGTTAATTCATAAATCAATATTTCCATCACTAGTTTCTAATAAACCAAAGATAGTTTTACCCATTAAACTTGCTGTTAATTCATTTTTATCTAATTTTTCTTTTATTTTATAAGTTTCATATCATCAATTTAATTTTTCTAAAATATCTTTACGATGCGACTTAAATAAAATATCTTTACCATTTATTAATCGCATTTGATGACGAGCGATAATATTTGCTAAATTAATAGTTCAATCATAATTATAAAATTTTAAAACACTATTAATATCATTTAAGTTTGGTAAACTAGGGAAAGTATTATTCATTGTTATTTTGCTCCTTTAATTTTAAAATAAGTGCATAATTAATTATATTTACAGTTAATAAATTTGGTTCATTTGATAAAACTTGAACACATACTTTAACTTTTTGATATCTTTTAATATATTCGTTATATAAATTTAATTTACATATTGCGATATTATCTTTTTTTAATTCTTGACAAAGTCTTTTTTTAACTTGTCCACAAACAGACATATAAGGTCTTTTCGCATTTATTACACGCTCATCGTGTATTACATAAATATCTTTTTTCATTAAGTTATTCACTTCCTTTGTTGTCATAATTTATAATCTGCTGAACTATTATGTTTAATCATATTAACTAATTCAAAGTGTAAGGCATAAAAATCACTATCAAATGTATCATCATATAAGTCTAACATTAGTTCTTCTCTGGAATCTGGTTTATCTTCTCATTGAATTAATTCATACTGATTTTTACTTACAGGGCATTTTTCTCATAATAATTTTAATTGATTAGTATTTATTAACATTGTGAATGCCTCTACACGATGTCTTACTTTAAATTTTTTTTGTGCTGGTTTAAATGTCATATATTGACCAAAAGTATAATTATATTTTTCTATATTTAAACTTTCTAATGTTGCATAAGCACTATTATCAACATTAATTGATATACCTTGTTGAATTAAATTAAAATATTGATTTAATTGATTGTTATAAAACTCTAAAATATCTTTTACTTGTTCTAATGGTCCTTTAAATTGCTGTGTAGCATTTGAATGTGTATATTCTGCTACTTTATATGCTTTTTTATCAAATGAATTATATATTCAAAAGCTCGCCGCTGTTGTATGTCCTTTGGGACTAGTAGAGTTTGCTAAATCAACACCACCTAATAATTTAGTTGGTTGAATAATATCTGTTGCTTGCATAATATCAATATATCCTGCAAAGATTGATCCACTAGTATTACCAGGTAAACCTCAACTTCATACTCTTGCTCTTTCAATATCTAATTGTTCTAATCTTAATTGTTCATTAACTTTATCTTGTGGTAATTCATAATTAAGTCTTCAACTAGAATAATGAATAATAATCTTCATATTTCATTTTTCAATATACTTAATTTACTCATATTTACTACGCATTATTTCTTCATTAAAAGGTAATAATTCATTACAATAACCAACAATATATCGTTTTAAACTTTCAGGGTTACATGTATTAATTGTTATTTTATGTTGATAACCACGAATAGAAAACTCTAAATCACTTAAATCTTTTTGTTGAAATTGGTCTCATTCTTCTTTTCAATCAATAACTAATTTATATTTATTTAAATCAGCAAATGCTTTTAATTTTTCTTTTCGACTTGGTGAATATAAACCTTTACAATATATTTTGCTACCATTTGATAAAGTAAAAGTAAAATTTGATAAATTAATAGTATAAGGAATATTATTTTCATCTAACATATTTCATATATTTTGAAATACACTATCTTTTAAATCTTTACTCCAATACATACTAGCAATAATACAAATTGGTTCTTTAATTAATAAACTAATTTTTAATAATTCACCAAACATTTTTATATTTGAAATAGTCTTACCACTATATCGTATTCCAATTTGATTAATTTCATTAACTAACTCATATTTCTTAGCAAATGGATATTTATTACTAATACTACTATTTTGTAATAACCAATAAGGAGTTTATAACAAATAAGTAAAATGATTAAGCATTATTATCACTTTCTTTCTTAATATCTCTAATATCTGTTTGTAAATTAACAATTATCGGCTGTTGATTATTTATACTTGTATCGTTAACATATTTCTCAACATATATCTTCTTACCCCCGCCATACTGGTCATTTAATAACGCTAATTCCAATTCTATTTCTAATTTATTTATCGTATCATTAATAAAATCAACGGTTTTTGTATCAACTTCATCTTGTCAATTATCAAATGGTAGTTTTAAATAGTATAAATATTCTCTTTTATTACTCAATTTGTCCGCTTTTTGCCGCAAAAACTCCTTAGTTTTACCTGAAATAGTCTTAAAAGTTACCATTTTTTAATCCTTTTTGCATATTAAAATTGCTATTATTTAATGAATATGATTAAATAAAAGAGTAAATTATCTCTAAAAATGTAACAAAAGAACTCTCACAAGTTCTTTTTTTATTATCTATATTTTACATCAAAATAAAAAAAAGTAAATTGCTTTACTTTTTTCAGTTAAATTAATTTGCTAATAATTAACATTTAAATTATAACACAATAAATAAAAATTACTATTATTTTTTGCATTTTTATTATTTTTGTGTTAATGTGTAGAACTAAAGAAAGAGGGTAAAAAATGATAAATGTTGATAAAAACTTTTTTAATAATTTTAATAATTTGTTATATATACAAAGTATTGAAATTATTCAACAAAATTTAGAAAATTCTGATGAATGAATTTTTAAAAATTATAAAATTGATGAAACTTTAAAAGAATTTAAAGATTATAAAGTAAAAGAAATAAAACCAAGAACATTAACTATTTTAAATGGAAAAATAACTTTTAAGAGAAGAAGATATTATAAAATTAATCCAGAAACAGGTAAAGAAGAATATATTTTTCCTTTGGATAAACTTTTAGGAATTGAAAAATGACAAAGAATAGATAATACTGTTAAAGAAAAAATATTATCTTTTATTACTGAGAAAAAAAGATATAAAGATATTTTAGATACTATGGAACATGTAAAAATTAGTTTAATGACAATATCTAATATTATTAAAAATGCAAAAACTGATGAAGAATATTATATTAATAAAACTAATAAAAAATTAAATATTCCACACACTTTATATATTCAAATGGATGGAACTTATTTGAAAATGTTAGATTCAACAAAACAAAGAAGAAAAAAGATTAAAAAACACACGATAGCATGTACTGTTCATACTGGATATGATGAAGAAAAATATACTGTAAAAAGACCTGTAATTGCAAATAAATTAGGTATTTTTGAAATGGATAATATTCCAGATTATCTTAAAAAAGAAGCAAATTTAAAACCAGTTCTTATAAAATTATTTACTTTAATTGAAACTCATTTTAACATGACACCTAATATTGAAATTATGATTTTAGGTGATGGTGCATTATGAATTAAAAATACTAAAAATTTTATGTATCAATATTTTCCTAAAAATAAAATTTACTATACAATAGATAAATTTCATCTTACAAGTAGATTTAAAAAGGTCGTATAAATTATTTAAGGGTTTTAAATTAATATCTTAAATAATACATACAGCCTAATTTTAATAATTGTTTTTGCTTTACCTTATATTTCAAACATTGGTCCTTGGTTGCATTTAATTCCACCCCCTCCAATTTGATATGCATTTTTAGCAGGTGGTGTAGTTATTTTTGATTTAATAAGTGTTGGTTTAAAAGCTGGTTATCAGAAAATTTATCATAGTTGATTATAATTTATCTAGGAAATATTCTCTTTTTTTGGTTAACAATAACTAGAAAAAGAGGTGTTTTTATGTGATATCCTTTTATTAAACAAGAGCAAAATGATGATTGTGGTTATGCTTGTTTAGCAATGTTAATTGAATATTATCATCACCAAAAATTGACAATTAATGAATTGAAAAATCACCTTCCTGCTTATCAGGGAGCATTAAGTGTTTATAGTTTAAGTCAAATTGCTAGTAAATACAATATCGGATTAACTGCTTTTGAAATTAGTAAACAAGAATTAGCAACACCAACATTTGAGCAACCATTAATTGCTTATGTTTTAAATGCAATGGGTTATTATCATTATGTTGCGATTTATCAACGTCGTGGAAAATCCTTTTTTGTTGCTGACACTAGTGCAAATAAAGGCAGTTGAATTTTAATTAATACATTTATGGAAAAATTTTAAGCTGTGATTATTTTTACAAAAAAAGTAAAACAATTTGTTTATAAGACAAAATCATTTTATTTAACATTATTTTTTTAAAAGAACATAAGAGTTTTTATTATGAACAATGTTATTAAATGTATTAGTTAACTTTTTAGTTATTTTTTGGAAAAGTTTTATTAAGGTTTATTTTGATCGTTTAACAACTGGTTTTCACCAAGAAGTTGTTATTTTTTCTTATATTTATCATTGTTTATGGTTTTCGTCTCTTTTTTAATTATTTTTTTCAAAAAATGATGGTTAAATTACAACGGCGCGTTAGCAAAACAATGCTAACAACATTTGTGACTAATTTAAAAAACCTTTCTACTTTTGAATTTAAACGTTTTAATACTGGTGAATGGTTAAAACGACAAACCGATGTTTTAATTTTGGCTACTTTTTTAGGAACAACGTTGCCACAATTATTATTTAGTTTTTTAATGATCATTATTAGCATTATTTTTTTTACTTAATTTAAATGGATTAATTTTAGCAATTGTTCTCTTAGAAAATGTGCTTATTTTTTTCTTGTCTTTTTTATTTTCGCAAATTAATAAAAATTGATATAATCGCTGGTATCAAGAAGGATTAGAATTTGAAAATATTACATTAGAGTTATATCATAGTTTTAAATTTCAAAAAAGTCGTAATTTAGAAAGTTATTTTAACTATCAATGAATAAAAAAATTACAGGTATTTTTAAATGAAACATATTATTTTGAAAAAAATAATATTATTCAAAAATTAATTTTAAGTTTAATTTCCCAATTAGCATTATTTTTATTTTTTTACTTAGCGCTCCATTTTATTAGTCAACAAACTTTAACAATTGGTAACTTAATGTTTTATAGTGCTTTAGCTAGTTTTATCAATGATTTTACTAGCCAATTATCAGTTTTTATTGTTGAAAAAGGAAAATTAGAAAAATCTTTTCATCAAACAGTAACATTATTATTTCCTAAGCAAAAAGATATTTCACAAGCACAATCTTTACTTGCTCCAATTACAACTTTAACAGTAACAAATTTGAATTATCTTATTAATGATAATTTTATTTTAAAAATTTAATATTAACTTTCCAAAACCATTGTTTTTTAAAAGAACGAAATGGCATTGGAAAAACAACATTATTAGAAATTCTTGCTAAATTACGATTAGGGGCAACTGGTACAATAATGATTAATGATCAGTTTGATTTATCGATTCTTACTGAACAAACCATTTGTAGTAAAATTTTATTGTTTCATCAAGATGACTTTTTATTTACGGGTAGTGTTTATGATAATATTATTAATTTTAATCAACAGTGTAATTATCAAATTTTAAAGTTGCCAGAAATAAATCAATTATTATTGCAAAATTATTTATCATTTGAAAAAATGGTTTATAATAATGGTGAAAATTTATCAAAAGGACAACGACAAATTATTTTGTTTTTAAATTTATTGTTACAACGCTGTGAGGTCTATTTCCTTGATGAAGTATTAAGTAATGTTGACTATGATAGTAAAATTATTTTATTAAAATTATTATTTCAATTAAAATCATCACAATTAATTGTATATGCTGGTCATGACCAAATTGTTGAACAATATTTCCCAACTGTGATTGATTTAACAAAGTTAAATATTATTAATGAATAAAAAAAGTTTAATTTTAATGGGAATATGATGTTTAATGTTAATTGGGTTTGTTCTTTTTCTTGCTTATTTTCCAATTAGTTTATATTATGATGGTTATTTAACAATTCTTAAAACTAATGACGATGAGTTAACTTATATTTTTGTTCCCCATCAGACACCTTGAGTTATTAAACCAGGACAATAAGTAAAAATAAAATATTTTGTAGAGAAACAATGACAAATAATTATAACGCAAGTTAAAAGAGAAAATGATTATTATCGGTCGTATAAAGAAAATTGGGGTTTTTTATAAAAACAAGAAAAAAATGTCTTTATTTTATTGAACTAAATAATATTTAAAAACAAAAACCCCAATCTTTTACATGCGACCTTATTATCTTATTTTAAATCAGACAGAATTTATGATTAATGTTTGATATTTATCAGCGAAAATGGAAATTGGTTCGCAAACAACATTAGATTATTTACTGAAGATAATGATTTAATTTGTTATAATAAAAAAAGAGAAGGGTCTGGTGAGGTAATGAAAGATGATTTTGTGATTTACAATGAAACAAAGTTTGATATTAAACCATATCAAGATGATTTTAATGCAATTTTCAAAAAAATTAAAACTTTATTAGCAATAACTGAGCCATTAGAATTATCATTAATTATTGTTGATGCACAAGAACAATTAGAACTTAATCGAAAATATCGTAACAAAGATTATGTTGCTGATGTTATTACCTTTGCTTTAGAAGAAGAAAATAAGATTGATTTATTTCAATTAACCGGACTGCGCAGTTTAGGGGATATTTTTATTTGCTATGAAAAAGCTCTTGCTCAAGCTGCTGAATATAACCATTATCTTCGTCGTGAATTTGCTTTTTTATTTACTCATGGTATGTTACATATTTTAGGTTATGATCATCAAACTCCGACTGATGAAGAAAAAATGTTTAATTTACAACGAAAAGTATTAAATGATTTACAAATTAACCGAATTCCAATAAAATAAAAACAGAAAGAAGAAAGGGATACATAATGGCAAAAGAGTCACCAGTCAAGAAAAAAATATTTTTTAAATTACGGAATAAATTTTCAAATGCTTTTCGTGGAATTTATACAGCAATTAAAGAAGAATCAAGTTTAATTATTCATTTTATTGTGTCATTGGTTGTTATTTGTCTAGGAATTTGATTGCAAAAAATGGTTCCTAACCAGTTTGGATATGTTCAATGATCAATTTTATTATTAACCATTGGAATTGTCATTGGTTTTGAGTTAATTAATACAATGGTTGAAAATTTTGTTGATTTATTATCATTTGAATATAATATTAAAGCAAAAAAAATTAAAGATATTTGTGCCGCGGCAACATTAATTAATTCTATTTTGGCAATTGCAATTGGATTATTAATAATGTTACCACCGTTGGTGGATGTTATTAAGTTATATTTACACATTAGTTAAAAAGGGGAGTTAATGAAATGCCAATTTATTTTGAAAAGTTAAAATTATTAAGTAAAAAAGCTTATTCACCATATTCAAATTTTCGTGTTAGTGCAATTTGTTTGTTAAAAGATGGTACAGAAGTTATTGGTGTTAATGTTGAAAATGCAGCATATGCTGCTACGATTTGCGCAGAACGGACAGCTTTAGCTCAGGTTTATGCGTTAGGTTATCGTAAAACAGATATTATAAAATTTTACTTATATACTGACAGTAAACAAGCAGGTTTTCCTTATGGAATATGCCGGCAATTTTTATGAGAATTAGTTGATCATCGAATTTCAATTGAAATTTATAATCAAAAAGGTGAATCATATGTTTTAACAATTAAAGATTTACTACCATATGGCTTTACGAAGGAGGATTTACAGTAGGATGGTTAAGAAACATAAAGATGAGGAAGATTTTCAACAAGATTTCGTTACTGACCATAGTTATCGTCTTGTTCCTGATGATCAATTACAAGAATATATGCATAATAATGCTATTTATATTAAAATCTTTTATGCTTTTCATGACAAACGGTTTTTATTAACTCATCATACTTGATGAAAAAAAACTGATAATGATTTAGAAGCATATTGTAAAAAGTATATTATGGATTTAACCAAGCGTTTGCATCTTGAAACAATGGCATTAACTTCTGATGAATTAGCACAAAAATGAGATATTCAGGAATATGATATTCCTGGTTATGAAGATGTGATGTTAAAAGGAGTTTCAATTCGTTCATGAGTAAAAAATGACAACAATAAAAAATGAGTTATTGTTGTTCACGGATTAAATTCACATAAATTCCGTGCAATTTTTTTTGGTTTAATTTATCTTCGGTTAGGTTATAATATTCTTGTTTTTGACCAACGAAATCATGGCGAATCAACTACTAAAATGACAACAATGGGTTACTATGAAAAATATGATTTAGCAGCAGTAGTTGATTTTTTACAAACTAAAATTGATCCAAAATTAAATGAACTTAATTTTCATGGTTGGTCAATGGGAACTTTTGTTATTATGGAATATTTAAAATTTGCATTTGATAAAAATAAATTAATTAATAGTGCTGTTTTAGATTCAACAATTAGTAATTTAAATGTTTTATATCGTTATTATATGTTAAAGACAAAAGTTAATTATTATGAACATTATTATGCAATTCGTCGTTATGCGATTGAAACACGCGGGTATGATCCAGAACAAATTAATCCTGGTGAGAATTTGGAAGCATTAGCAAAATTATCAGTGTTATATATCTTGAATAAGAAAGATCATGCAACACCATATATAATGGGGCGGGTGTCTTACCAGAATAAACGTAAGTATGAAAAACAAAAAATTAGTCGTCGAATTGTTTTTGATTGTGATCATATTCGCGGAATATATTATAATTCAACGGAATATTTAATAGCAATAATAAATTTTATTACAACTGCAAAAAGAAAATAGTGATAAATAACTTTATTTATCACTATTTTCTTTTTTTATTTTTAGTTTGATTTTTATTAAAAACACGGTACATACCATTGTTAAGACTATGCAAACTAATGTGAAAAATAGTAAAAACAATAATAAAAATAAAAGCAATAAAACATGCTGCTTGTACTCTTGATAATCCTGAAATAATTGGATTATCAATGTCTAAAAATGGATAAGGATATGCTCAAGTAATATTGCCATCTCGTTTTCAAGCTGTTGCCCGCACAATAACATACATTAAATAAAAAAATGGATAACTTAAACTAATTCATCAATCTTTTTGTAAAAAGTCTTTTTTTCAACTAAGACGATAATCACCAAATGACAAGAAGGTATAACCAAAAAAGAGAATTGGCATAATAAAATGAGTAACAACAGTACAACTAATTTGTGCTTTACTATATTCAAAAATTGTTACTTCTCCGTTTTTATAACCAATAATAATTCCAATTCAAAAAATAAAAAACATTAATAAATTTCAGTTTAAAATACTTAATTTAGCATTAGTTGAAAAAAATCAACTTTTTTGTTTACGATGATGATTAAAAATTGCTAATATTAACCAAGTAATAGTTATGATATTAATTTGAACAGAATAAAAACTTAATAAGATGTCATAATTTTGCAAACTAGTAAGTTTTGTTTCTTTTACATATCAAAATTCTTTAAAAATATCCATGTAAAATCCATAAGTTAAAAATCCAAAAGCTAAACTGGCAATTATTACTTTATAATATCAGAGATAATCTTTGTATCAAATCCGATAATTTCAACGTTTCATAGTCCCTCCTTGGTATATTTTACATACTATCAAATAAAAATTGTTTTTTTAATGACATCTAATCCTTTTTTTAGTTCTTTTTAAAAATAATTTTGTTTATTAATAAAATTATTCCTTTTTATAAAATGCTTTGTTATAATGCTAGTAAGTTAGAAAAAGGTGAGATAATGGCAAATAAAATTAAAGTTCAAAGAATGCAATCTTTGATTACCCGTGATTTAACAATTATTATGCAACGAGAAATTCGTGATGAAATTTTAAATACTATATCAATTCATGCTGTCAAATTATCAAATGATTTGAGTCATGCAAAGGTTTATTATTCATCATTATTAAATAAATCAGAGGCAGAATTTCACAATATTGTTCAGAATTATAAAAATGAAATTCGAAGTAAATTAGCACATAAATTAGAAATTTATCGTTGTCCGGATTTAGAATTTGTTTTTGATCATTCATTAGATAATGCGAATAATATTGAAGCAATCTTGCAAAATTTAAAATAAGAAACCTTATCAAAGTACAAAGTATGTTTCTTTTAACTAAAATATTGGTGATATAAAAGTTAAAAGAAACATTTTTATATTTCTTGATTTAATTGATAAAGGTATAAGATGTTTTTTAATAATGCGGCAATTGTCATTGGCCCAACTCCACCAGGAACAGGGGTAATCATTTTTACTTTTGATAAAACATTATTAAAGTCAACATCACCACATAAGTTATTATTTTCATCACGATTAATTCCAACATCAACCACAATAGCATTTTCTTTAATCATCTCTGCTGTAACAAATTTAGATTTCCCCACGGCAGAAATTAAAATATCGGCTTGTTTTGTAAAAACAGATAAATTTTTTGTTTGTGAATGGCAAACTGTTACAGTTGCTGACGCATTTATTAAAAGATTAGCAAGGGGTTTACCAACAATGTTACTACGGCCAATAATTACAACATGTTGTCCTGCTAATTGAATTTGGTAGTGTTTTAAAAGATCAATAATTCCTTTTGGCGTCCCTGGCAGTAAGTTATAATATCCAAGCATTAAATTGCCTAATATTTCTGGAGTAAACCCATCAACATCTTTTTTAGTTGTTATTGTGTTAATAATTTTTTCACTATTGAGATGCCTTGGTAATGGAAGTTGAACAAGAATTGCATCAATGTTAAAATTATTATTTAATTCATTAATAATTTTTATTAAAACTGATTCGGCAATACTATCTGGATAATTTAATACATTACAAGTAACACCAACTTTTTCACAAGCAATTTTTTTATTTTTAATATAAGTAGTACTGGCTTTATTATTACCAATTTGAATAATTGTTAAGGCAGGTACACGTTGCTTTTTTGCCTTAATTTTTAAAATTTGTTTAGTTATTTTTACTTTGATTAATTCACTAACCATTTTCCCATCAATTATTTTTGTTTTATCCATTAAATTTTCGCTCTTTTCTATGCTAAAATACCTGTATATAAATTATTGTATCTGAAAGAGTTAAATAATTAAATACAAAATCTTAGCATTTTTAAAATAGCATCGTGTTTAAAAATTATTGACACCCCCTAAAAATAGGACATTATTAATTAAAAGGAGTAAAAGAAAATGGAAAAAATTATCACAATTGGAACAAAAATTAATTTAAAAGATGATGACTTAATTAAATATGGTGATTATATGGCAAAAGTAAAAGCCTTTAATTTTATTAATTTACCTAAAAAAGCAAAGTTTATTTTAGTGACAGCAATTAATCCAACCAAAGCAGGAGAGGGAAAAACAACTTGTTCAATTGGTATTGCTGATATGTTGAATCATTTAGGATATCAAACAACTTTAGCATTATGAGAACCATCGTTAGGACCAGTGTTTGGATTAAAAGGTTCAGCAACCGGTGGCGGCGAATGCATTATGGAACCAGAAAATGAAATTAATTTACATTATACTGGTGATTTTCATGCAATTACAACAGCAAATAATATGGTCAGTGCTATGATTGATAACCTTCTTTATTGAGGAAATCCACTGCAAATTGATCCTAAACAAATTGTTTGGCAACGTTGTTTGGATGTTAATGATCGTGCTTTACGAAATATTGAAATAAAAATTAATGATAAATTACATCGTTCAGAACATTTCCAAATTACTGCTGCTAGCAAAATTATGGCAATTTTAGGTTTAAGTAAAGATTTTGATGATTTACGTCGTCGTTTAGACCAAGCAATAATTGCTTATAATTTGAATAATGAACCAGTTTACCTACACGAATTAAAAATTACGGGTTCATTATTAGCCTTATTAAAAAATGCTTTATTGCCAAATTTAGCACAAACAAAATATGGTACACCATTATTAATCCATTGTGGGCTATTTGCAAATATTTCCCATGGGACAAATTCTTTAATTGCAACAAATTTAGCATTAAAATTAAGTGATTATGTTGTTAGTGAAGTTGGATTTGGGAGTGACTTAGGGTTTGAAAAATTTAATGATATTATTAATTTAAACGAGGAATATACACCAGATTGTACCGTGTTAGTAGCAACAATTAGAGCATTAAAATTACATGGTGGTGCTGTTGAAACAACATTAGCAATAGCTGATCTTGGTAGTTTAAAAAAGGATTAGAGCATTTACAACATCATATTAAAATTATTCAAAATTACCATTTAAATTTTGTTGTTTGTTTAAATCAATTCGCAACTGACACTCCTGAAGAAATTGCTGTTGTGACTGAATGGTTAAAAGAACAAAAAATTCTATTTGGAATTAATAATACATATCATTTCGGAATTAAAGATAATCCAACTTTGGTTAAAACTATTCTTAAAGAAATTGAAAAACCACAACAATATCAATTATTATTTAATCCATCAACAACATCGCTTACTGAAAAAATTAAAATAATTTGTACAAAAATTTATCAAACAACAAAAATTGTTTTTAGTCCCTTGGCACAAACAAAGATTGATTTTTATCAACAAAATACAAAATATCAACATTGACCAGTTTGTATGGCTAAAAATCATCAAACAATTTTTGACAATAAAAATCCTTATGATGATCAAATTATTATTCGTGACTTAAAAATTAATTCAGGAGCAGAATATTTTATTGCTTATTTAGCAGATATTATTACGATGCCGGGTTTAAATAAAGTTCCTAATGCTGTTAGCATTGATGTTGTGAATGATGAGATTATAAATATTAAATAATTTTTGTTATAATATTTTTAAGTAGAAAATAGAGGCGAACTTAATGCAAAAAAAAGCAAAGTTTTTAGAATTAAATAGTATTGTTAGTAAACAACTTAATTTAGCAACTAATATTCAAAAAAAAATGCAGGAAATTTTTAGAATTTATAAAAATAGTTTTCAAAAATTAGGTTATCAAACAATTGCTCTTGGAGAATATGGTTTTAAAACATTAACAAAATATGACAAGTTAGAGTTAGAATTAACCATTATTAAGTATCATCCTAAAAATAAAACAGGCTTACGTGAACAAATGTTTCAAGTTGTTTTGAATGAAATGCGCAAAAATATTAGTAAAGGAACAGTTATCAAGGATAGTCAAAATGATGGTTATTTAGAATATCAAGTTAACGATGAAATTAATTTTATTGTAAGAATTATTCCTTTTTGTTACAAAAAAAATTCAGAAGGAGAATTAACATATATTTTTTGACGAAATGGAATTGAAAAAAATGATAATGTTATTCAAGTTGTCCAAGGTTTTAATAAAGCTAATAAGATTTCTAATAATTTATTACGAACATTAATAAAACTGATTAAGTATGTTTTGAAAGATGATTTTCCATATTATTATATTTTATATACCTTAACCTTACGATGGTTTTATGAATATTTTACAAAAAGATATGATAATTATTTACAAAAAATTGATATGAGTAAGCGGATTGAAAAACAAGATTTAATGAAGTATCGTAATATTAATTTTCAAAAAAATTGATTTTTAAATAATATTGATGGTGAAGAATTAATTTTTTATATTTTAGAACGGTTTTGAAAAACAGAAACATATTATTTTCGTGAATTTGAATTTATTGAAGAAGAAATTTTTGAATCAATTTCACGCTATAGTTGACATACCAATAATTGCTTTTTAACACCATATGATTATTATGTGGATTTTAAAATTTATAATATTAAAGAAATTAATGATTTAAATTATGTTCAATTAGAGTTTAAAAATACTAATTTTTCGCGAATTCAGTATGATTACTGCCGTAATCATGATTTAGGAATTTATGTTACACCAGTTAAAATTTCAGGGGTAGTTTGTTTTATTGATTACGCAATTAATTTTAAACAAAAAGCAACAGGTCTATTTAAAAAACTGAATCCGGCAAAACGAAAAGATGCCATAAGTGTTAATCAACGAGAGATTATGGAGGAACTAAATTTAATTGCACATAAATGATTAACAACTTATCGTAAAAAATTAACATATATTAAGGTTTATTTTGATAAAAAATATCCAATTATTTCATCATCAAATTATTATATGCGATTGCAAGCTATTATGACTTCTGTTGATAACTTAAAAAATGATGATTATGTTATTGGTAATGATAATTAAAGAATAAAAACTATGAATTATAACTTTTCCTAGTTAAGTTTTTAATTAAAAATAATAAATATACGGTATAATGTTATTATGAGAAAGGTACTTGATTAAAACTATTTATAAGGATTTAAAAACTATTTATTATGTGGGGTGAAAAAGTGTCAACTTTAGGAGGGAACAATTGTAGCCAATTTTATGATAATGTTATTCGTGAATTATCAATGATTGTGAATAATGAAAAAATTATATCACATAATAATCCTGTCTTAGCATTAGAAATAAAATTGTATTATGTTATGAAAAGTTCAAAATATAATTCAACATAAAAAGATGAAATTTTAAAACGAATGATTATTGAACGAACAAAAGCCTTAGAATATAAGGCAACCGAGTTAATTAAAGAATATGCACAGGTTTATCAAAAAATTTATCAAAAACCATTAGATTTACAATATGCCTATATCTCAATATTAAAAAAGGTAAAATATTTTGCCCAAGAACGTTATGGTGAACGATTAAATATTATTCGTAACTTTTATTGCCGTTATTTAGAGCAACAACAATGACAAGAATTAGTAGAAGGAATTATTGCCGAATCGCAATGAAGAATACAGGCTGTTTTTTTTGCAAAGAAAACAACAAGGTAATAATTAAAAATCGATATATTTATGTTAATATATCGATTTTTATTTATATAATTATAACAATGAGTGAGGTGTTAATATGGCAAAAATTATTTTAGTTATTACGGGAAGCATTGCTGCTCATAAGGGTCTTCATTTATATGAAGCATTGAAGAAAGAACATGATGTTGAATTACTTTTAACACAAGATGCTTTAAAATTTTTAAAGGATTGACCAACAACAGCAAAAACCGAAATTTTTATGAAACAATATTATGATAAAAAAGACTTATCAGAACATATTACAATTGCTGAGCAAGCTGATTTATTTGTTGTTTACCCAGCAACACAAAACTTTATTGCTCAAATTGCTCATGGTTTTACAAATACGTTAGCGAGTTTAGTATATAGTGCTACGCAAAGTTATAAAATGATTTTTCCTGCAATGAATAGTAAGATGTATTTATCACCAGCTAATTTACGGAATTTAGCACAATTAATAGCAGATGGGAATCAAATTTATGAACCTCGTTCAGGGACGCTTGCTTGCAATATGGTTGGGATTGGTCGTGCCTGAGAATGAGAAGATATTCTAAAGGAAATAAAGCAATTTTTAGTTTGAAAAAACTTGTGAAAAGATAAAAAAGTTATGCTTAATTTTGGGCGAACAAAAACATATTTAGATGATATTCGTTATTTGACAAATAATTCGAGCGGGAAAATGGGAAATGCATTGCATACTGTATTAACATGAACAAACTGTTCCTTAACAACAATTGTTGGTGATTGTGATTTTCCAATTTATTATGAGCATGTTAAAGCAAACACAAACAATGAAATGTTAACAGCAATGTTAAAAACGTATAAAGAACAAGACATTATTATTGCGTGCGCTGCTTTAAATGATTATCAAGTTGCTGTTCCTATTAAAGGAAAAATTAGCAAGCGAAAAAATCCTCAACTTGCTGTATCATTACTTCCTAATGTTGATGTCTTATCTGAATTAAGTAAGTTAAAACAGTACCAAATTTTAATTGGTTTTAGTGCTCAAAATAATTTTGA
Organism: Spiroplasma endosymbiont of Ammophila pubescens; assembly: GCF_964020965.1. Lineage (NCBI taxonomy): Bacteria > Bacillati > Mycoplasmatota > Mollicutes > Entomoplasmatales > Spiroplasmataceae > Spiroplasma > Spiroplasma endosymbiont of Ammophila pubescens. The sequence goes on along the minus strand of NZ_OZ026611.1, from coordinate 1,205,849 downwards.
TTTAGATTATGCTCGTCAAAAGTTAATTGACAAAAATTTAGATTTAATTATTATCAATCAAATTAATGTTATGGGTACTGATCAAAATGAAATCATTTTATTAACAAAAAAAGGGCATCAACAAATTCCTAGTCAAAACAAAATTATTATTGCAAAAGAAATTTTAGCAGCAATTAGTGAATTAATAAAGGAGCGAACACAGTAATAAAATTATTAGTTGATATTGGTAATACAGCGATTAAATTTGCAATTCTTAATTCTCAAAAAAAGATTATTGTTTTTTTAACAATGTCTAGTCGCGAATTAGTTGCTGAAAAGAATTTTCGGCAAAAAATAATAACTGATTTAAGTACAATAAAATTAGTTTTAACAGATCTTACATTATTAGCCTTATCTTCTGTTCGGCCAATGTGAGATGATTTATTTTACCAATTAGCTGCAGATTTAAAAATTCCTTTTTATCAAGTTAAAAAAAATTTGTTTACTGAGCGATTAAAAACAGACATTCCTAATCTTCGCAATCTTGGTGCTGATTTAATTGTTGGTTCATATGCAGCATTAGTTTTATTTCCTAAACAAGATGTTATTTTAGTTAATATGGGAACAGCAACAACAATTTCATTACTAAAACAAGGAATTCTCTTAGGAATAATTATTATGCCAGGTTTAGAAACAGCAGCAGAAGCTTTATTTGAACGGGCACAATTATTACAAAAATTTGATTTTTCTTATGATAATGCGACTTTAGGAAAAAATACTAAACAAGCAATCAATATTGGATTAGTCAATGGTCATTTATTAACAATTACTGCTTTTGTTAACCAACTTGCAACTGAAGCAATAAAACCACAAATAATTTTAACAGGAGGTAATGCTGTTTACATTAAAAAATTAGTTAATTACCATTATGATAAAGATTTACTTTTTAAAGGATTAGTTGCTATTTTACAAGATAATAAATTAATATAAAAAACAGGACTTTAGTCCTATTTTTTATATTTTTTGAGATATTTTATTAATTTTAAAGGCCATTTAGGTATTTAATACATTTATCTGTGTTCGTTGCTTTATTTTATTAAAAAATAAAGATTACCTAACATGTCCAATTTTCTTATTTTGATTTACTTATTTGTCTACTTAAGACATTTTTAATAATAACATACATTTTTGAAATTGCAAGATTTTAAAAGTAATTTTTTTGTTTTAGACAAATAAAAAAAATTAATTGAAGAAAAATGAACAGCCTATAAGAAACTTCAATTAATTTTTAAAAACGTATGAAAAACAAACTTTAAGATTATTTTAGATTTAAATATTGCCACAAAATACAAATTTTAGCACAAAAGGAAAGGCTAGAATAATTTAAGAAAGATATAAATGTAACAATATTTATTTTTCATACATAAATATCATAAACTATATTTTTCTAATAATCAATTAATTTTGTAAAAAATACGATAAAAATAAGGTACTTTTTTAATCAGTGTTAGGAATATATTAAAAAGTGATATAATATTTCAGGAAGTGGGGTGGTTATTATGCATGACGGTATTTTTTTAATCAATAAACCAACAGGAAAAACAAGTAATCAGGTTATTCAAGAAATTAAACAAAAATTGCAGATTAATAAAATTGGTCACGCAGGAACATTAGACCCATTAGTAACAGGATTGTTAGTTGTTTTAGTGAATAATGCTACGAAAATGAGTGAATATTTGTTAACAGCAGATAAAGCGTATGATGTTGAAATGCGATTATTTGTTGAGACAGATACTGGTGATATTACTGGGAATGTGCTTAATGAAACAGCACCATTTAAGATTCAAAAGAAAATATTAAAAAAAACCTTTAATGAATTTAATGGATTTATGTATGAACAATATCCACCAAAATATTCTGCTATTAAAGTTAATGGTAAAAAACTTTACGAATATGCACGCCAAGATAAAGAAGTAAAAATTAGATCACGAACTGTTACAATTAAGGCAATTAAATTAAAAAAATATGATGCACATAATCATACAATTAAATTTAGTGTGTTATGTACTAAAGGAACATATATTAGAAGTTTAGTGACTGATATTGCGGCAAAATTAAATACTATTGCTACTGTTACAGCTTTATGTCGTACGCAATCAGGAAATTTTATGCTATCTAAAACAATTAGCCCTGAAGAAGTAAATTTTAATGAGTTAATATCGATGTATGATGCTTTATTTATTAATAATCAACAATTATTACTTTATCATCATGATGAAGAAATTCGGCAAGGAAAACCTATTGTTATTATTAATCATACTGACCCAATTATTTTTATTATTGATAAAAATAAAAATGTTTTAGCAATTTATAAACATATTGGAAAACATGTTTATGCCTGTCAACGTGGACTATGAGGACATATTGAACCTAAAAACCAAGATGACAGAGAGAAGGATGATCATTATTAATGAAAACTTTAGTATGAAATAAGTCAAGTGATAAGAAACCAAAAGTTGCTTGTTTAGGTTTGTTTGATGGGTTTCATCAAGGTCATTTAAAATTAATTACACGTTTAATGGAGATTAAAAAACAGTATAACCTTGCAACATTATTTTTTACTATGTCACAAATTGTCAGTGATTTTTTACAACAAACAAATACAAAAATAGTAGATAATCATTCAAAACAACAAATTGTTGAAAAATTAGGATTTGATTATTATTTAGAAGTGCCGCTTAGTACTGCATTTATAAATTTATCTGCACAACAATTTTTAACAATTTTAAAAAAACAATTTAATGTTACAAAAATTGTCATTGGTTCTGATTTTCGGTTTGGAAAAAATCGTGAAGGGGATTTTAATGATATTATTGCTTTTTTTGGTCAAGAAAATGTTTATTTAATTACTCGCCAAGATAATTTGTTTTCTTCAACAACAATTCGAAATTTTTTATTAGAATATGATTTAGCATCAGCAAATAGATTATTGTATGAAGATTATAATTTACGTGGAGAAGTAAAACCAGGAAAACAATTAGGACGAACAATTAATTTTCCAACGGCAAATGTTTATTTGCCACAAAAAGTAATTTTACCCTATGGTGTTTATGTAACAGAAACATTAGCACAAGGTAAACTTTATCCTTCAATGACATCTTATCGGTTATTTGAAGAGAAAGAAGTTGTTGAAACATATTTGCTAAATGTTAATTTGGATTTATATGGTCAGGAAATCATTGTTTATTTTAAAAAATATCTTCGAGAAAATATTAAAATTAATAATTTAGCAGAATTAGTTACGCTTTTAGAACAAGATTTAGTTAATACCCTTGCTTTTTTTGCTAAAAAAGCATAATATTAATAAGGTTGTTATTTCGTTTATTTAAGATAACCCTTTCTTAAATTCTTTGTTTTAACATAATAAGCCAATAAATGAAGGGAGAAAATAGTAATGGTTTCAAAAGAAAAAAAAGCAGAATTAGTTACAAAGTTTGGTCAAAATGCCAAAGATACTGGTTCAACAAAAGTTCAAATTGCAATCTTAACAGAAGATATTAACAATTTGACCGAACACTTAAAAGTACATCGAAAAGATATTGTATCAAGAAGAAGTTTATTGCAAAAAGTAGCACAAAGAAAACACTTGCTTGCATATTTAACCAAAACTGATTTTAATGAATATAAAGCAATCATTAAAACATTAAGAATTAGAAAATAAGGTTTAAGGTTTTTAACTTTTTTTTTAAAGTTTAATATGGAGTATAATAAAATAAATTAATAATTTATTTAATTGCAACAATTACTATTATTTAGTTAATAAATTTGTTATTGTGCATTTAATTTACATTTAAAAAAAGATTATTTTACTTAATGTTAGAATTAAGCTAATGAAAAGGATGATATATTATGGAAAAAGAATTTGCTGTAGTAACAGGAGCATCATCAGGAATTGGATATGGTTATTGTCAGTGATTGTTAAAGCAAGGTTATCATATTATTGGAGTATCTCGCCATACAGAATGAGCAAAAGAATTACAACAACAATTTCCTGAACAAACAATTGTTGCTTTATCATATGATTTGTCTGTTCCTGAAAATTGTTATGCTTTATTTGAAGAAATAAAACAGTATCATATTGTTTTATTTATTAATAATGCTGGTTTTGGGAAAAAAGGTCTTTTTATAACAATTCCTTTAGCAGATGAATTAAAAATGATTAATCTAAATATTCAAGCAGTCCATATTTTAACAAAACTTTTTACGCAATATTTTATTGAGCAGAAAAAAGGACAAATTATTAATATTTCTTCCTTAGCTGCTTTTTTCCCTGGACCTGGAATGACAACTTATTATGCAACAAAAGCATATATTTTAAGTTTATCTGTTGCTATTAATACTGAATTAAAGAAAACAAAATCACCAGTTCGTGTAGTTACTATTTGTCCTGGAGTCACACAAACTGCGTTTTTTAAAAATACTGATTTTAAAAATAATAAAACATTGCCAGGTTTAATGTCATTAGAACGATTTATTAAAAAATCTTTACCAAAAGCATTAAAAATAAAAAGAAAAAATTATTTAATTATTGGTTGAAAAAATCGCTCTTTGAAACGTTTATTTTGTATTATTCCACAAAACTCTTCATTAAATTATACATATTTAATTCAAACTAAAGATTAAAATTTTATATATGAGTTAATTTATGCCATAAATTAGAAATTCTTTCGGATTAAAAAATATATTTTAAAATAATTATTAACCCCCTTGATTTTTTTTTTTTTTTTTAATAACATAAAAGATATTTTGAATATATAGGATATTAAAATATATATAAGATATTTGGGATATAGTTATTTTTTTAAAAGGAAGGATTTAAAAAATATGAAAAAACTATTAGCAATGTTGGGAGTTGCAAATTTTATTGTTGTTAGTGTTGGTTCTGTTATTAGTTGTAAAAATGCTTGAAACAATAATCACCATAATAATGAAAATGAAATTGATTATAATGGAGATTTAAAAATTTTAAATGATATAACAAAAGCAGCATCAAATGCAATTCAAAAATACACAGCAGAAAAAACTTTAATTGATACTAATTTTTACCCAAATATTGATTTTGAAAACTTATTTTCAATGGTAAGAAATGATCACCAAAAGGAAGTATTAAAGGAAGAAGATGGTAAGGTTGCGCCAGTTTTAGCAACTCTTAAAACTGGTTTTATGGCAGTTTTTGATAATATTAATCGAGAAATTGCTAATAAATATTCAAACTATTATCCAAATAGTTTTCCGTTGAATATTGAACCAGATAGTGTGAACTTTATTTTAAATTTTATTGATGTTGAAAAATTAGGTAAACTAGCATATATTAATCTGGAAGGTTTAAAAGCTGTTCGTTTAGACTTTAAATTTTATGTTAACATCAAATTTAAAAAATTAGAAACAGTTGTACCATTTTTAATTCAATATACTATTACCAATGATATTGATAAAATGCAAAAAATTTTAAAAGCAGTAGTAGAACAAATATCAAATTCAATCATTAAATTTTTTAATGAGAAGATGTCTGGTGATATTATTGTTGATAAACATGAAGCTTTCAAAAGTATTTATGATAATTTTGATTTAAATTATGCTTATAATCACAGTATGTTAGATGCAATTGTCCAAAGAAAATTAGAAGAAGGTTTAAAGAAAGATGATACGTTGGGAGAACTTGGAGAAAATATCACTTATGCTAGTGATGAAAAAATCTTAATTTTATTAAATTCAATTATTAATCCAGATACAAACGGTGTGACACCAGTCTTGCCATATGATGAAAAATATGCCTGAGTTAATACTGGGTATGCTCCAGACAAATTAACACCTGAAAATTTTTTAGAATTTTATGGTGAAAAATTGAATATTTTAACTGCTTCTACTGGTGAAAAATTACAGTTAGGACAGTTTAAAATTAATTTAGCAAAAATTTTAGTTGCTGGATTGCCGTTATCAGGGATTGCAGTAAATGACAATAAACCAATTTATATTAATGTAGGAATAACACGAGCAGGAATGATCAAAAAGATTGAGAACTTTGGACGAATTATTGCTGCATTTTATAAATATTTCCAAATTACATGAGATATTTGTGTCCATACCGAAGGGGTTATTTTCTTACCAATTAAAAAATGAAAAACATTAAATAACCAATTTGCAAAAAATCCTGCTTTATCGCTTCAAACAATTTGAAATGATTATTTAAGAGAATTTAAGGAACAACCTGAAATCAAAATTTTACCTGATATTGGAAAGTTCTGAGTTACAGCTCATAACAAATTTAATGTTGACATTGGTAAAGATCGTGCATTTACTTGACATTATAGATGATATGATGAACTTAAATTTCGTTTTGGTATTAACCAAACAACGAATAATATTTATTATACACCTTGACCAATTGATAAATATCGAATTTCGTTTAAACCAGAAGACTATGTCTATCCACCATCATAAGATATTAATTATGATAGGTTAAGAACAATAAAGTAAACTTTATTGTTTTTTATTTATAAATATGCATAAATAATATGTAAAAACTAGTTTATTTAGGTAAAATTATAAAGTAATTTTTTAAATCAATGAAAGGGAAAATTTATGAATAAAATATTTCTTTTAATTTCAACAGTGCTTATTTCTTTTTTTATTACTATTATTTTACCCAATAAAACAATAACTTATGATCCTACTAATACTATTGAAAAAAATAATAAATATTCAATGAAAGATTTAATTAAAGAGCCTAATTTAGGTGAGATTTCATCTAATTCAATAAATGATATCCGTAATGCGCTATATTATAAAAATCCGACTTTAAATCAAGTTTTAATAAACCTTGGTATTAAAGCACCAATTCGGATTATTTTTACTAATGTTCAAAAAAACAAAGCCAATGTAGTGCTATCAAATTACACTTCTAAAATTGAAAACGATGCAAGTGTAACTTTTAAAACAAATAATTTTATTTTGCATTCAATAATTAAGACCCTGAATTTGGAAATATTAACAGACAATAATTAAACAACATTACGTAGAGTATTAAAAGAAAAAAACCTTATGCTAAATATTGATTGAATTAAGTTTCAAGATATTAAGAAAGATTATGCTGTTATAGTTCCCGATTCTAGTAAAAAAGATAATAATTATCTTGGAAGAAGAATTAAAGTATTTTTTAAATTAATCTAGATTTTGTAAATTTGTTTTAAAAAAATTAGATTAATTAAAAGTAATAATGCAGTGTTTATCATATTATTCCTTAGTACTTTTTTTTAAAAAAAAAAAAAAAAATGTCCTTGTTTTTTTTCTTAAAAAAAGTTATAAATAAAGTAAGCAGTTGTATTGTTATAAAAATTTATTTACCAAAATTTTATCAAAAAGATGGATATATCAATTATCAAAATAATATTATAAATTTTGTTTATTAAATAATATAGTTAAAAGAATCAGGCAATTAACTAGAAGTTAAACGATAATTAGAAGTTTATTATTTTCGTGTTTTCAAATTTTCTTATTCTTAATATATAACACATAATTTTACTCCCTGATTTAAAAAATATTATTTTTAAATATTTAAGAAAGAAGATAAAACTATGAAAGCATTATTTCTTAAATCTATTAATTATTACTAGTTAGTAATTCCTTTTATATTATCTATTTTTACAAAACTATAAACAATAATTTTAAAGTAAACGAAATAATATAATAACTAGTTAGCACTAATCAAAATGTTAATTAAGAAAATATGATATTTTAGAAATTATTAAAAGTTGATTTAAATACTAAAACAAAAAAGAAAGTCATTTAAGTTTCTAACCTTTGTATAATTCGATTATCTCTTAATCATTTTTGTTGCTAATTCAATTGGTACAAGTAAATTTTTAGCAATTGCGGTATTAAAACCATCTTAGTTTTATTACTAAGTTATCACAAAATAAAATTATAAATTTAGTAATGAAATAAAATTAAATTTACTAACAAAAAAGTATTACTCCCTATTGAACTTAAATAATATTTCTAACTTTTAAAAATAATAATAAATTTAAAAACTTCCTTTGAAAAATAGAAAAAATATTAATTATCCATTCCTTTTATATATATAACTTCAGATAAGAAAGAAATAATATTTAAGTCCTTATTTTATATTGATTAATTTAATGTTTAAGAAAGGATAGAAAACAAATGAAGGTTACACCAATTATTTTAGGAACATTAGGAGCTATTAGTAGTGCAATATCTGCAATTAATACATTTAATACAAGTATAAATCCAACTACCGTTGAAGTAAGTAGTATAAAATCAAATAGTGATAATTTATGAAATGATTCATTCCGTGAACAAATTGAAAATATGAAAAATGAACTTGATAATATGGATAGTTCACTTACTAATTCAAGCAAAATATTAGAAGATCTTAATCAAGAATCATCAATAATTTCAATGGATGATTTGCAAGAAATTTTTAATGCAATAATGGGTGAAAATGATAGCGACGATATTATTGCAGAAACAATTCAAAGTGATTTTGCAGAAGCGAGTTATTACAGTATTACCATTGGAGAAACAATTGAAAGTGGTCTTTTAACTGGTTCATTAGGAACAGTGGCAACGGCATTAGGGGTAGCAACAGCCATTGCATTAGTAATATATGGTGGATATTATACTTATACACATTGAGATGATATTAAAGCTTTTTCAAATAAAGCTGTTAATAATGCTAAACATTATATTTCAACAACAACAGATTATTTAAAAAGTTGACTATCTTTTTAACATAACAATTTTTAAAACACGATAATTTTATATAAGAAAGGATAATTAAATATGAAAAAACTAATATTTATTTTTGGGGCATTAGGACTTAGCAGCAGTGGCTTAAGTGGGACATTAATGGCAACTCCTGCTTTAAATCCTTCAAATCAAACTGTATCACAAGAATTTATTATGAAAGATATTATTGGGGATATATCAAATTCAGAATTAGTACCATCAAATGTTTACTCGTTATTAAATTCAGATAAGAAACCATCTAAAGTTAAAACTAATTCTGGTTTTAAAATGTTGAAAAAATTTCAGAATTTTACTAAAAAAGCATATAAAGAATTTAAAGCAGATGCTAAAAGTCTTGGTAAAAAAATGGGAAAGAGCTTAAAGCGACTGAAAAAACTGTTGTAAACAAAATTGTTGCAACTGAAAAAATCCTTTGTAAAAAAATTATCCCGCCTAAATCTATTGAAACAGGGCTAGATAAAGTTGAAAAAATATCGGAAACTGGTATTAAAGATATTGTAAAAAGAAACCATGTGATTAAAAACTTCTTTACAAAAAAACTAATAAAGTAAAAAAAAGTTGTTAATAGTGGATTCCAACGGATGAAAAATATTGGTAACACTGCTGAAACATTTTTAAAAGAAAAGAGTAAAAGTATTGAAAAAATAGGTAAAAATACCTTACAAGGGATCAAAACAACAGGGACTGCTGTTAAAACCTTTGCAAAAAAAGAGGGTAAGAATTTTAAAATTTTTCTAAAAACTAACGGTAAAAATATTAAGACAAGAATTAAAAAAGGAGCAGTTTTAGCTTATAAAGGGCTAAAAAAAGCACCACGAATATTAGGACAAGTAATAGGTCAATTTACTAATAGTTTAGTATGTGCTTTATTTGGACTTGCGCCAGGATCAATAGGAATAGTATTAGGTTCAGCAGCCATTGGCGCAGTTGGCTACTATGCTTACAATCATCCTGATGAAGCGAAAAGTTTTGCTAATTCAGTGATTGATACAACAAAGAATAATGCATCTTCAACAGTTCAGTTTTTAAAAACTTGATGACCATTTTAAGATTTTTATCTAAAAATAAATAAAAAAAACAATTTATGAATATGTTAAAAAAATAGACATATAGAAAGTAAGTTATAGGAATGATTTTCTGTATTCAATGGGATTCATTCCTTTTAATTTTGCTTGTGATTCTAAAATTATAATAAAATTCCTTTTAATTTCTAGGAAAAATGCTTTATTTTATTAAGTTTTTAAGATATAATTAATAAGTTGTTAAACTTTAATTTATTCTGTTATCTAAAATAATATTAATATGTAAATTCAACAGCTGTAATGTTAAAAAAACAACTAAACTATTTATACTAAATTTTAAAGGAGACTAAATGAATTTTAATACATTAAATTTATACCCAGCATTACAGCGAATGATTGTTAAAATGGGTTATACTAACCTAACTGAAATCCAAGAAAAAACTATTCCAGTGGCTCTTAATAATAAAGATATTATTGGTAAAAGTCATACGGGAACTGGTAAAACTGTAGCTTTTATTTTGCCAATTTTACAAAACTTAAATACGCACTTAAAACAACCACAAGCGATTATTTTATGCCCAACCCATGAATTAGCGAGCCAAATAATTGACCAGGTTCGAAAATTAGCAACTTATTTGGAAGGTGTAAATGCAACCTTAATTTGTGGTGGTTCACATATTCAACGTCAAATTTATGCTTTACGAAAAAGTAATATTATTATGGGAACTCCGGGACGAATTGCTGATCATATTAATCGTAAAACATTACGATTAGATAAAATTAAAACAATTGTTTTAGATGAAGCTGATGAAATGTTAAAAATGGGATTTAAAAATGATCTTGATAAAGTATTTCAAAATGCTCCTAAACAATATCAAATATTATTATTTTCAGCAACAATGTCAAAACAAGTATTAGAAATTGCTAATAACTATCAAAATAATCCTGTTGAAATTGTTGTTACAAAAAATGTTATTGAGCAAAATAATATTAGACAGCAATATATAAATGCAGTGTCTTATCATAAAGAAGATGTTTTAATACCATTATATAAACATTTGCAACCAAAACGAAGTATTATTTTTTTGTAGAATAAACGATGAAATAGGACAAAAAAAATCAACCCTTATTGGGTTGATTTTTTTATTTAAAAATTAACTCTAAAAAATAATTTGAAAGTGAGGTAATGATAATTAAACAACAAAAAATATGTGATGTTAATGATTGTTATAAAACAATATCATTCATTATCGAAAAATTTTTATCAAATAAAGTTTTATGAACTTGTAAAAAACATAAAGATTTATTAAATCGGACAAAAAATAAAAAACAAAAGCGGTTTTATCAAAAAATAGAAAATTCAAAAATTATCTTTGATTGAAAAACTGGGTTCTTAAAACTTAAATTTTAACAATAACTTAATTTAATGCAGAGTGGGACGGTTATTTTTAATAACTAAGTGTTTTTATTCCACATGGCGGTCTAGTCCAGCGGTAATGTAAGTCCGGAAATAATAGACGCTTTGTTTTAAAAGCGATAGTCGTGATAAGTGCAGGGTCAACATCGAACGACAATAAAAATAGAGATGGACACTTTATAAATAAATTTGCGTATAGCATTAGGCTCTTCAAGGTGCAAGTGAATTTATTTTAAAAACTGAACGTTTTGACCTGAAATGGTGCGGATGAAGAGGTGTATATACACGGCGTAACAAATTTACAAACAACTACAAAATGCAGAACATTTATGATTTTTCAGCGTATTTATCATTATCACAAAAAGCAATTATTTTGTGGTTAATTCCAATCTTTTCTAATGCTTTTCTTTGACTCCCAATCCCAGCAAATAATTCAATTACTTTAAGCATAATAAACAATCATTCTTCTAATTTTTCTTTTATCTAAAACGATTCATGGATTGGGATACCTATAAGAACAAAAAAAATAATATATTAATATTGTTTTCATTATAAATATTATGAATATATTTACAAAATGGGAAATTAATCATTTCTGCACCTCTTTCTAAAAAAACAAGATATTAATTATCTTGTTTTGTGTTATTTTAATTATTATTTACATTATTTTTGTTTTCTTTTGCCATTTTCAATTAGTTCTCAAATTAATAAACCAATGATATATATAATTCCGCCACTAATTACAATGTTAAAAATACAAATCACAACATAAACATAAAGACCTGCACTATCATTTATTCATCCTCTACATAAAATTAAAAATGTAGTCATTAAACCGCACTCTATAATTCCAACAACAATACCCATTAATTTTAATAAATTAATTTCTTTAAAAAATTTTTTCACATTAAATTATTCCTTTCTATTTTTTAATTTCGTCTAAAATTGTTTTTATATTTTTAATTATTGTATTTATTTTTTCTAAATCTTTCTGGTTAAAATCACTATTTTTAATTTCGCTTAATAAATTTAAAGCACTATTTAAGTTGTTTATTTGTTTTTCTAACAACTTAATTACTTGTTGTTTTTGTTCGTCTGTAAAATCATTTTCTTTTTGACATAGTAAAATTTGATATTCGCAATTATTTAGTTCAGACATTTTAATAAATTTTTCTGCTTGGGTTTGCTTTAATTCTATTTGATAATCTGTTTCATTTTCATAATCATTTTTACTATTTTCAATTTCTTTAATTACTTCATCATATTCTTTAATTTCTGCTGTAATTTCTTGTTTTAATTTTTCATAGTAAAAAATGTCTTTGATTATTGATTCTTTTGGTTTTGTTGGTGGTAAGTGTGGTTTGTTATTTGTAATATTACCACAACTAATCAAATTCACTGTGTTTGTACACGATAACGAAAATATTGATAACAAACTAATTATTTTTTTCATATTTGTTGTATCCTAAATAAAAACCATTATCTCAATAATTGGGGTTATCAATATTTTCTAAATCTTCTAGTAATTGTTTTAATTGTTCTGATGTTAATTTTTGTTGTGTTGTTTTGTTATCATAATGATTATTATATTCATTTAGTAAATCATTATTAGCATCATTTTTGCTTTGCAAATTAAACTTCTTTTTATTTTCTTGCTTTAATTTTTCAAAAGATAAAATTAAATTTTTTCCCACAATATTACCATTTTTATTATTAACGCTACTATGGACCTCATAATTCTTATTTTCATCAATTTCTAAACAAAAATAATTTTGATAATTTGATAAACCTAAACCATTTTTATATCAAACAACGCAATCTTTTTGTTTGTTTATTAAAATCTGTGTTTTATTATTTATTTCTTGTGAAATTAAATTTTGGTTTAAATAAATTTTTTTTATCACATTTAACTCCCTTTTTTTATTTTTTATGAACACAACAATTATCTTGTCTTCGGTGTTTCCATAAAATCAAACAATTAGTATCAGGACAAAAATAATATCTAGCATAAGACACCATAGTATCTTTTGTTAAACCATAATGACTGTTAAAAGTTGTATTTCTAGTAGTAAAAGTTCAAATTTTACCACACTCTTTACATTTAACATCTCTATTTGCCATAAACTTAATCTCCCTTTAAATACATATTTGAATTAACAAGCTTCTACATTCAATTTTGAAATTGAATGTAGAAGCTATTTTTAACACCTTAAATTTTTAAATTTATTTTTTGATTTTAATTTTATTCTTTCTAAAATTACTATCCAATAGTAGGTTAAAAATAAATAATTAATTAAACCAAAAAATCAATTCTTAACGAACTGGTTCTATATTTTTGTCTGACTCTTTTTTTTCAATTAATATCAGATAAATGATTTACCACTGTATAATCAAATTTATCTTCAACATAATTTTCTATAATTTCATTTCACGATTTTTCTTGTAATTCTTTAAACTTTTTTGTTAAGTATTCATCAATATCTTTTATATTATCTATTGTTTCACTTGATCAACAATATCCTGTTCAATATTGTTCTAAACCAAATTTATATCAAAAGTTTTCTTTTTCTTCATGATCGGTATTTTTTGAAATTAAATCCGTTATTTTATAATGATCTTTTATATTATTTGAATCTTTTATAACTAAATACATGTTTTATCTTCCTTACTAGGTAATTTGTCATATAATGAATTATCTTTTAATTCTCAAGTTGTGAAACTTGTATGATCTTTGGAACTATAACTAGTAGTAATCATTTTTTTAAAATCTTCTTTATATAATTGTTCTTTTTTTAATTTAACAATTTCTTTATCTTTTTCATCAAGTTGGTTTTTAAGTTCTTGACTTAATTCTTCTTCATTTTTATAATCATAAACTCTTTTAAAATATCTAAATATTTCATATCAACTTAAATATTTAGATAATATGTTTCATTCTTTATATTGCTTTTTATCAAACATATTAAATTTTCTTCAAATTCTTTTCCAACATTTCACAACATTTCAAATAACTAAGTGATCATCTAAAAATTAAATTTAGAACATTTATAAAACAATATTCACAAACAAACATATTCATTATTTTTTCTTTCTAAAAATATATGATTTTTTTGCTAAAATACAATAATCATTGCTGCATCATAATTCTTTACCATCACCATCTATTTTTGATCTACATTTAGGACAACTTTTTCTCATTATTTTAATTCTCCTTTTAAAACTAAATTGTTTTCTAATTTATAAGTATATAATCAATGTTTTTGACATAAGATTATTGATTTTTTGTAATTTATATTGTATTCAAATTGATTATTTAAGTTATTTTTTTCTAAATAACTATTTCCTAAAAAACCATTATCATTACATTTAATTCTTTGACATGTCATATTTAATACCTAACTTTCTTTTTTATTTATCAAAAATAAAAAACCAACTAGTTTTAATAAATAGTTGGTTTAATTTTTTTATCGTATTTGATGTAAAATATTTTCAATATTATTAACTTTATCAATTAAAGCTTCCATAATTTGTTCTAAATTACTTAAATTGTTTTCTGTTGTTGTTTTAATCTCGTTAATTAACTCGCTAATTGTATTTTTGATATTATTTTCAACCATATAATTTCTCCTTTCTAATTTTTGATATTAATAATTCATTATTTATTTTTCTTAAAAATTAATTTTTTAATAATTTGGTGGTTATTTTTGCATTGTAAAGTCAAAAATCAAAGATTATAACTTATTTTTTGTTTGTTAATAAATTCTAATCTTGCTAAACAATGCCGAGCATACTTTTTACAATATCAGCCGCCTTTTTTGTTTTTGGTTAATTTTGTAAAGTACTCATTGATATAACACTGACATTTATTAATTGATATTGTCTTATTTGTTAATTTAATTTTTAACTCTTTTCAACAGAGTTCTTTTAAAGACACTTTCAAATCCTTCTTATAAATAGTAAGATTTCTAAAATTTTTTTATTGTGGAACACTTACCCTTTAACCATTACAGGTTAAAGATTTATCCCCAAACCACGATAACTCTTTTATATTGCCTAAAAGAATTGTCTCCATTATGTCGTAGCGGTACGGCCACCCTTATATTGTTTATCCTCGCTTGCTTGGTTTTACGACATTCCAAGTAGGAGAGTTTTATTTGGTTGGTTTTGCTATTATTTTCTTAAACTAAGCAAGGTTAACGACAATTTTAACCTAATTAAAAAAGATAGAATTTTATATCTATCTTTTTCTTAGTTTTTGGAAATTTTATACCAACCGAATAATTTACTCACTCATTAAAAAGACTTTTTCAAGTCTCTATTTTTTAGTAATTTTTAAACAAGCGATTAAGGGCTAGTAAATCCTACTTGTATTAAATTACATCACCATCCTACCATCATTTAAAGTATTGTCAACAAAATTTTAATTTTTAGTGTATAAATATTTTAATAGAAAGGGCTAGGTTGTCTTATAAAAAAAGAAAAGAAAAAATTTAAACATTTTAATTTAGCAGAAAGAAATGACTTAAAAGAATATTTAATATACGAAAAATTTAAAAAGAAAGATGGCACACCCAATTATTCTAAAATAGGAAAAGTAATGAATAAAAGTCGTAATACAATTAGATTAGAGACTAAAAAACTTAAAGAAGAATACTATCCTAAAAAAGCGAATGATGATTATAAAAATAAAAGAAAAAAATCTATAAAATATACTACAATTAGAAAAAAAGTTGTAAATCATATAAGAAAAATTTTAAGTAAAAGACGTATTCACCAATGTTAATTATTTTTGAATATGAAAAAAAGTATAATGAAAAGTTTTCATTTTCACATGTGATACTTTACAAATATATTGAATATGGAGTTTTTGATGATGAAAATACTGAAATTAAGAAAAAACTGCCATTTAAAGGTAAAAAGTTTAAAACAAAAAAGAGAAAAGATGATCGTGGTCAATTAACTAATATTAAATTTATTGAAGAAGCAGAACATGAAAAAGGTACTTTTGGTTGATTTCAAATGGACTGTATAGTAGATAAAGACTATCAATCTGCTTGTTTAACTTTTACAGAAGAAAAAAGTTTATATACGATTTGTTTTAAATTAGACCACCATAATTCAGAAGAGATTAATAAAGCCATTAAAAGTATTTTTAAAAATAAACTTTATAAGGAAAATATAAAAGGAATAATAACTGATCAAGGTAAAAAATTTAGTAAATGAAAAAAATTGAAAAGATTACTAATGCAAATGTATACTTTTGTGATGCTGGAACTCCAACACAAAAACCCAAAGTTGAAAGAATAAATATAGATATTAGAGAATATCTTCCTAAGGGAACAGATTTTAATCCTATTAGTCAAAAAGAAATTAATAAAGTTATGAAAATTATTAATGAGAAACCACGACCGAGTTTAGGTTGATTATCCTCCAAAGAGGTATTTTTAAAAAATATTAATATTTAATTTTTTTAAATATGAATTATATATTTGTAACAAAGTTTTCTTTTTGTCGTGCTTAAATATTAACTTATATTTAAAAAAATTATTTTTTTTAAAAAAATAGTTGCAATTTTTAATAAAAGATATATTATTGAGTTAAATAAGGGCAAATTGTCCTATTTGCATCTTTACTTTACAAAATTAAACATTTTATTATTTCCTTTCGTTAATGTATAGTATAATTAAAGTAATTATAACATTTTACAGAAAGGAATAAATATATGAAAAAGTTATTAAGTATTTTAGGAGCAATCGGATTAACAGCAACAAGTACAACAAGTTTAGTTGCTTGTGATAAACCTAAACCAAATAATAATAGCGAAAACGAAAATAATAAACCATAACCACAACAACCACCAGAAAATAGTAGTTGAAAAGTAGTTAATAATTCTAATTTTATTAATTATAAAGTTGATAATAAATGATATATTGTAATTTTTCAAAATAATACAAAAGATTGATATATTATTAATTTTTTAAATAATAATACAAATGATAAAATTTTAGGTACTTTTTCATTTGATGGCATTAAAAAAAATATTTATTTATCTAATCTTAGAAATTATTTTAAAAATGATAATGTTAAAACAATTTATCGTTGAGATGAAAATAATGAACTACAAACACCAGATGTTGATAAAGATACTGGTAAAATTACAGATTGAAAAGAATAAAAGGAACTATATACTTTCTTTTATATTAATCGTACAAATTTCATAAAAATAATTAATAAAAATATATTTGTTATTGTATTATATAATGCTGGACTAAATTTTCATACCTCAAATGTTTGATTAAAAAAAGTATATATTGTTTCAAAAATTTTTCCAACTCCACTCGCTAATTCGTTTACTTGTTTTACACTCGGAATATTATTAACAATTCAAATTGCCGCATTACGAATATGACATGCTAAGTTATATCAACTACAACTTTCATATTGTGCTTGTCATCATTGACCATCGGGAAATAATCCACCATTATTTATTTCTTGTCAGTTATAAATACCAAAATTAAAATCATAATAACAATACATATCATTTTCTTTTTGGGCTTGTAATTCAAAAACATTATAACCAATTTTTTGTTCTTCAATTTTTTTATATTTTAAACCATATTTATCTTTTAAATAACCTTCAAAAACATAACCTTCATTTTGATTAATATTATAATCATTTGAAACTGAAAAATCATAGTTAAACACATTACCATAATTTGTATTATAAAACCGATTTTTAAACGCTGAATACAATTTAATATCTAATTGTTTGTATTTATCAGAAAAATAAAAGTAACGTGGATAAATTTTAAAACCATTATTCGCTAATAAACCATATTTTTTATTATATCCTTGCACATAAGTATTATTTTCTAAATCAAAAATTGTTCGTAAATAATCTTTATAAAAATTTTGAGAAACCGTAAACATACTATTTAATAATTTTTCAAATTGAGTTTTATTAATATTGCTTTCCTCAATTAATACATCTGTAAAATTAACTAATTTTAAACCAAAAAAGTTAATTAAAACCGTATCATATTGTAAATTATCAATATATCAACTTTCAATAAAATTACTATGATTTTGAAATACTGGAACTAAAGCATGAGCAAAAAATGCTTTTAAAAATTTATTAATATCAATTTGACCTTTCATCTGTTCAAAAATCTCTTTACCAGTATTAGGAGTATTACCCTGATAATAATTATATGTTTCAGCACTAAAATTAAATGTATTTTCCTTATCTTTCATAAAAGAAAATAAAAAACATAAATCATCAGTATACTGATAATTATTATAATCATATCCATTTCAATATTGTTTAAGATGTGTTAACTCTAAACTCCCAGCAATAATATTTTTTCGTTCATCAATCGTTAAAATCATTCGATAAATTGATTTTTTAGTTAAAATAGTACCAATACTAGACTTATTCAAATTATTAATAATTTCAAAATCAAAAATAATTCTTTGACTACCTAAATTTGGATCATCATAATCTAGATTACCACCTTGTTGAACTCGAATATTTTCTTGCACAATAGCATTAATATATTTTAATAAAAAAGAACGAGTATTTTGATAATTAGTATCAGTCCAAAAAATAACACTACCAGTATCTTTATCAACATCTGGTGTTTGTGGTTCATTATTTTCATCTCAACGATAAATTGTTTTAACATTATCATTTTTAAAATAATTTCTAAGATTAGATAAATAAATATTTTTTTTAATGCCATCAAATGAAAAAGTACCTAAAATTTTATCATTTGTATTATTATTTAAAAAATTAATAATATATCAATCTTTTGTATTATTTTGAAAAATTATAATATATCATTTATTATCAACTTTATAATTAATAAAATTAGGATTATTATCTAATTTTCAATTTTGAAACTTTAAATTAACTTGTTGCAAATTATCAACACTTTTTTCTAATTTATTTATAATTTCAACAGTATTAAAATATTTTGCAAATGAATACGAAAAATTTGTTAATTCTTTTAAAAATTGTTTTTTATCAACATCATAGAATTTATCAATGTTATATTGTTTAACATAACTATCTCAATTTTTATATAAATCCATAAATTTATCACTTGGTTTATCATAAGAAACACCAGTTGAATAACTATCCTTTAAAAAATCTAAATATCACTTATCATTATAAGTTAATGATTGTGATGTTTTTAAAGTCGGATTAATAAAATAATTGGTATCACTTCAATTTTCAAAAAAAGTACTGCGTAAAAACATCGTATTAATAAAATCAGTTTCATTAATGCCCGTTTCTACACTTCGCTTTATTCTTATTTGTTTTGCTGTTTGTTGTGATTGATGTTTTTGTTGTAATTTCATTGCACCCAATGAAAAAAATCAATAAAATTGGTACAAACGAAAATAATACTAAAAACTTACGCATTATTATCTACCAACTTATTTTTACGATTTTCTTTTATTAATTTAATAATTTCATTAAATAAATAACCATAAAAATAATGAATTATTAATATATATCACAATATATCAAATCATAAACCATAAATTATATAACCATTTATACCAGCATATTTTTCTTTTAATTCTTCAATCGTCGAAACTGTATCTAATACACATACAAGAATTAACAAAAAACTTATAATAAAATATAAAATCAAATCAACCCAAGAAATAAATAAACCATTTTGTTTCTTTTCTTTTTTATTTTCTACATTACTTTTCATAAATTTAACTCCTAACTATATAATGTTTTTGAAATAATAAAACCAATAATATATAAACTTGATATTGTTAACATTAACGGATGACTAAATAAAATTGCCATTTTGCCAAACAAAGAAAGTAAAAAAGTATCAGAATTATATAAATCCATAATAATATTTTTTGCTGATGTCAACTGATTAATAATAACCGTAATAAATCGGGTTCCAAATATAACGATTGCCCACCGTATAGTTTAGAATTATTGATAACACCACTTTTAATCGTTGAACCTAAATCGTTATAATTAGTTGATGTTCCGTGAATTGCATAAATTGATAATTTAATAACCATAAAAAAGATTAAAAAATAAGCAATTGTTATATTTGTCATTGGTAATTTAGTATTTCAAATCACATCAAAAACAAATAAAAAAGTATCAAAAATGAAACTAAAAATTTTGTCTCAATTACTACTTTCTGATAATAAATTAATCATATTTACCACTTCCTTTTTCTTTTTTAGGTTTTAAATTCTTTTTCAAAATATCAATATCAAATAATTCTAAGCGTTGTTTATTATTTAATTTTGATATATCTTTTCAAAAGTATTCTTTTTTATTAACAACCTCATCGTTTTTCAAATCACAAACAAAACTTAATCAATAACTATCGTATTTATTAGCAAATTCAAGCGGAATAATTATCTTAAAAAACCGAATTCCTAAACCAACATCCGACTTATGTTTTGCTCGTTTACCTTCTGCTGTTCGTTCTACTGATTTTGTTTTTCAAATTTCATAATCTGTAATATCTTGAAAAATACCAATTCGCATAATAAAAAAACGATTAAAAATATTAAATCCTTTTTTAACAATTGGTTTTTTAAGTGAAATTGGAATAATAATACCACTTTCTAATTGCCTAATATTGTTTTAAATCATACCCTCACGCTGAGCAGTAAACAAAGCACGATGTCCAAAATGTCTTGCTAACACAATTCAAGGCATCTTACCACTATGAACTTTTTTATCATCGTGCGGACTAGTTACATCAATATATAAATAACTTTTATCAAATAAAATAACACTATCATCTGGAGGAACTGGTTTTGTTCGATCAGTAAAATCCAAATTTTTAAATGTTAAAATTTTAACCTTGTCATCTTCTAATGGATAATTAGTATAAATTTCATCTATTAATAATTTCATAGACTGAGACAAATAAGTTAAAAGTAATGTTTTACCTGTTCCTAACTTACCAATGATAACGGACAAAGGGTTATCTCAAACAAAATCAACTAACCTAAATGCATTTAACTGATAAAAAATATTTTTTCATAATCACCAAAAAAATATACACATTGTAAAACAAATAATAGTCAAAAAACTAAGCCGGTGTAATTTAAAGAAATAATTCAAAATAATAAATCAATTAAACTAAACAAAACCATTGAACCGATAATATAACAATAATTTTTTAAAAAAAATACAAACTTTTTCATTATTTAAAATACCCAACTATTTTAAAAATCATTCACAATAAAAACCAAGTTAAAAACAAAATTACAATTCAAACACCAACCATCAAAGTTAAATATTCATTTTGTGTTAAATTTAAAGTTGTAATACTTTCAACATTTGTTTTATTTATAAATAAAAAGACATGAATAAAAAACTCTTTTAATTTTTCTCAATCATTTTGCATCTTTAAAAACTCCACATTTTTTGAATAAGTTTAAAAAACATTCCAAAAAATAAAACGATAAATAATACAAACGATATAACATACACAAATTCGGGAGCATTTGAATCAATAATATAACTAATAAATTGAACTCAATAATCATATAAACTCATTTAATTTAAATCTTTCAAATCATTAATTAATTCTTGGTCTTTTTCAACAGTTCAATTTGTTAAATTATTATTGTTATTTGTTTTTACTTTTTTAGGTTCAGCAGGGAATAATGCTTTTTTCATTTGTATAAAATAATTTTGTTTATATTGATTATACAAATTAATTATTTGTGTTCCAGTTAAATATTTCCAAACATGTCGTTTTAAATTTTCATCATATTTCACAATAAAATAAGAATTATCATAAATCAAACCAATAGCTACTTGATCAGAATGTTTTTTACTAAAATAAATAAACTTATTATTTAATCAAAAACCAATATGTTTATTGTGGTTAGATAAATTTATAAACGAAGCTTTGTTAGTTTGAAAAACTATAAATTCTGTTCGAATAAAATAATTTTGTACGTTAATATTCTTCTTATAAAAACTCATAAAAACACCTTACTTTCCATATTATATTTACACAATGCCGTATTAAAACCACTTTTATAACTTGGTTTATGATACATTCTCAAAACAAACTACCAACAAATTTTTTATTCAAAATAGAATGACAAATTTGACATTTAAGTTTAATAATTAATCACACTATCTAAAATTTGTAATAATTAATTCTTGACCAAGTTTTGGCTTTTTATTATGTCAATTAGTAGAACTATACACTCATTGAAATTCATTAATATTAAATTCTTTAAACAAGTCTTTAATAAATTCAGAATTATCAATACTTAAAATTCATTTACCTTTAATCTTTAAAATATTATCTTTTAGTTCATAAAAGTTCATTTTTGAATGTTTATAAACTTTTTCTTTATTATAATAATATGGTGGATCTAAATATCAAACAATATTTTTATTCATATAATATTTATTAATAATATTTTTATAGTCCAAATTATAGAACTCAATATTATTTTTAAGATCAAATAATAGTTTTCTAACATTTTGAATTCTCAATAATTTATTAACATTAAAATTTTGTTGTAATCTTTTATCTGTTCAAGTACCTCATTCTTCACCATTAAATGTTAATGCGTTCTTAATTAAAAATTCTTCACCAAAATTTAAACAATAATCATCAAACATTTTTTCTTTCAATTCATTAATAGTTTTTGAATTAGGATATGCTAATTTTTTCAAATAATCCAATTCAATTAAATAAATACCATATTGTCAAAATTCAATTAAACTAGTATGCAAATCATTAAAAACTACTTTGTTACATAACTGCTGGTCTAACACATTTAAGCCAACTGAAGCACCGCCACAAAATAAATCTATAAATTTATCAAATTTAGCCGGTAATAATGCTTTAATTTTATCAAAGTGTTTAGCTTTTCCACCTGACCAAGACAACGGACTAATAAATTTCATTCTAATCCTTCTTTACTATAAAATGTTTAAATAATGTATATATATTGTAATAAACATTGTTATACTAATGTTTAAATAATGTATATGTATTGTAATAAACATTGTTAAATATATAAAATTAAAAATTAAGGCACACTGAAAATAACTACTTAGTTTTAACTAATAGCTATTAAAATATAAAATTATACGTTTATAATTAATCAACCCACATAAAAGCTAGTGTGCCATAATGGATCAGTTATAATAAATATTAAAAGCCTTTAACCATGACACGGAAAAAGTTTAATATTTTAATAATTACTCAAATTCCAAATGGAATTAAAATAATTCAAGCATCACCTAAAAAGGTTATTAATTGTGGTAACATACCATATACAGCATCTTTTACTTTCATCATTGCTTGTCCCAAACCGCTTCAAATAGAATCCATTCCACCTAAAATAGTAGGAGTATCTGTAGCTAGAAAATTAACAGCTGTTGTTGAATACATACCTAACATTATTCTTTATCCTCCTTGTTTTCAATTTCTTTTTTATCTTTTTTCTTACCTCGAATTTGACGAATTTTTTGATAAATCGATAAACCAATTCAAGCAAGAATTCCTAAAATAATAACAATACTAAATATTCATGTTAACCATACTGGCATAATATATCTCCTTTCAATAAATTAAAAAATTGAAATTTGCAAACTCGCTCCACTCGTTGTTGCTTTGCTCCACTTAAAAACATTATTAAATAAATTATCCGCTAATAAATTACGCGGAATAATTTATTCTTTTACTTTTTAATTTCAATATCTTTTGCAATCTTATTGACAGTATTAATAACATTATCTTTTCCATACTTATTTACTAAGGACCGCAAAATAAAATAATGTTTTGTTTGCATAATTTCAACTCCTTAAAACTAACTTAAAAAAGTTAACTAAATTGATAGTTAACTTTTTATCGGTTGGTATTTACAATTTACAAATTAAAAAACTAACATTCAACTGTTAGCCTTTACTTTATTTTAAAAATAACTCTGAACCGCTTTAAGTGCTTGGGTGTAGAGTTACTGATTTATATAGCGGTTAATAACCCCAAACACACCTTAACGTTATAATAAACGTAGAAAACTGTCCTTGCGGACAATTATATTTTATCATATTTTATTTCTTTTTAGAAAAAATGGTAAACCGCATTTATTCAATTCCTAATAAATTAGAAATTACAAAACTTCCGATTAAATAACTAGAAACTGTTCCATAGATATTTGCAACAACTAATTTAACTCCAATTTTTTGTTTAATTAGTAAAATTGGTAAGTTTTCAAAAATATTTTCGTTACTATTAACAACAGAATGGCCATCAACAAAATATTTGGTTCATTTTTCAGGATCTCAGACCGTAAAAGTTAAAATGATTCCTGTAATATCATGACTAATAATATTTTGAATGCTTTCTTTATCGTTTTTGTTGCTATATTCTTTTTAAATATTTTTTAATTGAACATTATAATGTGTCTGCACTTTTTGCAAGTAAGTGTTAAGTAAAAGATAATAAAAAATTCCTTGATCAAATTTTGTGTTTTCATTATAATTTGCGCTAGTAGGATTTAAAGTCCATGAATGAGAATCTTTAAATCAATCTTTTACATTTTCACTACGAAGTTGGTCAACATATAATCAACGTTTTTTGTCATATAAATCTGATTTTTCTGAAATTGGATTATCATAATAAGATACTAAAGTTTCTAAATCAGTTATTGTTTTATTTTTACTTGTTTGATCTAAATATCAATTATATTTCTCAACAACCGTTGGTCACGGCTGACTTCTTAAATCTCGCGATGACAGTAAACTTTTTTTTCATATATTCTAAACTATCTTTTGCTAAATTTTCTTCACTATGAATTTTTTTTAATTGCGACATAGTTAGTTGCATTTGTTTTAAAATATCTTTGTTTTCAATATTAATATTCATAATATTTTCTTTTGGGAAAAAAGTTGGTTTTACTCATGTATCAAGATTATAATCAAATAATGTGTTAACCTTACTATTTTCATCCAAAACAAAGTTATTAATAGTTTTCTTAGTATTTTCTGAAATTTGATTATCTGAAATATAAGGTAAATCAGGGATTGAATTAAATCCAATTGTGTATGTTACCGGAGCAGCTAAGATGCTAATTGCAGCAAAGACACTGAACAATTTTTTCATTCCTATTTATCTCCTTTACCAAGAATTTCACATTTGGTATTGTGTAATTACAAATAATAATATATCATTTTTATAAAAAAACAAGATTAAATTATCTTTTTTCTGTGGAAACCCCAAACATTTAAGAATTTAGCTCATACCGTTAGTAAAATTATAGCACAATTTTAATTTTTAAATAACTTAATCTAAAATAGATCAGACAACATTCAGTTGCATTGATCATATCCAATTTATTTACACCAGGTTTTTCATCACGAATATTAGTTTTTTTCATTATTAATACAATTAAATAATTCTTGATATAAATAACCATTCTTTTTTACTAATATTTCTTTATCATTAAACGTTTTATAAACATCTAAATTATTACTAAAATAAATTTTTCCTTCGGTTAATAATCTTTTTCATTTATAGTGTCGATCTTGTACACTTCATCCTTTTACACCAGTAACTAAAATAGTAGAAAATCTTGTAATATCTAAATCGATATTTTTCCAATCATTATTTTCGAGTAGTTTTTTTCTAACAAAATGGCCAACTGTACGAGCGTCATGTCCAATACAATAACTAAAGTCTTCTTTTAAGTTATGATAAATTTGTGATCAACTATTAATTTTATTAACCATACTATCAACTTTTTCAGTCATATCCTTAAATTCTGTACTTGATATTGATTGTTCTTCAAGAATATAAATTCCTTCAATAAATTCTTCCTTGTCAAATTCAAATCCTATTAAAATTTGAGTAGCATCGTCTTGCCCTTTGATACTATCAGCATAATCAGCACCAATCTTAATTTTAGTAAATCAATATTTATTAATATCTTTTCAAAAAAAATCTTTTGGATTAAAAAATTTTGCGCCAGTAATTAAATCTTTTTTATAGCTATAACGTTCAGCATTAAATTGTCTTTCTCCTCCACGAAATAATGAATCATATACTTCTGGTTTATTTTCATTTAATCAATTTCATAAATCAAATACTCTTTGACTAAGATTTTTATTATTTACTTTAGTAGTGCCTCTGACAACTGTTACACCAATATTATTCATAAAAGTTGGATCATTAAAATATGATATATCATTGTTATCTAATTCTTTTTGTACTTCATCTGTTAATGGAAAAATCGATTGAACAAATGTCTTATAAATAATATGATCAACATTATGATTATTGAAACCAAAAATAATAACCTGTTCTTTTCGCAATTCCATTGTTACATCCTCGTCTGAATAACATAATTATGGAACTACTTCTCTTGTAGTTGTAATATTTTTCCCACGTGAAATTTGAATTATCATATTGAATAATCGATACATATATTCGTTTTCATCTAAAATTGTTGCATCCAATGGAATGACTTTGTATAAACCAAAAAAGGCATATTCCCCTACTGATGCGTCTTGCCCTTCTCAAGTACTTCCATTATCAAAACCAACAACTTTAATTATTCTTCCATTTGGTCATTTGTATTCGAATAAATTATCACTAGCTCTTTTCTTTATTATTTTTGGGACCATTACAAAGATATGGGTTGTTAGTTAAAAACAAGATATAATCTTGTTTTTTCTTTTATGTATAGAAAATTTAATTTAAGGAGTTGAAATTATGCAAACAAAACATTATTTTATTTTGCGGTCCTTAGTAAATAAGTATGGAAAAGATAATGTTATTAATACTGTTAATAAGATAGTAACTAATAATGTAAAAGAAAATGAATAAATTATCCGCGTAATTTATTAACGGTAATTTATTCAATATTGTTTATTTTGAGCGTAGCGAACACGCGAAGCGTGCCGCGCGAGCTAAATTTCTAGGAGGAATTAAGTTATGCCAGTATGGTTAACATGAATATTTAGTATTGTTATTATTTTAGGAATTCTTGCTTGAATTGGTTTATCGATTTATCAAAAAATTCGTCAAATTCGAGGTAAGAAAAAAGATAAAAAAGAAATTGAAAACAAGGAGGATAAAGAATAATGTTAGGTATGTATTCAACAACAGCTGTTAATTTTCTAGCTACAGATACTCCTACTATTTTAGGTGGAATGGATTCTATTTGAAGCGGTTTGGGACAAGCAATGATGAAAGTAAAAGATGCTGTATATGGTATGTTACCACAATTAATGACCTTTTTAGGTGATGCTTGAATTATTTTAATTCCATTTGG
Source organism: Spiroplasma endosymbiont of Ammophila pubescens (assembly GCF_964020965.1). Taxonomy (NCBI): domain Bacteria; kingdom Bacillati; phylum Mycoplasmatota; class Mollicutes; order Entomoplasmatales; family Spiroplasmataceae; genus Spiroplasma; species Spiroplasma endosymbiont of Ammophila pubescens. The sequence goes on along the minus strand of NZ_OZ026611.1, from coordinate 1,178,285 downwards.
AATTTGAGTAATTATTAAAATATTAAACTTTTTCCGTGTCATGGTTAAAGGCTTTTAATATTTATTATAACTGATCCATTCATATATTTTAGCTATGGCACACTAGCTTTTATGTGAGTTGATTAATTATAAACGTATAATTTTATATTTTAATAGCTATTAGTTAAAACTAAGTAGTTATTTTCAGTGTGCCTTAATTTTTAATTTTATATATTTAACAATGTTTATTACAATACATATACATTATTTAAACATTTTATAGTAAAGGAGGATTAGAATGAAATTTATTAGTCCGTTGTCTTGGTCAGGTGGAAAAGCTAAACACTTTGATAAAATTAAAGCATTATTACCGGCTAAATTTGATAAATTTATAGATTTATTTTGTGGCGGTGCTTCAGTTGGCTTAAATGTGTTAGACCAGCAGTTATGTAACAAAGTAGTTTTTAATGATTTGCATACTAGTTTAATTGAATTTTGACAATATGGTATTCATTTAATTGAATTGGATTATTTGAAAAAATTAGCATATCCTAATTCAAAAACTATTAATGAATTGAAAGAAAAAATGTTTGATGATTATTGTTTAAATTTTGGTGAAGAATTTTTAATTAAGAACGCATTAACATTTAATGGTGAAGAATGAGGTACTTGAACAGATAAAAGATTACAACAAAATTTTAATGTTAATAAATTATTGAGAATTCAAAATGTTAGAAGACTATTATTTGATCTTAAAAATAATATTGAGTTCTATAATTTGGACTATAAAAATATTATTAATAAATATTATATGAATAAAAATATTGTTTGATATTTAGATCCACCATATTATTATAATAAAGAAAAAGTTTATAAACATTCAAAAATGAACTTTTATGAACTAAAAGATAATATTTTAAAGATTAAAGGTAAATGAATTTTAAGTATTGATAATTCTGAATTTATTAAAGACTTGTTTAAAGAATTTAATATTAATGAATTTCAATGAGTGTATAGTTCTACTAATTGACATAATAAAAAGTCAAAACTTGGCCAAGAATTAATTATTACAAATTTTAGATAGTGTGATTAATTATTAAACTTAAATGTCAAATTTGTCATTCTATTTTGAATAAAAAATTTGTTGGTAGTTTGTTTTGAGAATGTATCATAAACCAAGTTATAAAAGTGGTTTTAATACGGCATTGTGTAAATATAATATGGAAAGTAAGGTGTTTTTATGAGTTTTTATAAGAAGAATATTAACGTACAAAATTATTTTATTCGAACAGAATTTATAGTTTTTCAAACTAACAAAGCTTCGTTTATAAATTTATCTAACCACAATAAACATATTGGTTTTTGATTAAATAATAAGTTTATTTATTTTAGTAAAAAACATTCTGATCAAGTAGCTATTGGTTTGATTTATGATAATTCTTATTTTATTGTGAAATATGATGAAAATTTAAAACGACATGTTTGGAAATATTTAACTGGAACACAAATAATTAATTTGTATAATCAATATAAACAAAATTATTTTATACAAATGAAAAAAGCATTATTCCCTGCTGAACCTAAAAAAGTAAAAACAAATAACAATAATAATTTAACAAATTGAACTGTTGAAAAAGACCAAGAATTAATTAATGATTTGAAAGATTTAAATTAAATGAGTTTATATGATTATTGAGTTCAATTTATTAGTTATATTATTGATTCAAATGCTCCCGAATTTGTGTATGTTATATCGTTTGTATTATTTATCGTTTTATTTTTTGGAATGTTTTTTAAACTTATTCAAAAAATGTGGAGTTTTTAAAAATGCAAAATGATTGAGAAAAATTAAAAGAGTTTTTTATTCATGTCTTTTTGTTTATAGATAAAACAAATGTTGAAAATATTACAACTTTAAATTTAACACAAAATGAATATTTAACTTTGATGGTTGGTGTTTGAATTGTAATTTTGTTTTTAACTTGGTTTTTATTGTGAATGATTTTTAAAATAGTTGGGTATTTTAAATAATGAAAAAGTTTGTATTTTTTTTAAAAAATTATTGTTATATTAGCGGTTCAATGGTTTTGTTTAGTTTAATTGATTTATTATTTTGAATTATTTCTTTAAATTACACCGGCTTAGTTTTTTGACTATTATTTGTTTTACAATGTGTATATTTTTTTGGTGATTATGAAAAAATATTTTTTATCAGTTAAATGCATTTAGGTTAGTTGTTTTTGTTTGAGATAACCCTTTGTCCGTTATCATTGGTAAGTTAGGAACAGGTAAAACATTACTTTTAACTTATTTGTCTCAGTCTATGAAATTATTAATAGATGAAATTTATACTAATTATCCATTAGAAGATGACAAGGTTAAAGTTTTAACATTTAAAAATTTGGATTTTACTGATCGAACAAAACCAGTTCCTCCAGATGATAGTGTTATTTTATTTGATAAAAGTTATTTATATATTGATGTAACTAGTCCGCACGATGAGAAAAAAGTTCATAGTGGTAAGATGCCTTGAATTGTGTTAGCAAGACATTTTGGACATCGTGCTTTGTTTACTGCTCAGCGTGAGGGTATGATTTAAAACAATATTAGGCAATTAGAAAGTGGTATTATTATTCCAATTTCACTTAAAAAACCAATTGTTAAAAAAGGATTTAATATTTTTAATCGTAGTTTTGTTATGCGAATTGGTATTTTTCAAGATATTACAGATTATGAAATTTGAAAAACAAAATCAGTAGAACGAACAGCAGAAGGTAAACGAGCAAAACATAAGTCAGATGTTGGTTTAGGAATTCGGTTTTTTAAGATAATTATTCCGCTTGAATTTGCTAATAAATACGATAGTTATTGATTAAGTTTTGTTTGTGATTTGAAAAACGATGAGGTTGTTAATAAAAAAGAATACTTTTGAAAAGATATATCAAAATTAAATAATAAATAACGCTTAGAATTATTTGATATTGATATTTTGAAAAAGAATTTAAAACCTAAAAAAGAAAAAGGAAGTGGTAAAGATGATTAATTTATTATCAGAAAGTAGTAATTGAGACAAAATTTTTAGTTTCATTTTTGATACTTTTTTATTTGTTTTTGATGTGATTTGAAATACTAAATTACCAATGACAAATATAACAATTGCTTATTTTTTAATCTTTTTTATGGTTATTAAATTATCAATTTATGCAATTCACGGAACATCAACTAATTATAACGATTTAGGTTCAACGATTAAAAGTGGTGTTATCAATAATTCTAAACTATACGGTGCTATTGTTCGGAGTGTTTCTAGTACTAAATAAGGTTTACAAAAACATATTAAAGAACGTAAACAATTTAAAATTAATCGTAATAAATAACAATTATCAAGTTTAGCTAGGCAAGCAAAAACAAGAGAACAAGGATATCGAAGGGTGAATAAATAATAATTAGATTAGTTTTTTTAGTAGCGGCAATCGTTATATTTGGAACCCGATTTATTACGGTTATTATTAATCAGTTGACATCAGCAAAAAATATTATTATGGATTTATATAATTCTGATACTTTTTTACTTTCTTTGTTTGGCAAAATGGCAATTTTATTTAGTCATCCGTTAATGTTAACAATATCAAGTTTATATATTATTGGTTTTATTATTTCAAAAACATTATATAGTTAGGAGTTAAATTTATGAAAAGTAATGTAGAAAATAAAAAAGAAAAGAAACAAAATGGTTTATTTATTTCTTGGGTTGATTTGATTTTATATTTTATTATAAGTTTTTTGTTAATTCTTGTATGTGTATTAGATACAGTTTCGACGATTGAAGAATTAAAAGAAAAATATGCTGGTATAAATGGTTATATAATTTATGGTTTATGATTTGATATATTGTGATATATCTTAATAATTCATTATTTTTATGGTTATTTATTTAATGAAATTATTAAATTAATAAAAGAAAATCGTAAAAATAAGTTGGTAGATAATAATGCGTAAGTTTTTAGTATTATTTTCGTTTGTACCAATTTTATTGATTTTTTTCATTGGGTGCAATGAAATTACAACAAAAACATCAATCACAACAAACAGCAAAACAAATAAGAATAAAGCGAAGTGTAGAAACGGGCATTAATGAAACTGATTTTATTAATACGATGTTTTTACGCAGTACTTTTTTTGAAAATTGAAGTGATACCAATTATTTTATTAATCCGACTTTAAAAACATCACAATCATTAACTTATAATGATAAGTGATACTTAGATTTTTTAAAGGATAGTTATTCAACTGGTGTTTCTTATGATAAACCAAGTGATAAATTTATGGATTTATATAAAAATTGAGATAGTTATGTTAAACAATATAACATTGATAAATTCTATGATGTTGATAAAAAACATTTTTTAAAAGAATTAACAAATTTTTCGTATTCATTTGCAAAATATTTTAATACTGTTGAAATTATAAATAAATTAGAAAAAAGTGTTGATAATTTGCAACAAGTTAATTTAAAGTTTCAAAATTGAAAATTAGATAATAATCCTAATTTTATTAATTATAAAGTTGATAATAAATGATATATTGTAATTTTTCAAAATAATACAAAAGATTGATATATTATTAATTTTTTAAATAATAGTACAAATGATAAAATTTTAGGTACTTTTTCATTTGATGGCATTAAAAAAAATATTTATTTATCTGATCTTAGAAATTATTTTAAAAATGATAATGTTAAAACAATTTATCGTTGAGATGAAAATAATGAACCACAAACACCAGATGTTGATAAAGATACTGGTAGTGTTATTTTTTGGACTGATACTAATTATCAAAATACTCGTTATTTTTTATTAAAATATATTAATGCTATTGTGCAAGAAAATATTCGAGTTCAACAAGGTGGTAATCTAGATTATGATGATCCAAATTTAGGTAGTCAAAGAATTATTTTTGATTTTGAAATTATTAATAATTTGAATAAGTCTAGTATTGGTACTATTTTAACTAAAAAATCAATTTATCGAATGATTTTAACGATTGATGAACGAAAAAATATTATTGCTGGGAGTTTAGAGTTAACACATCTTAAACAATATTGAAATGGATATGATTATAATAATTATCAGTATACTGATGATTTAGGTTTTTTATTTTCTTTTATGAAAGATAAGGAAAATACATTTAATTTTAGTGCTGAAACATATAATTATTATCAGGGTAATACTCCTAATACTGGTAAAGAGATTTTTGAACAGATGAAAGGTCAAATTGATATTAATAAATTTTTAAAAGCATTTTTTGCTCATGCTTTAGTTCCAGTATTTCAAAATCATAGTAATTTTATTGAAAGTTGATATATTGATAATTTACAATATGATACGGTTTTAATTAACTTTTTTGGTTTAAAATTAGTTAATTTTACAGATGTATTAATTGAGGAAAGCAATATTAATAAAACTCAATTTGAAAAATTATTAAATAGTATGTTTATGGTTTCTTAAAATTTTTATAAAGATTATTTACGAACAATTTTTGATTTAGAAAATAATACTTATGTGCAAGGATATAATAAAAAATATGGTTTATTAGCGAATAATGGTTTTAAAATTTATCCACGTTACTTTTATTTTTCTGATAAATACAAACAATTAGATATTAAATTGTATTCAGCGTTTAAAAATCGGTTTTATAATACAAATTATGGTAATGTGTTTAACTATGATTTTTCAGTTTCAAATGATTATAATATTAATCAAAATGAAGGTTATGTTTTTGAAGGTTCTTTAAAAGATAAATATGGTTTAAAATATAAAAAAATTGAAGAACAAAAAATTGGTTATAATGTTTTTGAATTACAAGCCCAAAAAGAAAATGATATGTATTGTTATTATGATTTTAATTTTGGTATTTATAACTGACAAGAAATAAATAATGGTGGATTATTTCCCGATGGTCAATGATGACAAGCACAATATGAAAGTTGTAGTTGATATAATTTAGCGTGTCATATTCGTAATGCGGCAATTTGAATTGTTAATAATATTCCGAGTGTAAAACAAGTAAACGAATTAGCGAGTGGAGTTGGAAAAATTTTTGAAACAATATATACTTTTTTTAATCAAACATTTGAGGTATGAAAATTTAGTCCAGCATTATATAATACAATAACAAATATATTTTTATTAATTATTTTTATGAAATTTGTACGATTAATATAAAAGAAAGTATATAGTTCCTTTTATTCTTTTCAATCTGTAATTTTACCAGTATCTTTATCAACATCTGGTGTTTGTGGTTCATTATTTTCATCTCAACGATAAATTGTTCTAACATTATCATTTTTAAAATAATTTCTAAGATTAGATAAATAAATATTTTTTTTAATGCCATCAAATGAAAAAGTACCTAAAATTTTATCATTTGTATTATTATTTAAAAAATTAATAATATATCAATCTTTTGTATTATTTTGAAAAATTACAATATATCATTTATTATCAACTTTATAATTAATAAAATTAGAATTATTAACTACTTTTCAACTACTATTTTCTGGTGGTTGTTGTGGTTATGGTTTATTATTTTCGTTTTTGCTATTATTATTTGGTTTAGGTTTATCACAAGCAACTAAATTTGTTGTACTTGTTGCTGTTAATCCGATTGCTCCTAAAATACTTAATAACTTTTTCATATATTTATCCCTTTCTGTGAAATGTTATAATCTTTATAAAAAGTATAACATATTTTAGGGGTAAAATATGAAAAAATATGAAAGATTAGATTTTAATGAAAGAGTAAATTTAGAAAAATTAAAAGATAATGATTTGTTTAAAAAGAAAAATGGAACCATTAATATTAATAAAATTGCTAAGTAAATGAGTAGGTCTTATTCTGTAATTTGAGAAGAATTAAATATGTTTGATAATATTAATGATTATAATGCTACAAAAGTACAAAAAATACATGATAAAAAGAAAAAACAATGTCGTAAATATTCAATATTAAATTCACAAGAATTAAGTCATTTTTCTAATGAATATAATAATTTTGGTCGTTCTCCACAAAATATTATTATGTCATATGAATTACAATATAATATAAAATTTAGTGTATGTTTTAAAACAATGTATAAATATATTAGATTAGGTTATTTTAATTTAGCAAAAGATAATTTGTATTTTAAAAATAAAAAGCGAAAAACTAAAAATGGTGAAAAAAATGATAATCGTGGAAAATTAATTAATGTTAAAAATTATCAACAATTTTTAAATGATTATGGTGATGATTTAAATTTTAGTGGAATATGAGAAATGGATACTATTGATTGTGGTAATTTTTATTTGTTAGTTTTGGTAAATCGAAAATCTAAAATAGTTTTTTATGATATTCTATTTACTAAAAAATCAAGTATTGTGTTAATGATTTTAATGAAAATGATTAGACAAATTGGTAGTAATAAATTTAGTTGTATTTTAACAGATAGAGGAAAAGAATTTTATAAATGAAAACCAATAGAAAAATGTTTTAAAATAAGAGTTTATTTTTGTGATCCTGGTAAACCAAAACAAAAAGCATTAGTAGAACGAATAAATATAGATATAAGGCGATGATTTGGACCAAATGAACCTTTGATTAATATTCGTAGTAGATTAAAAAATGTTTTAGATATATTAAACACTACCATTAGACCTTGTTTAGGGAATTTTACATCAAGACAATATTTTAAAAGAGTTTGTGGTCGTATAAAGAAAATTGGGGTTTTTTATAAAAACAAGAAAAAAATGTCTTTATTTTATTGAACTAAATAATATTTAAAAACAAAAACCCTAATCTTTTACATGCGACCGTTTTGTTCATTAAATTAGTTATACTATATAAGATTAATAAAATTTATTTTTTCTTGTGTTTATTTTTAAATAATTATTGTGAAAAATATATTTTTTTAATATTTTTTGAAATTATTGTTTTTTTATTTTTAATTTGCTATATTTTTTCTAAATTTTTATCGTTTAGTTTTACAGTATACATTTGAAAAAAATGAATTATCCGATAAAATTTATAAAGAAATTAGTGAGGTTTTGATTGTGCAGAAAAAAGTTATTTTAATTGTTGGTCCAACAGGAAGTGGTAAAACTGATTTATCAATTAAGATGGCTCAGCGTTTTAATGGGGAATGTATTAATGCTGATGCTACTCAAATTTTTAATGGGTTAAATCTTGCAACAAATAAAATAACACCATCTGAACAAGTTGGTATTCTACACCATTTATTATCAACAATTGATTTAAATGAGAATTATTCCATTAAGATGTATCAACAAGAAGGGCGAAAAATATTAGCTCAATTATGAACTAAAAATAAGTTTCCAATTGTAGTTGGTGGTAGTGGGTTGTATATTAATGCACTATTAAAAAATTATCAATTTTCTGACCAGGGTCGTGATTTATTAAAGACAAAAGAATATGAATATATTTCTAATTATGCTTTGTGAGAAAAATTAGCAGCAATTGATCCGCAAGAGAGTAATAAAGTTCATCCTAATAATCGAAAACGTGTTTGGCGGGCATTAGAATACTATTTTCAAACCGGAACATTAAAATCAGTTAATGATCATCACCGTAATGAATGATATATTGAACCATATATTATTGGGTTATTACCAGATAAAACAGAACTGCATCAATATTTATCTGAACGGGTATTACGATTAACAGAGCGGGGTTTATTTGCTGAAGTTGAAGCAGCATATAAATATTGCAATTATGATTCAGCAAAACAAAGTATGAAAATTATTGGCTGTCCAGAGATTATTCGTTATTTAAAAGGCGAGCTTTCATATTATGCAACATTAGCAACACTGGTTCAAGCTAATAAAATTTATGCTAAAAAACAAATAACATGATTTAAAAATCAATTAACAAATGTTCATTGATATTCATTTTCTTATTCACAGTTTGATGATCTTTGTCAACAAATTATGGTTGAATTTAAAAATAGTAATTATTTAAAATCATAATTTACTTTTAATAATATTTTCTAAAAAACAATTTTAATTGTTTTTTTCTTTTTTAAAGATTAAATAACTCCTAAAATATTTAAATTTTGTTATAATATAATATGTCCAAATATAAAAACGATTTAAGAATTAAAGAAAAAAATTAAAGTAGGTTTCTTTACTTATCAAGATAAATTTATATAACTTAATTAATAAATTTTTTAATATAAGGAGAATTAGTGCAAGAAATATTTTAATATACTAAAAGTATCTTCTAATTTTATAATAAGTTATTGAAGAAAAAAATAAAAAGGGTTACTTTTAATTAACAAAGTAGTTTTAAAACAATTAGAAGTATTAAGCTAGGAAAAACAAAGATAACATTGTTAGTAGATAAAAATTATTTATAATGTAATGACAATGGTGATTATTTTTAAGGGCACAAAATTAACATAATGAGAAAAGGATACGTAATGAAATTTATTGATGTTGCAACAATTAAATTATTTGCAGGAAAAGGCGGTGATGGTGCCGTTGCTTTTCATCGTGAATTATATGTTCCAAAAAGTGGTCCTTCGGGTGGCGATGGTGGTAATGGTGGTAGCATTATTTTTGTTGGCGATGAAGGGATAAATACATTACTTGATTTAAAATATCAGAGAGAAATTAAAGCAGCCGATGGTCAAAATGGAAGCATTAAAAATATGCATGGTAAAAATGCTATTAATAAGTATATTAAAGTTCCGTTAGGTACATTAATTTATAATAATCAAACAAATGAAATTATTGGTGATATTACTACTCATCAGCAAGAAGTTGTCTTAGCAAAAGGTGGCCAGGGTGGCCGTGGTAATGCTCGCTTTGCAAATTCTAAAAATAAAGCACCGACTATCTTTGAAGCTGGTGATTTAGGGGAGACATTAGAGATTCGTTGTGAATTAAAAGTTTTAGCTGATGTTGGTCTAGTTGGTTTACCGAATGCTGGTAAATCAACTTTATTAGCAAAAATTTCAAAAGCTAAACCACAAATAGCTGATTATTCATTTACTACCTTAACCCCGCAATTAGGAGTGGTTCAAGATCAAAAACATCATAGTTTTGTTGTTGCAGATTTACCAGGATTAATTGCTGGCGCAGCAGCAGGTAAGGGACTAGGACATGATTTTTTACGCCATATTGAACGTTGTAAATTGATTGTTCATGTCTTAGATATGTCAGGGAATTATGGAACAGAAGATGTTTACCAAAATTATTTAAATATTAAAACAGAATTAAAAAAATATAATTATAAATTAGAATTACGATCAGAAATTATTGTAGCAAATAAAATGGATCTTGAGATTGCAGCAAAAAATTTAATTAAATTTAAGACGCAAATTCCAACTGCAGAAATTATTGAAGTTAGTGGTTTAATGAATCAAAATTTATCATTGTTAATAAATCAAATTGGGGCAGCTTTGACAAAAATTAAGGATAATAAAGCATTATGGCAATTAGATGAAATAACATCAACGGAAGAAGATTATAAAGTATATAAGTATACCGCACCAATTGAACAAGAGGTGGAAGTTGTTAATCTTGGCAATGGTGTTTGAAAAGTAGCGGGGGCAGCAGTTTATCAAGCTTATCATAAAACACCAATTACAACTTATGATAATCTATTATTATTTAATAAAAAATTACAAGATTTAAAAGTTTTTGAAATATTACGAGCAAAAGGAGCAAAAGCAGGAGATATTGTTCGAATTTTTGATTACGAATTAGAATGGGATGGATAATGATGAAAGAATTAAAACAATATTTGAGTTATTTAGTAAAATGAATTAAAACAGAAGTAACAAAATCCAAATGCGAAGGGGTTATTGTTGGTTTATCTGGCGGAATTGATTCAGCTGTTGTTAGTTTATTAGCAAAACAAGCTTTTCCTAATCATCATTTAGCAGTTATCATGCCCTGTCATTCTGATTATTTTGATCAAGAATGTGCACAATTATTAATTAATAATCATCAATTAAATTATCATCTTGTTGATTTAACAGCAACATATGATAATTTAATTGCAACATTAGCTTTACCATCACATCAATTAGCATTCGCTAATATTAAACCACGGTTACGAATGACGACCCTATATGCTTTAGCACAAAGCCATAATTATATGGTTTTGGGTACAAATAATGCTGATGAATGACATGTTGGATATTTTACTAAATATGGTGATGGTTCTGCTGATTTAGTTCCTATTATTCATTTACTAAAATCTGAAGTTCAGAAAGCAGCAAAACTACTAGGTGTGCCATCACAAATTATTTCACGTCCACCAACAGCGGGATTATGGACTAATCAAACTGACGAAAAAGAATTAGGATTTATCTATCAACAATTAGATTATTATTTACAAGGAAAATCGGTTCCAGCAGCTATTGCACAACGAATTAAACAATTACATCAAACTTCTGAACATAAACGACGATTACCTAAAGGACCACCCAATATTTTTAGTTCGTTAATTTCTGTTAGCAAAAATTAAAATTGTTTTGCAATTAATTAGTATTGTAAAACTTTTTTTAATTAGAATTAATGTCTTTATTTTTTAGTAATTTCAAAGAAAGAACATTTTTTTGAAGTTAAGTTTTAGAATTTCCAAAGTTATATATTTCAATTATTACATTATGTCTTTGAACAATTATAATATTTATTTTAAGTAAACTTATATTTAAATGAGAAATTGGAATTAACTAATGTAGATAATTTAGTTTTTTTAAATTTAAATATTACTACTAAATAATGTTAAGATATTTTTAAAACATAGAATATTAGATTATTTTTTATTACAAAAGTAATTTATTGTAAGGAATATTTTATTTATGAATGGGCATACATTTAGGTTTTATAAAAAATTATTTTTTTATTATTTATTATTAATTTGTTTTTATTACTTAATTTATTATTTACATATCATATTTTAGGAGTCAAAAACAGTCTATGCTTTTAAAATGTGACTATTAATTATTATTTTGATAGCAAAATTAAGTAAACTAAAACAATTAATTTTAATTAGGATTTTTAATAAAATCAAGGAAACTAAATGTTTCCAAAAAGTGCGAGCACCACCTTTATGATAAAGTTAATACATTTTTGTTTAAAGTGGATTGTTTGCTTATTTTTGTTATATAATGAAAATAATAATATTGATATATATCTGATGTAATTATCTTTTATATCAATTTAAATCGATTATATTAATTAATATTGATTTAAATCGATTTAAAAGTAAAAATATAGTTTAAATAATGTAATTTTAACAATTAATGTTTTTTACCTTAATTGTTACTTTAATTATGTTAAATTGCAAAAATGCAATTATGATATTATTATGTATTTATAAAATTTTATATTTAAAGAAGCATGTTTCCGTATTTCTTTGAAGAAACTTATTAAGTAATAAAAAATTAGAAACATTTTTTATAAGAAAAGAATTATGGAGGTTTTTATGAAACATACAAATCATAAATGAGGAAGATATGAAAGAAATTCAATTTGAAAATCATATGCAATGAATAAAGTTCAAAAATATTTTGAACACAAAGATTATAGTAAATATGATCTTTTTCAAGAAGCACCATGCAAATATTGTGGTCAATTAATGCTAAAAGCTCAATAACAAGATATTCAACCTGATAAAGATTATTCTTGAACTATTGATTATATTGATGGTAATCTTTCCAATAACGCTTTAGAAAATTTACAACCAGCGCATCCCTGATGCTATAATGATAAATAATCTTGATTTTTAATAACAATAAATAATGCTACTTTATTTAGTTAACTTAATTGTTGCCAATTAAGTTAGATAAAGTGGTTTTTATTTTTAAAAAAATTGCTTTTTATTATTTTTGCTATATAATAAAATTAATAAGAACTAGATTGATATACATCTGATGTCATAATCGTTTATATCAATTTGGATTAATTATATTAATTTAATTTAATTAAATTAATATGAATTAATTTACGTTTAAAAACATAATTTAAATATAATTGAATAAATTAACAAATAAAATTTAGATGTTTTTTTGTGTTAAATAGTTTCCAAAATATAATAATAAATTTTTATAAATAATTTAAATTTAACAAGACCCAAACCCAAAGTCCTCTGCATAATATGTGCAACATTAAATAAATTTATAAAAATTAGATTTGTTAATAACATAAAATTTATATTTAATTATGTTTTTAATTTTTATTATTTTTTATTAAGAAAATAGAAGAAAGGAAAAATAAAATTATGGAATGACCATGAAGTAATAATGATGTTGAAGCAAAGTTAAAAGAATTAGAAGACAAGACTGATCAAAAAATTAAATCTTCAGAAGAAAAATGTGTTAATGAAATTAATAATCAATTAAATAATTTTAAAACTGAAACTAATGAGAAAATTGCTAATGCAATTAAGGTGTAGAAACCACATACATTTTGTACTTTTGTGGTATTTACATTTTTTACAAAATAAATTTTATTAATATTTTAAATAAAGATTTGAAATTATGCAAACAAAGCAATATTTTATTTTGTGGTCGTTAGTGAAAAAGTATGGAAAAGATATTGTTATTAATACTGTCAATAAGATTGCAAAAGATATTGAAATTAAAAAGTAAAAGAATAAATTATTCCGCGTAATTTATTAGCGGATAATTTATTCAATAATGTTTTTTAAGTGGAGCAAAGCGACAACGAGCGGAGCGAGTTTGCAAATTTCAATTTTTTAATTTATTGAAAGGAGTTATATCATGCCAGTATGATTAACATGAATATTTAGTATTTTGATTTTGTTAGGTATTTTTGCGTGAATTGGTTTATCAATTTATCAAAAAATTCGTCAAATTCGAGGTAAGAAAAAAGAAAAAAAGAACTTGAAAAAAAGGAGGATAAAAAATAATGAATTTTTTAGCAGATGCAGTTACTTTTGGGACTGGAATGGATTCTATTTGAAGCGGTTTGGGACAAGCAATGATGAAAGTTAAAGATGCTGTTTATGCTGTGTTACCACAATTAATGACCTTTTTAGGTGATGAGTGAATTATTTTAATTCCATTTGGAATTTGAGTAATTATTAAAATATTAAACTTTTTCCGTGTCATGGTTAAAGGCTTTTAATATTTATTATAACTGATCCATTATGGCACACTAGCTTTTATTTTATATGAGTTGATTAATTATAAACGTATAATTTTATATTTTAATAGCTATTAGTTAAAACTAAGTAGTTATTTTCAGTGTGCCTTAATTTTTAATTTTATATATTTAACAATGTTTATTACAATACATATACATTATTTAAACATTAGTATAACAATGTTTATTACAATACATATACATTATTTAAACATTTTATAGTAAAGAAGGATTAGAATGAAATTTATTAGTCCGTTGTCTTGGTCAGGTGGAAAAGCTAAACACTTTGATAAAATTAAAGCATTATTACCGGCTAAATTTGATAAATTTATAGATTTATTTTGTGGCGGTGCTTCAGTTGGCTTAAATGTGTTAGACCAGCAGTTATGTAACAAAGTAGTTTTTAATGATTTGCATATGATTTGCATACTAGTTTAATTGAATTTTGACAATATGGTATTTATTTAATTGAATTGGATTATTTGAAAAAATTAGTATATCCTAATTCAAAAACTATTAATGAATTGAAAGAAAAAATGTTTGATGATTATTGTTTAAATTTTGGTGAAGAATTTTTAATTAAGAACGCATTAACATTTAATGGTGAAGAATGAGGTACTTGAACAGATAAAAGATTACAACAAAATTTTAATGTTAATAAATTATTGATAATTCAAAATGTTAGAAAACTATTAGTTGATCTTAAAAATAATATTGAGTTCTATAATTTGGACTATAAAAATATTATTAATAAATATTATATGGATAAAAATATTGTTTGATATTTAGATTCACCATATTATTATAATAAAGAAAAAATTTATAAACATTCAAAAATGAACTTTTATGAACTAAAAGATAATATTTTAAAGATTAAAGGTAAATGAATTTTAAGTATTGATAATTCTGAATTTATTAAAGACTTGTTTAAAGAATTTAATATTAATGAATTTCAATGAGTGTATAGTTCTACTAATTGACATAATAAAAAGCCAAAACTTGGCCAAGAATTAATTATTAAAAATTTTAGGTAGTGTGATTAATTATTAAACTTAAATGTCAAATTTGTCATTCTATTTTGAATAAAAAATTTGTTGTTAGTTTGTTTTGAGAATGTATCATAAACCAAGTTATAAAAGTGGTTTTAATACGGCATTGTGTAAATATAATATGGAAAGTAAGGTGTTTTTATGAGTTTTTATAAGAAGAATATTAACGTACAAAATTATTTTATTAGAACAGAATTTATAGTTTTTCAAACTGACAAAGCTTCGTTTATAAATTTATCTAACCACAATAAACATATTGGTTTTTGATTAAATAATAAGTTTATTTATTTTAGTAAAAAACATTCTGATCAAGTAGCTATTGGTTTGATTTATGATAATTCTTATTTTATTGTGAAATATGATGAAAATTTAAAACGACATGTTTGAAAATATTTAACTGGAACACAAATAATTAATTTGTATAATCAATATAAACAAAATTATTTTATACAAATGAAAAAAGCATTATTCCCTGCTGAACCTCAAAAAGTAAAAACAAATAACAATAATAATTTAACAAATTGAACTGTTGAAAAAGACCAAGAATTAATTAATGATTTGAAAGATTTAAATTAAATGAGTTTATATGATTATTGAGTTCAATTTATTAGTTATATTATTGGTTCAAATGCTCCCGAATTTGTGTATGTTATATCGTTTGTATTATTTATCGTTTTATTTTTTGGAATGTTTTTTAAACTTATTCAAAAAATGTGGAGTTTTTAAAAATGCAAAATGATTGAGAAAAATTAAAAGAGTTTTTTATTCATGTATTTTTGTTTATAGATAAAACAAATGTTGAAAATATTACAACTTTAAATTTAACACAAAATGAATATTTAACTTTGATGGTTGGTGTTTGAATTGTAATTTTGTTTTTAACTTGGTTTTTATTGTGAATGATTTTTAAAATAGTTGGGTATTTTAAATAATGAAAAAGTTGGTCGCATGTAAAAGATTGGGGTTTTTGTTTTTAAATATTATTTAGTTCAATAAAATAAAGACATTTTTTTCTTGTTTTTATAAAAAACCCAATTTTCTTATACGACCAACTTAATATATTTTACTGCTAATTTAGCCCTTAAAACGCGTAATTAAGAGTATTTTAAAAGATAAATTTATTAAAATAATCGCTAATTTTGCTTGTATATATATATATATATATATATATAATACTGGTAAATCTTAATAAAAGGTTTCAAGATAACGAAAAGGAGAAAAATAAGTATGAAAAAATTGTTTAGTTTATTAAGTACTTTAACAATTATAGGAACATCAATACCTAATGTCATTGCCGCTAGTCCTTATCAAAAAGAAGAAACTAAATTAGAAAATAATGAAATTAGTTATTTACAAACAAATAATTTAAAAAATTTAAATAGAGTTAAAAGACAAGAAATAACATATCCAATATTAGAAGATGTGTTAATTGATTTAAGAAAAACTAGCATGAAAAAACCAATGCAATTTCAAGCAACTAATTCATGATGTATTATTGCAGTTTTAAAAAATATATTTGATAATAATATTCTTAATAATAAAGATCTTAAAGAAATGGAACAAGAAGAAATTATAAGTTTTTTTTCAGAGATTATAAATGATGAGGGTGTTTCTTTATCAGATGTAATTGAATTATTTAACACAAACCCGATAA
This sequence comes from Spiroplasma endosymbiont of Ammophila pubescens, assembly GCF_964020965.1. Taxonomy (NCBI): domain Bacteria; kingdom Bacillati; phylum Mycoplasmatota; class Mollicutes; order Entomoplasmatales; family Spiroplasmataceae; genus Spiroplasma; species Spiroplasma endosymbiont of Ammophila pubescens. Next base: position 1,161,426 of record NZ_OZ026611.1, on the reverse strand, counting down.
TTAAGGAAAGTTTGGGATATAATTTAAAGGAAATTGATTTAACTCTATTATTTTGAAATAGATTAAATGATATAGAAAAAAGAATGTGGATAAGATATTTAATATGGGAATCTCTTTCTAGACAATCTCCTGTTATGTTTGGTGGTTTTTTTGAATTAGAATATTATGGCCAAATATTTAATAACTCTTCTCATGCTGCATTAATTGTTGGAATCAAACCAAATAAAGAAAATATACTTGAAGATACTTATTATGTTAGAGATCCATGAAGAGACAGTGAAGCTGAATTTATTCCAGATCAAACTACAGAAATTTCAATGACCGGGGAACAAATTTTTAATATTTTATTTAATCAAATAGAAAACGGTGAATTATTAATACATGAAGATGTTTTTCAATTATTTTGTGAAAAAGCTATTAGTATTTTTTCATCAATTTGAGAAATGGCAGAACCAGAACTAATGGCAGCTATAGTATAATAGAATTAAAATATGAAAAAGATATTAAGTATCATAGGAGCAATCACTTTAATTGGAACAAGTACAACCAGTTTAGTTGCTTGTAATACACCACAAGAATATACACCCAAACAATTAAAAGAACAAAAAGAAAAACATAAAATAGATACAAAAAATCAAACTATTAGAGACAATTTAGAATGAATAGCGCCGCAAGAACATCCATTCAATACGGTTGATAATAAATGATATTATGTAGTATGAAAAGGCCAAAATTGAAATATTACTAAGTTTAAAAATTATGAAGAAATAATACCTCCAAAGCATGAATATCAATATAAGACTATAGATGAAAAAAGCAAATATAAAATTCAATTACGCTATTACTCACTTAATGATACTAAGATTAATTTAATTATTTTTAAATCAATTAATGAACCAACTTTTATTTGAGAAGAAAATAGTAATAATTTTAAATCAGTTTATCGTTGAAATTTAGACACACAAGAACCCGATTTAATTTTAGATAAAAACGGCAATGTAAAAATTAATGGAGAATAAAAAAGAGATTTAATTATCTCTTTTTTATTTTTATTTTGGTTTTATTGTTATTTTAACTGGATTATCATTCTTATTTATAATACCTAAAACATTTGGGTTAGAAATATCTAATATAATATCTTTATCATTGCCAGAATAGAAAAATAGAAAATTATAATTAGTATTACGCAAAAATAATTGAGTAAATATTACTTTTGAAAATCTAATTTTTAATTTTACATCATTAGTGTAATATGCTTGTAAATATATTTCTTTGATTTTATCTTTATCAGTATCAGATAATTTTGTTATTTGTAATAAAAATTTAATATCGCCACTATTTTTGCCTTTTTCAGTTATATAACTATTTTTATAATTATCGTTTGGTAAACAATTAGTTTTACCAGTAGCAAATGTTTGAATTTCATTAGTTATATTATCAGTATATAAAGTTATGGTATTATCAAAATTTACTTTATCAGTTTGTGAACGGCCACTTTCTTGTAAAGTTATATTAGATAACAAACCAAAATTAGCATAACAAGCATTACGACCACCATTTAAATTAATATTTCTATCAAGAATAAAATTCTCTATATTTGGTTGTCCACATTCAACTTGCAAATTACCTAAATTACTTATTTCAATTGTTTTATAAGTATCTTGGAATTTACTTATATTTTTAATTGTTGGGTCAATTTTTTTTAAATCAATTTCTACTTCACAATAAGCATCCTTAAATTCATCAGAAAATAAATTAATAAAACTATTAGGAGTATCAGAAGAAGCTCGTTTACATTGTGTTGGTGCAATAATTTTAGTTTTTAATGTTTGTAATACATTAGAAGGCATAATATCTTTGATATAAGGTTTATAGTTATATGGTACTGGTGGTAAAACATATTGTGGGTAATTAAATGTTGGTATTTCATAGTAGTGTGGTAATAAGAAACTAGTTTTATAATTAGTTGTCATATCTCGTAAATAATTATTTAAAACACTTTTTGTTTTACCACGAAAACTCCATACTGATAATTTTAAATAATCTTCTTCATTATTGGTATAAGGATTATCTGCATAAAAGATAATTTCAAAATTACCTTTATATAATGCTTGTATTGAAAACATATCAATTATATAACTACAATTTGTTCCATCCTGTGTTTGTAAAAATTCTAAATTATTATCTTTTTCACTATCACTAATTGGTATTTGTGCATCAACTGCTCTTACTAATTCATTAATTAAATATATACGATTAGTTTTAGGATTTAATTGTTTTAAATTATAAGTTGAATAAGTTATTCGTTCAGTTGGTTTACTATCTTTTTCTAAAACATTTCCTTTTAATTTATCAGTTAATAAAGTAGTAAAACCTAAACTAGTAGCATTTGCTCCAAAGATAGCACCGACTTTATCATTTCCTTGTTCTCTAAATATTTCAAATGGTAAATAACCTTTACCTTTTGATTTTTCAGACCAAAATGCATCATTATAAAAACTATAAATATTAGAACTCATAAAACCATTAAGAAATTGAAAATTAGGTCAAGTTTTTTCATCTTGATTAATTACTCAACCTCATGGAATACCAAATGAAATAAAGTTTAAAAATTTACCAACACCGCCTGGTATCGTAAAAGGATTAAAAACTAGTTTTTGCGTATAGTTTAAGAGTAATACTGTAATTTGTCGATTAATAAAATTATTCATATTTAAAATATTTCAAACATTACATGAACCCATTTTATTATATTCAATTTGAACACTACCAACAGTATTACCGAATTCATCTTTCTTCTAAAATATGATGATGCTTGAGTACTAATGATATTATCAATTGTGCCGCCGTTTGTTTTTAATTTTGCTGGTGGTGTTATTTTTCAATCTTTTGATCAATAAAATTTAGAATCTTTATCTTATTTATGAATATTTCTACCAACAGTAGAATTGGTTGCTGATGTAGTGCTAGGATCAGTTATAACAATACCCTCACTATTTTTTTTGTTTTCAAAAGTCATATCTACTTTCCATATCTTTTTTTCAATCTTCATAACCAGTTATCATAGTTGGTTGAATACTTTGAATGTTATATCAACTTACTTCGGGGAAGCATAAGTATTTATTTTATCAGGTAGTGCAGGAAACATGTTATACATTAATAAATCACGAGAATTCATTACTTTTTGATTAAATTGACCTTTAATAATTGGTCGCCCAATTACTGGCATATCAAAAAAGATTGGATTACCATAAAATTTAACTGCCATTGCTCTAACCCCTGGGTCTTTTAATAAAATTTCATCTAATTCAACAATACCTTTATTTAGTTTTTCATCATAAGTTATTTTAGGAAAACAATAACTTTCACCTGGGGCACTTGTTTGAATAAATTGTCTTACTGATAAACCACTATGACTAATTTTGTCATTAATACTTGAAAAGATAATTTCTTGTCATAAAAAACTACCATCATAAGGTGAATAATAATTAATAACATTTGATGGATATAATCATTGTCTATCTTGGGGAGCAGAATTAATATCACCACCACTAATATTTAAACCACGGTCATTAAATACAGTATAAAAATTATAATAATCATTAATATTTAATTTAGTAATATCTTCATCTAAAATTAATAAAGTATATTGTCGTTCTGTTGATTGTTGAGTAAATACTTGTTCAAATTTAGCATCACCAAATTTAATAGAACTTACATCATCAACCATATAAGCATCCCAATATTTACCAACTTTAACCTCTTTTGTATAAAAATTATCAGCTTTATTATCATTATTAATAAAATAACTTAATTTATATTGTTTTAAGTATTCTAACATTCTATTAATATCATAAATATTTTCACCATCAATTAATTTTCAATAAAGATTATTATTTTCATCTTTTAATTTTATCGCAAAAGGTGTTTCATTATTGGTTTATATTGTTGAGTTAATTGGTTGATTTTTAAAATCATCAATTGTTAATATATTAATTTCTTCACCTTTATATTTTTGGACTATTTTTAAACTACCTTGTCATTGAGCAATCGTACTTTCCATATTATCAAATATTCTTGAATAACTACCATAATCATTTGGTTTAGCATTATTAGGTTTTCAACCTGTTTCAGTATCAGGAATATATGAACTATAAACATTAAAAGGAAATACCATTCAATGTCTATGTTCTTTTATACTTTCTCTTATATCTATTGCAGTAGCACCTGCTCCTGTTCTTAATCATTGCATAGCTGCTGGACTAATTTTTTGCATTTGTTAATTCTCCTTAATTTCTGTTCTACCTTGTACGGCATTTTGATTATTACCAGTTTCATCATATTCCATTAATTTATTATTATGTTCTATCTCTTGGGCATGCCTTTTATCTCAGTATTTTTCAATTTTTTCATAATATTTGATTGCTTCTAATTCATCAACATCATTATATTCAGTTATTGCTCTTACTGGCTCCATTGTACGATTTTCTAATCTAGTAGTAATTAATTCATTTTGTCGCATTTGATCTACTAAACTAGCACTAACAAAATCAAAACCATAAGGGCGTTCACCATTTCCATCTCATAAACCATAATATTTTAAAACAGTATCAAACATTTTAGTATAATATTGTTTACGATATGCTTGTAAATATGCTTGTTTTTCTAAGTCTTTTGTTTTTTTATTAATGATTGGGTTTTATTTTCTTCACTATCTGAGGCATCATCAAAAGGACTAGAAAAATTACATGCTATATATACTTGTTCAATAATTGCTTTTTAGTCTTGTGTATATGTTTCTAAGGTTGGTGTCCTTTGTACTACTTGTAAAGATTGGGATAATTGACCATCAACGGCTGATTGACCTGATTGAATAAAAATATCATCAAAAGCATCTTGTAATACTTTTTTATTGCCTTTGTTATAAGCAGTCATTAAATCATCATCTAATACCCCATATTAATGAGTACGATTTGCTCATCTTTCTTTTGATTTAATATTAAAACTTCTTCTAAATCAAATTGTAATTTATAACAATTTGCCATTGTAGGTCATGGATTTAAAGTTGTTGATGTTGATAAAAATAAAGAATTATGTTCATTTATCATTTCTCAAAAAGGTACTATACCTAATTTATTTTTAAATTCTTGAACTAAAACAGGTCTAACATCATCTTTAATTTGTGTTTTACTTTGACCAACAACCACTTCATTATTTTTGGGTCAACCCTTAATAATTATTTTATCTTTGGTACAAATTAAATTTAAAATAAAACCACTATCTGATTGATGATAATTTAATCAAATATCAGCACCTTGTTCAATTTCATTTATTTTACTTACGCGTGATGTAAAGTTAAATGGGTTAATTCATAAATCAATATTACCGTCTGATGTTTCTAATAAACCAAAAATAGTTTTACCCATTAAACTTGCTGATAATTCATTTTTATCTAATTTTTCTTTTATTTTATAAGTTTCATATCATCAATTTAATTTTTCTAAAATGTCTTTACGATGCGACTTAAATAAAATATCTTTACCATTTACTAATCGCATTTGATGGCAAGCAATAATATTTGCTAAATTAATAGTTCAATAATAATTATAAAATTTTAAAACACTATTAATATCATTTAAGTTTGGTAAAGATGGAAAGGTATTATTCATGGTTATTTTGCTCCTTTAAATTTAAGATAAGTGCATAATTAATTATATTTACTGTTAATAAACTAGGTTCATTTGCTAAAATTTGTACACATACTTTAACTTTTTGATACTTTTTAATATATTCGTTATATAAATTTAATTTACACATTGCGATATTATCTTTTTTTTAATTCTTGACAAAGTCTTTTTTTAACTTGTCCACAAACAGACATATAGGGTCTTTTTGCATTTATTACACGCTCATCATGTATTACATAAATATCTTTTTTCATTAATTTATTCACTCCCTTTCTTGTCATAATTTATAATCTGCTGAACTATTATGCTTAACCATTGGTATTAATTCAAAATGTAAAGCATAAAAATCACTATCAAATGTATCATCATATAAGTCTAATACTTTTTCTTCTCTTGCTTCAGGCTTATCTTCTCATTGTATTAATTCATATTGGGTTTTACTTACAGGACATTTTTCTCATAATCATTTTAATTGATTAGTATTTATTAACATTGTGAATGCCTCTACACGATGTCTTACTTTAAATTTTTGTTTTTGTGCTGGTTTAAATGTCATAATATTGACCAAAAGAATAATTATATTTTTCTCGGTTTAAACTTTACAATGTTGAATAAGCACTATCATCAACATTAATCGATATACCTTGCTGAATTAAATTAAAATATTGATTTAATTGATTGTTATAAAACTCTAAAATATCTTTAACTTGTTCTAATTCAGTTTTAAATTGTTGTGTATAATTTGAATGAGTATATTCAGCAACTTTATAGGCTTTTTTATCAAATGAGTTATATATTCAAAAACTAGTCGCTGTTGTATGTCCTTTAGGACTAGTAGCATTAGCAATATCAACACCACCTAATAATTTAGTTGGTTGAATAATATCTGTTGTTTGCATAATATCAATATATCTTGAAAAGATTGATCCACTAGTATTGCCAGGCAATCCTCAACTCCAAACTCTTGCTCTTTCAATATATAATTGTTCTAATCTTAATTGTTCATTAACTTTATCTTGTGGTAATTCATAATTTAATCTTCAACTAGAATAATGAATAATAATTTTCATATTTCATTTTTCAATATACTTAATTTGCTCATATTTACTACGCATTATTTCTTCATTAAAAGGTAATAATTCATTACAATAACCAACAATATATCTTTTTAAACTTTCAGGGTTACATGTATTAATTGTTATTTTATTTTGATAACCACGAATAGCAAATTCTAAATCACTTAAATCTTTTTGTTGAAATTGATCACATTCTTCTCTTCAATCAATTACTAATTTATATTTATTTAAATCAGCAAAAGCTTTTAATTTTTCTTTTCTGCTAGGTGAATGTAAACCTTTACAATATATTTTGCTACCATTTGATAAAGTAAAAGTAAAATTTGATAAATTAATAGTATAAGGAATATGATTTTCATCTAACATATTTCATATATTTTGAAATACACTATCTTTTAAATCTTTACTCCAATACATACTAGCAATGATACAAATTGGTTCTTTAATTAATAAACTAATTTTTAATAATTCACCAAACATTTTAATATTTGATATAGTTTTACCACTATATCGTGTTCCAATTTGATTAATTTCATTAACTAACTCAAACTTTTTAGCAAATGGATATTTATTACCAATAGTACTATTTTGTAATAACCAATAAGGTGTTTCTAACAAATAAGTAAAATGATTAAGCATTATTATCACTTTCTTTTTTAATATCTCTAATCTCTGTTTGTAAATTAACAATTATTGATTGTTGATTATTTAAGTTTAATTCTTTTTCAAGTTCTTTTTCTTGTAATAAATATTTATAATTAAATGCTCGTTGTCAATATAATTTAGCACCATCAGGTGATTTCATCATAAAATTAATTATTTCACTTTCAATTCTATCAACTTGTTTTTCAAATAAAGGAACTATCTTCTCGCTCGCATAAGTATCATATCTTCACTTGCGAGAAAGATTGAATTCATTGGTTAAATCGTTCAAAGTATATGGTTTATTAGGTGATTTATTTTGCTAAAATTCATCTATTTTACGATAGAATGTTCGTAAACTTGCTGTTTTTGGATTAAATTCTTTCATTTTTTACTCCTTTATATGGTTAAATATAAGTAGAGAAAAACATGTACAGAAGAACTTGACACGGTTCTTTTTTTATTATCTATATTTTACATCAAAATAAAAAAAAGTAAATTACTTTACTTTTTCAGTTAAATTAATTTGCTAATAATTAACAATTAAATTATAACACAATAAATAAAAAATAATATCTTTTTTTGCATTTTTATTATTTTTGTGTTAATGTGTAGAACTAAGAAAAGAGGGTAAAAAAATAATAAATATTGATAACAACTTTTTTAAGAATTTTAATAATTTGTTATATATACAAAGTATTGAAATTATTCAACAAAATTTAGAAGATTGTGATGAATGAATTTTTAAAAATTATAAAATTGATGAAACTTTAAAAGAATTTAAAGATTATAAAGTAAAAGAAATAAAACCAAGAACATTAACTATTTTAAATGGGAAAATAACTTTTAAAAGAAAAAAATATTATAAAATTAATCCAGAAACAGGTAAAGAAGAATATATTTTTCCTTTGGATAAACTTTTAGGAATTGAAAAATGACAAAGAATAGATAATTCTATTAAAGAAAAAATATTATCATTTATTGGCAAGAAAAAAACATATCAAGATATTTTAGATACTATGGAACATGTAAAAATTTGTATAAAAACAATTTCAAATATTATGAAAAATGCAAAAACTGATAAAGAATATTATCTTAATAAAACTGATAAAAAAATAAAGATACCTCATACTTTATATATTCAAATTGATGGAACTTATTTAAAAATGTGAAATGAAAAGAAAAAAGGAAAAGAAAAAATAAAAAAACATAGTATATTTTCAACTGTTCATACTGGTTTTGATAAGGCAAAATCAACGAAAAAAAAGACCTGTAATTGCAAATAAATTAGGTGTTATAGAACTTGACAATATTCCAGAATATATTAAAAAAAATAGTAAATTAACTAATTTTGTTAATAAATTATTTACATTAATTACCAGTTATTATGATATTAATGACAATATTGAATTTATGGTATTAGGCGATGGCGCACCTTGAATTAAAAATATTGTAAAATTTATTCAAGAATATTTTCCTAAAAATAAAGTACATTACACGATAGATAAATTCCACCTTACAAGTAGATTTAAAAAATTATATCCTTATCAAAGTAAAAACAAAGAAAACAGAGAAACGTACCATAAAGCAATCGATTATTTTTTTAATGCTAAATATGAAGAATTATTAGAATGTTTAGAAAACAGTGCTTCTTTTATAAAAGAAGCAAAAATTAAATTCTTAAAAGAGACAATTAAATTAATTAAAAATAATGAAGAAAGTGTCAGAAATCAAACATTATGAAATAATACTGGTTGTCATATTGAGGGTGATATATCACATTACTGTAAAGGTGTTTTGGTTAAAAAAGCAACTTATCATGAAAAAAACTCTTAAAAATAAATTAAATATTAGTATGATGAATTTTAAAAATAAAATTAATTTATTTAATACTAATGAACCATTAGAAGAAAATAGAATTAATTATTCAGTTAATAATTTTGTAAATAATAATTTACAACCAAACTTATATTTTTATTAATTTTATCTAATAAATTAAATAACTTTAATAAACATGTATTTTTGTCGTGGAAAAATTTAAAAAATGTTAAAATATTGTTGACAATAAAATTAAAAGTAATATAATTTAGATAAGTAAGTGGTATTTTTATTCCACAATTTCTAAGATATTAATTAAAACCCTTAAATAATACATACAACCAATAAGTTTTACTTATGATGTTTATCATGGTCAAGATGGGTGGGAGTGATGAGTAGAAGAAATGCGTAATAATTATCATGAAATATATTATAATAATTTACCAATGTTTTATGATGATCTTAGTGACGATTTTACGAATAGTTCAATTTGAATTCATTTAGGTAAAAAAGATAAATTATCTCATGATTGATTAGTATATGAACATGCTAGTATTAAATTTAAAAATAAAGATAATTTAACAGAAGAAGTTGGAGGACATATTATTAAAAATGTGAATGATATTGGTATTTGATGAAATCAATATTTAGTAATTAAAAATTTTATAGCAATATTTCATTTAAATAAAAAATATACTGAATATACATTAATAAATTTACAAGAACAATTTAAAAAAGCATTTGATAGGATTAACAAATTAGAAAATTAAATTAGATTACTGGAAAACTAAGGTTTATAGGGAAGGACTTTTAAAAATGATAAAAATTAGATGTCAAGAATTATCATTTGGATATAAACATAAAAAAATTATTAGTGGTGTTACTTTAAATATTGATGATGGTCAAATTATTGGTTTGATTGGTCCTAATGGAGCAGGCAAAACAACTTTAATTAAAATTATTTTGGGACTGATTAGAAAAGATCAATTCTTAAAATATGATGATTTTTTTATTAATGCAAAAAATTGGTTTTGCACCTGCTAATAGTTTTTTTAATCATAATATAAGTGCAAAAGATATTTTATTTTACCAAGCTTTTATTACAAAAATTAATTATCAAAAAGCAAAAGAACTAATTCCAATAGTACTAGAATATTTTGATTTAGCTGAGCACGCCCACAAAAGTTTTGCTAAATTTTCCAGTGGAATGAAAAAGAAATTTTTATTAGCGTTAATTTTAATTAATGATCCGGATTTATTGGTTCTAGATGAGCCAACTGCTAATTTAGATCCTGATTCTAGAAAACAAGTTTGTAAGTTAATTTTTAAGTTACATCAAAGAAACCCTAAAATGACAATTATTATTGCTTCACATATTTTGCCAGAATTAGAATCTTTAATTAATTATGTTGTTATCCTTAATGAAGGAAAAATTTTATATAATAAAACTTTTGATTATCAACAAGAGAATCTTGAACAATTATATTATGGGCAAATTGAAGGGGTCAAAAGAAAAGATGAGAAAAAGGAGTTGTTTTTTTAATGCGGTTATGATTATTTTTATTTAAAAAAAAATTTCAAATCAAAAATAATATGATTATGATTACTTTTTGGCCTTGTTATAACAATGACTTTTTTTTGCTTTTTTCTTTTTAAATTATGCATGAGTAATTAAAAGTGGTTATGCTACTCTTATTATGTTTTTTCCGAATAGTGTACTTCATTTTTATTCCAATTTTTGTTACTTATTTAATTATTGTTAATTTTAAAGAAGAACAAAATAACGGAATTCTTTATACATATGTCCTTAATTTTAAACATCGAAGTAATTTAATTTTATTTAAACTGACCTTTTTCTATTGTTTTAGTGCTTTATTTTTTACAATTCTATTGTTATTGCCAAGTGTTGTTTTAACTATTTTATTACGAGTTGCTGATGCTTATGATTATTTTATTTATTTAAAATTTTATTTAGTAATTTTATTATATTTAATATTACTGGTTCCAATTATTTTTCTCTTTTGCTTTATTACATCAAAACTTTTTGCGTTAACTTTTATTACTTTCCTTAGTCTTCTTTTCACTGCTTTATTTTGAATTTTGCCTTTAATACCGTATGATGCTAATCATGGTGAATTTTTTTTAAAGGACCACATACCATATAAGAATGTATATGAGATGAGTAAGTTAAAAGTGTTAGACTTAAGCTATATTGATACAAATTATTTTTTAATTTCACAAAATCCGTATTATCTAAATTTATTAAACAAAATACTTATATTAATACGATACAAGAAGAATTATTAAAAACTTTCAAAAAAGAAAATGAGTTTAATTTGTTAATCAATTTTTTAGAAAAAGGTGAACAAATAAAATGAAAGTTTTTAGAAATTAATAATTTAATTGTTGAAAACAACTCTTCATTTTTTGAAGAATATTTTTCTTATTTAATTTTAAATCATTCTGCTTTTTTAAAAAATATTTTTAATACTATAAATAATACTTTTAAACAACAATGAGAATTACGAGAAAAAGCACTTTAGGATTATATTTATAAGAAGTATTCTGTGACAACAGTATTAAACAGTTATATTAGTAAAATTGTTAGAAATGTTTATTTTGTTACTCATTTTGAAATTACATTAAAGCAGTTGATTGATCCTTATACATTGTGAACATTTGCCCAAGGGTCTTTCCCAACTCAAGTTTTATATGATGTACATAAAGTAAATAATAAGTATTATGAATATGACTTTAAAACAATGGCTGCTAATAATAAGAAAAGTTTAATTGGAACGTTAACAACCTTATTTGTTGTTAATACTTTTGCAACATGATTATTATGTTATTTATTTAACCATTATAAATTTATGGAGCATAGTTAAAGATAAAATATCTGAATTATCATTATGATGCCTATGTTTACTTTATAAGTTGTTTGAGCACGAGTAATGGCATTATTATCAGTTAATAAAATAGTTTCAGTAATCCGTTTAAACATTATTAGGAGAATAGTTATTATTGTCATATAAACATATTATCTTTATATTCACCATTATAATTAATAGTAACTTTCTTAGGTGGTTAAAATGTATATGGTTTTTACATAAACAATATATTTTAAATATTGATAATGCGTTTATTATTTGCTATCCTAATAGTATGATACATTCAATTATATTCAATTATTTAGAAAGGTAAAAATATGATTAGTTATTTAAAAATGGAATTAAGACAGTCATGCTTTAAACAGAAGGTCACATATGATTGCATTTATTTACTTGCAAATTATTTAAAGGATAATTTCAATAATATAAATAAGAAAAGTTGAATTGATTATGCTAGAAATAAATGAAATCTAGATACAAGTGAAACTGAAATTGGGAATATATAACGAAAATATTCATGTATTAGAATATATGAATATTATTCGAACAGTTAATGGAACATATAATATTGATTTAATTGATGAAAATTTATTAAATTATATTGCAATTTCTTATGAAAATTCATTTGCATGCTTATACTTATATGCAAATGCTATTTTAGAAAATGAAAGAGAAACACAAAATTGTGAATTAGCTTTAAAAACTAAAAATTTTAATCTATTAAATAATTTAGTAGAAAAAATGAAACAAAAAACTAATATCAAAAGTCAAGATATGATTAATAATAATTTGCGTGCAATTTTCAAAGTTTGAGCATTTATTTAAAAAATAAACGTTACAGTTACAAGAACAGGAAATTTTGAAGACATAAATGATGTTTTAACTATATCGTATAATAAACATGGAAAAAGACATTTAAAATAAAAAATTAATGGCATACGGAAAAATAATTATATTTATACATTGGATATTACAAAAATACATTCATTAATTTTTGAATTACAAAATCAAAACCTTGAGCAACAAGAAAGTATTTTTGAAGAAAAAAATACCATTAAAGAAATAACTGCATTAAAGGGGTGTAAAAAACGAATAAAAAGTTCCATTAAGAAAACAAATAATAAAGATACTATTTTAAAAGAAACAGATAGTTTATTAGTATGAGCAACAAATACTTTACATGAATTAATGATTGATTTTTTGATGGAAACAAATTCAGAATATGAATTTTATGAGAGTAGAGTGGATATTTGGAATTATTTAAATAAAGAAAAAGATGAGATAAATATTTACGAAATTAAAACAGCTACTAAAGAAAATTATTTTTCTCAAATTGCCAAAGCTATTGGACAATTATTCTATTATAGATATTATTATCCAGAATTTAAAAACGTTAAAAAAATTAATTTAATAATTTCTTGTAATCAAACAATTAAAGATGAATCTTTAGAGCAAATGTTTAATGACTTGGCAAACAATAATAATATTATTATCGTATTAAATTCTTTAAATATTAAAGATTATGTTTTAGAACGTGATGATTTTAAAAATTTAGATGAAATAAATAAAAATGCCCCGCTAAAAATGCTTTAATCTTTTTTTGGACCAATATAATATGTGGTACATTTATCAATATTTATTGTGAATTTACTATTATTTTTAATAATTTTATAATATTTATGATAATTTTCTGTTGAAAAAAATGATAAATCTATATTTTTATTATTTATTTCATATTTTGGTTTCATAACAACTAAAGAACCATTTGGAATAGCATTTTCCGGCAATCAACCGGCTTTAATATTATATGTAAAATTTGGAATCAGAATTTCTTTTTGATTAATAAATTTTTTAATTGCTATTGAATTTAAATTTTCTTTTGAAATATATTTATCATAATTATGTATATGAACAAATTCAGAAGAATTTAATATTTTTTTTTGATTTAATAACTCATATTTTATTTTTCCATTTTCTGTTTCTAAAAGTTTATTAGATATTTGTCTATCTCTATATGGGATAAAAAAATCTAAAGCTATTTCTTTAATAAAATTATCAAATCATTCATTCCTATAAATTAATCAAACTTTATCATGGTATATATAATTTATGGGTAATATTTCATTATAAGTAATATTTAATATATTTATATTTGTAGTTGTTACTAATTTAGTAAAATGAATTGATATAGTTTCTATAAACACTTTTTCAAATGCATGTATTCCATTATCAGTTATATTTTTAATATAATAATATGATTCATATTTTTTTCTTAGTTCAAAATATGAATCAGCCATTAAAAAAGTTTTAGGAATAATAAAAAGTAATTCATCACATTTTTTATATGAATGTTCTAAAAAATTTGTAAACATATTAATAGAGTTGTATTGAGATTTTAACGTTTTAAAATAAGGAGGATTCCCAATTATATAATCATAATGTTGCATAGAAAAACTTAAAAAATCTTTTACAACAAAGTGAAAAATAAATTTGTCTTTTTGATACTTTAAATTTTTTAAATTTTTAATTAAGTTTTTTATAATTTCGTTAGATATATCAATACATGTTATTTCAATTTTTTCACAATCATCAAAAATACGTAATAATTGTGGTAAAAAATTTCCCATTCCAATAGATGGTTCTAAAATTTTGATTTTTTTCTTTTTAACTTTTATATTTTTTAGCAAATTAAATATTATACTTTGTGGTGTATAAAAAACCTGTTTCTTTTACATTTATAATTTGTTTTTCTACCAGATATAAATTTATATAAAAGTTTTCTTTATTTTTCAAAATTAAATTATTATCATAGTCTAATATTTCTTTAATATTTTTTGCCATATCATAAAATATTTTGGTTGGAACAGATTCGCCAATAATTCTTCTAATGTTTAATTCGTTTTTTCTAAGAAAAAGTTGTTTTGTCTTTAATTCAATGGAATTTAATTCAGTATTACTTAGATTTGTTCAGTTAAATGAATTTGGAATAGTCATTAGTTTCATTAATTTTCTAATACTCAATACTCTATTATCTGATGGATGTATAGTGTCTTGACTCGCTAATTGGTCATTTCTTGTTGTGATACATGAACCAATTTTATCTCAAAATAAACGCCTGAATTTATTTCCTAAATGAGCAGATTTTAATTCTATTTTTTGTCCATCTACAATTTTATATGGTTTTATCTTACCATTAAAAGCACTTTCTCCTTCTTTTAAGTCTTTTATTCATTCAACCATGTATTCTGGGAAGCTTCTATAAAAATGATAGATATCATGGTTATCAATTTCTCCCATAGTATTAAGTTGTTTTAAGCCATAAATACTATCTATTAATGTAACTTTTTTTCCTTTAGTGGAAAAATATTTAATGGAGAAATATTTATTTTACTTTTTTTTAGTTCCAATAACAATGGTTCTTGGACGACTACTTGGCACTCCATATTCACTAAAATTTATAGTTTTATAAAAAATATTATAATTAGTATCCAAAATTTTATGAATATAATCTTTAATTTTATAATTATTACTATCTTTTCCAGTACAATCTGTGTTTAAAAAAGCGCGTACGTTTTCAAAAATAAAAATAGTAGGTCGCGTATGATTAATTATTTCTATAGCTTCAACTACTAAAGAATTTCGTTTAATCTCATTATTTTTTTATAGTTTGCTGTTGACATTCCCTGACAAGGAGGTGTTGCAACAATGACATCAATATCTGTAATTAATTCATTTTTTTTTCCAATAATCTATTTCATCATTTATCCTTTTTTAGTAGCATTATCTTCAATATTTCCAATTATATACCCAGATTCATATTTACATTTGTTATTAAATTTTTGTATATTAATTCGCTCTTCTAATAATTCGCATGTTGCAATACAGTCAAAGCCTGCCATCTTAAATCCATAGCATCCAACTCCACCACCACTAAATAATGAAATATAATTATACTTTTTCATAATTGCACCTCCATAGAAGTTTATCAAATTTCTTAATAAAAGTGAAGTAATTAATGCAATATAATTGTACTTTTTAATTTATTTTGGATAGAATATCTTTGCGAAAGTATTAGATAACAATATGAAAAGTTGATTTGAAAAAAATAAATTATTTAATATTTTATCTCTCCTAATCTAATTTTAACAACTTAGGTGGTCTAAAATGTCTATGGTTTTTACAACCATATAATTTAATAGGGTTGCTTTTTTTTAAAAAAAGCGTAGAACTACTTTTAGTGTTAGAAAATTAGACATAAAATATGTGAGGATTATGATGTTATATCGGTTAAAAAATTCAATTATATGAGCAGATATTTTAAGTTTTAGTTTTGGTTTCTTAGGAGTTACTTTTGGAATTCTAAGTGTTTTAGCGTTAGAACCATTTTGAAGTCTTGATGCTAATATTCGTGATGCTCAATCGTTTGCTTTAACAGCAACAACCATTTGTTGTGATAGTTTAAGTGTTTTAAGTGCTATGGTTGCTTATTATTTAGGATTAAAATTATATAATAGAACAAAAAATGAAACACGAAATGATAAACCAGAAGTTTTAAAATGTGAATGTTATTCATTTTATTGTGATTTTTGAAGTTTTATCTTTGGAATTATTAGTTTTGTCACATTGTTTCCAACTTTCTTTAATGAATATACTTCATGATGAGCAACAATAACTTCAGTTTGTTTTGATACCGTATCATGTGCTTTAGTCGATGTTGCAATTGGTTATTTTAATAAAGGAGTTAAATTAATAAAATAGAATTTTAAAATTTTTTCTTTTTTTTGGCAATTATTTCGTTATAATATAATTAACTGGGTTCAATGGAAATGATTTAATAGCTTTAAAATAATTATCAATTAGAAGGAAAAAATATAATGTTAAACAATCTTTCAAAGAAAATGAAGTTTATTTGACTAGGAATTTTAAGCTGAGTTCTTAGTATTTTTTTAATTCTAGGAATTGGGTTAACCCTGCCTGGAATGGGATTAGAATCTTTAAAATTTATTAATAGTTTAAAAACTCAAATTCAACGAGCATTTCCACAGGGAAAGTTTGTAATAAATAGTAAGATTAAAATTTATGAAACGCTAACTAATACTGTTTTAAAATCAACATATGAAGCTGATATTTTATCATCGTTAAATTTTTATGAAAAACCAGATGAAAATGAAACAATCAAACAGGAGTATTTACAGTTTGCTGAGACATGATTTTATAATCATTGGGGACCAACCATCGAAAAACACGAAAATATTGATTTATATGATGTTGGGCTTGATCTAATTGAATTTGATAAAACAGTTTCCGTTAAATTTCATTCGTATGGGTATGTCAATACTGGCATTCAATGAATGTTTAAAAGTGGTGGGATTCAACAAATGTTTAGTTCAGGGTTAAAAGAGCATGCATTAATCCAACAAACAATTAATAATCAAGAAGATTATAATCAAATGGTTGATAGTGGTGGACCTGATATCAATGGGTTAGTTGTCAACAAATCAATTGGAACCTATCTTGTTAATAATAAAGTTTGATTTTTAAATATGCAATTAAAAAATCTTGCTTATGCTATGACAGCAATGGCAGGTGAAAGTGTTTTTGTTAATCCTGCTTTAACACCACAAGATATTATTGCCCCAATTACTGTGGATGATTTATATCACCCAAATTTTGTTAGTGCATTATATGCAACAAGAGCAGGAACTGTTTTTATTTTAATGTGACCATTTTTATTACTTAGCATTGGACCAATTATTATTATTATCATTATTAGAAAAAAGAATTAACAAATGAGAAAAAAATATGAAAAGATTTTTTACTTTACTTGCTGTTTTAAATGTAACAACAAGGAGTACTGTTATGGTTACGAGTTGTGTGATTGAACAAGACTGACATCTCAATCCTGATGATTCGTTATTATTAATTGGAAAAGATATTGATAAATCAAAAGCAATTGATGATGCAAAAAGTAATTTACAATTTACAAATTATTATATTTTAGGGGATAGTTTAAGTGATTCGCACGGAATTGAAAAACTAGTAAAAAATAGTTTTAAATTAGATATTAAAATTGGAACTGATGATCCAAGTGATTTAGAAAATTATCAAAATGGCAGTTTGACAAATGGAAATACAGCAGCTGTCTTATTAAATGATAAACTTGGTTTTGATAAAATTAAACCAGGAATTCCAAATGATCGTGATAGTGATTTTGGACGCAATTATGCAATTGCTGGGGCAACTGCTGCGGATGTGGTGGGAACAGAAGGGGTATTATTAAATCGTGTTACAATTGAAAAACAAGCCCAAGCATTAGTTAGCCAGCACAAGTTGCGTTCTACAGACTTAGTTTTATTTGAAATAGGAGGCAATGATTTGTTTCAAATTATTGATGCAACAGATCCACAGGTGGAGTTAGTAACGATGCAACAAAGTGTTGAACGAATTAAAATAGCATTATTTACCTTATTAAATAATGGGGTTCGAAAAATATTATTTTCTGATGCACCAAATGTCAGTATAATTCCACGTTATAATAACCAAGATTTGGATGAGAATTTAAAAAAACGTGCAAATAATATAGCAACCGAATTTCATTTCCGAGTAGCAAAAATGATTGAATTAGCAAATAGCTATTACAATAATGCAATTCGAAATTGAGGACTATATGATAATTTACCTGTTTTAATGACAGAATTTAAAACGCGTCATCCGCAGGACAATGTAACAGTTAATTTTAATAATTTAAATTTAGATTTTATGAAAATTATTGAAGAAGGAAAGTTAAATGCGCAACGTAATTCAGCCTTACCATCCAATGGTAATGTTGATGATTATTTCTTTTTTGACATTGTTCATCCAACAAGAGAAGTTCATCAGTTAGCAATGGAACATTATTATCAAGTTGTAAAGGAGTGAACTTAACATGAAAAAGTTATTAGCGTATTTAGGGAGTTTGACATTACTAACGACTTCAGTTGCCCCAACGATTGGGTGTTTTAATCCTGAAAGTAATGTGCTACTATTACGCCATTATCAAGCAAGTTTAGATGCCTTAAAATAGTCAAGTTGTCAAAATGGCTTACATTAGTGATCAACATAAATATGATTTTAATTATTTAATGTATCAGTTTGCTCAACCAATGTATTTAAAAGACTTACCAACACAACCAGCCCAACAGGAAAACTTACAAGAATATAATCGCTATGCTGAATTATTTAATCGATATTATGGGAATGCTTATTTAAAAAGCAATTTAAAAACAAATTTAAACTTAACCAATTCTTTTAAACCAGAACAAGCAAATAAAATGATTTCAAATGTTGCTCAATTAGGTTCACAAATTTTTAATATTCTTGCTAAAGAAGGATTACCTGGTTTATTAACATTAATTGCGAATGGTCATTTATTAAATGAGTTCTTATCATCAACGATTTTAAAATTTGCAAGTGATATTCTTGACCAAGAAACACTAATTTCTTTCCGTAATGCTTTTGATGATTCAATTTACCAAGGAATGACTTATCAAGAATCTTTAACATCGGGGATGATTGGTCTTGTTAATGCTGTAAATGAATTAACAGGGCAGTTAGAACGATTTGACTATAAAAATAAAACAAATTTACAAGCAACAGCAGACAACTATACCACAGCGTTAAAGACCTTTGGAACAACAATTGTTGAAATAATGCAACAAAAAATTAATTTTAAATTTAATCTAATTAATAATTTAACAGCAATTAGTGAAGTCATTCGGTTTAGTCGCATTGTCCTAAATTATTTACAACAATTTGATGCAAATCAAACTGTGACATGAAATGATATTGTCAGAGTTCGCTCGGCTTCTTATCAACTTGATTCAAAAATAGATTTACAACAAATTATGCGGAATTTATCACAATGATTAGGAGATTCAACCGGGAAGAGACTACGAACATTAATGGCCATTTTATTGCAAAGTTCTGAACATCATCAAATTAGTCCGACGATTTGAAAAAATCTTCCCTTTTTAGTAACAGAAGATTTAACACCAGCTGGGTTATCCGTTTTTGGTAAAGTTATCATTAATATTTATCAACCCCTTGATTTATTTGAAACAAAAGGTTATACAGGAAATTTAGTATGAGATTTAATTAATACAATGGCGGCTGGTGAAACATTAAATGATATGGTTACTTTTTTAACAAACTCATTAGTTGAAAAGAACTTACCAGCAAATTTAAAACCAATTATCACCAAAATTGTTGATAATCCAAATGCTGTAAATGATTTATTCTTGGAATTATATCACGGTGATATCTTAGGTGATATTTTGACAATGTTATTACCAAATTCATCTGTTTCAAAAATTAAAAATTTAAAAATGGTTTTTACAGAACCATTACAAAATTGATTACCAAATAATGAATTAACTAATTTTATTAAACATAAAAGTATTGTTGAAGTTTGCAAAGAAATAACCGCAGCAATAACTGAACCAACATTTATTAATGCAAAAGATGTTTATCATTTATTTGACCAGTTTTTAACACCAACTACGAATCAGTCATGACTTTTACGTGATACCTTATTAAACCCAGATCTTTTTTTAGAAATATTAGGATTTAAAGATAAGAGAATTATTGACAATAGTCCCTTATTTTATTTAAATCATATTTTAGAAAACATCAAAGGAATCAATGGTGTTTTTACAACTTTAACAAAATATCTTACTGATTTTGATAAAAGTCAAAATGTTATTTTACAAGAAATGCAAAAGACGATTGCTAAAATAGATGTTACTGTTCTAGCACAACCAATGGATAATGTTTTTGAATATCAAATTAATGGTAAAACTATTACAATTACTGTTGAATTACATAATAATAATAAGTATTTTATTAGTAAAATTATAATGAATTAAAGATGCTAAAAAGGTTATGATTTATAGAAAAGAATAACCTTTTTTATTGAAAATTGATATAATAAATAATAGTAAGAAACGAGGGTTTTAAATAATGGCAAAGAATATTTTTGGTAAAAAAAAGAATCGCAATTTATTACTAAATTATTTTAAACCATCCATTTATGTGAAAAATGTTAATAAAATTAATCTTGAATCATTAAAAAAACATGGGATTAAAGTATTTATTTGTGATTTAGATAATACTTTGACTCCATTTTACCGTGGTATTCCGAATACTGATAATTTAAATTTAATTCAAAAGGTTAAGGAATTAGGGATGATTTTTGTGTTAGTATCAAATAATACCCGAAAACGAGTTGAACGGTTTGCCCAAAAAGCAGGGATTGAACATTATTATTGAAATGCTAAAAAACCATTATTAAAATATTTTCGTGTGATTTCACGGCAATTTAATACTAATCCCCATGAAATGATTATGGTTGGTGATCAATTAATTACGGATGTTTTATTCGCTAATCGAGCTCATATGGAAAGCATTTTAGTTGTCACAGTAACAGGTGTTAATGAATCAAACCGATTAATGCGTTTATTAGAAAATTTACTTTATAAACGGTTAGCTCAAAAAAATATTTTACATAAAGGTTTCTTTGATGAAGGAGAATATGGATTAGACTATGATATCTTATAAGAAGTGTACTGGTTGTGGGGTTATTTTACAAACCACAACTCCAAACGACCTTGGCTATGTGGAAACATTAACGCAAGATTATTGTTATCGTTGTTTTCGGTTAACTCATTATAATGAACTAGTTCCTTATAATATAACAGCAATTGATTTTCTTGCAAAGTTACGCCAAGATTATCATTTGAATTGACATTATTTTTATGTTTTAGATGTTTATGATTTGGATGGAACACGGAATTTGGAATTAGAACAACTATTACAAAATAATAAAGTAACTTTAATTATTAATAAAATTGATTTAGTAAATAAATTAATTAATGCTAATAAAATTATTACTTATATTAGTGAACTTTTTCGAAATTCAGTGCTTTTTTCAAAACTAGAAGATATCATTTTAGTGAGTGGCTTAAAGAATTATGGTTTAGATGAATTATGACGATATATTAAGTGCCAAGATAATAATCTTGTTTTTGTTGGTAGTTCTAATACAGGAAAAAGTACATTATTAAATAATTTAATTAAGTTAACTAACCAACAACAAAAAATTACTGTTTCAAATAACCTTGCAACAACATTAGATAAAATTATTGTTAATTTGGTAACGAGACAGAAAGTTTATGATACTTCTGGTATCATTAATAAGCATAGTATGCTTCCATATCTTGCCGAAAATAATAAAAATATGCTGACTAAACAACTATTAAAACCAATTACATTTCAATTGTCTGCAGAGCAAACAATTTTTTATGAAGAATTAGCTAGTTTTTCATATCTTACAGGTTTAAAAACAAGTTTTCATTTTTATAAAAATAACAATTTGAAATTACACCGTACCAAATTAAGTAATAAAGATTATTATTTTACCCA
This sequence comes from Spiroplasma endosymbiont of Ammophila pubescens, assembly GCF_964020965.1. NCBI lineage: Bacteria > Bacillati > Mycoplasmatota > Mollicutes > Entomoplasmatales > Spiroplasmataceae > Spiroplasma > Spiroplasma endosymbiont of Ammophila pubescens. The sequence continues at coordinate 1,138,857 of NZ_OZ026611.1, read as the reverse complement.
ACATCTACCAACTGCTGTTGTTAGATTACAAGATTATCAAGAATGAACTGAACGAATGCTTGAAATTAAGGAACCAGGTAATTATTCGCTCTTTATTGCTGGCTTAGGATGAATTAGTTTTAAAGGGCAAAGTGGTCAAAAAATAATGGTTGAAACCCATTAAAACATTAAAATTACACTACGAAAACAGTTTATTTAGTTTTATAATTAAAAGTAGATAAGTAGAAAGGAAATAAAATATTATGAATCTTGTTAAAAAATATCCTTATGTAATTACTGATTTAGATGGCACAATTGCAGGGAAAGGTTATATAATTAATCCTGAAACATATGAAGCATTACAAACATATCAACTAGCTAGTGATTATCACTTGTTTTTAGCTTCAGGACGATTAGACTTAATGGCAAAAGAATATTTTGCAAAATTAAAAATTAAAACACCAATTATTTCCTGTAATGGGACATTAATTCGTGACAGTTTAACAAATGAAATATTATATCAACAACCTTTACCACAAGCATTAGCTCTTGCGGTGTTAACAAAGGCCATTGCAGGAAATGTTGATCACATTGTTTATACTGCTAATATGGTTTATGGTCATCTTGAATCTGGTCGGATTGCTTTTATGCTAAAGTATAATGCCCAATTAGATAATGATGATTATCGCATTCCAATTGATACAGAAACGGATTATGTAGCATTATTAAAAAATAATGAAATTGAAGTTTTAAAAATTTTATTCCCTTTTAATTCATCAACTGAATTAGAGCAAGTCCAAGCGATTTATCATCCCTTTAAAGATGCAGCTGATGGTGTTTTCTCTCAAAAAGATTTATTTGATATTCAAGCATTAAATATTAATAAGAGTCGTGCTTTTAAAAAATTATGTGCTTTAAAAGGGTCTGATCCACAACAGTTTATTTTTTATGGGGATAATTATAATGACCTTGAACTTGTTAAAATTGTTGGTTATACTGTTGCAATGGGGAATAGTGTCTTAGAATTAAAAAAATTGCTAATACAACAACAATGACAGTTACCGATAATGGGGTTCGTGAACATCTTTTTACCGAAGTATTATCAAAAGAACAACTAGCAGAATTTCTTCCCCAAGTTAAAAATGTTTTTAAATAAAACATTTTTTTATTTACCAAGTTGCTGCTTTTTATTATGATATAATGATTTCATGAAGATGTGAAATTTTACGAGAGACACTAAACAAAAGTTCTATGTTGACGGTTCTGCATTTATGAACAAAGATAGTAAGAACAAATTTGTTTTTAAAATATTAAAAATTATTGCCTTAACTGTTGTTATAACACTTTTTATTGTAGGAAGTATTTGAGACCGCCAAATTGCAAAAGCGATTGGTGATTTAAATGATAATGGTGTTGTCAGTTGATTAAGTTTATTTTGAGATAAACTAGCTTATACAATGACCGTTACATTTATGTTTGCAGGAGTAGGGATTTTATTAGAAAGTTTAAATATTAAATATAAATCAAAATTTAAATTCTTAACAATTATCATTATTACTGTTTATGCTTTATTTATAATTTTATTTGCCTTAATTATTAGTCGAATGATTTATCAGCAATCAACATTTTCTGCTTTTGGTGGTAAAGGAAGAGATTATTGATTTGGTCTTGATGGAACAAGTACAATCGTTGCAATGACAATTCAACTTAGTATTGAAGTTATCTTAATGGGCGGGATTGCTTGATTTTTAAGAGTTAAATTTTTAAAACGAGATGATTTATTAACTAATAATTATTGAATTGATGCCTTAAAAATATTTGTAGTGTTTGCGCTTTTTGGTATTACTTTTGATCCACTTTTGAAAACTTTCTTTGGACGACCATATTGAGTCCATGTTGATTATCAATATGTTATTGACCATTTACCAGATAGTTGAACAAACAAACCAACTAATGTTATTAATGCCGAATATTTAGATTGGTGACAAATTCAAGGTTTTAAAGCTGAATACTGAGCTTTCTTATTAGGGAAAGCAGGGGAAGGAACACATCACTGAAGTGATAAGGCATTTCCATCTGGTCACATGAATTCATCATCAATGCCTGTCTGTGGTTTTTTGTTATATTTCATGAATGAAAAACGTAAACAAAAGATTACTTTCTGAAAATGATTCATATTTGGATTTTTTATTGCAAATATTGCAATGATGGCATTTATGCAAATTCTTTCAAGAACACATTACTTAACTGATTTAATGTTTAGTTTAATAGTTTTATTAATATTCTTTCAATGAGTTGCTTATGCAACTGACCATGTCATTTATAAAGTTTTATCATTAATTTAAAACAAACAAAACAAACGCTATTCGATGGTTGAATTGAATAATGGTCAGAAAACAATTTTATTGCTTGATATTGATGGTGTTTTATGAATTGTAGCAAAAGTAAGAACTGCAAAAATTAATAAATCTAAAAAATATAAATATTGACATCGTGACAATATTATTTACAAAAAATAAGAACTGGATGTCTGATATAGTCTAAAAATTAAAAAAATCTAGATTATATCTAGATTGTTAAGGCAACTTATGGTAAACAATGGATAATTTTTCAAATTATCTATCGTATGATTGTTCTTTAGTTTTTTATTTTGTTTTTTCATGTAATTCATTCATAACATCCATAAAGTTTCTAAAAACTTCTTGATTAATTTTTGGAGATTGTGTGCGAACTTGGTTATGAATTTGGGCTTGTTTTTTTGTCATTGTAGAAACCACATACATTTTGTATTTTTGTGGTATTTACAGTTTTAGAAATAAATTTTACTAATATTTTAAATAAGGAGTTGAAATTATGTAAACAAAGCAATATTTTATTTTGTGGTCGTTAGTGAAAAAGTATGGAAAAGATATTGTTATTAATACTGTCAATAAGATTGTAAAAGATATTGAAATTAAAAAGTAAAAGAATAAATTATTCCGCGTAATTTATTAGCGGATAATTTATTCAATAATGTTTTTTAAGTGGAGCAAAGCGACAACGAGCGGAGCGAGTTTGCAAATTTCAATTTTTTAATTTATTGAAAGGAATTATATCATGCCAGTATGATTAACATGAATATTTAGTATTTTGATTTTGTTAGGTATTTTTGCGTGAATTGGTTTATCAATTTATCAAAAAGTTAGACAAATTCAAGGTAAGAAAAAAGAAAAAAAGGAACTTGAAAAAAAGGAGGATAGAAAATAATGAATTTTTTAGCAGATGCAGTTACTTTTGGGACTGGAATGGATTCTATTTGAACTGGGTTAGGTAATGCAATGGGTAAAGTAAAAGATGCTGTATATGGTATTTTACCGCAGTTAATGACCTTTTTAGGTGATGCGTGAATTATTTTAATTCCATTTGGATTATTTATTATTATTAAGATATTAAACTTTTTCCGTCATATGGTTAAAGGATTTTAATAGAATATAACACTATATTTTAAGTTATTTTAAACAAAATTAAGGCACACTAGTTTATTTATTTTTTATTAATTTATTTTATATAACTATTACTTTAAAACTTAATAGTATTTTTCAGTGTGCCAATTTTTACTATTTTATATATTTAACATTGTTAATAACATTGTTTATTAAACATTAAATAAGCAATATATTAGCATTATGTATAACATTGTTAATAATCAATGTTTTTATCAATAAATAAACAATATATAAACATTAAATATAACATTGTTTATTAAACAAACATTTAGTTAGGAGATGATAAGTAATGATTAATTATTTTGAATATAAATGTGAAACTTGTTTTAATGATATGAAAAGATTACGATTTGATGAATTTTATTGTTTAAATTGTTATGAAGGAGTTGAAAAAATTGAGTAGTTTTGTTAAGAAAAATCAAAATATAGAAAATTATTTTATTAGCAAGGAACTTATTCCTTTTGAAACAGATAAAGCAAGTTTTATAAATTTACCTAATCATAATCACAATATTGGTTTTTGATTGAGTAATAAATTTATTTATCCTAGTGAAAAACATTCAGAGCAAATAGCAATCGGTTTAATTTATAATAATTCTTATCCTATTGTAAAATATGATGAAAATTTAAAACGACATACTTGAAAGTATTTAACTGGAACAGAATTAATAAATTTATATAATTAATATAAACAAAACTATTTTACGCGTATGCACAAAGCATTATTTTTAAATGAACCTAAAAAAGTAAAAACAAATATCAATAATAATTTAATAAATTGAAATGATGAAAAAGTAGAGCAATTAATTCGCGATTTGGAAGAATTAGATAATGAGTTTATATAATTATTGAGTTCAATTTGTTAGTTATATTATTGGTTCAAATGCCCCTGAATTTTTATATGTTTTATCGTTTGTATTATTTATTATTTTATTTTTTGGTATGTTTTTTAAACTTATTCAGAAAATGTGGAGTTTTTAAAGATGCAAAATGATTGAGAAAAATTAAAAGAGTTTTTTATTCATGTCTTTTTGTTTATAGATAAAACAAATATTGAAAATATTACAACTTGAAATTTAACGCAAAATGAATATTTAACTCTGATGGTTGGTGTTTGAATTGTAATTTTGTTTTTAACATGGTTTTTATTGTGAATGATTTTTAAAATAGTTGGGTATTTTAAATAATGAAAAAGTTTGTATTTTTTCTAATAAATTTTTGTTATATTAATGGTTCAATGGTTTTGTTTAGTTTAATTGATTTATTGCTTTGAATAATTTCATTAAATTATACTGGTTTAGTATTTTGATTATTATTTGCTTTATAGTCTGTATATTTTGTTTGGTGAGTTTGAAAAAATGTTTTTTATCAGTTAAATGTTTTTCGTTTAGTTTACTTTATTTGGGATAATCCATTATCCGTAATTATTGGTAAATTAGTAACTGGTAAAACATTACTTTTAACTTTTTTATCACAAGTTATGAAACTTTTAACGAAGAAAATTTATAGTAATTATCCAATTGAAGATGATGTAATAAAACTTTTAACTTTTAATAACTTAGATTTTACTGATAGAACTAAATTAGTCCCACCTGATGATAGTTTAATTTTATTTGATGAGAGTTTTTTATATATTGATGGAACTAGTCCTCACGAAGTTAAAAAAGTTCATGGTGGTAAAAGTGTGTGGATTGTTTTAGCAAGACATTTTAAAAATAGAGCGATTTTTACTGTACAGCGTGAGGGTATGATGTGAAATAATATTCGTCATTTAGCAAGTGGTATTATTATTCCTATTTCATTGAAAAAACCCGTTAAGTCAAAATTAGGTAATATTTTTAATCGTTTTTTTATTATGCGAATTGGTATTTTTCAAGATATTACAGATTATGAAATTTGAAAAACAAAATTAGTAGAACGAACAGCAGAAGGTAAACGAGCAAAACATAAGTCGGATGTTGGATTAGGAATTCGGTTTTTTAAGATAATTATTCCCCTTGAATTTGCTAATAAATATGATAGTCATTGATTAAGTTTTGTCCGTGATTTGAAAAACGATGAGGTTGTTAATAAAAAAGAATATTTTTGAAAAGATATATCAAAATTAAATAATAAACAACGCTTAGAATTTTTTGATATTGATATTTTGAAAGAAAATTTAAAAGCAAAAAAAGTGAAAGGAAAGAAAAAAGATGAGTAATTTATTAAGTGAAAGCATTAATAATGATAATTGAAATAAGATTTTTAGTTTTATTTTTGATACTTTTTTATTTGTTTTTGATGTGATTTGAAATATTAAATTACCAATGACAAATATAACAATTGCTTATTTTTTAATCTTTTTTATGGTTATTAAATTATCAATTTATGCAATTCACGAAACATCAACTAATTATAACGATTTAGGTTCAACAGTTAAAAGTGGTGTTATTAATAGTTCTAAACTATACGGTGTTACTGTTCGGGGTGTTTCTAGTACTAAACAAGTTTTACAAAAACATATTAAAGAACGAAAACAATTTAAAGTTAGTCGCAATAAACAACAGTTATCAAGTTTGGCAAGACAAGCAAAAACAAGAGAACAATGGTTTAAAAGAATTCATAGCACTAAAAGAATAAAAAAATAAGTAAGGAGTTGTAAATATGAAAAATAAAATTTTGAGATTTTTAAAAAAATGATGATGAAAAACATTAATTTTTATTTTATGTCATTTTTTAGGTATCGCTTTATTATATTTTGCTGATTTTGAAAAATTTAGAGAGTTTTTTATAAATTTCGGTATTGTTGGAAATTTAATGTGTTTAGGATATTTATTAATTTGACTTGTTTTAACACTTTTATTAATTAGTTTTATTGATTTTTTAATAGAATATATATCATCAAAAATAAAAAGAAAGGTGAAATAAGCAATGATTAAGTTAGTTTTATTGGTAGCGGCAATCGCTATATTTGGAACTGGTTTTATTACAGTTATTATTAATCAGTTGACATCAGCAAAAAATATTATTATGGATTTATATAATTCTGATACTTTTTTACTTTCTTTGTTTGGCAAAATGGCAATTTTATTTATTCATCCACTAATGTTAACGATATCAAGTTTATAAATAGTTGGGTTTATTGTTTCAAAAACATTCTATAGTTAGGAGTAGTTAAATATGAAAAAAACAATATCTTTATTTTCAATATTTATTTTAGGTATTTTAAGCTTAGTTATTCCTTTGATTATTTTAACAGCGTTTAAACCTTTAAATCAACAAAGTTATAATGTTAAGCAACAATCAACAGGAATGAATGAAACAAATTTTATTAATACAATGTTTTTACGTAGTACTTTTTTTTGAAAATTGGTCAGAAACAAATTACTTTATTAATCCGACTTTAAAAACATCACAATCATTAACTTATAATGATAAATGATACTTAGATTTTTTAAAGGATAGTTATTCAACTGGTGTTTCTTATGATAAACCAAGTGATAAATTTATGGATTTATATAAAAATTGAGATAATTATGCTATACAATATAATATTAATAAATTTTATTATGTTGATAAAAAACAATTTTTAAGAGAATTAACAAATTTTATTTATTCTTTTACAACTAAATATAATTTAACACAGAGGTTAAATAAATTAAAAACAAATATAAATAATTTACAATCGGTTAATTTAATTGAAGATAATTGAAAAATTAAGTGCTCGTTCTAGTTTGCCAGATAATAAATGATATATTGCAATTGTTAAAAAGCAACAAACTGATGATTTTTCTATTATAAAATTTAATTTTTCAGATAAATCAGTTTGAAATGTTGGGGCACCTTATCATACAATTAATAGAGTATGATATATTGTTAATTCGTTTTATCAATGACAAGAAAATAATGAACCAGAATTACCAACCATTAACAAAAACACTGGTGAAATTACTGATTGAAATATTGATAGTCAAAATAAAATTAAATATTTTTTAAATAATTACTTAGATGTTATTGTTCAAGAAAATATTAGGGTTCAACAAGGCGGTAATCTAGATTATGATGATCCAAATTTAGGTAGTCAAAGAATTATTTTTGATTTTGAAATTATTAATAATTTGAATAAGTCTAGTATTGGTACTATTTTAACTAAAAAATCAATTTATCGAATGATTTTAACGATTGATGAACGAAAAAATATTATTGCTGGGAGTTTAGAGTTAACACATCTTAAGCAATATTGAAATGGATATGATTATAATAATTATCGGTATACTGATGATTTAGGTTTTTTATTTTCTTTTATGAAAGATAAAGAAAATATCTTTAATTTTAGTGCTGAAACATATAATTATTATCAAGGTAATACTCCTAATACTGGTAAAGAGATTTTTGAACAGATGAAAGGTCAAATTGATATTAATAAATTTTTAAAAGCATTTTTTGCTCATGCTTTAGTTTCAGTATTTCAAAATCGTAGTAATTTTATTGAAAGTGGATATATTGATAATTTACAATATGATACGGTTTTAATTAACTTTTTTGGTTTAAAATTAGTTAATTTTACAGATGTATTAATTGATAAAAGCAATATTAATAAAACTCAATTTGAAAAATTATTAAATAGTATGTTTACGGTTTCTCAAAATTTTTATAAAGATTATTTACGAACAATTTTTGATTTAGAAAATAATACTTATGTGCAAGGATATAATAAAAAATATGGTTTATTAGCGAATAATGGTTTTAAAATTTATCCACGTTACTTTTATTTTTCTGATAAATATAAATCATTAGATTTTAAAATGTACTCTGCTTATAAAAATTGGTTTTATAATACAAATTATGGTAATGTGTTTAACTATGATTTTTCTGTTGCAAATGATTATAATATTAATCAAAATGAAGGTTATGTTTTTGAAGGTTCTTTAAAAGATAAATATGGTTTAAAATATAAAAAAATTGAAGAACAAAAAATTGGTTATAATGTTTTTGAATTACAAGCACAAAAAGAAAATGATATGTATTGTTATTATGATTTTAATTTTGGTATTTATAACTGACAAGAAATAAATAATGGTGGATTATTTCCCGATGGTCAATGATGACAAGCACAATATGAAAGTTGTAGTTGATATAACTTAGCATGTCAATTCGTAATGCGGCAATTTAAATTGTTAATAATATTCCGGATGTAAAACAGTTAATGAATTAGCGAGTGGTGTTGGAAAAATATTTCAAACAATTTATAATTTTTTTAATCAAACATTCGAAGTATGAAAATTTAGTCCAGCATTATATAATACAATAACAAATATATTTTTATTAATTATTTTTATGAAATTTGTACGATTAATATAAAAAGGACTAATAAAGTCCTTTTATTCTTTTCAATCTGTAATTTTGCCAGTATCCTTATTAATTTCGGGTGTTTGTGGTTCATTAACTCCATCTCAACGATAAAATATTAATTCTATTGGTTTATTATTAAATTGTTGTATCATTCTTTTTCCAAATTTTATCATTTTATAGTTTTCAAAATTATTAATTCTAATTTTATCTTTTTGAGTATATTTTTCTTTTAAAATTATTTGATTTTTATATTTTAATATATATCATTTATTATTTTGTTTTTTAAATTCATTTTCTAAATTATTATAACTAATTAATTTTCAATTTTTAAATTTTAAATTAACTTGTTACAAATTATCAACACTTTTTTCTAATTTATTTATAATTTCAACAGTATTAAAATATTTTGCAAATGAATACGAAAAATTTGTTAATTCTTTTAAAAATTGTTTTTTTATCAACATAATAAAATTTATTAATATTATATTGTATAGCATAATTATCTCAATTTTTATATAAATCCATAAATTTATCACTTGGTTTATCATAAGAAACACCAGTTGAATAACTATCCTTTAAAAAATCTAAGTATCATTTATCATTATAAGTTAATGATTGTGATGTTTTTAAAGTCGGATTAATAAAGTAATTTGTTTCTGACCAATTTTCAAAAAAAGTACTGCGTAAAAACATTGTATTAATAAAATTTGTTTCATTCATTCCTGTTGATTGTTGCTTAACATTATAACTTTGTTGATTTAGAGGTTTAAACGCTGTTAAAATAATCAAAGGAATAACTAAGCTTAAAATACCTAAAATAAATATTGAAAATAAAGATATTGTTTTTTTCATATTTAACTACTCCTAACTATAGAATGTTTTTGAAACAATAAACCCAACTATTTATAAACTTGATATCGTTAACATTAGTGGATGAATAAATAAAATTGCCATTTTGCCAAACAAAGAAAGTAAAAAAGTATCAGAATTATATAAATCCATAATAATATTTTTTGCTGATGTCAACTGATTAATAATAACTGTAATAAAACCAGTTCCAAATATAACGATTGCCGCTACTAAAAAAACTAATCTAATTATTATTTATTCACCCTTCGATATCCTTGTTCTCTTGTTTTTGCTTGCCTAGCTAAACTTGATAATTGTTGTTTATTGCGACTAACTTTAAATTGTTTTCGTTCTTTAATATGTTTTTGTAAACCTTGTTTAGTACTAGAAACACCCCGAACAGTAACACCGTATAGTTTAGAACTATTAATAACACCACTTTTAACTGTTGAACCTAAATCGTTATAATTAGTTGATGTTCCGTGAATTGCATAAATTGATAATTTAATAACCATAAAAAAGATCACAAAATAAGCAATCGTTGTTTTTGTCATTGGCAATTTAGTATTTCAAATCACATCAAAAATAAACAAAAATACATCAAAAATAAAACTAAAAATTTTGTCTCAATTACTACTTTTTGATAATAAATTAATCATCTTTACCACTTCCTTTTTCTTTTTTAGGTTTTAAATTCTTTTTCAAAATATCAATATCAAACAATTCTAAGCGTTGTTTATTGTTTAATTTTGATATATCTTTTCAAAAGTATTCTTTTTTATTAACAACCTCATCGTTTTTCAAATCACGAACAAAACTTAATCAATAACTATCGTATTTATTAGCAAATTCAAGCGTTACAAAATCGGACAGCACCAGATAAAGAATTTATCCTTGATTCGCGGAAAAAGAATAATAATGTTGAAGACGAAATTGACTTAGAAAAACGGCCATCATTAGAACCAGTTAATAAGAATGATAGTGATGATATTGCATCATGAAATAAATATTATAAAGAAGATGTTTAATACTTTATTAATGTGAAAAAAGGGTTAAGGAAGAACTTAACCCTTTTTATATAATTTTATTACTTGCTATCATTTTAATCCTGTCTAAGTTTATATTAAAGAATTTAGTGGTCTTAAGTATCGATGGTTTTTACACTAAATTAATTTTTGGTTATTTCAAAATTATGTTAATATTATTATGAAAAAATATTGGAACAACTTTTAAATTTAAATTTTAAAAATAATTATAAATGAGGTAAAGGAAATGGTGTGTGAATTGGATTTTTAGATATAACTCCAAATTTAGACTGGGGCAGTGATTAATACCAGAATAAATTTTAAAATATAGGAGGAAAGTATGAAAAAAATGTTAATTTTAAAATGGTTTTTTTGATTTCTATTTTGTAGTAGTATATGTTCAACAAGTCTTTTTATTATTTTATCAATTATTAACTTTAATGTTATTTCATTTGCTATAGTACTTTTTATAATTTCATTTTTGTTTGCACAATGATGAACAAGTTTACATATATTAATGTTTTCCTCTTATCTTTTTTTATTAAAAAATAAAATTTTGTTTAATATATATAATATATTAACTTTAAATATTATTGGATTTGTTTTGTTTAAAAAAAATAAGAAAAAATCAAAGTAATAATTATTTAGATTTAAACGGTAGTTTTGTTTGTATTAAATATTTTTTTACTTTTTTTCGCATTTGCTTATATATGGTCATATAAATATTCCAAATATACATTAGTAGTAAAAAATGAATTAATATATTTATCTAATTATAATAAAATTTTATTTTGATATATATAATTAATATTTTAAAAATTCAATTTATTTTGATTGAATGATTAATTACGTTTAAATTATATAACGCAAAAAAACAAGTTTGATGGAGAGAAATAATGCTAAAAGATAGAAAAATAACAATTAAAGAGTTACAAACATTAGTATTAGGTGAATTGTATCAACGTGGGATTTAAAATTAACTAAAGGGAATAAAAACCAGAAATATTTTTAAAAGGCTAACAGGTCTTAAATATGAATGGTTTTTACAAGATAAATTGCTAATTTATTTTACTTTTCTAAAAAAATAGGTATAATTTTAATTGAAAGAAATTATTGTTGACAATAATTGAACAGAGAAATAGTGGCTGGTGGAAACTATTGGAATTTTAAAGCGTGATGACAACATGAAGATAAAATTTAATAGATTTTGACAAGTAAGCGCATTAACTAAAAGATAATGAAATAAGATGACACCGCGATTTTTCGTTCCTAAGTAATCTTTTAGTTTTTTATTTAGAAGGGAAGAAAGTTATGAATATCCAAAAATCACGAGGAACTGAAGATCTTTATTATGAAAAAGCAAGTGAATTAAGTGCTCTAGAATTAATGCTGCGTAGTCTTGCTATGCAATATAACTATCATGAAATTAGAACTCCAATTTTTGAAGCAAAAGATTTATTTGTGCATTCAGTAGGAGTAGAAACCGATATTGTTAGCAAAGAAATGTTTGAATTATTAAATAAAAAAGAGCGAGCATTTGTTTTACGTCCAGAAGGAACCGCACCTGTTATTCGCAGTATTATTGAAGATAAACTATATGGGAAATATGAATTACCATTAAAATTATTTTACCTTGGGAATATGTTTCGTTATGAACGACCTCAACATGGTCGTTTACGTCAATTTAATCAGTTTGGAGTTGAAGTGGTCGGAGCTAAGAATTATTTATTAGATGTTGAAGTTATTTTACTTGGTTATAATTTATTAAAAACACTTGGATTAACAAACTTAACATTAAAACTAAATTATTTAACAATTGGTGCAGCACGAACAAAGTATCTTGATGTGTTAACAGCTTTATTCCAAAAACAAACATTATGTGCTGATTGTCAAATTCGGGTACAAAAGAATCCATTACGAGTATTAGATTGTAAAATTGATCATGATAAATTTAGTAATGCGCCAAAGATTTATGATTATTTAACCCCAACAGAAAATGAAGAATTTGTGGCAATTCAAAAGTTGTTAACTAAATTAGGAATTCCTTTTACCTTAGATGCGCAATTAGTACGAGGATTAGATTATTATACTGGCGTTGTTTTTGAAATTGTGATTGAGGGAGTAGAACGAGAATTAACTTTACTAGGTGGTGGACGGTATGACCAATTAGTGCACACCTTTGAACCAAGTTTAGATTATCCAGCGGTAGGCTTTGCCTTAGGATTAGAACGATTGTTATTAACTTTAGCTGCGAATGATATTGCCCTAGCTGATGAGGCTTATCTTGATGCTTATTTAATTTGTTTATCTGATCATGCGCGTTATTTTGCTGCTTCGTTGTTGTTATTACTTCGAGCAAGTGGTTTTCGTGTTGATTGTGATTATTTAACACGTAGTGTTAAAGCTCAGTTTAAATCATTAGAGCGTTTGAAAGCAAAGAATGCTATTATTATTGGTGATGAAGAATTGAAAAAAAATGTTGTAAAAATTAAGAACCAACAAACAGGAAAAGAACAAGAACTTAAGTTTGACAAGATTATTACAGTTTTAAGTAAGGAGAAGAAATAATGAAGAGAACACATACTTGTGGTGAATTAACATTAAAAAATGTTAAAGCAAAGGTTGTTTTAAGTGGTTGAGTGGCAAAGAATCGTCGGTTAGGGGGGATTATTTTCTTAGATTTACGTGATCGAACAGGGATTACACAAGTTGTTGTCCAACCAATGCATCTCCAATATGCGATGATTAATACAATTCGAAATGAATTTGTTATTAGTGTTGAAGGTGTTGTAATTGAGCGAAAAAGTAAGAATTTAGAATTACCAACCGGGGCAATTGAAATTGCAGCTAAACAAGTCACAATTTTATCAAAAGCCGAAACGCCGCCATTAATTATTAATGATGTCACTGATGCGTTAGAAGATGTTCGAATGAAATATCGTTATTTAGATTTACGTCGACCAATAATGCAACAAAAAATTATGTTACGAAATCAATTAGTGCAAACAATTCGGCAATTTTGTCATGCTCATCAATTTATTGATATTGAAACACCAATTTTAAACAAATCAACACCAGAAGGTGCCCGTGATTTCTTAGTTCCCTCGCGTTTAAATCCCCATAATTTTTATGCGTTACCACAATCACCGCAATTGTTTAAACAGTTATTAATGTTAGCCGGATTTGATAAATATTTTCAAATTGCAAAGTGTTTTCGCGATGAAGACTTACGAAGTGATCGTCAACCAGAATTTACGCAATTAGATTTAGAAATGAGTTTTGTTGAGCGCGATGATATTATCCATTTTGTTGAAACATTATTTCAAACAATTATGCAAGATGTGATGAAAGTTAAAATTAAAACGCCCTTTCTTCGGATGGAATATAATGAAGCAATTGAAAAATATGGCACTGATAAACCAGATACGCGTTATGATTTACAGTTATTTGATGCAAAAGATATTTTTGCGAAAACTGAATTTAGAATCTTTGCAACAGCGTTAAAAAAGGAGTTGAATTTAAAAGGGATTTTTCTTCCCCAATTAGTCAGCAAAAAACAAGTTGAAGAATTAACGCGGATTGCCCAACAAAATAAAGCACAAGGGTTAGTATGAGTTAAACAAGAAAAAAATAATTGAGAAGGACCACTTGCAAAAGTACTTAGTGATGCTGAAAAAGCAAAATTATTACAAAAATGTAATAAACAAGCTGGAACATTCTTCTTTGTTAGTGATGAAAAAGCAGTTACTTGCCAAGCTTTAGGAGCAGTCCGAGTATCATTAGCTAAAATGTTTGCTTTAATTCCACCGAATGAATATCACTTCTTATGAATTGTTAATTGACCATTATATGAATGATCAGATGAAAATCAACGTTATGAAGCAGCTCATCATCCTTTTACCGCGTCAACTAGTGAATTTATTGATAATTTTGAGCAGAAAATGGCAACTGCGCGTGCTGATGCTTATGACTTAGTTTTAAATGGTTATGAAATTGGGGGAGGAAGCATTCGTATTCACCAAAGTGAAGTTCAAACCCGAATGTTTAAATCATTACAATTATCAAACCAAGAAATTGAGAACAAATTTGGTTGATTTTTAAATGCTTTTAATTATGGTGTTCCACCCCATGGTGGAATTGCATTTGGACTTGATCGGTTAGCAATGATTTTAACGAATAGTGAATCAATTCGGGATGTGATTGCTTTTCCGAAGAATACAACAGGAACTGATCCAATGACAGCTTCACCAAGTCCAGTTGAGGACAAACAGTTGGATGAATTAGGGATTAAGTTAAAATAATAAATATATAACAATAACTAGCAATATAATTTTTATGAAATATTAAAACTATAGCAAAGGTAATATTCTTTATTGCCTTTTTTTATTTTGAGTGAAGAGATTTATTTTGTTTTTGATTATGGATATTTTTATATATAATTAAATTAAGAAAATAACTAGAAAAAGATATTAAATTATTGATTTAAGAAAAGGAAATAAATAATTTATAATTATGAGTGGATGAAGAACATTGATTAGACAAATACAAGCAAATAATCAAAGATGAAGAAGAATAGAAAAACAGAAGTATCTTTTAAACAACAGCAAAAAATTTGTAAAAAAAATCGAAGTTTAATATATAAATTAAAATGTTAAATAGGTAATAAGTGTGGAAAAATATGGGGCAAAAAATATTTCAAATTATATATTGAAATATTTTTATGATAAAGAATGTACAACTGATGAATTTGCAATGTTTTTATTAGAAATTAATAATTTAAAAATGCAAAAAATATTATATTTTTTATTTGGATTTTATTTTTCTGAAACAAAACAAGAATTATTTCCAAAAGATTTTTATGCTTGAAAATATGGTCCAGTAATTCAAAAATTATATTATTTTAATAAAGAAAAGGTAGAACAAAGTGGAGAAATAAATTTACCAAAAGATGCTTATTCTAAATATATGTATGAGAATCCAAATATTAACTTTATTATCATTGATAAGATTTTATCTAATATATTATAAAATTATCAACTTGAACATTGGTTGAAATGAGTCATAAAGAAGGAACACCTTGAAGTAAAACAAAACAATCTATGATTATAAAAAAAATAATTAAAGATTATTTTAATGACATAAAATTAGAAGAAATTTAATTTAATGAAAAATCGTTATATTAAAGTCCCTTCAATTGTTGAAAAAAATAAATTACATTTTTCATTAAAATATTTTAATTTTTCAAACTCAAGTTCATTAAAATTTAAAAATTATAAAAAATTTTTTAATAAATTACAACAATGTCATAATCAAAATATAGATGAATTAATAAGTAATAACCAAATAATTATGATCAAGCAGAGCTTGCAAAAATGAAACAAACAGCAAAGAAATTAACTCAATCAATAATTAAAAGTAAAAAAACTTTTAGTATAGAAGTTATGGATAAACTTGGATGTTTTTATCTTTTACAAATTGATGAAAATCATAATTCAAGGTAACAAAAAACAACAATTAATCAAATTCATACAACAAGTTGAAAAAAAGAATTTCAAGATATTGAAAATAATTTGTTTAAAGAAATAATAGAAAATAGGTGAGAATAAAGTGAAAAAATATTTTCTTATAGCATCATTTATAACAATGATTTCATTTTCATCAATATCATTTACTCAATGTTCATGTTCAGGTCATACTACACAGTGTAGAGATGGAACTTGGTCAAATTCTTCAGGAAAAGGAACTTGTTCAGGTCATGGTGGAATCAAACGAAACAAAGTAAAAAAATAATTAAAGGAAAAGTATATTACTAAAATAATATATTAATTTTTAAAAAAGTGAACTTATGTGGGTAGGCACAATTTAAAAGATGAAAAATTATAAAAATAAGTAGTAATTACTACTATTTTTATGTAATATTTAATTATAATATTAACTTATCATTACTTTTAAAATATTTTATAAACAATTAAGAAAGAGGTTTTTAAAATGAGAATTGCACGAGGAATTGTTTGGACTTTAGCTTAAACAAAGAGAGCATATAAAGAACAATAGAAACAAAATGAAAAATATAAAAATATGCTTGAACATTTATGACCAATGTCAGAAGAAAAAAAGCTAAAATTTGATCTATAAATTCAAACATTATAAATAAAGAAACTAGTAAAACATATTCTGAATTTTTTTATAAGAATGTTACCAATCAATCCAAGATATACCAATATGGAAGAAATTAATTTTAAAGACTTATATTTTCCAGAATATTCAGATATTAATATTGCACAAGAATTATTGAAGTATGAAGGAGATTTGAGTGGTCTACTTGAACTAATTGTTTCAATTAAAAATAATGGGTTTTTATATATAAATGATAAAATTCTAATTTATTTAGATAAAGATAGTAGTTTTTATTATATCTTAGAAGGAAATAGAAGATTACTGGCTATTAAATTAATTAATAAAGAATTTTCCTTTGGTGATGTATGTGGTGATAAGCCATTTTATGAAAACACAAAACAAGTTGATTAAGAAAAAAATAAAAATAATATTATTTTTGAAATAAATCGAATGAATAAACTTTTTGTTTCTGAACAATGATTTTTTGATGTTTCAGCAGAAAGTAATGAAATTATTTGGAAAACAATTTATTCAAAACATATTGGGAACAAATTGGTAAGCGTGATTGGTCACGTGCAAAATATTTTGATGATTTATTAAAAATGTTTGAACGTATGCGTAAAAATAAAAATATTGATAATTCAATAAATGAGCTTTCCATATTATTTGGTAAAAAAGTCGGAATAATTAAACAAGATATTAGAAGTGCAATATGGATTATAAGATCATTAGAAATATATAATAAATTTCATAAAAACTTACCTATTGATTTAAAACAGATGGAAGTGTCTGGATATGAGTTATTATTAGCCCAAAAGTTATTAATTAATGGTCGTGAAAAAACTATGAGAGAAATTTTAAATATAGAAATTGATATTGATACTTTAACATTTTCATATAATAAAAATATTAAAGAAGAAAAAATGGAAAAAATAATTGATTTTTTAGTATTGAATGCTAAAGAAAAAAAGATAACTACTCGTGAAATTAAAGAAGAAATTTATAATGAGCTTAGTGATGTAATTGGTTATTCATTGTCAAATAAAAAAACTCTAAACCTTACATATAATGCTTTAAAAGAAAAAAAGAAAAATAATAAATTAAATGACATAGAAAATGCCCAATATCAATTATTAACAAATTTAAAATCTGATGACATAGATACAAATGAATTTATTGATAATCCATATGATAGTAAATTTATTAGATCAGTAAAATATATGATTAGAAATGATTTAAAAACATTATCTAATTTAAAAAATTTTGATGAAAGTGAATATTCATTTACAAATGTTGCATTAACTATAAGAACTATAATTGATTTATTAATTTTAGAGTTTTTTTATAGAGTACAAGGTTCGACAGATTATTTTATATCTAAATTAGGATGTTCAGCTGAGGACATTAATAAAATTAATGATTTTATATCAATTTATGATGATTCAATAAACCATGACGTTGGAAAAATAACAAGCGTTCTTAGTTCTATAGTAAATTCAAAAGATTCATCAAATTTTGCAGAATTTATCATAAAATTAATAAAAATTAAATATAATAAAAGACTAGAAGATTTAAGCATTGATATAGATTCCTCATATTCTATAATTTTACGAATAGTAGATTATAAAAAGAATGATGATTCAAAAACAAATAATTTTTCTTTATTAAATAATTTAGTTCATAAGCCATATTGTGGATTTGAGATGAAAGATGATATTAATATGATTGATAATTTAAACAAGATGTATAATGCAGTAAAAAGATATAGTTAAATTAATAGATATTAATACTGAAGATATTTATTTATTAAATCCTGAAGTTATTTGAAAAAAACATAGCCGTCTTTGAGGTGATTGAATGCATCGAATATGTTCTTGTATAGCGATGTTTTCTCCTGCATTAGCTGAATATTTTATCAATGAATATGCTCCTAATGATAATGACATAGTTTTAGATACATTTTCGGGGCGTGGCACTACTTTATTACAAGCAAGAATTCTAAACAAGCAAGCATATTCAATAGATTTAAATCCATTTGCATATGTTATTAGTCGTTCTAAAACAAAAAGTTTTATTAAAGATGAAATAATTTCAAGAATAAATGAATGAGAATTAGAATATTTACAAACTCAAAATAATTGGAATAATTTAGATGATATTAATCAAGATTTAAAAACTTATTACAGTGATATAAACTTAAGACAAATGTTATTTATAAAAAAATATATGGTGAAAATTTTGCAGATTTATTAGATGAAGATAATTTTATTTTAACTATTACATTAGGAATTATGCATGGTTCAATGAGAAAAACGGGGGGAAGTATTTATCTTTCTCTAAGTATGAGCAATCATACATCAATGGCTGTTAATTATGTAAAAAATTATGCTTTAAAACACAATTTAGTAAAACCTGAAGATAATATTTTTGACAAAATTCGCAATAGAACTAGATATATCCTTAAAAGATCTACATTTTATAATAACAATGCTCAAGTAAAATTAGGCAATGCATTAAATATATCTGAATATTTTAATATAACACCTAAGTTAGTATTCACATCACCACCATATTTAAACATAATTAATTATACTCAATAGAATTGATTAAAAATGTGAATGTTGGGTTTTAATACTAAAGAAAATAATAAAAATATTAAATTAGATGATTGTCATAGTATTAATGAATATAAAAATTTTATGTTGCAATATTTAAGTAATATATCAGAAATATGTGACAAAAAATCAACAATAGTTTTAGTAATTGGCGATGTAAAAAAACTGATAAAATAGAATATTCTTTTGAAAATATATGAAATGAATTTAAACATTTAACTGATTTAGAACTAATTAAAATTTATAAAGATAACATAAAACAAAAATTAAAAGCTACTAATTCAATGGGAAAACGTGCAGGTAAAGCAACTAGAGTAGATAAAATTTATGTTTTTAAAAAACGATAGTGTTATACTTATATTGTAAAATTGTATTAGACTTCTAAGCAGTGCAGTACAGACTTTATATGATGCAACAATTAATTTAAATCAATGGTTAATAAATAAATCAATGGTTAATAAATTAAAAAAATAGTATATTTATATAATTATATAATGCCGCAATCAAAAGAAGTTATTCCCTTTGTTTTTTACGACAATGATGTTGAAAGTGTTATTACTAGAATTTATCAATATGAGCAGTAAACTTAAGTTTTATGAAAAAAAAGGAGGTTTAATGAATTATGAATTTAGATGATAAAGCTATTATTGCATGAAATAATGCCGAGAACTGCAATTGTGATATTCAAGATTGTGCAGAAAATCATAAAATTTGTTATTTATGTGGTGATACAATAATATATGGTGCTCATGAAAGTGTAAAAAATCAACGAAACAGCAAATTCAAATGGAATATTGATCATATTATACCCAAATCACAAGGTGGAACAAATTCAAATGATAATATCATTGTTGTCCATGTTAAATGTAATCGAAGAAAAGCAGATTCTTAAAAACCAGGAAAATAAGACTTATTTTAAAAAATATGTTAAAATATTATAGGAATTATGCTAATAATTATTTATTACAAAAAAGGAGGACAACAAGAATGCCTTGATGAGGAGGACTTATTATTGGGATTGGTTGTTTAGTTATTGGTGGGGTTTTAGGATTTTTAATTACCAAAAAAATTGTGCAAAAACAATTACATGATAATCCCCCAATTACTGAAAAACAAATTCGAGCAATGTATATGCAAATGGGACGCAAACCGTCGGAAGCAGATATTAAAAAGGTTATGAATTCAATGAAACGTGCAAAATAAGATTGGATTTAATATCTTTTGCCAATAATGTAACACATGTTAGATTATTATTTAACATGTGTTAAAGAAAAAAATAAAATCAAAATAGACATATGTTACATATGTTATGTTGATTTAAGATGTTAGAAGAAACCTTCGTTATCTTAATACTACAAAGATGATAATTAGCAAGGAGGAATAAAAATGTCGAGTTTTTTATCTTTAACAACTGGCGATTATGTTTTAAATTTCTTTAAAGAATTTATTGGCACACCAGCAATCTTGATTGGTTTATTTGCTCTTGTTGGTTGTTTATTACAACGCAAGAACGGGTTTTTAATTATCGGTGGGGGAGCTGGGATTTTAGCTGGTGCAGTTGGTAAATTAGGAAATGCTTTTAATTTATTGTTTGGGATTAATGGGATTATTGCTAATAATGTTGTTATTCCTGGGTTATTTTTAAATAGTTTACCAAAAATTGTGTTAGCTGGATCATTAATTATGATTTGTGCAATGTTATTAAATATTTTATTAGCACGGATTACCACTTATAAATATATTTATTTAATTGGCCATGTCTTATTTTACTTATCAGTAATGTTTGCTAGTGTTTTAAATTTAGCGGGGTTAAATTTAGCTGAAGATTTACCAATTATTGTTATTACTGGTGCATTATTGGTATCGCTATGAATGATTATTTCGCCAGCATTATTAAATAAATATGTCATTAAAATTACGAAATCCGATACCTTAGCAGTTGGCCATACCGGATCATTATCATACTTGTTTTCTGCTTGAATTGGAATTGTAATTGCAAAAATAAGTCGCAAACCACTTAAATCAACAGAAGAAATTAAGTTTCCAAAAGGATTAAGCTTCTTACGTAATACTAATATTGCAATTGCAATAACAATGGTTTTCTTATACTTAATTATTTACTTTACTGCATGGGGTGTGAAAGGCTATGATGCCTTAGTTAATGCCAACATTCTTAATACTGGTCAAGATCATAGTTTTATTGGCTGAGCAATTGTGATTCCAAGTATTGTTCCGCATTTCTTTGTCGGAGCAACCGCTGGTGTTTTTGGTAATGCGTATGGAGGCGTATGAGGAGCAATCTTTGGTCCATTTCTAAATGAGATTTTAATGACTTTTATTCCATTCTTATTTTTTGGTTTAAAATATATGCATACATTAACAAATGTTAATGGTAGTTTAAACGGTTTAACATGAGGAGATAGTGATTTTCTCTTAGGTTTACCAATTGCTGGGTTAGGACAGTTAGTTGGGCGAAAAGTTAGTTTATGATTGTTACCAGTTCTTGCCGTTATCCTGTGATTAATATTACCACTTCTTAATTTAATAACTTTTTTTACGAACAAAAAAAACATTACCAAACAAACCCGCTTCTTATTAAAACTAATCTTAATGTACCATCCAAGCAACCTATCATTGCTTCAAACCTGCCACTTAAAACTACCGATCGTAATAAACTTGTTGCTGTTTGCGGACAAGTATTAGGTTTATAATTATTAATTGAAATGAACATTAAAAAGATTGTACAAGAATTAAATTTACCGCACTTAGAAATAACTCATACTAATGTGAATGCTTTTGATGCTACTGATCAACAAATTTTAGCAGTTATTTGTGGTACTGATTTAGCAGATTCAATTCCATATCAGAATAAAATTATGTTAGATAATTTATTAGATGAAACAGAATTAAAAGAAAAACTACTATAATTTTTACAAGAATATGAATAGGTCGCATGTAAAAAAGAAGGGTTTTAACAAATACATAGAAATTGAATAAGAATAATAATTAAACCATTTACTAAAATGGTTTTTTTTATTTGTAAAACCAAAATTATTAATTGATTCAGAGAAAGGACAGCATTTTAAAATCTTAAAATAGAAACTTTTATTACAACTTTTTGATACTCTCCTTAAGTTGTTTACACATTTATTAAATATCTTAGAAATCTTTACAAAGTGTACCTGTTTTTTCTCCAATTTTAAGGTGTTGTCCTTTCTCTGTTTCAGTTAATTAATTTGCTAATAAAAAAACTTAATAAAAGAAAGGAGTAAGTAATGAAAAATAAGCAACAACAAATTTGTGATATTGATAACTGCTATAAAACAATATCATTTATTACTGAAGAGTTTTCATTAAATAAGGTTTTATGAACTTGTGAAAAACATAAAGATTTATTAAATCGGACAAAAAATAAAAAACAAAAGCGGTTTTATCAAAAAATAGAAAATTCAAAAATTATTTTTGATTGAGAAACGGGTTTTTTAAAACTTAAATTTTATAAAACAATTTAATGCAGTGTGGGACTGTTATTTTTAATAACTAAGTGTTTTTATTCCACATGGCGGTCTAGCCCAGCGGTAATGTAAGTCCGGAAATAATAGACGCTTTAACAAGCGATAGTCGTGATAAGTGCGAAGTCAACATCAAACGACAATAAATATTGAGATGGACACTTTATAAATAAATTTACGATAGATATTACTTCTTAGAAGTGGCAGCGGTTTTACAAACCACAAAGCCAGCACTAGGCTCTTCAAAGTGCAAGTGAATTTATTTTAAAAACTGAACGCTTTGACCTGAAATGGTGCGGATGAAGAGAGAGAAAACTCTCTGGCGGCAAAAAGAAAAAACAACTGTGTATTATTAAATATTCAAACAATTAACATACCGCCACCGCTCACCCCAGTGAGGCGGATGGCGTAGTAAGTAAATAGATAAATACTTATATAACTAATTCTCGCTTGGCACTTTCACTTGGGAGTGAGTTCTAGCGAGTTAAAAATAGGAGGAAAAATAAATGACAGAATATAAAAGTTTGTATATTAATAAAACTTGAAATGAAATAACAACATCATTTGATTGAGTTAATTGTCAACCTATTAATTGTCGTATTTCACATCATAAAAAGCATTATGATTTGCAATGTTTAGAATGAGCCAAAATGTACTTAAATTTATTTAAAGACAAGTGAGATGTTATTGTTTCATATATTCAATATTATAAAATTAACGATATTTTAGATTTAGCATCCGATGGATGAAAAATATTACAAATTGACAAAAAAATCAAAGGAATAATTTAGGAGGTTTTTATGAAAAAGTTAAATAAAACTTGTTTTAAACAAAGATATTGAGGTTATTGTTTTCATAAAGAATGCAATCAAGAAAATAAATTAAATGAATTAATGCGTAAAAGTTATTTAGTTTCATTTAAAAATATGACTGATGAACATTGAACATTAGGTAAACAACATTAGGAGGAATAATTATGGAAAAAAAAATACTTATTAGTAATGAAATATGAAAATGAAGTTCTAACTAAATCGTTTTATACATTAAAAGAAGCAAAACTTACTGCTAGTGTTGAAAATGAAAATGAATGATTAACAACAATTATTGATTTAGAAAATGAAAATATTAAATGACAAGGATGTGAATAATATGTATAAAGATGAAGATGGAAAAGTTTATACCGAAGAAGACTTATTTAAAGAACAACAAAAGATATTGAAATTAAGAAAACTCAAAATGGGAAAGAATATGCAATTTTTAATTTAACAATAGCACGTCCATATTCAAAACAAAAAGAAACTGATTTTATACCTTGTCAAGTTTGAAATAAACAAGCAATTACTTTACAAAAATATTGTCAAAAAGATAGTCAAATAGCAATTACTGGTGTTTTACAATCTTTTAAAGATAAGGATAATAAAATACATTGAATAGTTCAAGTATCTAATTATGAATTTTTACATACAAATAATGATTTAAAAAAATCTGATAAACCACAAGAAAAAATAGAATTTAATTCATCTGAGACAAAAGAATTATTTAATAATGATAATCAAAATATTGGTAATGATGAAACAATTTTATGAGATTAGATTTAAAACCTTTATATATTTTTAATGATGAATTACATAAGTATAGTATTTTAATACCTAGTGTAAGTAAAATTGTTAATATTTTAGTGCCAAAATATTTTTCACAAATTGATGAGAATATTTTAAAATTAGCACAAAATCGTGGAATATGTTTACATAATATGATTGATGTTTGAATAAAAAATAATTTTGATGATGAATTAATTCAATTTATTAATTGTGAAATAAAATCACATCGTGAATTATTTAAAAATTTTACAAAACTATATCAAGAAACTTTTAAAGATATTAAATTTAAATATTATGAAACTGAAAAAACACTTTATAGTCCTTTAATGTGTGGGACAACTGATTTTATTGGAATAACAACTGATAATGAATATATAATATGTGATTGAAAAATTAATAGTTCTAATGAGAAAACAGATATTGAACGCTATATTTGACAATTAAAACTTTATTATTTATTAGAAAAAGACTTTTGTATAGATAATAAAAAAATATTAATGATAATTATAAATCCAAAATTAAAAATAGTAATTAAAGAAAAAGTTGATATTACTAAACAAAATTTAGAACAAATTAAAGAAGCAATTTTAATATGACAAGAAAGAGAGGAATGAGAAAATGCAACAAGAAACTAAAAAAACATTAATAGCAAGTATTGGTGAAATACAACACGATTTATCATTATATTTAGAAAAAAACCAAACAATGGAAATGAATGGTAGAACAATTTATAACTATTTTGGTGAAGCACAAGTATTAGAATTAGTTAAAAAAGAATTTAAAAAGCATCATATTACATATATTTGAAGTTATGTAAAAGATACTTTAAAAATAATTAATGATATACCATATTTTGAAATGGAATTAACTTTATGTAAAGAAACAGAAGAAATTAAAACTTATTGACCTTTTACGGGTAAAAATACTGACCCCGCTAAAAGTATTGGGTCAGCATTAACTTATGGAGTTAAATATGTTTTAAGTAAATTATTAGGTTTACCAACCGAAGAATTAGACCCCGATAATAGTGAAATAAGTAAAATTAATTCTAAGCAAGAAAAAGAACAAACAGAAATTATTAACAATTCAAATCCAAATTGAATGAGTGAACAGCATTTTAATAATATTAAAAATTTTATTACAAATACAAAAATATAACAAGATATTATTTCAAAAGGTAAAAATTGATTAAAAGAAGAATTAAATGTTGAAAAATTATCACCAGTTCTGATTAGAAAACAAAGCGAAGAATTTTATTATCAATTTAAAGAAAGATTTTTAAGATAATGATAAAAATAGGTATTGACCCATCCGGAACTGGCACTACGGCTATTGCTTTTTTTGAAGATAATAAATTAATTGATAAATATGAATATACAAATCGTGATTGAATTGTACAAACCAATATTATTTTAGATGAGTTAAGAGCAGAAGCAATTATTAATATTGAAGATTGTTTATATACATCTGCTAATGCGAGTAAAGATAGAGATGATTTATTAAAACTTATAGGGGCAATTAAATATAAAACAGAAAAATTATTAAATATCAATTGAGTATCACCACGCCATACTAAATCAGTTCTTAAAAATATGGAAAATTTGAGCAAATATAATGATAGTTGTATATGAAAATTTGAAAAAGATGCTAATTTAATTTATCAATATGGTAAAGGTTGAAAATATAATAATGAAAATATAAGTAATCATTTACGAGATGCTATTATTATTGCTAATTATGAAAGCTAATATTATGAAACATTCATTTAATCAAAAAACAAGAAAATATTATTCTAAATTAATTCGAAATGTTAATGTTTACTTAAATGAAAATGAAGAAAAAGTTTGAAATGAATTCAATGACTTTACTTATTCACAACGAATAGAACATCTTATTAATTTTTATATAAAACATAATAAAGGAAAAATAAAAAAATAACCTTAATTTGTTATTTTTTTTAAATACTATTTGTTAGTTGTCTAATAGCATCTTTTTGTTCTTGTTTTTTGTTGTTTACTTTAACTTGCTTTTTAACATTTTTAATTTGACCTGTTTTTAATGCTAATTCTGTTGCATATTCAGATCCTCGTAAATGTTTTTCGTGGGCAATAACAGCAGTTCTTAATTCTCTAATTTCTGCTTTATATTTTTTAATTTTTTTAGCAGATAATCCAAGAATACCAAGACTACCCATTCCGCCTGCACCTGCTAACACAAGTAAAGCAATCATTAATGTTTCATTCATTTTATTTAATTCCTTTCTTATCCTTACTCAAACAGTGGCCATCTATCCTTTCATAACAAAATAATTTATAAATTAAACTATATAACCACCCAAAAATATCAACCGCCCCTATATATAGTCTATTTTAATAAAATTTAATTATTATTGTTTATATTTAATTCTTGTTTAATTTCTTCTTGTTTTTGTTTTTTAATATTTTCATTTTGTATATTTTTTAATTTTTCTTCTGTTATGCCATCTAAATTATTTCATTGTTTTGCTATTCGTGGTTGAACGACACGCGGATTAATACGGCAGTCCAAACAATGTCGTAAATGGTATTTTTTTCATTTTGATTTATCAATTCAAATGATAATTAAAGAAATTATTAAAGTAATTAAAGGTAATATTGTAAATACTAATCCCGTTTTAGAAACTTTTAATCGTGGAATATCAATTTTCATATCTACTTTTGGTTTACTACTAGCAACAAATATACCCTGAATTCCGTGTGTAAATAAAGGTGTTAATAATATGGCAATTCCATTACCTCAATATTGACCATAATTATATCAATTAATATTATCTTTTATTGCATTAATCATGTCATATTCTAATCAACAATTTAATACTAAAAATATCAATGTATAAAAACTAACTACTCAACTACGAATTTTATATTTCCTTTCTCATTCTCTAATATCTTTATGAGTTCAATTATAAGTCGGAATAGGGTCTTTTTTAAATCAATTTCAAGGTAAGACACCCTTTAATCAAGTTGTTTTATCTTGTTTCATAATTATTTACCTCATTTAATTTTTTATTCATTTTTATTTAATTCTAATCATTTTTTATTGAATAATTCTTTAATATCATTTCTATTATTTGAAATAATTCTTCATATTGGATGTTTTTCAAATAAATTTAATTCATTAATAGTTGTTGCACTATTTATTTTTCTTATCACTATATCATAAGAGTCCGATGTTTCTTCTTGATACTTGGGTAAATCAATATCCATATCACGCTTATAAATAAAATGTGGTTCATCTGCCATTAATTCGCTATTATTTATTAATTTTCTTTTAATTGTTAAATCTTTAATAACAATATTATTTGTGTCATTTGAAATTGAGCCATCTTGCTTAATCATTATTCTTTGATATGAATTATCTGCTAAAAATGTAAAAATTGATTTTTGTGATATTGTTTCAAAATAATATGTTACAAATTTATTAGCAGATGAATAGTCTGTTATTGAAATTGATATTTTATAGTAATATTTTGTTAAATCATAATTTGGAATTTAAATGTTAATTTTTCGTTTGCATCTGGATAATTAATTAATTCTCAATCATTGGCACCACTAATAGATATATCACCACTACCTAATAATAAATTACCATTAATAGTTTTAATATTTGTGCCACTTACTAATTTATCTTGTTTAAGATTAATATCTTGTGATGTTTTTACAATATATTTACCATCAACTTTTTCAATATAATTTTTATTAAAATCACTATCTTTAATAACATCCGATGGAATTTCACCACTTTGTTTTGCTTTTCAAACACCATTTTCTTCATAAATAGTATCATTATCAAATGGAACAATAATTTTAATATATTCGTTATAATCAATTTTAGAAAAATCATTAATAGTTGGATAAAAAATATTTATTGAATTATCTGTTTGTAATCGTTCTTTTAATCAAAATAATAATGTTGGATAAAAAGTTTTTTTATTAATATGTTTATATTCTTCTTCTCATGGATGAGAATAATTATCTAAACTATAATTATAAGGTCTAGATACTGTTTTACTAGATATAATATCAATAATTTCACCTGCTAATTTTAAAGCATTTTTAACATCACGAGTAATATTTTCATTTGCCTCAGGGTCATTAGTTTGTGAATAATCAACTCCACTTTGTGAAAATGATGCACTACCAGTTAAATCATTTACTCCTTTTGGTAAATATCAATTTATAACTGCTAATAAACAAGCAGATTGAATATAATTTAATCATTTATAATATTCAATTAAACCAGTATTATCTTTTTTTACTCATGGAAATAAATCTTTTTTATTAATTTTATCGGAAATTGTCCCACCTGATAATCTATCCATTCATAAACTAGTTTTTAAAATAGCATTATAAATTAAATTATCATTATAAGCAGATTGTTTTCTATAATTAATAGGTTGTCAAAGTTTACTTTCTTTAACATCTTCAACTGTTATAAATAACAAATTACTTAAATTATTTTCCATATAAAACACCTCTTAATTGATTACGATATTTATTTTTTAAATTACTTGGCTTATAACTATTAATTCTTGTTCTTGTTTTCTTAATTGTTTTAATAGTTTGATTAATTTTGTAAAACATATTTTTAACTGGTGTTTTATATAAATTCTTAATATTTTTAACATCACTTCGGCGTTCACGATACCATTTTTTATTATTAATTTCACCAGCAAAATTAAAATTAAAATGTCCAATTTTTAAATTATTAATAAACTTTTTAATTTGATTTAATTTTTGAACTATTGGTAATGTTAATTTAGTAGTTCCTTTTGGGTATTTTTCTTTTAATGCTTGTGGTAATCGTTTTTTAATATAATTTCTTAAATGACTAGGTAATCATTTTCTTAATCAATAACGCCAAAATAAAGTTCCTGCATTAGATACAGCATTACTTAATAATTTTCAAATTTCAACTGGAACACTAGGATAAACATATGGACCATAAAATTTCGGATGTTTTGCTGTTTTTGTATATATTAAAATAGTTAAATTACCTGTTAAAGTTAACTTATTTGTAATATTAAACATACCACTATCAAGTCAACTACTATTTAAAGGTTGTCAATTAGTATTTAAATAATTTTCATTTTTAAATTGTTTTCTATTTTTAATATTATTATCTTTTTCTAATTGACTTAATATTTGTTGTATTTCTTTTTTATGACCTTTTTTAATTAAATCTAAATAAGTAAATGGATTTAATCACTGATAAATATCTTCAACTTTATTTGTAATTTTATTATATTTATCACTAATATAATTAATTGGCTTTAATATTTTATTTTTAACTTGATTAGCTCTATTAATTAAATTTACAAATTTACTTATTAAAGGTTTATTTTTTAAATTAGATACTAATAAAGTTAAAACGCGTAATATTAGTAAATTCATTTTATATTAACCTTGATTATTTGGTTTTGATTCTGGTTTTGATGCTGAAATTAGATAATCAACTGGAACTCTAAAAGTTTTATTTAGATTACTTTTAGCGGCAGTAATTTCATCTTGGCTTGGTTGTTTTTCCAAAATAATTTTACATGTTTTTGGATATAAAATAGTTGGTGTTGCATATTGAACTTTACCAATTCATTTAGGGTTAGCAGTATCATTATCTAAAACTTGTTGAACAGTATCCATATTAATTGGATAAGCTCATACTTGTTTATTAATAATTAAACCATTTACATTAGTAAAATTATAACCTTTATCACGGTTAACTTGTCCTTTTGTATATGTTTTTTCTAAATGAAAACTTTTTGATACTGGAATACCCATTGCTGTATTTTCATATAATTCACCATTTACCATCGCTTTTAATTGTGCTTGTGAACCAATTACTTTTAAATAAGCAGGTGTTAATCCTAAATATGATCTTCGACCTAAAACCATAAACATTTTATCTGTTGGTAAACCAAAATATAAATTACTAATTTGATTTGTTAATTCAATCAAAGTTTCATTTAATTTAAAGAATGCTTTATTTGCATCATCTGCATTTTCGGCTGTATAACTACGAAATGGAATTACTTCATATTGACCATCTGCTAAACAATAATCATAAATAGCCTGAATTAATTCACATTCTAAATTAACAAATTTATTCTGTATTACACTAGAAATAGCATCAGCAATAACACCATTTTTAATATTTTGTTCTATTAATGCCAAATCAAATGCTTCATTCATTAATTTTAAATTAAATCTTTTATCAATAGGAACTGGAATTCTTGTTAATCCCATTGTTTGAGTTGTCCCACCATTTGACAATGAATAATCATCTTGTCATACTACACGATGAGTTAAATTATATAACGCTTGTCCTGCTATACTTGTTCAATAATTGCTTTTTGGTCTTGTGTATATGTTTCTAGGGTTGGTGTCCCTTGTACTACTTGTAAAGATTGGGATAATTGACCATCTACTTTTACTTTGACCAACAACTACTTCATTATTTTTAGGTCAACCTTTAATAATTATTTTATCTTTGGTACAAATTAAATTTAAAATAAAACCACTATCTGATTGATGGATAATTTAATCAAATATCAGCACCTTGTTCAATTTCATTTATTTTACTTACACGAGATGTAAAGTTAAAAGGGTTAATTCATAAATCAATATTACCGTCTGATGTTTCTAATAAACCAAAGATAGTTTTACCCATTAAACTTGCTGTTAATTCGTTTTTATCTAATTTTTCTTTTATTTTATAATTTTCATATCATCAATTTAATTTTTCTAAAATGTCTTTACGATGCGACTTAAATAAAATATCTTTACCATTTACTAATCGCATTTGATGGCGAGCAATAATATTTGCTAAATTAATTGTTCAATCATAATTATAAAATTTTAAAACACTATTAATATCATTTAAGTTTGGTAAAGATGGATAGGTATTATTCATGGTTATTTTGCTCCTTTAAATTTAAGATAAGTGCATAATTAATTATATTTACTGTTAATAAACTAGGTTCATTTGCTAAAACTTGTACACATACTTTAACTTTTTGATATTTCTTAATATATTATAGGGTCATAATCTATTAACTGTTGAGTAAAATATTGTTCGCCTTTACGTCAATCAATTTTTAAATTCTTAACTAAAAACGAAGCACAAACCATTCTTGCTCGATTATGTAATAACCCTGTTTCTTTTAACTCCTTCATTCCAGCATCAATAAAATCATAACCAGTTTCACCATTTTGCCACTTTTGTAATCATTCTAGATTATTTGTCCAGTCAATTGTTATTTTTTTATTTCAATTTTCACTAAAAGATCATTGTTGATGTAATTGCGCATTATAAGTTACTTGCCATGCTAATTGGCGCGCAAAAGCGTTATCAAAAACACCAAATTTTTCAATGCTTCAAAGATAACATTGCCGAATTGAAATAATGCCAAATTTTAAAGCAGTACTAATTTTTGCTGTACTAGTTTCTAAATCAACAAAATCACGAGTTTGATGATAGTTTTGATCTAACTGAAAAATTGTTGTTTTAACTTTTTCAGATACTAATGGTAAATTAAAATCACTAGATTTAACATTTGTAATGTCTTGTAAAATCTCAAGATTTTTTAATTGTTGAGGCGAAAATGATTTAACCTTATAAAGAACAATCTTATTAACGTTAAAATGTTCTTTTAATTTATTTCAAAATGGTGTAAAAACAGTATAATATCCATTTTGAGTAGTTTTTATTGTTCATGGTTCTATTAATACATAATCATCAAATTCACGATAAATAAAATTATATTCTTTTGATAACTGACGCATTGCTTTACTTCGGTTAAGAGCAAATATGGTATATAATCACGATTTGTATATATTTTATTAATTTTATAACCTTGGTCTAATAAAAATTTAATTCCGGTTTGTTCATTTTCATTGTTTAAAACAATTAAGGAAAAAGGTTCATGTTAATTTTCTAAAAAGTGAACCATTGCTTGAAAACTACGAGGTGAAAAATAATTATTTGCTTTTATTTGTTCTTTTGTAAAAATAAATAATAAATAAATTTTATCTTCTTCATTAGCCAACTGAGCAAGACCAAGATTATCTTCAATTTTAAAATCACGATGAAAAATAAAAATGTTCATTAATTACAACCACTTTCTAATTTATTTTTTATCATTATACTATAAAAATGCTGTTACATAAAAAAGGATTAAATTTAATCTAATACACATTTACCTCAATTTAAGTTATAATTATATATAGATATTAAAGAGAAGCGGGGAGTTAGAATGGGAGTACCAACATTTTGTCCAATTCATTTTAAAATTCATGAATGTTCAGAAAATAGTAATAAAGCTATTTCAAGAGCAACT
Organism: Spiroplasma endosymbiont of Ammophila pubescens; assembly: GCF_964020965.1. Lineage (NCBI taxonomy): Bacteria > Bacillati > Mycoplasmatota > Mollicutes > Entomoplasmatales > Spiroplasmataceae > Spiroplasma > Spiroplasma endosymbiont of Ammophila pubescens. The sequence continues at coordinate 1,105,969 of NZ_OZ026611.1, read as the reverse complement.
GAAAATAAGATTAAAGCAAAAATGAATCGAATGCTAAATCCAACTACAACTAGTAATGAACCCATTAAACCAACAGTAGTTGAAAAGGGAACAATTCAATATATTTTAGAAAATGCTAAAAAAAATAATGAAAACATTAAACACAAATTAGGAATTCCAAATGAAGATGAAAAAGCGATTGGTGTTGATGAAAATGATATTAAAGCAAAAATGGCTCGTTTACGTGCTGCAGTTACCAACCAACAAGAAGTAGGTGAAAGCGATAATAATAATTTATTTTCCCCTACTCGTACTAGTAAAAAAGATCCTGGCTTGCAAGAAATAATCGATTATGCTTATCGAGGTGGCATTGAACGCATTAAAAGTTCATCTGAAGAAGACCCGCTAGAAACAATTAGTGATTTTGATAATAATGACTTAGATCAATTAGATGTTGAAATGCAAACTAACCAAGAAAAAAAAACCGTTTTAAACGCATCGAAACAAAAAAAGTCAACCAATAATAAACCTAATTCAGCACAAACAAAGAAACAAAAAGCTACTACTAAGGAAAAAATAAGTCATAAACCAGTTGAACCAACTATTATCTTAACTGCAACAGAAATTGAAGCTTTAATTGAAAAAGCTGTTGTTAAAGCAATCGCAAAAGAAAAAAATAATAAAAAGAAAAGGGGAGAATAAAAAAAGATTTACTTTCCCTTTTCTTTTAATTTAATTTTGTTTCATCTAAAATACGTTGATCTGATTGAATATATTTCGTTTGGCTATGTAATAAGTATTTTATTTCTTCTAATTTTTGACCAGTTAAAACACATCTTGGCAGTATTTTTTATTAATTTCCTTAATTAATTTATTTGTTGCAGTATCTGGTTGTAAGGTTTCTAATGTTTCAAATGAAACTTGTTCTCTTAAATCATATTTACTAATAATTCCTCGTAAACCAACACCAATTAACCGAATTGGCTGACCTGATTAAAATTGATCAAATAATATAATTGCCACTGAATAAATATCATCTAGGAAGTTAGTATACTTTTTAATTGTTTGTTGTCTTGTAAAACGTTTTCGATTAGCATTTTTAAATGTAACATAAATGACATTGCCAACCATTGTTCGTTTTTCTGCTCGTTGACTAACATGTTTTGCTAATAAATAAATTTTATTCTTATTTTCATAATCAATTAAGTCATATTCAAAAGTTGTTTCATTAGCCCGCTCAACAAAAGCATGTGCTGGTTTGCCTAAAATGGTTTCTAATGTTGTAAGATCAGCAAACTATGCTAATGCATACTAATAAAATCAAATAATTTTTGCGCAAAATCAACGTATAAAACAAAATCTTGCTTAACAATTTCAAGGTCCTGACAAATTTCTTTTGCCTTATATAACGGCATTGGACTATTAATGCCTAATTGTCGTGCTTCATAATTCGCTGTTGTTACAACTGCTCGCCGTGAAGAATTAGCAACAACAAGTGGTTTTCCTTGAAAGTGGGGATTAGCAACTTGATGACAACTAGCAAAAAAAACTATTCATATCAATATGAAAAATAACTTTCATTCTTTCTCTCCTCTATTTTACTAAAGGCCAAAGGGTCCTGTATATTTATAAATTTTTTTAAAAATAAAATTATAACCAAAAATATATGTAAACTGAATACTCCGTGAATAACTACGAGCAATAATTCAATCATCATATAACTCCGGAAACTGTTTTTTAACAAATGGTCGCATTTCTGTTTCATATCAATTTTCTAAATTTTGCTTAAAATGTCCATTAAAACTTAATAAAATTAAATATGCTGCAATAATAAAAATTAATAATAAATTTAAGACTCCATAGCGATTAATAAAGTAAAAGAAATTATTATGGTCTAACAAGGCGGGATTAGTTTTTAGAATAGCAATAAAAATAATTGTAAATAATGAAACGATAAGAAAGAATAACAATAATAATGGTGGAGCCAAATATAATAAAAAATGCATTATTTGAACATGTTTATTTTTTAAATATAATTGGGTTGCAAAAAATGTTCGCCCTAAAACATAATCTAATCCCATCCCTGATAAAAAATAAGACTGATTAAATAATTGTAAATCATTAATATAAAATGTTTTCTTTTTATAAGAATGTGTAATTAAAACTTGGCCCGGTTTACGAACAACTTTTAAACCAGTAATTTTCTTTTTCGTTAAATAGCGATCAATTACTTCTAATGAAATCATTGATTGACTTGGAGTATTATTTAAATTTGGAATCAGAACTAAAATATTTCGGTAAGATAGAATTAAAAAAATTAATATAATAATATTAATCGCAATAAAAAATCCAATTAAAATAAAGGCTATTTCACTATTTCCTAATATCATCGTAATCATCCTCTACTATTAAATAATAAAATAAACTGATACTCCTTATATTATAACTTGAAAGTGTAAACATTAATAGGTTATTGTGCTAAAAAAATATTTTTTTCTTTTCCTTTTACTCTAATTGTTATCTTTTGTAAGAGTTGTTTCCTCAATTAATTCAATTTCCCTAGTTTTAACTTTTTGTAATCGTTCTTTAACTATTGCTGATAAGGATAGTAAACTACCATTATTTAATTTCATTTGTAACAATTTTTTTCGTTCTTCATTATTGGGGTCAGCTGCTAATTTTAATAAACGCAAACGTTGTTCATAATTTAAATTATTGGGATCTAACACATCCTCATCATTAATAAAGATTGCTTCTTTTTTACTTGCATCAATATTTATTTTAGCATTTTTTAAGATATTGCTCATACTTTTAAAGGTAAAACTGGATTATTAAAATATTTTTGGTCAGGATAAACCTCATCGCCGCCAACACATGGAGTCGCATCTAATACAACTTGAGCTGGTTTACTTAATAATTCTTCTAAATTTTCGGCGTCCTTCAATTCGTGGTTCTTGAACTCGATTTCGTAGAACATCTAATTTACGCGTAATTAAATTAGCTTTTGATTTTTGCCAACGATCATAAATTTGATTAACTCAAGTGCTGGAGTAACCATATCATTTTCATTAAATGGAACAAATCGATTCTTATTATTTAAATTTAACTCATCTAGATCAGTTAATTCTGTTGCTTGATTAATTTCTGCCCCTTCTATTGGTTGAAATTCAGAATAATCTAATTCATCATAATTATCATTGTGATCAAAAACATCATTTTGAACATTATTTTGTTTAACATTAAATTTATTATTGTAATATGAATATGTCTAAAATTAATTTGTTAATCTAGTAATTTTATCAACATAATTTTGATTATTATTTAATATTGTTTTATCTTGCAAAATTGAAGTTGGTCGTTTTGCTGGATCAAAATCATTTGGGTCATAATCATCTCAATAATCAATTACTTTTTTATTATTTTCCATTATTAAAACCCCCATACTTTTTTTACCTATTTATTATACTATAAAATTAAGGTGAAAAAAAGGGTTCAGATATCACGATTATCAAATTTTCCTTTTGTTTTATATTTTTTACCACGATGACGTAAATTCTGTTTTAAAAAACCATAAAAACCCAAATAAATTCATTTATACAATGTTTTAACACAAACAGGAAATTTAATACCAAACTTCTGTAAACTTATATCTTTTATTATTCTTTTTTCTTTTCTCATAATACATTTTATCTGACTTATAAGCACTATATTCATCAATAGTTTTAAAACGCTTAATTTCACGCAAAATTGATATATGATAAAATCAATTACGATGCCAGGGGAATAACCATTATGGAAAAATGCTAGCAAAGTTCATATTTTTATTTTGGAAAAATATTTTATTTTATTAAAAAATAAAAAAAATATTGTATTATTTTAATATTAATAGTATACTATGGGTAAGGAAAAATATTTTTCCTAAATCTCTAAAGTAAACAGAATAATTATATAAAGGATTTATAATTACACTACTATCTCTCCCCTTTAGGTTATCTCTTATCTTTTCTTTTTATTAATTAAGTTACCATAAAAAAATAATTTACATAAATCCTTATTTCGCCAACATAATTATTTTTGTTACCCAAACAGAAAAAGAGCAATCAACTGGTTTTCCCAACAGGTTGATTGCTTTTTAATTTGTTAATTTAATTTGTTCTAAAAATTCAAATGTTTTTTTTCCAACAATAACTTTTTTTTCAATTTCTCCATCAACTTTATAAATAACTTTATTAAACAAACCATTGATATCAATACCAATCACTTGCGATAAGATAATTTCTTCATCTAAAAAGAAAATGGTTTCATCATTTACTTTAATTCATAAACTATTATTAACTAATGTTTGAATAATTAAATAACTTAAAATTAAGCCATAATTACAAATTGCAATAATTACAAATAAATAAGTAAATGTATTTGAGATACTTGATAAAGTCATTAATAAAATATAATCAATAATAATAAAAATATTAAGTGGAGTTAAAAGCAGATAGATGGTAATAAAGATAAAAATTATCATTGCTTTTCATTTATATTCTTTAATTGCCTTATTATTTTCTTTTTGTTTTTGATAATGAATAAAAAATAAAGTATGAAAAGTATATAAAGTTAACATTAAGATTAATAAAAAAACTAAAATAATATGCATTTTCATTGTTTAATTAACCTCCCCTATTTTGTTGTCATGTTTTAAAAATTGTCATTGATATTTTAACATCATTTGTAATAAAGCGATAAATTTTTTCAGTAGTACTAATAAAAAAACCGATTTGATAAAAACCATTAAGATTAAAAATACTTGGTAAAACAAAATTAATATCTTTTAATCAAATAATAAGATTTTGATCTTTAGTTTCAAAAACTAAGCGGTAATTTGTAACATAAATGGTTTCATTAATTGTTTCCTTACCATTATTAGTAGTAAGATTTAAATAACCAGCCAAGTATTCAATATAATATTGCTCTTTCATTTGTTGAGTTAAGTAGTAGATATTTTGTTGAAGTTCTTTTGGTTTTGTTATTTCATAACCAATAATTGGTGCTTGATAATAACAAATTTCATTTTTTGGCAATTCATATTTAATTTTAATTACGACTAAATTATCATTTAAGAATGTTTGATTGTTATCAATCATTTTTTCTAGTTCATTTTTCTTTTGTTTAAAATGTTTTATTTTTTGTTGCTGGCATAAAGCTAAAATAGCAACAATAATTATTGCAACACCTAAAATAGTACTAAATAAAATAATTCCAATTAAATAATTATGATTCATGCTTTCACACCTTATAAATTAGATATGGCGTTTCTAAACCTTTTACAATAATCATAAAACGTTTTTGTTTCATATATAAATAAAAGCCTTGATATAGAATATTATTAATTCGAAAAATACTTAATTCAAGATTATTAACTTCACTTAATGGTCAAGTTGTAGTAATGTCTTCATTTATAATTAAAATTCTTTGGTTTGTAATAAACATATGACCATTTTGAAATGGAATTTGATACATTTCTTTAATTCTTTTACCTTGCCCATAACCAACACTAATTCCATTTGAAAACGGAATTGTATATTTGGAATGAGTTTGATTATTTTTTAATTTATGGGTAAGGTAAACAGTAACAGGAATATTACTAAATACTTTTTCACCTGGCTCTAATTTAAATTTAACGTTAATTTCTTGCAAAGTTAATTTTGATAAATTATTATTAATATATTCTTGATTTTCAACTTCTAATTGTTTAAAAATTTGAAAAAAAAGTTGCTGTTTTTTTTGATAAAATCATCCTAAAAAACCAATAAAAATAAATAATAAACTAAGAAAAACTCCAATTATAATTCATCCTAATATTGTCATTTTCATCAACTTCCTATTTTAAAATATTAATGCCATTATTAAAATTATTAATAAAAGTTTGGAGTATTAATTCTTCTGCTGAATTTCGTGGTTGTTCAAACCTATTATAATAATAAATATTAATTAAATCTTTTGTTTTTTGATTTAGTTTATCATAATATTTTTTATTAATTAAAAAATGGATTCCTTGATTAAGGATAATACTTGATAGATAATTTTGTCATTGTTTTTCATTTTTATTTTTTTCTGCTCATTCAGCAAAGTAAGTATTCAAAATCCGATTATTTTTATGATAAATAAAATGAATTTCCCCTTTTTTCGCATTATTAACTAATCTTGTGTATAAAATTTTATTTGGTAAAAACGGATTATTCGGTGAATTAATTGCTTGAAAAGTGATTGGAGTTAATTGTGCTAATAGAATATCATTGCAAACAATTGAATGAATTTCTTTTGGCAAAGTTATTTTTTTAACAACATAGCTATGTTGTTGATTATCTAAATCATTTAATAAACGTGATAATTCTAATTGATAAACTAACGCTAATTTCATAATTCGGCGAAGTTTAATTGTTAAAATCACTTGTTCAGCAACACTTAAATTATAATAATAATTAACATATGTTTCATAAACTTCTTGATGATCCACTAAATTATCGTTAATATTCATTAATAATGCTTCTAACTGCGGTACAAGCGTTTTGTTTGAATGAAGATATTCATTCAAATGTTTTTGACAAAAAACATTAAAAAAATAAGGTACTTTCTCTGTTGATATTAAATCTAAAAAAGATGTTTTAATATTTTTAAAAAAATGTTTAGAATGATAACGATTTAAATAATAATGATTTTTACTAATATCAAGCGAATAAAGATTGTGCTGATCAACTTTATTATTACATTCTTGTAAAATACATTTTTGTTTAATACATTTTTTTAAAACTTGTTGATAATGCTTTGTTTCTTGTTCAATATATTGTTCTTTTAATGTTAAATCCCCTACTGCTTGTAAAATTGAAATATATTGAGCACGATTTTTAGTTGAATTTAATATCTTCGTTTTGCAACAATTTGCATATTGCTCATTACTTAAACAAATACATGCTTCATTATCATCAAAAGTAAAAATTGGTCGATAATGTTTATGCAAATAATCTAATTGATCATCATCTAAATAATAACTTTTTAATAAAGCATCAAACATTGCTTGCTTCGAACTTTTAAACGTATCTTCCAACTGCTTTTCTAATCCATTTTGCATGTAAAATAATTCCCCTCTGTTGTTTATACTCTATTATAATTATAAACTTATATAGTTAATTTTGCTATAAAAAAAGCGTTTTACTGTTAGTAAAACGCTCAAAGACAACATATAGATTTTTTCCACCAACATTGCAATTAGTTATTATTAAATAATTTTATAAACAATTACTTTAAAAGTAATATTTTGGACCGTTAAATGATTATACAATTATAAAGAGTATTTATTTGCAATGTTGATTTAATTTTGTAGTTTTTTACAAAGGAAACATATAATTAAAAACATAATTAATTATTAAGATTGGACCATATTAATAACTAATTAGTCTTTATGCAACCTGTTTTAACTACATTGTTATTATATTTTATTTGCAAAAATTTTGCAAGTATTTTTTAATTTAACAAATTATTTTATAAAAAAGATTGGGACCGTTGCAAAGATACGGGTTATTAGTTAAAAACAAGATATAATCTTGTTTTTTCTTTTATGTATAGAAAATTTAATTTAAGGAGTTGAAATTATGCAAACAAAACATTATTTTATTTTGCGGTCCTTAGTAATTAAGTATGGAAAAGATAATGTTATTAATACTGTTAATAAGATAGTAACTAATAATGTAAAAGAAAATGAATAAATTACCGCTAATAAATTACGCGGATAATTTATTCAATATAGTTTATTTTGAGCGTAGCGAACACGCGAAGCGTGCCGCGCAAGCTAAATTTCTAGGAGGAATTAAGTTATGCCAGTATGGTTAACATGAATATTTAGTATTGTTATTATTTTAGGAATTCTTGCTTGAATTGGTTTATCGATTTATCAAAAAATTCGTTAAATTCAAGGTAAGAAAAAAGATAAAAAAGAAATTGAAAACAAGGAGGATAAAGAATAATGTTAGGTATGTATTTAACAACAGCTGTTAATTTTCTAGTACAGATACTCCTACTATTTCAGGTGGAATGGATTCTATTTGAAGCAGTTTGGGACAAGCAATGATGAAAGTTAAAGATGCTGTTTATGCTGTGTTACCACAATTAATGACCTTTTTAGGTGATGCTTGAATTATTTTAATTCTATTTGGAATTTGAGTAATTATTAAAATATTAAACTTTTTCCGTGTCATGGTTAAAGGCTTTTAATATTTATTATAACTGATCCATAGCTATTCATATATTTTGGCACACTAGCTTTTATGTGAGTTGATTAATTATAAACGTATAATTTTATATTTTAATAGCTATTAGTTAAAACTAAGTAGTTATTTTCAGTGTGCCAATTTTTACTATTTTATATATTTAACAATGTTTATTACAATACATATACATTATTTAAACATTTTATAGTAAAGGAGGATTAGAATGAAATTTATTAGTCCGTTGTCTTGGCCAGGTGGAAAAGCTAAACACTTTGATAAAATTAAAGCATTATTACCGGCTAAATTTGATAAATTTATAGATTTATTTTGTGGCGGTGCTTCAGTTGGCTTAAATGTGTTAGACCAGCAGTTATGTAACAAAGTAGTCTTTAATGATTTACATAGTGACTTGATTAACTTTTGGCGGGAAGGGATTCACTTAATCGAATTAGATTATTTACAAAAATTGGCATATTCTAATTCAAAAACTATTGATGAAATGAAAGAAAAGATAGCAAATGATTATTGTTTAAATACAGGCGAAAAATTTTTAATTAAAAATGCTTTAACTTTTAACGGAAAAGAATGAGGAACTTGAACAGATAAAATATTACAACAAAATTTTAATTTTAATAAATTATTGATAATTCAAAATGTTAGAAAACTATTAGTTGATCTTAAAAATAATATTGAGTTCTATAATTTGGACTATAAAAATATTATTAATAAATATTATATGGATAAAAATATTGTTTGATATTTAGATCCACCATATTTTTATAATAAAGGAAGAGTTTATAAACATTCAAAAATGAACTTTTATGAACTAAAAGATAATATTTTAAACATTAAAGGTAAATGAATTTTAAGTATTGATAATTCTGAATTTATTAAAGACTTGTTTAAAGAATTTAATATTAATGAATTTAAATGAGTTTATAGTTCTACTAATTATCATAATAAAAAGCCAAAACTTGGCCAAGAATTAATTATTACAAATTTTAAGGAGTGTGATTAATTATTAAACGTAAATGTCAAATTTGTCATTCTATTTTGAATAAAAAATTTATTGGTAGTTTGTTTTGAGTAATGTATCATAAACCAAGTTATAAAAGTGGTTTTAATACGGCATTGTGTAAATATAATACTATAAAAGTTATATAGAAAGTAAGGTGTTTTTATGAGTTTTTATAATAAGAATATTAACGTACAAAATTATTTTATTCGAACAGAATTTATAGTTTTTCAAACTGACAAAGCTTCGTTTATAAATTTACCTAACCACAATAAACATATTGGTTTTTGATTAAATAATAAGTTTATTTATTTTAGTAAAAAACATTCTGATCAAGTAGCTATTGGTTTGATTTATGATAATTCTTATTCTATTGTGAAATATGATGAAAATTTAAAACGACATGTTTGGAAATATTTAACTGGAACACAAATAATTAATTTGTATAATCAATATAAACAAAATTATTTTATACAAATGAAAAAAGCATTATTCCCTGCTGAACCTCAAAAAGTAAAAACAAATAACAATAATAATTTAACAAATTGAACTGTTGAAAAAGACCAAGAATTAATTAATGATTTGAAAGATTTAAATTAAATGAGTTTATATAATTATTGAGTTCAATTTGTAAGTTATATTATTGGTTTAAATGCTCCCGATTTTATATATGGTTATATCGTTTGTATTATTTATCGTTTTATTTTTTGGAATGTTTTTTAAACTTATTCAAAAAATGTGGAGTTTTTAAAAATGCAAAATAATTGAGAAAAATTAAAAGAGTTTTTTATTCATGTCTTTTTGTTTATAGATAAAACAAATGTTGAAAATATTACAACTTTAAATTTAACACAAAATGAATATTTAACTTTGATGGTTGGTGTTTGAATTGTAATTTTGTTTTTAACTTGGTTTTTATTGTGAATGATTTTTAAAATAGTTGGGTATTTTAAATAATAAAAAAGTTTGTATTTTTTTTAAAAAATTATTGTTATATTAGCGGTTCAATGGTTTTGTTTAGTTTAATTGATTTATTATTTTGAATTATTTCTTTAAATTACACCGGCTTAGTATTTTGACTATTATTTGTTTTACAATGTGTATATTTTGTATGATGAGTTTGAAAAAACATATTTTATCAGTTAAATGCATTTAGGTTAGTTGATTTTGTTTGAGATAACCCTTTGTCAGTTATCATTGGTAAGTTAGGAACAGGTAAAACATTACTTTTAACTTATTTGTCTCAGTCTATGAAATTATTAACAGATGAAATTTATAGTAATTATCCATTAGAAGATGACAAGGTTAAAGTTTTAACATTTAAAAATTTTGATTTTACTGATCGAACAAAACCAGTTCCTCCAGATGATAGTGTCATTTTATTTGATGAAAGTTATTTATATATTGATGGAACTAGTCCGCACGATGAGAAAAAAGTTCATAGTGGTAAGATACCGTGAATTGTTTTAGCAAGACATTTTGGACATCGTGCTTTGTTTACTGCTCAGCGTGAGGGTATGATTTTAAACAATATTAGGCAATTAGCAAATGGTATTATTATTCCAATTTCACTTAAAAAACCAATTGTTAAAAAAGGATTTAATATTTTTAATCGTTTTTTATTATGCGAATTGGTATTTTTCAAGATATTACTGATTATGAAATTTGAAAAACTGAGTCTGTTAAAAGAACAGCCGAAGATAAACGTGCAAAACATAGATCTGATGTCGGATTAGGAATTCGGTTTTTTAAGATAATTATTCCGCTTGAATTTGATAATAAATACGATAGTTATTGATTAATTTTTGTTCGTTATTTGAAAAACGATGAGGTTGTTAATAAAAAAGAATACTTTTGAAAAGATATATCAAAATTAAATAATAAACAACGCTTATAATTGTTTGATATTGATATTTTGAAAAAGAATTTAAAACCTAAAAAAGAAAAAGGAAGTGGTAAAAATAATTAATTTATTATCAGAAAGTAGTAATTGAGACAAAATTTTTAGTTTTATTTTTGATGTATTTTTGTTTATTTTTGATGTAATTTGAAATACAAAATTGCCAATGACAAAAACAACGATTGCTTATTTTGTGATCTTTTTTATGGTTATTAAATTATCAATTTATGCTATTCATGGTACAAGAACTCAATACAACGAATTAGGTTCAACTGTTCAAAATAGTACATCAAAATTATATTCTTCAACAGCTCGTGGAGTTTTAGATACCAAACAAGATATACAAAAACATATTAAAGATCGTAAACAATTTAAAATTAATCGTAATAAACAACAATTATCAAGTTTAGCAAAACAAGCAAAAACAAAAGAACAAGGATATCGAAGGGTGAATAAATAATGATTAGATTAGTTTTATTAGTTGCGGCAATCGTTATATTTGGAACCGGATTTATTACGGTTATTATTAATCAGTTGACATCAGCAAAAAATATTATTATGGATTTATATAATTCTGATACTTTTTTACTTTCTTTGTTTGGCAAAATGGCAATTTTGTTTAGTCATCCGTTAATGTTAACAATATCAAGTTTATATATAGTTGGGTTTATTGTTTCAAAAACATTCTATAGTTAGGAGTTGAGTTTATGGATAATAAAAATGAAAAGAAACATAAAAATGGTTTATTTATTTCTTGGATTGATTTAATTTTGTATCTTATTATAAGTTTTTCATTAACGCTTGTATGTGTCTTAGATACAGTTTCAACTATTGATGAATTAAAAGAGAAATATGCTGGTATAAATTTTTATATAATTTATGGTTTATGATTTGATATATTATGATATATTTTAGTAATTCATTATTTTTATGGTTATCTATTTAATCAAATTATCAAATTAATAAAATAAAATAAAAAAGAAAAGGTGGTAAAAAATAATGCGTAAGTCATTATCTTTATTTGCAATATTTATTTTGGGTATTTTAGGTTTAATTATTCCTTTTATTACTTTAACAGCATTTAAACCATTACATCAGCAAAATTATACTGTTAATCAACAAATAACGGGAATGAATGAAACTGATTTTATTAATACAATGTTTTTATGCAGTAGTTTTTTTGAAAATTGATCAGAAACAAATTACTTTATTAATCCGACTTTAAAAACATCAAAATCATTAACTTATAATGATAAGTGATATTTAGATTTTTTAAAGGATAGCTATTCAACGGGAATTTCATTTGATAAACCTGGTTATGAGTTTATGGATTTATATAAAAATTGAGATGTTTATGCTAAACAATATAGTATTGATAAATTTTATGATGTTGATAAAAAACAATTTTTAAAAGAATTAACTAATTTTGTTTATTCTTTTACAAATAAATATAATTTAACTAAAATACTAAATAAATTAAAAACAAATATAAATGATTTACAATTAGTTAATTTAATTGAAGATAATTGAAAATTAATTGACAGTAAAGATATTGATAGAAATAGTGAAAAATATTATATTGGACTTTATGGAACTACTGGCAATTGATGATTTTTTAATCCAAAAAAAGGAAAAGAAATAGGAGAATTATCATTATTTTATAAATGTAAAATAATTTATCGTTGAGATGGCGTTGATGAACCACAAACACCAACTATTAATAAAAACACTGGTGAAATTATAGATTGAAGTGTTGAAAATCAAAATAAAGTTAAAGATTTTTTAAATAAGTACTTAGATGTTATTATCCAAGAAAAAATTAGAATTCAGCAAGGTGGTAATCCCAATTATGATGATCCAAATTTGGGTAGTCAAAGAATAATATTTTATTTTGAAATTATTAATAATTTGAATAAGTCTAGTATTGGTACTATTTTAACTAAAAAATCAATTTATCGAATGATTTTAACGATTGATGAACGAAAAAATATTATTGCTGGGAGTTTAGAGTTAACACATCTTAAGCAATATTGAAGTGGATATGATTATAATAATTATCGGTATACTGATGATTTAGGTTTTTTATTTTCTTTTATGAAAGATAAGGAAAATACATTTAATTTTAGTGCTGAAACATATAATTATTATCAGGGTAATACTCCTAATACTGGTAAAGAGATTTTTGAATAGATGAAAGGTCAAATTGATATTAATAAATTTTTAAAAGCATTTTTTGCTCATGCTTTAGTTCCAGTATTTCAAAATCGTAGTAATTTTATTGAAAGTGGATATATTGATAATTTACAATATGATACGGTTTTAATTAACTTTTTTGGTTTAAAATTAGTTAATTTTACAGATGTTTTAATTGAGGAAAGCAATATTAATAAAACTCAATTTGAAAAATTATTAAATAGTATGTTTACGGTTTCTCAAAATTTTTATAAAGATTATTTACGAACAATTTTTGATTTAGAAAATAATACTTATACGCAAGGATATAACAAAAAATATGGTTTGTTAGCAAATAATGGTTTTAAAATTTATCCACGTTACTTTTATTTTTCTGATAAATATAAATTATTAGATTTTAAGATGTATTCAGCCTATAAAAATCGGTTTTATAACACAAATTATGGTAATGTGTTTAACTATGATTTTTCTGTTGCAAATGATTATAATATTAATCAAAATGAAGGATATGTTTTTGAAGATGTTTTAAAAGATAAATATGGTTTAAAATATAAGAAAATGGAAGAACAAAAAATCGGTTATAATGTTTTTGAATTACAAGCCCAAAAAGAAAATGATATGTATCGTTATTATGACTTTAATTTTGGGATTTATAATTGACAAGAAATTAATAACGGTGGATTATTCCCTGATAGTCAATGATGACAAGCACAATATGAAAGTTGTAGTTGATATAATTTAGCGTGTCATATCAGAAATGTGGCAATTTGAATAGTTAATAATATTCCTGGTATAAAACAAGTAAACGAATTAGCGAGTGGTGTTGGAAAAATATTTCAAACAATATATAGTTTTTTTAGTCAAACATTTGAGGTATGAAAATTTAGTCCAGCACTATATAATACAATAACAAATATATTTTTATTAATTATTTTTATGAAATTTGTGCGATTAATATAAAAAGGACTTGTTAGTCCTTTTATTCTTTTCAATCTGTAATTTCACCAGTATTGGAATTAATAGTTGGTGTTTGTGGTTCATCAACACCATCTCAACGATAAATTATTTTACATTTATAAAATAATGATAATTCTCATATTTCTTTTCCTTTTTTTGGATTAAAAAATCATCAATTGCCAGTAGTTCCATAAAGTCCAATATAATATTTTTCACTATTTCTATCAATATCTTTACTGTCAATTAATTTTCAATTACTATTTTCTGGTGGTTGTTGTGATTCTGGTTTCGATTCTGGTTTATTTCCTCCGCCGTTTTTATTGTTATTTGGTTTTTCACAATTAATTAATGTTGTTGTACTTGTTGCTGTTAATCCGATTGTTTCTAAAATACTAAGTAACTTTTAAATATTTTGGATTTAAAAATTATGAGATTTAATTTTAGTTAATTTAAAATAATTTAATTTTAGTTTTTAAACTATTTTTTAGTATTTTAAAATATGAAATTATTTTTTGTATTTTTATTTTTTTGTGTTATTATTTTTTTATAAAAGAAAAAAAGTTTCTTGTTTTTAAATAAATTAAATAATACCCGTTTATATGCAACACTCCCAAAAGATTTAAAAAAATAATTTTTTCTTTTTTAAAGATGCCAATAAAATAAGGGTTTTTGAAAAAAAATTAGTTATTAATTTATCCATTCTAGAAAAAATAAATATGTTAAGATATTAGTAAAGGAGGGAAATATGAGAATTTTATTGATTGAGGCTAAAGGTAAATTGGGTCAGAAACTTATTAATGAACTTATCAATTATAATAACCTTACCATTACTAAATTTGTGGGCAATGCCAGCGATTTTGAATAACTTTAACATTAGATTTGCTAGTTACACTAGTGGGACCAAAGCACTAGCAGCGGAAATTACAAAACCACAATATTTTAACCAACGCTTTACAATTTATGAAACATGTCATTAAAACGGAAATAGAATTTTAGAAGTTTTAAATGACAACTTATGAAATTATTGGTTTAGTTGGGACTAGTTTAACAAGCATTTATCTTATTCCGCAGAGTATTAAAACAATTATTAAAAGAAATACAAAAGGAATTTCATTATTAATGTATTTATTACTAATAACTGCTTCTTTAGTTTGAATTTGTTATGCTGTTATTAGTCCAGAAATTAATTACCAAATAGCTGTCACAAATATTTTACAAGCTTTTTTTCGCTATTATTATCTTTATAATTAAACTAATTAATATTATTCGGAAAAAAGATCCGAATGAGTTTCGGATTTTATTAGAAAAATGTCATTTTAAAAAACAAAAAAAGACTAAATAGAATGCGAAATAATAAAAGAAAAAGTTATTCTTTGAATAACTTTTTCTTTTATTATGTTTCATTTAACTAATCTTGTTGTCTTGTTTTAAAATTATTAATAATTTGTTGTTGAATTTCCAAAAAACTGCTGGATTCATTTTTAAATATTCTTTTACACGTTCTCGGCCTTGACCAATTTTATTATTTTGATAAGCATATCATATCCCGGCTTTTGCTAAAATATCATATTTTACTGCTAAATCAATTAATTCATAATATTTATCAATTCCTTCATTATAATTAATATCAACAAGAGCTGTTTTAAAAGGCGGTGAGACCTTATTTTTAACCAATTTAATTTTTACTTTATTGGCGGTTGTTACTCCTGCTGTTATTAGTGTTTCAGTACGACGAACATCTAATCGGACAGAAGCATAAAAACGAAGAGCACGCCCCCTGCTGTTGTTTCAGGATTACCAAATAAAACACCAACTTTTTCGCGAATTTGATTAATGAAAATAACGATTGAATTTGTTTTATTAATTACTCCGTTTAATTTTCGTAAAGCTTTACTCATTAAACGTGCTTGCGCACCAATTGTTACATCACTCATTTCTCCCTCTAATTCTACTTTGAGCACTAATGCGGCAACAGAATCAATGACAACTAAATCAATTGCATTCGATTTAACAAGTGTTTATAAAATATCTAATGCTTGTTCACCTGAATCAGGTTGGGTAATAATTAATTCAGCAATATTAACACCAAGTTTTCTAGCATAATTTGGATCTAAAGCGTGTTCAGCATCAATAAAGGCTCCTCGCCCACCATTTTTTGTACTTCAGCAATAGCATGTAATGATAAAGTTGTTTTTCCTGATGATTCTGGCCTAAAAATTTCAATAATTCGTCCTTTAGGATAACCACCAACTCCAATTGCTTCATCAAGTAATAAACTTCCAGTTGAGACAGCTTAAATTGTTAGGTTGCTTTTATCCTCTAATTTTATAATAGCGTCTTTACCATATGTTTTTTCGATTTCTTTCATTACTGTTTTTAAAATTTCATCTTGGTTAACAGTTTTTGTTTCAGGAGGAACTGGTTTATTATCTTCCATTATTTTATTCTCCTTTCTGTTTATTTTTATCTTTTTTTACTATTAATTCCTTGTTCTTTTTCTAAAATTTGTTGTAAATGTTTAATTATTGTTGTAACAGTTGCAATTTTAATTTTTTCTCGTGATCAACTTGGATTAAATGTTAATGCGAATGTTGTTGCTTGGTTTTGAAAAAGAATAGTTGCAAACACAGTTCCAACTGGCAAGTTGTCTAATTGGCCTGGACCAGCATTACCGGTAAAACTTATGGTAAAATCACTATTAAATTGTTTTTGACAAGCAAAAGCCATTGCCTCAGCTGTTTCTTTTGAAACAACACCATATTTTGTAATTATTGATTGGGAAACATGACCAAGTTTAATTTTAATGTCATTAGTATAAGTAACAATGCTGCCTAAAAAAACATGACTAGCATTTGGAACATTAGTTATATAATGACTAAAAAGACCTCCTGTTATTGATTCATATGCTGCAATTGTCATTTGTTTTTGTTGAAATAATTTTACTAGTTCTTTAACCATTTTTCCCCTCACCTCATAAACTTTCTTTAATATTATACATTTATATAATATAATATGTAAGTAATATTAACATATCAAGGATAAGATATTTTTAGAAAAGAGGACTTAAAATGAATTGAGCTAATCGTATTACATTAATTCGAATTTTTTTAATCCCAGTTATTATTGCTTTAATGGTAATTGTTCCATTTGAAAATAGTTCCTTATATAATGGATGAGATCAATGATTAACAATTAAAAGAGATAATGTTACTTATTCATTGCCAATTAGTTATTTAATTGCTGGGATTTTATTTATTATTGCTAGTTTAACTGATTTATTAGATGGTTTTATTGCTCGTCGCTACAATCAAGTCACAACATCCGGTAAATTTTTTGATTCAATCGCCGATAAATTACTGATAAATACTGTTTTAATTGTCTTTGCTTGTGCAAACATTATTCCAGTTTGAATGGTTGTATTGTTAATTGCTCGCGATTTTATAATTGATGTTGTTCGCCAAATTTTAGCAACACAAAAAGTGGTGATGGCTGCTAATCAACTGGGGCGTGTGCGAGCAGCAATGGAGATGTTTGGAATGACAATTTTATTTTTTATTGGTTTTCGTATGTTTAATGGTCATTCTTTAAAAACAGGCCAATGAGATGAATTTGGTTGAGTAAACCAAATTATTATGATTCCAATGTATTTAGCAACGGTATTATCATTAGCGGCAGCAGGAAATTATATTTTCTTAAATCTTAAAACATTGTTTGATATGACAGTTATTAAAAAACCAAAATTAGAAAATGGATAAGAAAATAATGAAAAAAACAAATAGTAATAGTTTAGAATGAGCTGTTGTTATTGGTGCTAGTAAAGGATTAGGATATTGTTATTGCGAAGAATTATTAAAACTTGGTTATAATGTTGTTGCTGTTGCTCGTGATACAACCCCCGTTACTGCTTTACAACAAAAATATCCAACACAAACAATTAAAATGATTAATTATGATTTAAGTAATTTAGAAAATTGTGAAAAATTATTTAATGATGTTGCAAAAGATAATGTAACAATTTTAATTAATAATGCTGGGTATGGTGTATGAGGTTATTTTAATGAATCTAGTTTAGAGCAAGAAATGAATATGATTGATTTAAATATTAAAGCGCTCCATATTTTAACAAAATTATTTGTACAACGTTTTATAGCGCAACAACAAGGACGTGTTTTAAACATTGGTAGTTTAGCGGCATTTACGCCAGCCCCAGTTTTTGCTAGTTATTATGCTTCAAAAGCTTATGTCTGAAGTTTGGGAGTGGCGATTAATACGGAATTGAAAAAAACAAAATCACCAGTTCGAGTTATTACCTTATGTCCAGGACCGTTAAAAACTGATTTCTGAAATCGAAGTAGTAACCAGAAAGATGCAAAATATCATTCAACAGTGAAAGTTATGAAGACATCTACTTATGCTCGAAAAAGTTTACTAAAAGGATTAAAAGTAAAAAGAAAAAATTATATTGTAACAGGTAGTGTTAATAAAATTGTAAAAAAATTAACAAAATGAAGTCCCCAAAATTGAGTATTAACATCGGTTTACAATTATCAAAGAAAACGAAAATAAAAACAACAACATTGTTGTTGTTTTTATTTTTTATATTTCATGTTCTTTATCTGATACATATCCTTCATCAATATTATCAATTTCGTTAAAAATTTTTTGATATTGTTGACCTTGTTTCTGAATATTAGATGTTATCTTTTTTCCTCGCACTGGTTTAATTATTGTTTGATTTCTGCAATATTTTTAGTATTGTTTTCTAAAACAAAATCTTCCCCATTTTCTTTTGCTATTTTAGCAAGGGCTTCATAATATTGTTTTTCTAATTCAACATTAGTCGTTTTTAACTTATTGACTAATTCTTTATAACCTTCAATATGTTCTTTATATTCTGCTATTTCTTCTTTTAAGAGATGAATAAAATTTTCTGATCTCTTAATAGTTTCAGCTTTGTCAATACCCATTTTAATTAAAACATGATTAATTGCACCACGTGCTATTTTAAAAGCTTGTGATAGATCACCAATCACTTTCCAACTTACTCTTTTTAGTTTGTTTTTTACTTTCATATTAAATTTTTCTTTTAATAAAAAGTCATTTATTTTAAAATATTAAATAATATTTTAAAATCATATACAATAAATTTATTCTACCATATTTTTTGTAAAGTTTATATTTAATGATAAACAAACTAGTTTTTTGCGGTAGCAATTTATTAATTATATATAAAAAATACCTAATTTTTATTTTATCTTGTATTCTCATCAATATTTTTATTATTTTCATTTTCGTGTTCTATTGAATTTAATTGTTCATTAACTGATTTAATTTGTTCTTTTTGTCAATTTGATAAGTTTGGTTTAATGGTAGGATTGGGAATTATTCTGTTTGTAAAAATTCTTGGTTTTGGTTCCACTTTTCTTAAATTATTTTTTACTCTCATAATTTCTCTTAATAAATCATTAGTTTTTGATTGTTCTAAAATTTGATTTGATCCAACTGTTGTTTGTGTATTTTGATTTTTAACGTCTGGTACATCTTTACTTTGCTTTGAAAATAAAGTATCAAATTCAGCAAGAATATTTTTATAAAATTCTACAAGTTTTTGATTATTAATTTCATCTTTACTATCATCATTTTCAAGATTGTTATTTTTTAAAAGTGCTAACTTTTCTAACAATTGCTCTTCATTTTGTTTATTTTTAAGTTTTTTATTTTTTTGAAATTTTAAAATTAATCATGAAATTAAAGCACCTAACGGACCAAATATAAATGAAGAACAAATAAAAAAATAAGTTTTGTAAAATTTTTTCTCATCTTTATTTGCCATATTTCTTGCATTACTTTCTATAATTTTTTAAGTTATTTACTTATAAAAAGTCATATACTAAACAAATAATACAATATTTAATCATTTCTCGCAATACTATTCTAAAAGAAAAAAATCAATTAAAAAATTGATTTTTAATAAAAAAGAAATCTTGTTTTTTTTACTATCGACCATATGATTCATCTTCTTCAGTTTCTGTTGTTAAATTTTGATTAAATTTTGTTCGTGGTAATGGTACTGGTGCTTTTGCTACTGTTTTTAATGATGATTGTTTTTCTTCTGCTAAAAAACTATTTAATTCGGTTAGCATAGCTTTATATTTATTAGCTTCTGTTTGATCATTACCATATGTTTTCTTTACTTGTGGTTTTAATGGTTCTACTAAACCTTTAATTTCTGGATTTGGTGTAGATAACAAATCAACTTTTTGCATTTCTTCATTTAAAAATTTACTTATTTCAACTTCTACTGCATTCAAAGTTCGTGTTGTTGCTTCTTGAACCTGACTTTTATTAAGACCAAGTTTTGTTAACATTGTCTTAATTGATTTTCTAATTGATCGATAAGATTCTTTTAAAGTTCTTTTAATTTTTGATGTAATTTTCATCTTAAATTATTCTTTTTCTATGTTTAATTAATCTAATAAAATAATTAATTAAAGTCATTTATTTAAAAACATAGTTAATATTTTTAAAATCATATACATTTTATAGATTATCATATTTATCGTAAATTATCATCTAAAATTAAAAATTTTAGAATAATTGGGAGTGTTGCATATAAACGGGTATTACTTAATTTATTTAAAAACAAGAAACTTTTTTCTTTTATAAAAAAAATAATAACACAAAAAAATAAAAATACAAAAAATAATTTCATATTTTAACATACTAAAAAATAGTTTAAAAATTAAAATTAAATTATTTTAAATTGTAAACTGTAATATGAAGTGCAACAAATCAACTCAGAAAGGAGTTGATTTTTTAATGGAAAGAAAACATTATTTTATTTTGCGGTCCTTAGTAACTAAGTATGGAAAAGATATTGTTATTAATACTGTCAATAAGATAGTAATTAATAATGTAAAAGAAAATGAATAAATTATCCGCGTAATTTATTAGCGGTAATTTATTCAATATTGTTTATTTTGAGCGTAGCGAACACGCGAAGCGTGCCGCGCAAGCTAAATTTCTAGGAGAAATTAAGTTATGCCAGTATGGTTAACATGAATATTTAGTATTGTTATTATTTTAGGAATTCTTGCTTGAATTGGTTTATCGATTTATCAAAAAATTCGTCAAATTCAAGGAAAGAAAAAAGATAAAAAAGAAATTAAAAATAAGGAGGATAAAGAATGATGTTAGGGATGTATTTAACAACAGCTGTTAATTTTCTAGCTGCAGATACTCCTACTATTTCAGGTGGAATGGATTCTATTTGAAGCGGTTTGGGACAAGCAATAATGAAAGTTAAAGATGCTGTTTATGCTGTGTTACCACAATTAATGACCTTTTTAGGTGATGCTTGAATTATTTTAATTCTATTTGGAATTTGAGTAATTATTAAAATATTAAACTTTTTCCGTGTCATGGAAAGGGAGGGAGTAAATTATTCGGTTGGTGATACCTTATTCTAATAAATATTTATCTATTAAAATAAAATTCCTAAGAAAAAGATAAATTTATCTTTTTTAATTAATTTAATCATAACATAAAAGTAATAATTTACAATACAAAAAATAATAATTCGCAAATTATTTAATAAATTTATTTTAAATTATTGATTTTTACTTTAAATTTTAGACAAAACATTGTGCTTGGTGAGCAACATTTTTATTTATTAAAAATTGCTGATTATACTTATCTTCATTTTTAAAATAATAATTATATTCTTTTTCATTTTTTTTGTTTAATTTATTAAGATAAAACTCAATTAAATTAACACCATTTTCTTTTGCCATTTTCAATGCAATCATATTTTTAAAAACTTTTTCACTATATGATTTAGCACCATATCATTTTAATCATTTGACATTATGCGAAATTTGTGGTTCAGTACAAGACCCAATATATCAATTTTCTTTATAAACTTTAATACCCTCAGAATTATTTTTGATATATTTAATGAAACCATTGATTTTATCTTTTTTATCTTTTAAAAATGGATATTCTTTAATATTTTTTCTTGTAATTAATTTTTTTTAAATATTTTATTGCTTCATCCGGATCGTCATTTTTAAATAATTTATTCATATCTCAATAAATTTGTTTTCTTATTTTTTCATTATCGGTTAAATTTTTAGTAAGTTTTCTTCTTCAATAAGGAAATATTGTTTTTAATTCTTTCATTAAATGAAATTGATCTAAAATAAAAATTGCACCAATTTCATTCGCAAATTTTTGGATTCATTTTGCTCCATCACCTGTTAGCGTTAACTTACAATTTTCAATATTAAAATTTTGATTTAAAAAATGTAAAAATTCTTTTTTATATTTTTTAATAAGATAGTATTTATTTTTTACTGATTTCATAACAATAAAAATTTTTTTATCTTTTAGAACATTTTTATTTTTAGTGCTTTTTATTTCATCATACCCAGTATGAAAATATGCTGTTCTAAACATATTTTTTTCTATTTTTCTATATTTTGTTAAATTACTAAAAGAATCGTCAACTCCAGCATACAAATATGGTGTTTGGACAATTATTTTTTCAGTCTTTGTTTTTAATTGTTCTTTAAATAATTTAGCAAAATCAATTTCCTTATTAATGTTTGTGATTGTCATCTTTGATATATTTAATTTTGGGTACATATCCATAATATCTCTTTGTCTTTTAGTACTATCCATTAATTTTCAAAGTTCTATTTTAACACTTAAAATAATTGTTTGATTATTTTTTAAACCAATTTTTTTATTTAATAAAGTTGTTGTTTTGAATTTATTATCTTTTTTATCACGATAACCAAATCTGGAAGCTTTAATTATAATATTGCCAAAGGGAGTTTTTATCATTTTATTCTTTTTCCCTCACAAAATATAACCATTTTTTCCATTACGGTTTTGCTCTCTTAATTCTTGATCAATGTTTTCATATTTTTCTTTCATTTTTTGTTTTCCTATTAAATTAACATCGATATTTACTTCTTCAACAAAGTTTATATCTTTAAAACTATTAAAAATATTTAACATACTTATATTCCTTTTTAATCATCATTGCATGATAGTAAAATTTTATACTGCTTAAAATAATTTGTCAGCAGTTTTATTACATTATTTTTATCGATAGAAAGAGAGAAATTAATTAACCTTCTTATTCTTTTTCTTTTCTTTTAATTTCACTAGTTATTTGTTAGATAACTTTATTAACTTTTTCTCATTTAGGTAGAGTTTCCCTTAGGTGTGGTTTAGTTAATCACTTACGACTACTCTTCTGCCCCATGTAGTATTAATTTAATTAGTTGATTAACCTTACAGATATCCTCCCACTTTGTTTATTTTTAAGTGTTACAGCTTGACCACTTTGTGAAATTTTACTATTTATAAAAAATAATTATTCCTTTTCAGAATAATTATTGGTTTCTTATCTTTTGATTAATTTTATTTCAAGGTTTTTGATTTTTTGTAAAAGTAAATTTATTATTGTTTTATTTTGAATTGTAGTATACCACACACATTTTGGAGATTGCAAGAAAACAAAGAAAAAATAATAAAATATATAATTTAAAATATAAAAACATTATTAAAAATGATACATATATAAAAAATTAACACACTAAAAAATAGTTTTAATAAAACTTTATAAATTTGAAATTATTTAGTTAAATTATTTAAAAATTCAAATGGTGTCTGAAAATTTAAAGATTTATGTACTCTTTCAAAATTATAAAAATAATAATAATAATAATAATAATAATCATTTAGTTTATTTTGTAAACTAACTGCATCCAATATTTTTTCTTCAAATACAAATAACTTAGTATAATTTTGATGAAATATTTCAATCTTACCGTTTGACTGCGGAGAACAAACAGGTGTTGTTTGATGTAAAATATTTTTATCTGTTAAAAATTGAGTAAAAGTAGTTTCTTTAACAGTACTTTTTTGGTTATTCCGATGACTATTAATAAATTCAGAACCGTTATCAGTTCTAATTCGTGTTATTTTAATACCAAATATTTTTTAAAATCACTGATTGCTCTTTTAACAGCATCAATAGCATTCTCAGTGCTTAATTTATCATAAATATAACCAAATACTCCTCTCATTCTTTCATCAATAAAATCATAAACATAATACTTTTTATCAACCGAAAATTTACTTGGCATAAAATATTTTGCATCCATTTGTAATAATCCTAATTCTTTAACTTCATATCTTGGATGTTTTCTTTTAATTTCTTTAATTTTATTTTTTATTTTTAATCAACACTTATCTTTTTTAAGTCAACGAAAAAATGTTTTTAAATTTTTAGGTGCTTTATTTTTTAATTCTTCGCCATGAATTCTTTTTTTTAAATTATAATACAAAGATAAAACACCCCCAGCGTGTTTATCACAATATTCAAAATATAAATCGCAGATATTTTCACGAACATCATTACTATATTGATAATTAATATTATTAGGAACTGTTGATTTTAATAATAAATCTTCAAAATTATTATTTGCATATGCAAGTAAAATTTTATTTGCTCAGTAATAAAAAGTTGAAAATTTATTTTTAAAATATTTTTTAATCAAGTCTTTTAACAACAACTTAGTTTTTAAAAAAACTCCTTACATAAATTAATATATGCAAATATTTTCTTTTTTATTCTTTTATAATATTTATTTTGACAATTTTTACTTAAAAAATCTTGCAATTTTGCTTGTAAATCGCCTAAATTAGAGTTATTAATAATATATTTCATTAATTCACCTCATTTTTTTTAAAAAATATAGTATAATCATATCATTTAAAATAATTTTTATAAAACTTCAAACTTTTTTAAACAATCATAACCATAATAAGTATGTATCGTTTCTAAAACATATTTAAAAATGCTTATATATATATAATGTCAATAGAATTTGATAAAAAAAGAAGGAACAAATATGAAAAATTTACTTAGTATTTTAGGAGCAATTGGATTAACTGCAACAAGCACAACAACATTAATTAGTTGTGAAAAACTAAATAATAATGAAAACGGCGGAGGTAATAAACCAGAACCTACAACAGAACCACAAAAACCACCAGAAAATAGTAATTGAAAATTAATTGATAAAAAAGAATTTTTAAATTTAAATAATAAATGAGCTGTTATAATTTTAGATGATGGTGATAAAAATATTTGAAGAATTAGTGAAACTGATCCTGTATGGAAAGGATATACAGTTAGATTAAAAGTTTTAAATAATTTGCAAAATATTAATAAATCTAAATATAAACCAATTTTTTATCGTTGAGATGGAGTTGGTGAACTACAAATACCAACAATTAATCCTAATAATCGTGAAATTACAGATTGAAAAGAATAAAAGGACTAACAAGTCCTTTTTATATTAATCGCACAAATTTCATAAAAATAATTAATAAAAATATATTTGTTATTGTATTATATAGTGCTGGACTAAATTTTCATACCTCAAATGTTTGACTAAAAAAACTATATATTGTTTGAAAAATTTTATCAACACCACTCGCTAATTCGTTTACTTGTTTTATACCAGGAATATTATTAACTATTCAAATTGCCACATTTCTGATATGACACGCTAAATTATATCAACTACAACTTTCATATTGTGCTTGTCATCATTGACTATCAGGGAATAATCCACCGTTATTAATTTCTTGTCAATTATAAATCCCAAAATTAAAGTCATAATAACGATACATATCATTTTCTTTTTGGGCTTGTAATTCAAAAACATTATAACCGATTTTTTGTTCTTCAATTTTTTTATATTTTAAACCATATTTGTTTTTTAAAGCACCTTCAAAAACATAACCCTCATTTTGATTAATATTATAATCATTTGCAACAGAAAAATCATAGTTAAACACATTACCATAATTTGTGTTATAAAACCGATTTTTATAAGCAGAATACATTTTAAAATCTAACTGATTATATTTATCAGAAAAATAAAAATAACGCAGATAAATTTTAAAACCATTATTCGCTAATAAACCATATTTTTTATTATATCCTTGCGCATAAGTATTATTTTCTAAATCAAAAATTGTTCGTAAATAATCTTTATAAAAATTTTGAGAAACCGTAAACATACTATTTAATAATTTTTCAAATTAAGTTTTATTAATATTGCTTTCCTCAATTAAAACATCTGTAAAATTAACTAATTTTAAACCAAAAAAGTTAATTAAAACCGTATCATATTGTAAATTATCAATATATCCACTTTCAATAAAATTACTACGATTTTGAAATACTGGAACTAAAGCATGAGCAAAAAATGCTTTTAAAAATTTATTAATATCAATTTGACCTTTCATCTGTTCAAAAATCTCTTTACCAGTATTAGGAGTATTACCATGATAATAATTATATGTTTCAGCACTAAAATTAAATGTATTTTCCTTATCTTTCATAAAAGAAAATAAAAAACCTAAATCATCAGTATACCGATAATTATTATAATCATATCCACTTCAATATTGCTTAAGATGTGTTAACTCTAAACTCCCAGCAATAATATTTTTTCGTTCATCAATCGTTAAAATCATTCGATAAATTGATTTTTTAGTTAAAATAGTACCAATACTAGACTTATTTAAATTATTAATAATTTCAAAATCAAATATTATTCTTTGACTACCCAAATTTGGATCATCATAATTGGGATTACCACATTGCTGAATTCTAATTTTTTCTTGGATAATAACATCTAAGTACTTATTTAAAAAATCTTTAACTTTATTTTGATTTTCAACACTTCAATCTATAATTTCACCAGTGTTTTTATTAATAGTTGGTGTTTGTGGTTCATCAACGCCATCTCAACGATAAATTATTTTACATTTATAAAATAATGATAATTCTCCTATTTCTTTTCCTTTTTTTGGATTAAAAAATCATCAATTGCTAGTAGTTCCATAAAGTCCAATATAATATTTTTTACTATTTCTATCAATATCTTTACTGTCAATTAATTTTCAATTATCTTCAATTAAATTAACTAATTGTAAATCATTTATATTTGTTTTTAATTTATTTAGTATTTTAGTTAAATTATATTTATTTTTAAAAGAATAAACAAAATTAGTTAATTCTTTTAAAAATTGTTTTTTATCAACATCATAAAATTTATCAATACTATATTGTTTAGCATAAACATCTCAATTTTTATATAAATCCATAAACTCATAACCAGGTTTATCAAATGAAATTCCCGTTGAATAGCTATCCTTTAAAAAATCTAAATATCACTTATCATTATAAGTTAATGATTTTGATGTTTTTAAAGTCGGATTAATAAAGTAATTTGTTTCTGATCAATTTTCAAAAAAACTACTGCATAAAAACATTGTATTAATAAAATCAGTTTCATTCATTCCCGTTATTTGTTGATTAACAGTATAATTTTGCTGATGTAATGGTTTAAATGCTGTTAAAGTAATAAAAGGAATAATTAAACCTAAAATACCCAAAATAAATATTGCAAATAAAGATAATGACTTACGCATTATTTTTTACCACCTTTTCTTTTTTATTTTCTTTTATTAATTTGATAATTTGATTAAATAGATAACCATAAAAATAATGAATTACTAAAATATATCATAATATATCAAATCATAAACCATAAATTATATAAAAATTTATACCAGCATATTTCTCTTTTAATTCATCAATAGTTGAAACTGTATCTAAGACACATACAAGCGTTAATGAAAAACTTATAATAAGATACAAAATTAAATCAATCCAAGAAATAAATAAACCATTTTTATGTTTCTTTTCATTTTTATTATCCATAAACTCAACTCCTAACTATAGAATGTTTTTGAAACAATAAACCCAACTATATATAAACTTGATATTGTTAACATTAACGGATGACTAAACAAAATTGCCATTTTGCCAAACAAAGAAAGTAAAAAAGTATCAGAATTATATAAATCCATAATAATATTTTTTGCTGATGTCAACTGATTAATAATAACCGTAATAAATCCGGTTCCAAATATAACGATTGCCGCAACTAATAAAACTAATCTAATCATTATTTATTCACCCTTCGATATCCTTGTTCTTTTGTTTTTGCTTGTTTTGCTAAACTTGATAATTGTTGTTTATTACGATTAATTTTAAATTGTTTACGATCTTTAATATGTTTTTGTATATCTTGTTTAGTACTAGAAACACCCCGAACAGTAGCACCGTATAGTTTAGAACTATTAATAACACCGCTTTTAACTGTTGAACCTAAATCGTTATATTTGTCATTGGTAATTTAGTATTTCAAATCACATCAAAAACAAATAAAAAAGTATCAAAAATAAAACTAAAAATTTTGTCTCAATTACTACTTTCTGATAATAAATTAATTATTTTTACCACTTACTTTTTCTTTTTTAGGTTTTAAATTCTTTTTCAAAATATCAATATCAAATAATTCTAAGCGTTGTTTATTATTTAATTTTGATATATCTTTTCAAAAGTATTCTTTTTTATTAAAAACCTCATCGTTTTTCAAATCACGAACAAAACTTAATCAATAACTATCGTATTTATTAGCAAATTCAAGCGGAATAATTATCTTAAAAAACCGAATTCCTAATCCGACATCAGATCTATGTTTTGCACGTTTACCTTCTGCTGTTCTTTTAACAGACTCAGTTTTTCAAATTTCATAATCAGTAATATCTTGAAAAATACCAATTCGCATAATAAAAAAACGATTAAAAATATTAAATCCTTTTTTAACAATTGGTTTTTTAAGTGAAATTGGAATAATAATACCACTTGCTAATTGCCTAATATTGTTTCAAATCATATCCTCACGCTGAGCAGTAAACAAAGCACGATGTCCAAAATGTCTTGCTAAAACAATTCACGGAATTTTACCACTATGAACTTTTTTCTCATCGTGCGGACTAGTTCCATCAATATATAAATAACTTTCATCAAATAAAATAACACTATCATCTGGAGGAACTGGTTTTGTTAGATCAGTAAAATCCAAATTTTTAAATGTTAAAACTTTAACCTTGTCATCTTCTAATGGATAATTACTATAAATTTCATCTGTTAATAATTTCATAGACTGAGACAAATAAATTAAAAGTAATGTTTTACCTGTTCATAACTTACCAATGATAACTGACAAAGGGTTATCTCAAACAAAATCAACTAACCTAAATGCATTTAACTGATAAAATATGTTTTTTCAAACTCATCATACAAAATATACACATTGTAAAACAAATAATAGTCAAAATACTAAGCCGGTGTAATTTAAAGAAATAATTCAAAATAATAAATCAATTAAACTAAACAAAATCATTGAACCGCTAATATAACAATAATTTTTTAGAAAAAATATAAACTTTTTCATTTTACCTCCAATAGTTATTTACAATTAAACTAATATTATTATGGTTTTATCTCACCACAAATCAAAAAGAAGAGTGATAAAAATTAAGAAAATTTTAAAAATAATTTCAATATTATTGCCTATTATTGAAATTATAAACTTTTTAATTAATCCTATCGGAAAATTAATTACTACAATTAATTTTGTAGAATGAATATTTAAGAATATTAGTCAAATAAATGCAAAAGAAATATTTTTTACAACATTATTTATATTAATAATTACTGCATTCATAATGAATATATATATTCAAAAAAAGATTTTAAAATTTTGTGGGGAGAGAAAACCATAATAATAACAAAATTTAATTATTTAAAAAAACTAACTATTTTAAAAACCATTCACAATAAAAACCAAGTTAAAAACAAAATTACAATTCAAACACTAACCATCAAAGTTAAATATTCATTTTGTGTTAAATTTAAAGTTGTAATATTTTCAACATTTGTTTTATCTATAAACAAAAAGACATGAATAAAAAACTCTTTTAATTTTTCTCAATTATTTTGCATTTTTAAAAACTCCACATTTTTTGAATAAGTTTAAAAAACATTCCAAAAAATAAAACGATAAATAATACAAACGATATAACCATATATAAAATCGGGAGCATTTAAACCAATAATATAACTTACAAATTGAACTAAATAATTATATAAACTCATTTAATTTAAATCTTTCAAATCATTAATTAATTCTTGGTCTTTTTCAACAGTTCAATTTGTTAAATTATTATTGTTATTTGTTTTTACTTTTTGAGGTTCAGCAGGGAATAATGATTTTTTCATTTGTATAAAATAATTTTGTTTATATTGATTATACAAATTAATTAATTCTGTTCCAGTTAAATACTTTCAAATATTACATTTTAAATTTTCATCATATTTTACAATAGGATAAGAATTATCATAAATCAAACCAATAGCTACTTGATCAGAATGTTTTTCACTCGAATAAATAAATTTATTACTCAATCAAAAACCAATATGGCGATTATGATTAGGTAAATTTATAAAACTTGCTTTATCTGTTTCAAAAGGAATAAGTTCCTTGCTAATAAAATAATTTTCTATATTTTGATTTTTCTTAACAAAACTACTCAATTTTTTCAACTCCTTCATAACAATTTAAACAATAAAATTCATCAAATCGTAATCTTTTCATATCATTAAAACAAGTTTCACATTTATATTCAAAATAATTAATCATTACTTATCATCTCCTAACTAAATGTTTGTTTAATAAACAATGTTATATTTAATGTTTATATATTGTTTATTTATTGATAAAAACATTGATTATTAACAATGTTATACATAATGCTAATATATTGTTTATTTAATGTTTATTTAACAATGTTAATAACATTGTTAAATATGAAAAATAGTAAAAATTGGCACACTGAAAAATACTATTAAGTTTTAAAGTAATAGTTATATAAAATAAATTAATAAAAAATGAATAAACTAGTGTGCCTTAGTTTTTTAATACTAAAATCCCTTAACCATAACACGGAAAAAGTTTAATATCTTAACAATAACAAAAATACCAAATGGAATTAAAATAATTCACGCATCACCTAAAAAGGTCATTAATTATGGTAACACAGCATAAACAGCATCTTTAACTTTCATCATTGCTTGTCCCAAACCACTTCAAATAGAATCCATTCCACCTGAAATAGTAGGAGTATCTGTAGCTAGAAAATTAACAGCTGTTGTTAAATACATCCCTAACATCATTCTTTATCCTCCTTATTTTTAATTTCTTTTTTATCTTTTTTCTTTCCTTGAATTTGACGAATTTTTTGATAAATCGATAAACCAATTCAAGCAAGAATTCCTAAAATAATAACAATACTAAATATTCATGTTAACCATACTGGCATAACTTAATTTCTCCTAGAAATTTAGCTTGCGCGGCACGCTTCGCGTGTTCGCTACGCTCAAAATAAACAATATCGAATAAATTACCGCTAATAAATTACGCGGATAATTTATTCATTTTCTTTTACATTATTAATTACTATCTTATTGACAGTATTAATAACAATATCTTTTCCATACTTAGTTACTAAGGACCGCAAAATAAAATAATGTTTCTTTTCAATAAAAAATTAACTCCTTTTTGAGTTGATTTGTTGCACTTCACTTACACGATGTCTGAAGTAGTTAATATTATTAATGAGCGACCACAACAGTGTTTAAATTGAAATTCAGCTAAAAGTTTATTTATAAATTTAATTCAAAAAAACTTAGAATATATTTAAATTAAAATTTTTTTAATTTCTTTATTTAAAAATTCATAATAAATAGGTTGCATATGAGGAGAAGTTAAACATTTAATTAATATTTGTTTTCTATAAAATGTATTTATTTTTGAACAAATTATTATTTTATATTGTGAAATTCTATCTTTTTTTAATTTAATAATTTCATTTTCTTTTCTATCTAATCTAGCATAATATTTTTTATTTAATTCAGTTTCTGGTTTTGATGGGATTTCAATGTATTTTTTTCATCTTTGGTAGGAATTTGTGTAGTTAATCTTATAAGGTGATAATAATAACCATCAAAAAATAAAGGTACATATAAAGATTTTTTAGGTTCATTTGTAATATAATCAACAGATGGGTCATAATTATCAATAAAAACAGAAACTAAATTACCATTATAATCCATTTTTTTGTTTTCCTGATATTTTATATATTTTTTTGTATATGATCATATTCTTCATCTGTTTTTGAAAATTCCTATTTCATAACTAAAATCAAAAAATTCATTTTTTTTATTTTCTGAAACAGATTTATTTCAAACTAGTTCTCATGATTTCATTTTTTTATGAGAATCGTTACTTAATTCTTTAGTTGTTTTAAAACTTAATACTCATTCTGTTGCTTTATATAATAATTCTTTTTCTTTGTCAGAAAAATATTTTCAGTTAAAATAATCTTTAAAATAAGTAGGCGATGTATTTTTAAAACTAAATAATATTTTTCAAGGCTCATCTTTATTTTCATTGTTTAATTTTTTATATGTAAAATAAGAAAAAGTTCCATTATTTTCGTCAATATATTTCATAAAACTATAAGGAACTGGTCCATTTTCTCATGCTGTAAAATCTAATAAAAAAAGTGATTTGAAAATTCTTTAGCTGCTGTTCATTCTAAAAATGAAAGAAATTTGAAAATATGCATTTTATAAATTTTTTTATTTTTTTCAAATGCAGCATTTAATAAAAATAAAATTGCCATTTCAATTTTATTAGCTTCTATTGGTGAAATTTCTAAATATTTAGAAAATTTTGTTGAATTCATATATTTATCACCTCACTAATTTACTTAATTATATCATATTTAATAACAAAAAAATCTTTTGGATTTAGAAGTTTTTTATTATTTAAAATTTTGGTTTTATTTGTAATTTTATTTTTTTAGTTATTATTTTATGTTAATATTTAATTAATAGATTTGTTGCACTTGCATTTACAATTTACACGCAAAATAAAATTAGTAGTAAACAAACCAGTTATAAAAACAATTAAATTTAGCAAAATAAAAAGTAGTTTCAAACTACTTTTTACTAGTTTATTTATTTTGATAATAAATCATTCTTATTAGGTAATGATTCTGAATTTGGCAGTGTTTCTTCCGTTGGATTATTGTCCTTTTTCAATAATTCTGGACGGCAATTTTTGTAACTTAATTTGACATGTTTTTTAACGGGGTCAAAATCAAGAACTTCTACTTCAACATTGTCACCAACATTAACAAATTCTCGAATATCTCGAACAAAGAAATCAGAAAATTCACTAATATGAATTAAACCAGCTGCATTTTTTAATTCACAAAAAGCACCGAACGGCGTGATATTTGTTATTTTAACAATAACCTTGCTTTTTTTATCATACATAATATTTTTTTCTCCTTTTCATAACATTATTATATTATTAAAATGCTAAAAATTATTTGCTATTTTAAAAATTTTGTTAAATTTTTTAAATTATCAAAAATTATCATTTGCAACAATTTCTAACAATATTATTAATTAGTTTAGAGAATAAAATATGATAAAATAAAACGAGAAAGGAACGATAATCATGGCAAATAAAGTATTAGTAATTTATGGAACGGTTAGCCCTAATGAAAAATCATATTCAAAAGCTTTAGCAGTTCGTTTTCTTAAATATTATCAAGCAGCAAATGCAAACGATGAAATTATTCATTTAGATTTAAACGAAACCCCAATGGCCCTTAAAACACTTACGCGTGATAATTTTGGTACTTATTTTAATGCAGAGGATGCTGATGTTTATATTAATCAATTAAAAGAAGTACAAAAAGTTATTGTTGTATGTCCAATGAACAACTTTAATGTTTCTGGCTTAATGAAAAATTACTTAGATCATGTGTTAGTTGCAGATAAAACATTTTCATATAAATATGCAAAAAAAGGTGATGCAATCGGGTTATTACCACATTTAAAAGTACAAATTTTAACAACCCAAGGAGCTCCTTTTGGTTGATATCCATGGGGAAATCACACCGAATATTTAAAAGGAACATGAGAATTTGTTGGTGCTACTGTTAATAAACCAATTCTTGTTGCAGGAACAAAAGTTGCTCCAACCAATGCCCTAAGTCCAGATGAGTTAATTGACCAATATGATGAAGAAATTCAAAAAGTTGTTAAAACATTTTAATTAACAAAAATAATAAAAACTCAATAAATGTTGAGTTTTTATTTGCTTATTAATGTTTGTACTAATAAATTATGATAAACTTAATAAGTATATGATTTTAAAACTAATTTTAAAATAAATTACTTTAATTATTATTTCATAAATAATAATTAAAAACAATATTGAAAGAAAATTGCAATGAAAAGAATCGAATTTATTAATAATTTAAAAGTTATTGCTAATGAATATGCAGATTTTAAAGCAGAATTAGATGAAAAATATAAAATATACCAAGAAGTTATCTCAAATGATAATAATTTAAAAGAAATAATAAACTTAGAAGAACTATCAGACATTAAAAATTTTTATAATGAATTATTTAATGGGGTAGTTTTACAATATTTTCACAATGATAAAGATAAAGAAAATATTATAAATGGACCAGAAATTATTGATGTCGCACAGAAAACTTTAAGTAATTTAAAAAGTAAACTAAATACTTTTGAATTAAAAGCAAATCCAGGACTAGAAGTTGGTAACCCTTCATCTGAAACTGATAGCAAAAATGAAAACATATTACAAACAGGTAATTCAATCTTTTATACAGGGGAATAAAACACGTCCCAAATGTAGTACCTAAACCAGCAAGATTAGAAAAATTAACTAAAGAACAAACGATAAAAATTTATAAAGAACATATTGCAACACAGCAAGAACAAAACCAAAAAATTGAAAATGAAAGATAAAAAGAGCAAAGTGCTCTTTTTATTTGTTTAAATTTAATTAAAAACTAAATTTAAAAACTGCTAGTATAAACTAGCAGTAGTGTAAATAATAAATCTGGGCCTTGTCTGTTTTTGATAATAAACTAATAACTTATTGTGCTCAAACAGAAATTATAATTTGAGGAACTACTCCAATTAAGTTAATACCAACACCATTACCCTGATCATATGATGGAATATTTCAGACATATCATTGTGCAATTAATAATGCAGCAACAATTCCAGCGACAGTTGCAATTTCTGGGATTGTGCTTAATAAGGCTGCAATAACTCCGTCAACTGATCCTAAATCATTTTGAACTTTGGTTAATAAAGCATGATTTAAGTATAAGTGTGAGTAAACAAAATAATAATCCCATTTATTAATTCCATATTTTAAATTTTTAATATTTGTTAGATCAATATTTGATTTATTATTTTGATAAAATTGTTGATATGTTATTCCTAGTTTTTCCTCGGTTTTATATTATGTGCAGTTTTATTGTATGTATTATTGATAAATGTTGTATTCGATAATAATAATGCCGGGGTAGTTGCCAACGCAATTGCTTCAACACCAACTAAGATATTCTTATAACCAAACATTATTAATCATCTCCTGTAAAAATATCTATATTGACGCCGTAAATATTATTTACACTTTCATTATATTCTTCTCATTTTATGGCACAATTAATTTAGTGATAATTATTAAAATATCAATTTTTTTCCCATTTTTAAGCTTAAAATTGTAAATAATTTGCCTTTTAAAAATATTTATTTTTTTAAAAAAAGTAATATATTTTTTTAAAAAATAAGTTATAATTATTTGCTAAATTATAAGTGAAAGTATAAATATTAAATTTGAAATATTAGGATAATTAATGCAAATAAAATTATTATCTAAATCCTTTT
Organism: Spiroplasma endosymbiont of Ammophila pubescens; assembly: GCF_964020965.1. NCBI lineage: Bacteria > Bacillati > Mycoplasmatota > Mollicutes > Entomoplasmatales > Spiroplasmataceae > Spiroplasma > Spiroplasma endosymbiont of Ammophila pubescens. The sequence continues at coordinate 1,069,871 of NZ_OZ026611.1, read as the reverse complement.
TTGTTCATCCTAAATTTGGTATAATTACTTTAGTCAAATGGGTGATTAGATGGAAAATAACAAGTTTAATTATTATAATTGAGCAAATAACAAATGAGGGAAAAAGTGACAAATGTCACAAGATACTAAGCAACGGTTATTAACTTTATCGGGGAAAACCCACTATGTGCCATTATGAAAACCAGTTGATATTACAATTGACTTAGATACTCAACAATTAATTATTCCAAAAAATCTTGCTTTTTTAGCACAAAAATATCAATTACCACAAACAACATATTATCTTTTTAAATATAATAATATTAATAACATTATGCTAGAATGTAATTACATTATTAGTAATTATTCAAAAATTATTGAAGCTAAAATTGATCAAAATTTTGTTTCATTAAAATGATCATTATCATATGGTGCTTACTTTTTTAAAGAAATTACTAATTATATCCTAGCACAAGATACAATCTTAGAAACTTATCGAGAAACAAAAAATCGAAAGCAACGATTATTATTTCGTTATCAAAACCAACGTGCATTTAAGAAAAGTAAATGAAAGGGAGAATAAATTTTAATGAAAATTCGGTTAGACCAGTTAATGGTTAATAATAATTTAGCTCCTTCGCGTGAAAAAGCTAAAGCAATGATTTTAGCAAACAATATTTTAGTTGATAATGTCCCAGCTTTAAAACCAGGTGAACTAGTAAAAGAAAATAGTATTATTAAATTACGTGGTGAACCATTAAAATATGTTTCCCGAGCAGGGGAAAAGTTAGCCAAAGGTTTAACTGCTTTTAATTTAACCGTTAAAAACCTAGTTTGCCTTGACATTGGTGCTTCAACTGGTGGTTTTACCGATTGTTTATTACAAAATCATACTAAAAAAGTTTATGCTGTCGACGTTGGTACAAACCAATTAGCTTGAAAATTACGCAATAATCCGCAGGTTGTTTCATTAGAGAAAACTAATTTTCGATATGTTACTAAAGCATTATTTGCCCCTGATGAAATTGAATTTGCTTGCTGTGATGTTTCTTTTATTTCATTAGATAAAATTATTCCATCTTTAAAAGATATTTTATTATTAAATCATTATGCTTTTTTATTAATTAAACCACAGTTTGAGAGTACAAAAGAAGCTGTTAAGAAAGGAAAAATTAATCATAAAGCAACCCACTATGATGTTATTAAAAAAATCTTTACTTTAGGTCTTAATAATGGTTTCAGTGTTATCAATTGTGACTATTCTCCAATTTTAGGAAATAAAAAGAAAAACATTGAATTTATTTGTTTATTACAACGAACAATAAATCCGATTAATTATATTGCTGACGAAGTTATAGCAACAATAATTGAAAATGCTTGAAATACTTTATTATCATAATATTTTAGGATATAATATTCTTATAAAAGAAGGGAGGAAATAAATTTTATGGCAGTAGGAACAATGAGCGGCGATGTTAAAAATTTGCTTGCAAAAGATCATATTCAAGTTGGTGACAAAGTATCATTTAAAGCTGATATGGTTGATTGACAAGATTTTGAATTAGCAACCATAACAAAAGAATATAAAGTTATTTCCGCAGTACCTAGTATAGATACTAGTGTTTGTTTAACACAAACAAAACAATTTAATGAAACAATTATTAGTAAATATCCTAATTTTCAATTAATAACAATTTCACGTGATTTGCCATTTGCTTTGAAACGAGCATGTGAAGCTTTTATTAATTCAAACCATATTCTATTATCTGATACTAATTATCGTGAATTTGGAACACAAACAAAATTATACTTTCCATTTAATAACTTATTAGCACGAAGTGTAATGGTTTTAGATCAAGACAATAAAATTATTTATTTACAAATTGTTTTACCAATTTCTTCTGAACCAAATTATGACGAAGTTTATCAATTTTTAGATACTCTTCAAAAATAAAAACTTGTAATGAAATAAAAAAATGTTTTTTTTAACTGGGTATTTCCAATTAAAAGAAACATTTTTAATTTAAATATTGAGAACATTAACTATATTTATTTAACTTAATTTGTTAAATTGTTGTTCTAAAAAAGATATTGCTTTTTTTAATAAATCAAGTTCTGTTTTTGACATTGATTTAATTCCATGGGAAGTTAATGTTTGTAACTGATTTTCAAGTTCTATTAAGGCAAATTTTAATTGTTCTTTTTCTTCTTCACTAATATTTTTTAAGTTATTAATTTTCCCTTTTAATGTTGATAATCGATTTTGAAGACTTTTAATTTCATTTTCATGTATTGCATTACAAGCAATAGCATTACTTGCTCCAACTGTCGAAAAACTAATTGCTCCTAGAATTGCTAAAATTTTTTTCATTTTTTATATGTTTCCTTTCTATTCGATTAATATTATCGATAATCTTATTGTATTTTTTTTTTTTCAAGTTTAAACTTAAAATAAATTCTATTTTATAGTTTATAAATTAAATCAAATTAAATAATTATAAATTATTTTAAATAAAATAAGTTATTTTTTTAATTTTTACCATAAATTACCAAATTATTTCATCAAACCCTTAATAATCAACATTTTTGAAAGGAATAACATTGTTAATTTTTACTAAAAAATATATACTAAAATTTGTATTAACCCTTAAATTAACCCTTAAAGATAAGTTTTATCATTCATCGGCATTAATGTTTTTACTATTGGCGCCGATAATTTTTTGATAAGAGAGGTGTTTATTACAAGTATTTTATGAAAGGAGAACACAAAAACTATGGCTTTCGAAAATAACAATTCAACTAAAACAAAAAAAAGATTAGCAATGCCAGATAGTGTCTTCATTGGCTGCGAACAACATGCTGAAGAATGTAAAAAATGTGCTGCAATGCAAGAATCACAAAAATCAATTTTATCATGCCAAATGTGTGAACAACCGGTGTTTTTCTGTCGCTCAAAACCTTGTGAGTATAAATTGCATTGTATCAATCCAGATTGTATTAAATCAAAACATAACTTTGTTTTTGTTGGCAAAAACAATATTAATAAAACAAAAAAATATTATGATCAACAATTACAAAAATAATTTAGGGAAAACTAATACTTAAACCTTCTTGAGAAAGAAGGTTTTTAATTTCTTAAATTTAGTATAAAATTTTTTATAAAAAATTATATTTTCTTTTTTTTAAAAAAAAACAAAAGTGTTATAATGCAAGCATAAGTAATCATACTTATGCTTAGAAAAAAAGAATGAAAAAAAGATTATGGACATTTAAAATTAACTGTTTGATTCATATAAAAATAAAGTATAAAAAATGATAATAGTCATATTAATTAAATTATTTATAAAACAAAGAATATTTAAAATATTTATTTTTTTATTATAAATTTTGACATTGCAGATTGTAATAGCAATTAGGACTTCCGACCCTTATTAATAAAATAACATTATTTTTTAAATACTATTTAAGAAAATAATAAAACATATAGTTAAAAAGTAGAAAAGGATATTTAAAATGGACAATAAATTATTGGCTCAAACCTTATTACTTACTAATACCAATAATTTACTAGAACTAGATAAACATACTCAAACTCTAGTTTGAGGCGACGTAATTGGGATTAGTATTTTTTTTATGATTTTATTATTATTAATTCACTTTTTATATTGACGAAATAAAAATAATAAATTTAAAGAACAACGGTTAGGAGTTCAGCGTGAACGAGGTCTTTTGTTTGAAATTAAACGAAATATTTTTTTAATCTTAACATCATTATTTGCAATATCCTTAATAGTTGGCCTAGTTACAATTATTAAACTTAATACATAATCTTTTAATCATTTTAGTTAAAACATATCAACTTATGTAAGCTAAAAAAGAAAGAAAACAAATAAAATGCAATATTTACAAAAATTAGGAAAAACATTACAATTTTCAATTGTTGTATTACCAATTGCTGCTTTGTTATTACGATTGGGGGGTTATGAATGATGCTTCAATCAATCCATAATTAACTCAAACGGGAACATTGTCAGCAATTTGATTATATTGGTTCAATTTTTTAAGCGGTTGGTAATGCTGCTATTGGTATTTTTCAAGATATTACTGATTATGAAATTTAAAAAACAAAATCAGTAGAACGAACAGCAGAAGGTAAACGAGCAAAACATAAGTCGGATGTTGGGTTAGGAATTCGGTTTTTTAAAATAATTATTCCGCTTGAATTTGCTCAGAAATATGATAGTTATTGATTAAGTTTTGTTCGTGATTTGAAAAACGATGAGGTTTTTAATAAAAAAGAATACTTTTGAAAAGATATATCAAAATTAAACAATAAACAACACTTAGAATTGTTTGATATTGATATTTTGAAAGAAAATTTAAAAGCAAAAAAAGGGAAAGGAAAAATAAAAAATGAGTAATTTATTAAGTGAAAGCGTTAATAACGATAATTGAAATAAGATTTTTAGTTTTATTTTTGATACTTTTTTATTTGTTTTTGATGTGATTTGAAATACTAAATTACCAATGACAAATATAACGATTTAGGTTCAACAGTTAAAAGCGGTGTTATTAATAGTTCTAAACTATACGGTGCTACTGTTAGGGGTGTTTCTAGTACTAAACAAGGTTTACAAAAACATATTAAAGAACGAAAACAATTTAAAGTTAGTCGCAATAAACAACAGTTATCAAGTTTAGCAAGACAAGCAAAAACAAGAGAATTAGGTTTTAAAAGAATTCATACCACTAAAAGAATAAAAAAATAAGTAAGGAGTTGATTTTATATGATTAAGTTAGTTTTATTGGTAGCGGCAATCGCTATATTTGGAACGGGTTTTATTACTGTTATTATTAATCAGTTGACATCAGCAAAAAATATTATTATGGATTTATATAATTCTGATACTTGGTTGTTATCTATTTTTGATAAAATGGCGATTTTATTTAGTCATCCGTTAATGTTAACAATATCAAGTTTATATATTGTTGGGTTTATTGTTTCAAAAACATTGTATAGTTAGGAGTTGAGTTTATGGATAATAAAAATGAAAAGAAACAAAATGGTTTATTTATTTCTTGGGTTGATTTAATTTTATATCTTATTATAAGTTTTTCGTTAACGCTTGTATATATTTTAGATACAGTTTCAACGATTGAAGAATTAAAAGAGAAATATGCTGGTATAAATTTTTATATAATTTATGGTTTATGATTTGATATATTGTGATATATCTTAATAATTCATTATTTTTATGGTTATTTATTTAATGAAATTATCAAATTAATAAAAGAAAATCATAAAAATAAGTTGGTAAAAAATAATGCGTAAGTTTTTAGTATTATTTTCGTTTATACCAATTTTATTGATTTCTTTTTTCTCGTTAGGGGCAATGACATTACAACAAAACCATCAATCACAACAAACAGAAGAAAAAGCAAGAACAAAGCGGAGTGTAGAAACGGGCATTAATGAAACTGATTTTATTAATACGATGTTTTTACGCAGTACTTTTTTTGAAAATTGAAGTGATACCAATTATTTTATTAATCCTACTTTAAAAACATCAAGATCACTAACTTATAATGATAAATGGTACTTAGATTTTTTAAAGGATAGTTATTCAACGGGAATTTCATTTGATAAACCAAGTGATAAATTTATGGATTTATATAAAAATTGAGATAATTATGCTATACAATATAATATTAATAAATTTTATTATGTTGATAAAAAACAATTTTTAAGAGAATTAACGAATTTTATTTATTCGTTTGCTAATAAATACAATTTAGCGACAGTATTAAATAAATTAAAAGCAAATATAACTGATTTACAATCAGTTAATTTAAAATTTCAAAAATGAAAGTTAATTGATAAAAAAGATTATAGTAATGAGATTAAAAATATAAATAATAAATGATATATTGGTATTTTTCCTAAAATGTGAAGTTCAGGTAAACCCATTATTCCGTATAGTATTTTTAAAGCAATTAATGATGGAGAGGATATTTCTATTTATGGTAAATTTGGTAACGGGTTTAAAACTTCAAATGATAATGTTTATCGTTGAGATGGAAATGGTGAACCAATTGAATTACTAAATTTTGATAAAAATACTGGTGAAATTACAAATTGAAAAGGTTAAAAAGAAACTTAAAAATAGTTCCTTTTTAAATTAATCGCACAAATTTCATAAAGATAATTAATAAAAATAAATTAGTTATTGTGTTATACAATGCAGGACTAAATTTTCATACTTCAAATGTTTGACTAAAAAAAATATAAATTGTTTGAAATATTTTTCCAACACCACTCGCTAGTTCGTTTACTTGTTTTATACCAGGAATATTATTAACTATTCAAATTGCCGCATTTCTGATATGACACGCTAAATTATATCAACTACAACTTTCATATTGTGCTTGTCATCATTGACTATCAGGGAATAATCCACCGTTATTAATTTCTTGTCAATTATAAATCCCAAAATTAAAATCATAATAACGATACATATAATTATCTTTTTGTGCTTGTAATTCAAAAACATTATAACCGATTTTTTGTTCTTCCATTTTCTTATATTTTAAACCATATTTATCTTTTAAAACACCTTCAAAAACATATCCTTCATTTTGATTAATATTATAATCATTTGAAACTGAAAAATCATAGTTAAATACACCTCCATAATTTGTATTATAAAACCGATTTTTATAGGCTGAATACATCTTAAAATCTAATAATTTATATTTATCAGAAAAATAAAAATATCGTGGATAAATTTTAAAACCATTATTTGCTAACAAACCATATTTTTTGTTATATCCTTGCGTATAAGTATTATTATCTAAATCAAACATTGTTCGTAAATAATCCTTATAAAAATTTTTAGATACAACAAATTTTCTATGAATAATTATTTATCAAAATATCAACAAAAGTGCTTATTACTAGCACTTTTTTTATTAGTTAATTTACTCTTGCATATATAATATATTATATATATAATGTTAATAAGATCTTGATAAAAAGTTTCAAGATTAAGAAAAGGAGAAAAACAAGTATGAAAAAATTACTTAGTTTATTAAGTATATTAACAATTAGCGGAACAGCAATGCCGGGTGTAATTGCCGTAGCACCTAACCCTAATAAAATTGAAAATAACATAGAAACTGATAATGGTGTTGATGTTTTCTATTGAATTAGAGAAAATGGTGAACGTAAACCAATTATTGAAAAAATATATGGAATTAGTGAAAATTATATTAGAAAGTTTGGTTCTGATAATAAAAATAATAAATATTATATAAATAATAAAAATATTTACTTTGTAAAAAATGGTAGTAATAAAGCTATAAAAATTAATGGATTAAATTTTGATATTTTATCAGCTATTGCAATAAAAAATGATGATAATTTTATTGAAATTGAATGACAAGATACAAATAAAAATAGTCATTTTTCTAAAATAGAAATTTCTATTTTAGAAAATCATCACAATAAAATGTGAAATAAATAATTAAAATAAATATAAACAATATTTTTATAAATAGAAATAAAACTAAATTTATTTTTATTTATTTTTTTATTTAAAAAAATCTAGATAAATAATTAATTGTTTAAAATTAGCGATAACATGTTGTTTTAAATATAAATTTAAGAAAGGTTAGAAAATGAAAAGATTATTAAGCATAATAGGTGCAATATCATTACTAGGAATAAGTACAACAAGTTTAGTTGCTTGTAATAAAACACATGAATATACAAAATAAGAATTAGATAAATTAAAAAAAGAAAACCAAATAGACACAAAGGATAAAACCATTAGAGATAATCTAGAATGAATAGCACCACAAGAAAAACCATTTAATACAGTAGATAATAAATGATATTATGTAGTATGGCGCGGTAAATTAAATTCTGAGTGAAGAGTAATTAAATTTAAGAACGATATAAAAGTTGACAAAGAAAATAGAAAAATTATAGATGTTCAAAATAAAAGCGAACTTTCAATCAGTGTTCATATAGGTGTTGGTTATTTATATGTTGTTTTATTTATTAATAATAATTTAGAATCCACATGAAAAAATAATAATAAAAATTATTTTAAATCAGTTTACCGTTTAAATGGTGAAGAACAAAAATTACCTAATTTAGATATTGATAAAGATGGTAATATAAAAGTAAAAGGAGAATAAAAAAAGAGATTTTACATCTCTTTTTCTTTTTAATTTGGTTTAATAGTTATTTTAACTGGATTATTATTTTTGTTAATAAAATTTAATTTATCAGATTTATTTGAAAAAGTTAAATTATTATCATTTCCAAAATTTTTATAATCAGGATAATAAGTACCCATAAATTGGGGTCATATTACTTTTGAAAATCTAATTTTTAATTTCATATTATTTGTATAATATGATTGTAAATATACATTTTGAACTTTATTAGATTTTATATTGTTAATTGATGATATTTGTATTAAAAAGTTTATTAATAATTGACTTTTTTCTTTAATTCTATATTGTGTATGATATTTTTTTTCTTTTAATTCATCTGCATGACTTGTAATAAAAGATTTAATTTGTCCTGTTAAAATTTCATTTGTTTTAATAATTTTATTTTTAGGAAAATTAGCATTTGTTGTTTGTTGTTCCCCATCTTCTTTAACAATAAGTTCAGATAATGTTCCCAAACTAGTACCACATATTTCAAATCCTGCAGTTAATTTTGTATTACTATAATTGTAATCTGCTATTTTAGTTGCATTATTAGTAATAGAGAAATTATTAAGATTACTTATTTCAATAGTTTTATAAGCATCTTGGAATTTACTGATACTTTGAATTGTTGGGTCAATTTGTCTTAAATCAATTTCAGTTTCATAATAACCTGTATATTCTTCTGTATCATTAAATAAATTAACCACAGTATTTAAAGTATTCTTACACTAAGGTTGTGCTGTAAAATTAAAGTTAATAGGTAATTTTGCATTAGCAGGAATAATATCTTTGGTATACTCTGGATAGTTATATGGAACTGGCGGTAATACATATTGTGGGTAATTAAATGTTGGTATTTCATAGTCATGAGGCAATAAGAAACTAGTTTTATAATTAGTTGTCATATCGCGCAAATAATTATTTAATACACTTTTTGTTTTACCACGAAAACTCCATACTGATAAGCGTAAATAATCTTCTTCATTATTTATATATGGGTTATCGGCATAAAAGATAATTTCAAAATTACCTTTATATAATGCTTGAATAGAAAACATATCAATTATATAACTACAATTTGTCCCATCAGGTGTTTGTAAGAATTCTCAATCATTATCTTTTTCACTATCACTAACTGGTGTTTGAGCATCTACTGATCTTACTAATTCATTAATTAAATATATGCGATTAGTTTTAGGGTTTAATTGTTTTAAATTGTAAGTTGAATAAATTATTCGTTCAGTTGGTTTACCATCTTTTTCAAAAACATTGCCTTGTATTTTATCAGTTAATAAAGTAGTAAAAATAAAACTAGTAGCATTAGCACCAATCATAGCACCAATTTTATCATTTCCTTGTTCTCTAAATATTTCAAATGGTAAATAACCCCTACCAGCAGCCTTATCACCTCAAAAGGCATCATTATAAAAACTATAAACATTAGCACTCATAAAACCATTAAGTCATGGGAAATTAGGTCATTTATCATCTTGTGTAATTGTTAAATTACCAATTCAGTCCCAAGGAATACCAAACGAAACAAAGTTTAAAAACTTTCCAATAGCAGGTATCGTAAAAGGATTAAATACTAATTTTTGCGTATAGTTTAAAGGTAATACTGTAATTTGGCGATTAATAAAATTATTCATATTTAAAATATCTCAAACATTACATTTACCCATTTTATTATATTCAATTTGAACTTAACCAATAGTATTACCAAATTCATCTTTTCTTCTAAAATATGATGATGCTTGGGTACTAATTATATTATTAATAGTTCCACTACTTACTTTTACTTTATCTGGCGGAGTAATCATTCAATTTTTAGACCAATAAGGTTTAGAATTTTTGTCTTCTTCCTTAATAGTTGTTCCAACAGTTGGATTGGTTGCTGTTGAACTTGCTTTATCTGTTATTATCATACCATCATTATTTTTTTCAATTCAAAAATCAGACATTGATTGAATATGTTCTTTTCAATCTTTATATCCAGTAATAATAGTTGGTTGAATACCTTGAATGTTATATCAACTTACTTCGGGGAAGCATAAGTATTTATTTTATCAGGTGGTGCAGGAAACATGTTATACATTAATAAATCACGAGAATTCATTACTTTTTTATTAAATTGACCTTTAATAATTGGTCGACCAATTACTGGCATATCAAAAAAGATAGGATTACCATAAAATTTAACTGCCATTATTCTAACCCCTGGGTCTTTTAATAAAATTTCATCTAATTCAACAATACCTTTATTTAGTTTTTCATCATAAGTTATTTTAGGAAAACAATAACCTTCACCTGGGGCACTTGTTTGAATAAATTGTCTTACTGATAAACCACTATGACTAATTTTGTCATTAATACTTGAAAAGATAATTTTTTGTCATAAAAAACTACCATCATAAGGTGAATAATAATTAATAACATTTGATGGATATAATCATTGTCTATCTTGGGGTGCAGAATTAATATCACCACCACCAATATTTAAACCACGGTCATTAAATACAGTATAAAAATTATAATAATCATTAATATTTAATTTAGTAATATCTTTATCTAAAATTAATAAAGTATATTGTCGTTCTGTTGATTGTTGAGTAAATACTTGTTCAAATTTAGCATCACCAAATTTAATAGAACTTACATCATCAACCATATAAGCATCTCAATATTTACCAACTTTAACCTCTTTATAAAAGTTATCAGCTTTATTATCATTATTAATAAAATAGCTTAATTTATATTGATTTAAGTATTCTAACATTCTATTAATATCATAAATATTTTCACCATCAATTAATTTTCAATAAACATTATTATTTTCATCTTTTAATTTTATCACAAAAGGTGTTTCATTATTGGCTCATATTGTTGAGTTAATTGGTTGATTTTTAAAATCATCAATTGTTAATATATTAATTTCTTCACCTTTATATTTTTGGACTATTTTTAAACTACCTTGTCATTGAGCAATCGTACTTTCCATATTATCAAATATTCTTGAATAACTACCATAATCACGTGGTTTAGCATTATTAGGTTTTCAACCTGTTTCAGTATCAGGAATATATGAACTATAAACATTAAAAGGAAATACCATTCAATGTCTATGTTCTTTTATACTTTCTCTTATATCTATTGCAGTAGCACCTGCTCCTGTTCTTAATCATTGCATAGCTGCTGGACTATTTTTTTGCATTTGTTAATTCTCCTTAATTTCTGTTCTACCTTGTAAGGCATTTTGATTATTACCAGTTTCATCATATTCCATTAATTTATTATTATGTTCTATCTCTTGAGCATGCCTTTTATCTCAGTATTTTTCAATTTTTTCATAATATTTGATTGCTTCTAATTCATCAACATTATCATATTTAGTTATCGCTCTTATTGGCTCCATTGTTCAATTATCTAATCTAGTAGTAATTAATTCATTTTGTCGCATTTGGTCAACTAAACTAGCGCTAACAAAATCAAATCCATAATGGTGTTCACCTTTTCCATCTCATAAACCATAATATTTTAAAACAGTATCAAACATTTTAGTATAATATTGTTTACGATATTCTTGTAAATATGCTTGTTTTTCTAAGTCTTTTTTTTTTTTTATTAATGATTGGGTTTTATTTTCTTCACTATCTGAGACATCACCAAAAGGATTAGAAAAATTACATGCTATATATACTTGTTCAATAATTGCTTTTTGGTCTTGTGTATATGTTTCTAAGGTTGGTGTCCCTTGTACTACTTGTAAAGATTGGGATAATTGACCATCTAAGGCTGATTGACCTGATTGAATAAAAATATCATCAAAAGCATCTTGTAATACTTTTTTATTGCCTTTGTTATAAGCAGTCATTAAATCATCATCTAATACCCCATATCAATGAGTACGATTTGCTCATCTTTCTTTTGATTTAATATTAAAACTATCTTCTAAATCAAATTGTAATTTATAACAATTTGCCATTGTAGGTCATGGATTTAAAGTTGTTGATGTTGATAAAAATAAAGGATTAGGTTCATTTATCATTTCTCAAAAGGGCACTATACCTAATTTATTTTTAAATTCTTGAACTAAAACAGGTCTAACATCATCTTTAATTTGTGTTTTACTTTGACCAACAACTACTTCATTATTTTTAGGTCAACCTTTAATAATTATTTTATCTTTGGTACAAATTAAATTTAAAATAAAACCACTATCTGATTGATGATAATTTAATCAAATATCAGCACCTTGTTCAATTTCATTTATTTTACTTACACGAGATGTAAAGTTAAAAGGGTTAATTCATAAATCAATATTACCGTCTGATGTTTCTAATAAACCAAAGATAGTTTTACTCATTAAACTTGCTGTTAATTCGTTTTTATCTAATTTTTCTTTTATTTTATAATTTTCATATCATCAATTTAATTTTTCTAAAATGTCTTTACGATGCGACTTAAATAAAATATCTTTACCATTTACTAATCGCATTTGATGGCGAGCAATAATATTTGCTAAATTAATTGTTCAATCATAATTATAAAATTTTAAAACACTATTAATATCATTTAAGTTTGGTAAAGATGGATAGGTATTATTCATGGTTATTTTGCTCCTTTAAATTTAAGATAAGTGCATAATTAATTATATTTACTGTTAATAAACTAGGTTCATTTGCTAAAACTCGTACACATACTTTAACTTTTTGATACTTTTTAATATATTCGTTATATAAATTTAATTTACACATTGCGATATTATCTTTTTTTAATTCTTGACAAAGTCTTTTTTTAACTTGTCCACAAACAGACATATATGGTCTTTTTGCATTTATTACACGCTCATCATGTATTACATAAATATCTTTTTTCATTAATTTATTCACTTCCTTTCTTGTCATAATTTATAATCTGCTGAACTATTATGTTTAACCATTGGTATTAATTCAAAATGTAAAGCATAAAAATCACTATCAAATGTATCATCATATAAGTCTAATACTTTTTCTTCTTTTGCTTCAGGCTTATCTTCTCATTTTATTAATTCATATTGGGTTTTACTTACGGGACATTTTTATCATAATCATTTTAATTGATTAGTATTTATTAACATTGTGAATGCTTCTACACGATGTATTACTTTAAATTTTTGTTTTTGTGCTGGTTTAAATGTCATATATTGACCAAAAAAATAATTATATTTTTCTCGGTTTAAACTTTGCAATGTTGAATAAGCACTATCATCAACATTAATCGATATACCTTGCTGAATTAAATTAAAATATTGATTTAATTGATTATTATAAAACTCTAAAATATCTTTAACTTGTTCTAATTCAGTTTTAAATTGTTGTGTAGCATTTGAATGAGTATATTCAGCAACTTTATATGCTTTTTTATCAAATGAATTATATATTCAAAAACTCGCTGCTATTGTATGTCCTTTGGGGCTAGTAGCATTAGCAATATCAACACCACCTAATAATTTAGTTGGTTGAATAATATCTGTTGCTTTCATAATATCAATATATCTTGCAAAGATTGATCCACTAGTATTGCCAGGAAGTCCTCAACGCCATACTCTTGCTCTTTCAATATCTAACTGTTTTAATCTTAATTGTTCATTAACTTTATCTTGTGGTAATTCATAATTTAATCTTCAACTAGAATAATGAATAATAATTTTCATATTTCATTTTTCAATATACTTAATTTGCTCATATTTACTACGCATTATTTCTTCATCAAAAGGCATTAATTCATTACAATAACCAACAATATATCTTTTTAAGCTTTCAGGATTACATGTATTAATTGTTGTTTTATTTTGATAACCACGAATAGCAAATTCTAAATCACTTAAATCTTTTTGTTGAAATTGGTCACATTATTCTCTTCAATCAATAACTAATTTATATTTATTCAAATCAGCAAAGGCTTTTAATTTTTCTTTTCTGCTAGGTGAATGTAAACCTTTAAATATATTTTGCTACCATTTGATAAAGTAAAAGTAAAATTTGATAAATTAATAGTATAAGGAATATGATTTTCATCTAACATATTTCATATATTTTGAAATACACTATCTTTTAAATCTTTACTCCAATACATACTAGCAATGATACAAATTGGTTCTTTAATTAATAAACTAATTTTTAATAATTCACCAAACATTTTAATATTTGATATAGTTTTACCACTATATCGTGTTCCAATTTGATTAATTTTATTAACTAACTCAAACTTTTTAGCAAATGGATATTTATTATCAATAGTACTATTTTGTAATAACCAATAAGGTGTTTCTAACAAATAAGTAAAATGATTAAGCATTATTATCACTTTCTTTTTTAATATCTCTAATCTCTGTTTGTAAATTAACAATTATTGGTTGTTGATTATTTAAGTTTAATTCTTTTTCAAGTTCTTTTTCTTGTAGTGAATATTTATAAAATTAAATGCTCGTTGTCAATATAATTTAGCACCATCTGGTGATTTCATCATAAAGTTAATTATTTCACTTTCAATTTTATCAACTTGTTTTTCAAGCAAAGGAACTATCTTTTCGCTCGCATAAGTATCATATCTTCACTTGCGAGAAAGGTTGAATTCATTGGTTAAATCATTCAAAGTATAGGGTTTATTAGGTGATTTATTTTCTCAAAATTGCTCTATTTTACGATAAAAAGTTGCCAAACTTGCTGTTTTTGGATTAAATTCTTTCATTTTTTACTCTTTTTTGCATATTAAAATTGCTATTATTTAAACAATATGATTAAATAAAAGAGTAAATTATCTCTAAAAATGTAACAAAAGAACCAACTTGGTTCTTTTTTATTATCTATATTTTACATCAAAATAAAAAAAGTAAATTATTTTACTTTTTTCAGTTAAATTAATTTGCTAATAATTAACACTTTAATTATAACACAATAAATAAAAAATAATATCTTTTTTTTTGCATTTTCATTATTTTTGTGCTAAAGTCATAAACTATAGAAAAGAGGGTATAAAAATGATAAATGTTGATAACAGTTTTTTAAAGAATTTTATTAATTTATTAAATATACAAAGTATTGAAATTATTCAACAAAGTTTAGAAGATTGTGATGAATGAATTTTTAAAAATTATAAAATTGATGAAACTTTAAAAGAATTTAAAAATTATAAAGTAAAAGAAATAAAACCAAGAAAATTAACTATTTTAAATGGGAAAATAACTTTTAAAAGAAGAAAATATTATAAAATTAATCAAGAAACAGGTAAAGAAGAATATATTTTTCCTTTGGATAAACTTTTAGAAATTAAAAAATGACAAAGAATAGATAATTCTGTTAAAGAAAAAATATTATCATTTATTGGCAATAAAAAAACATATCAAGATATTTTAGATACTATGGAACATGTAAAAATTTGTATAAAAACAATATCAAATATTATGAAAAATGCAAAAATTGATAAAGAATATTATATTAATAAAACTGATAAAAAAATAAAGGTACCTCATACTTTATATATTTAAATTGATGGAACTTATTTAAAAATGTGAAATGAAAATAAAAAGGGGAAAGAAAAAATAAAAAAACATAGTATATTTTCAACTGTTCATACTGGTTTTGATAAAACAAAATCAACTAAAAAAAGACCTGTAATTGCAAATAAATTAGGAGTTATAGAACTAGATAATATTCCAGAATATATTAAAAAAATAGTAAATTAATTAATTTTGTTAGTAAATTACTTACATTAATTACAAGTTATTATGATATTAATGACAATATTGAATTTATGGTATTAGGAGATGGTGCACCTTGAATTAAAAATATGGCAAAATTTATTCAAGAATATTTTTCTAAAAATAAAGATTTCAGTTTCATCCGTTTGTTCTTGTATTTGACTTAAAAAATTTGGTTTTTTACTTGGATCAATACTATTTGTATCAAAAGAACCGCGTCTACGATTAGCGATTATCGTATGATCTTTTGTTATATCATTAGAAATATTTTCTTCAATTGCTTTCTTTTTACTAATATTTCCACTCTTACGAGAAATAGTTTGTTGTTTTAGTTTTCCAGCAAGACTTGTTTCAGAACTTGATGTTTCTTTTCGCCCTAATTTTGGTTCTTGTATCACATATATCCCTTTTACTGGATCATAAACAATAATTGCTGGTTGTTTTTCATTATTATTTTCATCAAACAAATCAATTACCGGACGATTATCGTTTTCTTTTTTAATACCTATCTTATTTTGCTTTGCTAAATATTGCGGTGAAAAACGATCAATTGGTAACACTTTTTCACTTTTAAGATTAGCAGTATGTAAATTATATTGTTTTGTTAATTCTTTATTTGTTGTATTGCCAGACTAAAGTTATAAATTCCACCACGGTTAGCTTGTTCACGACGAACTTTTGCTGCTTGCATTTCTTTATCACGACGAGCATAATATTCAGCAATCATTTTATTTGCTGGTTCAACCTTACCTGTATTACTATGACGAATTAACTTTTCTAATGTGTAAGAATTTATTTTTTTATTTAATAACTGATTTTATTTTTGATTTAAGTTTTTATCTTTTGTTTTTTCAATAGCCATATTTTCTCCGTATAGTCCTGTTTATTATATAAAATTTTATAAGTATTAACTTATAATAATTTCAAAAATCCATTATTAATTTAGCAAACATTAGTAAATCTTGTTCGTTAACTTCATCTTTTGAAATCTAAGATACCTATTATTATATTGAATAATAATAATTTTAAAAAAAAGCACCCTCGTGCCTTTAACAACTTAATTGCTCAATATAATATTTCCTAAAAATTATTTGTAATACAATTATTCCTTTATAACTTTCTTATTTTAATTTTACCAAGTTTTCGTAAGTGTTGTTTTAACCCATGATGTCATCAAAAATGACAAGCGTCAGTTATCACAATAATTGTGACAGGAATCATTGCCATTGCTAAACAAGAAGGAATAAAATATCAATTATTTAAATTATAAACTTCTAAATCATTTAAGTTTAGTACTTTATTATTAATTCAAGGAATAAACAAAATAACAATATTTAATAAAACTGCTCCCATTGCAGCATAAATTAATGGTCGATTAATAATTGGAGTAAAACGTTGTTTTATTTTTCAATTTGTTAAAGTAACAGTATTAACAAACATACTTGGTGCACAAGTTAAAGCAATAAAAATCCCTGTTAGACCAAAATCAGAAATTTGCAATTTCATTTCAATTGTAATATTAGAATCATTACTTCGTAAAAAATCAAAAACTGTTTGATAACCATAAGCTTCGTATGCTTGAGTTGGAACAAAACTCATTCCAAAATAATAAGCGCCAACACAAACACTTGTTGTTAAAATTGTAATGCGAATCATTGGCCCTCAAATATTTCGAAATAAGGGATTCTTCCCTTGCACCGGTTTAATTGTCATTAATGTATCATCATTATCAGCCATTCCAATACAAATTGCTAAAATTGATTCAATAACTAAATTCATTCATAAAATATCAGTTGCTTCAACTGGTGAAACATGATTAATTAAGGATAAAATAAAAATTGATAAAACATTTGCTAAATTAACTCCAATCACAAACGTAATTGCTCGGCGAATTTTTTGATAAACATTACGGCCTTCATTAACCCCTTTAATAATTGTTTCAAAATTATCATCCGTTAAAATAACATCAGCTGCTTGTTTTGCAACATCTGTTCCAGTAATTCCCATTGCTACCCCAATATCAGCTTTTACTAAACTTGGAGCATCATTAACCCCATCTCCTGTCATTGACACAAGATAATCTTTCTGCTGTAAAATATTAACAATCCGAACTTTATGTTCAGGATTAACTCGTGCAAATACTTTAATATTATCAACAATTCGAATTAATTGCTTATCTGTCATTGCATTTAACTGCTCTGAAGAAATTACTTCATATTCTGAATAAGCTAAGTCTAATTCTTTTGCAATTGCTAGAGCAGTTGTTGCATGATCACCAGTAATCATAACAACTTTAATTCCAGCAGCATGTGCTTTTTTTACTGCTTCAATAGCAGATTGACGAACAGGGTCAATCATACCAACAGCTCCTAAAAAAATTAAATTTTTTTCTAACGCCTCGGAGTCTTGTTCATCATCAAAATTAGTATTATAAGCAAAAGCTAATACCCGTAATGCTTGCGCTGATAAATCATCTGCTAACTTTAACAACAATGCTTTATCTTTTTTTGTTAATGTTAAAATTTCATTCTGAATCATAATGCGATCACAACGTTCTAATAAACTATCCAATGCACCTTTTGTAAAAGTTGTACTAACCCCTTCAATCACATTTAAAGTTGACATTAATTTACGTTCAGAATCAAAAGGAACTTCATCAATTCGTTCTCATTTATCACGTGAATCTTGCTCATCATAAGCAAATAATTCAGCATAATCAACTAATGCTAATTCTGTTGGATCACCAATCCGTTCTTTATCTTCAGTAACACTATCATTACATAAAACTAATGCTTTCAAAAATAAATCTTGGTGCTGATCCAGACTACTATTAACGTATTCGTCAGCATTAATTACAGCATTATTCATCATTACTTTTTTAACTGTCATTTTATTTTGTGTTAAAGTTCCTGTTTTATCAGTACAAATAACATTGACACTTCCTAATGTTTCCATACTAGCAAGTTTTTTTACAATCACATTTTGTTTTGCCATTCGTTTGGTTGAAAATGATAAAGTAATCGAAACAACTGCTGCTAATGATTCTGGAATCATCCCAATTGCTAAAGTAATTGCTACCATTAAATAATTAGTTCATCCACTTTTATTACCATTAAAGTATAATGCTAAAAAAATAACAATAGCAATAATAAAACTTAAGCCTGCAATTCAATACGAAAACTTTGTTAGTTTTTTTTCTAAATTTGTAGCAGTTTCTTCTGTTTCATTAATTGTTGTTGCAATTTTTCCAATTTCTGTTTGTTGACCAACCTTAATAACTACACCAACTGCTCGCCCAGCTGTAATAAAAGTTGACATGAAAGCAATATTTTTCATTTCTGCCAAAATTGTTGTTGGTTCAATTGGGTAAGCTGTTTTATGAACAGGAACACTTTCCCCCGTTAAAATTGCTTCATCAATAAATACATCAGATTGTTCAATAATGCGTAGTTCCGCTGGAACATATTTTCCTGCTTCTAAAATAACAATATCACCAACTGTTAATTCATTGGCTGGAATTTCTTGCTGAGAATCATTTCGAATTACGACCGCTTTTGGTTTTGATAAAGATTTTAAAGCGGCCATTGATTTCCGTGCTTTTACTGTTTGGATTGTTTCTAAAATTGCATCAAGGATAACAATTGCTGCAATTACTGAAAAATCAATAAAATATTCGCCCTGAATTTGTCAATTATTTCCAATCATTGGCGCAATTACTGAAATTACAGCTGCTGCAATTAAAATTAATTGGATTGGTTCAATTAAGGCTTTGCTAAAAATAACATATCATGGGGTTACTTTACTTTTTGGTAATTCATTTTTTCCATATTGTTTTTGCCGAGCAATTACTTCTTCTGAAGTTAAGCCCGTTTCAAAATTAGTTTTTAAATTAGTTTCTAAGTTGCTATTATTCTGGGATATGTATTCTTCCATCACTAATGACCTTTCTATTTTACTGTGTTGTTAATTATTATACCTTAAAAATTTTATTTTAAAAAAGTTATTTTTACTTCTTAATCATGAATTTTTTTAAGATTCGTTTGGTTAATGCCAAACATTGAATAATAAGGATTTCGTCATTTTATAACACCTTGCCCCATTCGATTGTAATTGTTTGAAGCATTACGTAATAAATTAATCCTTTACTTCGTTAATTCTAATAAATTACCTTGGCTAAAAGAAGGTCGCTTTTGATAAATATTTGTTATCTCTTGTTGTTTTTTATTTTTTAATGTCCTTTACTGAGAATGTTTTTTTGTATATTTTTTAATTTTTTTAAACTAAGTTCTTGTTTTCGCTGCTGGGTTTGACCTATTGACGTGCATTATAATTTGCTTTAATCTTAATATTATATTGTTGTCGCATTAAATTTAAAATTGCTTCTTTTTGAGCAAAAGTTAATTCTGTTTTTGCTTTTAAAATTCGTTCAATTGAAAGAAAATTTAATTTTAGTGAATTTAAAAATTTAAAAGTTTTTAACGCTTTTGGATTCTAAATTTAATTTGTTCAACATTACCCGTCATTCCTTTTATTGGATATATTATACATTTTTTTCTATTGAATTAAAAATATTTTTTCATAAAATAGATTAAAATTTCTTGTTGTGAATAAATATGAACATTTTTCTTCACTGCAATATAATGATGCTTTTGAAAAAAAGCAACAGCTGGTAAAAAAACATCCACAGTAATATCTAAAAAATCGTTTGTTTGTGCTTATAATTCTAACTGTTTTAGCAATTTTTTGCCAAAATATCACCCTTGATATTCAGGGTCAACATATAAATCAGTGATTTTATTTTATTGGGGATGATAAGTACCATAACCTAAAATTTTATTTTCAAAACTAATTACATATCCTACTTCGGTTTCTAATTTTTTATAAAAATTATTATTCTGAAAATACTGCAAAATAGCTTCTTGTTCTAAAAGATTATAATTATCAAGACTAATTTTCTCAATTATTTTTTGTCTTAACTGATTAATTTGGTCTTGATCAATAATTGTATCTTTTCGAATCATTCGTGCTTCCTTCCTTTCACATTTTTCCTTTGCTATTTTAAAATAATCAAAAAAACACCAATATGAAAGCATTATTATCTACTTTACCTTAATCATAACATAAAACCTGTTAATCCAAACAGATGTTAACTCTAACTTTGCTAAAAATAATTTTAAAAAAATAACTCATTCTAATGAGTTATTTTTTTTCTTTATGTAAAGTATGTTGGTTACATTTTGAACAATATTTTTTCACTTCTAATTTGTCCTGTTGTTTCTTTTTGTCACGTTTTGCAATGTAGTTTTCTTCCTTACATTGTTCACAACGTAAAATTATTCCTTCACGCATTTGTTTACTCCTCTTTTCTGCTTAAATCTTATTCTTCCCGAATTTTACAACAAGTATATCATAGCAAAATAATTTAAATTTGCCAATTATTTTCGTTGCTTTCCGCATTTTTTTAATTATCTCAACGAAAAATTCGAACAATTAACCATATTAAGAGACCAGTTAAAACAACTGAACCCAATATAACACCACAGCCAATACTTAAGCCCTTAATTGATAAAATTACTTCTTTATAATGTGCACCAAATAAAGCTGCAATAAAAACTACAAATAAGAATAAACCTCCGACAAATAAAATTGTTAAACAATTAAATTATACGCAACAGCAAAATTAATCTTTAACACCGCATTAATAATGAAACTAGTAATTAAAACTAGGAAATCAGCAATTAATACCAAGGTAAAACAATAAGTGTAAACAATTAAAACAAAACCTAATGGTTTAATTCCTAATAATCCAATGCGTTTATAGACAACGGACATTTTTAAATCAATTAAAAAACCCATTAACATATATACAGCAACACTTGCCCCCGTTGCAATAAAATTAACTCCAATTGATAGTGCCATAACATTCGGTCCTTGGCGGTAGTTAACAAAAATTGCTTGGCAAAGAATTGCAATTGGAATTAGTACAACGAAAAGAATTAAAACCATTTTTTGACGTCGCAAATAACTTAGAAAAAAACGATATAGGGCTGATAAATTAACTTTTTCATTAACTAATCAACTATTTTTTATTTTTATCGATGTATTTTGCTCAGTTTTTCGCTCATTTGTCATGTTCGATTGTTCCTGTTCTATAGCCCTGTTTATAAGCGCCAATTTGATATTCTTTAAATTGATCTTTGAAAAAAGCTTCAACACTGCTATATTTGGCAACAACATCAACTACTTTTGTTACTTTTGTAATTTCTCCTGCAACCATAAAAATTAAAGTATCACAAAACTTCTCAATTTCTTCCATATTATGGGAAATTAATAATAATGCTTTATTTTCATTTGCTAAAAAAATACTTAAAATCTCATATATTTTATCTTTAATTTCTAAATCTAAGCCTGTTGCTAATTCATCAAGAATAATCAAATCTGGGTCAACAATTAATGCTAATAAAATATTAATCTTTTGTTGTTGTCCGCCAGATAATTTTGAAATATCCTTGTTCATATTTTTTTCAATTTGTAAATTTAATAAAAGTTGATAAATGTTTTCTGGTGGAATTAATAAATTATAATCTTTTAAATACAAATTTAAAATATCATAACCAGTAATGCCACGAGGATATTTAGATTCTTGCAATTGCATCCCAATCCGAATTCCAACTTGTTTTTCACTGCTGCCATTGGAAACACGACGTAATTGGGCTAAAATCTCACATAGAGTTGTTTTTCCCTGTTCCATTTGGTCCAATAACTCCAATTCGATTTCCTTTTTGTACAGTTAAACTAACATTTTTTAAGACATGTTGTTTTCGATAAAATTTATTAATATTAGTACATTTAACTAAAAAGTCTGTTCCCAAATTAGTCATTTTTTATTCACTCCTCGTGTTTTTATTTTTTACTTTTATCTAAAATATCATGAATAGTTAATTGTAATTCTTTTGTTTCATCAATTGCTAAATCTTTTTTAAAGTTAGCTTTCGTTACTCTTTTATTTTTAATTTGTTTAAAATCAACTTTTTGCATTGTTTGCTCATGATTATTTGAAGAAACATTTCTTAAGCCAACCTTAATTGTTCCAGCTGAAGCTTGTTCAATTGCTTTTAATCATTCTGTTCGTGATTTTGCTTTAATAATAGGTTTATCTTTTTCGCTATTATTAAACTCAAAATTAATTTGTTGTTGTCTATTTTTAAGCAGAGTTTCCACTGTTGTGACCACTTTTTCAAAAGATGGTTTTTCTTCGTCAAAAGACGAAACTGTCGGTTTTATATTTTTTTGTTGATTATTTTGTTGTGCCTGTGCTTTTACTAAAGCTACTTTAGCTTGCTCACGTTGTTTCTTTTCAATTAACATATCTGCTGTTGTTTTCACTTTTCCAAAGGTTTTGCGAACAAATAATGGCGATGGTTCTTGTTCAGGTGCAGATACTATTCTACTATTTTCCACATTTGTTAAATTTTGCTCTAATTGTCGTTTACTTTGTTGTTCTTTTCGAATTTTCTTTTTTGTCTCTTTTATATTTTTATTTTTCTGGCGCATTTTTTCTCCGCGTGGTTTACCCACAATGTTTTTGTTAATTGTTTTCTTACTATTTGCATGATAGTCAAGCGTTGTTATTGGTTCTGCTGTTGCAATAACTTGCTCAACTTGATAAATTTCTTCTGATGGAATCATTAATGCTAATTTAACATTGGGATCACTTTCTTCATCGTTAGTATTTTCTGAGGTGATTGTTTTCTGATTATAACTTTTTTCATTTGGTTCTGTCTTATTAACAGCAGAATTATTCGTTGGTTTTTTTACTTCAATTAGGGGTTTGATATTGTTTACATTATCATGTTCATTATGATAAAACGAATGCTTTTTTGCAGCTGCACCACTACTTTCTAATCCTTTTTTTGATGGGATTAGTTTTAAATCATAATAATGGGGAATAACAATATCAACAATATTTTCAAAGCCTAACGTATGATTAGCAGTAACTAATTTATGAACAGGCATTTTATCAGTATTAAATATCTCAATTTTATTGTTTTGATTTAACATATGTAAAATATCTTTCCCTTTTGTTAAAAACGTTCAGCGGACAAGTTCATTAATATCTTTATTTAACTTATATAATCGTGTTCCTTTTACTGGACGTGTTGATGTAGGAATTTCTGTTAAATCAATTTTTTTCCCAGTATTAAGATTAGTAATTAATACTAAATTATCATCTTCACAATAACCGGCATTAATAACTACATCATCACGTAGATTAATTGATTTTACCCCTGCTGTTCGTAACCCTAATGTGGGAATTTGTTTTTTACGATATTTAACAATAAAACCGTTTGCTGTTGTTATGACAACATATGGATGATGATCAACTAATTGGCTAGCAACAACTTCATCATCATTTTTTAAATTAATAGCTTTAATAGCCTTGCTAATTCGTGTTGCTTCAAAATCTTTAACAGCTGTTTTTTTAATCATTCCATTTTTAGTTGCCAACATAATATATTGTTCTTTTTTATTAAAATCATTTAATAAGAAAGCACTAATAATTTTTTCTTCTCCTGGTAATTCAGAAATAGTATTAACATGTTCACCAATATCACGTAACCGAACAGTTTTAATTTTATAAACTGGAATAATAACATAATTTCCTTTTGAAGTAATTAATAAAATTTTATCAGAAGTATTAGCTTGAAAATCAGCAATTCATAAATCCCCTGGTTTTCGTTTAAATTCTTCAGTTGCTAACCTTGCTAATTGATTATTTTCTAACGCTTTTAAATACCCATCTCGTGAAATTCAAATGTTCAAATCTTTTTCAATAATTGTTTCTGTTTTTTGAATTTCAATTGCTTCAATTTCATTCTCAATCACACTACGACGACGTGAAACAAACTTTTTCTTAATTAATTCTAATTGGTGAATAATAACACTATTTAATTTATTAATATCACGTAAAATTGCTTTTAATTCAGTAATTGTTGCAATTAATTCTTTTTGTTCTGCTTTTAATTGTAAAATATCTGTTGAAGTTAACCGGTATAATCGTAACTGGACAATTGCTTCGGCTTGAATTTGGGTAAAACCGAATTTTTTCCCTAAATTATGAATTGCATCACTGCGATCTTTTGAATGGCGAATAACGGCAATTACTTCATCTAAAATACTAATTGTTTTGATTAACCCAGCAACAATTTCTGAGCGTTTTTGTGCTCGTGCTAATTCAAAGCGAGAACGATGAGTAACAACTGCTTGTTGATGTTCAACATAGTGGGTTAAGATTTTCTTTAATCCTAATTGTCGTGGTTGTTTATTTGCAATAGCAACCATATTAAAATTATATGAAATTTGTAAATTAGTATTTTTTAATAAAAATTTCCGTACGGTTTCAACATTAGCTTGTTTACCTAATTCAATCACAATTCTTAACCCTTCGCGGTCTGTTTCATCACGAACTTCCTTAATATTTAATCCTGGTTCATTATATTTAATATCATCAATCTTTTTAACTAAGTCTTGTTTAACAACTTCATATGGAATTTCAGTAATTATTAAAGCATTGTTTTCAAATTCAATTTTGCTACGAACAATAATTTTGCCTTTTCCTGTTTGGTATGCCTCTAAAATTCCACTTTTTCCCTGAATAATCCCCCCCGTTGGGAAATCAGGTCCTTTAACATATTTTACTAAATCCTTAACCGTGCTGTCTGGTTTTTCAATAAAATGAATTGTTGCATTAATAATTTCATGTAAATTATGTGGTGGAATATTTGTTGCATATCCAGCAGCAATTCCAGTTGAACCATTAACTAATAAATTTGGAAATAAAGCTGGTAATACAACAGGTTCTTGTTCTGAATCATCAAAATTAGGGGCAAAAGCAACTGTTTTTTTATCAAGATCTTGTAATAAAAATGAGGAAATTTCACTTAAACGAGTTTCAGTATAACGCATTGCAGCCGCTGGGTCCCCATCAATTGAACCATTGTTTCCATGCATATCAATTAATGGATAACGGACTTTTCAATCTTGCGATAACCTTACCATTGCATCATAAACTGATGTATCACCATGTGGATGATATTTACCAATTACTTCTCCGACAATCCGTGCCGATTTTTTATAACTCGTATTAAAAGTTAATCGTAATTCATTCATTGCAAATAAAATACGGCGTTGCACTGGTTTTAAACCATCACGAACATCAGGCAAGGCTCGATCTTGAATAATATATTTGGCATAACGACCAAAGCGTTCTGACATAATATCATTTAAACTATAAACTAATTCATTTTCTTTTTCGTTATTACTCATTTTTAAATTCCTCTCTGTAAATCAACTTTCATCATTTCATTCTTGATTATAAACTTTTTATAATCAATTTGATAAAATAACTTTTGCCCTAATTTTGTTAATATTCAATAATCCTTATGTTTATCATAAGTAAAGAGTTGCTGTTGATGAGTTAATAATAACAATGTCCGGAAATATGCTAAGATTCGGTCATTAAGATTATTACAAATTTCCATTAACTGTAACAACTCTGCTAAAATATTTGTTTTGATTATAAATTCTTGTTGATAATAAATTGTTGTTGCTGATTTAATCATATATTTACCCATTTTAGATAACCAATCAATTTCACATTGATAAAATAAGGTTTCTTCAATTAATAATAATTTATAAATTGTTAAATTTAATGTATTTAATTGTTGATTAATTTTTAGTGGTAAATTGTTAGGTTTAATTAATATTCTTTTTTTAATATTAATTCCCATATTAATTTTTTGCCAAGCAAATAAAATTATTAATATATTATAATTATAATAGTCTAATTCAAATGCAACAATTTTATCGTTAAAAAAATGAATGCCTTCTTTTGTTAACAAGTACAAGTTACTACTTGGTTCTAATTGATAAAGCGGTGTTACTTGTTGTATAATTTTTTTTCAAAAAACTTCTTTTTCCGTAGTTTGTTGCGCTGCTAATAGTAAACTTTCATAACATCAATTTAATGATATTTCATCTGCTATCGCAAGTTCAATCGTTGTTGTAATTGTATTTTCACTATCTTCATTGCCATTACTTGTTCAAACTTCTAATGTCAATCTTGTTTTTGTTTCTTTTATTTTAATAAGTCATAACTGAAAATTTTGATATTGACTAAGAGTTAGATTGGTTTGATTTAGGGTATTAATTAATTTTTTGATTGCTTGTAACATTGTTGTCCTACTTAATTAATGATTGCTTGAAAATCATCTTCTAAAGTAAATTTAACATTTTCATCAATTCAATCTTTTCGTTTTTTAGCATCATCACCCATTAAGGTGACAATCCGTCTTTCAGCCATAACAGCATCATCAATTGTTACTAAAATTAGCTGACGAGTTTGGGGATCCATTGTTGTTTCTCATAATTGTTCTGCGTTCATTTCCCCTAGCCCTTTATAACGCTGTAATTCAAATTTACCATGAAATTGACTTAATTTATTTTTTAATTCTGTTTCATCTCATGCGTATTCGATATGTTTATTTTTGGTGCTAGTAATTTTAAATAAAGGTGGTAAAGCAAGATAAACCCGATGATTTTCAATTAATGGTCGCATATAACAATAAAAAAATGTTAGCAATAAAGTTTGAATATGCGCACCATCCGTATCCGCATCAGTCATAATAATTACTTTGCCATAATTGGCATCATTAATATCAAAGCCATTTCCGACTCCAGCCCCAATGGCATTAATCATTACATTAATTTCTTCATTATTCATTAAATCTTGAAGTTTTGCTTTTTTAGCATTAATCACTTTCCCACGTAACGGTAAAATTGCTTGAAAACGACGATCACGCCCTAACTTGGCACTTCCCCCCGCCGAATCTCCTTCAACTAAAAAAATCTCATTATTAAATTTATTTCGATTTTGAGCTGGGGTTAATTTTCCGGTTAATAAGCGATCACTATTACCACGTTTTTTGCTATTACGAGCTGCTTCGCGTGCTTTCCGAGCCTCTTCACGAACATTACGAGCTAATAATGCTTTTTCAATAATAGTATAAGCATTTGCCTTATTTTCTGTTAATCAAAATCCAAATTGCTTTGCTACAATTGTTTCAACAACAAGTCGTGCTTCATAAGTTCCTAATTTTCCTTTCGTTTGACCTTCATACTGAATTAAATTTTCAGGAATTTTTACTGAAACAATGGCTGTTAATCCTTCCCGTGTATCAACCGAATCAAGATTCTTATCTTTTTCTTTTAATAAACCTTCTTTGTGAGCATAATCATTAATTACTTTTGTTAATCCTGTTCGGAATCCAGCAACATGACTGCCACCTTCACTTGTTTTAACATTATTGGCAAAACTAAGTAAATTTTCATTAAATTCAGTTGAATATTGTAACGCTATTTCAACTTCAATTTGTTTTTCTATCCCTTTTAACATAATAATTGGAGTAATACTTTTTTTACCTTCATTCATATAAGTAATGAATTCTTCCAAACCATTATTAAATAAATATGATACTTTTTTATCAGTGCGTTGGTCAGTCAATGTCAACTTAACCCCACTATTTAAAAATGCTGATTCACGAATTCGTTCTGAAATTGTGGAAAAAGAAAAATCAATTACTTTAAAAATCTTATGATCAGGTAAAAAAGTAACTGTTGTTCCTGTTTTTGTTGTTGTACCAATTTTTATTAACGGTTCTTTAACTTGCCCACCATTCGCAAATTTAATACTTCAAACTTTGTGGTCACGATAAATTGTGACATCAAAAGTTGACGATAAAGCATTAACAACAGAAGAACCAACACCATGTAATCCTCCTGATGTTTTATAACCATCACCACCAAATTTTCCTCCAGCATGTAAAACTGAAAAAATTACTTCTGGCGTTGATTTACCAGATGAATGAATTCCGGTTGGAACACCACGACCATTATCTGCCACCGTAATCGCATTATTTTTATAAATAATAATATCAATTTCATTGCAATAACCAGCTAATGCCTCATCAATTGAATTATCAATAATTTCTCAAACTAAATGATGTAATCCACGAACATCAGTTGAACCAATATACATTCCTGGACGTTTTCGAACCGCATCTAGTCCTTCTAAAATCTGAATTGATGATTCATCATATTTTAATGTTTTATCTTCAATACTCATATTCTCTATCATTCCTTTTAAATATAATTTTCACTATTAATATCTTATATTATAATGCTTTTATTTACAATTATTTACTAAATTATTTCTAATTGCTATATAATAGTAAAAGAAAGGTGAATGAATGACATTATATGGATATTTAGGGACAGCTATTACGGCAATAATTGGTTACTTAATTGGTTCTTTTAGTTGATCAATCTTTATTAGTAAAAAAATTTATAAAATTGATGTGCGAGATTATCATTCTAAAAATGCCGGAGCCACAAATACTAGTCGTGTTTTAGGAAAAAAATGAGGTTTCGCCATTATGTTTTTAGATATGCTAAAAGTTACTATTACAATGTTTATTGCCTTTGGTATTAGTTGTATTAATATTAATGGGGTTAATTTTGGCTCAACTAGTTATTATATTCCAGCTTTTTTTGTTTTAATTGGTCATTCTTATCCAATTTATTATAAATTTAAAGGCGGTAAAACAGTTTCATCTTTTTTAGGATTATTATGAATGACTAACCTATATTACTTTTTAATTGCTACAGTTGTTTGATGAAGCACAATTTTTATTTGAAAACGAGTTTCTGTTTCTTCAATTTTAGCAACATTTTTTACAGGAGCATTATGTTGAATCCCACAATTAAGTAGCATTGATGTTATTAATTTTAATGGTGATTTACTTCAAAATTCTCATCTTGTTTGAGTGAATTACTTACATTATGTTAATTATGACAATTACTATGATAGTTTAGCTTTAATTAATATTATTATTACTTTAAGTGCTATTTTCTTAATCTTAAAGCATCATCAAAATATTGTTCGTTTATTAAAAGGAACCGAAAAACCTTATGATTTTAAAGGGAAATCTGATTTAGAAAATGGTAATCTTCCAAAACATAATCAAATCAAAAAACATTAATGAATTATCCATGTTTTAATTGCTTAATAATTCTAATTGAAAAATGCTTTCAGTTTTTTATAATGAAAGCATTTTTCAATTTTAAAATTTTTATTTATTAATAAAAAATTAACTAACCTTAAACTCTATTATTTGTAAAAATGAATATTTACCATCATCAGGAATGTTCTTAACGTTAGGTTGAAAAAAGAAAGAATAAGATAATAACCCTGAAGCAAAATTTATACCACCGTTTCGTGAACTCTCTAATAATAAGACTTTTGGTCAAAATAATTCTATAACAAAAGATGATTCTTTTTTGATTAGATTAATTTTCCATGTATTCGTCGTGAATTTATTTACATATGACGTGAATTTATAACCAGATTTTGAATTTAATGTGTTCTCAAAAAATTTAAAAATAGGATTAAAAATAAAAGACAAGTTCCTTGTTTCTAATGTGTCACCTAAATTACTAGTCTTTTCTATCAAACCATTTCACTCACTTTGTTTCATATTAAAAACAAGTTTGTCCTTATAAGTTTCCAATTTATAATATTTTCAAAAATCCATCGTTAATTTTGCTAATCCTTCCAATTCTGGTTCGAAGATATCTTTTGATATGGATACAACAATTGGTGTTTTTAACATAATTGAGTTATAATTTTTTGGTTTTTTAAGTGATAAATTTTCAATCAGGATGGTACTGTTTCAGTAAAATCCGTCTAGAGAACCCATAACATAATTTCCATCTTTTATGTAATTATATTTCTGTTTATAAAACTCTAAAAAGTTTTCTGGTGTCAATTTATCAGGGTTATACCCCTCTCCTGCTTATGTTAAAACAAAATCTTTTTCTTGTAACAAAGTGATTAGCGAATGACCTAACCTATATCTATATTTGAGTCTAATATCGGAAGCCAGCATTTCCAACATAATGTCGTTTTCTATTAGTCTTTTTTTTAATATATTCTAGGAATATATTAAAAAAATGAAAATAATGTGTAACAATAAGTTTATACTCTTGTTTTTTAAACAATTCATCAATAAAAATAAGAAAATAATCTAAAAGGCTTTCTTAAATATTACTTAAAACATCTAAATTATTAGAAATAACTACTACATTATTAATTATATCATCGTTATATAATTCTTTAAATCTTACTTTATAGGGAATCGTAACCTTAAGCGTGATTCCTAATATTGCTTGTGGAGTACTTTTTATTAACCTTGTTATCTTATCAAAATTAATATGATATAACCTAAACGAAATATTATTATCATCTAACAACAATGGCATTGTATCAACATAATAATTTGAATAGCGATCTCGTAAATCTTGATTCAAATTAACAAACTCTGCTTGAAAACTAGTCAATAACTGCTCTAAAAAATGATAGTTTTTAATTTTTTCTCGTGTTAAACTTAAACTATCTTCCGTTTTTTCTACCGTTGTCACTAAATCTGTAAATGATGATACTTGCTCTGGATAAGGTAGTATTCATTATTCTTAAGTTTTTAATAAAATTAAGTAATTAGAAACAAATTAAGTTTCGCTTATGACTAAATAATAACAAAATTTATAAAAAATTCAACTTTTTTTAAAAATATAATTTTTAGTTGAAAAAATAATTTATAAAATTATGAATTTTGACATACTAAAAAATACTTTTTAAAGTTATTGCTAATTTTAAAAGGTTTTTTATTTTTTATAAAGATAAAAATTGATTTTGAGATTGATTTAAATTAAATATATTAAATTCAATCTTTTCTTTATTTTTATTAGTTTTATCAACTTTCTCATCATTAATTTGATTATTAAGTCTTAACATAGAAGCAATTAACATATTGATAAATGTTTCTTTACAATATATTTTTGCGCCACGCCCTTTAATAGCCTTAATATAATGCGATACATCACCCTCAACATGACAACCAATATTATATTCTAATGATTGATTTACAATACCTTCTTCATTACTTTTAATTAATTCAATGGTTTCTAATAAAAATATTTTTTTATTACCATTAACATATGGTAAATGACATATTAAAAAATCTAATAATAATTTATAATTTCCAGTAAAGAAATATATTTTTGCTAATTTATATTTTATTCTATGAATTTTGATTATATTTCGATTTGAGAATAATTGTTTAAATCTATTTGATAAATGAAATTTATCTAAACTATATGATACAGTGTTATTTTTATATTTTGCTTTTACTGCTCTATAAATTTTTTTAATTTGTTTTTCACCATCACTTAATATTAATATTTTAGTATTTTGATTAATATCATAAGTATCCATTGATTTAAAAATTTTATCAATAAAATTATCAATATTAGATTTATTATTTTTATTCTTATGATTTTTATTCATTATTTTCTATCCTCCTTTTTTCTTTTTTATTTTTATTCTGGTTTTTGTTGACTTTTCTTGATCAACACCAACATGCATAGTCGCAAGAAATATTTTATTTTCAATTTTTTTTATTTTCTCGTATTGGTTCAAAAGTTCCGTCAATTTGAATATATAAAACATTATTTGGAATTTTAATTTTATTGTTATTTTTATTACTAATGTAATCGGTTTCTTCTAAATCGGCATTTTTAAAAATATTAGATATTGTTCTTTCACTAATATTTGCATTTTCTGTTGTATGTAAAATATCTTTATATCTTTTTCCATCACCTATAAAAGACATATATTTATTTTTTAAATTTATTTCAATTCTTTCGTATTTTTTTTAAACCTAATTCTTCATCTAAAGGATAACGATTTATATTTTCTTTTTTTTCTTCATCATATTTAACATATAATCTTCTTTTAATAGGAATATCTCCACATTCTATTTTAATTGTTTTTGGCAATTTTGATATCACCTTATATCCTTGTAATATTTGTCCTTGTTGATATAATTTAAATATCTCATTATCTCTTTCAATCAAGAAATTTTTAGTTTCATTGTTTGTTTCTATTATTTTATCTTTTTTATAATCTTCTAATAAATTTTGTTTTAATTCCATTTTATAATTTCCTTTCATATAAACAAATTATTTTAAAATATGATACTCAATATTTCACATAATCTTATCAAAAAAAGAGGCTATTTAAAAATACAGGATTTTACCAAAATTAATAACAAAAAACGGATTACTAGTTATAAATATTTAAATAAAAAATATGATTTGAATTTTAGTGACTATAATTTTGGTTTTGATTGAGAAGTATTTAAAGACTTTGTTGGTGATAGTTATGCCCGATATTTTACTTCACCAACTTTTTTTAAGTTTATTTCAACGGGGCGTGGTACTAATAAGACATGAAATCACATAGCAGAAAAATTATTTTTTGATTGTAATTTTACTGATGCTTCATCTAACATTTTACGAAGATATGCCAATACCCATGAAGATACTACATTTGGCGATACAATTAATGTATGTAATTATTTATACGATAAATATGGGATTGATATAGGACCTTACAATGAAAATGGCATTGTTTGACCTAAAAATGTTAAAGAAGGTGGCGAAATTGTTTTTCCTAGGGTGTGAGAATTGCTTTTGCGGGTTATGCTAATGGTAATAAAATTATGGGAAAAGTTGGTAAAGGTAGTGGTATTATATCAGCGTTAACAGATGAAATGATACATGCTGAAGAAAAAGAAATTTTAACTGATAAAGAATTAGATAAACGTTATAATAATTTGCGAATTTCCATGTTTAGATCAAAAAGTTTAAAAGTATCTTATGAAAAATATACTGATGAAAATGATAATGAACAATATAATTTAGATAATCCTATTCCAGTAAAAGAATTATCTTGGACATTTCAAGAATGAAACAACATAGCAAAACAATACATAACAGTAATAACATATTTTCATAAAACATATTCTAATCAATTTACTTTTAATCCTTTTGATCTAAACATGTCTTTTATGAAAAATTTGTAACCCCATATTTACCCTTAAATGAAAGAATTAAAAATATTTTAAAATAATACAATCAAGTATATTCAAAAAACAAACAAGCATTTAATGGTTTGGGTATTTTTAATTTACGATTAAAAATGTGTGCTGTTTGAAATAAAATACCTGATATTACTAAAAAACTTGTTTTAACAAACAAACAAGAGCGACCTGATTTATTTGAACTTGAATACTACGGATTTGAATATAACGATAATGACCCCAGTATTTATGTTTTACAAAATTATCGTAAATATATTAAAGAGTATAATTTACAAGATTTTTATAATTCCAATACAAAACAGTATCAATTTGATAGTTATTCAATTGGTGTGGATTATGCTAATGGTAGTGAAGACCACACGGTGTTTTTATTTAGTGGTTATAAAATTAATGAAAATAATGAATATGATAAATATTTAATTGAAGAAAATGTTGTTACACCAAAAAACGCAATGAATTTAAATGAAATAGTTGAACATTACGGGCAATGAATAATTAATACATTTTATAAATTTGATGGTTTTGAATATGCTACATTTCATTATGATATTAATGCACACGACTTTATGCAAAAATTACAAGAAGATATTTACCCTTATTTAGGCTATAAAATTAAGATGTTTAAAGCCAAAAAAATCAGACATCTCTTAATAAAGAAGCAGGTATAATCAATCGCGTAACCTGAATAAGAAAAATGTTTGTTCAAGGTAAAATATATGGCATATTAGATAACTTCCCATTTTTAGATAAGTGCATTAGTGAACTAAGATTTAGTGATACCAAAACAAACACACCCAATAGTAAAATGTACCATGACCCATATGATGCTTTGTTTTATGGTTCTTATCCATATCGTTTTAAAATGGGAATATAAAAAGGTTTTAAAAACCTTCTAAAATTTATAAATTTTATTTACTTTTTATTTATTAAATAATTAGTATTTAATGATTTTTCTAAACTAGGTGATTTTTCTTGTATTTTATTACCATCATCATTTTTCAATAGTTCAGGATGACAATTTTTATAACTTAATTTAAGATGTTTTCTAACTGAATTAAAATCTAGTATCTCAACTTCAATTTCATCACCAACATCAAAAAAATCTCTAATATCTCTAACAAAGTAATCTGAAATATCACTAATATGAATTAAACCATCAGCCTTTTCTGCTCTACAAAAAGCACCATAAGGTATAATGTTTGTTATTTTAACATTAACTTTATTTCCTTTTTTATACATAAAATTAAATATACTTCCTTTCTTTAAATGCTTTAATTATATCATTAAGACTATAAAAATCATTTGCATGAATTGGGCGAGCGGTTGATTTTCATAAAATTATGAAAATCACCGCGAGCCTAGATTGACCCTTTCCATATAAATTAAATAATTTCCTTTCAAACTCTTAAATAGTCCTTGTATATATATAATTGTAATTGTAAGAAAATTTTAACGAAAGGAATTATTATAATGAAAAAGATATTAAGTCTTTTGGGAACAATCACTTTAATTGGAACAAGTACAACAAATTTAGTTGCTTGTAATAAAACACAATATAGCGAAGATGATTTAAAAAAAAGAAAAAGAAAAACATAAAATAGATACTACTAATCAAGAAATTAAAAATAACTTAGAATGAATAGCGCCACAAGAAACACCATTTAATCAAATTGATAATAAATATTATTTTGTAGTTTGGCGTGGTGATGAAAATACTAATTGAAGAATTATTAAATTTAAAAATATTAATTTTTCAGAAAGAAGAAAAGTTTTAGATACACAAGAAGATTATGAATTAGCATTAACACGATTAGGAGATAATTTATTTCGTGTTAAAATAAGAGCTATAAGACCTATAACATCTTGGTCACAAGATGATGGAACTTATTTTAAATCAGTTTATCATTGAGAAATACAAGGTCAACCAAATACACCAATTATTGATCCACAAACAGGGCAAATTACAGATTGAAATTTAAAACAGCAAAATAATAACAACAAAAATGATGAAATTAAAGTAACTGTTAAAAACACCGATATTTCAGAAAACCATATTTATCAATTAGAAACAAATTATTTTAACTGATTATCAATAACAAATGAATTAGAAACAAACAATATCACCTCACTTATTCCTGCTGAAATTAAATTATCAGATGGATAATATGGTAAATATTTAACTAATTTAATTATTTCTAATGACAAAATAGAAGATTATTTAAGTTATTTTTCTCAATGATATAAATTACTTTATTCAAAAGCAAATTGAATAAATATGACTGAAAATTTGGTTGAAGATATAATTAAAATAACTTTTTATAGTCATCAAAAACCATTTAATTTAAATCAAATTGAAATATCAGGGATATGGGGTTATGGTAACTATGATATTACAATTTTTACAGAAAAAGAAAAAATTAATATTAATAATTTAGAATTATTTAGTAAAAATAATGAAAAATTATCATTAATTAGATTAGAAATATAAAAAGTCATTTTAATAAATGACTTTTTATATTTTTCTATTCTCCTTCAACTTTTATTTCACCAGTTTTATCATTTACTTCTAACCCAGGAATATTTTTATCAATTTTTCAACGATAAACTGATTTAAAATAAGTTCCATCATCTTGTGACCAAGATGTTATAGGTCTTACAGCTCTTATTTTAACACGAAATAAATTATCTCCTAATCGTGTTAATGCTAATTCATAATCTTCTTGTGTATCTAAAACTTTTCTTCTTTCTGAAAAATTAATATTTTTAAATTTAATAATTCTTCAATTAGTATTTTCATCACCACGCCAAACTACAAAATAATAATTATCATCTGCTATACTAAACGGTTTATCACTTGGATAAATTTGTTTTCAATAATTTATAGGAATAGGACCACTAATAAAATTAAAATATGATGAATTTAATTGAACTATAGAATTTTTAAATTCTCAATAATTTTCTTCAATTTTATTAGGTATTGATAATAATTCAAAATAATAGGGTGTAAATAATTTAATATCATCATTATAACCTTTATTAATTTCGTATTTACTATATGTATAATTTGATAACATATAGATAATTTGTTTAAATCTTTTGACAGCATTATCATTTAAAGATTTATAATTATCTAATTTTCAGTTTTCAAATAGTCCATCAATAACATCTTCTGGTTTTTGTCCTTCGAATTTTTGGCGTAATTCATCCGCTTTATTTGTAGGATTGCCTTTTTCATCGTATTTTGCCCCTTGAAATTTTCTATCATAATTATAACGATATGTTAAAAAATTTAATAAAACTTTATCTAAATCATTCTTATTTACTAAATCTAAAATATCTTTACCTTGAATATAATTTTTTGCAATGCTTCACGGTAAAAAACTTTCGGTAAATCAATATTGAAATAATCTTAAATTAGGGTTTGTTTCAATTGGCATTAATAACAAAGGTACTAAACTAGCATTTTCAATATTTGATGATGGATAAGAATAAACACCATTCACATTTCCTCAACATTTAATATTTCCAAATAACATTGATTTAGGATACTTAATCTCAATACCAGTAAATACTGTATCTTCTGGTAATGATTTTTGTAATACTAAATGAATACTATTTTGATTTTTTCATTTAAAATCAGTCACCTTAACTAAATGAGTAGATTTAATAATATCAACCCCGCCTGGTGAATAAGGACGTTTATATTCTTCAATGATGTAACATTCATTTTTATTGTCTTCACTAATTGGTTCATTAATAGATACTATTTTTAAGTCTAATGTTTCTAAAAATTCTTTGTCTTGTTTTGAAATATTATTAATTAAAATATCTTTTTCATCAATCATTACATAACTTGTTCTATTGTCTTGAATTGTGGTATTTTGTTGAACTTGTAATTTAAAGTTAAAGTCACTAATTTTATAACCAATAATCTTAATATATTCATCTTTATCAATAAAACCAATTTTAACGCTATTTTGAGAGTAGTTTAAGATTGGTTTTTGCTTTGTCTTAACAAGATTATTAATTTTATAAATATATAAGGTTCTGGCACGGTCTTCACTAAATAATTGTTCTAAATTAGGGTCGCTGTACTGCGATTGATTAGCAAAATCTAACGGAATACTATCAATTGAATAGTCAATTGGTTCATCATTTTCTGTTAATTGTGCTAACATTTTTTCAGATGGTTTTAACATTATTCTTGTTCTTCTTCTTCTTCATTAGGTATATTGATAATAGTTTCGTTGTTTTTTAATTGTCTGTTTAAAATAGCATTTACTGGTAAGCAAACATCAACAATTAACTCGTCAATATTTTTAATATTGAATGTTCTACTGTTTAAAATATCATTATCATATTTAATTAACTTAATAATAAATTCAGTTAATTTAATTTCTCTAATATATATCATTTGTTCGTATGATGCGTTTGTTTGAATATTTACGTCAGCAACTTCAACTTGTGTTTGTTGGACTCCCTTAGCAATGGCGGGAACATGATGTCGATTTATTTTATAGTAATTTGTTAATAATCAATCATATATTTTAGTTAATTGCTCACCTTTAAAATTACCAGCAATATAGTCTACTGGTTGAAAATTACTATCAGGGTCTCCTTCAACTAATAACAAGTCATTTTCAATAAATGATGCCAGCATTTTACTAATTTCTTGGTCAACCACACCATTAACTCCATTAGTATTAATAGTAAATTTACCACTATTTAATAATGGATCTAACATAATCTTTTCAGCAATAATATCTAAAATACTAGCAAATTGTTTACCATAACGAGCAGAAGGCTCAAAATTAGGGTTATTAGGAATAATTTGAATTGGAATAAAATTAAGTGGTAATATTTCTTCTCTTTGTAAAGTTGTATAGTTATTTCATTTAGCATCATCAATATATAAGTCGGTAATAGTACTATATAATCGTGTTTTTAACTTTCTAATAACTTTTACTTGTTTAGTTACATAATCAATCTCTAATTTTTCAGTAATAAAAATACTCTGGTCATTTTTAATATAAGGGTTATAATCAAAAGTGCAAGATACTAAATTACCTAATTCATCATACTGGTCATTGTAAAAATCAATAATAATAAAATTAAGTTTTGAATTATTAGCAAAAATAAAATATGCACCCCTACCATTTTTATTAATTTTATATTCGTTATATCAATTCTTATTAGTAAAGTCTTGCATTTTTAAAAATTTATTAATTAATTTAGTGTCTAAATACTTTTTATTAATTGGATTATAAATGCTAATTTCTAAATCACGTGGATTTAAAAAATTAGCATTATCTTCACAAATTCTTTTTTCTAAAATTTCATTATGTTTTTGAATAGTAACATTTTTACGATTAGTAATCGTTGATGCTAAATTAAGATAATAACTATCAATATCATAACTCTTTTTTAATTTCTTTTTTGCTGGCAACAATCCCATTTATAACACCTCTTTATTTTGTTTCTTCTTTTTTAATAACATCTTCAATACTATCTTCTTTTTGTTTTTTGTTATGTGTTTTGATAAATCTAATTGTTTCAATAATCAAAACTATAATTCCAGCTCCGATAAGCATTGCTGAAACAATAACATATGCTGGTCAAGAAATACCCAATGTTTTTTCTCCTATAAAACAAATAATAATTCCTGCGATAAAAAACAATGATGAAACTCCAAAGATTTTCAAAAACATAATTACATCTTTAATATTTACTTTTAGCATAATAACATCTCCTTTCTAATTTACCTTTTTTCTTTCAATAAACACAAATCCCAAAGGTTTAAATGTTACTGGACCATTAACTCCAATATTAATCAATTCATCAGGATTAATAGATAATGCTAAACATGCACTATTAACACCTATTTGATCATATATAACACCTATTGTTTGTTTAAAACTATGCCTTGTTTGTAACATCCCTTGACTTTTTAAATCTCCTTTGCTATTTTTTTCTGAGGCTCAAATTCTATAAATATAATTTTCTTTATCAAAATTAGGAATATTATATCCAGTTTGACCAACTATAAAATCACTAGTATCAACAATTTCTCAATTTGGAACTTTTGGTATAACAATTGATTTTTTTAATTCATCTAAAATTTCTTCTTTTATTTTTGCAAGTTTTTCATCTTTAATTTTTTCTATAACAAGTTTATCTAATAAAGCATCAACTTCTAATTGAGTATAATATGCTTCTAAATCAATCATTGTTAAATCAATACCTTCTTCTTGAAAAGTACGAAACATTTTCTTTAAAGTTGTTAAATTAGCCAATGATTTTGCATAGGTAGGCAATAGACCTTGTCATGTTGCCATAGGGTCATTTTGTGAAGAATAATTAATATCACCAACCTCATATTTGCCGAAGTAAAAAAATCAATTGGAATACGGTTAAATGTTCAATGTTCAATCGTAATAAACACCATATTAATACAAATTTTCTTTAATAATGGGTCTTTAAATGTTTCAAATTTTAGCTTTGAAAATGGATAGTTTAAGTAAGAATTAATCATATTTTGGGCTCTTAAAGCAAATGTTTTAAATCATAATTCTACATCACCTTTAAAGAACTTATTATAACGAACTGGAACTTTTGTAATTTTACCTGTCATTGGAATAAAATTATTATAATTTTCCAAAGTAACATTTTGTCATAATTCATTTAACATTTAATCATCTCCTTATCATTTACTTTTTTTAGAATATATTTTCTTTAATATAAATTTTTTACTATTTAGTAATGTTTTTGTTTTAATTTTTTTGTTTAAATCTTGTTTTGTTCTGAGTTGTTTATATGCTTGAAATACTAGTCCATTACCCAATAAACTAGTAATTGCACTATCTTCTAGCGTATTTAACAATTTATCTTTATTAAAGTTATTTTTAAATTGTTCTTGCATTTTTAATATTTTAGCAATTGTCCGATATATTTTAAAACTATCTTTTACTACTTGCTGATAAGCAAGTGGGGCAAAAGAAACTAAATTAAACAAACTTGTTTTTTTAAATCCTCAACCAATAAACCACTCACTGTTCATATAGAATTTAAACGGTTCAGGAGCCAAAACAAACTGTTCTGCTTTGATTAAAGTTGTCATAACGACAATAGGGACATATTTAGGATTTTTATAATATATTGTTAAAGCAACTTCACCCGCAACTGATAAAGGAACAATTTTAACTGCTAAAAAAACATCAGAACCATAAGCAAAAGGTAATAATTGACCTTTTTTAATAGCCTTAGTTTCAAATTTAGATAATATTTTTTTAGTTTTATCAGTAATTTTACTAATTACTTTTTGTTTAATAGTAATTATTTGTTTTTCAATTGGGGCTAATAATTTTTTAGTTACTTTTTGAATATAAAAATTTGGGTTTAAATGATTTAAAATTTTATTTAATTTAATTGGTGTTTGATGAAAAATATTTAATAATTTATTATTAAATATTTTACTACCCCTCATTAAATTAGCATTTAATAGTAGATTTTTACCAACACCTTTTTTATGAAGATTAGTCATAATGTTATATCACTCATTAGTATTAATTTTACTTATTTTATCAATATTTAATCCATATTCAGACAATCATTTATTAGCATTTTTTTCATTCACGCGTGGTATTTTTTAAACTAATTTAGGACTTATTTTTTGAATATTTTTCTCAATTTTTAATAAATTATTAATTGTTTCTAAATTAGAAACTTTAAAACCTTTATAAAAATCATTTCGGGCTAATTTTCCAATTGTATATAATAAAGTTTCATTATTAGCCTGCTTTGTAAAATCAAATATTAATTTATCAGATAAAATCTTTTTATCTGTAACTTGCCTTACAACATCTTCTAAATTATTAGCAGTTATTACACCTAATTTTTCAAGTAGTTTAGTTTCTTTTGCTAATTTTAAAATTCTAGTTGTGCGAACAGCACGCGTTAATTTACCAATTCCACCATTTGCTGGTAACAAATTTAAAGCGGTACTTTTTGCTGTTACTTCTGATGTTAATTTATCATATATTTGATTTACGACAAAATCGGTTGCTGTTTCTACTCCAAACGAGATAAATGCTGCGGCAAAATTAGATAATCCCACACCAAGATCAACAGCCGAAGCAATACCACCAGTTAAAACTGATAAACCAAGAGCTAAAACTTGAATTCCTAAAAATTATAATAACTGTAAACCAAAACTTTTTTCTTGTTGTTGGATTGACAATCTAGTTGGATTTTTTTAACAGCATAAATAAGGGCTGTTTTAGATGTTCCAATTAGCATATCATTTATCAAACGAAAAAGTACTATTTTTTAGTACTATTAAGAATTTTTAATTTTAACATCAATCGGATTTGTTTGACCAGTAGCGTTGTTTTTACCTTCAATTTGGACAAAAACCTTGGTATCATTTGTAATATTTATTGGTCAATCAACACCAGCACTTTCAATAAAGTAATCAAAATCACTTTCAGTTAAAGAACTATTTACTGCTTTTACTGCTTTTAAAACAACATCTTTAAATTGTGGTTTTAAGTGTTCGGCTGTTGCTGTTGCTGGGTCTGCAACATGAATAGTTGGTTTATCTAATTTATTAATTTTATACTAATATCAATTTTTGAAACAATATGTTTAATAATTCCTTTTGGTTCAACCACTGCTCCACCTAAATATAAAACTCTTTCCATAATCAAAGTATTACCCATTCCAGTACCTAACGCAGCAGCACCAACTCTTAACGGAGTATGATCTTTTTTGCGTAAAATAAGAGGGTCATATTTTTTGCTAAACTTAAAGGCAATTGCATTAACACCATCTGGTAATAATTCAATTGTTCCTTCTGAACCATCTTTATTAATAATTGGTAATTTTTTAGGAACCATATAGTATGTTGTTCCTTCAACAGTTTCATTGCTCCACTTATTGTGATTACACTATTTATTTGATCGTTTGTTCCAAGTTGTAACTGTAATTTATTGCGAATTTCACGAATAAAATCAGCCGAACCTAAAACAATTGTTTCTGATAGAGTAAAGCCGTTTTCATATATTTTATCCATAATTTCATCATGAATTTGTAAAGCATTTGTATTATCTACTTTTTTGCCTTGAATAGTTGTAAATGTTCCTTTATTAATAATTTCTAAAATTTTATTGCGTTTATAAGCAACCTCAGTATCCATTGCTTGCTCAATATCGGCAGCTCAAAGATTAGGATTAAAATCATTTTCTACAGGGTCTAATTTACGAGCAAAAGTTAAAATTGTATCTAATTCAACAACTCCATCTTCAAATTCTACTGTTGAATATTTTAGTAGGTTATCATCAGTATTAAATACTTGACCGTTTGCTCCCAAACCTTCATTATATTTAATATTTTTCTTTCTTTTATATGTTAAACCAAGTTTATTTGCTTCTTTTCACGCAAATAATGCTTCTCAACTAAATTTTTGTTGATAAGTTTGTAAATATCATTGTTCAAATGTTTCTTGGTCTCTTTGTGTTGCTTGATTAGCAATATCGCCAAAAATTGTTTTTGGATTCATATTTTTATTCCTTCTTTATATTTATTAAATACATTGTCTGTATCTAAAATATTGTTTTCTTTGTTTACTACTTTTGGTAAGCCCCCAGTATTAACTTTTTGTACCTTAATTAATTCATCATAAACACTTTGCAATTGTGTTTTAATGATTTCAATATCATCAGTAATATCATAAGATTTTAATAAAACATTTTTAAATTCTTCAT
Organism: Spiroplasma endosymbiont of Ammophila pubescens; assembly: GCF_964020965.1. Taxonomy (NCBI): domain Bacteria; kingdom Bacillati; phylum Mycoplasmatota; class Mollicutes; order Entomoplasmatales; family Spiroplasmataceae; genus Spiroplasma; species Spiroplasma endosymbiont of Ammophila pubescens. The sequence goes on along the minus strand of NZ_OZ026611.1, from coordinate 1,026,108 downwards.
TATCAGTTGAAGAATTAATAAAATCAATTACTTCAATTTGTTTTAGTTGAATTGTTTGTTGTTCAATTTGTGAAGTTAACTCAGTATTTTTTGCTTGTAGTTCGTTGATTTGCTGATTATTATTTTCTAAATTACTTTAATTAAATTCTTCAATTTCAGCAGTATTTTCTAAAATAATTTCAGCAGTTTTAATATCTAAACTACCATCTTCATTTTTAATAGGTTCATTATTTTCATTTATAAGAACATATTTTACATTTTTTAATGCCATTGTTTTTCCTCCTATTTTTTAATATTTGTATTTGTTCTTTTTCTAATCGCTTTTTGTATAATTTCAAAACTATCTACTCTAAAAGACAAAAAATAGCGTTTAGTTTTTATATTTAATTGATTAAATACTGATCCTTTAATTTTTATCTCATCATCTTTTTTTAATTTCAAAAACTAAGTTAAAACAAATGGGTTATATATTGATAATGTTGAGTAATTTAATCCTTCTCACTGACATTTAGCCAAACAAGCATCAACTTCGACACCACCAGCAACAAGAGCCTTAATTTTTGTTTTAATAGGATTTTCATGTAATCTAACAGTTAATTCTAATTTATTAACTTTTTTATTTTTTATTTTAGGTTTATTAGTTATTGATTTTTTAGGTAAATTACTTTTTGTTTGAGACATTATTTAACATCCTTATTAGATAATTTGTCATATTTTGAACTGTCAACTAATATTCAATCGATAGAACCTGTTGAATATGGATTTTTGTAAAAATCTTCTTTATATAATTGTTGTTGTTTTAATTCTTCAATTTCAGTACCTAAATTTTGATTAAAATTATGTGCCATATCTATTTGTTGTTTAAAACTATTTGTTTCTTGCTCTTTTTCAGCAAGTTCTTTTTTAAGTGTTTCATTTTCTTCTTTAAGTTTGTTAAATTTAATTGATTCTGTTATTGTCATTATTTATCACTTCCTTTTTTAAAAAATATTGTAAATGTTTTCAAGCATCTAATTTGTGCTCTGTTATTTTAATATTTCCTTTATAAATATAATTTTTCTTAACAACTGGTGATTGTAAAACATAATTTAAATTAAATAGATATTTGCATAAAACTTTTAAACCACCAATGAATTTAGGAGTAGATAATGGATTTTTTATTTTTAAACCTTTGTGAAGTTGAAAATCTTCAATTATTACAATAACTTTATTTAAATAAGAACAAATTTTATTTTTAAACTCATTTAATATTAAATACATATTATTTATTGCTTCTTCTTCATTTTTGGAATTAAAAGTAATATTATTAATTATTTTATTTTGTAAAACATTATAAATAATAATACCAGTTTGACCAATTCCAGCAGGGTCAATTGCAATAATATATTTTAATTTATCTGGTTTATTTTTTTGTCAATTTGTAATATTTTTCATCCATCTGATGTTAAATCTAAAATATCGTTAATTTTGTAATGTTGCATATAAGAAACAATAATATCTCACTTGTTTTCAAATAAAATTAAGTACATTTTTGCTCATTCTAAACATTGCAAATCATAATGCTTTTTATAATGTGAAATACGACAATTAATTAATAGGTTGACAATTAACTCAATCAAAAGATGTTGTTATTTCATTTCAAGTTTTATTAGTATACAAACTTTTATATTCTGTCATTATATATACTCCTTAATTTTTTTATTTGTTGATCAAATTTCATCATTAATATCATTTACTGTTACCAGATAAGCTCGTATCATTAATTCTTGTAATTTATTTTTAATTTTTTTATTTCATTTTTTCATCAAATATTTTCCTTTCTGTAAAAAAACATAATATTCCTTTATTGGTTAATATTTTGATATTTAGTAAATAATTTATTTTAATATTTAATTTAATTCCTTCGCCGCCCGCTTCACTTTTGAAGGTGAGCGGGGGCGGATAGGATATTTTGATAGAGTTTACCCCATACGGAAATAAACAAAAAAAATTACCTAGTTATTAATTACGCTTCATCCATCCCTACACAACTTTATATAAAGAAAATAACCTTTTGGAGCTCCTCCCTCTTGTTTTTTAGTATCCGATATTGTTTTTTTTGGTTTAACAGCACTCTTTTTATGAAAACAAGCCAAAAAACACATGCTCTGACATTTCACAAGTGATTAATCTTGCTAAGAATTAAAAGAAATAAATAGGAGTAGTAAATCCAATCGCTTTCACACTTTCTTTAAAACTTCGTGCCATAGATGAGTTATCCATCTTTAAGCATCAAAATATTAAGTTTTAGTATTGCATTATTCATCAGATAGTACCTTTATTAAAAATGATATTATTAGTTGTTAAACCGAAAAAATATAATAAATCACAGAAAGGAAATTATAAAAATTAACTAGTTTGTAGGGCAAAATAGGTTAATTTTTAATTTTAAAGATACTATCTGATGAATAATGCAAATAAAAAAATCGTTCTAATAAAGCGATTACTTTAATTTGTATTTAATTACTTTATTTATAATTTTTATAAAACCTAAGCTTTTTTTTCGACTACCGATTTTATATATGTTTTATCGTTTGTATTATTTATCATTTTATTTTTTGGAATATTTTTTAAACTTATTCAAAAAATGTGGAGTTTTTAAAAATGCAAAATGATTGAGAAAAATTAAAAGAGTTTTTTATTCATGTCTTTTTGTTTATAGATAAAACAAATGTTGAAAATATTACAACTTTAAATTTAACACAAAATGAATATTTAACTTTGATGATTGGTGTTTGAATTGTAATTTTGTTTTTAACTTGGTTTTTATTGTGAATGATTTTTAAAATAGTTGGGTATTTTAAATAATGAAAAAGTTTGTATTTTTTTTAAAAAATTATTGTTATATTAGCGGTTCAATGGTTTTGTTTAGTTTAATTGATTTATTATTTTGAATTATTTCTTTAAATTACACCGGCTTAGTATTTTGACTATTATTTGTTTTACAATGTGTATATTTTTTTGGTGATTATGAAAAAATATTTTTTATCAGTTAAATGCATTTAGGTTAGTTGATTTTGTTTGAGATAACCCTTTGTCAGTTATCATTGGTAAGTTAGGAACAGGTAAAACATTACTTTTAAATTATTTGTCTCAGTCTATGAAACTTTTAACGAATAAAATTTATAGTAATTATCCAATTGAAGATGATTCAATAAAACTTTTAACTTTTAATAATTTGGATTTTACTGATCGAACAAAACCAGTTCCTCCAGATGATAGTGTTATTTTATTTGATGAAAGTTATTTATATATTGATGGAACTAGTCCGCACGATGAGAAAAAAGTTAATAGTGGTAAGATACCGTGAATTGTTTTAGCAAGACATTTTGGACATCGTGCTTTGTTTACTGCTCAGCGTGAGAGTATGATTTGAAATAATATTAGGCAATTAGCAAGTGGTATTATTATTCCAATTTCACTTAAAAAATCAATTGTTAAAAAAGGATTTAATATTTTTAATCGTTTTTTATTATGCGAATTGGTATTTTTCAAGATATTACTGATTATGAAATTTGAAAAACTGAGTCTGTTAAAAGAACAGCCGAAGATAAACGTGCAAAACATAGATCTGATGTCGGATTAGGAATTCGGTTTTTTAAGATAATTATTCCGCTTGAATTTGATAATAAATACGATAGTTATTGATTAAGTTTTGTTCGTTATTTGAAAAACGATGAGGTTGTTAATAAAAAAGAATACTTTTGAAAAGATATATCAAAATTAAATAATAAACAACGCTTATAATTGTTTGATATTGATATTTTGAAAAAGAATTTAAAACCTAAAAAAGAAAAAGGAAGTGGTAAATATGATTAATTTATTATCAGAAAGTAGTAATTGAGACAAAATTTTTAGTTTTATTTTTGATGTATTTTTGTTTATTTTTGATGTGATTTGAAATACTAAATTGCCAATGACAAAAACAACGATTGCTTATTTTGTGATCTTTTTTATGGTTATTAAATTATCAATTTATGCTATTCATGGTACATCAACACAATATAATGAATTAGGTTCAACTGTTCAAAATAGTACATCAAAATTATATTCTTCAACAGCTCGTGGAGTTTTAGATACCAAACAAGGTATACAAAAACATGTTGAAGAACGTAAACAATTTAAAATTAATCGTAATAAACAACAATTATCAAGTTTAGCTAGGCAAGCAAAAACAAGAGAACAAGGATATCGAAGGGTGAATAAATAATGATTAGATTAGTTTTTTTAGTTGTGGCAATCGTTATATTTGGAACCGGATTTATTACGGTTATTATTAATCAGTTGACATCAGCAAAAAATATTATTATGGATTTATATAATTCTGATACTTTTTTATTTTCTTTGTTTGGCAAAATGGCAATTTTATTTAGTCATCTACTAATGTTAACGATATCAAGTTTATATATAGTTGGGTTTATTGTTTCAAAAACATTCTATAGTTAGGAAATGATAAGTGATATTTAGATTTTTTAAAAGATAGTTATTCAACGGGAATTTCATTTGATAAACCTAGTCATGAGTTTATGGATTTATATAAAAATTGAGATGTTTATGCTAAACAATATAGTATTGATAAATTTTATGATGTTGATAAGAAACAATTTTTAAAAGAATTAACAAATTTTTCGTATTCATTTGCAAAATATTTTATTACTGTTGAAATTATAAATAAATTAGAAAAAAGTATTGATAATTTGCAACAAGTTAATTTAAAGTTTCAAAATTGAAAAGTAGTTAATAATTCTAAGGAAAATTTACAAAAAGAAATTAATGTAAAAAATGATAAATGATATATAACAATAGGAAGAAATAAAAGAGGCAATCCTTTATATAATTCTGTTGTTAAATTTAATTCAAAATGAGATGTTTTAACTGTGAGTGGTAATATATCATTTGGCAATGATAATTATTATTCTTTAAAAGATATTAAAAGTATTTATCGTTGAGATGGAACTAATGAACCACAAACACCAGATGTTGATAAAGATACTGGTAGTGTTATTTTTTGGACTGATACTAATTATCAAAATACTCGTTCTTTTTTATTAAAATATATTAATGCTATTGTGCAAGAAAATATTCGAGTTCAACAAGGTGGTAATCTAGATTATGATGATCCAAATTTAGGTAGTCAAAGAATAATATTTGATTTTGAAATTATTAATAATTTGAATAAGTCTAGTATTGGTACTATTTTAACTAAAAAATCAATTTATCGAATGATTTTAACGATTGATGAACGAAAAAATATTATTGCTGGGAGTTTAGAGTTAACACATCTTAAACAATATTGAAATGGATATGATTATAATAATTATCGGTATACTGATGATTTAGGTTTTTTATTTTCTTTTATGAAAGATAAAGGAAAATACATTTAATTTTAGTGCTGAAAATTATAATTATTATCAAGGTAATACTCCTAATACTGGTAAAGAGATTTTTGAACAGATGAAAGGTCAAATTGATATTAATAAATTTTTAAAAGCATTTTTTGCTCATGCTTTAGTTCCAGTATTTCAAAATCGTAGTAATTTTATTGAAAGTGGATATATTGATAATTTACAATATGATACGGTTTTAATTAACTTTTTTGGTTTAAAATTAGTTAATTTTACAGATGTTTTAATTGAGGAAAGCAATATTAATAAAACTCAATTTGAAAAATTATTAAATAGTATGTTTACGGTTTCTCAAAATTTTTATAAAGATTATTTACGAACAATTTTTGATTTAGAAAATAATATTTATGTACAAGAATATAATAAAAAATATGGTTTATTAGCGAATAATGGTTTTAAAATTTATCCACGTTACTTTTATTTTTCTGATAAATACAAACAATTAGATATTAAATTGTATTCAGCATTTAAAAATCGGTTTTATAATACAAATTATGGAGGTGTATTTAACTATGATTTTTCAGTTTCAAATGATTATAATATTAATCAAAATGAAGGATATGTTTTTGAAGGTGTTTTAAAAGATAAATATGGTTTAAAATATAAGAAAATGGAAGAACAAAAAATCGGTTATAATGTTTTTGAATTACAAGCACAAAAAGATAATTATATGTATCGTTATTATGATTTTAATTTTGGGATTTATAATTGACAAGAAATTAATAACGGTGGATTATTCCCTGATAGTCAATGATGACAAGCACAATATGAAAGTTGTAGTTGATATAATTTAGCGTGTCATATCAGAAATGCGGCAATTTGAATAGTTAATAATATTCCTGGTATAAAACAAGTAAACGAATTAGCCAGTGGCGTTGGTAAGATTTTTCAAACAATATATACTTTTTTTAATCAAACATTTGAGGTATGAAAATTTAGTCCAGCATTATATAATACAACAACAAATATATTTTTATTAATTATTTTTATGAAATTTGTACGATTAATATAAAAAGGACTAATAAAGTCCTTTTATTCTTTTCAATCTATAATTTTACCAGTATCTTTATCAACATCTGGTGTTTGTGGTTCATTAGTTCCATCTCAACGATAAATACTTTTAATATCTTTTAAAGAATAATAATTATCATTACCAAATGATATATTACCACTCACAGTTAAAACATCTCATTTTGAATTAAATTTAACAACAGAATTATATAAAGGATTGCCTCTTTTATTTCTTCCTATTGCTATATATCATTTATTATTTTTTACATTAATTTCTTTTTGTAAATTTTCCTTAAAATTATTAACTAATTTTCAATTACTTTCAACTGGCGGTTCTTGTGGTTTATTAGGTTCTGGTTTATTATTTCCGTTTTCGCTATTATTATTTGGCTTAGGTTTATCACAAGCAACTAAATTTGTTGTACTTGTTGCTGTTAATCCGATTGCTCCTAAAATACTTAATAACTTTTTCATATATTTATTCCTTTTTGTAAAATGTTATAATTACTTTAATTATACTATACATTAACGAAAGAAAATAATAAAATGTTTAATTTTAATAAATTTAGTGCAAATATTTATGAAAATGCTTTAAATCAGTTAAAAGAAAAGATAGAAAGAATTGATAATATAATTTTTAAAAAACGAGATAAAATAAAATATTTTGTAAAAGAAATAAAAACTAGAAAAATTAAAACAGAATTTGGAATATTAATTTATAAGAGAAGAATTTACAAATATTTTTATAAGGGTAAGTGAAAATATGTTCCTCTTGTTGATAAACAATTTGAAGTTGAAAAATGACAAAGAATAATTAATGATTTAAAATTAAAAATAATTGCTGAAATAGTAAAAAATAAAAGATATAGTGATATATTAGATATGTTTAATTGTAAATTGCATTTTTCATCTGTTTCGCGTATTTTACGAAAAGCATTAATAAAAAGAAAAGATAAAAAAATAGATTTAAAAAATTGAGAAAATTTATATATCAATTTGGATGATGCACATGTAACTTTAAAAAATAAAAATAATAAATCTTATTTGCAAACTGTTAGAATAATTTCATTTAATACTGGAAAAGAAAATAATAAATCTTTAAATAAAAAATATTGTTATTTTTTTCTTAATAAGAAAACTTAAGGAGCAGAATTTAATGCTTTATTTATTAAAAAACAAATTCAAAAATTTTTTAAAAATTATAAAAATATTAAATTAATTATTGGTGGAGATAGTGCTAAATGAATTAAAAAAAACTGCTAAAATTTTAGATGGTATGTTTATATTTGATAGATTTAATGCAATAAGAGAATTAAAGAATAATATATATTGTTAAAAATTATTTACACGCAAAGGAATTATTTTTACAAGGAAAATACGACGAATTTATAACTTTTTTAAAATCATTACAGAATGAAAGAATTAAATTAAGGTATTTTATTAATTTAAAAAATGGTATTTTAAATCAAAATAAAGAGTGAAATATTGGTGTATCTGCTGAAAGTTATGTTTCAAGAGTTGTAAAATCTTGTTTGGGATATGAGAATAAAACATTTTTATTTTCAACATTTAAAAATATTTTGGATTTAAAAATTATAAGATTTAATTTTAGTTAATTTAAAATAATTTAATTTTAGTTTTTAAACTATTTTTTAGTATGTTAAAATATGAAATTATTTTTTGTATTTTTATTTTTTTGTGTTATTATTTTTTTTATAAAAGAAAAAAGTTTCTTGTTTTTAAATAAATTAAATAATACCCGTTTATATGCAACACTCTCAAAATTTTTTGCTTGTTGATAACGTTTTGTAACTTTTAACATACTAAAATGATATAAGCCTCCAAAAGCAGCAATAATCCCTGAAATTAAAATAATAGCAATTATAAATCAAACAATACCAGGTAGATCTTGTACTTTTGGATTTGTAATTTGTAAAAAGAAATATTGATATGCAATCTTTAGATGCATTCCACTATATTCACATAATATTCCTTTAATAACTCCATAAACACCATATAAAATTGGATAAATAAAATATCACCCTAATTTTTGTCGATAAAATTGTTTTGTTAAAACTAATGGTGACTGATTAGCAAAGATAACAATATAAATAATTGTTAATACTGGTACAACAGCATGCAGAATAATTTGCTCTGTTCACTTTAGAGGCCCTCACATTAAATCTTTATTTTTTAAGATTGCTGGTAATAATACGAAATTGTAAATTAAACAAGTAACGGTAATATACACAGCAACTGATAATGATAAATATGTTTTTAATAGTTTAATAATTCCTTCTTGCCGATGGCAAATAATTGCAATTACAAATCAAATTAATACTAAAAAATTTGATTGTGTTGTAAAAAATGAAATTCATCATATTGTGTAACCAGCATAATTTCAATGACTAATTGCGCCTGTTTGATCATAAACAGCTCATAAATATGTTGCTTGGTTATTACTGTCCGTCACAATCATTTTGTTTAAATGCAATAAATTAGTTAAATAATTAGTTAATAATCCAAATAAAGCAACTAATGCAACAATTATTTTGAATCAAAACCGTCAGTCACGACATTTAATCCCTCTTTCTATTTGATAACATTGTTTAAATTATATCTTAATTTTTAATTTTTTATTCTTGATTATTAAATAATTCTGCTGAAATTAATTCACAAATTAAAATTCCTGCTTGTGATAAATTTTGTTTAAATTGTATTGTTGAACTTTTCTTATTTGCTTGTAAATAATCTGTAACAATTTTAATACTAATAATTGGAATTTGATAATTTAAAGCAACTTGAAAAAAAGCACAACCTTCCATATCAACTACATCAATCTTATTTTTAAATTTATTTTTAATATGCTCAAAATATTCTATTTTATCAATAAAAATATCACTACTGCCTAAAACTGCTGTTTGAATGTGTGGCATTTTTGTTGTAATTGTAGCTATTAATTTTTTATCACTATAATAACTAGGTAATTCGCCAGGGATTTGCCCCATTGCATAACCAAACTCTTGGGCATTAGCAAAAGTATAGTAAGCTTCCGTAATTGCTAAAACTGATAATGGTTTAAAATTTGGTTTTAAAGTCCCAACTGTTCCAAGATTATAAACTGTTTTAATTACATAATCTTTAAGTAAGGTTGTTAAAGTCATAGCAGCATTAACTAACCCAATTTTGCTAATTGCAAATAATCAATTATCTTTTTGATATACTTCAATCTGGGTATATTTATCAACTATTGTTGGTTTTAAAACATTTAAAGTTGCTGCCAATTCCTCTTTCATTGCACTAATAATTAAATTCATAACGTTATTTATCCTCTTTTCATTGCTGATAAGTCAATTGTATATTTTTTCCTAAATGCTCAAGGCCTTGCTTCGCGACTGCTCGTTCAAATTGAACTATTAATAATTCTTGAAATGCCTTTACTAAATCTTTTTGGGCTAATGTTCGATAATAATCAACTTTTGAATAATTTCGTTCACTACTAATTTTATCCGCAACAAAAATTAGCATTTCAAATAAAGTCATTTCTGGTCGACCAACAGTATGCCATTTAATTGCTGATAAAATATCTTCATCATTAAATAATAAATCATATTTTAAATGGCAATAACCAGTATAAGCATGCCAAGTAGCAATTGGCTCTGATAAAAACGTCGGTAAATATTTTGTTAGATATGCTTTTTGTTTTTGTTCTAATCATTGTTTTGTAATATCATGATAAGTCCCAGCAATTAAAGCTTTTTGCGGATTTAACTTATGAACTAATGCTAATTCCCGCGCTTTTTGGCCAACATTTAAACAATGTTGATAGCGTTCCTTATCCATATTTTGGCCTAGTCGTTCTGGCAAATATAATAAATTATTATTAATATAATTCGTAATATTTGGCAATTGTAATGCAATGTTTTTTCCTTCTCGTAACATTGTTGATGATAAATTTAAATTATTATGAAATGGAAGTAACATTGCTTGATATTGTTTTAAAATTGTTTGATCAATTGGTTCATTTCGTTGGAAAACAATAAAAGTTTGCATTCTTGCTAATTCATTAATATTGTTTCATTTATTTAATGATGCTAGTTGATCAGAACCAATCATAAAATAAAACTGATGATGAGGAAATTGCTGTTGCAATTTTAAAACAGTTTCATATGTTGTACTAGGCTTTGCATTTTCTAATTCAATTAAATTAATTTTAACATCCACTAAATCAGCGATTGCTAAATTAATCATTGCGACACGATCCGTAGGGGGAGATAATTTTCGTGTTTTAAAAGGATTCTGATTTGTTGGAATAATTCAAATTTCATCAATATCTGTTTTTGTTTTAACAAGATTAATCATTGCTAAATGGTCAGTATGAAATGGGTCAAAACTACCACCAAATAATGCTATCTTCATTTATTCTTCCTCCCAATCCAAAAATAACAACAAATTCAAACAAAATAAAAATTATTCATCTTTATTTTTAATTCCTAATTCAACTAAAACATCTTCGACAGTATCACGCACAACTTCTTGAAATTGTTTAATAGATAATGTAATGGTAACATTTTCTTTTTCACTTAAATCATTAGCAATTTTTTTTGGTAAGTTTTGTTTAAAAGTATTAATTTCATTTTTATTACCAGTAATTGTAACTTTATTTTTTTTTACCCCTTTTGGGAAATTCTCTTCTAATGGTTCACCATTATGGTCTAACTCTAACTTATCATCATAACGATGAGAAATTTTAATGCGATCCATAATATATGCCATTCGATCATTAAAATTCCGTTCTTTAATTTGATTTAGCATTTGTTGAAATTCATTTGGTTGAACTTGTGAACTATCACGTAATTTTTTTAATTGTTCTAAACGTTCTAAAACATTTTCATGTTCATTAACATTATATTCTTCTTTGTATTTATTAATTTGATGACGTGCATTTTGAACAAGGCTATGAATATTATTAACATTCTCTTGGTTCGATGGTTTGATGTGTTTTTCAGTATTTCTAATTTTAGAATTTTCTGAGTTATTTACCATCACTTGTGTTGATTGTGGCACTTTAAAGTCAACTGTTTCATCACTAAAATTAACCCCACTAAATGCTTCAATTTCATCATCAAAAGCACTAGCTGTTTCTAAATTTACTATTTTTTGTTCAGTTTTTTTTCGTCTTCATCATTTAAACATATCTTTGCCTCTAATTCCATATACATTATTATATAATAAATTATTAAAATTTCTTGCAGTTTTTTCCAACAATGTTAAGATAATATTGTAATTGACAGAGGTAACTTATAAAACATAAGTTTGAGAAATACTCTTCGAACCTGATCTAGTTAACACTAGCGTAGGGAGTTCAAATTTGTTATTTATTTAATTTAATAAATTTAATTTGATGCTCACTTTCACAGAAGTTAATTACAAAATTATTTGTGTAAGGAGATTTTTTTATGGTTACATCCCCATCTTTTAAGGTTAAGTTAAACCAACAAAACATTATTTTATGATACAATAAAGTAACAATTTTTATTGTCATAAGTTTATACCTTGGTATTTTAATAACGCTTAGTATTTTACCACTATCAAGATTAAGTAAACTATTTCATTTAAATAATGACCAATATTTTAAAAATATATGAGTTTTTTGTTTAACGACTTGTGGACTTGGTTTAATATTTAGTATCATATCTGCAATAAGTGCTTGATTAACAAATTATGAAGAATATATTAATTATAAGTTTCAGTTTATTATTTTAAATATTATTAGTTTGAATGTTCTTAATTTAATTAGTAATATTATTATTTATAGTTATGAAATAAAGGTTAGTGATTTATTATTTACTAATACTATGAAACGAAAACGATTTTTAATTAATTTAGGAATTTGAAAATGAAAAACATTTGATATTGTTATTATTGCGATGTTTGTAGCAGCAACCTTAGCTTTAGCATATTTAGAAACATTATTGCCTAACTTACCATATGGTGGTGGCATTTGTTTAAAATATCTTCCACTTATCGTTATTGCTTTTTTACACTCAGCAATCGCTGGTTTTATAACTGGGAGTATTAGTGCCCTGATGTCATTGCTATTTATTGCTTCAAATTTTATTGTTTCATCATGATCATATTTATTAGATTATTTTGTTCCAATGATTATTCCAACAATTGCGAGTTTTATGCGTTTTAAAGTTAATAATGACAAAAAATATATTACTTATGTTAATTATATTATTATTTGTTTTAGTATTATTACTCTTATTTACTTGTCACAAGTATTAGTTGGTGTTTTAATTTGAACAACTTTATTCCCTGATTCAGTTTGATCAGGTTATAGTAATTGATTATATGCCATTGTTTATAATTTTATTCATAGTTTTCTTTTTACATATCCAATTATCCAAATTGTTGTTCCTTTTATTTTACGTAGTTTAGCTCCCATTTTTTGACAACGTTATTTAAAATATGATAGTTAAATAAACAAGAGAACAATAAAAAATGCAATTATCATTTTTATGATGATTGCATTTTTTTATTAATAGCATTAACAATGTTTTCTACATTAAAACCAAAATATTCTAATACATCTTGAAATGGTCCTGATTGTCCAAAAGTGTTAATTCCAAAATTCAAACCATTATTTGAAGTATAACGTTCTCAACCAAAGGTTGCTCCTAATTCAATTGACGCAATTAAAGCTGTTGGTTCTAACAATTTTTGTTTATAGGCAGCATCTTGCTGCTCAAATAATTCTCAACAAGGCATTGATACTACTTTTACTTTAATTTTTTTATCATGTTCTAATTTGTTTGCAACAGCAATTGCCATGCTAACCTCACTACCAGTTGTTAACAATACAACATCATTATTATCTTCTTGTCCATAAATTTGATAAGCTCCTTTTTTCACTGCCTCAACATTTGAATGTTCTAATTCTGGTAAATCTTGTCGTGTAATTAAAATAACACTTGGAATATGTTTTGACTGTAAAGCGATATGATAAGCTCCTAATGTTTCATTAAAATCAGCTGGACGAAAAACATTTAAGTTTGGCTGACTACGTAACATTGCTAATTGTTCAATCGGTTGGTGTGTTGGACCATCTTCACCAACAGCAATTGAATCATGCGATAAAATATAAATAGCTGGAATTTCCATTAATGAACTTAAACGAATAGCTGGCTTCATATAATCAGCAAAAACAAAGAAACCACTTGCAAAAGGAATTAATCCACGGTGTAAACAAATTCCATTATTAATGGCTGCCATTGCAAATTCACGCACTCCATAAGCTAAATTTCGACCTAATCGATTTTTAGGACTATAAACACCATCAGTTCCCTTTGCTTTTGTACTACCACTTAAATCAGCACTACCACCAATTAAAGCTGGAATAATATTAGAAAGACGGTCAAGAATTGCCCCGCTACTAATTCGTGTTGCTTGTGACTTAATTGGTTTTAAATCACGAAAATCTTGTGGATTAAAATTAAAATTACCATAAACGGCATCATCAAGTTCTTTTGCTAAAGTAGAATTTTCTTCGCAAAAACCTTGATACATTTCTAATCATTCCTGATATTTTTTAATTCCTCGTTGTTTAACATTGATTTCAAAATCCTTATAAACTTCACTAGGAACTTCAAATGATTTATAATCTCATTTTAACATTTTACGAACTGTTTTAATATCACTTCCTAACGGCGCACCATGTACTGTTGGTGTACCTTGTTTTGTTGCCCCATCACCAATTATTGTTTTTACTTCGATTAATGTTGGTTTATCACTTTTTTTTGCTTTTATAATAGCTTGATCAATTGCTTCAATATCATTACCATCTTTAACAAAAAGATAATTTCAATTTGCTGCTTTAAAACGATCAGCAATGTTTTCACTTTGTGCAACATTAACCATATTATCTAATTGTACATCATTAGAATCAAATAATACAATTAATTTATTTAGTTTTCAATGTCCTGCTAAAGATATTGCTTCTTGTGTAACTCCTTCTTGTAAATCACCATCACCAAATAAAACATAAGTATAATGATCATAAAGAGGATATTTATTGGTATTGTATCTTGCTGCTAAATTCGTTTCTGCTAACGCTAAACCAACTGCTGCTGCAAGTCCTTGGCCAAGAGGACCTGTTGTCACATCCACTCCGGGCGTTAAATGTGATTCCGGATGACCAGGCGTAATTGAATCAACTTGACGAAAATTTCGTAAATCATCAATATTAAGATCAAATCCTGATAAATGCAATAACGAATATAATAAAGCACTACCATGTCCTGCTGCTAAAACAAAACGATCACGATTTGTTCATTTATCCACTTGTGGGTTAACAACTAAGTGTCTTGTGAATAAAGTATATGCCATTGGCGCAGCACCAAGAACAATTCCTGGATGGCCTGAATTTGCTTTATTAATTGCTTCAATTCCCAACATTTTGATTGTATCAATTGATTTTTTCATTTTATTTATTTCCTTCTATACACTAATAAATTAATACTCATAATATCATTTTACAACGAATTAAAAGAAAAAACTTAATAATTTGAAAAATATTCCATTAATTCTTACTTTTTTTGGATTATTCATTTATAATTAAAAAAGTTAAAATGAAAAAATTAATAGAAAAAGAGTGGTCTCTTGAATGGTTAAATATTTATTTAAAAGTCGTGATAACGTCTTCTAATTTTTTAAAAAGTAAGGTAAAAAAAGAAAAGATTTTTTAAACTCTGCACTAAAAAGCAATAATATGATAAATACCATAAAGCAAAGGATGTGATAATAAAAATGACAAATAAATTACGAAATTGAAAAATAATAATAATTATTCAGGGAATCTTGATGGGAGCACTATTTTCATTTACTCCATTTGCAATTTTTGATAAATTTGGTTTAACAAAAATTTGATTCTTCTTATTAGTTCCTACTGCAATGTTCTTTTTTACTCCATTATGGGCTAAAGTTAAAAAGAAAAAGAGTAATACTTTTATCCTTCAAATTAATAGTTTTTTTCTTTTTATTTTTCTTTCGTTATTAATTACTGTTAATTTTTTTGATAATAATTTAATTATTTATTTTTATCCCTTACTGCTTTTTTGTACAGGAATGTTTGTTGCTGGAATGGTTCCTTTTTCAATGGAAATTATCCGTAGTTATACCCGTGAACATCAATTAAAAACAAATCCTAGTCTTTATTTTATTTTAGGAAGTGTTGTTACAATTATAATTCCTTTTTTAATACAATACTTTTTAACAGAATTAACAGCTAAAATTTCCTTACAAGGATATTTTAGTCTATTAGCATTAATTAACTTTAGTTTAATTTTTTTCAACCATGATATTCAAACAAAAGAAATTACTTTTAAAATTAATCCTAATAGTTGAAAAGTACTTCAAAAAAACAAACAATTTTGAAGTTATTTATATTCATCAAGTTTTTTATACAGTATTAATGAAGTATTTGGTTACATTCTTCCTATTTTAATTTTTAATAACACCGCAATTATGATTATAGTGATAGGTAGTTTATATGTTATTCGAAAAATAAGTTATTTATTTGGATATTTACTAAAAATAAACAATAATAATATTAAACACCAAATTATTTGTAATACAATTATTGCTATAATTGCCATTGCATTATTATTAGGATTAACAATTGCCTTCTTCCCCTTTCAAACCCAATTATCGCATATTTTATATTTAACAATTGGTTTAGATGGAAGTCAAATCTTAATAGGATGTTGTCTTGGGCATTTAAGTCGTATTCAAAAAAATAATATAATTAATTTAGTTGGAACTGAGCATTTAACCTTAGGTCTAATGATTGAACATGTCTTCGGGCATGCTATCTTTAGTTTATTGTTAGGTATTATTATTATTCCAGTAATAATTACTTTTTCTACAAATATATTAACTTATATAATTATTTATAGTATTATTATTGGAATGTTATTTTTAAGTTTTATTTTTATTTTTAATAAACTACCAGTAAAAAGAATAGGGTCTTAGGTTTTAATATATAAATTATAAGAAAAGATATCTTATATAAGATATCTTTTTAGTGTTAAGAAAAAAGAAATTTATTAAAAAATACTCTTGTTTTTTTCTTAAAAAAGTTATAAATGGAATAAGCAGTTGCATTATGTAAAAATTCAAAAAAGAAAGGAAAAATAAGTATTAAAATATGAAAAAAATATTAACTATTTCAGGGATATTTGGTTCGTCAGCAATAAGTACAACATCTTTACTTGCTTGTAATACATTTAATGGTAATAAGCTTAATACGAGTGAAAATAATAAAATTATTAAAACTTTAAAAGAAAAAATTAATACTACATTATTAGATAATATTAAAGATAGCACAAAGGAAAAACAAAGTATTAAAGCAGAAGCAAAAGGTAATGAATTTCAACGAAAAGCTAATGAATATAAAAGTAAATTTAAAACCAATAATGAAGATATTGATCTACAATTATTTATTCTATACTCTTTTAAAAAAGAAGAAGCATTTTTTAAAGCATTTGTAATCCAATATGGAAAAATTACAAATTTACCACCTGGTGAAAAAGATATAGGACGATACTTATATAACGAAATAAAATATGGTTGTATGTATTATTTAAGGGTTTTAATTAATATCTTAGAAATTGTGGAATAAAAATACCACTTACTTATCTAAATTATATTACTTTTAATTTTATTGTCAACAATATTTTAACATTTTTTAAATTTTTCCATGACAAAAATACATGTTTATTAAAGTTATTTAATTTATTAGATAAAATTAATAAAAATATAAGTTTGGTTGTAAATTATTATTTACAAAATTATTAACTGAATAATTAATTCTATTTTCTTCTAATGGTTCATTAGTATTAAATAAATTAATTTTATTTTTAAAATTCATCATACTAATATTTAATTTATTTTTAAGAGTTTTTTTCATTATAAGTTGCTTTTTTTAACCAAAACACCTTTACAGTAATGTGATATATCACCCTCAATATGACAACCAGTATTATTTCATAATGTTTGATTTCTAACACTTTCTTCATTATTTTTAATTAATTTAATTGTCTCTTTTAAGAATTTAATTTGTGCTTCTTTTATAAAAGAAGCACTGTTTTCTAAACATTATAATAATTCTTCATATTTAGCATTAAAAAAATAATCGATTGCTTTATGGTACGTTTCTCTGTTTTCTTTGTTTTTACTTTGATAAGGATATAATTTTTTAAATCTACTTGTAAGGTGGAATTTATCTATCATGTAATGTACTTTATTTTTAGGAAAATATTCTTGAATAAATTTTACAATATTTTTAATTCAAGGTGCGCCATCGCCTAATACCATAAATTCAATATTGTCATTAATATCATAATAACTGGTAATTAATGTAAGTAATTTACTAACAAAATTAATTAATTTACTATTTTTTTTTTAATATATTCTGGAATATTATCTAGTTCTATAACTCCTAATTTATTTGCAATTACAGGTCTTTTTTCGTTGATTTTGTTTTATCAAAACCAGTATGAACAGTTTAAAATATACTATGTTTTTTTATTTTTTCTTTCCCCTTTTTATTTTCATTTCACATTTTTAAATAAGTTCCATCAATTTGAATATATAAAGTATGAGGTACCTTTATTTTTTTATCAGTTTTATTAATATAATATTCTTTATCAATTTTTGCATTTTTCATAATATTTGATATTGTTTTTATACAAATTTTTACATGTTCCATAGTATCTAAAATATCTTGATATGTTTTTTTATTGCCAACAAATGATAATATTTTTTCTTTAACAGAATTATCTATTCTTTGTCATTTTTTAATTCCTAAAAGTTTATCCAAAGGAAAAATATATTCTTCTTTACCTGTTTCTTGATTAATTTTATAATATTTTCTTCTTTTAAAAGTTATTTTCCCATTTAAAATAGTTAATTTTCTTGGTTTTATTTCTTTTACTTTATAATTTTTAAATTCTTTTAAAGTTTCATCAATTTTATAATTTTTAAAAATTCATTCATCACAATCTTCTAAACTTTGTTGAATAATTTCAATACTTTGTATATTTAATAAATTAATAAAATTCTTTAAAAAATTGTTATCAACATTTATCATTTTTATACCATCTTTTCTATAGTTTAGGACTTTAGCACAAAAATAATGAAAATGCAAAAAAAAAAAAAAATATTATTTTTTTATTTATTGTGTTATAACTAAAGTGTTAATTATTAGCAAATTAATTTAACTGAAAAAAGTAAAATAATTTACTTTTTTTTATTTTGATGTAAAATATAGGTAATAAAAAAAAGAACCAAGTTGGTTTTTTTGTTATATTTTCAGGATTAATTACTCTTTTATTTAATCATATTGTTTAAATAATAGCAATTTTAATATGCAAAAAGGAGTAAAAAATGAAAGAATTTAATCCAAAAACAGCAAGTTTACGAACATTCTATCGTAAAATAGATGAATTTTGGCAAAATAAATCACCTAATAAACCACATACTTTGAACGATTTAACCAATGAATTCAATCTTTCTCGCAAGTGAAGATATGATACTTATGCGAGCGAGAAGATAGTTCCTTTACTTGAAAAACAAGTTGATAGAATTGAAAGTGAAATAATTAACTTTATGATGAAATCACCTGATGGTGCTAAATTATATTGACAACGAGCATTTAATTATAAATATTCACTACAAGAAAAAGAACTTGAAAAAGAATTAAATTTAAATAATCAACAACCAATAATTGTTAATTTACAAACAGAGATTAGAGATATTAAAAAAGAAAGTGATAATAATGCTTAATCATTTTACTTATTTGTTAGAAACACCTTATTGGTTATTACAAAATAGTACTATTGGTAATAAATATACATTTGCTAAAAAGTTTGAGTTAGTTAATGAAATTAATCAAATTGGAACACGATATAGTGGTAAAACTATATCAAATATTAAAATGTTTGGTGAATTATTAAAAATTAGTTTATTAATTAAAGAACCAATTTGTATCATTGCTAGTATGTATTGGAGTAAAGATTTAAAAGATAGTGTATTTCAAAATATATGAAATATGTTAGATGAAAATCATATTCCTTATACTATTAATTTATCAAATTTTACTTTTACTTTATCAAATGGTAGCAAAATATATTTAAAGGTTTACATTCACCTAGCAGAAAAGAAAAATTAAAAGCCTTTGCTGATTTGAATAAATATAAATTAGTAATTGATTGAAGAGAAGAATGTGATCAATTTCAACAAAAAGATTTAAGTGATTTAGAATTTGCTATTCGTGGTTATCAAAATAAAATAACAATTAATACATGTAACCCTGAAAGTTTAAAAAGATATATTGTTGGTTATTGTAATGAATTATTACCTTTTGATGAAGAAATAATGCGTAGTAAATATGAGCAAATTAAGTATATTGAAAAATGAAATATGAAAATTATTATTCATTATTCTAGTTGAAGATTAAATTATGAATTACCACAAGATAAAGTTAATGAACAATTAAGATTAGAACAATTAGATATTGAAAGAGCAAGAGTTTGGAGTTGAGGATTGCCTGGCAATACTAGTGGATCAATCTTTGCAAGATATATTGATATTATGCAAACAACAGATATTATTCAACCAACTAAATTATTAGGTGGTGTTGATATTGCTAATGCTACTAGTCCTAAAGGACATACAACAGCGGCTAGTTTTTGAATATATAACTCATTTGATAAAAAAGCCTATAAAGTTGCTGAATATACTCATTCAAATGCTACACAACAATTTAAAACTGAATTAGAACAAGTTAAAGATATTTTAGAGTTTTATAACAATCAATTAAATCAATATTTTAATTTAATTCAGCAAGGTATATCGATTAATGTTGATGATAGTGCTTATTCAACATTGCAAAGTTTAAACCGAGAAAAATATAATTATTCTTTTGGTCAATATATGACATTTAAACCAGCACAAAAACAAAAATTTAAAGTAAGACATCGTGTAGAGGCATTCACAATGTTAATAAATACTAATCAATTAAAATGATTATGAGAAAAATGTTCTGTAAGTAAAACCCAATATGAATTAATACAATGAGAAGATAAGCCTGAAGCAAGAGAAGAAAAAGTATTAGACTTATATGATGATACATTTGATAGTGATTTTTATGCTTTACATTTTGAATTAATACCAATGGTTAAACATAATAGTTCAGCAGATTATAAATTATGACAACAAAGGGAGTGAATAACTTAATGAAAAAAGATATTTATGTAATACATGATGAGCGTGTAATAAATGCAAAAAGACCTTATATGTCTGTTTGTGGACAAGTTAAAAAAAGACTTTGTCAAGAATTAAAAAAAGATAATATCGCAATATGTAAATTAAATTTATATAACGAATATATTAAGAAATATCAAAAAGTTAAAGTATGTGTACAAGTTTTAGCAAATGAACCTAGTTTATTAACAGTAAATATAATTAATTATGCACTTATCTTAAATTTAAAGGAGCAAAATAACCATGAATAATACCTATCCATCTTTACCAAACTTAAATGATATTAATAGTGTTTTAAAATTTTATAATTATGATTGAACAATTAATTTAGCAAATATTATTGTTCGCCATCAAATGCGATTAGTAAATGGTAAAGATATTTTATTTAAGTTGCATCGTAAAGACATTTTAGAAAAATTAAATTGATGATATGAAAATTATAAAATAAAAGAAAAATTAGATAAAAACGAATTAACAGCAAGTTTAATGGGTAAAACTATCTTTGGTTTATTAGAAACATCAGACGGTAATATTGATTTATGAATTAACCCTTTTAACTTTACATCTCGTGTAAGTAAAATAAATGAAATTGAACAAGGTGCTGATATTTGATTAAATTATCATCAATCAGATAGTGGTTTTATTTTAAATTTAATTTGTACCAAAGATAAAATAATTATTAAAGGTTGACCTAAAAATAATGAAGTAGTTGTTGGTCAAAGTAAAACACAAATTAAAGATGATGTTAGACCTGTTTTAGTTCAAGAATTTAAAAATAAATTAGGTATAGTGCCCTTTTGAGAAATGATAAATGAACCTAATCCTTTATTTTTATCAACATCAACAACTTTAAATCCATGACCTACAATGACAAATTGTTATAAATTACAATTTGATTTAGAAGATAGTTTTAATATTAAATCAAAAGAAAGATGAGCAAATCGTACGCATTGATATGGGGTATTAGATGATGATTTAATGACTGCTTATAACAAAGGCAATAAAAAAGTATTACAAGATGCTTTTGATGATATTTTTATTCAATCAGGTCAATCAGCCGTAGATGGTCAATTATCCCAATCTTTACAAGTAGTACAAGGGACACCAACCTTAGAAACATATACACAAGACCAAAAAGCAATTATTGAACAAGTATATATAGCATGTAATTTTTCTAATCCTTTTGGTGATGTCTCAGATAGTGAAGAAAATAAAACCCAATCATTTAAAAAAACAAAAGACTTAGAAAAACAAGCATATTTACAAGCATATCGTAAACAATATTATACTAAAATGTTTGATACTGTTTTAAAATATTATGGTTTATGAGATGGAAATGGTGAACGTCCTTATGGATTTGATTTTGTTAGTGCTAGTTTAGTAGACCAAATGCGACAAAATGAATTAATTACTACTAGATTAGATAATTGAACAATGGAGCCAATAAGAGCGATAACTGAATATGATAATGTTGATGAATTAGAAGCAATCAAATATTATGAAAAAATTGAAAAATACTGAGATAAAAGGCATGCTCAAGAGATAGAACATAATAATAAATTAATGGAATATGATGAAACTGGTAATAATCAAAATGCCTTACAAGGTAGAACAGAAATTAAGGAGAATTAAAAAATGAGTAGAATTAACCCAGGTGTTATGGAAGAATTAAGAAGACAAGCACATGATACTTTAATAGATATAAGAGAAAACATAAGAGATAATAGGCATTGAATGGTATTTCCTTTTAATGTTTATAGTTCATATATATCTGATACTGAAACAGGTTGAAAACCTAATAATGCAAAACCAAGTGATTATGGTAGTTATTCACGCATATTTGATAATATGGAAAGTACAATTGCTCAATGACAAGGTAGTTTAAAAATAGTCCAAAAATATAAAGATGAAGAAATTAATATTTTAACGATTGATGATTTTAGTAAACAACCAATTAACTCAACAATATGAGCAAATAATGAGACACCTTTTGCGATAAAATTAAAAGATGAAAATAATAATGTTTATTGAAAATTAATTGATGGTGAAAATATTTATGATATTAATAGAATGCTAGAATACTTAAATAAATATAAATTAAGTTATTTTATTAATAATGATAATAAATCCGATAATTTTTATACAAAAGAGGTTAAAGTTGGTAAATATTGAGATGCTTATATGATTGATGATAGAAGTTCAATTCAATTTGGTTATGCTAAATTTGAACAAGTATTTACTCAACAATCAACTGAAAGACAATATACTTTATTAATTTTAGATGAAGATGCAGATAAATTAAATATTAATGATTATTATAATTTTTATACTGCATTTAATGACCGTGGATTAAATATTGGTGGTGGTGATATTAATTCTGCACACCAATATAGACAATGATTGTATCCATCAAATGTTATTAATTATTATTCCGTAGAAGATGGTGATTTCTTATGACAAAAAATTACTTTTTCAAATATTAATGACAAAATTAGTAATAGTGGTTTATCAGTACGACAATTTATACAAACAAGTGCCCCAGGCGAAGGTTATTGTTTTCCTAAAATAACTTATGATGAAAAACTAAATAAAGGTATTGTTGAATTAGATGAAATTTTATTAAAAGACCCAGGGGTTAGAGCAATGGCAGTTAAATTTTATGGTAATCCAATCTTTTTTGATATGCCAGTAATTGGGCGACCAATTATTAAAGGTCAATTTAATAAAAAAGTAATGAATTCACGAGATCTATTAATGTATAACATGTATCCTGCCCCACCTGATAAAATAAATACTTATGCATCACCCTAAGTAAGTTGATATAACATTCAAGGTATTCAACCAACTATGATAACTGGTTATGAAGATTGAAAAAAAGATATGGAAAGTAGATACGACTTTTGAAATCAAAAAAATAGTGAGGGAATTGTAATAACTGATAAAGCTAGTTCAACAGCAACCAATCCGACTGTTGGAACAACTATTCATAAAGAAGATAATGACTCTAAATTTTATTGGTCTAAAAATTGAATGATTACTCCACCGGATAAAATAAAAGTAAATAATGAAGATGTTAATAATATAATTAGTACCCAAGCATCATCATATTTTAGAAGAAAAGATGAATTTGGTAATACTGTTGGTCAAGTTCAAATTGAATATAATAAAATGGGTGCATGTAATGTTTGAGATATCTTAAATATGAATAATTTTATTAATCGTCAAATTACAGTATTACCTTTAAACTATACGCAAAAAATAGTTTTTAATCCTTTTACGATACCGGGTAGAGTTGGTAAGTTCTTAAACTTTATTTCATTTGGTATTCCCTGAGGATGAGTAATTAACCAAGATGAAAAAACTTGACCTAATTTTCAATGACTTAATGGCTTTATGAGTGCTAATATTTATAGTTTCTATAATGATGCATTTTGGTCTGAAAAATCAAAAGGTAAAGGTTATTTACCATTTGAAATATTTAGAGAACAAGGAAATGATAAAGTTGGTGCTATCTTTGGTGCAAATTCTACTAGTTTAGGTTTTACTACTTTATTAACTGATAAAATACAAGGCAATGTTTTTGAAAAAGATGGTAAACCAACTGAACGAATAACTTATTCAACTTACAATTTAAAACAATTAAACCCTAAAATTAATCGCATATATTTAATTAATGAATTAGTAATATCAGTAGATGCTCAAACACCAGTTAGTATAGTGAAAAAGATAATGATTGCGAATTCTTACAAACACCTGATGGGACAAATTGTAGTTATATAATTGATATGTTTTCTATTCAAGCATTATATAAAGGTAATTTTGAAATTATCTTTTATGCAGATAACCCATATATAAATAATGAAGAAGATTATTTACGCTTATCAGTATGGAGTTTTTGTGGTAAAACAAAAAGTGTATTAAATAATTATTTGTGCGATATGACAACTAATTATAAAACTAGTTTCTTATTGCCTCATGACTATGAAATACCAACATTTAATTACCCACAATATGTTCTTCCACCAGTTCCATATAATTATCAAGAGTATACAAAAGATATTATGCCTTCTGATGTAGTACTACCATTAAAAACTAAAATTACGGCACCAGCACAATGTAAAAAAGGAATTAGAGAAAGTGGTCTTCCAGTTAATTTATTTTCTAATGATGAATTTAATTATGGTTATTATGAGATTGAAGTTGATTTAAAACAAATTGACCCAACAATTCAAAGCATCAGTAAATTTCAAGATGCTTATAAAACAATAGAAATAAGTAATCTTAATAATATACAAGTTGAATGTGGACCACCTGAAATAGAGAATTTTATTCCTAATAGAAATGTTAATTTAAATGGTGGTGGTTCTACTTGTGATTATGATTTTGGTTCATTAGAAAATATTACTTTACAAGAAGGTGGCCGCTCACAAATTGATAAAGTTAATTTTGATAATACAAGAACTTTATATACTGATAATATAACTAATGAAATTCAAACATTTATTACTGCGTATACTAATGGTTTACCAAGCCATAATGATTATGAAAATAGATATAAAACAAAAAATAGTGGTTATATAAAATTTTTATTACAAATAACAAAGTTATATAATAATGACAAAGATGAAATTAAAGAAACATTTTTACAAGCATATTATACTAATGATGTAAAATTAAAAATTAGATTCTCAAAAATATTATTATCTAAATTATTTTTAGGTATTAATAATTCTGCTTTTTATCATTTTGGTAATAATAAAGATATTGTATTAGATGTATCTAATCCAAATAATATATTAGGTATTCGCAATAAAAGTGATAATCCAGTTAAAATTACATTTAAACCAAGATAAAGAAAAAAATAAAGTAAACCGGACTAATCCACTAGGCCTATTACTTTTAAAATAGGTACTTACTCTACTTTTATTAATTTAATTATAACATATAATTATTTAGGTCAATAAAAACCCCAATTATTTATTTATCATTCATTTTAAATTAACTTTTTATTCTCCATTAAATTTTACATTACCTTTATCATCAATAATTAAAGTAGGTTCTTGTGTATCTAAATTTCAACGATAAACTGATTTAAAATGAGTTCCATCATCTTTTTTTAGTCAAAAATAACTTACAGGCTCTTTTAAAATAAATAAATTAAATAATTTTTTTTCATCATTTGATGATATAAGTTTATATATATCATAATTATCAATAACTTTTTGGCCATTATCATTATAATGTTTAAATTTAACAATTCTTCAATTATCATTTTTATTACCGCGTCATATTACATAATAATATTTATCTTCGTTAAATGGAGATTCTTGTGATGCCATTCATTCTAAATTATCTCTAATGGTTTGGTTAGTAGTATTTATTTTGTTTTCTTCTTTTAGTTTTGCTAATTCTTCTGGTGTATATTCATTTGGTGTATTACAAGCAACTAAACTTGTTGTACTTGTTCCAATTAAAGTGATTATTTCTAAAAGACTTAATATTTTTTTCATATTTTAATTCTAATATACTATAGCTGCTATTAATTCTGGTTCTGCTATTTCTCAAATTGATGAAAAAATACTAACAGTTTTTTCACAAAATAATTGAAAAACATCTTCATGTATTAATACGCCACCATTTTCTGTTTGATTAAATAAAATATTAAAAATTTGTTCCCCTGTCATTGAAATTTCTGTAGTTTGATTTGGAATAAATTCAGCTTCACTGTCTCTTCATGGATTTCTAACATAATAAGTATCTTCAAGTATATTTTCTTTATTTGGTTTGATTCCAACAATTAATGCAGCATGAAAACTGCTATAATATCTTTCGCCAAAATATTCTTTATCAAATAAACCACCAAACATAACAGGAACTTGTCTAGAAAGAGATTCCCATATTAAATGTCTTATCCACATTCTTTTTTCTATATCATTTAATCTATTTCAAAATCATTGATTTAAATCAACTCCCTTTAAATTAAATCCCAAATTTTTTTCAATTATTGGGTTTGATTTTAATAGTTTAATTATTTCTGGAAAAAAACTTGCAATTTCTTCTTGTTTCATTTCTTTAAGATCTTTATTATTAAGAATATTATTATCAAATATACTTTTTAAAACCGCCGCAACACATCATAAACTATTTTTTTGAAATTCCATTGGTTTTCTCATGTTAATTTTTCTTAAATCAATTAGCACATCTTCTAATATTGGATATGTTATTTCTTGTCTTTTAACTCTATTTAAATTTTTTAAATTATTTGTTTCTAAATAACTAATTTCATTATTTTCTAATTTAGTTTCTTCTTTTTGATAATGACTGACGGCAATTGTTGTTGGTATAGCACTTCCACTAATAGTTAATACACTTAATAAACTAAACAATTCTTTCATACTTGTTTTTCTCCTTTTCTTAGTCTTGAAATCTTACTCAAGATATACCTGCATTATATATAAGTAAAATTATGAATTATTTTAAAAATTTTATCTTGTTAAATAACCCTTATTACGCGTTTTAAGGGCTAAATTAACAATAAAATATATTAAGTTTAATGTATTTGTATTAAAGTATTGTATTGGTAAAATAGTATGATATTATTATTTTAGTTAAATAAAAAAGAGAATGACCCTACATCATTCTTGCTTTATATTATATACTAATAAATAATTATTTCAATTTCATTATAACACTTTTATATTATTTGTTTAGTATTTGTATACAAAATATATTGTAATTGTGAACTATTGGTATATAATTAAAAGCATAGGTTTAATCTTTTTTCCGTAAAAAAGAGTTTATGCTGACTTGTTAATCGGACAAGAATAAAAAAAGAGAGGTTTATAAAATGGCAATTACAAAAGAACAATTAATTGAACAAGGTTTAAGTGAAGAGATTGCTGAAAATATCTTAAATCAGTTTAATAATGAAGCAAAGCAAATTAGAGAAAGTGTGCAAAAACGCGAAGATGTTATATCAAAAGAAGATTTTATTAAATTATCTAATGAATTAGATGAATTAAAAGTTTTTAAAAATGTTCCATCTACTAAAATTGAAGATATTAAAACTAATTTAGATAAAGTTAGTGGTACTTCTTTAACTGAAAAAATGCAAACTTTAAAAGAATTAAAACCTGATTTGTTTGTACAAGAACAACCAGCAGTTTCACCAACTAATTTTATTAAAGATATGATTGAAAAATCAACTGAAAATAAGAATGATGAAATTGAAACTATTAAAGAAAAAGGAGCATATACTCCTGATGAAATTAAAAAAATAACTGATTATACACTTAAAAACCTTAGATAATAAGGGAGTGAAATATAATGCAGGACAAGCGTTATATAATTTAACTCATCGTGTAGTATGACAAGATGATTATTCATTGCCAAATGGTGGGACAACTCAAACAATGGGATTAACAAGAATTCCAGTTCCTATTGATAAAAGATTTAATTTAAAATTAATGAATGAAGCATTTGATTTGGCATTAATAGAACAAAATATTAAAAATGGTGTTATTGCTGATGCTATTTCTAGTGTAATACAGAATAAATTTGTTAATTTAGAATGTGAATTAATTCAGGCTATTTATGATTATTGTTTAGCAGATGGTCAATATGAAGTAATTCCATTTCGTAGTTATACAGCCGAAAATGCAGATGATGCAAATAAAGCATTCTTTAAATTAAATGAAACTTTGATTGAATTAACAAATCAAATTAGTAATTTTATATTTTGGTTTACCAACAGATAAAATGTTTATGGTTTTAGGTCGAAGATCATATTTAGGATTAACACCTGCTTATTTAAAAGTAATTGGTTCACAAGCACAATTAAAAGCGATGGTAAATGGTGAATTATATGAAAATACAGCAATGGGTATTCCAGTATCAAAAAGTTTTCATTTAGAAAAAACATATACAAAAGGACAAGTTAACCGTGATAAAGGTTATAATTTTACTAATGTAAATGGTTTAATTATTAATAAACAAGTATGAGCTTATCCAATTAATATGGATACTATTCAACAAGTTTTAGATAATGATACTGCTAACCCTAAATGAATTGGTAAAGTTCAATATGCAACACCAACTATTTTATATCCAAAAACATGTAAAATTATTTTGGAAAAACAACCAAGCCAAGATGAAATTACTGCCGCTAAAAGTAATTTAAATAAAACTTTTAGAGTTCCAGTTGATTATCTAATTTCAGCATCAAAACCAGAATCAAAACCAAATAATCAAGGTTAATATAAAATGAATTTACTAATATTACGCGTTTTAACTTTATTAGTATCTAATTTAGAAAATAAACCTTTAATAAGTAAATTTGTAAATTTAATTAATAGAGCTAATCAAGTTAAAAATAAAATATTAAAGCCAATTAATTATATTAGTGATAAATATAATAAAATTACAAATAAAGTTGAAGATATTTATCAGTGATTAAATCCATTTACTTATTTAGATTTAATTAAAAAAGGTCATAAAAAAGAAATACAACAAATATTAAGTCAATTAGAAAAAGATAATAATATTAAAAATAGAGAACAATTTAAAAATGAAAATTATTTAAATACTAATTGACAACCTTTAAATAGTAGTTGACTTGATAGTGGCATGTTTAATATTACAAATAAGTTAACTTTAACAGGTAATTTAACTATTTTAATATATACAAAAACAGCAAAACATCCGAAATTTTATGGTCCATATGTTTATCCTAGTGTTCCAGTTGAAATTTGAAAATTATTAAGTAATGCTGTATCTAATGCAGGAACTTTATTTTGGAGTTATTGATTAAGAAAATGATTACCTAGTCATTGATAATTATTCTCATCCATGAGAAGAAGAATATAAACATATTAGTAAAAAAACTTTTTATCCAACATTATTATTTTGATTAAAAGAACGATTACAAACAGATAATTCAATAAATATTTTTTATCCAACTATTAATGATTTTTCTAAAATTGATTATAACGAATATATTAAAATTATTGTTCCATTTGATAATGATACTATTTATGAAGAAAATGGTGTTTGAAAAGCAAAACAAAGTGGTGAAATTCCATCGGATGTTATTAAAGATAGTGAATTTAATAAAAATTATATTGAAAAAGTTGATGGTAAATATATTGTAAAAACATCACAAGATATTAATCTTAAACAAGATAAATTAGTAAGTGGCACAAATATTAAAACTATTAATGGTAATTTATTATTAGGTAGTGATGATATATCTATTAGTGGTGCCAATGATTGAGAATTAATTAATTATCCAGATGCAAACGAAAAATTAACATTTAAAATTCCAAATTATGATTTAACAAAATATTACTATAAAATATCAATTTCAATAACAGACTATTCATCTGCTAATAAATTTGTAACATATTATTTTGAAACAATATCACAAAAATCAATTTTTACATTTTTAGCAGATAATTCATATCAAAGAATAATGATTAAGCAAGATGGCTCAATTTCAAATGACACAAATAATATTGTTATTAAAGATTTAACAATTAAAAGAAAATTAATAAATAATAGCGAATTAAGGGCAGATGAACCACATTTTATTTATAAGCGTGATATGGATATTGATTTACCCAAGTATCAAGAAGAAACATCGGACTCTTATGATATAGTGATAAGAAAAATAAATAGTGCAACAACTATTAATGAATTAAATTTATTTGAAAAACATCCCATATGAAGAATTATTTCAAATAATAGAAATGATATTAAAGAATTATTCAATAAAAAATGATTAGAATTAAATAAAAATGAATAAAAAATTAAATGAGGTAAATAATTATGAAACAAGATAAAACAACTTGATTAAAGGGTATCCTACCTTGAAATTGATTTAAAAAAGACCCTATTCCGACTTATAATTGAACTCATAAAGATATTAGAGAATGAGAAAGGAAATATAAAATTCGTAGTTGAGTAGTTAGTTTTTATACATTGATATTTTTAGTATTAAATTGTTGATTAGAATATGGCATGATTAATGCAATAAAAGATAATATTAATTGATATAATTATGGTAAATATTGAGGTAATGGAATTGCCATATTATTAACACCTTTATTTACACACGGAATTCAGGGTATATTTGTTGCTAGTAGTAAACCAAAAGTAGATATGAAAATTGATATTCCACGATTAAAAGTTTCTAAAACGGGATTAGTATTTACAATATTACCTTTAATTACTTTAATAATTTCTTTAATTATCATTTGAATTGATAAATCAAAATGAAAAAATGACCATTTACGACATTGTTTGGACTACCGTATTAATCCGCGTGTCGTTCAACCACGAATAGCAAAACAATGAAATAATTTAGATGGCATAACAGAAGAAAAATTAAAAAATATACAAAATGAAAATATTAAAAAACAAAAACAGGAAGAAATTAAACAAGAATTAAATATAAACAATAATAATTAAATTTTATTAAAATAGACTATATATAGGGGCGGTTGATATTTTTGGGTGGTTATATAGTTTAATTTATAAATTATTTTGTTCTGAAAGGATAGATGGCCACTGTTTGAGTAAGGATAAGAAAGGAATTAAATAAAATGAATGAAACATTAATGATTGCTTTACTTGTGTTAGCAGGTGCAGGTGGAATGGGTAGTCTTGGTATTCTTGGATTATCTGCTAAAAAAATTAAAAAATATAAAGCAGAAATTAGAGAATTAAGAACTGCTGTTATTGCCCACGAAAAACATTTACGAGGATCTGAATATGCAACAGAATTAGCATTAAAAACAGGTCAAATTAAAAATGTTAAAAAGCAAGTTAAAGTAAACAACAAAAAACAAGAACAAAAAGATGCTATTAGACAACTAACAAATAGTATTTAAAAAAAATAACCAATTAAGGTTATTTTTTTATTTTTCCTTTATTATGTTTTATATAAAAATTAATAAGATGTTCTATTCGTTGTGAATAAGTAAAGTCATTGAATTCATTTCAAACTTTTTCTTCATTTTCATTTAAGTAAACATTAACATTTCGAATTAATTTAGAATAATATTTTCTTGTTTTTTGATTAAATGAATGTTTCATAATATTAGCTTTCATAATTAGCAATAATAATAGCATCGCGTAAATGATTACTTATATTTTCATTATTATATTTTCAACCTTTACCATATTGATAAGTTAAATTAGCATCTTTTTCAAATTTTCATATACAACTATCATTATATTTGCTCAAATTTTTCATATTTTTAAGAACTGATTTAGTATGGCGTGGTGATACTCAATTGATATTTAATAATTTTTCTGTTTTATATTTAATTGCCCCTATAAGTTTTAATAAATCATCTCTATCTTTACTCGCATTAGCAGATGTATATAAACAATCTTCAATATTAATAATTGCTTCTGCTCTTAACTCATCTAAAATAATATTGGTTTGTACAATTCAATCACGATTTGTATATTCATATTTATCAATTAATTTATTATCTTCAAAAAAAGCAATAGCCGTAGTACCAGTTCCGGATGGGTCAATACCTATTTTTATCATTATCTTAAAAATCTTTCTTTAAATTGATAATAAAATTCTTCGCTTTGTTTTATAATCAGAACTGGTGATAATTTTTCAACATTTAATTCTTCTTTTAATCAATTTTTACCTTTTGAAATAATATCTTGTTCTATTTTTGTATTTGTAATAAAATTTTTAATATTATTAAAATGCTGTTCACTCATTCAATTTGGATTTGAATTGTTAATAATTTCTGTTTGTTCTTTTTCTTGCTTAGAATTAATTTTACTTATTTCACTATTATCGGGGTCTAATTCTTCGGTTGGTAAACCTAATAATTTACTTAAAACATATTTAACTACATAAGTTAATGCTGACCCAATACTTTTAGCGGGGTCAGTATTTTTACCCGTAAAAGGTCAATAAGTTTTAATTTCTTCTGTTTCTTTACATAAAGTTAATTCCATTTCAAAATATGGTATATCATTAATTATTTTTAAAGTATCTTTTACATAACTTCAAATATATGTAATATGATGCTTTTTAAATTATTTTTTAACTAATTCTAATACTTGTGCTTCACCAAAATAGTTATAAATTGTTCTACCATTCATTTCCATTGTTTGGTTTTTTTCTAAATATAATGATAAATCGTGTTGTATTTCACCAATACTTGCTATTAATGTTTTTTTAGTTTCTTGTTGCATTTTCTCACTCCTCTCTTTCTTGTCATATTAAAATTGCTTCTTTAATTTGTTCTAAATTTTGTTTAGTAATATCAACTTTTTCTTTAATTACTATTTTTAATTTTGGATTTATAATTATCATTAATATTTTTTTATTATCTATACAAAACTCTTTTTCTAATAAATAATAAAGTTTTAATTGTCAAATATAACGTTCAATATCTGTTTTCTCATTAGAACTAGTAATTTTTCAATCACATATTATATATTCATTATCAGTTGTTATTCCAATAAAATCAGTTGTCCCACACATTAAAGGACTATAAAGTGTTTTTTCAGTTTCATAATATTTAAATTTAATATCTTTAAAAGTTTCTTGATATAGTTTTGTAAAATTTTTAAATAATTCACGATGTGATTTTATTTCACAATTAATAAATTGAATTAATTCATCATCAAAATTATTTTTTATTCAAACATCAATCATATTATGTAAACATATTCCACGATTTTGTGCTAATTTTAAAATATTATCATCAATTTGTGAAAAATCTTTTGGCACTAAAATATTAACAATTTTACTTACACTAGGTATTAAAATACTATACTTATGTAATTCATCATTAAAAATATATAAAGGTTTTAAATCTAATCTCATAAAATTGTTTCATCATTACCAATATTTTGATTATCATTATTAAATAATTCTTTTGTCTCAGATGAATTAAATTCTATTTTTTCTTGTGGTTTATCAGATTTTTTTAAATCATTATTTGTATGTAAAAATTCATAATTAGATACTTGAACTATTCAATGTATTTTGTTATCCTTATCTTTAAAAGATTGTAAAACACCAGTAATTGCTATTTGACTACCTTTTTGACAATATTTTTGTAAAGTAATTGCTTGTTTATTTCAAACTTGACAAGGTATAAAATCAGTTTCTTTTTGTTTTGAATATGGACGTGCTATTGTTAAATTAAAAATTGCATATTCTTTCCCATTTTGAGTTTTCTTAATTTCAATATCTTTTGTTGTTCTACCAATTCCAATAAATTTATTCATTATTAAATTTCCTCCAAATTCTTTTCTTCAATTAAACTATCAATATAGTAATAAGCACTTTCTTCTGAATGACATTCTTCTAATGCTTCATTAAATAAGTCTTATTCGGTATAAACTTTTCCATCTTCATCTTTATACATATTATTCACATCCTTGTCATTTAATATTTTCATTTTCTAAATCAATAATTGTTGTTAATCATTCATTTTCATTTTCAACACTAGCAGTAAGTTTTGCTTCTTTTAATGTATAAAACGATTTAGTTAGAACTTCATTTTCATATTTCATTACTAATAAGTATTTTTTTTCCATAATTATTCCTCCTAATGTTGTTTACCTAATGTTCAATGTTCATCAGTCATATTTTTAAATGAAACTAAATAACTTTTACGCATTAATTCATTTAATTTATTTTCTTGATTGCATTCTTTATGAAAACAATAATCTCAATATCTTTGTTTAAGACAAGTTTTATTTAACTTTTTCATAAAAACCTCCTAAATTATTCCTTTGATTTTTTTGTCAATTTGTAATATTTTTCATCCATCGGATGCTAAATCTAAAATATCGTTAATTTTATAATATTGAATATATGAAACAATAACATCTCACTTGTCTTTAAATAAATTTAAGTACATTTTAGCTCATTCTAAACATTGCAAATCATAATGCTTTTTATGATGTGAAATACGACAATTAATAGGTTGACAATTAACTCAATCAAATGATGTTGTTATTTCATTTCAAGTTTTATTAATATACAAACTTTTATATTCTGTCATTTATTTTTCCTCCTATTTTTAACTCGCTGGCACTCACTCCCAAGTGAAAGTGCCAAGCGAGAATTGGTTATATAAGTATTTATCTATTTACTTACTACGCCATCCGCCTCACTGGGGTGAGCGGTGGCGGTATGTTAATTGTTTGAATATTTAATAATACACAGTTGTTTTTTCTTTTTGCCGCCAGAGAGTTTTCTCTCTCTTCATCCGCACCATTTCAGGTTAAAGCGTTCAGTTTTTAAAATAAATTCACTTGCACTTTGAAGAGCCTAGTGCTGGCTTTGTGGTTTGTAAAACCGCTGCCACTTCTAAGAAGTAATATCTATCGTAAATTTATTTATAAAGTGTCCATCTCAATATTTATTGTCGTTTGATGTTGACCTTGCACTTATCACGACTATCGCTTGTTAAAGCGTCTATTATTTCCGGACTTACATTACCGCTGGGCTAGACCGCCATGTGGAATAAAAACACTTAGTTATTAAAAATAACAGTCCCACACTACATTAAATTGTTTTATAAAATTTAAGTTTTAAAAAACCCGTTTCTCAATCAAAAATAATTTTTGAATTTTCTAAGCGTTTATAAAATCGTTTTTGTTTTTTATTTTTTGTCCGATTTAATAAATCTTTATGTTTTTCACAAGTTCATAAAACCTTATTTGATGAAAACTCTTCAGTAATAAATGATATTGTTTTATAGCAGTTATCAATATCACAAATTTGTTGTTGCTTATTTTTCATTACTTACTCCTTTCTTTTATTAAGTTTTTTTATTAGCAAATTAATTAACTGAAACAGAGAAAGGACAACACCTTAAAATTGGAGAAAAAACAGGTACACTTTGTAAAGATTTCTAAGATATTTAATAAATGTGTAAACAACTTAAGGAGGGTATCAAAAAGTTGTAATAAAAGTTTCTATTTTAAGATTTTAAAATGCTGTCCTTTCTCTGAATCAATTAATAATTTTGGTTTTACAAATAAAAAAACCATTTTAGTAAATGGTTTAATTATTATTCTTATTCAATTTCTATGTATTTGTTAAAACCCTTCTTTTTTACATGCGACCTAAAAAGTGGTAATATTTTTTCTCTTTGTAAAGTTGTATAGTTATTTCATTTAGCATCATCAATATATAAGTCGGTAATAGTACTGTATAATCGTGTTTTTAACTTTCTAATAATTTTTACTTGTTTAGTTACATAATCAATTTCTAATTTTTCAGTAATAAAAATACTCTGGTCATTTTTAATATAAGGGTCATAATCAAAAGTACAAGATACTAAATTATCTAATTCATCATATTGGTCATTGTAAAAATCAATAGTAATAAAATTAAGTTTTGAATTATTAGCAAAAATAAAATATACACCTTTACCATTATTATTATTAATTTTATATTCGTTATATCAATTCTTATTGGTAAAGTCCTGCATTTTTAAAAAGCTATTAATTAATTTAGTATCTATTTTTTGATTAGTAAGTGGATTATAAATGCTAATTTCTAAATCTCGCGGATTTAAAAAATTAGCATTATCTTCACAAATTCTTTTTTCTAAAATCTCATTATGTTTTTGAACAGTAACATTTTTACGATTAGTAATCGTTGATGCTAAATTAAGATAATAACTATCAATATCATATTCTTTTTTTAATTTCTTTTTTGCTGGTAATAATCCCATTTATAACACCTCTTTATTTTGTATCTTCTTTTTTAATAACATCTTCAATACTATCTTGTTTTTGTTGTTTGTTATGTGTTTTGATAAATCTAATTGTTTCAATAATTAAAACAATAACTCCAAAACCATTAAGCATTGAACCAATAATTACATATGCAGGTCAATCAATTCCTAATTTAGTAGGTCCTATAAAACAAATAATAATTCCTGCGATAAAAAACAATAATGATACTCCAAAGATTTTCAAAAACATAATTACATCTTTAACTTCTAATTTTGACATAATAACATCTCCTTTCTATATAGGTGTCCCTTCACCATTATATTCAAAATTTTGAATTTTTCTGAAATAAACCAGAAAATTTAATTCAATTTAATTCTTTTAATACTATTACATAAAATTTATCATTAATTAATTCCATAGTATGATTAATAATTTTTTTCCATAAATGATTATTATCATATGTAATGGAATTGTAGACTGCTTTTGATGTTGGTACTTCTTCATCTGTTGACTTATCATTAATGATTTTTGTTATTGGTACTTGAATATTATTTTGTACTTCTCTGACTATTTTTGTAAATCTTGGTATATCTTCGGGTTTTGGGTCATTATGAAAACTTAAATAACCATATATGTATATATTTTTATAACTAACATATCTTTTACAAGTTATATAATCAATTTCTATATTAGAATTTTTTGTTAATTTATCTTGTTTTTTATCTAAATTTTCTTTTGTTTCATTTGATAAATTATCAATTTTTTTTTATCTAATTTATCATCATTTTCTATTCTTTCAGTTTTTTCTTTTTCTAATAAAGCATCAACTTCTAATTGTGTATAATATGCTTCTAAATCTATCATAGTTAAATCAATACCTTCTTCTTGAAAAGTACGAAAAATTTTCTTTAAAGTTGTTAAATTAGCCAATGATTTTGCATAGGTAGGCAATAAACCTTGTCAAGTAATTATAGGGTCATTTTGCGATGAATAATTAATATCACCAACACTCATATTTGCCGAAGTAAAAAATTTAATTGGAATACGGTTAAATGTTCAATGTTCAATCGTAATAAACACCATATTAATACAAATTTTCTTTAATAATGGGTCTTTAAATGTTTCAAATTTTAGCTTTGAAAATGGATAGTTTAAGTAAGAATTAATCATATTTTGGGCTCTTAAAGCAAATGTTTTAAATCATAATTCTACATCACCTTTAAAGAACTTATTATAACGAACTGGAACTTTTGTAATTTTACCTGTCATTGGAATAAAATTATTATAATTTTCCAAAGTAACATTTTGTCATAATTCATTTAACATTTAATCATCTCCTTATCATTTATTTTTTTTAGAATATATTTTATTTAAAATAAACTTTTTACTATTTAATAGTGTTTTTGTTTTAATTGTTTTGTTTAAATCTTGTTTTGTTCTGAGTTGTTTATATGCTTGAAATAGTAGTCCATTACCTAACAAACTAGTAACCGCACTATCTTCTAGCGTATTTAACAATTTATCTTTATTAAAGTTATTTTTAAATTGTTCTTGCATTTTTAATATCTTAACAATTGTCCGATA
This sequence comes from Spiroplasma endosymbiont of Ammophila pubescens, assembly GCF_964020965.1. Taxonomy (NCBI): domain Bacteria; kingdom Bacillati; phylum Mycoplasmatota; class Mollicutes; order Entomoplasmatales; family Spiroplasmataceae; genus Spiroplasma; species Spiroplasma endosymbiont of Ammophila pubescens. The sequence goes on along the minus strand of NZ_OZ026611.1, from coordinate 988,000 downwards.
TATTTTAAAACTATCTTTTACTACTTGCTGATAAACAAGTGGGGCAAAAGAAACTAAATTAAACAAACTTGTTTTTTTAAATCCCCAACCAATAAACCATTCACTGTTCATATAGAATTTAAACGGTTCAGGAGCTAAAACAAACTGTTCTGCTTTGATTAAAGTTGTCATAACGACAATGGGGGCATATTTAGGATTTTTATAATATATTATTAAAGCAACTTCACCCGCAACTGATAAAGGAACAATTTTAACTGCTAAAAAAACATCAGAACCATAAGCAAAAGGTAATAATTGACCTTTTTTAATAGCCTTAGTTTCAAATTTAGACAATATTTTTTAGTTTTATCAATAATTTTATTAATTACTTTTTGTTTAATAGTAATTATTTTTTTCAATTGGGGCAAATAATTTTTTAGTTAATTTTTGAATATAAAAATTTGGGTTTAAATGATTTAAAATTTTATTTAATTTAATTGGTGTTTGGTGCAAGATATTTAATAATTTATTATTGTATACTTTGCTACCACGCATTAAATTAGCATTTAATAGTAGATTTTTACCAACACCTTTTTTATGAAGATTAGTCATAATGTTATATCACTCATTAGTATTAATTTTACTTATTTTATCAATATTTAATCCATATTCAGACAATCATTTATTAGCATTTTTTTCATTCACGCGTGGTATTTTTTGAACTAATTTAGGACTTATTTTTTGAATATTTTTCTCAATTTTTAATAAATTATTAATTGTTTCTAAATTAGAAACTTTAAAACCTTTATAAAAATCATTTCAGGCTAATTTTCCAATTGTATATAAATAAAGTTTCATTATTAGCCTGCTTTGTAAAATCAAATATTAATTTATCAGATAAAATCTTTTTACCTGTAACTTGCTTTACAACATCTTCTAAATTATTAGCAGTTATTACACCTAATTTTTCAAGTAGTTTAGTTTCTTTTGCTAATTTTAAAATTCTAGTTGTTCGAACAGCACGCGTTAATTTACCAATTCCACCAATTGCTGGTAACAAATTTAGGGCGGTACTTTTTGCTGTTACTTCTGATTTTAATTTATCATATATTTGATTTACGGCAAAATCGGTTGCTGTTTCTACTCCAAACGAGATAAATGCTGCGGCAAAATTAGATAATCCCGCACCAAGACCAACAGCCGAAGCAATACCACCAGTTAAAACTGATAAACCAAGAGCTAAAACTTGAATTCCTAAAAATTCTAATAACTGTAAACCAAAACTTTTTTCTTGTTGTTGGATTGACAATCTAGTTGGATTTTTTTAACAGCATAAATAAGGGCTGTTTTAGATGTTCCAATTGGCATATCATTTATCAAACGAAAAATTACTATTTTTTAGTACTATTAAGAATTTTTAATTTTAACATCAATCGGATTTGTTTGACCAGTAGCGTTGTTTTTACCTTCAATTTGGACAAAAACCTTGGTATCATTTGTAATATTAATTGATCAGTCAACACCAGCACTTTCAATAAAGTAATCAAAATCACTTTCAGTTAAAGAACTATTTACTGCTTTTACTGCTTTTAAAACAACATCTTTAAATTGTGGTTTTAACTGTTCGGCTGTTGTTTTTGTTGGGTCTGCAACATGAATAGTTGGTTTATCTAATTTATTAATTTTACTAATATCAATTTTTGAAACAATATGTTTAATAATTCCTTTTGGTTCAACCACTGCTCCACCTAAATATAAAACTCTTTCCATAATCAAAGTATTACCCATTCCAGTACCTAACGCAGCAGCACCAACTCTTAACGGAGTATGATCTTTTTTGCGTAAAATAAGAGGATTATATTTTTTGCTAAACTTAAAGGCAATTGCATTAACACCATCTGATAATAATTCAATTGTTCCTTCTGAACCATCTTTATTAATAATTGGTAATTTTTTAGGAACAATATAATATGTTGTTCCTTCAACAGTTTTCATTGCTCCGCTTGTTTCAATTACATTGTTTATTTGGTCATTTGCTCCAAGTTGTAACTGTAATTTATTACGAATTCCACGAATAAAATCAGCCGAACCTAAAACAATTGTTTCTGATGGAGTAAAGCCGTTTTCATATATTTTATCCATAATTTCATCATGAATTTGTAAAGCATTTGTATCATCTGCTTTTTTGCCTTGAATAGTTGTAACTGTTTCTTTATTAATAATTTCTAAAATTTTATTGCGTTTATAAGCAACCTCAGTATCCATTACTTGCTCAATATCGGCAGTCCAAAGATTAGGATTAAAATCATTTTCTACAGGATCTAATTTACGAGCAGAAGTTAAAATTGTATCTAATTCAACAACCCCATCTTCAAATTCTACTGTTGAATATTTTATAAGATTATCATCGATATTAAATACTTGTCCATCTTTTCCCAAACCTTCATTATATTTAATATTTTTCTTTCTTTTATATGTTAAACCAAATTTATTTGCTTCTTTTCACGCAAATAAAGCTTCTCAACTTAATTTTTGTTGATAAGTTTGTAAATATCAAGTTTCAAACGTTTCTCTATCATTAACTGTTGCTTGGTTAACAATATCGCCAAAAATTCTTTTTGGATCCATATTTTTATTCCTTCTTTCTATTTATTAAATACATTGTCTGTATCTAAAATATTGTTTTCTTTGTTTACTACTTTTGGTACGCCTCCAGTATTAACTGTTTGTACATTAATTAATTCATCATAAACACTTTGCAATTGTGTTTTAATGATTTCAATATCATCAGTAATATCATAAAATTTTAATAAAACATTTTTAAAATCTTCATTATCAGTTGAAGAATTTAATAAAATCAATTACTTCAATTTGTTTTAGTTGAATTGTTTGTTGTTCAATTTGTGAAGTTAACTCAGTATTTTTTGCTTGTAGTTCGTTGATTTGCTGATTATTATTTTCTAAATTACTTGAATTAAATTCTTCAACTTCAGCAGTATTTTCTAAAATAATTTCAGCAGTTTTAATATCTAAACTACCATCTTCATTTTTAATTTCAAAACTATCTACTCTAAAAGACAAAAAATAGCGTTTAGTTTTTATATTTAACTGATTAAATACTGAGCCTTTAATTTTTATTTCATTATCTTTTTTTTAATTTCAAAAACTCAGTTAAAACAGATGGGTTATATATTGATAATGTTGAGTAATTTAATCCTTCTCACTGACATTTAGCCGAACAAGTATCAACTTCAACACCACCAGCAACAAGAGCATTAATTTTTGTTTTAATAGGATTTTCATGTAATCTAACAGTTAATTCTAACTTATTAACTTTTTTATTTTTTATTTTAGGTTTATTAGTTATTGATTTTTTAGATAAATTACTTTTTGTTTGAGACATTATTTAACATCTTTATTAGATAATTTGTCATATTTTGAACTGTCAACTAATATTCAATCGATAGAATCTGTTGAATATGGATTTTTGTAAAAATCTTCTTTATATAATTGTTGTTGTTTTAATTCTTCAATTTCACTACCTAAATTTTGATTAAAATTATGTGCCATATCTATTTGTTGTTTAAAACTATTTATTTCTTGCTCTTTTTCAGCAAGTTCTTTTTTAAGTGTTTCATTTTCTTCTTTAAGTTTGTTAAATTTAATTGATTCTGTTATTGTCATTATTTATCACTTCCTTTTTTAAAAAATATTGTAAATGTTTTCAAGCATCTAATTCGTGCTCTGTTATTTTAATATTTCCTTTATAAATATAATTTTTCTTAACAACTGGTGATTGTAAAACATAATTTAAATTAAATAGATATTTGCATAAAACTTTTAAACCACCAATGAATTTAGGAGTGGATAATGGATTTTTTATTTTTAAACCTTTGTGAAATTGAAAATCTTCAATTATTACAATAACTTTATTTAAATAAGAACAAATTTTATTTTTAAACTCATTTAATATTAAATACATATTATTTATTGCTTCTTCTTCATTTTTGGAATTAAAAGTAATATTATTAATTATTTTATTTTGTAAAACATTATAAATAATAATACCAGTTTGACCAATTCCAGCAGGGTCAATTGCAATAATATATTTTAATTTATCTGGTTTATTTTTTTGTCAATTTGTAATATTTTTCATCCATCGGATGCTAAATCTAAAATATCGTTATTTTGTAATGTTGCATATAAGAAGCAATAATATCTCACTTGTTTTCAAATAAAATTAAGTACATTTTTGCTCATTCTAAACATTGCAAATCATAATGCTTTTTATGATGTGAAATACGACAATTAATATGTTGACAATTAACCCAATCAAAAGATATTGTTATTTCATTTCAAGTTTTATTAATATACAAACTTTTATATTCTGTCATTATATATACTCCTTAATTTTTTTATTTGTTGATCAAATTTTATTATTAATATCATTTACCGTTACTGGATAAGCTAATATCATTAATTCTTGTAATTTATTTTTAATTTTTTTATTTCATTTTTTCATCAAATATTTTCCTTTCTGTAAAAAAACATAATATTCCCTTATTAGTTAATATTTTGATATTTAGTAAATAATTTATTTTAGTATTTAATTACTTCGCCGCCCGCTTCACTTTGAAGGTGAGCGGGGGCGGATAGGATATTTTGATAGAGTTTACCCCCATACGGAAATAAACAAAAAAAATTTACCCAGTTATTAATTACGCTTCATCCATCCCTACACAACTTTATATAAAGAAAATAACCTTTTGGAGCTCCTCCCTCTTGTTTTTTAGTGTCCGATATTGTTTTTTTCGGTTTAACAGCACTCTTTTTATGAAAACAAGCCAAAAAACACATGCTCTGACATTTCGCAAGTGATTAATCTTGCCGAGAATTAAAAGAAATAAATAGGAGTAGTAAATCCAATCGCTTTCACACTTTCTTTAAGACTTCGTGCCATAGATGAGTTATCCATCTTTAAGCATCAAAAAATATTAAGTTTTAAAGATTGAATTTTGGATTAATCGTTAGATAGTATCTTTATTTTTTTATCTCATTATCTTTTTTAATTCTTTGTTTATTAAATATATTTTTTAGTAATTATATTTAACAATTAACTAACAACTAAATAAAACAATTATTCAAAATTTTTTAAGAAAAGAAAGGATGGATTTTTCTGAAAAAACATATTTTATTAAGTGTAAAAGATACTATCTAACGATTAATCCAATAAATATAAGTATTTTTTACAAAATAAAAAGCACTTTATTCTTTTTCAATAAAGTGCTACATTTGTATTTACAATTTACAATTAAAAAAAGCACAGGAGTACTTTTAACAACTTAATTGCTGAGTAAAATATTTAACGATGTGTATCCCTAAATGAGAACAAAAAAAAGATAAAATACTATTTAGGAGGAATTTACACAATGGCACAAAAAGGACAAAAATTTAATAAATATGATCAAGACTTAAAAAATAAAATTATACAAGATTTTTATCTTAGTCATTATTCATACAAACTAATATCAATAAAATATTCGATTCCAATTGGAACATTAGCAACATGAATTAGTCATTCAAAACAAACAGATTACTTAAAAGATGAAAATGTGTCTAATAAGACAGTAAAAACTATCTTACAATTATCGTTAAATCATTTGCGTAACCTAAAGATGGAACAAAAGCAACTGCTTGCAGAAAACAAAATCAATTAAAAACAAATAAGAAAATTAATTTAGGTTTAAAAAAACAAATACAGAAACTTGAAGCGAAAAATCAAATCTTAAAAAAGTATCAAACCTTCATCCGGTGACAACAAAAGAAAAAATAAAATTTATTAACGAACATACAAAATACTTTTCAATTACTCTATTATGTGAGACTATTGGAATTACACGGTCAAATTATTATCGTTATTTACAAACAAAAACTTCATTAATAAAAGTCGATGAAGGAATTATTACCCTTATTCAAAATGAAAAACTCAATAACAAATTTCTTAACTCCTATGGAATAAGAAGATGAAAAATTTATCTATTTAAGAAATTAAATCTCGTTATTAATAAAAAACGTCTTCAACGAATCTTTAAGGAACATGGAATTATCCCTTTCTACTGAAAAAATCGTTCCCGTCATATTAAAAAATCATTAAGTTAAACAAACAAAAAGAATTTACTAAAACGTAAATTTAACCAATTGAAACCAAATCGAGTATGAAGTACTAATGTAACTGTCATTAAACATAATCATACTGAAAAATCCAATTTAATTTCATTCATTGATTTAGCAACAAGAAAAGTAATTGCTTATACAATCTCAGATTCAATGACAACTTCAGTATTAATAAAAACTTTATTAAAAGCAATAGCAACAGTTTCAAATAAAAAAGATCTGAAGAAATTAATAATTCATTCAGATCAAGGCTAAATTTATACTGCTACAGAGTACATTGAATTCTATAGAAAATATAAATTTAAAATAAGTTACTCAGCAATAGTTACTCGAACTGATAATGCTGTGGAAGAAAGTTTTTATACTAGATTAAAGTGTGAAACCTTCTATAATAATTATAATACGCAAAATAAAATAAAAGACATAATTATTTTAAAAAATATATTGAATTTTATAATACAACTAAGGGTATCATTAAAAAATAAAATAAATAAAATTTTGTCCTATTTAATGGGCACACTCCCTAATAAAAATTATTTTCTCATAAGAGATTTAATTGTTTCATCTACTGTTGATTTTAAAGTTAATTCATAAATTATAGTATCATTTTGCTGATGAGGAATAACTAATATAATTTCATATTCAATTCTATTATCTATAATTCGATCACCAACTTGATAAATAGATTTTATTTCAAGGGAATTATTTTGTTCATTATTGGTATAATCATAATTATTTAGATTAAATCCAACCTTCTCACGAAATGTTTGATTTTCTATTATTGTTGGGTCATCAAATTTTAGCGAAAAAGTATTAATTTTTTCATTATTTTGTTCTTCATCTTCAATTTTATCTTGTTTTAATTCAGTTTGAATTTTTTTTTCGATCAAAAATTGCACTTAATGAAAGTTTCTTTTCATTTTTTGATTCAGATAACATTTCTGTTGATAAAAATTTTTGCGTTGGAAAATTATTAACAAAATTTTCATCACGTTTTGGCATAATATATTCTGTCGGATTAATTAAACTCTTTGAGCGTTCAATACCACTAGTTATTTGTTCTAATTAATCTTGATTAATAATGTTTGAATTTTGGTGCCGTGATGTTCGCTTTGCTTGAATAAGGTCTAAATCTTGGCTTTAATAATCAACTGGATTATCGTTCATTTGAGTCAAAGTTGGAGCAACTGATTTTGGCGTAATTATTCCAGTAATTTTTTTAATGTCTTAACATCTTTATGCAATTTAATTAAATACTCTTGAATTTTATTCATATTTGTTTTTAAATCATCTAATAATTAGTAACAATGATAAGAATAGAAACAAAAGCATGAAAATAAAAAAGATAAGAATAAAAATTTGTGTTTTTGTTAATTTTGTTTTCATTAGCTTAAATTAAAATTAATTCACGTTTTGCTTCTGTTAAAAGATGAAATCCATTTTCGGTGACTAAAATATCATCTTCAATGCGAACACCACCTAAATTAGGAATATAAATTCCTGGCTCAACAGTAATAACCATTCCTGGTTCTAATAAGACATCGCAAAATGGTGATACGCGAGGAAATTCATGGATTTCAATCCCAACCCCATGCCCTGTTGAATGTGTAAAATATTCGCCATAACCTTTACTTATGATATAATCACGACAAATTTTATCAATCATTGCTGTTGTAACGCCCGGTTTAATTGCATGAATTCCTAAACTTTGTGTTTCATAAACAACATCATAAATTTCTAACATTTTAGATGATGGTGTTCCTAACCCAATTGTTCGTGTTGTATCAGAACAATAACCATTATAAATACATCCAAAATCAATTGTAATTAATTCATTATTCGCAATTATTTTATCAGTTGCACGTCCATGTGGCAATGATCCTCGTCATCCAGAAGCAACAATTGTATCAAAACTAGGTTTATCAGCACCAGTTTCAATAAAACTATTAATAATAATTTGTTCAACTTGACGTTCTGTCATTCCAACTTTAATTTTGTTAATAACATTATTAATTGCAATATCACCAATTGCACATGCTTGCTTTAAAGCTTCAATCTCAGAATTTGTTTTAATTGCTCGTAATTCTGAGAAATCAACTGGTTTTAAAGTAACGGATGGTAAATTTGTTGTTAAATTTTGATAAATCAAATATGTTAAGTAATCACTCTCAAAAGCTAAAGTTTTGACCTTGTTTTTAACCAAATCACTTTGTAACATTCCAAAAAAGCGAGCAGGATCATTGGTTGTCATTTCAATAACATGTGTAACATTTCTTGCTTCCTTTTTACCAGCAGTAATATATCGTCCATCTAAATACAAGATTGATTCAGTTTTTGTGAATAACAAATAACCTTCGGAAGAAGCAAATTCAGATAGTCAAAAACGGTTAACGGTTGAATGAAATAAAATCCCATCAACTTGATATTTTTCTAAATATTGCTCTAATTTTGCTTTTTTATCTAATTTTACTTTAACATATTCCATTAGCATTATTTTCCTTTTCTTCTCTATAAATTTAACTCTTATTTTTTTCATAATACAAGGATATTTCTTAATTAATTAAGTTTCTTAAAATTTCTTCAAGATTATTCATATCTTTTTTAATTAAACCATTTTCATAACCATAATGTGAAATTGTTGCACTATGATTAATTAATAAATCAATAATCTTCACATATAAACCAGTTTCTTTGATAACTTCTTCAAAAATAATAATTTGTTGATATTTTTCCATGTTAATTTGCTTTAACATTTCTCTATCAACTGGATTAATAAAGCGAGCATTAATAACATTAATTTTTTTTGTATCTAATTTTGTGATAACTGTTTTTGCTTTAATTACATTATTCCCATATGTGATTAATAAAATTCGCGCTTTAGGATTTTTAATAACATATTCTCATTGTCCAACTGAGAATGGTACTGACAAAACTTGCTGCGTAATTCCTCCTTTTGGATAACGAATAAAAAAAGGATCTTTTTTATTAATTAAAGCTAACTTTAATAACTGGTCAAACTCACCACTCGTTGCTGGTTGACTAATAATTGGTAAATCACCCATACTATTTAAAAATCCAATATCATAAATTCCATGGTGACTATCTCCATCTGCAAGTGCTAAACTAGCTCGGTCAATTAAAAAAACAACTGGCAAATGATTACGAACAACATCATGTAAAACTTGATCATAAGTTCGTTGCAAAAAACTAGCATACATATTCACAATTACTTTTTGATGGTCTAAAGCAAAACCAGCAGCTAAGGTAACAGCGTGTTCTTCTGCTAAACCAACATCTAAACAATATTGCGGATTTTGAAGCATAAATTCTTCTAAATGAACTGAAGCTTGCATTGCAGCAGAAATAAAATAAAATTTTTCTGATGCTGTTTGAAATACTTTTTCCAATATTTTTGCAACATAATAACTTCATTCATTATGTTTATTATCAGTTAAACTATAAGAATGATATTTCTCTTGTTCTGCTTGGGTTAACCCATAACCATAACCTTTTTTTGTTTTAAGGTGCAGAACAACACTTGCATTTCGTTTTTTTGCTTGACGAAGACTTTTTGCTAATTTACAAAAATTATGGCCATCCACTGTCCCAATATAATCTAAATTAAAACCAGCAAATAACCCTGGAATTGCAAAACTACGAATAATTTTTTCAACTAATAGGTGGCCTAATCATAATAATGTTAATGGGGGAATATAACGTAAAACTTTTGCAACTTTACTAGCACTACAATATAGTCATCCAGTTCGAACTTTACTAACTATTGTATGTAAAATATTAACATTTTTAGAAATACTCATTCCATTATCATTTAAAATAATAATAATTTTATTGGAAATTGTTCCTAAATAAGTTAAAGCTTCTAAAGTTAAACCATTAGTAAATGCTGCATCCCCGATCACACAAATAATATTATTATATTTTTGATTATAACTATAAGCAATTGCTGTGGATAAACCAGTTCCCGCATGACCATTAGAAAGATGATCATATTTACTTTCGTTAATATGTTGAAAAGCCGCTAAGCCATCAGGTAAGCGAATCGTTGAAAAATGTGCTTTACGATCAGTTAAAATTTTATAAGCATAAGTTTGATGACCAGTATCAAAAATAATCAAATCATTATTGTCAATGTCAAAAGTTTTTAATAAACTAATTGTTAATTCAACTGCCCCTAAATTACTAGCTAAATGTCCCCCATTTTTGGTAACTGTTTCAATAATAAGACGACGAACATCCGCTGCTAATTCAATTAAAGCTTTTGTTTTTAAATTTTTTAAATCAGTATAATGCTGATAATCTTGTAATTTCATCTTTTAACCCCACTTAATACTTTTGTAAAAAATAATTAATTTGTTGAACAAAATTATTGAAATATAATGGTGTAATTTTTCCAATCAAATAATGACAGTAAGCTGTTACATCTAATTTTATTTTATAAATTTCAACATTACTACTATCCTTTAATAACTTTCTCATTACTGTTAAATTAATTAAAAAAACAAGATAATAACCATAATTAAAATATAATTCATGATTTGGAAGGTTAACAAAAGGTTGATAAAAAACATTAGCAATAAAATTATAAAGTAAATTAAAATTATAATACATCTTAATTTTTGAATTTGTAATGTCATTATTTGCAAAAATTGTTTCCTCATAATTATCATCGAGGTAATTAACAAAAATTTTGCTTTTTAATTCCTTAATTACTTTTAAAATTTGTTCTTGTTCACGTTTTACACCGGTATGACGAATATATTGCATATGATAATAAATTAAAACTAATTTAATTAAAATAATACTATCAAAATATTCTTGCTCATCTAAATTATTTAATCGTAATAAATAAACAAAATTTTTAATTAAAATATCTTTTTCATCAAAAGTTTTAAAATCTTTTAAAATCACCCGACTTAATTTTAACTCATGCAATTTTTTCCAAATTTTAATATTATTTTTTTTAACTCAGCCACTACGTTCAAAAATTTGCCCTGCCATAATAAATTATTCTTCATCAACTTTAAAATCAGTTGGGTTATTATACTTAACAATTTTAGTGACTTTATCTTTAATATCTTGTAATTTAGTTTCCGCTAATTTTGTTAATTTAATGCCCGTTTCAAAAGCATCAATTGCTTGATTTAATGGCAATTGATTATTTTCTAAATCATTAACAATTTGCTTTAATTGTTCTAAAATTTGTTCAAATGATTTATTATTTGTCATTTTTTTCACCATCCTTATTAATTGCTTGTACAATTGATTGAATAATTCCATCTTGTACACGTGTCATTATTATATCATTATTCTGAACATCATTGGTTGATGATATCACATTTTTATTTTCATTGTAAGTAATACTATAACCACGAATTAATGTTTTTAAAGGACTTAATAAGTCTAATTTACTTATTAAATTATTTTTATTATGTTCAATTGTTAAAATTTGTTGTTGAATTGTTCTTACTAATTTTTGATAATAATTTTGAATCATATTTTTACTTGCTATAAAAAATGTTTCTTGTAAAACATTAAACTGCTTTAATAATAATTGATAAGAATGCTTAGATTGTGTATATAATGCTTGGGGTTTTGTTAAAACATAACTATTTTTTAATTCGCTTAGTTTATTTTGCATCTTATCAACTTTGCCTTTAATAAGATTAATTAAATGACGGCGTTGTTGTTGTAAATAATTAACTAATTCTTTCTGATCAGGTGTTGCTAATTCAGCCGCCGCCGTTGGTGTCGGTGCTCGTAAATCACTAACAAAATCAGCTAAAGTAAAATCAATTTCATGACCAACAGCTGAAATAACTGGGATAGTTGCTTGATAAATTGCTTCAACAACTTCAAGTTCATTAAAAGCTCATAAATCTTCAATACTGCCCCCACCACGACCAACAATTAATGTATCAAGCTGCGGAGTAAATGCCTGTGCTGCCTTAATTTTTGCTCGAATATCATGTTTTGCGTCACTTCCTTGCACTAAACTTGGAAATAAATAAATGTTTGCTTGGGGAAAACGGCGATGAATTGTAGTAATAATATCACGAATGGCAGCACCAGTTGGAGCTGTTATTACACCAATATTATTTGGAAACCGTGGAATTGGTTTTTTTAAAGATTGATCAAACCAACCTTTTTTACTTAATTCTTGTTTTAAGGCTTCATATTTTAAAAACAAAGTACCAACACCTTGTAAAAATAAAGTAACTACTTGTAAACTATATGTTCCTTGCGGCTCATATACCTTAATAGAACCTGTTGCAATAATTTTTAAACCTTCTTTTAATTTAAATTGTAAGTTTTTTGCATTAAACGCAAACATAATTGCCCGAATTTGGGCTTTTTCATCTTTGATTGTAAAATAAACATGTCCTGAAGAGTGATTTGTAATATTAGAAATTTCTCCTTGTAGAGAAATATTAATTAAATTTGGTTCTTGTTCAATTATTGTTTTTAAATAATAATTAATTTCACTAACTGTATAAATATTTTTATTCATTTTCCCCTCCATTATCAATATCTTCCAATTAATAATATCATTGAAACAATAAAATAATTAAAAAAGAAATGTTATTAAAGTAACAACATTTCTTTTTTTTCAAAAGCAATTAAAGTGTTAATTTTTCTTTTACATCTTTTCGATAAATAAAATAATATAAAAATGGTAAGAAAATTCCTCCACTTAAGAAATTTCCAATTAAAGTTGGTAATTGAACATTGTAAGCAAATTTTCCAAAATCTGCTCAACCACCACTTGTTCCAAAAATTTTTAAAAATGGTTGTAAAAATCATAAATATGAATTAGCAACTACATGCGAAAATCCAGAAATTGCAAAAGCCATAATAATTAAATTTACAACAAAGAATTTAGCAACGGCTGATTTAGTTGTATGTGCAGCATAAATCGAACCAGCAACTAAAAAGTTACATAAAATGGCACTCCCAAAGTTTTCTCATCATTTGTGTTCTAATTTTCCATTAATTAAGATTACCGCATTATTATAAAAATCAGTTTCAGAACCAGGCGTATTATTTAAAAAACCACCTCACGCTGTTAAACCAGCCATCACTAAACAACCTAGGAAATTACCACTTAAAACAATAAATAAATTACTAACAAATTTTCCAACATTTAATTGTTTTTTAAAAACAACAATTAATGCTAAAGAATTTGATGTAAACATTTCTCCCCCAAGAAAAACAATCATTGTAATTGCAACAGTAAAGACAAGACCAAATACTAAACTTTTTAAACCAATTGGGATATTATCTCAATTTCCCTTTGTTGCCGTAATTGCAGCAATATAACCAAATCCAATAAATAAACCAGCGGCTAAACCCATTAAAAAGGTTTTATAAAATGAACTATTTCCTTTTTTTAACGCATACTTATAAATATTTACAAAACTATCCTCATTGCTATAACTATCGGAATTATCTACTTTTTCTTCTTTTTTAATTTCGTCCCTCATTTTTTCTCCTCTTTTTCACATTTTATTTCTCTATAAATAATACTTTATTATTCTATCATAAAAAATAAAAACCTAAATATAATCTAAACTTAAAATAATTAATAACCAGTATTTTTAAATAAGAAACTTTTTAATGTCATTTATCTAACAATAATTGTTTTTATCATCCACCATATCAAACAAGACCCAAAATTTTTAATATATAAAAATTCGGTAAAACAAAAAGGTAAATCACATAAACCCTTCTTATTTTCTTACAAATCGTTTTTTTATTACCCTAAGGCAAATGTTTTACAATTTCATTATAAAAAAATTAATATAATTTACCTGTTAAGGTAATGAATGATAAATTTTACAACTTAGAAAGGGTAAAAAACTATGTTATTTTTAACAAATATAACAAAATCACAAGAAATTTGAAACAAAATTATTTCAATTGTAATGCCATCAACAATTGCTGTTATCGTAATTATTTTATTATGTTTAATTATTAAATATCTTAAAATTAAACGAATTATTTATACAATTATTTTATTAGTAATTATTGCTTTAATTTGTATTGCAATTTGATATTTTAAAGATGATATCTTAGGAATTGTTTCAGAATATATTAAAATTGAGAACATAAAAACATTATAAAGCTAATAAAATAAAAATAAATTTATAAAAAGACTGATTTCAATCAGTCTTTTTATAATGTTTCTTTAATTAAATTCCTAAGTCAGGATAACTTGGTGCTTTTGGTTGTTTGTCTTCATCATTATTTACTACAGCAGCTTCCGTTGTTAACAACAAAGCACTAACACTACCAGCATGTTGTAAAGCATAACGTGTTACTTTAACTGGATCAACAATTCCCGCCTCAATCATATTTTCTCATGTATTTGTTGCAGCATTATAACCAAAATTGTCATTTTGTTCTTTTAATTTATTAATAATAATTGAACCATCAACACCAGCGTTAGCAGCAATTTGACGAACTGGTTCTTCAATTGCTCGTAACACAATATTTAATCCTAATTTTTCTTCATCATTTAATTTTAAATTTCCTAATTTTTTCCCAACTTGTACTAATGCCGTTCCACCACCAGCAACAATGCCTTCTTCAACAGCAGCTTTAGTTGAATTTAAGGCATCTTCAATTCGTAATTTTTTCTCTTTCATTTCTGTTTCAGTTGGTGCACCAACTTTAATGATTCCAACACCATTCGCAAGTTTAGCTAATCTTTTTTTCAATTTAACTTGCTCAAATGTTGATTTTTCATTTTTGATTTGATTACGAATAAATTCTTTACGATCTTCAATTTCTGCACGTGTTGCTTTTCCTTCAATAATTGTTGTCGTATCTTTTGAAACAATTACTTTTTTTGCCGTTCCTAAATCATCTAAAGTTAAAGTTTTGAAATCCATTCCTAAATCACCATTAACAAATTTACCTTTTACTAGCATAGCAATATCTTCCAATAAATCTTTACGGTTATTCCCAAATTCTGGCGCTTTAACAACACAAATATTGAAAGCACCACGCATTTTGTTTAGTAATAATGTCGGTAAAACATCACCATCAACATCATCAGCAATAATTAATAATGGACGTCCTTCTTCAACAATTTTTTCTAAAATTGGTAGAATTTCTTTCATATTACTAATTTTTTTATCAGTAATTAAAATATATGGATTTTCAAATTCTGTTAACATTTTTTCACTATCAGTTACCATGTATTGTGATAAATATCCCTTATCAAATTGTAATCCTTCAGTAACACTTGTTTCAGTATTGATTGTTTTTGATTCTTCAATCGTAATAACCCCATCATTACCAACTTTAGCCATAATTTCAGCAATTAAGGCACCAATTTCAGGATCTTTTGAACTAACACTCGCAACTTGTGCAATTTCTTCTTTTGACTTAATTTCTTTTGCTGATTGTTTTAATAAATCCACAATTGCTTTAACTGTTTTTTCAATTCCATTACGAATAGCTACAGCATTTGCACCAGCAGTAATATTTTTTAATCCTTCTTTAACAATTGCTTGAGTTAAAACAATTGCCGTTGTTGTTCCATCACCAGCAACATCATTTGTTTTATTAGCAACTTCAGCAACTAATTTAGCTCCCATATTTTCAAAATGATTACTTAATTCAATTTCCTTTGAAATTGTAACACCATCATTCGTAATTAATGGTGAACCATAAGTTTTTTCTAATAAAACATATTTTCCTTTTGGTCCTAAAGTCACTTTTACTGCATCAGTTAATTTATTAATTCCATTAAGTAATTTCATTCTTGCTTCTTCAGCAAATTTAATTGATTTTGACATATTTCTATTCCCCCTTTAATTTTATTCTTCAATTACGCCTAAAATATCTTCATTAGAAATTAAGACTAATTTTTTATTATTAAATTCAATTTCAGTTCCGGCATATTCGCGATAAAGAACTTTATTATTTATTTTTCCTTCAAAGGTCCCATCTTTACTAACTTCAGTACTAATTGCAATTATTTTTCCAATATGGCTTTTGTTTTTTTCATCTTCTGGTAAATAAATTCCATTAATAAATGTTTCTTTTTTTTCTTCTTTTTCTAAGACAATATTTTTTCCTAGTGGTTTAATCATATAACATTCCTCCTTATTAACATGACTATTAGCAAATGGCATATGTAACTGCCAATAATATATTTAACAAATTTTATTAAAAAATGCAAGTATTTTTATAATAATATAAATCAACTTTTTGCTAATTTTATTTTAATAAACCATTTCACCTTCATCATATCTAATATTAGTTGAAAGATACTCGGATAAGATTCGTTTTTCATGTTTTCCATGATAAGTTTCTCAAACAATAATGTTTGGTAATATTTTTGCAACAATTTGTATACGATGTTTTTTGTCACTATCATTTCAAATCGCATTAATTTTATTTCAATTATTTCAAATCAAATTAACGAATGATGACATATATTCTAATCTTCTAATTCTTCCATCAATGGAAACATTTCTTGCTTCAGAAAATATCTCTGCAATAAAAAAATTAATAAACTCTTTTTTTGTTTGTACAATAGTACGATAAATAATGATTTGAGTTCATAATATTGGTCGAAATGAAGCATATAAAATTTTAGTATCTGTAAAAATACTTTCTAATGACGCTTCAATTTCATCTTGATTATCATTGAAACTTCTTTTAACCCTAGTTTCTTGTTTAACATTATTTGCTACATTTCCTTGGTTGTCTTGACTCATAAAATGGACATTTATTAATAACGAACCGATATTAATAATACCAACTAAAATTAGTCATAATGTACTTTTTTTCATTAACAATTTTCCTTTCTCTCTATGTTTTTAATTGATATATTTAAATCTTATCGTATTAATTAAAAAATAAAAATCTCTCAGATTGAGAGAGATTTTTATTCTAAAAAAATTTTATGCTTGTCAACGTAATTTTCATCCAGCAACACTAACATATGTTCCAATTAAAGCAAGTGAAACTCCTAAGTATATCCCATATGTTGGTGTAAAGACAAAGTTTTGACCATTTCATGCTTTTAAAAATGGATCCATAGTATATTTAAACGGATTAATATAAGTAACATATTTTAATACATCACTACTATTAATTAACTCAGCTGGGATAAAAGCACCACTTAGAAAAACAATTGGCATGAAAATAACATTTGACCCTGCAATAAATGATGTTGTTGATTTAAAAATTGAGGCTAGCATTAATCCTAATGCTATTGTTGAAATAAATACTAAGATAACGAACGGAATTGCAGCAACAAAATTATTTGGTGCAGTAATTTCTTTTCAACCAAAAGTTGATCCAAATAAAATACCTGCTCATAATAGTGTTCATAAGAATGATAACACAATAAAAATCATTCCAACAATCATTACTGAAAAAACAAAAAAGACTGGTTTAATATTTGTAGCTCCAATACGCTTCATTAAGACACTATTCTTAAATTCTAAAATTGTCTGCGGAATAATAAAAATTCCAACTGACATTGCTTGAACCATTGCGATTGAACCAACTAAAGTATGAATGTTTTGTCCTGGATTATTATTTAATTGCTTAAAAGCAAATCCATTTAAAAATAATAATAAAATTGGATAAACAATTAAAAAGAATGGAACAAAAAAACCTTTGTAATAGTATTTTAACATTAAATCAATTAATGGTTTATTTTTACCGCGTAAACGTCCATCACAAATCCATTTATCAACTTTATTAACCCGTGAATTTGTTTTTGCTTTTTTAACTACAGATTGATATTGTTGTTCTAAATCAGCTTTTTTATTTTTCTCAAACATTTGTCACGTAAAATTATGCACTGAACCATATTTTGCGACAATGTCTTTGACTTGACCAGCTTCTTTAATTTGACCATTGTGAACATAAATATATTTTTCACAAAACTCTTCAACTTCACTCATCATATGTGTTACTAAAAACATCGCTTTTCCTTTATCAACAATATTCTCTTGTAAAAAGTGAAAAATTTCTAATCAAACTTCAATATCTAATCCAGTTAAAATTTCATCTAAAATAACTAAGTCTGGGTCATGGATTACTGATAATAAAATATTTAATCGTTGTTGTTGGCCGTCAGAAAAACCTTCAACAAATTTATTTTCCATTCCAATTAATTGATATGTTCGTAACAATTCACGTAAATGCCTATCTTTCATTGGAATATTAAAGGTATTTAAATAGTATTTAATCATATCCATTACTGAAATCCCAATTGGATATTTTGATTCTTGGAACTGTAAACCAATTGTTAAATTTTCTTGTCGATGGACTTTACCACTTGTTGGTTGGCGAATTCCACCAATAATTTCACTTAATGTTGATTTACCAATTCCATTGGCTCCAATTACCCCAATGCGATCACCTGGATTAATCACTAAATTAACGTTATTAAAAGCAACTTTATTTTTATATTTTTTGTAACATCAACTACTTCTACTAGTGGTTTTGTTGAATCAATTGCTTTGCGTTCCTTTATAACTACTTGTTTCATAGGTTATCCCTTTCCTAGCTATATTTATTCAGTTTTAATTAATAAATACGCTCAGAACATTTTATCAAAAAAAAAAAAAAATACAAAAAGGATATAAATATCCATTTTTATTTGTATGAACTCATTCTTATATTTTAGAAATTAAACTTGATCTAAGACTGAATTAATGTAACTAAAATCAGTATCTTCGCCATATAATTTTAAAATTTCTAAACTTTCATTAATGACAATTGCCTTTGCTAATTGTTGATAACAAATTTCATAAACTCCATATACTAAAACAGCCTTATGATAATTACTTAAGCGAGCAAAATTTCATCCTGGTTTTAAATGTTGATTAATTTTCGCAATAATATCTGATAGATTTGCTAATATTTCCTCAACTTGAATTGTTTCCGTAGAAGTTGTTACCATTTGTGAGAAATCATATGCTTCTTGTTTTGTTGTTAAAACATCATGTTGTAAAACAAAGTGACGATATAACAAATTAATAATATTAATGCGTTCTTGGCGTTTTGACACGTGACATACTCCTTTAAATATAATGATATAAACAAAATAAACTACTTTTTTGTAACCGATAATTATGGCGATGACTATGCTCGCTTAACAAATGATGTAACATTAAAATTGTTTCATCGGCAAAAAGATCAATCGTTAAATCATCGTTTTTTTCAATATGTTTTATTATATCACTTCAATGCATTTCTTGCTGATTAATTATTTGAATATTATTATAAGGCACCAAGTCAGTAACAATAAATGGTTTTTTACTATTAATCACAACCAAATTAATTATAGCAGTACGTAAAAATTGTTTTGCATCAAGTAATTTAACCATCCGATTAATCATAAATTGTTGTGTTACAATTGGCGAAGTAATTAAACCTTTCCTTTTCTCTCACATTGGAGTTGTTAATGTTGTTGTTACTGGTTCAGATAATGTTTTGATTTTTAAAAAATAAAGATTTTTTCGCGTTAAAATTAAGCGTGGAAAATAATATGTAATACGGCTAAAATCATCATAAAAAGCAACATTTTTAAAATATCATATATAATTAACAGTCCGAACATATCGTTCAATAATCTTATCAAAGCCATAATATTGCTCAGAATATAACTCTTGTTTTCAATTCAACGGTGGTAAACCAAGCTCCTGTCGAATTTTAACTAAATAACGTCGTTTTTTAAATGTTAACATCTTATTTTTCCCTTCTTTAAATTAAGTAAAAAAGAAATCTATGATTTCTTACGATGTCAAAAATGATTAGTTCGTTTTTGATACGAATATCGATATTGAATTTCATCTTCTTCTGTTAATTTTTCAACTAATTCTTCATTATATCGACGTGCTAAAGCTTCTTGATAATCAAAGATTTTTTCTTGTACCCGAACATGAATCACATCTACTAATAATAGAGCTTTAATTTCTGCCAACTTTAAAAATCTAATTTATTTTGCATGTAAATACATTAATTTCCCATGTAATTTAACATTTATTAATAAAATATATTCCTTTTTATTACATGCCTCTGTAACATTATCTTCAGTATAAACATTATAACTAAGAAAATGATTTTTATCTTGTGCATTACCTGCAAAAAACATTTCATTGGGGTCAATCCGATCAATGCAAATGATTTTTCCATTGCGTAAAAAGTAAAGATGCCCTGTTTTTATATCTCCTATCATTTCTCGTTACCTCCTATCTCCTTAAGGTTTATAAATATTTGGTTAATACTTAACGAGGTGATAATTAATAATTAATACACTATTTTCTACTACGTGCGTCTTGCATTAGTTTTGCTTGCACTCGTAATGATTCAATTAAAAGTTGTCGATTTTCTTTAACTTCATCGCGAATTTTTAATAACCGTCGGAATTCCTTTTGACGTTTAATAAACTCTTCAAGGTTTCCTTTTGTATCTTTATATTTAAGCACTTGTTTATTTAGCAATTTAATTTCAGCATATTGCTTTTGGTTTAATAGCATAACATGCTTACGTAATAGGGAAATTGATTCACTACGGTTTTTTAAAATTGCATCGTTTAATTCTTCATCATTAGTTTTAATTGCTCGTGATAAGTTAATAGCTCGATTAAAATCAGCTAATTCTTGAGAAATTTGACGATTATATCCTTGTTCATATTGACGTCGAACTTCAAATAAATATTTCGTCATTTTTTGATCATAAACTAATAGTTCTTCAATATTTGGCCGTTTTGTTTCATCATAACAATGATTATAATTTGTTTTTTTGTAAAGATCTTTATCAAACAATAATTCTTGTTCATCAGTTATTACTTCGTTTGTTTGATTATTAATCGCTTTCTTTGCTTTTGCAGTTTCTCGATCTTTTTTTCTTTGTTTATAATTTAGTTTTACAGCAAAAGTTGCTTTTAATTGTTCTAATTGCGTTTGCTCTGCATCAATCAATTTCTGAAAACGACTTTTATTTTCTAATCGTAAAATTAATCGTTCTTCAATTGATAATGGATCTTCTGCTGTCCGAATTATTTTAACTGGCTTTGGTTTTGGCGGAGTAATATCTTTTTCAGCAAATTCATTTAAACTAATTTCAACTGGTGATTGTTTAATTAAACGAACAAGAATTTCATCATCTCCTTTTTCAATTTCAATTTTATCATTTGGATCAACAACAAAATCAACAATTGATAAATCATTCCGTTTAATTTGAGAAATTTGTTGTGCCAAGATTGGTCGTAAATCACGACGAATTGTTGTTACTTCTTCTGTTTCTTTTCTACGAATAATTGTTTTAGGTTCGTCTTCAAACGAGTTTGATAATTCTAATTTATTTTTAACCTGATTAGCATCAAAATGATTTCAGGTTGAGAAAGTAGAAAACTGGTCATTAATATGCTCACTATCTTTTGATGGCGGTTTCATTAAATTTTCTGTTTTAGAATTGGCATTTTTAACAGACATTTTCTTCGGCATACTCGTTTGCTCAGTAGTAATTGTTATTTCTTCTGTTAATGACATTACTGGTGAAAATTTTGGTAAGAAAGGCTTTGATTTTGACCCTGCTTTCTTACTAACTGCTTGTTTTGCTTTATGATTCTTTAATCTTTGTAAAACAGGAATTTCTTTTTCAACCCGATAACTATAATCAATAAATTTACTTTTAGCTCTTTGCTCTTCTCAAGTATTTCTTTTTTTATCCTTTAAACGAATAACACCTGTTTTTTTAGTTCCAACAACTTCGTTAATATATTTTTGTTTTAACGCTTTGTATTCGGCACTATTTTCATCTAATTGTCCCAATAAAACCTTGATTGTTGCCGGCGTTAATTTTTTATCCATTAGTTCTGTTGTATCTCGATCAGAATCAATAATGTTTCCATAATTGACACGAGAAGTTACAACAGATTCTGAGTCTTTTTCTTTTGCCACTTTCTATTCCTCTTTTATCTATTTTCTCGTTTTTTGATACTTACATATATTATATAAAATTTTTGCACTTTTTTAAAGTTTTTTTTTTACTAAAAACCTTGCTTTTTTTAATAAATTATTTATAATAATATATCTTTTTTAACTTAAAGATTATCAGCGTGATTTTGGGCCTTTTTTGTGAAGATAACGCTGCCTCTTACTTTTTATTTATTTTTCAGTTGATAGCAGCAAAGATTCTTGTTCTTGTGGTTGATGATATACATATTATATTCATCTAACAATGCACGACCAATTTTTCGCATAAAAATAGTGCCATAATTATCTTCTGCTGTTGAAATTTTATTAATGTCATTTCTATTTTTAAATACTGGCTTTGCTTGCAATTCTAATCCAGTAACTTCACTATTTAATATTTTTTTATTTATCTTTGGTAATTTAACTGGCTTTGATAATGTAACCAAATATTCTTCTTGTTTTTTTAATTCATTTAATCTAATTTGTTGTAAATCACGAAGCGCTAACTCTTGTTGACGTTGTACTTGTTGTATTTGAATTTTATTATTATTTGCTAATGCTTGTAATAATTGTTTTTGAACAATAGCATCTGCCTCTTGCGCTCATAATTCTTTCTCTCGCGCTCATTGTAAAGCCACATCAGGTCTTTTCTGAGGATCAATACCACTTGATGTTACAACTTCATCAAAATATTTACGAATTAATTCGACTGTTGAAATTTTTTTATTTTCCATTGTTAATTCTTCACCACTTTATTGTTACTACTTATTGTTTCACTCTTTTCATTATTAGAGTTTTTAACTAAAAAGCCAATAATAACCTTTTTTCCTTCAGCACGATATTTTTCAATTAAAATTTGTGGTAATGGTTTAGGTTTTACTTTTTTATTATTAAGTTTTTTTTGATAACGCCGTTCTTTACACATATTTTTTTGAATTAATTTTTCTTTTAATAAACGTTGATGAAGTTGTTCTAACTAACGCCGATGAATTTCACGAATTTCACGAGGATGATATCCTGCATAAGTATATTGATTTTCCGTTAAATCAACTGTTAAATCAGGTGTTTTTGTCGAATAAGCATAATCAATTTGATAATCTTTTAATTCTTTCCGTGTATATAAAGTCAAATCTGCGTCTTTTCTTTTAGTAGGAATAAATGTTTGATTATTTACTTCTGCTATCAAATTAGATTGTTTTTTTTGTTATTTTTAAATTAGAAACTTTATCATTATTTTTTTTCATAATCATTACCATATTTTAACTTTTTTAA
The DNA here is from genome assembly GCF_964020965.1 of Spiroplasma endosymbiont of Ammophila pubescens. Taxonomy (NCBI): domain Bacteria; kingdom Bacillati; phylum Mycoplasmatota; class Mollicutes; order Entomoplasmatales; family Spiroplasmataceae; genus Spiroplasma; species Spiroplasma endosymbiont of Ammophila pubescens. The sequence goes on along the minus strand of NZ_OZ026611.1, from coordinate 964,601 downwards.
ATTAGGACGTTTTTTAGGATCAATAATTGAAATATAATCATTTTTATTTTTTTGTGTTTGTTCAATTAATGTTTTATTATTGCTAGCCCCTATTGTTTTAGTAGGTACACTATTTTGATTAGTTCCATTCAAAAATGGTTGCTTTTGCTTACTACTAATTGCATTTGTGAAAGTTAAATTTGGCACAATTGCTTCATTTTTTTTCTACTGATAATTTTGACTTAATCTTCTTTGATGGTTTTATCATTAATGGATTAATTTGTCTAGTAATATCAGGTTCTAAATAAAGATCAGTTTTAAAAATTGGTTTTCGTTTTGGTTCTTCTTTTGTAAAATTACGAATATATTTACCACCAATTTGTTTCTTAGTTTTTCCTAAACTACGGGATAATGATTCTTTGACCATTTGATCACGTTTTTTAATAACATGTTCCGGGTTAATCACAATTGGTGTCTCATTTTTATCTTTTTTATGTGTGATTTGCTGTATATGTTGTTTTCACTCTGAAGGATGTGAATTCCGACGTGACAATAATTCTAATTGATTTTTACTTAAATTCATTTGATCTTTAATTTCATCTAATGACCGTGGTTTAAGATCCCGATTTGATAAAGAATAATCTTCTTCTGGATGATAACCTTCTTGCGCTCGATTTGAATATGGATTAAAATCATGCTTAGTATTATCTCGTCGTGATAACAATTGTAATTGATTTTGATTTAATCCTCAATTATTTGCATGTTCTTTCACTTGTTCATTAAATCCTTTTAATGATTCAATTGTTTCCTTGTTTTGACTGTCATTTTTTGAACCTTGTGTTTGACTTTGAAATCGTCCATAATGTTCATTGCGTTGTCGGATTAATCGTTGCTGATTTGGATTTAACTTACTAATAATATTTTTAGTTTCTTCTGATGAAGGAAATACTTTATCAGACTTTATATTCTCATCTAAGGTTAGTTCATTCTTAACAACTTGTTTGGTTGGCAAACTTGCTAAAACAGATTCATTATTATTTAAAAAAGCTTGACGTGGTTGTTTTATCTCTGATTCAATTGCTTCTTGTGATGCTTGATAACCACGAACAACTCGCGATGGAAATAAATCTTCAACTCGCGATAATTTTCGTTTTGACAATAATCTTAACTGGCTAGGATTTAGTCCCATTGTTTTCTTTCTACTCGTTGCATTTTTTGCCAATTCTTTTTTAAATAATGATGATTTTTTACTTGAGGTTTTTTTAAATTGTGCATTTTCTCCTAATAATAATTTAACAAATTTTTCATATTTTTTTTCATAACGTTGATTTCAATCAATTGCACTATTTGAATTTAAATTTTGATATTCTTCCATTAACTTTAAATATGGTTCTGACTTTTTCCAAGACTTAGTTAGCATTTTAATAAGCATTGTTTCATTAACATTTATTTTTAAATTATTATTAACTTCTTGTAATTGTTTTGTTTCATTCAATTTCTTACTAGCCATCATTTTACCTCAAATTTTTAAATTATAACCGTCAATAAATTCTTAATCTAAAATTATATCATTTTTTTCTTGCTTTTGATATCAATACTTATATAATTAAACATTAAAAAAATAAAAGAGAATGACTCTTTTATTTTTGTTGTAAATATGCTTCTAAAATTAATTGCGCTGCTAAACTATCTTTTTTTTGTTTTCGTTTTTGGCGCGAAAGATTTGCTTCTAACATTATTTGATGAGCTTGACGTGTTGTTAACCGTTCATCAACTAAGTGAATTGTTATCGTTGCTTCTAATAATGGTTTTAAAATATCAACAAAATCATTAACCATTAAAGCACGAGGTCCAGTTGTATTATTCATATTTTTTGGATAGCCAATAATAATATCACTAAATTGTTTCGTTGTAATTAACTCTGCTAAATATTGTGCTGCTTGTGCAAAATCATTTTCTGGAAAACGATAAACACCATACCCAGTCGCAATCAGTCCCCGACTTGTTGCTAACCCTAGTGTTTTACTACCAACATCAACTCCTAAATAATACTTAGCCATGATGTTTTAAAAATTCTAGCGGGTCAGCAAATAATTTAACAAGTAAAGTTTTGTCTTTATTGTTAAAACCACTTTGAGCAACACTGTTATTGCCGCCACCTTTACCACCTAATAATAGATTTAATTGTTGAATAATTTTTCCAGCTTGATAACGATCGTGTAAATCATCACTAACACCAACAATTAATGTGGCTTGTTTTTCATCACTAACATCAACGAAGAAAATTAGTAAGTTTTGATATCGAACTTTATAATCATCAATTAACACTTTTAAAGCATTAATATCAACTTTTGTTGTAAATTGATGAGTTAAAACATTAATTCCATTTTTAGTTTGTGGTAACAAGGTATTATATTGTTTGACAAATTGTTGAATTAAAATATTATCATATTGTTTTTGTCAATGTTTAAAATCTTCTTTAAATTGTACTACTAACTCTTTTAACTGTTTTCAGTTTGTTTTTGAAACAGTTAAATTACTAATTTGTTCTCAAGTTTGCTCTAAACGTTGATCAAGTAATGCTTTCTTACCTTGATTATACTTATCAAAATAATTAATTGCTTCAGTTTTTTCTTTTAAAAATTGTTCATTTAGATAACTAGCAATTGTTTTATTTGAGGTAATAGCATGAATTCGAAATGTTCCAACTCCTTTTGATTCCAAACCAGTTACTAGTAAATCTTCAACATCTTGTGAATTAGTCACATGGGTTCCCCCACAAAGTTCACAAGAATAAGTACCAAATTTAACAATTCGAACCTCAGCATCATATTTTTCTGTAAAAAAAGCTAAAGCATGATGCACATCTAATGCTGTTTGCATATCAGTATAAATAACTTCACAAGGAATTGCAGCCTTAATTGCTTTTGTAACAGAAGCTTCTACATCTGTAATTTCCGCTGGTGTAATTGCTTGATTATGTGTAATATCAATTTGTAAACGTTCATCATCGTTATAAGAACCAGTTTGCATAACATGGTTTCCCAACACTTCTCGTAAAGCAGCATGAATTAAATGTGTTCCTGAATGATTTTTCCGTGTATAAAAGCGACTATCACTGTCAATTGACGCATTGACCAAATCTCCAATCTTAAGTGTCCCTTCAACTTTTACAAAATGTAAATGCTGTTTATTTGGCCCTTGTTGTACATCGAGAACATAAGCTGTCGTATTGTCTTTTAAAATTAATCCGTGATCAGCAGCTTGTCCCCCTTTTTCAGCATAAAATGGTGTCTCTTTTAAAATGATATATCCTGTTGTATTAGTTAATTTTGTGACTGGTTTATCATCAGCAAACATAAAGACAATTTCTGTATTATTAACTTGTTCATGTTCATAACCAACAAATTGACTAGCAACATCTAACTTGGTAAAAAGTTCGCTTTGTAAATGAATTGCTTTAATATCTTTTCGATTAGTACGTGAAATTGTTTTCGCATTTTCTAATAATTCATCAAAACCAACACGATCAACACTAATCCCTACTTCGTGTGCTTCTTCTTCAATTAATTCAATTGGGAAACCATAACTTTCAAATAAACGAAAGGCATGTTCTTTTGAAATCATACCATATTTTATTTTAACTTCATTAAAAAGTTTGTTTCCTTGTTCTAATGTTCTCAAAAATTTATTTTCTTCATCTAATACAAATTGTTCAACAATTGGTTGTTTTTCAACTAGATAAGAATAATATTCTTGCATAATGTTAACTACTGTTCCCACTAATTTAAATAAAAATTGTTCTGTTAAATCAATTTTTTTCCCATATAAACTAGCACGACGAATTAAACGCCGAATAACATAACTGCGATCTTTATTCCCTGGAAAAGCACCATCAGCAATTGCAAAAGTAACTGCTCGAATATGATCAGCAATTACTTTAAACGCAGTATTAATTTTTAATTGTTCTGAATCATTGTTTAACAATGCTGTTTCATCATAATGATATTTTCCATTTACTAATTTTTCAACCGTTTTAATAATCGGCATAAACAAATCAGTTTCAAAATTAGTTGGTGTTTCTTGAATAATTGAAGTAATTCGTTCTAATCCAGCACCAGTATCAATATTTTTTCGTGGTAAGTCAGTATATGTCCCATCACCATTATTATTATATTGTGAAAAAACAATATTTCAAACTTCCAAATAACGATCATTTTCTAAATCATCTTGCAATAACTTTAATCCTAATCGCTCAGGATCATATTTTTCCCCACGGTCATAAAAAATTTCGGTATTAGGTCCACATGGTCCGGCCCCAATTTCTCAAAAATTAGTATCCTTATCACCTTTAATAATTCGTTCATCACTTAAACCAATTACATTGCATCAAATTTCATAAGCTTCTTGATCATCTTTATAAATTGTGACATATAATTTGGCAGGATCAAACCCAATTCATTTTTTATCAGTTAAAAATTCTCAAGCATACATAATTGCTTCTTTTTTAAAGTAATCACCAATTGAAAAATTACCAAGCATTTCAAACAAAGTATGATGACGTGCTGTATAACCAACATTTTCAATATCATTAGTTCGAATTGATTTTTGTGAATTTGTCAAGCGTGGTGATGGTGGTGTTTTTCGCCCATCAAAATATGACTTTAACGTCGCCACACCAGAGTTAATTCATAATAATGACGGATCATCAACAGGAATCAATGATACTGAAGGTAATTCATAATGATCCTTACTGCGAAAAAAATTTAACCACATTCTTCGAATTGCATTTGCTGTAAATTTTGTCATTTTAATATTCCCTTCTCTTTCATAATTAATTAATAGGATTATAGCATACCAAACGAAAAAAAACTTTTTTATTTCAAAGAAGTTCTTACTAAAAGTCTATTTTCGATATCCTCGAACCAATAAATAAAACGAAACTAATAAAATATTAACAAAGAAGAAAGTCGTAATTACTGGCACAACGGCTGGATATTGAAAATATTGGCGAAATATTGTTCACATTAAGGTTTGTCAAAGTAAACCAATTACTAATCATGTTAGCATTTGAACAAACATTAATAAATTATATGAAAATTCTTGTAAACGTGCTAAACAAAACAACATAAAATAAAGGGGAATAAAACTAATGATCATTAATCCTATCGCAACTACTAAAAGAATTCAGTTAGCTCTAACATACCCCGTTGTTGATGTGAAAGCAGGGAAAATCATAATTACAATAAAACCAATCATTAATAAAATCATTCCAATGTTGTTTCCTAAGCGTTGACGAAGTTCCCGAATAGAAGAAATATTAATGTATCCTAATCATTGTATAAAATGAGTTACAAATCTACCACGGTGTCCTGCTGATGATGGTAATAATAATTCAATTGCAATGCGAATTGATAATCCAATCACAACATTAGCAACAGCAAGGGGCATCACAAAAATAATTAATACTGCTCCTGCTTGCATAATTGTTGGTGCTTGTGCAAAAAGCGTTTCTAAGCCATCTTGATTAATTATTAAACCTAATATTGAAAACACATTTGGTTGATATTGTACATTGTTTATTCAAGTTGCCAATCCTTGACCATTAGTTAAATTATATCAATAAAGTTTTTCACGCAGTACAAAAGAAAAACCATCAGCAATGGTAATGAAAAATAATCCTAAAAATAAGGATAGATATAGAGTAAAGCCACCAATTCTTGTCATTCATTTACCAACTAATAAACGAACATTTCATTTTCAATGTGCTACTGTTATATTTGTTAGTAAGACAATAACAAAAATTGCTGTTCCAACTGCAATTAATGTAAAAATAGGAACAAAAATATATAAATCAATTACTCAAAATTTAAAAAGAGCAAATCCATTTAAACTAAAAACTGCTTGAAAAGAACCATATGATAATAAAAAATTTAAAATATTATAAGCACTATCTCCCTGCAAAGTTTCTAATGGATTAGGGTTTAATCCTTTAACGCTTAATGAATTAATAATTTCTTGTTTTAAGGCTGTTACTTGTTGATTTAATGTTGGAACAACTGCTCCAGCTATAATAATTACAATTCCTGCTAAAAATCATATAGTACTAAATTTTAGTCAAGACTTTAATGCCATAGTCTCCTCCATGTTTCTAAATAATTATAGGTATATTATACCAAAAAAACAATGAAGATGATATTTTTTATTTATTCTGAAGTGATTAACAAATTACATCATAACTCTTTCTACTACTTTAATATCTGGAATGGCTAATAATGATGACCGAATTTGTTGCAAGCGGTCAGCATTACTAACCTTAATAATTGTTTTAATTGTTAAATTCATTAAATCACCAGAAACATTAGCACTCATCATTTGAACCGATGCATTTAAATGACTTAATACTTTTGTCACATCAACTAGTAAGGCTGGTCGATCAATTGCTTCAATCCGAATTGCACAATCATATTGTTTATTTTTACAAACTGCTTCATTTCAACTAACTTCAACTTGGCGGTCTTGCTTATCACCGCTTTGAATATTACGACAAGTTTTTAAATGAACTTTAATCCCTTCAGCTTTAGAAACATAACCAGTGATGTCTTCATATGGAATTGGCAAACAACATTGTGAAATAACAACTTTAATGCTTGAAATACCTTGGACAATGATATCATCTTTTAATTGTGCTTTTTTATATTGTTTATCTTGTAATTTTTTTAAAATTTTTTCATTTTGACTTGTTTCGTGATCTAAATAAACTAAATTAATTGCTTCTTCTAAAGTATATTCATCATTAGCAACATCTAACAAAAAATCTTCAATATTATTAAAATTAATTGCATGTAATCGTTCTAATTGTGTTTCTGAATCAACTAATTTTCATTTTAAATCTCTTTTTGCAATATATTCTTCAATTTGTGCCTTTGTTTGTTTAATTTTCTCTAAATTAACTGATTTTGCATCACTAGTTACTTCAACTAATTCTTTTTTCAAATACTTCTTAATTTTTTGTAACGCCGATGATGTTTTGGCGACAACTAATCATGAATGATTTGGTTTTTGGGTTGCTGCTGTTTTAATATCAACCACATCTCCTGATTTTAAAACAGTTGAAATTGGTGAAAATAAACCATTAATTTTTGCTCCAATTGTTTTTTCTCCAATTTCAGAATGAATTTTATAAGCAAAGTCCAGAACAGTTGAACCAAATGGTAATGTTACAACCTTTCCATTTGGTGTTAAAACATAAATTAACGAAGAAAAAATATCATTTTGAATAATTTGTTCCATTAAATGATCTGGTTTATAAACTTCTTGTTGAATTTCATCTCGTTCTTGTACTGAAATATTTTCTAAATCTAAAATCCGTTTAAAAATATCTAATCGTTCATCAATATCTTTTTGTTTTTTTGTAATATCATAATTTTCCCCTTCTTTATAACGTCAATGCGCTGCTACCCCTTGTTCTGCTAATTCATCCATTTCTTTAGTTCGAATTTGAATTTCAAAAATAAGACCATCATCAGCCGCAATTGTAGTATGCAAAGATTGATATAAATTATGTTTTGGCGTAGCAATATAATCTTTAAAGCGATTATTTAATGGCGTATAATGCTGATGGACAAAACCTAACACCTTATAACAATCATCAACACTATTTGTAATAATACGAACAGCTAAAATATCATGAATATCATCAAAATTTTTACCAAACTGATTCATTTTACGATAAATTGAATAAATTGATTTACTACGTCCATATACTTTTACAGACATCTTTTTCTCAGCAATTAAAATTTTTTTTAATTCTTCAATTTTTTGATTAATAGTATTTTCTCGCTCTTTATTACTTGATTCTAATAATGAAACAATTTTATTGTATTGCACAGGGTTAACAATTTTAAAACTAATATCTTCAATTTCTTGTTTAACAGCTTTCATTCCTAAGCGATGAGCAATTGCTGAATAAATTTCTAAACTTTCTCGTGCAATAATTTGTTGACGTTCTGGTTTTAAATAACCAATTGTTTTTAAATTATGTAAACGATCAGCTAACTTGACAATAATTACGCGAATATCTTTTGCCATTGATAAATATAACTTTCGTAAATATTGTGCTTTGATTTGTGTCCGATTTTCTTTTGCAAAATAACTAACTTTGGTTACCCCTTCAACTAAATTAGCAATTTCAATCCCAAATAATTCTTGTAATTCTTCAAAGGTAGCCGGAGTATCCTCTAAAACATCATGTAATAACCCAGCAATTAAAGTTTTTGGTCCCATTCGTCATTGTGCCAAAAAAAAGGTTGTTCATAATGGATGGATAATATACGCTGCTCCGCTATTGCGAACTTGCCCATGGTGTTTTTCTTCAGCATACTCATATGCTTTCTGAATTTCCTTTAATGTTGCTTCATCTTTAATATACAACTTAATTTGGGCTAAGACTTCTTCATATTTAATATCTCGATCCATTATAAACAACCCCTTTTTATTATAATAATTATAATTATATCGCGTTTAGCATTAATATTCAATCAGGGTTTTAATTGGATATGAACCTAAATCTTTTTTACCATTTAAATATGTTAAATCAATCATAAAAGCTAAACCAACAATTGTTGCTTGTTCTTGCTTAACTAATTGACACATTGCGCATGCTGTTCCTCCCGATGCTAAAACATCATCAACAATCAACACACGATCATTTGGTTGTAAATCTCCAGCATGAATCTCTAATTGATTTGCCGCATATTCGTAACTATATTTTACATCAATAACTGCGTGGGGTAATTTTCCCGCTTTTCGTACAGGAATAAACCGTAAATTGGTAAATTAACTAACAGCTGGGCCAAACAAAAAACCACGTGCTTCAGGAGCAATAATTACTGTTGCTTTTTGAGCAACAGCATACGCTGCTAATTGCTTAATTACTGTTTTAAAAGCCAAAGCGTTATTTAATAACGGAGTAATATCACAAAAAATAACCCCCAGTTCTGGAAAATTAGGAATATCAACAATAAACTTTTTTAGATCTATTTTTAAAAATTCCTTTCTTGGTTAATTAATCATTAATTCCAACAACAACTTGTTCATCAACTTCAACACGTTGTGAATCTAAGTAATTTTTAACACGGATTTTATTTAATGCACGATATTTTTCTAATGCTACTCAAATTGGGATTGCAACAAATAATGTCGCAAACATCCCAATAATTAAACCAATTAAAATAACAACATTAAAGCCAAATCATGTTCCTGAAAAAGCCGCTAAAGTAATTAATAAAATCGCAAACATAATTCCTAATGTTAAACAGTGCTGTAACATTTGTTTAATTGTAATATTAGCAACTTTTTGTAAAAAGTTATGTTCATAATTATAGATCCGAAACTCTTTTTGAATTTCTCGGATGATTTTATGGTTTTTACTTTTAATATCTTTTGCCACCAATTCTACCCGGTGCAATTGGTCACGATATTGTTTTTTCAATTCTTTTAATTTTAAATCTGGATTTTTAACTGCTAGTTTTTTTAATTCCTCTTGATAATAAACTTTATGAGCACGACGTAAACGTTTAATTTGAGCACGATGTTCTGACATATAGGCAAAGAATGTTTCATACTCACGAATATTAATTGCTTTTTTATTTTGTTTTACACGCACCATTATCATTGTTCCAAAAGCAATTGCAAACCCAAAAATCGTTAAGAACGCAATTGACATTTCAAAGGTAATTAACAACTGCGTAATAATTGCAATTGCAATAGTAACAATTAACGTAAAGATTGCGGCTAACACCATTCCAACAAATTGTGCTCAATCTAAGCGGAATAATGTATAAACAAAAATACATGCTAAACCAATTGCCAGGCTAATTGCCGCAATTTTTAAGATATAACCTTCCATAACTGGATCAGTTTGTTGTAAGGCTAATGATGTATCACTCGGGCTAGCACCATAAAATGAAGAAATGCTTGATAACAATTCACGTTCAAAAGTACCCTTCGTAATATTTGTACTAACAACTAAAATATGGTTACTATTACCACTATCTTGTCGTTTAATCACATAAATATTAAAACTAAAATTATGACGTGTTATTTGCCGATACTCTTCAATTTGCGTATTTAACTTGGCAATTACAACTTCATCTGGAACTTGTTTAAACCCATCTGTTCCTCACAAGTCTTCATTAACTGTAATATTAATTCCTGGTTTAATTGTATTAGCAACATTTGCTTTTCCAGCAAAACCAATTGCTAAGGCAATTATTAATAAAATGATTCCAACAATTGGGGTTCATTTTGTAATATTATAAAAGGTTCATTTGCCATGTTTTAATTGTTTACGCTTTTTATTTTCTACAGGGGCTGAAGCAGATAATTCTGTTTCAGCATTAGCAGGCAGGTTTACCTCAACATCAGATGGAAGTTCAGTTGTTGAAGAATCCACTATTTTAACATCCGTAGCTAGTTTTCTTGATTGTTTCTTAAACAATCAGGTTCATAATGAAAATCGTGAAACATCTAACCAACGATATTTTTCTTGTCAATGTAACTTAATGACAATTCAATACATTAACCGCGCTACGGCAAAAACCATAATAATTGCAATAATTAAACCAACTAATAAAATTGTGGCAAATGATTTAATATTATTAGTTCCTGTTCAAAATAGCGACAGTCCTAATATTACTAAAACAACTAAAGCATCGATAAAAACAGCAATTGTTTGTTTATTAGCAATTTTCATTGCTGGTTCAAATGGGATGTTATTTTCATACCGCTCACGTTTATACCGTGAAAAGAACAACAAGTTTCCTTCTAATGATAATCCAAAAGCAATAATTAAGGCAGCAATACTTTCTGGTGAAATTTCAACCTTTAATAAAGATGAAAAATATAAGGTTGAAATAATTGTAAACAATAAAGTTAAGATGGCAATTAATCCAAATAAACGATAATAAACTAATAATACAATAAAAATGGCTAAAACTAGAACACCTAAAATAATCATTGAAATTTTAAACACATTTGCTGAAACAACCGGTGGGATTTCACGATAACCGCGAATAGTAAATTCTAGTCCACTTAGCCCCCCATTAACCAAGTTACTAATTTGACGAGCTTCTGTTTCGGTTGATGTTGTAATTTGATTTGAATTTTCGGCTGCACCAGTTCCAATTTTAATTGAATTTCAATTAATAATATATTTTTTATATGCTTCGGTCAAAACACTATTATATTCAATAATTGTTTGTAAATATGGTCGCAATGGATCAATATATGCATTTGTTGTAGCACTTTTATCATTTGGATCAATTAATAAACGATTTGTCGGTACTGTTGTAAAACGAAAACGAATATCTTCCATTCATGTTCTAATTTGTGAAATTGGATAACGTAATGCTAAATCTAACAAATTTCCATGCTGAATTCGAGCAGTCCCTGTATCATAATATTCTACATCAAAAATATGATAAATATTTGTTCAATCTGTTGAAGAAACCTTACTACGAATATCAACACTAAACAAAGTTGCAATTGCTTTTATATTATCAATATCATGGCGTAAATCATCAATCATTTGACCAATATCAGTTCAAATATATAATGGCTGTGCTTGTCCGCCTCCTTCTGTTGGTTTTAAACTATTAATAATGCTATCTCATTTTTGTTGATTTTTAATTTGTAAGGTAATAATTGGTCGCCGTGCTTGGTCAACTCCTGTTGTTGAACCAGAGATAACATCACTTAATGGTGTTCGTTCTTTTGTTCCATTATTATCACTAATTAATAAATCTTTTCCCTTATTATCAGTTAAGTAAATTGCTCCTAATCGTTGAATTATTTTACTTAAGTCATTATAAGATTTAAACCTATCTTTTCCAACAATAACTTCAACCGAATTACGTCCTAATGTTTGTAAATATAAATTTTGGTTTGATAAAGGATCTAATTTATTTCGTAATAATTCTAAACCTTTTTTGCTATCTCCATTTGGAGTATCCGGTGAATAATTAGGGTCTCTTTTGTCAAAAACATCAATTTGAACTTGATATCCTCCTGAATAAGCAATTCCTGTTTGATATGAATAACGAAAACTATCCGCTGAAAAAAGCGCACCAACAATCATAGCAATAACTAAAACAATTAACGTTCCGATTCGGATAATTAATCGACTTATTGCTCTTTTATCTTTTGGCTCTTTAATTATTTTAACTTGTTCTTTCTTTTCCACGCTTGACACCACTATTCTACTTTTCAACTTTTCTTTATATATTGTACACTATTTCTTATCTAATCCTATGATTTAATAAACATATCTTTAAAATCATCTAACGATAAATCTGGATCAGTAATTTTTTGATTATTCATAAATTCAATTATCCGGTTAAGTTTAATATTAAAAATATAATAAGCAGCATCACTAACATCAATAATTTTTTTATCAACTAAAATTATTTTTAATAAATAATTAATAACATCCTGTTCAGTAATATTTCGATTTAATAACTTTAAATCTACTGTTTTTAAACTAATCATTTTTAAAACATAATTAGCAATTTGTTGTTGTTCTTTTTGATGATTTTGCATTATATTTATACCTTACCTTAGTTCCATCTATTATTATAACTAAGTTATTTAAAAAATTAAGCAATTTATGTTAATTTTTTTAAAAATTCAATTGCTTTTGATGTTAATACCCGCCCCATAGGGTTTTTAACAAATAGCCCTTTTTTAATAAAAATGGTTCTAAATTATTGGTAATTGTTAAAAGCGGTTCATTTAAAATTTGGCCTAATGTTCCTAAACCAACTGGTTTTTGTTGAAAAAGATGATAAATATGTTTTAAATAATTAACTTCATTTCATTCTAACCCATCTTGAAATACTTTTAAATTAGTTAAAATTTCTGTTAAAAAGTCAAGATCAATTGAACGAGAATTAACAACCAAATAGTCATATACTCGATAAAATAACCGCAAAGTGGTGTGGGGATTATTACGAGTATAACTTGTTAGTAATTGTAATTCATTAGCTGGTAAAACTAATCCAACTTGTAAAAATAAATTATTTAAAATTTGTTGAATTTCAAAATTACTATATTCTTCAAAATAAAAAACAGCTGTAAAACGATTCAATAATGGTTGTGGAATTTTATATAACAAAGTTGTTGCTGCTAAAAATGTAAACGGTGACAATGATAATGTTACATTTTTAGTATTATAATCTTTTCCTAAAATTAAGTTTAAGCAATTGTCTTCTAGAGCCGGATATAATGTTTCGCTTACTTCTTGACTAATAGCATGAATTTCATCAATAAAAACTAAATCAAAAGATTTAATTTGCATTAAACAAGTAATAAGGTCACTTGGTTTTTGTAAATTTGGTCCATGTAAAAGATGTAATTTTTGTTTTAATAAATTGGCAATTAAATATCCTAAACTTGTTTTTCCCATACCACTACCGCCAATAAAAAGCATATGTTTTAAAGGCAACTGTTGTTTTTGACTAGCTGCTATCATAATTTTTAAATTTGTTTTAATACTTTCTTGACCAATATATGTTTCAAAATTATCAGGACGAAAATTAAGTAACTGCATTTTTGCTGATTGCTGTTAAAACTATTTTTAAATATTGGTCAAGTTGCTTTGGTGGTTATTTAATTGCATTAATTGTTTGATAAATAGTTGTTAAAGAATAACCTAATGTTTTTAAACAATTAATAACTTTATTTTGTAAATTATTATATTTTTTTGTTAAATAAATTTTTTGTAATGCATTAAATAAAATTCGACCACTATGAACTTTTAATCCTCGTAATTGCTCAATTTGATGTAAATTATTTTGTTGAACTAAAGTTAATAAATCTTCCACACTAATTTGTTGTAATAATTTAACAGCAGTTTTAACTCCAATTGTTGGAATTGTTAATAAATCACAAAAAATTTTTTTTGTTGCTAAATCTAAAAAACCAAATCATTGAAAATAATCTTTTACTACTAAAAAAGTATATAATTTAATCTGCATTGTTTTCTTAAACTCAAATAATTTATTTGTAACTAAATTAATTTCATAACCATAATTATTATGTTCTAAATAAATTAAATTTGCATTAATATCCTGAACTGTTCCATAAATTGAAGCATACATCTCTCCTATCTTCCTCCTATCTTAGATTAACTTGTAAATTACAAGAAATCCTTTTTAAAAATAAAAAAACTCATAGATAATAATGAGTTTAAAAATTAATTGTTATAATTTTCATTTTACTTTCAAAGAAAATGAAGCTGTTCCTTTATAAAGATTTGATTTATCCGCTAAAATAACTAATTGAACATCAGATGTTGCACCAGATGTTTTATTAACACTACCATCAATTCTTAGAAATAAATTTTCATCTTTTTGCGCCGTTTGTAACAACGCTAATGATTCTGGTGATAACTTATTTGAAATTTTTGAATTTGCTATCATAGCTGATAAAATATCTTTAGGTATATCACTTGAAATATCAACAGGAGTATATGCTAAATTTGTACCCAAATTAATAATATTAATTCGTTTTGACTTAGCTTGGATTGCAATATTAGTAATACCATAAAAATTAGTTGCCTTATCTGCATTAATAATAATTTTAGCTGCATAGACTGTTTTATCTTCGCGAAAACGTTCACTACTAAAAGTTAAAGTAGTAGCTGGATCTTTAATTGCTTCTAACAGTTGTGGCTCTAATTTCCCATCATTTTTGAAACCAATTTCTAAGGTTAATAAAGCACCGTATAAATCCATCCAATTATTTGAATCTTCAATTTCAATAACTTGTTTACTTAAATCACCACCTAATAAAGTAATATTAGTTCGTTCACTAACACCTCCACCATTATTTTCATTATTTGCAGTGTTTGCAAAGTGTTGTCATAATTGTCATCCACCAATGCCAAAACCAACAAGTGATATTACTAAAATAACAACTAAACTTCAAATTTTGAATTGCATTTTTCGGTTAATAGTAGTATGTAAAATTTTACGCATTGATGTCATAGAATCGGGTTCCATTTTTTTGCCAAAGCAATAGCTTCATCGTCAATTGAAGGTGATGGTATCATTAATTCAGTTGGCAAATCAATAGGTTTTTCTTTAATATCATTATTATCCTTATTTTTATCATTATCTGGCATTTCAATTTTACTTTCCGCCTCTAATTCTAATTTAGTTGTTGCTTCAGGAATTGGTTTTAATGTTTCAACTTTCTTTTCTTGAACTACAGGAACTTTTTCAATCGGTGGTTTAGACTTAATTGGCAACGAACGACGATGAGTTGGAATTTTGTCAATTGTTTCTTTTGATAATTGAATTGTTTGGTTAACAACAGGAACTTTTGGATTGCTCGAGACATCTAAAAAATTAGTTTTTCAAAAAAAGGTATACTTATTATCCTTACAATTAATTAATGCAATTGGCATTATTCCTTCATCATCTTTAAGAGTAAATGTTGGATTAATTTTACAAACAAAAAGAAGTAAATTATTAACATATTTTGTTCGGTCACTACAAATTGCTAAAATAATTTTTTTAAAGGTTTTTTTACAAGTATCACACATTTCATCATATATAGTGTGCATATCATTTTGCATTGTTTATACTTCCTTTAGTCCAATCATATTCTATTATGTTGTAAATGACTTATTATTATATCACATTTTCAAATATTCTTTATTTGTTATCTTAGAAAAAGCAAAGAATAGGATAACATCCTTTTTGTAAATTGCCATTATTTTAAAACCTCTAAAAAGGTAATGATTAGACTATAAATAATTAGTTTAAATATTTAAATAACTTGAAACTCTATTATTTGTAAAAAAGAATATTTATTATTATCAACGTTAATATCTTTTCACATTACATTAATAAAAAAACTATAGTAAAAGTTAAATTCATTATTCATAAAGGTGAAGTAACTTAAACTAATATCATTATATGAGTAGACTCAACCTTTATGTAATAATTTTATAGTCAAAGATTTTTCATTCTTAGTATAATTAACTTTATACTTTAGATTGTTGCTCACAACGTCGACATCTTTAAGCGTACCTTGTAAATCTGATGTTCTCTTATTAAAAAAATTAAAAATAGGAGTAAAAATTCCACCAATGTGTCCTATTTCTAAGTTTTTCTTGATCCGAGTAATCATTAATATCAATTGTTGTCTTTGTATCCCACAATGCTGTCAACGTTTGGCGTACTTTGACTTTGATCTGATTTAAAATTTCAATATCTTTATTATCATTTACTTCTTCATCATCAATATTGTGCTTTGGCCGTGTTCTACAACTAGCCACCGCAAACACACTACCACTACCTAACACAAAAGCACTAAAAAGCGTTAATAACTTTTTCATTAATATGTCACCTTCCTTCAATAAGATACTTATCATTATATTGAATAAAAAAAAAAAAAAACCCTCGTGCCTTTAACAACTTTTTTACTATGTAAAAATATTTTTAAAAATTATTATACTTTTTTGTTATTTCCTTTATTTTTATAACTCAAGAATATTTCGTAATTCTGCTTCTGATAATTTTGTAAAATTAGCATTTTCTGAATTATTATTTAAAACAGCATCAATTACAGCTTGTTTATTATCTTGAATTGTTAAAATTTTTTCTTCAATAGTTCCTTTTGCAATTAACTTAATTACTTGAACAGTATTCTGCTGTCCAAAACGATGAGCACGATCTGTTGTTTGGTTTTCTACGGTGGATAACAACATCTACTGCTGTTAAATTTAAACCAACCCCACCAGTTTTTAAAGAAATTAAAAAAAACATTAACTGTTGTATCCTCATTAAACTTTTGTGTCATTAGCACACGACTTTCCGAACGAGTTTTCCCATCTAAATAAAAGTATTGTAAACCGATTTTTTCAACAATTGCTTTAATTCGTTTTAAAACAGTAGTAAATTGTAAAAAAATTAATATTTTATGACCACTACCAGCAAGATCACCAAAAATATCACGTAATGCATCTAATTTAGCACTTTCATTTTGATATTTTTTATCCAAAATACTCGGGTCACAACAAATTTGCCGTAACTTAATTAAGGTAGCAAAAATTTTTAAACGATTTTGTTGATATTGTCCAGCTGTTAAAATTTTATTAATTTCTTCTCGAGCAGCATTAGCATATGCAGCATAAATTTTCTTTTGTCGTGTTGTCATTTCCACTAAAATTTTATTTTCAATTTTTGATGGTAATTCACTCATTACCCCTTGTTTTAAACGTCACAAAATAAATGGTGCAATTTTTTGTAATAATTCTTTTTAACTGCTTCGTTTTGTTCACGAACAATTGGAATTTCATATCGCTTTTGAAATTGTTAATGTTGTAATAAAAAGCCAGGTAAAATAAAATTAAAAATTGACCATAATTCAGTTAAATTATTTTCAATTGGCGTTCCTGTTAAGGAAAACCGAATCCCTGTTTTTAAAGTATTCACCACTTTTGCATTAATTGATTGTGGGTTTTTAATATGTTGTGCTTCATCTAAAAAACAATATTGAAAAAAATTGTTGATAATAATGAATATCACGGCGTAATAATGGATAAGAGGTAATAACCACTTGCCCATGCTTAATTTTGGTAAATAACATTTCCCGTGTTTTTCGTTCACCAGCAATAACTAATGTTTGTAACATTGGTGCAAACCGATCAATTTCCTTTTTTCAATTATAGATTAATGCTGCTGGAACAATAATTAAAACCGGTGCCATTTCTCGATTTAATTCATATTCCTTTAAAATAAAGCTAATTGTTTGTAATGTTTTTCCTAATTCCATTTCATCTGCTAAAATGTCACCAAACCCTAACGAAGCTAAGGTTTTTAATCAAAAATAACCTTTTTTTGAAAATCACACATCATAGATGCTAATGATGCTGGAATACTAAATTCATTTTCTTCTAAATGCTTAATTTTTGTAATTAAATTCTCAAAATCAACATTAAAACAGCAATTAAACTCAGCTCATAAAGTTAAGTTATTATACACTGTTAAAGCATGATATTTTGGAACTTGTAATTTTCCTTGCATAAATTGTTCTTGTTTAAAATTAAACTGATTAATTAAAGTTGCAAATTTTTGTAATGTTTGTTCTTGCAAATCAATAATGTTACCATTTGTTATCTGATAATATTTCTGGTTACGATTAATTGCATTTAAAATTTCCCCTAAATCTGAATAATCAAGTTTTGAAAGTTTAAAATCAAATTCTAACCCGTCATTTTTTTTGATTAACATTAATTGTAGTACTTGTTACTTTAAAATCAATTAAACGTACATTTTTAAAATTATCAGTATAAAAAATTTGTGAAAGCGTTTCTAATGTTAAAATATCTTTTGATAATAATTTTAAAACATGTTCCAATTCATTTAAGACAAAATAATTCCCTTTTTGAACAAAACCAATTTGTTTACAAAATGTTAAATATTCTTGTTCATGATAAACATTTCGTAAAACAATTTTATTGTCATTATTGGATTTATTTAGTAAATCAAATGTTATTTTTCCATAGCGAAAAAGAGATCGTAACATAATTTCTTTGTTCTTAAAATCAAAATAACTTTCAATAACTAATGGTGTTTTTTCTAATGAATTTAAAATTATAGGGTCAATTTGAACTGCATTATCTGGATAATCTAATAAGGAAACAATTTCTTTAATAACATCATTAGTTTGCTGTTGATTAAAGATAATTTTGTTGTGTTTTGTTAATGCCATTGTTTGATAAATTGGTCCTAATAAAAAAGTATCTTTATCATTTAATAAAAAAATTTGTTTAGTATCAAAGAGACTTTGTTGCGTTGCTGTTAAAATAATTGGATTTTCTTTTTTATTAATAATTTGAATAACATTATCTTCTTGTTGAATAGATAAGGCTGGTTGATATTGATCAACACTAATTTTAACATCAGAATATTCTTCGCCATCAATTATTAGTTTAATTGTTTCCCTTTTAATGTGTTTTAAAAATCGTTCTGTTTGAAATGCTGAAAACCCAAAACTTTTCGTAATTGATACCCCATAAAAATCCATTTTTTGTGTTTGTAAAAAACTACTAACATTAATAAATTCTTGTTGTAAAAACATAATTACTTTTTCAACAAATGGTGCAAAAGTACTTTTATTAGGATAAAAAGTAAATTTTTGTGAAATTTCATAACCTTTTAAATAATCTGGATCAAGGGCAGGTTTGGTTAAAAAAATCAAAAAATGATAAATATTTTTAATATCAAACAACTGCTCACCTTCATATCCTAACTTTAGTTGTACTGCTGGTGGTTGTTGCAAAGTAGAATCAATAATTAAATTACATTGACAAGTAATAATTCGTTCTTTTAAACTATAATTTTGTTTATTTTTATTAATAAATGTTGTTAATAGTTGATCAGTCACTGTAAAAAATAACCGTCAAGTAACTAAATTATTGTTTGATTCATAAAATACAAAAAGTAAAACTGCAATAATATGCTGACAAATTTGATGTTGAAAATTATAGTCAATACAACTACAATTTTGCCGTGTTAAAAAAGTTAAATTATTGCTTAAAGTAAAAAAAACATTAACATCATAATAATCCCCACTATGTTTTGACGCTACTTGGCAATAAAGCATTAATTCTTTTTCATCGCTTGAACTTTTCTGTTCATCAATTTTTAATAATGTTATTTTTTTGTTTGGTATAACTGTTCGGCATTATTAAATATTGTTAATCTCGCTAAACTCCGAATGTATTCAAGATTAAAACTTTCCATTTTACTATAGGCTCCTTTAATAAAATAATACTATTCTTTAATTATAATACATTTTTGCTTAACTGGTGAAATGGATTAATCTTTTTTACTTACAATTATAAATACATTTTAATATCATCTATTCTTCTTCAAGTTGAACAAAAAATTTTGCAGTAAGATAATTGTCTGTTAACATTGTGTCATACTTGCCAAAGCCAACAAAAGAATATAATTTTAATCCTAAATTTGGTCATTTTAAATTAATTTTATTTTGTAAAAATAAGTATTTGGTTATTGCACTATTTTGCATATCTCGCACTAATTTATTAGCCATTGTCATCACTTCTGGAATTGATCAATAAAATATCTTTTGATCAGGTAAATATTTGGTTAATTTTCCATAACAAGTACCATCTTCATCCGCCAAAATAACTTGTTTTGTTTGATCAAATGTTAGATATCCTGCTTGAAAAGCAATAATTCGTAATTCACCTCGTGATAATAAAAAATTAGTTCGGCCAATTACGGATAAGACTTGTTTTACAGTATAATTTGTCTCGGGTAATAATGGTGTTGCTGCACTAGAATACATTTTTAATGTTTCATGTTCTAATTTATATTGTAAAAGTAACAATAATTCAGCCACAATCACTTGATGCTGGTCAATAAAATAAGTTACTAAATCAGGAATCGTTAAATAATTTGGAAATAATTGCGTAAAAACATTCATACTTGTTACTTCATATAATAATGATGTTATTAATAAATTATCATATTCAAGGTTAATTGCATCAGCAGTAATAGTTTGACTTAAACGTAAAATAAAATAATTAATAATTGGATAACTATCTAAAAATAAAAATTGTTTTAAAATATTTTTATTACGATTAGTATTATTGTCATTTTGATGATAATGCGTAATATTTCGGCCAATTTTAACATAAAAATCATTAACATAATTATAAAATTGGTATAAGGATAAATCATAATCAGATAGTAAATGTTTTAATCCTGCCTCTTGATATTTTTGATAATATTCACGAATATGGGTTTTAATTCGAGCTCGATTATCATATCATTTTCGTAAGTTATTTAAAATAATTTTTTGTGAGCATTGTTCTAAGGTAATTGTACAATTATAAGGCAGTCCTTCATTAGCTAACACTCCCTTTATTGATGTTAATTTCGGATCATATAAGTTTTTAATCCCAACAGTAATATCATATTTGCTATCAATATTACTAATTAAATCATAAACTTCTAAGCGACTTTTTAATTCTGTTTTACGAAGCCCTCGCCCAAGCTGTTGTAAATAAACTGTTTTTGAATTTGTTGGTCGTAATAAAATAATAGTATTAATTTCTGGTACATCAATTCCTTCATTAAACATATTAACAACACATAAATAATTAATTCGCCCTGTTTTAAATTCATGTAAAATCCGCGCGCGGTGGTCACGATTTTCAGATGTTAAGTAATCTGCTCGTAAATGGTTTGTTCGTAAAAATATTGCTACCAATTTAGCATGTTCAGTTGTAACACAAAAAATTAAGGCAACTGGTTTTGCATATAAGCCAATATATTTATCAATCATTTTTAATAATAACTCATTTCGAGCATTCGTATTTAACTTTTTAAAAAGTTCATTATCAGCGTTTAAATCAACACCAGTTAAATCAACCGTATTATCATCAATACAATAATAATCAAATAGACATAATAAACGTTGATTAACTGCATCTCATAGTCGTAATTCTTTGGCATATTCATTAAGAAAATATTTTTTAATGGACTTATCATCTTCTCGTTCTGGTGTTGCTGTTAATCCAAGTACTTGTTGTGGTTGAAAATAATTAAAAACTTGGTCAAAGGTTGTAGCAGCAATATAGTGTGCTTCATCAAAAATAACCACATCAAAATGATTTGTCGCAAACTGTGGTAACCGACTTGCCATGGTTTGAATAGTTGCAAATATATGCGTTTGATTCTGTATTACTTTGCCCTCATACATTACTTCTCCAAAAGTTTGATCCATCAAAACATTGCGAAAAGTTTGTAAGGCTTGGTCTAAAATTTCTTTCTGATGAGCCAAAAACAACAACTTCAAGGGTTGATGATTATTTTCTTGTAATTGGTGGAAATAATCAAACACAGCAACAACAGTTTTCCCCGTTCCCGTTGCCATAATTACTAAATGTGCTTGTTTACCACAACGACGACGATACTGTAATTTTGCCACAATTGCTTTTTGAAAATCATATAAGTATTTTCGAATGGTTAAAATTTCAGTTGTAGTATGATTAAACATTGTTGCAATTCGCATTGATTGATTTTGACTAATACGTTCTAATAAATGATTACGTGCGATTTCATCATTAAAATAAACTAAAACTTCATTTCATAAATACTCAAATTCATCAATTATTTCCGTAACTAAATTAGGATTATTTTTTGTTGTTAACTTAATATTTCATTCTCGCCCAGTAACCATTCCTTTATAAGTTAAATTTGAAGAACCAAGAATTACGGTTGAAATACCATGGAATCGTTTAAAAAGGGAAGCTTTAATATGAATTCGTTCACTTCGTTTTTCTAAATTATCTTCAACTTTGACTTGGATATTATCATAAGTTGTTACTAAACGGGTCAATTATAATAAATTATTGTATTCTGCTAAATCATCAAAAGTTGTTGTAATAATTCGAATTGAAATTTTTTGCATTCAGCAATGTTTAATTGATGCTTCAATTTTATTAATAATTGCCTTTGAAATAAAAGGAAAAACAAAGCATACTTCATCAGCAGTACACATTTCATTATTTAATTCAACTAATAATTTTTGTTGATTTTGATTTGTAAAAAACTTTTCTCCCATTTATTATCATCTCTCTTCTGGTAATTATTAAATAAAATAAGTAATTATAAAATTATTTACTAGACAATCATAATGTCAAATTGATTTAATCATGTAAAACATTCTTTTAATCAAATAATATCAATTTCAATTTTTGCAAGAATATCTTGAATAATATTATCAAATTTTTCGGAAAATTCTACTGTTGTTAATGCCATTGTTTTATCATTTCAACTTTTAACTAAATAAGATTGAAATAAGAACGTTAAAACCCCATCAGCAACATCAACTGCTGGAATGGTTGGCACTTTTCCTGCTAAAATAAATAAATTCTTTCGAACTTGTGGCGTTAAAATTGTTTTAATTGCTCGTTCAGATGTACCACCAACTAAAAATTTTTCTTCAAATAAATTATCTTGTAAATTAATATAATTTAATGGATTAAAAAATTTAGTTGTTATCCCGCGTGGTTGCATTGTAAATTGTCCTGTTAATTTATGATACGGTTGAATTGTGAAAATTGGGATACGATAAAATTCTTCTTTATCAACCTTATTGTTAATTTTAGTTGAAACTTTATGTGTAATTGTTCCAAAGGAAATATTTCCACTAGCATGAGTTAAATTAAACACAAAATCAATTTTAGTGTTATTATTAAAATTAATTAAACGCGTTGGTAATGGTTTAAATATTTTAGTAATTCCTAATAATGTTAATTCAGAAGTAAAATATTATCCTAATGCTAAATTATAAATTGTCACTAAATCAATTTTATCCATAATCTGATCTGATAATTTTAATAATCGTGTCCATTTAACAATATAATAGCAAACTGTGATATAATCAGCGCAAGGCCAATTAAAAACATTAAAATAGGAATTCATATTAAAGTTATTTTAATATTTTTTACGACAAATAAAATAATAAAAAAAATTCCCATAATACTAAAAAAGGGTCCTAAAAACATCATTCAACGAATAATTAATTGGAATCGTTTCTTTGGTGGTTGAAAGGAAATATTATTATGGTAATATTCTTGCAATTGATCATTAATAATTTTTCGACTTACTATTTTTCAATCATTATTTCTTAACTTTTCAATCATTTTAGTTTCCTCTTCTATTGCAATAATTTTTAGTATGAAATCTCTTTTGATAGTAAAGTTATTTTAAAAATAAACCTGTTAGTAATTAATTGACTATTTTCATTAGCCATTACCGTAAATTCAATCATTTCTCCTGGCGTTTGGTGATCAGAACTTTTATCATGATCATTAGTAATTTTAAAATCAGCAACTGTTACATTAATTGAAAATGTTGTATCAATTGCTTTTCTTACTTCCTTGATTAAATTAACATCTCGATTTAATTCTTGATAATCAGCATCCGAATTGGCAATCAAAGCAATTTTTGCTATCGTAACTGAACTTATATTTAATTTTTGCAGCTCAACAGTAAAAGTAACTATTCCCTTAATTAAATTACTACTTTCTGCTGCTTTAACAATAAAACTTACTTTTTGACTTGGCTCTTGTTTTTTATCACCCTCTTGATCATTTGTAACAATAAAATCATTTGTTGTAATTGTAATTTGTAATTTATTATTAATGGTACCAATAATAGCATCTAATATTTTTGGATTTTGGTTCAACGCTTGATATGTTAACTTTGGATTTGGCACAATTAACATTTTGTTAATTTCCACACTAGAAATATCTTTACGTGCTAATAAAATACTATTAAAAGTAAATGAACCTTGAATTAAACTACTACTTGTTGTCGCAGTGACTGTAAAAGTAATAATCGTATTAGGAACTTGTTTATTTTGTGGAACTTGGTCATTTGTTAAAACAAAGTCATTATTTGAAGCAGTAATTGACAAGCGTTGATTAATAGCATCTCGAACTGCTTCTAAAATTTCTATCTCATTGTTTAAAGCTGCATATGTTTCCTCTTCATGTGCTGCTAATTTTAAATCATTAACAATTACTGTTTTAATATCCTGCTTATTGACATCAGTTACTTTAATATTAACTTTATAAGTACCACCTAAAATAAAACCTTCTTGAACTAAATTTTGTTGGTCGAATTGAATTGTTTTATCAGAAGGTGCTAGTTTAATAATAATATTAATAATTTTATCACGAGTAACAGTTGTTGTCTTGTCGTTATTAATATTTTTATTATTATATCAAATTTCATATTTAGCAATTTTAACTGCTGTTGGGTCTTCCTTTAGATTATATCGTGTTTGCATAAAAGTATGAAGATTATTAAGAATGTCAGGTCCTGTCTGGTTAGTATTAATTTGAAATGTTTGTAAAATATTTTTTCATATTGTTGTGGCGGATTACAAGCAATTAAATTAAAACTAGGTGATATTATAGTTCCTAAACTAGTTAATATCAATAATATTTTTTTCATTAATAATCTAACTCCTTTTATTTTTTGTACATTATTCTAAATTAATTATAAACAAAAAAAAGAATTAAAAAGTTTTCAATTAAAAATTGAAAACTTTTTAATTATATATATTATTCATAATTATCTGATAATCACAAATCAAAACGAAATTGGCCACTAGTTTCATAAGCAATTTTTTCATTAGTTTTTGTTGTAACTTTAAATTTAACATTTGTAAAACTTAATTTAAAGTCAACAGCATTTAAAATTTGTGTAAAGTTAGGAGTATTATTTTCATCAATAATTGCCCTAAAATTTTCTCACTTACCATCTTGCCCAGGAGTTTTAAATTGTAATTTAACTGTTCCGGCACTCATTGTAACATCATTACTTTTTAACTCAGTATTACTTACTTCAAAATCACGTAAAATATTAGAACCAGCATAATTCATTAATTGTGGACCTAAGAAAAACTCAATTTTAGGAAGAAAACTAGTGACAATTTCACTAATCCCTTGTCATGTCTTTGGCTGAACAAGATTTGTCTTAACAGCATCAATTCCTTTGTCACCTTTTGCAGCAAAAATATCTAAAATACTTCCAATTAATAAAGTTGGTTTTAAACTAAGTAAACTTTTTATTTTACTTTGGTTAATTTCACCACCCAAAAATAGTACATCTAATGATAATCGATATTTACTATCCGTTTCTTTGTAATCACTTCGATAACCAGTTAAAGTATGAAATATTAAACTGTCTAAATTTGTATTAGTATTTTGATAAAAATACCCTGTTTCACCAAAAACAACTTTAATATTTTCTTTTAAATTGGTATTAACTGGTGAGAATAAATACTGGATTAATGGCAGAACTGTATTATGTGTTGATTCAATTTTTTCTTTTCCTTTTTTAACAAATCATTGTAATAAAGCAATTAAATCAGGTGCCATATTATGTAAAAGGTCTTTAACTGTTCCTTTTCCAACAAGAGTTTGATTAAAAGAAATATCTTTATTAAGATAACCACTAATATCAAATTGTAAAGTCTTAAGATTTTCAGCAATAATATTTAATAGTGTGTCAAATTTTTCAAGAAAATCTGGTTCATTAATTTTAGTTAAATCAATCTCCATAATTTCTTTCTCTGGTAAAGGCAATAAGCCAATAAAAGTATATAAATCAGCAAAAGTTATATTTACTCCTTTTACTAATGGCGGCAATGGTAAATTAATATTTTGTAATTTACTACTCATATTGTCAATTTTATTGACAGTATTTTTTAAAAGAATTAATTCATTTGTAACTCATTTAATTTTAACATTGAATTCTTCTTTATCTTTTTTTAAAATACTAACACTAGCAGTTCCATTAACAACATCTAAACCTTTTTTAGAGTCTTGTTGTTGTAAAATAGTTGACATATTATCTTGTGCTATTTTTTCATCTGAATGATTATTATCAATAATCTTTGGTTTCACAAATGTTGAATCATTTTTAACAGCTAATTTATAACTGCCTAAATTAAGACGACTACTTAACATTGTTGCGAACTCCTCACTTGTTGCATTTGATGATGAAGCAAAAAATGGTGTTTCAACATATTGTGACAATTCGCGTTTAAGATTTTCAAGATTTGCATCTTCTTTTTTACTAGTACATGCTGTCATTAAAGCAGCATTTGACCCTACTAATGAAATAGCTCCTAAAAAGGCTAGTAATTTTTTCATTTTCTTCCCTCCTTATTGTAGTTCAATTTTAAATAAAACAAAATATAAACTAATATGGTCGCATGTAAAAGATTGGGGTTTTTGTTTTTAAATATTATTTAGTTCAATAAAATAAAGACATTTTTTTCTTGTTTTTATAAAAAACCCAAATTTTCTTTATACGACCACTAATATTTATTTGAATTATAGTTAAAAAACCGTATTGTTATTTAAATATAACAAAGTAACATATCTACCTCAACTAAAATTTTAAACTCTTTTTTATCTGAACAAAGGATTAAGAAAATTTATCAGAATGACTTTTAAGAGTTGGTAAAAAATTTGTACAAAATTAATGTGCTCATTTGAGATATATTAATTCTACTCTTTTACAATTTATTTATGCAAACATTTAATATAACTAAATTAATCACGAATTACTAATTCATTTTGAAGTTTCATTACTTTTTCTGCTCCTAAAACTCGATCAGCAATTGCTAAAGCAAAATTCATTGTTGAACCAACTGAAGCCCCAGTAATAATATGACCATCAGTAATAGCAGCCATTTCATCATTATAAATTGCCTTTTCCATCCCTTCGATACATCCCGGATAACTAGTGGCTTCTTTATTGTCTAAAATTCCTAAATGTCCTAAAATTTGAGGTGCTGCACAAACTGCAGCAATTGTTTTTTGATCATTATTGGCTTTTAATAACCAATCTTTTAACATCTCATTTTTTGCAAGATTATCAACACCAATGCGACCACCTGGTAAAATGAAACCATCATAATCTTCATATTTAATATCTTCAATTAATTTATCAGTCTTAATCGTAACATCATGGGATGAAACAACTTCTAATGCTTTAGTAACACTAATTAATTCTAGCTTAATTCCTCCTCGTCGTAACACATCAGTTGTAATAATTGCTTCGCCTTCTTCAAAACCTGTTGCTAAAAACAATGCAAATTTCATAAATAACACCTCTTTTCTCTTGGTAATTATAATATAATTTTATATAATTGTTAAGAAAAAAAGAAAAAGGTGTTATGCATGGGATTTTTCTCAAAAGTAGTTTATAAATTTCATCGGACAAAACATAAACGAAATAAAAAATATTATTTATTAAAAAATCGTAAAGCATTAACTGTTAATAGTATTCCACAAGACATTAATATTCATGTGATTAAAACTTTTCGGAAAAAATTCACGACTTTAATTCAACCAAATGATATCACAATGAAAGATGGATATTTATTACGTAAAGTACGTGGTTTTAATAGTTTTGGAATTTTTTATCAATTTGATGTTATTTTTTGCAATAAAAATTTTGAAGTTATTCAAACAATTCAAAATTTTGGACCACAAAAAATGAGCCATTATTTTCCATAATGTTATTTTGTCTATTGTCTTGCTACTGGAATGATTAATTTTTTAAATATTAAACCAAACGATATTTTACAAATTATTTAATTTATCATTAATATTTTTAAAACTAAGTTATAATATAAATAATGTTATGGTTAAGGAGGAAAAACAATGGCAAAAATGAAATATGCAACAATTAAAATTAATGTGACATTCCAAAAAGTAATGATTTGAATTTCTGGGTTATGATTATTTATCTTAGCAATCTTAAATTCTTTTCCAAACGTTAATGTTAACACAAAACTTTTTGTTCACAATAATACTGGTGATAATGGTGCAATTATTTTGATTACAGCTTTCTTATTTATCTGTGTTGCAACCTTTATTCGTCATAAAATTGCTAAATTAGTTGCCGGAATTATTTTTATTACTATTGCAATTATTGGAATGATTGGTGCAATTATTACTTCAACAAAAGAAGTTTCAACATGAGTAATTGTTGTTGGTGAATTAATTGCTCTAATTGGTGCTTTAATATGATTATTAGAAGGAATTGGAGCAATTCGTGTTAATAAAACAAACACAGCAAGTACACCAAGTAATAACAAGTAATTATTATAAAAAATGTTTAACTAAATTTAGTTAAACATTTTTTATTTATGAACATTATTCAAGATCAAGTTCTTCCTCTTCTGCAGCAATCACTTCACTATAAAATTTTCCTAATGATTGATTTTTATTATGACGGTCTTCTTGTTTGCCTTTAATTTTTCGTAATTGTTCTTCAACTTTATATAAACTTTGATCAACTGCCTTATAAAAATTACTATTGCGAACTTCTGCTTTTAAAAAATTATTTTGCCCTCTAATATCAATTGCAGTATGAATTACAATATTGTTTTCTTTCGTAAATTCAATGTCAACATGAACAAGATCATTTTCATTAATTTGTTGATATTTTAATAATTTATTAAAAGTATCAACTAAATGTTGGTTCATTGCATTGGTAATAATAATATTTTTACTACGAATTTTGTATTCCATAAATATTCGCCTCACTTCTATATCATCATTATAACAAAACAAAAGATAATTTTATGTTAAAACAAAAAAAGAAAAAAAGGTAAAATTAATAAAATTTTTAACCTTTATCATCTAATAAGAAAAAATCAATATACTCATTTGTTACTTCTTCTAATGTTATTTTTTCAATTAAAACTTTGCTAGCATTAATTTGACTAATTTTTTCATTATATTGTTTAACTAATTCAACTAATGGTGTATTAACTTCTTTTAACAATTCTTGTAATTCTAGCATTTCTTTAGTTGAATTATTTTTTTGTTCTTTAATTGTTAAATATACACTTCGTGCATTTATTTCAACTTGATTAATAATTTTACTATATTTTTCAGATAAATTATATTGTAAAATCATTGTATCAATACGAAACATAAATCGATTTAAAATTTCATCAATATTTTTTTCCAATAAAGCATGTTGAATTAAATTTTTAAAATCATTTCTATTTTTAATTTTACTATAATTATATTTTGACTTTTCTTGTAAATGCTGTATTTATTGCTTTTTTTGTTTTGCTAATTCATATAAATGACTAATTTCTTGATCAAGCTGAATTTTTAATTTTTTTAAAAGTTCTAAATTTTCAAGAGTAAACTTTACTAAAAAATCAGTATTATCTTCAATCAGTTTATCATCCATGTTAATTACTTCTTAAATTATCGTTACTATTTCCACTAATTATAATTATACTTTAAAATGCCTTATAAAACAAGTATTGCTAAAAAGCAAAATAAATTACTTTCAATAAGTTTTACAAACTTAAAAAAGATTTAAAGATGATATTTTAAAATATCATCTTTAAATCTTCGCTATAACATTAATAACTAACTTTATTAGTTATTAATAAATTTTATTTGTTTTTAACCTTTATACTGTCAAAGTTCAGCAATTAAACCAGCTGCCATATTATCATTAGTTTTAGAAATTCCTTTTCCTGAGTCACTAGCATTTGGTTTAATCATAATTAAATCATTATAGTCGTGTAAAAATGGCATATATTTTCGACCAATTCGACCACCATCTCGATCATTAATAAATGAGAATCCGCGATTAGGATTTCTTAAGGCTCATACAGAATTATTATTTGCTGAATCATGTGTATGTTTTCCAACACTTCCTGATGTTACTCCGACTGTGCGACCTGCTATTAATGTATGCCCATCAGTTATATTTACTTTAACTCAACCTAAAGGCATTTTAGAACCAACCGGCATTCACTTATATTCACCAATAATTCATTTTTCTTTATTTAATTTATCTTCTAAATTATTAATGATTTGATTTTGTTTTTCTTCTAAACTTTTTATTTTTTCATCAATGGTATTTGTTATCTCAATTAAATTTTTGCTATTTTCTTCGCGATGTTTTTCTTCTAAAGCAATAATTTTTTGGTCAACTTTTGCTTTTGATTCAGTAATTGCATTAGTGTAGTATACCACATACATTTTAGAGATTGCAAGAAAATATAAAAACATCATTAAAAATTATACATATTTAAATAAAAATTCTAAAATTAACACACTAAAAAATAGTTTAAATAAAACTTTATAAATTTAAAATTATTTAGTTTAAATTAGTTAAAAATTCAAATGGTGTCTGAAAATTCAAAGATTTATGCACTCTTTCAAAATTATAAAAGTAATAATAATCATTTAGTTTATTTTGTAAACCAGCTGCATCCAATATTTTTTCATCAAATACAAATAACTTAGTATAATTTTGTAAATTGTAAATGCAAATGTAGCACTTTATTGAAAAAGAATAAAGTGCTTTTTATTTTGTAAAAAATACTTATATTTATTGGATTAATCGTTAGATAGTATCTTTTACACTTAATAAAATATGTTTTTTCAGAAAAATCCATCCTTTCTTTTCTTAAAAAATTTTGAATAATTGTTTTATTTAGTTGTTAGTTAATTGTTAAATATAATTACTAAAAAATATATTTAATAAACAAAGAATTAAAAAAGATAATGAGATAAAAAAATAAAGATACTATCTAACGATTAATCCAAAATTCAATCTTTAAAACTTAATATTTTTTGATGCTTAAAGATGGATAACTCATCTATGGCACGAAGCCTTAAAGAAAGTGTGAAAGCGATTGGATTTACTACTCCTATTTATTTTTTTAATTCTCGGCAAGATTAATCACTTACGAAATGTCAGAGCATGTGTTTTTTGGCTTGTTTTCATAAAAAGAGTGTTGTTAAACCAAAAAAACAATATCGGACACTAAAAAAACAAGAGGGTTGGAACTCCAAAAGGTTATTTTCTTTATATTTATTTTCTTTATATAAAGTTGTGTAGGGATGGATGAAGCGTAATTAATAACTAGGTAAACTGTTTTTTTGTTTATTTCCGTATGGGGGTAAACTCTATCAAAATATCCTATCCCCCCGATCACCTTCAAAGTGGAGCGGGCGGCGAAGGAATTAAATTAAATATTAAAATAAATTATTTACTAAATATCAAAATATTAACCAATAAAGGAATATTATGTTTTTTTACAGAAAGGAAAATATTTGATGAAAAAATGAAATAAAAAAATTAAAAATAAATTACAAGAATTAATGATACGAGCTTATCTGGTAACAGTAAATGATATTAATGATGAAATTTGATCAACAAATAAAAAAATTAAGGAGTATATATAATGACAGAATATAAAAGTTTGTATATTAATAAAACTTGAAATGAAATAACAATATCTTTTGATTGGGTTAATTGTCAACCTATTAATTGTCGTATTTCACATCATAAAAAGCATTATGATTTGCAATGTTTAGAATGAGCAAAAATGTACTTAATTTTATTTGAAAACAAGTGAGATATTATTGCTTCTTATATGCAACATTACAAAATAACGATATTTTAGATTTAGCATCCGATGGATGAAAAATATTACAAATTGACAAAAAAATAAACCAGATAAATTAAAATATATTATTGCAATTGACCCTGCTGGAATTGGACAAACTGGTATTATTATTTATAATGTTTTGCAAAAGAAAATAATTAATAATATTACTTTTAATTCCAAAAATGAAGAAGAAGCAATAAATAATATGTATTTAATAATAAATGAGTTTAAAAATAAAATTTGTTCTTATTTAAATAAAGTTATTGTAATAATTGAAGATTATCAACTTCATAAGGGTTTAAAAATAAAAAATCCATTATCTACTCCTAAATTTATTGGTGGTTTAAAAGTTTTATGCAAATATCTATTTAATTTAAAATATATTTTACAATCACCAGTCATTAAGAAAAATTATATTTATAAAGGAAATATTAAAATGTCAGAGCACGAACACGATGCTTGAAAACATTTACAGTATTTTTTAGCAAAAGGAGTTGATAAAAATGGCACAAACAAAAAGTAATTTACCTAAAAAATCAATAACTAATAAACCTAAAATAAAAAATAAAAAAGTTAATAAGTTAGAATTAACTGTTAGATTACATGAAAATCCTATTAAAACAAAAATTAATGCTTTTGTTGCTGGTGGTGTTGAAGTTGATGCTTGTTCGGCTAAATGCCAGTGAGAAGGATTAAATTACTCAACATTATCAATATATAACCCATCTATTTTAACTGAGTTTTTGAAATTAAAAAAAGATGATGAGATAAAAATTAAAGGCTCAGTATTTAATCAGTTAAATATAAAAACTAAACGCTATTTTTTGTCTTTTAGAGTAGATAGTTTTGAAATTATACAAAAAGCGATTAGAAAAAGAACAAATACAAATATTAAAAAATAGGAGGAAAAACAATGGCATTAAAAAATGTAAAATATGTTCTTATTAATGAAAATAGTGAACCTATTAAAAATAAAGATGGTGGTTTAGATATTAAAACTGCTGAAATTATTTTAGAAAATACTGCTGAAGTTGAAGAATTTAATGCAATTAATTTAGAAAATAGTAATCAGCAAATCAACGAACTACAAACAAAAAATACTGAATTAACTTCACAAATTAAACAACAAACAATTCAATTAAAACAAATTGAAGTAATTGACTTTATTAATTCTTTAACTGATAATGAAGAATTTAAAAATGTTTTATTAAAGTCTTATGGTATTACTGATGATATTGAAATCATTAAAACACAATTGCAAAGTGTTTATGATGAATTAATTAAGGTACAAACAGTTAATACTGGGGGCTTACCAAAAGTAGTAAACAAAGAAAACAATATTTTAGATACAGACAATGTATTTAATAAATAGAAAGAAGGAATAAAAATATGAATCCAAAAACAATTTTTGGCGATATTGCTAATCAAGCAACACAAAGAGACCAAGAAACATTTGAACAATGATATTTACAAACTTATCAACAAAAATTTAGTTGAGAAGCATTATTTGCGTGAAAAGAAGCAAATAAACTTGGTTTAACATATAAAAGAAAGAAAAATATTAAATATAATGAAGGTTTGGGAAAAGATGGACAAGTATTTAATACCGATGATAATCTTCTAAAATATTCAACAGTAGAATTTGAAGATGGAGTTGTTGAATTAGATACAATTTTAACTTTTGCTCGTAAATTAGACCCTGTAGAAAATGATTTTAATCCTAATCTTTGAGCTGCCGATATTGAGCAAGCAATGGATACTGAGGTTGCTTATAAACGCAATAAAATTTTAGAAATTATTAATAAAGGAACATTTACAACTATTCAAGGCAAAAAAGTAGATAATACAAATGCTTTACAAATTCATGATGAAATTATGGATAAAATATATGAAAACGGCTTTACTCTATCAGAAACAATTGTTTTAGGTTCGGCTGATTTTATTCGTGGAATTCGTAATAAATTACAGTTACAACTTGGAACAAACGATCAAATAAATAGTGTAATCACAATAAGTGGAGCAATGAAACTGTTGAAGGAACAACATACTATATGGTTCCTAAAAAATTACCAATTATTAATAAAGATGGTTCAGAAGGAACAATTGAATTATTACCAGATGGTGTTAATGCAATTGCCTTTAAGTTTAGCAAAAAATATGACCCTCTTATTTTACGCAAAAAAGATCATACTCCGTTAAGAGTTGGTGCTGCTGCGTTAGGTACTGGAATGGGTAATACTTTGATTATGGAAAGAGTTTTATATTTAGGTGGAGCAGTGGTTGAACCAAAAGGAATTATTAAACATATTGTTTCAAAAATTGATATTAGTATAAAATTAATAAATTAGATAAACCAACTATTCATGTTGCAGACCCAACAAAAACAACAGCCGAACACTTAAAACCACAATTTAAAGATGTTGTTTTAAAAGCAGTAAAAGCAGTAAATAGTTCTTTAACTGAAAGTGATTTTGATTACTTTATTGAAAGTGCTGGTGTTGATTGACCAATAAATATTACAAATGATACCAAGGTTTTTGTCCAAATTGAAGGTAAAAACAACGCTACTGGTCAAACAAATCCGATTGATGTTAAAATTAAAAATTATTAATAGTACTAAAAAATAGTACTTTTTCGTTTGATAAATGATATGCTAATTGTAACATCTAAAACAGCCCTTATTTATGCTGTTAAAAAAATCCAACTAGATTGTCAATCCAACAACAAGAAAAAAGTTTTGGTTTACAGTTATTATAATTTTTAGGAATTCAAGTTTTAGCTCTTGGTTTATCAGTTTTAACTGGTGGTATTGCTTCGGCTGTTGATCTTGGTGTGGGATTATCTAATTTTGCCGCAGCATTTATCTCGTTTGGAGTAGAAACAGCAACCGATTTTGTCGTAAATCAAATATACGATAAATTAACATTAGAAGTGACAGTAAAAAGTACTGCCTTAAATTTGCTACCAGCAATTGGTGGTATTGGAAAATTAACGCGTGCTGCTCGAACAACTAAAATTTTAAAATTAGCGAAAGAAACTAAACTACTTGAAAAATTAGGTGTAATAACTGCTAATAATTTAGAAGATGTTGTAAGACAAGTTAGAGGTAAAAAGATTTTATCTGATAAATTAATATTTGATTTTACAAAACAAGCTAATAATGAAACTTTATTATATACAATTGGAAAATTAGCCCGAAATGATTTTTATAAGGGTTTTAAAGTTTCTAAATTAGAAACAATTAATAATTTATTAAAAATTGAAAAAAATATTCAAAAAATAAGTCCTATATTAGTTCAAAAAATACCACGCATAAATGAAATAAATGCTAATAAATGATTGTCTGAATATGGATTAAATATTGATAAAATAAGCAAAATTAATACTAATGAGTGATATAACATAATGACTAATCTTTATAAAAAAGGTGTTGGTAAAAACCTGATATTAAATGCTAATTTAATGCGGGGCAGTAAAATATATAATAATAAATTATTAAATATCTTGCATTAAACACCAATTAAATTAAATAAAATTTTAAATCATTTAAACCCAAATTTTTATATTCAAAAATTAACTAAAAAATTATTAGCCCCAATTAAAAAACAAATAATTACTATTAAACAAAAAGTAATTAGTAAAATTACTGATAAAACTAAAAAAATATTATCTAAATTTGAAACTAAGGCTATTAAAAAAGGTCAATTATTACCTTTTGTTTATGGTTCTGATGTTTTTTTAGCAGTTAAAATTGTTCTATTATCAGTTGCGGGTGAAGTTGCTTTAACAATATATTATAAAAATCCTAAATATGTCCCTATTGTCGTTATGACAACTTTAATCAAAGCAGAACAGTTTGTTTTAGCTCCTGAACCGTTTAAATTCTATATGAACAGTGAATGGTTTATTGGTTGGGGATTTAAAAAAAACAAGTTTGTTTAATTTAATTTCTTTTGCCCCACTTGTTTATCAGCAAGTAGTAAAAGGTAGTTTTAAAATATATCGGACAATTGCTAAGATATTAAAAATGAAAGAACAATTTAAAAATAACTTTAATAAAGATAAATTGTTAAATACGCTAGAAGATAGTGTGGTTATTAGTTTGTTAGGTAATGGACTAGTATTTCAAGCATATAAACAACTCAGAACAAAACAAGATTTAAACAAAACAATTAAAACAAAAACATTACTAAATAGTAAAAAATTTATATTAAAGAAAATATATTCTAAAAAAAGTAAATGATAAGGAGATGATTAAATGTTAAATGAATTATGACAAAATGTTACTTTGGAAAATTATAATAATTTTATTCCAATGACAGGTAAAATTACACAAGTTCCAGTTCGTTATAATAAGTTTTTTAAAGGTGATGTAGAATTATGATTTAAAACATTTGCTTTAAGAGCCCAAAATATGATTAATTCTTACTTAAACTATCCATTTTCAAAACTAAAGTTTGAAACATTTAAAGATCCATTATTAAAGAAAATTTGTATTAATATGGTGTTTATTACGATTGAGCATTGAACATTTAACCGCATTCCAATTGAATTTTTTACTTCGGCAAATATGAGTGTTGGTGATATTAATTATTCATCGCAAAATGACCCTATGATTACTTGACAAGGTCTATTGTCTACCTATGCAAAATCATTGGCTAATTTAACAACTTTAAAGAAAATGTTTCGTACTTTTCAAGAAGAAGGTATTGATTTAACAATGATTGATTTAGAAGCATATTATACTCAATTAGAAGTTGATGCTTTTAATAGAAAAAGAAAAAACTAAGATTGACAATAAAACTATTGTTAAAAATAACAATAATGAAATAAATGTTCCCTTTGATAATGTGATACTATTTATGAAAAAAATGGTGTCTGAAAAGCAAAACAAAGTGGTGGTAGTGATATTAAAATTGATAATAAAACAATTATTAAAAATACTGCTGATGAATTAATGGTTTCAGATTTAAAACAAAATAAAATAACTTTATTACCTAATAGTAGTGGTCGTGTTAATACTGATTTTAATGCTGAAAACGGGGAATTAAGAATTTGAGACCCTAGTTTTGAAGGTGGTAAAAATACTGCTGATTATATGATTATTGATAGTACAGTTGCGGGAATTGAAAGTACTGATGATACATTTGGTACTACTAAATATTTAGATAAATTTTATTTACAGAAAAAAGATTTACCTAAAATATCAAATGATTGAAAAGTTGTTGATACTAGTGATTTTGTTCAAGATTCTAAAGGATATAAAATTAAAAATTTTAATAAGTCAGAATATTATTATCGTTTATGGTATTATACAACGCTTGAGATAGAACTATATATAATTACGCATATAAACTTTAAAGGTCAATTAGCAAGTGGAATATCATATGGAAATAATCCAAGTCGTTGAATTACCATTCAATTATTTTCCAACGGTGAGTTTAAATTATCATCAATATCAAATAGTGTTGAAATTAAAGGATTGTATATTGAAAGAAAAAAATAAGTTAGGAAGGAGATGGTATTATGCCAAAAGTAAATATTAAAGATGTAATTATGTTTTTGAAAATCTTTGGAGTTTCATCATTGTTTTTTATCGCAGGAATTATTATTTGTTTTATCGGAGAAAAAACATTAGGTATTTCTTGACCAGCATATGTTATTGTTTCAGCAATGCTTATCGGAGCTGGAATTATAGTTTTGATTATTGAAACAATTAGATTTATCAAAACACATAACAAAAAACAAAAAGAAGATAATATTGAAGATGTTATTAAAAAAGAAGATACAAAATAAAGAGGTGATATAAATGGGATTATTACCAGCAAAAAAGAAATTAAAAAAAGAATATGATATTGATAGTTATTATCTTAATTTAGCATCAACGATTACTAATCGTAAAAATGTTACTGTTCAAAAACATAATGAGATTTTAGAAAAAATAATTTGTGAAGATAATGCTAATTTTTTAAATCCACGTGATTTAGAAATTAGCATTTATAATCCAATTAATAATAAACAGATAGAT
Source organism: Spiroplasma endosymbiont of Ammophila pubescens (assembly GCF_964020965.1). NCBI lineage: Bacteria > Bacillati > Mycoplasmatota > Mollicutes > Entomoplasmatales > Spiroplasmataceae > Spiroplasma > Spiroplasma endosymbiont of Ammophila pubescens. Next base: position 926,521 of record NZ_OZ026611.1, on the reverse strand, counting down.
ACTAAATTAATTAATAACTTTTTAAAAATGCAAGACTTTACTAATAAGAATTGATATAACGAATATAAAATTAATAAGAATGGTAAAGGTGCATATTTTATTTTTGCTAATAATTCAAAACTTAATTTTATTATGATTGATTTTTACAATGACCAATATGACGAATTAGGTAATTTAGTTTCGTGTACTTTTGATTATGACCCTTATCTTAAAAATGACCAGAGTATTTTTATTACTGAAAAATTAGAGATTGATTATGTAACTAAACAAGTAAAAGTTATTAGAAAGTTAAAAACACGATTATATAGTACTATTACCGACTTATATATTGATGATGCTAAATGAAATAACTATACAACTTTACAAAGAGAAGAAATATTACCACTTAATTTTATTCCAATTCAAATTATTCCTAATAACCCTAATTTTGAGCCTTCTGCTCGTTATGGTAAACAATTTGCTAGTATTTTAGATATTATTGCGGAAAAGATTATGTTAGACCCATTATTAAATAGTGGTAAATTTACCATTAATACTAATGGAGTTACTGGTGTTGTTGACCAAGAAATTAGTAAAATGTTAGCTTCGTTTATTGAAAATGACTTGTTATTAGTTGAAGGAGACCCTGATAGTAATTTTCAACCAGTAGACTATATTGCTGGTAATTTTAAAGGTGAACAATTAACCAAAATATATGATTGATTATTAACTAATTACTATAAAATAAATCGCCACCATGTTCCCACAATCGCTAAGGGGGCTCAATAAACACAAGCGGAAGTTGCTGGTGTTAATATTCAAACAAACGCTTCGTATGAACAAATGATAAATATCAGAGAAATTAAATTAACTGAATTCATTATTAAGTTAATTAAATATGATAATGCTATTTTAAATAGTAGAACATTTAATATTAAAAATATTGATGATTTAATTGTTGATGTTCGCTTACCAGTAAATGCAACTTTAAACAGACAATTAAATAACAATGAAACTATTATAAATATACCTAATGAAGAACAAGAAAAACAAAAATAATGTTAAAACCATCAGAAAAAATGTTAGCACAATTAGCAGAAAATGATGAACCAATTGACTATTCAATTGATAGTATTCCATTAGATTTTGCTAGTCAATCGCAGTACAGCGACCCTGATTTAGAACAATTATTTACTGAAGACCGTGCTATAACCTTATATATTTATAAAATTAATAATCTTGTTAAGACAAAACAAAAACCAACCTTAAACTACTCTCAAAATAGTGTTAAAATAGGTTTTGTTGACAAAGATGAATATATTAAGATTATTGGTTATGAAATCAGTGATTTTAATTTTAAATTACAAATTCAACAAAATACCACAGTTCAAGATAATAGTACAAGTTATGTAATGATTGATAAAAAAGATATTTTAATTAATGATATTTCAAAAAAAGACAAAGAATTTTTAGAATACTATGACTTAAAAATAGTATCTATTAATGAACCAATTACCAAAGACAATAAAAATGAATGTTATATTATCGAAGAATATAAAAGACCTTATTCACCTGATGGTGTTGATATTATTAAATCTACTCATTTAGTTAAGGTGACTGATTTTAAATGAAAAAACCAAAATAGTATTCATTTAGTATTACAAAAATCATTACCCTAAGATACAGTATTTACTGGAATTGAGATTAAATACCCTAAATCAATGTTATTTGGAAATATTAAATGTTGAGGAAATATCAATGGTGTTTATTCTTATCCATCATCAAATATTGAAAATGCTAGTTTAGTAACATTATTATCAATGCCAATTGAAACAAACCCTAATTTAAGAGTATTTCAATATTGGTTTACTGAAAAGCGGCTGAACTACGCCAAAAATTCGAAGGACAAAAACCCGAAGATATTATTGATGGTTTATTTGAAAATTGAAAACTAGATAATCCCACATCTATTAATGACAGTGCTATTAAAAGATTTAAACAAATTATCTATATGTTATCAAATTATACATATAGTAAATATGCTATTAACAAAGGTTATAATGATGATATTAAATTATTTTCTCCTTATTATTTCAAACTAATTTCAAAACCAAATAGATTAGAAGAAGGATATTTTTATTTTTCAGATTGTCAAGTACAAATATATTCATTATATTTTAATTTTATTGGTTCTAATCCACAAATTCCAGTAAATTATTGAAAAGAAATTAAAGCACAAGAAAAACCATTTAATCAAGTGGATAATAAATGATATTTTGCTATATGGAAACCTAATAATTCTATTTATTGAAAAATATCAAAATTTAAACACGATACAAATAAAGGAAAAAAAATGAGGCTTGAGATCCATTAAAACCATATTATATTGATCTCTTTTTATGGGTTTTTGAAACAAAAGAACAAGATTTATTAATAGATGATCAATCGGAAGGTAAAATAGAACGAATTTTTTGAAATAAAGATAAGGGACAAAATTTTAAAGCAGTTTATCGTTGAAATGGTGGTGGTGAACCTCTTAAACCTTTAATTGATTCAAGTACTGGAAAAATTATTGATTGAAATTTAAAACAACCAAATGTTAATAATAACAAAGATAATGAAATTAAAGTAAGTGTTAAAAACAAAGATATTTCAGAAAATCCTATTTATCAATTAGAAGCAAATTTTTTTAATTGATTATCATTAACAAATGAATTAGAAACAAATAACATTCCTTCTCTTATTCCATCAGAAATTAAATTATCTGATGGTGAATATGGTAAATATTTAACTAATTTAATTGTTTCTAATGACAAAATAGAAGACTATTTAAATTATTTTTCTGAATGATATAAATTACTTTATTCTAAAATAGATTGAATTAATACAATCGAAGATTTAATTGATTATAGTATTAAAATAACTTTTGATAAAAAACTATTTAATTTAAATCAAATTGAAATATCAGGTATATGAGGTTATGGTAATTATGAAATTACAATTTTTACCGAAAAAGTACAAATTAATATTAATAATTTACAACTATTTAATAAAAATAATGAAAAATTATCATTAATTATATTAGAAATATAAAAAGTCATTTTAATAAATGACTTTTTATTATTCATTAACTTTTACATTAACGGTTTTATCAATAATTAAATTAGGTACATTAGTATCTTCTAAATTTCAACGATAAACTGCTTTAAAATTTTGTCCCTTATCTTCATTTCAAAAAATTCGTTCTATTTTACCTTCCGATTGATCATCTATTAATAAATCTTGTTCTTTTGTTTCAAAAACCCATAAAAAGAGATCAATATAATATGGTTTTAATGGATCTCAAGCCTCATTTTTTTTCCTTTATTTGTATCGTGTTTAAATTTTGATATTTTTCAATAAATAGAATTATTAGGTTTCCATATAGCAAAATATCATTTATTATCCACTTGATTAAATGGTTTTTCTTGTGGCGCCATTCATTCTAAATTGTCTTTTATTTCTTGCTTATTTGTATTTATTTGATTTTCTTCTTTTAATTTTGCTAATTGTTCTTTTGTATATTCTTGTGTTGTATTACAAGCAACTAAACTTGTTGTACTTGTTCAAATTAAAATGATTGAACTTAAAGGACTTAATATTTTTTTCATATTTTAATTCTATTTATAATATAGCTGCCAATAATTCTGGTTCTGCCATTTTTCAAATTGATGAAAAAATACTAATAGCTTTTTCGCAAAATAATTGAAAAACATCTTCATGAATTAATACTATACCGTTTTCTATTTGATTAAATAAAATATTAAAAATTTGTTCCCCCGTCATTGAAATTTCTGTAGTTTAATCTGGAATAAATTCAGCTTCACTGTCTCTTCATGGATCTCTAACATAATAAGTATCTTCAAGTATATTTTCTTTATTTGGTTTGATTCCAACAATTAATGCAGCATGATAAGAGCTATCACATCCTTCATCATCATATTCGTCGTCATCAAATAAACCACCAAACATAACAGGAGATTGTCTAGAAAGAGATTCCCATATTAAATGTCTTATCCACATTCTTTTTTCTATATCATTTAATCTATTTCAAAATAATCGAGTTAAATCAATTTTCTTTAAATTAAATCCCAAATTTTCCTGAATTATCTGGTTTGTGTTTAATATTTCAATTACCTTTGATAATGAAGCGCCATCATTTGCATTGTTTGGAAAAAAACTTGCAATTTCTTCTTGTTCTATTTCTTTAAGATCTTTATTATTAAGAATATTATTATCAAATATATTTTTTAAAACTGCCACAACACATCAAAAATCAGTTATTTGAAATTCCATTGGTTTTTTCATGCTAGTTTTTCTTAAATCAATTAGCACATCTTCTAATATTGGATATGTTATTTCTTGTCTTTTAACTCTATTTAAATTTTTTAAATTATTTGTTTCTAAATAACTAATTTCATTATTTTCTAATTTAGTTTCTTCTTTTTGATAACGACTGACGGCAATTGTTGTTGGTATAGCACTTCCACTAATAGTTAATACACTTAATAAACTAAGTAATTTTTTCATTTTTTATAATTTCCTATCTTTTATCTTGAAACTTTTTTCAAGATCTATTGACATTATATATATATATATATAATACAAGCACTTTTAAATATATTTTAGAAAGGAAATTATACAAATGATTATTATTGTGATTATATTGTATTAATCTGGGTTCGCGGTGATTTTCATAATTTTATGAAAAATGCCTTAAAGTTTAAAAAAACTTTTGCCGCGCTTTTCAAAATACTTTGGAAAAATTCTAAGCGTTAAGCGAAGAATTTTATAAAGGTTCCCAAATTTGTTTGAAAGAACCTCAAAACTTTTTTTAACTTGTAAGTTATTTTATCACAAAAATTTAAGAAAATCAACCGCTCGCCCAAAACCTCAAAAAACTATATAATTAACTTTGTATATAAAAGAAAGGATTTTTTAAAATGGATAAAACAAAGCATAATTTTACTTTTAAAGAAAGAGTAATGTTAAAAGATTTATTAGAACTTGATTCTTTAAAAAGAAAAAATGGTAAACCCAATATATCTAAAATAGCAAAAATATTGCATAAAAATCGCAATACAATTAGACGAGAAATAAAAAGGTTAAAAGATAATGAATATGACGCTAAATTAGCACACGAAAATTATTTACAAAAACAACAAAAATGTTTTAAAAAATCATCATTATTGCTAAATATTTTAGAATGACTAGATGAAAAATATAACAAATTTCATGATTCACCAGAACAAATCTGTAAAAAATATGAAAAAGAGTTTGGTATTAAATTTCCAGTATGTTTTAAAACTTTATATAAATATATTCATTTGGGATTTTTAAATTTCAAGAAATATAATTTGTATTTTCATGGTAGAAAATATAAAACAAAAAATAGGATTGATAATCGCGGTAAAATAAGAAATTTTAGAACTATTGAAGAAGCAAAACATGATAAATATGAATTTGGTTGATTTCAAATGGACACTATGGTTGGTAAAAATAATAGTGTTTGTTTAGTTTTAATCGAAGAATTAACGCAATTTAAAATCATTGAACCATTAAAAGAAAAAACAACAAAAGAAGTTACAAACGCATTAAAACGAATTTTTTTGGTCGTATAAAGAAAATTGGGGTTTTTTATAAAAACAAGAAAAAAATGTCTTTATTTTATTGAACTAAATAATATTTAAAAACAAAAACCCCAATCTTTTACATGCGACCATTTTTTTTAACAGATTTTTTAAAGATAGATGCAAAGGAATAATAACAGATCAAGGCAAAGAATTTGCTGATTGAGAAAAAATTGAAAAAATAACAAATGCTAAAGTATATTTTTGTGACGCTAGAACTCCAACACAAAAACCCAAAGTTGAAAGATCAATTCGTGATTTTAGACATTGATTTTCTAAAGTAATTGATTTAAGTATTTATTCAAGAAATTAATCAAGAAGTTGTCAATATAATAAACTCTAAACTTAAAAAATCTTTACATTGACTATCTTCAAAAGAAGTTTTTATACAAATGTTTAATTTTTAATATAATTACTTATAAAATTTTAATCATTTTATTTTTCGGTGTGTCAAAATTCATAAATTTAAGACAAAACTACTAAATTTTTTTAAAATAAATTATATTGAACATTTATTTTATTGATGTTATAATGAAATCAAATAAAGTGCTACACTTCATAGTACAATTTACAATTCAAAATAATTAATCATTACTTATCATCTTCTAACTAAATGTTTGTTTAATAAACAATGTTATATTTAATGTTTATATATTGTTTATTTATTGATATAAACATTGATTATTAACAATGTTTATACATAATGCTAATATATTGTTTATTTAATGTTTAATTAACAATGTTAAATATGAAAAATAGTAAAAATTGGCACACTGAAAAATACTATTAAGTTTTAAAGTAATAGTTATATAAAATAAATTAATAAAAAATGAATAAACTAGTGTGCCTTAGTTTTTTAATACTAAAATCCTTTAACCATAACACGGAAAAAGTTTAATATCTTAACAATAACAAAAATACCAAATGGAATTAAAATAATTCACGCATCACCTAAAAAGGTCATTAATTGTGGTAACACAGCATAAATTGCTTCTTTAACTTTCATCATTGCTTGTCCCAAACCGCTTCAAATATAACCCATTCCATCTGAAATAGTAGGTGTATCTGCTACTAAAAAATTAACCGCTGTTGTTAAATACATCCCTAACATTATTTTTTATCCTCCTTGTTTTCAATTTCTTTTTTATCTTTTTTCTTACCTCGAATTTGACGAATTTTTTGATAAATCGATAAACAAATTCAAGCAAAAATACCTAATATAATAACAACACTAAAAAATGTGGTTAATCAAACTGGTATAACTTAAATTCCTCCTAAAAATCTAATTTTGTGGCACGCTTCGCGTGTTCGCTACGCTCAAAATAAGCGGATAATTTATTCATTTTCTTTTACATTATTAATTACAATATTATTGACAATATTAATAACATTATCTTTTCCATACTTAATTACTAAGGACTGCAAAATAAAATAATGTTTCTTTTCAATAAAAAATCAACTCCTTTCTGAGTTGATTTGTTGCACTTCACTTACACGATGCCCTTCTATCATTGTTTTTTTTAACAACATCTTAATTAATTTTATTATCAGAAGTTTTCACTCTTAATTGTCCTTCTTTTAAATTAAAAGACTTCTCATCCATTCGTCTGTATATAACATTTTGAGAACTACTTTTGACCTCTAATAAAAAATTATTTCCCAAACCATCCGCTATACTACTGTGACTAACTAATCCTGCAATATCACAAGGTGCTAAAATACATGCATGTGATTTTGCAAAATTAGGTAAATTATGAATTGATTTATACATATTTTCTGTAATTAAATATTTAGCAGAAGAAGCTCCTATTCCTTCGGGCTGTATTTTATTATTTTTAAAAAAAGATAAACGATTATCTGCCAATTCACGCCATCTTTTTGATTTTTCAATTTTAGGTAATGGTACTATTAGTCTATTGTCTAAAACTATTTTTGAATCATTTTTTTCAACAAATGTTATATCTTTAAAATCTTTACTAAGGTTATTTAAAAAATCATTTTTCAAAAGTTCATTATTTTGTGTTATATCTTGATTATTACTTTTGATTTTTTTATTTTGTTCACTAACTTCAAATGTTTTCTCATCATCAGAATCATCATCTGCTGGATTAAAAAAAGGTTTATTTAAATTATTAATTATTTTCATCTTATTATTCTACTTTCTTTTTTATAAATAACTGCTTATCATAATTTTTTAGTTGATGAATAAGCCTTAAGAAAATTATAACACCTTTTCAATTGCTGCTAATAAATATGCTTTTAATTTTGTTTGTGTTTCATATGTATTTTGTAAAGTATTTGTAAAATTATGTGCAGAAATTGGGGAATGATTATCAATTCCATTTTTGTAAGCATATTGTAATATTTTTACTATCTTATCAAACAAAGTATCTTTGTTATGATCATCAGTTGTATTATGTAAAAAATCAACTAAATCTTGTTTAACTCATTTTGTTGTTTCAATCCCTGTCCAACTTGGATGATCAAGAGAAGTTTGGCCAGTATTAATTCAACAATTACTTGTTTGTTTTGTCTCATCTCATATATTATTTTGTGCATCATACCCACATTGTGCTGAATAAATATTTTTTAATGCATCAAAAGTTGAAGTGGTAATTTGTTTTAAAGCACTAGTCACAACATAATTTTCGCCATAAATTTTAGATTGTTCGGTATCAACACCAACTATCTTAGCATTGATTTTATTAACTTTAATTTGATTAATTGTATCTTGAATTTGTGCACCAGCAACCGGAAAAATAATATGAGCGCTACGAGCTAATAATTCATCACTAATAATTTTACCATCACCAGCTTGAAATGATTGTGAAAATCATGATTCATTCTGTTTTAAAACATTTTGCACTTTAACAATTGATTGTAAAGTTGTTATTTCTGGATTAATATTTTGGACTTGGTTTAATATATCATGTTTTATATTATTTCATTTACTATTTACTGAAGAATTAATAATAGTATTAAATAAATCAATTCCAACTAAAAAACCTCACATATAATTTGAAACAGCAACTGGATTATCCATCCCACCATAACTACCAACTTTTAAGTGTCCATTATATTCATTTTGGTGCGCATTTAAATAAATGCTTGTTGCTAAACTCACATAAAAGCCAGAAGCTTCAGCTTGATAAGTAATTCCAATAATATTTTTTGCTAATTGTGCCTTCTGGTCCATATTAAGATGAATGTTTTGATTACTTCCATCAATATAAATAATATTATCAACTAAACTTGCTGCTCAACCAATGGTATTACCATGGTTGAAACCAGGTAAAACTAGTGTTTTTGCTCCTGCAATTTAAGATGTAATATAAGCAATTTTTATAATCACCGGGCGTTTGACTAACTGATTCAAAGTAACTTGCTCGTCAGTTTAAACTTTTTCAATTTTGTGGTGTAACAATTTGATTTTTTTGTGCAAAAACATATTTACTTGCTCCCTCTCATGCGGATTGATTAAAAGCAAGATCATTTACAGTTCTCCCATCAGTAATAACCCAAATACTATTATCAAAATTATATTTCTTTACACAAGCAAAAACACTGCTTACTGAAGTGCTAATGATACTTATCATCATCAAACTTTGTAAAATTCGTTTCATATTTTTTGCTTCTTTTTTACTTAATGTTTGTAAAAACAAAAAGATCAACATGGTTTTTCATTAAAATGAGTGGTTAATGTTTAAAAAGCAAAAGCATTAACCTATAGCGTCTTTTTCCAATGGTAAGACGTAGAAACACTAGACCATATTACTAGTATATACAGGTATATCATTTATTTTTATACTTATATCATAACTTCTTTTTTATCAAAAAGCAATTAAAATAAAAAAAACAACCCGGGTGAGATTGTTTTTTTAGGGTATCCATGAAGTATAAGATAATATAATACAAAGTATGGTCATATTTATAGGGCTAAACTTGTGCTGTTTATTATTAATTTAATAAAAGTACAATTCTTATACTTTCCTAGACATTTATTATTATATAGTTCAAAAAATAAAATTCAATAAGATTTAAATAACTTTTTAGATTTTTTTTAAATTTGTTGTACTTTATCCTACAATTTATATTTTAGAACAAAATTGAAATAAAATTAAAACAAAACAGCGTAAATAATGAAAAACTAATTTTAGTCTTGTATTTCTTTGCATTTAGTCGTATGATTATTTTGAAATTATTTTAAAGGATTTAGGTAACAATTTTGTAATAAATTAAAGTATTGGGTTGTTTATTAGTGAAATTTTAAATCCCCTACGGGTGTTTAAAATTTCCCCCACAATTTACAATAACATACCCAAAAGATTAAAAAGATAAGGACGTGCAAAAAATGAATAAACGAAATAATACACGAAAAGTAATGGTTGGTAATGTTCAAATTGGCGGACAAAATAAAGTTGTTATTCAATCAATGACTAATACAAAAACACACGATGTTGAAGATACTTTAATGCAAATCAAGCAACTATATCAAGAAGGTTGTGAAATTGTTCGAATTGCTGTTTTAGGAAAAGGTGATGATGCTGTTTTAAAAACAATTGTTGAACGTTCTCCTTGTCCATTAGTTGCAGACATTCATTTTAATTATGAATTTGCTTTAATTGCTGCTGATGCTGGTATTAGTAAAATTAGAATTAATCCAGGAAACATTGGGAGTATTGAAAATACAAAAAAAGTTGTCGAAAAATGTCTTGAAAAAAAGATTCCAATCCGAATTGGGGTTAATTCTGGTAGTTTGCCATTAGATCTTATCAATAAATATGGTTGAACTCCTAAAGCAATGATTGAAAGTGCTCGTCGTCATATTGAAATTTTAGAACATCTTGGTTTTTATGATATTATTTTATCTTTAAAAGCAACCGAACCATTAATGGCAATTGAAGCTTATACCTTAGCTAGTCAAGAATGAAATTATCCCCTTCATCTAGGAATTACCGAAGCTGGTAGTCATCATACCGGAACAATTAAATCATGTAGTGGTTTGTCACCGCTTCTTTTTAATGGTATTGGTGATACGATCCGAATTAGTTTATCAACTGATCCAATAGCGGAGGTGGAAGTTGCTAAACGAATGTTAAATTCATTAGGACTTTATGATAACATTGTTGATGTAATTGCTTGCCCAACATGTGGTCGTTTAGAATATGACCTTTTCCCTGTTGTAAAAGAATTAGAAGAATATACAAAAGATTTAAAAATTCCATTAAAAATTGCCATTTTAGGTTGTGTTGTTAATGGTCCAGGAGAAGCTAAACAAGCTGATTTAGGAATTGCTGGTGGTAAAAATGGTGGAATTATTTTTAAAAAAGGTAAAATTTATAAATCATGTAAACAAAAAGATCTTGTTCCAGAATTAAAATTATTAATTGATGAATATTATCAAGAATGACAACAAAAAAAACATTCAACAATAATAAAACCTTTTATGATAAAATAAAAATTGGAAAGAAAATAGAGGTGAATGATATGAATATGTGTTGTCCCGCAAAAAATCATGATTGTTTTTCGTGTCGTACTTGTAGTAAACCAAAAGTTGGTTGTCGTTCTTGCTTAATTTGTATTTCTTGTACAGATTGTGTTAATAAAAAATGTGAGTGTTGTAAAAATAAACGTTAAAAAACTAGGTAATTACCTAGTTTTTTTAATTCGAAATTAAGTGACTATATGGAAACTCATTTAGCAAAAAATCAAACCAACCTGGATTTGGATTGATATAGGGATAAATTCGTTCAAATTGCTCCAATGCACTATCAAAGTCATCATGATTAATATATCCTTTTGCTACTAAATACATAAAAACAATTGATGCACTACGGTTAATTCCTCAAACACAATGAACATAAATTTTTTTATTTTTAATATTATTATCAATAATCTTTAGTGCTTGAATTACAATATTAGGATCTAATTCTTGTAATGTTGGATAATCTTTAAAATTAAAATAAACATGTTTGTCATCAATTCAAAGATATTCTTGATTATCATTTTTAATATTATATTTTTGAATTTGTTCACGATAAATTTCTTCAGCACAACTAATTACTAACGCAGCATCATGTGGAACACTATGATGATCACCAAGATACAAATTATCGATAATTTTCTTTGCGGACATTTTTATTCTCCTAAATCTATTTTTATTTTACCATTTTGTTGAAATGGGTCAGTAAAATGTTTTGCCTTAATCATCACAATTTCATCCTTATAAGGAGCAAATGCATGATTCTTTTCTCCTACATATGGTGTCTCTAAAATCTTAATCATCCCATCTAATTTAGGATGATAAATTATTTTTAAAAGGGTTTCAAATCCCAAGTAACCATAACCAATGTTTTCGTGCCGATCCTTATGGGCATTTAAAGGATTTTTACTGTCATTAATATGTAAACATAATAACCGGTTTAAACCAATTAATTGCTCAAATTCTATAATAATATCATCTAATGCTTCTGTCAAGCGATAACCAGCATCATGTATATGACAAGTATCTCAACAGATTCCTAATTTATCATTTAATTTAACATTATCAATAATATATTTTAGTTGTGCAAAATTTGTTCCTAATTCGCTTCCTTTACCAGCCATTGTTTCTAAAGCAATTGTTGCTTTTTGATTAGGTGTTAAAACTAAATTTAATCCTTCAATAATGCGATCTAATCCAACTTGTTCTGGTGCACCAACCGCGCTTCCAGGATGTAAAACAATTGTTTTAATTCCAATTTCATCAGCACGAGTAATTTCTTTTTTTAAAAACTCAACAGCTATTTCAAAAGTACTAGGATTAGTTGTGTTTGCTAAATTAATAATATAAGGAGCATGAATAATAATATTATTGATATCAAAATGATGTTCTTTTAATTGCTGATAAAATTCTGGAATAAAAAATTGCTCCGTACTAACGCGAATAGTATTTTGGGGTGGTCCTGTATAAATCATCATTGCATTAGCATTATTATTTAAACTTTCATTTAAGGCACCAAGCAAATAATTTTGCTGCTTGTTCATACTAACATGACTTCCTATAATTAAATTATAATCTTTCATTTTAAGGTCTCCCTTTCTTTCTAATTAATTTTATAATATCATATATAAGATAAGAAAAATAACTTATTTATGAAAGGATCAAAATGATTAACGAAAAAAACATTGAAAAAATTAAACTAACAATTAATCAAATTTATCAAAAAATTATTATTAAAAAGAATGATAAAATTGTAGCTTGACAAGGAATTAATCTATTATGCTTGTTAAGTTTAATTTTTAATTTTTTGTTAACAATTTTTAATTTTGTTGCAGCATATAACTTACATTTTACTATGCGCAAAGCTGTCTTCTTACCTTTTGGTATTGTTTTTTTTACTAATAACTTTAATAAATTTTATCTTATTAATTTTTGTTAAAAAACGTCAGAAAACATTAATTAATCAAATTAAAATTAATTTAAATAAAACATTATTAATTAATATCTATAATGATATCTTTAAGACCATTTTTAAAACATTAACAATTAGTGATATTAGTTCCCAATGAACAATTACACCAAATAATCTGCCACACTTATCTGATTTTAAAGTAAATGACAATATTATTATTGGTCAATATCACGGTTATAATTTTAACTTTGGTTCTATTAATCAAACAACAACTACGGTTGTTGATAATCTTCAACCAAATTTAATTCCGAAACCTTATAACCTTCAATATTATCGTTATTTATTTTTAACAATAACTGTTCCTTCTCTTAATGATCAAAATTTTGAAATTACACGAAAAAATAAATATCAAAAAAATAACTTAATTTTTGATAACTTTTTTTGATATGACCAAACTAAGGCGGATTTAACATTAACTCTTAAAAATCTTATTCTAGAAAATATGACAACAACAAAAATAATCCCAAATATTAAAGTAACCAACCAAACATGATCATTCCAATTAGCAACTAGTGCAATAAATCATAATAAAGATAATTATAATAGTTTATTAAATATTAGAATTAGTTTAAATGAAAAAGTCATGTTAAAGAATATTTTACTAATGTTAAAACATGACTATGAAATATTTCAAAAAGGGTTTGTCTGATTAAATTTAATTGCACAAAAAGATTAATATTTATCTACTTTATAATTAGCAATAAGTTTGTCTAGTTTATGAACTAAAATTTTAGCTTCTGGATCAGAAACAATAATCGCAGCTTTAATTTTCTTATATTCTAAAACTGAGGTGGAAACAATAATCACTTCATTATTAAGATCATTGCCTTCATAATGATCACGTGCTGGTAAACGAATAATATCATTAGGATAATGAACATATTGTAACCCCGAGACAATAGCATCTGCTTTTGAAGTAATAACCATTAAACTACGATATTTAAATTTCGGGAAGATAATATCAATTGTAATTGCTTGTACTACGACAAATAAATATGAAGCAAATAAGGCAGGACCAAAGAAGTATTCAATTTTATGACTAGTGAAATCACTACCATATAAACCACCATCATCAATTTTAAAACCAAGGCGTTGAATTTGATCAATATCTGCTGCTCAGTCTTTTCCAAAATAAATACTTGTTAATTCACTACGACTTAATAATGTTGTGTGAATTGCTAACATTACAACAATAATAATATAATTAACAATTCGATTATAATTAGCAATTGAAATTTTCTTTTTAGCTGAATAATAAGCAAAAACAAAATCAGTTCCAGCTGTTGATGCTCCCCCCTTATAAACTAAGCCATAAGCAATTCCATTTAAAATTCCTGCTACCGCTGCAAAAACAAATAATCAAATCTGATACATTCCACCATAATTACTAAAAATATTTAAACTATTATAATTAACAATAAAAAATAATTCTTGCGGATTAATAACCGGGATATAAGCAAATGCAAAGTGAAAACCATTTTGCAAACAAATATAAACAATTGTACGAAGAGAAAAACGAAGTCCAACTTTAATGACGCCAAAAATAAATAATGGGATATTAAACACAAAATAAAAAACTCAGTACATACTTGTTTGCATTTGTAACTGATCTTGGTTTGGTCAAATTCCAACCGCAATTCCACGGGCAATCCCTCCAATTCCACTTGGAGTAATCCCATTACTTGTTGTTGCTGCAATAAAGTAATCATAACTAGCCATTCCTAAAAAAGCAGCAAAAATAATATAAGCATAATCACTGAATAAACGTGATTTAAAATAAGCTTTAAAACGTAAATTAAATTCTTTTCGTGAAATCCGTTCACGACTACGGGTTTTTCTTTCCGTTGTTTTTTCTTTCGGATAAAAATCTGATGGTTTGTTTGTAATATTATCAGGGTTAACTCCAATGTTGTTACTATCTCCTTCTGCTGTTAATCTTTTTTCTTCTTCGTTAACCATTTTTCGTTATTCCATGCCCTTTCTTAACCTTAATTATTTCTAATAAGTATAACATCATTTAAAAAATAAAAAACAACCAAAAGGTTGTTTTTTAATAAAATTAATTAATTATTAATTATTCACTTTTTAAACGAATTGTAACTTTGAATGAACCAACTTTGATTGGATCATAATCATTTCTTTTAATATCAACTACAGTATAATCTCGTTGTAACTTTTTGGTTTTTGAAGTTCCAAATTTAACACCTCTGTTTGCTCCTTTGTTTGAAGGAATAAACACTGGAATTTTTCGATAATCTAATGCTGGAATTGTCATATAAACAACAATTTGTTGATATGGTGAGTCAACATCTTTCAATGCTTCATTTAAATATTTAACAAATTCATTACTTACTAATTGTGTTCCAAAGTTTTTATCTTCCACAAATTCATGTGATTGATTATGGGTAATGTAAAACGAAATTTTTGCATCACAATTTACTAATAAGTATTTTTGTTGTACTGTTGCACCATTATATGTATATGATGATTTATCTTGACATTTTTCAGCAATTGCTGCCGCAATTTCATTTGCAACTGTTTCAATTTTATATAATTTTTCATTATTTAAATCATATTTTGCTGATTTATTTCATAATAATTCATCATCATTAACACGAACTTGTTCTAAAAATAATAATTTACGTAATCATTTTTTAGGAGCATTTTTTCATTCATCTTCCCCTAAAATTACTTTACTTGGTCCTTCTGCTTCTTTTGTTTTTGAACGCATTACTTGAATAATATCTAATGCAACAGGAGTTTTTTCTTGTTTATCAACTAACATTAATGAAGGCCCAAACCCTGATAATACTTTATGTGTATTTGGTTTAAATAATTTAATTCATTGGTCATGTTTAATTTCAAATAATTCATTAATTGAATCTAAATCATCTTGTGAAGATTGTGATAAATCAATAATATAATTTGAACTTAATAAGTTAAATAATCTTCTTAATAAATATTTTAATGTATTAACTGTTTCATACATTTTGAATTTATGAATTGGATCATTATCTCATGGTGATAATGCATTATTATAAATAATTTTTAAAGCAATATAATTAATATTTGATTTTTTAGCAACTTGTGCAATTGCCCCTGCTTCAGTATCAATTACATCAATAGTATGCCCATATTTATCAACCATTTCCTTAAATTGTTTTGAGTTATAAATCAGCATATCTGCTGTTCCAGTAACTCCTTCTGTTAACCCTAATTTAAAGTCTTTAACAACTTTAGCGAATTCACCATCGAATTGGAATGATTCAGGTTCATTAACAATTTGTCCATATTTAATATCTTTAAAAACTGTTAAGTCAGCATCACGATAAATAAATTTTGTTGTGATTGTTGTGTCTCCTGTGTCATGTTTATCGTTTGTTGACAATGCTAAGTCTACATTTAAAATTGTTTGTAAACCAGGATATTTTTCTAATAAGTAAGTAAGTGCCATTGCAGCATTTGCTTTACCATATCCTACTGTTGCTATAATGAAAGTTTTTCCATGGTATTTAACATGTTGAATTACACAGTTTTTTCACCAATATTTTTTTACTGTTTTAATACTGTGCTTATCTTTCATCGTGAAATATGCTGTTGAAATTACGCCAATCATTTATTTTCCACCTCTATTTTCATATTTAATTTCCAAAAATTGTTTATTTTTAGTGCATCTTACTATAATTAATATTTGATTATATGCAAAATACAACTATGACTATTGTATCATATTTTATCTTAATTATCAATGACAAATATTAAAATGTTTAAAATTGTTAAAATTATAATAATTTTTTTGTTTTTTATTTTTAAAATAAATAAAAATTATTTTTTGTAATTAAATTTAAAATAAAAATTATTTTTATTAGAATTAAACATTATACATATAAAATTTCACTACTATGTCCTATTCTTATTTTATCATCACTGTTATTTAATTCCTGTAAAAAATTATTTTGTCTTTTTGTTTCTTATGCAATCTGATAACTATCTAAACTAATTTTAATAATATCAAAAAAAGAAACTAAAATTAGCAACCCAACAAATCAAGCACCACCACCAATTAAATTTTTTTGTTGTTTTAACGATAATAATTTCATTTCTAATCTGTTCGATTTTTTTGTTGAGTTGCAAAAGCGATTGAAAAACCAGTCGTAATTAAACTAGTTAGTGAATTACTACATGCATTAATTATTGCCGCGATCCCCGTTAATAAAGCACCAGACATTTTACCCCCATTGATTTGTTTCATTTAATTTATTGTTAATTCCGTCATTTTTACTTCCTCTTTAATAACTTAACAAATTTACCTTAATTATTCCTTTTTTATTTATTAAATATAATTAAATATAATAAAAAGTGCTTTTAAAGCACTTCTTTTAATGCACAATTACTTTGTTGTATTTTTAAATTTATTGTTTTAATTTTTTTTTATTTTTTGATAATAATCATTAGGTTTTGAATCTTCATTTATATTTTTATATTCTATTTTTATTCCAAATTGTTTAGTTGCTTGTTTTTGTTCTTCATTTGATGAAATAATCATAATATTTTTATCTTGATTTTAATGTGAAGTATTTGCAATTGAAGTTGAAATACTAGGTCCAATAATACTAATCATTCCATATAATGATAATATTTTTTTCATTTCTTTTTTCCTTTCAATTTGAATAAAAAAGTTGCAAAAATAATGTTGCAACTTTTTTATTAATTATCCTTGTGTTTTTTCTGTTAACTCATTAACTTTCTCTTGTAATTCTTTATTACTTGCTTCTAAAGTCGCTTTCTCTTGCTCACTACCTTCTAACTTAGTTTTCAAATCAGCAACTTGTGAATTTAAATTATTAATTTCACCATTTGCTTGATCTAATTTGAAATTTAAATCATTAATTTTTTCTGACTTATCTTTTAAATTAACTTCTAAAGCAGTTTTCTCCTCAGTAACTTTTTCTAAATTAGTTTTAACTTCTTGTATTTTTTGTTCTAAAGAAAGTTTATTTTGTTCACTAGCTGTTAACTTCTCTTTTAACTGAGTAACTTCCATTTCCAATGTAGAAACTTTTTCTTGTGATTCTTTTGTTAACTTACTAATCTCTAGTTTTTTTAGTTTTATTTCTGCTTTAAGACTAGTATTGTGACTTGTTGCATCATCTGTAATTGTGTTTCAAGAACTTTCTTACTTTGTTCTTCAGTAGCTATTATTTTCTTTCAAAGTAAATCAATTGTTGAACTTAATTCTTTAATTTGTACTTCAGTATCATAAATTACTGGAATAAAATCTCTTAATTTTGGTTTCCCAACATTAGTAGTTAAATAATTATCCTTTCAATCAAAAGATCTTCCGCCATAATTTCATTCTCCTGATAATTTACTATTATTTTCTAAATTGTAAGGATACATTGCATATTCTGCTGGAATAGCAGTTGATCCAATTGTTAGTGTACTTAATAAACTTAAAAGTTTTTTCATTTTTTTATACTCCTTCCTTTCTTAGACAACACTAAGATAATTCTATGATATCCTCAAAACAAAGAAAATAATTTTCCGTTTTTAAATATTTAATAATATTTTTTTGTAAATTATAATATAAAGTGCAATAAAATATCTCAGAAAGGAATTGATTTTTTATTGAAAAGAAACATTATTTTATTTTGCAGTCCTTAGTAGCTAAGTATAGAAAAGATAATATTATTAATACTGTTAATAAGATAGTAATTAATAATGTAAAAGAAAATGAATAAATTATCCGCGTAATTTATTAGCGGTAATTTATTCAATATAGTCAACAATTTTTAGCATTGTTATTATATTGGGTATTTTTGCGTGAATTGGTTTATCGATTTATCAAAAAACTCATCAAATTAGAGGAAAGAAAAAAAAGAAATTAAAAGTAAGGAGGATAAAGAATAATGTTAGGTATGTATTTAACATCAGCTATTAATTTTCTAGCTGCAGATACTCCTACTATTTCAGGTAGCATGGATTCTATTTGAACCGAATTAGGTAATGCAATGATGAAAGTTAAAGATGCTATTTATAATGTGTTACTACAGTTAATAACCTTCAAAATCATTAATTTACAATTTACATTTTTGTTTCATTGTTTTGCCATAAGAAAAGAACATCCTTTCAATAAAATTATATAACAGAAAATGTTTGTCTCTTTTTTCTGTCAATTTTATTTTAGATGTTCATTATAAAATTGTTTTTTTATTATTTATTCTACAGTTAAAATTTTAACTTTATAAGGTTCTTGAATTCCCTTAATTTCAACTAAATCTCCAGCTTTTTTGCCAATAATAGCTTTTGCAATTGGTGATTCATTCGAAATTGTATTTTTAAAAGGATTAGATTCAACAGCACCAACAATTTTTAATTCATATTTTTTATTAATCAATAAATTAGTAAATGTTACTGTACTTCCCAATTTAATAATTCCTGTTTTTGATTTAACTTCCTTAATTTCTTTTGCTTTTGTTAATAGTGATTCAATTTCTTTAATTCGTCCTTCAACTTCCGCTTGACGGTTTCGTGCTGCATCATAATCAGCATTTTCTGATAAGTCTCCCTGTGCACGAGCTTCTTTTAACTCTTCAATAACTTCGGGACGAATAACATTAATTAAATTATCTAATTCTTCTTGTAAGTCTTTAATTCCCTCTTTAGTTAACAAAATTTCTTCATTCATGATGTTCTCTCCGTTCCTCTCTGTTTTTTAATTACAACAATCATTATTATACCTTAAAAAAAGCAATAATAATGGGTTTTTTATTTTTTATCAAGTAATAAAGCCTTAATTTTTGTTGCAATCATATCAATTGCAATTTCATTTCCTTTATAATATGGCACAATAATATCGGCATATTTAATACTTGGCTCAACAAAGTACTCGTGCATTGGTTTTACCGTTGTTAAATACTGATTAATAATACTTTCAACTGTTCGCCCCCGTTTTGATAAATCACGTGTTAAACGTCGAATAAAACGAATATCATCTTCTGTTTTAATAAAGATTTTAATATCCGATAATTTACGAATTTCTTCTAATGCTAAACCTAAAATACCATCAAGAATAATCACATCACCACTTTTTATTTCCGTTGTTTGGATTGAGCGATTAGAAATTGTAAAATCATAATTTGGCATTTGAATATCTTGATGATTTTTTAAAAGTTCTAGATGATTAACTAATAATTCTAAATCAAGGGCATTTGGATGATCAAAATTAATTCTTTTTCGTTCTGCTAATGTCAAATCGTCTAATTTTTTATAATAATGATCCATTTTTAAATAAACGATTTTTTTTCCTTGCAAAATTTCAGCAATTTTATTTGCAACTGTTGTTTTGCCACTTGCAGTCCCACCAGCAATAGTAACTAATTGCACCTTATTTTTTGGTTTTGATTGCATTTAATTCCCCCTCTTATTTTCTTATTCTAGTATATCATAAAGTAAAACAATTTAACTTTCGTTAAATTGTTTGGTTATTCTTCATGCTCTGATTCATCTTTTTTCTCATCAAGACTACTACTTTTTTCAATAATAAGATTTAATTCCGTGAGCAAATGTTCTGCATCTTGATAATTAACATTATTTGTCGCTTGATATAATGCTTGATTTCGTTCTAAATAATTTTTAATTTCATGACGAATTTCTAATGAAACATATTTTCAATCATCTCTAACTTCAAATTCGGCATCCAATTTATCTTGTAATTCAGGTTGTTTTTTCATTCGACGAAGATAATTTTGCACGATAGTAAGTAAAATATCAAATTGTTGCAAAACTCACCGAAAAACCAACAAATGTTAACTCAATTGTTGATACTCTCATATTCGCATCTTAATTTTCTGCTGATAAGCTAATTTTAGTGTTACAGCAATTACCATTCCATAAATAAAAATTGTAATAGCTGATGATGCTTCAGTTAATGATGAAACATCAAATGGTTGTTGATAAGTCATTGCTTCTGCTGCGGTTGCCATAAAACCAAATTGCTTTGTTAAACTAATCCCTTTAATAATATCGAGAATTGCTAACCAAATAAAAATCATTAAACTTGTAATAACTAAGTTTAAAATTGAAGCACGAATTGGTAATCCATCTTTATTTAACTTACGTAAATGATATGGTAAATACCCTTCTGCCGATAATGGTTGCAATGAAGTTCACCCATATAAAGCATTTTGCATTGCGACATTTATTTTTAATGCTAAAGCACTAATAATCATAATAATTGCACCACCATATAAAATAATATTATTATTAAAACCTAAACTTCATATTCCTATTTGCATATTTTGGACAAATTCAGTAAAAGCGGCAAAGAAAATAATTGAAATAACAATATAGAAAATTGTACTAATTAACATAATTAGTGTAATTCCACGGCCAATATTTTTCTCTGGATTACTAATATTTTTCCCAGCAGTTGAAAAAACTTCAAAACCAGCAAAGAAGAAAAAGCATGAATTAAAAGCTTTAATAAATCCTGGCAACGAAAATTTCGTATGATGTCCTCAATAACTTAAATTTTCATTTAAAATCTAATCATAAGTCACCAAATGATCCTCAGTTTGCAGCATACCAAGGTACAGTAACACTTCCATCTGGATTCATTTTTGATATTCAATCTGCTCCGAATGAACCTCGAATCAACATCACTACTTGAATCGTAATTAAAAATGGTAAGGAAACATATTGCATAAAAGCAACAAAAATTCCCCAAAATTTACCGAAACTTGTTCGAACATAAATGTATGAAGCTCCATTATTATTAGAATGATGAACTCTGGCCATTTTAGCAAATGCTCACGCACATATTCCTGCAATTAAACCTTCAACTGCAAATAATCAAATAACATGAATTCCAATTGAGTCAGGTTGTGAGATATTTGATAAAATAGCGAAATTCCCTATAAAACCAATTCCAATAGTATAATTAAAGCCTAATCAAACAAAATCTGCTAAACTAAATTTCTTATTTTGTTCTTTTTTAAGCATAAAATAGTTTTTTCCTTTCTTCTAAAAAACTTGGTTAATATTTAATTGATGATTTATTCACATAAAAATTAAATTATAACACTTAAATTATTTAAATTTTTTATAAATAATTTACTTATAATTATAGCAAACAGAAAAAAATTGTAATATCTAAATCGATATTTTTCCAATCATTATTTTCGAGTAGTGTTTTTCTAACAAAATGGCCAACTGTACGAGCGTCATGTCCAATACGATAACTAAAGTCTTCTTTTAAGTTATGATAAATTTGTGATCAACTATTAATTTTATTAACCATACTATCAACTTTTTCAGTCATATCCTTAAATTCTGTACTTGATATTGATTGTTCTTCAAGAATATAAATTCCTTCAATAAATTCTTCCTTGTCAAATTCAAATCCTATTAAAATTTGAGTAGCATCGTCTTGCCCTTTGATACTATCATTATAATCAGCACCAATCTTAATTTTAGTAAATCAATATTTATTCATATCTTTTCAAAAAAAATCTTTTGAATTAAAAAATTTTGCGCCAGTAATTAAATCTTTTTTATAGCTATAACGTTCAGCATTAAATTGTCTTTCTCCTCCACGAAATAATGAATCATATACTTCTGGTTTATTTTCATTTAATCAATTCCCTAAATCAAATACTCTTTGACTAAGATTTTTATTATTTACTTTAGTAGTGCCTATGACAACTGTTACACCAATATTATTCATAAAAGTTGGATCATTAAAATATGATATATCATTGTTATCTAATTCTTTTTGGACTTCATCTATTAATGGAAAAATCGATTGAACAAATGTATCATAAATAATATGATCAGTATTATGATTATTGAAACCAAAAATAATAACCTGTTCTTTTCGCAATTCCATTGTTACATCCTCGTCTGAATAACATAATTGTGGAACTACTTCTCTTGTAGTTGTAATATTTTTCCCACTATTCGTTTTCATCTAAAATTGTTGCATCCAATGGAATAACTTCGTCTAAACCAAAAAAGACATATTCCCCTACTGATGCGTCTTGCCCTTCTCAAGTACTTCCATTATCAAAACCAACAACTTTAATTATTCTTCCATTTGGTCATTTGTATTCGAATAAATTATAACTAGCTCTTTTCTTTATTATTTTTTCATCAATAGCTTCTTTAATCGTAACGCCATATTCAACTAGATCATTAATCACTCTTGTCATTTTTTTATCGTAGTTATCTTTTGCGGATATGTAAGTATATCGTGCTAGTAGACAATTTCAATCTAAAAAATTGCATGTATAAAATAAAGCTAATAAACAAATAAGATAAAATTTTTTAAACCCTTTTGCCCTAATTAAAATTTTAAATATTGCTGGTTTTGATATTGGCTCACAAAATTTGGCAATAAAAATCTTAGCTAATACATCAATATTAAAATTACAGTTTTGTTCATCTCAATTTAAGTTAATTATTTCTTTTGTTTCAATATCAATATAGATGCACTATTTTTCTTAATTTGTCAATAAATTTACGCGCGAGCGCACTATGTTTTCAAAAAAATTTTTCTTGCGGCGAATTCTAAAAGTATGGAGACCTCTACAATTATTCTTATTTGCAAATCTTCATTCCATTCATATTTACAAATATACATAATTTTCCACTATTTTTAAATTGGAGTCAAGGAAAATCTTTTTTTAGAAAACATGTGCGCGAGCGCTCGTGGGTTTTGGCAAATAAAAACCCTTATAAAATATAAGGGATACTAATGACCTAGATTGATCAGTGCTATCAAATAAATCAATTGTAAATTTAACTGTCTCATTATATTCATCAACCATCCTAAACTCTCATGTACCATAACCAGATATTGAACTTATTAATAGTTCTGTCACATATGATGCAGTTTGTAGTTTAAATTCGCCTTTATTAGTAATGCTGTCATTATATGCATCAAATTCAATATTGCCACTACCATAAGAACCATATAATTGTTGGTTGTATGTATTATTTAAGGGTTTTAATTAATATCTTAGAAATTGTGGAATAAAAATAACACTTACTTATCTAAATTATATTACTTTTAATTTTATTGTCAACAATATTTTAACATTTTTTAAATTTTTCCATGACAAAAATACATGTTTATTAAAGTTATTTAATTTATTAGATAAAATTAATAAAAATATAAGTTTGGTTGTAAATTATTATTTACAAAATTATTAACTGAATAATTAATTCTATTTTCTTCTAATGGTTCATTAGTATTAAATAAATTAATTTTATTTTTAAAATTCATCATACTAGTATTTAATTTATTTTTAAGAGTTTTTTCATGATAAGTTGCTTTTTTAACCAAAACACCTTTACAGTAATGTGATATATCACCCTCAATATGACAACCAGTATTATTTCATAATGTTTGATTTCTGACACTTTCTTCATTATTTTTAATTAATTTAATTGTCTCTTTTAAGAATTTAATTTTTGCTTCTTTTATAAAAGAAGCACTGTTTTCTAAACATTCTAATAATTCTTCATATTTAGCATTAAAAAAATAATCGATTGTTTTATGGTACGTTTCTCTGTTTTCTTTGTTTTTACTTTGATAAGGATATAATTTTTTAAATCTACTTGTAAGGTGGAATTTATCTATCGTGTAATGTACTTTATTTTTAGGAAAATATTCTTGAATAAATTTTACAATATTTTTAATTCAAGGTGCACCATCGCCTAATACCATAAATTCAATATTATCATTAATATCATAATAACTGGTAATTAATGTAAATAATTTATTAACAAAATTAGTTAATTTACTATTTTTTTTAATATATTCTGGAATATTATCAAGTTCTATAACACCTAATTTATTTGCAATTACAGGTCTTTTTTTCGTTGATTTTGCCTTATCAAAACCAGTATGAACAGTTGAAAATATACTATGTTTTTTTATTTTTTCTTTTCCTTTTTTCTTTTCATTTCACATTTTTAAATAAGTTCCATCAATTTGAATATATAAAGTATGAGGTATCTTTATTTTTTTATCAGTTTTATTAAGATAATATTCTTTATCAGTTTTTGCATTTTTCATAATATTTGAAATTGTTTTTATACAAATTTTTACATGTTCCATAGTATCTAAAATATCTTGATATGTTTTTTTCTTGCCAATAAATGATAATATTTTTTCTTTAATAGAATTATCTATTCTTTGTCATTTTTCAATTCCTAAAAGTTTATCCAAAGGAAAAATATATTCTTCTTTACCTGTTTCTGGATTAATTTTATAATATTTTCTTCTTTTAAAAGTTATTTTCCCATTTAAAATAGTTAATTTTCTTGGTTTTATTTCTTTTACTTTATAATCTTTAAATTCTTTTAAAGTTTCATCAATTTTATAATTTTTAAAAATTCATTCATCACAATCTTCTAAATTTTGTTGAATAATTTCAATACTTTGTATATATAACAAATTATTAAAATTCTTAAAAAAGTTGTTATCAATATTTATCATTTTTTTACCCTCTTTTCTTAGTTCTACACATTAACACAAAAATAATAAAAATGCAAAAAAAAGATATTATTTTTTATTTATTGTGTTATAATTTAATTGTTAATTATTAGCAAATTAATTTAACTGAAAAAAGTAAAGTAATTTACTTTTTTTATTTTGATTTAAAATATAGATAATAAAAAAAGAACCGTGTCAAGTTCTTCTGTACATGTTTTTCTCTACTTATATTTAACCATATAAAGAAGTAAAAAATGAAAGAATTTAATCCAAAAACAGCAAGTTTACGAACATTCTATCGTAAAATAGATGAATTTTGGCAAAATAAATCACCTAATAAACCATATACTTTGAACGATTTAACCAATGAATTCAATCTTTCTCACAAGTGAAGATATGATACTTATGCGAGCGAGAAGATAGTTCCTTTACTTGAAAAACAAGTTGATAGAATTGAAAGTGAAATAATTAATTTTATGATGAAATCACCTGATGGTGCTAAATTATATTGACAACGAGCATTTAATTATAAATATTCACTACAAGAAAAAGAACTTGAAAAAGAATTAAACTTAAATAATCAACAACCAATAATTGTTAATTTACAAACAGAGATTAGAGATATTAAAAAAGAAAGTGATAATAATGCTTAATCATTTTACTTATTTGTTAGAAACACCTTATTGGTTATTACAAAATAGTACTATTGGTAATAAATATACATTTGCTAAAAAGTTTGAGTTAGTTAATGAAATTAATCAAATTGGAACACGATATAGTGGTAAAACTATATCAAATATTAAAATGTTTGGTGAATTATTAAAAATTAGTTTATTAATTAAAGAACCAATTTGTATCATTGCTAGTATGTATTGGAGTAAAGATTTAAAAGATAGTGTATTTCAAAATATATGAAATATGTTAGATGAAAATCATATTCCTTATACTATTAATTTATCAAATTTTACTTTTACTTTATCAAATGGTAGCAAAATATATTGTAAAGGTTTACATTCACCTAGCAGAAAAGAAAAATTAAAAGCTTTTGCTGATTTAAATAAATATAAATTAGTAATTGATTGAAGAGAAGAATGTGATCAATTTCAACAAAAAGATTTAAGTGATTTATAATTTGCTATTCGTGGTTATCAAAATAAAATAACAATTAATACATGTAACCCTGAAAGTTTAAAAAGATATATTGTTGGTTATTGTAATGAATTATTACCTTTTAATAAAGAAATAATGCGTAGTAAATATGAGCAAATTAAGTATATTGAAAAATGAAATATGAAAATTATTATTCATTATTCTAGTTGAAGATTAAATTATGAATTACCACAAGATAAAGTTAATGAACAATTAAGATTAAAACAGTTAGATATTGAAAGAGCAAGAGTTTGGAGTTGAGGATTGCCTGGCAATACTAGTGGATCAATCTTTGCAAGATATATTGATATTATGCAAACAACAGATATTATTCAACCAACTAAATTATTAGGTGGTGTTGATATTGCTAATGCTACTAGTCCTAAAGGACATACAACAGCGGCTAGTTTTTGAATATATAACTCATTTGATAAAAAAGCCTATAAAGTTGCTGAATATACTCATTCAAATGCTACACAACAATTTAAAACTGAATTAGAACAAGTTAAAGATATTTTAGAGTTTTATAACAATCAATTAAATCAATATTTTAATTTAATTCAGCAAGGTATATCGATTAATGTTGATGATAGTGCTTATTCAACATTGCAAAGTTTAAACCGAGAAAAATATAATTATTCTTTTGGTCAATATATGACATTTAAACCAGCACAAAAACAAAAATTTAAAGTAAGACATCGTGTAGAGGCATTCACAATGTTAATAAATACTAATCAATTAAAATGATTATGAGAAAAATGTTCTGTAAGTAAAACCCAATATGAATTAATACAATGAGAAGATAAGCCTGAAGCAAGAGAAGAAAAAGTATTAGACTTATATGATGATACATTTGATAGTGATTTTTATGCCTTACACTTTGAATTAGTTAATATGATTAAACATAATAGTTCAACAGATTATAAATTATGACAACAAAGGGAGTGAATAACTTAATGAAAAAAGATATTTATGTAATACACGATGAGCGTGTAATAAATGCAAAAAGACCTTATATGTCTGTTTGTGGACAAGTTAAAAAAAGACTTTGTCAAGAATTAAAAAAAGATAATATCGCAATATGTAAATTAAATTTATATAACGAATATATTAAGAAATATCAAAAAGTTAAAGTATGTATACAAGTTTTAGCAAATGAACCTAGTTTATTAACAGTAAATATAATTAATTATGCACTTATCTTAAATTTAAAGGAGCAAAATAACCATGAATAATACCTATCCATCTTTACCAAACTTAAATGATATTAATAGTGTTTTAAAATTTTATAATTATGATTGAACAATTAATTTAGCAAATATTATTGCTCGCCATCAAATGCGATTAGTAAATGGTAAAGATATTTTATTTAAGTCGCATCGTAAGGACGTTTTAGAAAAATTAAATTGATGATATGAAAATTATAAAATAAAAGAAAAATTAGATAAAAACGAATTAACAGCAAGTTTAATGGGTAAAACTATCTTTGGTTTATTAGAAACATCAGACGGTAATATTGATTTATGAATTAACCCTTTTAACTTTACATCTCGTGTAAGTAAAATAAATGAAATTGAATAAGGTGCTGATATTTGATTAAATTATCATCAATCAGATAGTGGTTTTATTTTAAATTTAATTTGTACCAAAGATAAAATAATTATTAAAGGTTGACCTAAAAATAATGAAGTAGTTGTTGGTCAAAGTAAAACACAAATTAAAGATGATGTTAGACCTGTTTTAGTTCAAGAATTTAAAAATAAATTAGGTATAGTGCCCTTTTGAGAAATGATAAATGAACCTAATCCTTTATTTTTATCAACATCAACTTGATTTAGAAGATAGTTTTAATATTAAATCAAAAGAAAGATGAGCAAATCGTACTCATTGATATGGGGTATTATATGATGATTTAATGACTGCTTATAACAAAGGCAATAAAAAAGTATTACAAGATGCTTTTGATGATATTTTTATTCAATCAGGTCAATCAGCCGTTGATGGTCAATTATCCCAATCTTTACAAGTAGTACAAGAGACACCAACCTTAGAAACATATACCGAAGATCAAAAATCAATTATTGAACAAGTATACTTAGCATGTAATTTTTCTAATCCTTTTGGTGATGCCTCAGATAGTGAAGAAAATAAAACCCAATCATTAATAAAAAAAACAAAAGACTTAGAAAAACAAGCATATTTACAAGCATATCGTAAACAATATTATACTAAGATGTTTGATACTGTTTTAAAATATTATGGTTTATGAGATGGTACTGGTGAACGCCCTTATGGATTTGATTTTGTTAGTGCTAGTTTAGTAGACCAAATGCGACAAAATGAATTAATTACTACTAGATTAGATAATTGAACAATGGAGCCAATAAGAGTGATAACTGAATATGATAATGTTGATGAATTAGAAGCAACCAAATATTTTGAAAAAGTAGAAAAATGACAAGATAAAATGCAAGCCAAAGAAATTGAACATAATAATAAATTACTAGAATATAATGAAACTGGCAATAATAAAAATGCCTTACAAGGTAGAACAAAAATTAAGGAGAATTAAAAAATGAGTAGAATTAACCCAGGTGTTATGGAAGAATTAAGAAGACAAGCACATGATACTTTAATAGATATAAGAGAAAACATAAGAGATAATAGGCATTGAATGGTATTTCCTTTTAATGTTTATAGTTCATATATATCTGATACTGAAACAGGTTGAAAACCTAATAATGCAAAACCAAGTGATTATGGTAGTTATTCACGCATATTTGATAATATAGAAAGTACAATTGCTCAATGACAAGGTAGTTTAAAAATAGTCCAAAAATATAAAGGTGAAGAAATTAATATTTTAACGATTGATGATTTTAGTAAACAACCAATTAACTCAACAATATGAGCAAATAATGAGACACCTTTTGCGATAAAATTAAAAGATGAAAATAATAATGTTTATTGAAAATTAATTGATGGTGAAAATATTTATGATATTAATAGAATGCTAGAATACTTAAATAAATATAAATTAAGTTATTTTATTAATAATGATAATAAAGCCGATAATTTTTATACAAAAGAGGTTAAAGTTGGTAAATATTGAGATGCTTATATGATTGATGATAGAAGTTCAATTCAATTTGGTGATGCTAAATTTGAACAAGTATTTACTCAACAATCAACTGAAAGACAATATACTTTATTAATTTTAGATGAAGATGCAGATAAATTAAATATTAATGATTATTATAATTTTTATACTGCATTTAATGACCGTGGATTAAATATTGGTGGTGGTGATATTAATTCTGCTCCCCAAGATAGACAATGATTATATCCATCAAATGTTATTAATTATTATTCCGTAGAAGATGGTGATTTCTTATGACAAGAAATTACCTTTTCAAGTATTAATGACAAAATTAGTAATAGTGGTTTATCAGTACGACAATTTATACAAACAAGTGCCCCAGGCGAAGGTTATTGTTTTCCTAAAATAACTTATGATGAAAAACTAAATAAAGGTATTGTTGAATTAGATGAAATTTTATTAAAAGACCCAGGGGTTAGAGCAATGGTAGTTAAATTTTATGGTAATCCGATATTTTTTGATATGCCAGTAATTGGGCGACCAATTATTAAAGGTCAATTTAATAAAAAAGTAATGAATTCTCGTGATCTATTAATGTATAACATGTATCCTGCCCCACCTGATAAAATAAATACTTATGCATCACCCGAAGTAAGTTGATATAACATTCAAGGTATTCAACCAACTATGATAACTGGTTATGAAGATTGAAAAAAAGATATGGAAAGTAGATACGACTTTTGAAATCAAAAAAATAGTGAGGGAATTGTAATAACTGATAAAGCTAGTTCAACAGCAACCAATCCGACTGTTGGAACAACTATTCATAAAGAAGATAATGACTCTAAATTTTATTGGTCTAAAAATTGAATGATTACTCCACCGGATAAAATAAAAGTAAATAATGAAGATGTTAATAATATAATTAGTACCCAAGCATCATCATATTTTAGAAGAAAAGATGAATTTGGTAATACTGTTGGTCAAGTTCAAATTGAATATAATAAAATGGGTAAATGTAATGTTTGAGATATTTTAAATATGAATAATTTTATTAATCGCCAAATTACAGTATTACCTTTAAACTATACGCAAAAAATAGTTTTTAACCCTTTTACGATACCGGGTGGAGTTGGTAAGTTCTTAAACTTTATTTCATTTGGTATTCCCTGAGGATGAGTAATTAACCAAGATGAAAAAACTTGACCTAATTTTCAATGACTTAATGGCTTTATGAGTGCTAATATTTATAGTTTCTATAATGATGCATTTTGGTCTGAAAAATCAAAAGGTAAAGGTTATTTACCATTTGAAATATTTAGAGAACAAGGAAATGATAAAATTGGTGCTATGATTGGTGCTAATGCTACTAGTTTTAGTTTTACTACTTTATTAACTGATAAAATACAAGGTAATGTTTTAGAAAAAGATGGTAAACCAACAGAACGAATAACTTATTCAACTTATAATTTAAAACAATTAAACCCTAAAACTAATCGTATCTATTTAATTAATGAATTAGTAAGAGCAGTTGATGCTCAAACACCAGTTAGTGATAGTGAAAAAGATAATGATTGCGAATTCTTACAAACACCAGATGGTACAAATTGTAGTTATATAATTGATATGTTTTCTATTCAAGCATTATATAAAGGTAATTTTGAAATTATCTTTTATGCTGATAACCCATATACTAATAATGAAGAAGATTATTTACGCTTATCAGTATGAAGTTTCAGAGGTAAAACAAAAAGTACATTAAATAATTATTTACGCGATATGACAACTAATTATAAAACTAGTTTCTTACTACCACATGATTATGAAATACCAACATTTAATTACCCACAGTATGTTCTCCCACCAGTGCCATATAATTATAAAGAGTATACAAAAGATATCTTAGATTCTAATACAATCAAACCATTAAAAACTAAAATTATAACACCAGTACAATGTAAAAATAATACTGGTCTTACAATATTGAATTTATTTAATGATGATTATAATTATTGTTACTATGAAATAGAAATTGATTTAAAACAAGTAGACACAACTATTAAAAGTATTGATAAATTTATTAGTTCTTATAAAACGATTGAAATAAGTAATCTTAATAATTTGCAAGTTGAATGTGGACCACCAGATATAGAAAAATTTATTTCTAATAGAGACATTAATTTATTAGGTGGTTATGATAAATGTAATATTGATTTAGGGTCATTAGATGATATAACTTTATTGCAAAATGGCTGTTTACAAATTGAAAAAGTTAATTTTGGTAGTATTTTTACCATAAATGATACAAAAGAAATACCAATAAATGATATTAAAACGTTTGATATTTGAAATACCTATGGATTATCAGGCAGTTATTATGAACAAAGTTATAAAACTAAACAAAATAATGGTACTTTATTTTTTCTACCTATGATTACTAAATTAAATTATGATGTTAATCGTAAAATTGAAGAAACATATTTACAAGCATATTATACTAATGATTTAAAATTAAAAATTAGATTTTCAAAAGTAATAATTATATATTTATGAGGAAGAATATTGGAAAGTTCCAAATATTACCACATTAGAGGTAATGATAAAAATATAACAATAGATATTAATAACGAAAATATTTTAGGTATTAGAAATAATAGTAATAGTCCTGTTAAAATTAGAATGAAACCAAGAAAATAAAAAGAGATTTAACAATCTTTTTTTCTATTCACCATTAACTTTTACATTACTGTTTTCATCTAAAATTAAATCAGGTACATTAGTATCTAAATTTCAACGATAAACAAATTTAAAATAAGTTTCATTATATTTTTGCCAAGGTTTTAATGTTTGTACACTAGAGGGATATTGATTTATAGAAATATCAAAACCTCCATTATATTGCCCAATTTTAATATAATATTTATTTTGTTAATCAAATTTTATTAGTCTTTGTTCTTTTTTATTTTGAAATTTAACAATTCTTCAATCCTCGTTTTTATCACCTCGTCATACTACATAATAATATTTATTATCAATTTCATTAAATGGTTTTTCTTGGGGTACTATTCATTCTAAAATATTTCCATTTATATTTATACTATTTTTTTCTTTTAATTCCGCTAAGTTTTCTGATATTAATTCACTATTATCACATGCAATTAAATTGCTACTTCCGCTAGTAATTAAACTAACTGTCCCTAAAATACTTAGTAATTTTTTCATTTTTTATTCCTCCTCAATTATAAAATAACTGCCTATAGTATTTGTAATAATTTTTCAACCGTGGTTAGGATTAGATAAAAAATGATTATTGATAGTTTCAAACTCAAAATAAATTACTTCCAAAATAGTATTGATATCATCATCTATAATTGACCCGCCTCAACCACTATGGTCTTCTTTATGAAAATTTGTAATTTCTTTTTCACATTCTTTTATAAAATTAGTAATATGTTTTGAAGAAATTTCTTTATTTTTTGTTTTTTCATATATTTCTTTAATTTTATTTCATTCATCACTACTAATACTTAACTTTAATTGATCATGAGCTAAAAATTTATAGTATTTTTCAATTTCATTATATTGATTATGTGATTCATGTTTTGTTACATCTTCATTAGTGTCATTGAATCATCAAATTAAAGCAGTACCTGCAATTATTAATCCACCGATTACTAATGATAAACCTAGTGTTTCGGGCGCTAAAACCACAGCAATATCAGCTTCTGCGGCTACTTCTGTAACTGATAAAGTTTCAGCCGCTGTTAAACCTTCTGCTACAGTACTTTCTGATAAAAGTGGGGTCATTTCTGCTGCTTCCCCTGTTTCTGATGAAACAAGAGTACGAGTGGTTGATAAACTATTTTTGATATAATTGGCAGTAGTTGATAAGCCTTTTATTGGTGATATTCCGGTTATTTTTGAAATCCCTAAAATTCCAGCACCAGAAATTCCGGTAGAAGTAAGCCCTAAACCAACATCTCTTAATTTATCTTTAAATTCTTTTTGTTCATTTTCGGGTAATGATTGATAATGTTGATTGATTTCATTTAATTTATTTTGTTTAGATTGTTTTGATAAATTATTAAATTTAGTAATAATATTTTTTATTTTTTGATTATTACTTGAATTTGAATCATTATTATCATTTATATTTAAATTTTGTTCTTCATTTTTATTTAAATTAAAAGTAACATTAAATGAATAATCAAGTCTAAAAGAAGCAAAATCACCATTATTATTTTCATAACGAATTGTTGCTGAATTGACTGTTATATTTTCAACAACAAAATAATTAATATTAAATCCAGGACTTAATTGTCTTATTCTATTTAAAATAGTATCGGATCTGTTATCTGACAATTCACCCAACTGTAATTCGTTTAAATTATTTCTTAAAATACCATTAGGGAAAAGTGAGTTTAAAAAATCTGTAGACAGATGATCATTATAATTTAATATAACATAATCTTGTTCATAAAAATTTTGTCCTTCTTGCGTTAAAGCTAATCTTGTTTCTGTTATACCATTATAAGATGATCGAATATATTGCATAATATTACTATCAACACCATTTAAATTTGGATTTACCCTACGTAAAGCCTCCAAAATACTACCATAATCAACAAAAATATCATCTAGTCTAAAAATTGAATATGCATGAACAGGAATAACACCTAAATGTCTATTTCTAATTATTGTTGACAATAAAGGCCGTAAAATGAAATTAATAGTAAAATTTAGTGAACTCGGAATAGAATATGCATGGTCATCTACATAAATATTTTGACTTGCATGAACTATTGCTGAATCTCCTGTAATGTTTTCAAAGACGATATGTTCTAAAAAATCTGATCTTGATAGAATTGGATGATTATTTTCTCTTAATCTTTGAATAATTTGTTCTTGGTTATTTTTTTGAATTTCACCTATATAAACAGTGCTAATTATATTTTTCAAACTAGGAACTATTCTTTGTGTTTGTCTTTTAACTCTATTTAAATTTTTTAAATTATTATTTGTTTGTGAATAACTAATATCACTAATTATATTTTCTTCTTTTTGATAAGGACTAGCGGCAATTGTTGTTGGTATAGCACTTCCACTAATAGTTAAAACATTTAATAAACTAAGTAATTTTTTCATACTTGTTTTTCTCCTTTTCTTAATATTAAAACTTTTTATCAAGATCTATTGACATTATATATGTATATATATACATATACAAGCAAAATTAGCGCTTATTTTAATAAATTTATCTTTTAAAATACTCTTTAATTACGCGTTTTAAGGGCTAAATTAGCAGTAAAATATATTAAGTTATATTTTTCTTCTTCTCTATTAATAGTTGTATTATTAAAATAATAGTGTAAAATAATGTTAACGGTTTATCCTTTTAACAAAAAAGTAAGTAATTTACGGTTTATGCTTTCCGCCTTAAAAAGACTTATGCTGACTTGTTATTCGAACAAAAATAAAAAAAGAGAGGTTTATAAAATGGCACTTACAAAAGAACGATTAATAGAACAAGGTTTAAGTGAAGAAATTGCAGATAATATTTTAAATAAATTTCATAATGAAACAAAACAAATTATTGAAGGTATACAAAAACGAAAAGATACTATTTCAAAAGAAGATTATTTAAAAGTTGCTAATGAATTAGATGAATTAAAAGCATTTAAAGATGTTCCATCTACTAAAATTGAAGATATTAAAACTAATTTAGAAAAAGTTAGTGGTAGTTCTTTATCTGAAAAAATGCAAACTTTAAAAGAATTAAAACCTGATTTGTTTTTTGAAGAACAACCATCAGTTTCACCAACTAATTTTATTAAAGATATGATTGAAAAATCGGTTGAAAATAAAAATGATGAAATTGAAACTATTAAAGAAAAAGGAGCATATACTCCTGATGAAATTAAAAAAATAACTGATTATACACTTAAAAACCTTAGATAATAAGGGAGTGAAATATTATGGCAACAATTAATTTGCCACAAGTACCTTTTACATTACAAGGTAATACAACAGGTCAAAAGGCTTATGTTGATATGGTTAATGCTTTATTGCGTGGACCTTTATATAATGAATATGCAAGTATTATGCAGTATGCTACTGCAACCGCAGAACAAGTTTCTTGATTACCTAATGCAGGACAAGCGTTATATAATTTAACTCATCGTGTAGTATGACAAGATGATTATTCATTGCCAAATGGTGGGACAACTCAAACAATGGGATTAACAAGAATTCCAGTTCCTATTGATAAAAGATTTAATTTAAAATTAATGAATGAAGCATTTGATTTGGCATTAATAGAACAAAATATTAAAAATGGTGTTATTGCTGATGCTATTTCTAGTGTAATACAGAATAAATTTGTTAATTTAGAATGTGAATTAATTCAGGCTATTTATGATTATTGTTTAGCAGATTGTCAATATGAAGTAATTCCATTTCGTAGTTATACAGCCGAAAATGCAGATGATGCAAATAAAGCATTCTTTAAATTAAATGAAACTTTGATTGAATTAACAAATCAAATTAGTAATTTATATTTTGGTTTACCAACAGATAAAATGTTTATGGTTTTAGGTCGAAGATCATATTTAGGATTAACACCTGCTTATTTAAAAGTAATTGGTTCACAAGCACAATTAAAAGCGATGGTAAATGGTGAATTATATGAAAATACAGCAATGGGTATTCCAGTATCAAAAAGTTTTCATTTAGAAAAAACATATACAAAAGGACAAGTTAACCGTGATAAAGGTTATAATTTTACTAATGTAAATGGTTTAATTATTAATAAACAAGTATGAGCTTATCCAATTAATATGGATACTATTCAACAAGTTTTAGATAATGATACTGCTAACCCTAAATGAATTGGTAAAGTTCAATATGCAACACCAACTATTTTATATCCAAAAACATGTAAAATTATTTTGGAAAAACAACCAAGCCAAGATGAAATTACTGCCGCTAAAAGTAATCTAAATAAAACTTTTAGAGTTCCAGTTGATTATCTAATTTCAGCATCAAAACCAGAATCAAAACCAAATAATCAAGGTTAATATAAAATGAATTTACTAATATTACGCGTTTTAACTTTATTAGTATCTAATTTAGAAAATAAACCTTTAATAAGTAAATTTGTAAATTTAATTAATAGAGCTAATCAAGTTAAAAATAAAATATTAAAGCCAATTAATTATATTAGTGATAAATATAATAAAATTACAAATAAAGTTGAAGATATTTATCAGTGATTAAATCCATTTACTTATTTAGATTTAATTAAAAAAGGTCATAAAAAAGAAATACAACAAATATTAAGTCAATTAGAAAAAGATA
This sequence comes from Spiroplasma endosymbiont of Ammophila pubescens, assembly GCF_964020965.1. Lineage (NCBI taxonomy): Bacteria > Bacillati > Mycoplasmatota > Mollicutes > Entomoplasmatales > Spiroplasmataceae > Spiroplasma > Spiroplasma endosymbiont of Ammophila pubescens. The sequence goes on along the minus strand of NZ_OZ026611.1, from coordinate 889,312 downwards.
ATAATATTAAAAATAGAGAACAATTTAAAAATGAAAATTATTTAAATACTAATTGACAACCTTTAAATAGTAGTTGACTTGATAGTGGTATGTTTAATATTACAAATAAGTTAACTTTAACAGGTAATTTAACTATTTTAATATATACAAAAACAGCAAAACATCCGAAATTTTATGGTCCATATGTTTATCCTAGTGTTCCAGTTGAAATTTGAAAATTATTAAGTAATGCTGTATCTAATGCAGGAACTTTATTTTGGCGTTATTGATTAAGAAAATGATTACCTAGTCATTTAAGAAATTATATTAAAAAACGATTACCACAAGCATTAAAAGAAAAATACCCCAAAGGAACTACTAAATTAACATTACCAACAGTTCAAAAATTAAATCAAATTAAAAAGTTTATTAATAATTTAAAAATTGGACATTTTAATTTTAATTTTGCTGGTGAAATTAATAATAAAAAATGGTATCGTGAACGCCGAAGTGATGTTAAAAATATTAAGAATTTATATAAAACACCAGTTAAAAATATGTTTTACAAAACTAATCAAACTATTAAAACAATTAAGAAAACAAGAACAAGAATTAATAGTTATAAGCCAAGTAATTTAAAAAATAAATATCGTAATCAATTAAGAGGTGTTTTATATGGAAAATAATTTAAGTAATTTGTTATTTATAACAGTTGAAGATATTAAAGAAAGTAAACTTTGACAACCTATTAATGATAGAAAACAATCTGCTTATAATGATAATTTAATTTATAATGCTATTTTAAAAACTAGTTTATGAATGGATAGATTATCAGGTGGGACAATTTCCGATAAAATTAATAAAAAAGATTTATTTCCATGAGTAAAAAAAGATAATACTGGTTTAATTGAATATGATAAATGATTAAGTTATATTCAATCTGCTTGTTTATTAGCAGTTATAAATTGATATTTACCAAAAGGAGTAAATGATTTAACTGGTAGTGCATCATTTTCACAAAGTGGAGTTGCTTATTCACAAACTAATGACCCTGAGGCAAATGAAAATATTACTCGTGATGTTAAAAATGTTTTAAAATTAGCAGGTGAAATTATTGATATTATATCTAGTAAAACAGTATCTAGACCTTATAATTATAGTTTAGATAATTATTCTCATCCATGAGAATAATAATATAAACATATTAGTAAAAAAACTTTTTATCCAACATTATTATTTTGATTAAAAGAACGATTGCAAACAGATAATTCAATAAATATTTTTTATCCAACTGTTAATGATTTTTCTAAAATTGATTATAACGAATATATTAAACTTATTGTTCCATTTGATAATGATAGTATTTATGAAGAAAATGGTGTTTGAAAAGCAAAACAAAGTGGTGAAATTCCATCGGATGTTATTAAAGATAGTGATTTTAATAAAAATTATATTGAAAAAGTTGATGGTAAATATATTGTAAAAACATCACAAGATATTAATCTTAAACAAGATAAATTAGTAAGTGGCACAAATATTAAAACTATTAATGGTAATTTATTATTGGGTAGTGGTGATATATCTATTAGTGGTGCCAATGATTGAGAATTAATTAATTATCCAGATGCAAACGAAAAATTAACATTTAAAATTCCAAATTATGATTTAACAAAATATTACTATAAAATATCAATTTCAATAACAGACTATTCATCTGCTAATAAATTTGTAACATATTATTTTGAAACAATATCACAAAAATCAATTTTTACATTTTTAGCAGATAATTCATATCAAAGAATAATGATTAAGCAAGATGGCTCAATTTCAAATGAAACAAATAATATTGTTATTAAAGATTTAACAATTAAAAGAAAATTAATAAATAATAGCGAATTAAGGGCAGATGAGCCGCATTCTATTTATAAGCGTGATATGGATACTGATTTTTCAAAAGAAACATCGGATTCTTATGATATAGTGATAAGAAAAATAAATAGTGCAACAACTATTAATGAATTAAACTTACTTGAAAAACACCCAGTATGAAGAATTATTTCAAATAATAGAAATGATATTAAAGAATTATTTAATAAAAAATGATTAGAATTAAATAAAAATGAATAAAAAATTAAATGAGGTAAATAATTATGAAACAAGATAAAACAACTTGATTAAAGGGTGCCTTACATTGAAATTGATTTAAAAAAGACCCTATTCCGACTTATAATTGAACTCATAAAGATATTAGAGAATGAGAAAGGAAATATAAAATTCGTAGTTGAGTAGTTAGTTTTTATACATTGATATTTTTAGCATTAAATTGTTGATTAGAATATGGCATGATTAATGCAATAAAAGATAATATTAATTGATATAATTATGGTCAATATTGAGGTAATGGAATTGCCATATTATTAACACCTTTATTTACACACGGAATTCAGGGTATATTTGTTGCTAGTAGTAAACCAAAAGTAGATATGAAAATTGATATTCCACGATTAAAAGTTTCTAAAACGGGATTAGTATTTACAATATTACCTTTAATTACTTTAATAATTTCTTTAATTATCATTTGAATTGATAAATCAAAATGAAAAAAAGACCATTTACGACTTTAACTTTAAATTACAAGTTCAACAAAATACCACAATTCAAGACAATAGCACAAGTTATATAATGATTGATGAAAAAGATATTTTAATCAATGATATTTCAAAACAAGACAAAGAATTTTTAGAGTCTTATGACTTAAAAATAGTTTCCATTAATGAACCAATTAGCGAAGACAATAAAAATGAATGTTACATCATTGAAGAATATAAACATCCTTATTCACCAGACAGGGTTGATATTATTAAATCTACTCATTTAGTTAAGGTGACTGATTTTAAATGAAAAAATCAAAATAGCATTCATTTAGTATTACAAAAATCATTACCAGAAGATATAATATTTACTGGGATTGAAATTAAATATCCTAAATCAATGTTATTTGGTAATATTAAATGTTGAGGCAATGTCAATGGTGTTTATTCTTATCCATCATCAAATATTGAAAATGCTAGTTTAGTACCATTGTTATCAATGCCAAAAATATTATATAGTTGTTGCTCGAAATAGTTTAAATAGTGATTGAAAGATATTTAAATTAAAAAATAATGGTGAAAAAGGTAGGGGTTTAAAAACAGATTGAGGTGAAAGACCTGTTGGCTGGATTTTTACTTCTAATGGTATTTATTTAGCTACAGGTAATTTGTTAGATACTTCAATGAAATATGTATTAGGTAAAAATAAAAAATATGAAAATTATATTAAATCAGTTTACCGCTGAAATGCTATAGATGAACCAAACACACCATTTATTTCACCTAAAACAGGACAAATTACTGATTGAAATTTAAAACAACAACTAAATGTTAATAACAACAAAGATAATAAAATTAAAGTAAGTTTTAAAAACAAAGATATTTCAGAAAACCCAATTTATCAATTAGAAGCAAATTATTTTAATTGATTATCCATAACAAATGAATTAGAAACAAAGATAAAAAACTATTTAATTTAAATCAAATTGAAATATCAGGTATATGAGGTTATGGAAACTATGATATTAATATTTTTATTGAAAAATCAAATGAAAAAATTATTGAAGGAAAAGATATTAACTTAGAATTAATTAAAAATTGTCCTATTTTAACTAAGGCCAGTGGAAAAAATAGAAATACATATTTAGAATTAATAAAAGATGATACATGATATTTGTATAAAAATGGTGTTGAAGATGAAAAATCTTATTCAAATAAAGCGGTTGCTGATTTTTTAAAACAATCAAATAGTATAATATTTTCCTACCCACCCACAAAAGAACAAATTAATATTAATAATTTACAACTATTTAATATAAATAATGAAAAATTATCATTAATTACATTAGAAATATAAAAAAATTTTTAAATCTTCTAAAAATTTTTTATTAAAGTGCTATTTCACCAGTTTTATTATTTACAGCTAAACTAGGAATATTTTTATTTAAATTTCAACGGTAAACTGATTTAATATAATTTTCATATTTTTTATTTTTACCTCATACATATTTCATTGAAGTATCTAACAAATTACCTGTAGCTAAATAAATACCATTAGAAGTAAAAATCCAGCCAACAGGTCTTTCACCTCAATCTGTTTTTAAACCCCTACCTTTTTCACCATTATTTTTTAATTTAAATATCTTTCAATCACTATTTAAACTATTTCGAGCAACAACTATATAATATTTACTGTCTACTGTATTAAATGGTTTTTCTTGTGGTGCTATTCATTCTAAGTTATTTTTAATTTCTTGATTAGCAGTATCTATTTTATGTTTTTCTTTTTCTTTTTTTAAATCATCTTCGCTATATTGTGTTTTATTACAAGCAACTAAATTTGTTGTACTTGTTCCGATTAAAATGATTGTTCCAATAAAACTTAATAATCTTTTCATAATTAATTATTATATAATCTAATACCATTACCTAATTTCATATGACAATTAAGTGATGCACCAGAAGCTCATCATTCACAATATTGTAATCCGAATACTTTTAAATAATATTTATTATTTTCTCAATATCAAGTTAATCCAAATCTTTGATTAATTTCTATTTTTGCTTCACCATCTTTATCTCAAAATTTTTGTAATTCTTGTTCTTTATTTTGTGGTACGTTATTTTTTGTGTTTTCAATTATATTTTTAAAATTGTTATTTTTATCTTTTAAAAAGCTATTAATATCTTGACCTTTTAATTTTTTAACTTTTCCTCAACTTGCTTTACAATTGTTTGTATAAACTCAACTTCCTCAATTTACCATAGTTCCTCAACAATTATTATCGGTATCTCCTAAAAATTCTATTTTATTAAAATTTTCAACAGGGTTAATTTTATCTAAATTTAGTAAAAATGATTTTGTATTTCAATAATTATGTAATGTTGATTCAAAATCTAACTTTTTATTTTCTTTATTTTTATCATAATATAATTTTAATTCTTTTTCTAAGTTAGAACTTTCAGCATTTCATAATATTTCTCCTATAATATGTTCATCATTTATAAGTTTTGTATTTAAAAAATAAACTTTTTCGTCATTTGTAAAAACATAAAAATTACCGTTGCCAAATTCTTTTATACTTGTTATTTCGGTATGGTCATTTTTATCATTATCAATATTATCTACTTTTAAAACTACTTCATTTTTGCGAACAAAATAAAGTCCTTCAGTTGTTCCAACAAAAATATCTCCACTTTTTAAATTGTCACCTTTATTATTTTCATCTAAAATTTTAACAGAAGTTATTTTTTTATTTTTTAAAGGGTAATTTTGTTCTGTCCCTTTAATCGCATCACAATATTCATTTTTTATATTGTTATTTATACTTCTTGTTCTTCTATCACAATTTAAAGTTGGATGCATAAGTAACCCAAGAATAATTTTAACATCTGTATTTGCAAGAGCCTGAGTAATTGTATTTAATGGTAATTGTGATAATAAATTATAAAATGATTCATTAATAACTTCGTTGATATTACCAAATCTTACTTGAATATTATTAATTGCGTCAATAATATTATTGCTTATAGATTGTCAATTTGTTACAATAGCACGAACATTGGTATGATCACTATTTTCTGCAGGATTTCAATATATATTGCTATAACCTTCGATTATATTATTTAAAATTAAATTAAAAACACTTCTAAATCTTAAAGCTTCTGAAGTTACTAAAATTATATATCCTAAAGCTTTTTTTATTAAATTATTATTACTATTATTATTTCTTCAATTATGTAGAATAGTAAATGCATTTTGAATAGAAAATCAATTAATTGAATGACTACTATCGGCACCTCCTAAAAGAATATTATAATGTTCATCAAATTGAAGAGGAAAATCAGCTGCAATAGTATTATCTATATGTCTTAATTCTAAATTGGGGTGATCAGAGTCGGATAATCAATAATAATTTCTAATAATATTTTCTTGAAAAGTACCTAATAATGTTAATAAAACCAACAATATAAAAATCGTTCAATCTAATAACTAACTCAATTTCACCTCCCGCTTCATTATCAATTATAGAAACAGGAAATATAAGATAGTGATTACTATTTAAATAACTACTATTTAATGCATATATTTCTGAACTATTATTTTCAAAAACTGATATTAAAATGTTTTCATTTATTAAATAATTAATAATTTCATTTAAACTCGATTTATATTTTTTTGGATCATTATTATCAATAATTAGTTTTTTATTATATTTTATAAAATTATTATTTTGTCTTTTATTTCTATTTAAAGTTTCTAAATTATTTTCTTGATTTTGATGAGGACTAGCGGCAATTGTTGTTGGTATTGCGCTTCCACTAATTGTTAATACACTTAATAAACTTAAAAGTTTTTTCATTTTGTATAATTTCCTTTCTAATCTTGAAACTTTTTATCAAGATCTATTGACATTATATATATATATATATATATATATACAAACACTTTTTAAGCATATTTGAGAAAGGAAGTTATTTAAATGATTATTATTGTGATTATATTGTATTAATCTGGATTCGCGGTGATTTTCATAATTTTATGAAAAATGCCTTAAAGTTTAAAAAAACTTTTGCCGCGCTTTTCAAAATACTTGGGAAAAATTCTAAGCGTTAAGCGAAGAATTTTATAAAAGTTCCCAAATTTGTTTGAAAGAACCTCAAAATTTTTTTAACTTGCAAGTCATTTTATCACAAAAATTTAAGAAAATCAACCGCTCGCCCAAAACCTCAAAAAACTATATAATTAACTTTGTATATAAAAGAAAGGATTTTTTAAAATGGATAAAACAAAGCATCATTTTACTTTTAAAGAAAGAGTAATGTTAAAAGATTTATTAGAACTTGATTTTTTAAAAAGAAAAAATGGTAAACCCAATATATCTAAAATAGCAAAAATATTGCATAAAAATAGCAATACAATTAGACGAGAAATAAAAAGGTTAAAAGATAATGAATATGATGCTAAATTAGCACACGAAGATTATTTACAAAAACGACAAAAATGTTTTAAAAAATCATCATTATTGCTAAATATTTTAGAATGACTAGATGAAAAATATAACAAATTTCATGATTCACCAGAACAAATCTGTAAAAAATATGAAAAAGAGTTTGGTATTAAATTTCCGGTATGTTTTAAAACTTTATATAAATATATTCATTTGGGATTTTTAAATTTCAAGAAAGATAATTTGTATTTTCATGATAGAAAATATAAAACAAAAAATAGAATTGATAACCTTGAAAAAATAAGAAATTTTAGAACTATTGAAGAAGCAAAACATGATAAATATGAATTTGGTTGATTTCAAATGGATACTATGATTGGTAAAAACAATAGTGTTTGTTTAGTTTTAATCGAAGAATTAACCCAATTTAAAATCATTGAATCATTAAAAGAAAAAACAACAAAAGAAGTTACAAACGCAGTAGAACGAATTTTTTCTAACAGATTTTTCAAAGATAGATGCAAAGGAATAATAACAGATCAAGGCAAAGAATTTGCTGATTGAGAAAAAATTGAAAAAATAACAAATGCTAAAGTATATTTTTGTGATGCTGGAACTCCAACATAAAAACCCAAAGTTGAAAGAGCAATCCGCGATTTTAGACATTGATTTTCCAAAGGAATTGATTTAAGTATTTATTCAAGAAATTATTATCAAGAAGTTGCTAATATAATAAACTCTAAACTTAAAAAATCTTTACATTGAATATCTTCAAAAGAAGTTTTTATACAAATGTTTAATTTTTAATATAATTACCTATAAAAATTTTAATCATTTTATTTTTCAGTGTGCCAAAATTCATAAATTTAAAACAAAACTACTAAATTTTTTTAAAATAAATTATATTGAACATTTATTTTATTGATGTTATAATGAAATTAAATAAAGTGCTACACTTCATAGTACAATTTACAATTCTTTTAAACTATTTGCATAATCTGATCATTTAATTAAATTTATTTTTTTACTTTCGATTTTTTTATCATTTGTAATTGGGCCAGTTATGTCTCAATTTAAATTTAAGTTTTTTAATATTACTGAAGGATTATTTTTTTTATTCAAATTTGCAGTCTGTTTATACTTATCACTTTCTTTTAGCAGTGTTAATTTTGAAGGTTTAATTGAACCTTTATTATGTTCATTAGGTCAAACTAACAAATTAATTTTTGTATCTTTTTCATTTGAATCTGAATCATCATTTTTTTTGTTTTCTTCTTTTTGTGTTTCTTTATCAACAACATTATTTTCAAAAGAAACTGAAACACTACCAAAATATAATGGGTCATCATCTGAAACAAAAATTCTTGCAGATGTTAATGAAATAAAATTTACATATATATTAGTGTTTCGTAATTGAGGATACAAGTTAAATATTCTTTCTACAACACCTAACTTATTAATCCTTCCTAAATCAGTAATTGTAATTATTGAATTTAAGTCAATTCTTTGTGGGGTAAATGTTACTAATATTTGTGCATCATTTCTTCCAAATGTTGAAGTTAATAAAGTTGCAGTTGAATAAGTAATGTTTTCTAAAACAACATCGGTTTAAGGTTCAATAATATCTAGAAAACTGGGAAAATTATTTATTATATATTGTATAATTGTAGTTCCGCGATTATCTGGTATTATTCCAAGATTAAAGTTGTTTCTATTATCAAATAATACATAAGAATAATTATTTTTATTTGAATTACTTGTAACAGGATTAAGATTATAAAAAATTGAATTACCTACTTGAATTTCAATATCAGGATCTGTTTCAAAAGTTACTCAAATAAAATTATTTTCTGGGAAACTATTATTTTCTAATGTTTCTCGCAATACAATTTGTGCTTTATTATTTAATAATCTGTTAATAGTTATATCATTTCTATTAATATTTCTATTTAAACGAACAACTTTGTTTAAAATATTTTCTTCGCTATTTGTAGGAATTTTTTCTAATTTAGTATTTTTTATTAATTTTGGTAAAAATTTATCATTATTTTCTCTTTTCTTTCTTTTACAATTTTCTATATCATTTTTTTCATAACTACTAGCAGCAATAACAGTTTGCATTGTAGTTCCACTGATAGTTAATACACATAATAAACGTAGTAATTTTTTCATTTTGTATTTCCTTTCTGAAATTGTAATAATTTTGTTATGTTGCTAAATTAATAATATAAATAAAAATTTGGTAATAACTTTGCAAGGTATTACCAAATTCATAATATTTTTCTTTTTTCTATAGTTACTTCGCTATTAAATTATTAATGATGATAAGTGATACTAATATTTTTTGGTTTAATTTGTAACGAATAACTTAATTCTTTCATAATTGCTTCATTAATTTCAACTGTTAAATCATTTAGGTTTTCTTTTGCCATTACTTTTCCACTAATATAAATGTGCAATAATGAATTATCAATCATACGACATTCAACTTTATCTACAAAATATTGGTGAGTCATATCACGGATTGCATATAAAATAATCTTTTTAATTGTTAATAAACTAACAACAATTGTCCCACGATGATTATTTTCAAATATTAATTCATTAAAATTATTATTCATCTTTAATCTCTCCTTTTATGAATTGTTAAAATTAAGCTCGTCCGGAATATTTTCCATCACTAGTTGAAACAGTAATAACTTCGCCTTCTTTAATAAACAACGGAACCTGTAATTCTCAGCCAGTTTCTAACACTGCTTTTTTCATTGCACCAGAACTAGTATCACCTTTTACTGCTGATTCTGCCTCAGTAACTGTTAGATCGACCTTATCTGGTAAAATAATTCCCAATATTTCACCATCATATTTGGTAACAGAAGCCATTACTCCTTCTTTTAAAAAGTTTTTTTCTCAAACTAAATTAGTTGAGGGAATTTCTAATTGCTCATAAGTTTGCGTATCCATAAAAATGACATTTGTACCATCATCATATAAATATTGCATTTCAACCTTATCAATCATTGCTTTTTCAACTTTATCACCACCAGTGAAAGTAATATTTGTTGTTGCATTGCTACGCAAATTTTTAACTTTTGTTTTAACATGTGCTTGCCCACGACCAGATTTTGAATGTTGTGCTTCAATTACTACGTAAATATTACCCTCATATTGAAACGTTAATCCTGGGCGGAAATCGTTTACACTAATCATCTTCTTCTTCCTTTTCTATTGTTCGTAGTTTAATTATATCGTAATTTTAAACAGATAGTTATTAAAATCAATAAAAAGGATAAAATTTCTTTTAAACAAATTTTCTCCAAATATTTTAATTTTATAAAATTGTAAGGTAACCTAAATATTAATACGATTTTCACCACGATATCGATTTGAGGTTGATAACGCCTTAATAATAACATAATCAGTTGTTTTAGTAATTGCAAAATGACGGGGTGAGAAATAAAATGTTGGATTTAAGATAGCAAAATAAGTCATCATATCCTCAACTGGTAAGGCTTTTAACACTTTTGCTTCATAATTAAATGTAATGGTATCTAATGCAAGTGGTTGGGTTTGATATAATGTTATCGAAATAATATCAGTTTTATCTGCAAAATGTATACTATTCTTATTAGCAATAATTTGTACTCATAATAATGCCTGTCTTTGCGTTTGTTTCTAATGCATCATAAACTGCATTTTGAAATATCGTTTTAGTTACTTTTGTGGTTGGTTGTTGTGTTTCAAAAACAGGAATTAAAGCTAATTCACTTTTAAATAAAGATAACGAAATTTTACTACGATCACGCGTTTCCATTCTAGCACAACTGACAACAGTCGCAGGAACACTAATAACCATTAAAGCCGTAAAAGATGTTAACAACTTTTTCATATTAATAATCCTCCCTAAACGCCGCATAATCAGTTTGAATAATTGCTAATTGTTGTTGATAACGTTTTTCAATAATTTGCCGTTCTTGTGTCGTCAGTAAGTACGGATTTAAAACCATTCCTCAATGTTTATATTTTGAACTACCATACCCAATTGTAACTTGTGTTCGTGGTGTTACATATGAAATTCGAATTTGATATGATCTATTTGGAACATAAACTGGAATAAACATAAAATTAGTATAAATAGCATTAAATTCAACTTCGGCAAAGCCTCGATAACGATCAGCTAAGCGAACGGGATCAGTAATTTCATCACTTGCCGCAACTTGGTTAGTATAATTTTTAAAAACATTATAAAAATTTTCAATTGCTGTTGTATTTTTTAAAAGATTTCAATATGAATTATTCAATTGATCCTTAACTGTTGCATAGTCTGGTGCAAGATTATTTGTTAATTTTAGGTCACTAAAAATCCGTGAAGTTCCAAAATAATATTGTAAATCACCACCTAAGGAAAGGGTATGTAAGTAAGTATATGGATCAGCATAATCTGGTGACCATCCTCCTGCTTGCATATCTCAATCTGCTTTTTTACAACGGGTTTTATATTCTGTAGCGTCAACAGTAATATCTGAAATAATTTTAATTACATCATTTTCAGCGTTAAATGAGTCAATCATATTCAATAAAAATTTATTAATTGTTAATGTGTTGTATGCTACATTCATTAAAAAGCGAAATTCAACTTGTGAAGCACCAATATTTGTTTGTAATCAAGTGCGAATATCATTTAAAATATTATCATCATTTTTTAATAAATCTTTGTTACGATATAAAGCATCACTACCATCTTTTAATATTTGGCTGGAAGCCATTGCATTACCATCTAAAAAATGGTTTGCATATGCTTCTTCAACATATGATGCATAATCAACATTCCCATTATAAACAAAATAACATGCAGTATAAACATTTCATAAAAACTTGGAAGTTGGTGAATCATCTAGGACTTCGGAATAATATTTAACAAATTTACTACGGTCTAGTTGGGTTGATAAATATTTTCGAACTTTATCATATTGTAACGCCTTACTTGCATTTAATGCTTGCTTAGCACGAACTGGGTTTGAATTTAAAATATCACTATTCGCATAATTATGAATAATTGTATATGTTGTTGGATCAGGATTAATAATACTTGATGCACCACTAAAAATTGGATTAGCAGGATTAGAACCAACATATTTCTTTCAACCATTACTATCTGTTGGTTCAACTAGAAAATCATTAACATCACCTGATTCAAATAAAACACGTTCATGCGAAACATCATTATTTGCTAAATAAGTATAATTTAATTTATCAATGTATGTTAATTTGGCATGTCTATAAGCAGGGTTTTTTCGCAATAAAATTTGTGAAGTTGAACTATATTTTTCAACTAAATATGCTCCTGAATACCAAATATTTTTATAATTGGTCCCATAAATTATAACCTTGTCGTAATGCCTTTTCTGGTAATGATGCAAAAGCTAAATAAGTCATTAAAGTATCAAAATATTCTGCTGACTTTGTTAATTTAATGGTAATTTCATCATCAGCCTCATTAATTGTCATTCCTAATTTTTTTCAAATTGGATCATTATAATAATCTGGTTGATAATTACCTGCCTGAAAATACTCTCAAATTTCTTGTGCCCAACTAATAAAAGTTCGTCATAATCCTGATGTTGCCGATAAATTCTTTGGAAATAAAACAAACTTAGCAGTATTAATCATATCACTAGCTTTAACTTGCCGTTGAAAATTACCTTGATAATTAAATCATTTTGCTTGTGGTGAAATTTTATATTTTCATTCACTTTGATCAGCATTAGGAATTCCAACATATTTTGATGTTTTATCTTTTTGCTCAGCAAGATCACCGAAACTACGATTATATTTATCAGTTGCTACTAATGTTCCAAGAACATCAGCTAAAATTTTATTATCAACAACTAACATTGTTGATGCACTTGACTATGATGTTAAGGGGGATTTAAAAATAGAACGAAAAACATTATCGGTAATTAAACGATTTGCTAACAAATCTAAACTAATTCCACACGAAACAACTAATGGTGTTACTGTTGTTATTGCCGTAAAACTAGCAAAAAATGCCAATTTCTTTTTAAACTGTAGAAACCACATACATTTTGTACTTTTGTGGTATTTACAGTTTTAGAAATAAATTTTATTAATATTTTAAATAAAGGGTTGAAATTATGCAAACAAAATATTATTTTATTTTGCGGTCCTTAGTAACTAAGTATGGAAAAGATATTGTTATTAATACTGTCAATAAGATTGCAAAAGATATTGAAATTAAAAAGTAAAAGAATAAATTATTCCGCGTAATTTATTAGCGGATAATTTATTCAATAATGTTTTTTAAGTGGAGCAAAGCGACAACGAGCGGAGCGAGTTTGCAAATTTCAATTTTTTAATTTATTGAAAGGAATTATATCATGCCAGTATGATTAACATGAATATTTAGTATTTTAATTTTGTTAGGTATTTTTGCGTGAATTGGTTTATCAATTTATCAAAAAGTTAGACAAATTCAAGGTAAGAAAAAAGAAAAAAAAAGAACTTGAAAAAAAGTAGGATAGAAAATAATGAATTTTTTAGCAGATGCAGTTACTTTTGGGACTGGAATGGATTCTATTTGAACTGGGTTAGGTAATGCAATGGGTAAAGTAAAAGATGCTGTATATGGTATTTTACCGCAGTTAATGACCTTTTTAGGTGATGCGTGAATTATTTTAATTCCATTTGGATTATTTATTATTATTAAGATATTAAACTTTTTCCGTCATATATATGGTTAAAGGATTTTAATAGAATATAACACTATATTTTAAGTTATTTTAAACAAAATTAAGGCACACTAGTTTATTTTTTGGTCGTATAAAGAAAATTGGGGTTTTTTATAAAAACAAGAAAAAAATGTCTTTATTTTATTGAACTAAATAATATTTAAAAACAAAAACCCCAATCTTTTACATGCGACCTTATTTTTTTATTAATTTATTTTATATAACTATTACTTTAAAACTTAATAGTATTTTTCAGTGTGCCAATTTTTACTATTTTATATATTTAACATTGTTAATAACATTGTTTATTAAACATTAAATAAGCAATATATTAGCATTATGTATAACATTGTTAATAATCAATGTTTTTATCAATAAATAAACAATATATAAACATTAAATATAACATTGTTTATTAAACAAACATTTAGTTAGAAGATGATAAGTAATGATTAATTATTTTGAATATAAATGTGAAACTTGTTTTAATGATATGAAAAGATTACGATTTGATGAATTTTATTGTTTAAATTGTTATAAAGGAGTTGAAAAAATTGAGTAGTTTTATTAAGAAAAATCAAAATATAGAAAATTATTTTATTAGCAAGGAACTTATTCCTTTTGAAACAGATAAAGCAAGTTTTATAAATTTACCTAATCATAATCGCTATATTGGTTTTTGATTAAATAATAAGTTTATTGTGGTTAGGTAAATTTATAAACGAAGCTTTGTCAGTTTGAAAAACTATAAATTCTGTTCGAATAAAATAATTTTGTACGTTAATATTCTTCTTATAAAAACTCATAAAAACACCTTACTTTCCATATTATATTTACACAATGCCGTATTAAAACTACTTTTATAACTTGGTTTATGATACATTACTCAAAACAAACTACCAACAAATTTTTTATTCAAAATAGAATGACAAATTTGACATTTAAGTTTAATAATTAATCACACTCCTTAAAATTTGTAATAATTAATTCTTGGCCAAGTTTTGGCTTTTTATTATGACAATTAATATAACTATAAACTCATTTAAATTCATTAATATTAAATTCTTTAAACAAGTCTTTAATAAATTCAGAATTATCAATACTTAAAATTCATTTACCTTTAATATTTAAAATATTATCTTTTAGTTCATAAAAGTTCATTTTTGAATGTTTATAAACTCTTCCTTCATTATAAAAATATGGTGGATCTAAATATCAAACAATATTTTTATCCATATAATATTTATTAATAATATTTTTATAGTCCAAATTATAGAACTCAATATTATTTTTAGGATCAACTAATAGTCTTCTAACATTTTGAATTCTCAATAATTTATTAACATTAAAATTTTGTTGTAATTTTTTATCTGTTCAAGTACCTCATTCTTCACCATTAAATGTTAATGCGTTCTTAATTAAAAATTCTTCACCAAAATTTAAACAATAATCATTAAACATTTTTTCTTTCAATTCATTAATAGTTTTTGAATTAGGATATGCTAATTTTTTCAAATAATCCAATTCAATTAAATGAATACCATATTGTCAAAATTCAATTAAACTAGTATGCAAATCATTAAAAACTACTTTGTTACATAACTGCTGGTTTAGCCGATAATAATGCTTTAATTTTATCAAAGTGTTTAGCTTTTCCACCTGGCCAAGACAACGGACTAATAAATTTCATTCTAATCCTCCTTTACTATAAAATGTTTAAATAATGTATATGTATTGTAATAAACATTGTTATACTAATGTTTAAATAATGTATATGTATTGTAATAAACATTGTTATACTAATGTTTAAATAATGTATATGTATTGTAATAAACATTGTTATACTAATGTTTAAATAATGTATATGTATTGTAATAAACATTGTTAAATATATAAAATTAAAAATTAAGGCACACTGAAAATAACTACTTAGTTTTAATTAATGGCTATTAAAATATAAAATTATACGTTTATAATTAATCAACTCACATAAAAGCTAGTGTGCCATAATGGATCAGTTATAATAAATATTAAAAGCTTTTAACCATGACACGGAAAAAGTTTAATATCTTAATAATAATAAATAATCCAAATGGAATTAAAATAATTCAAGCATCACCTAAAAAGGTCATTAATTGTGGTAACACATAATAAACAACATCTTTAACTTTCATCATTGCTTGTCCCAAACCGCTTCAAATAGAATCCATTCCACCTGAAATAGTAGAAGTATCTGTAGCTAGAAAATTAACAGCTGTTGTTAAACACATACCTAACATTATTCTTTATCCTCCTTGTTTTCAATTTTTTTTATACTAAATATTCATGTTAACCATACTGGCATAATTTAATTCCTCCTAAAAATTTAGCTTGCGCGACACGCTCCGCGTGTTCGCTACGCTCAAAAATAAACAATATTGAATAAATTACCGCTAATAAATTACGCGGAATAATTTATTCATTTTCTTTTACATTATTAGTTACTATCTTATTAACAGTATTAATAACATTATCTTTTCCATACTTAATTACTAAGGACCGCAAAATAAAATAATATTTTGTTTGCATAATTTCAATTCCTTAAATTAAATTTTCTATACATAAAAGAAAAAACAAGATTATATCTTGTTTTTAACTAAGAACCCGTATCTTTGCAACTGTCCCAAAAAGTTCATAAATTTCATTAATAACAACAAAATCATTAATATCAATCAGTAAAATTGTTGTTTTAATAACATTGTCCTTAGTATAGTCTGCAGCGGTTAAAATAGCATTAATATTTGCTAATACTTGTCTTGTTTGATCACTAATATTATCGGCTAAAAGCATTGTTGCAGGATTTAATACTAATTGCCCATAAATATACAAAAATCCAATTGCAAGTTTAATAGCTTGGGAATATGGACCTACGGCTTGTGGTGCTTGATCAGTATGAATTAATTCCATTATGTTGAATTAATAAATTCTTTTTCCATGACCGTATATCCTGCTTTTTCCAAATCAACAGCAATCTTTGTTAATTCAATCCACATATTAATATCAATTACTAAGCGAATAATTTCACGATTAATTTCAAGACTATTTTCTAATTGAAAATCAGAAATTTGATAAATTTGAAGCCCATGGGAATCAACAATGTTCGTGATTTTACTAATATGTCCTTTTCTTAATGGGGCATCAATTTTTAAAATAATTCGACGACGTTGGTTAATCAACGCACGGTTAGTAATATTTAAAAATGTTATTACATCAATATTACCTACTGATAGGACACAGGCAATTTTCTTATTTTTAACATTTAATTTAAATTCTTTGTCACTTTTTTTTCATATAAAAATAAAATTGTTTCTGCAATTTCTGATTCTGAAACTAAAATAACATCATCAACATGTTTATTTAAAATATTAAAAGTAATATCCCCACATTGTTTAACAGCAATTCCATCAGCAATTGACAACTTACCTTGAACAAAAAATGGTTTATTAATTTTTCGTGCTTCATAATAACTTGGAACATTTTGGGTTTGTACTCCAATTAATTTACATTTTGGATTAACTGCTTTGATATAAGTGGCAATCCCTGACAAAATGCCCCCACCACCAATTGGAACAAGAACATAATCAAGATCTTGTATTTCTTCTAAAATTTCAATTGCAATTGTTCCTTGGTCACTAATAACATCAAGGTCATTAAATGCATGAATAAAAACTTTATTTTATGCTTTAGCAATTTATAATTCTTTTTTGTTAGCATCATCAAAAAAATCACCATGTAAGATTACTTCAACACCATAATTTTTTGTGGCATTAATTTTACTAATTGGTGCTGTTTGCGGCATTACGATTGTTGCTGGCACTTTTAATAAATTAGCTGCAAAGCTAACGCCCTGTGAATGATTCCCAGCACTTGCTGCTACTACTCCTTTTGCAATTATTTCATGTTTTAGTTCCATTATTTTTGCTAACGCCCCACGTAGTTTAAATGAACCGGCACGTTGTAAGTTTTCTAATTTTAAATATACTTCATTGCCAGTAATTTGACTTAATTTTGTTGCAAAAATCAATGGTGTTTTAATAATATGGTTTTTAATTTTTTTATATGTACTTTCAATTTTTTCTTTTGAAATATCAAATTTCATACAATTTGCTCCTTTTTTAAATATTGGACCTAATTTAATTATAATAAAAAAAATACTTTAATGCCCATTAAAATATTTTTAAAGATTACTTTCTTTAATTTTGTTACATAATTACATTTAAAACTTATGCTGGTTAATAACCTTGTTTCTATTTCTTCAATTGTTTTTTTCGTAATTTACGATTAGTAGTCATATTAGGAGGTAGCGTAATATTTAATTTTTGTAATAGAAAATCAAATGAAAATTCAACTTCACTAATTTTAGCAATTTTAATTTGTTTTTTTAATGCATATTGAGTGACATAATATAAATGTAATGGTGAATTTAAAACAAAATTTAACGAATTATTTGCTCGATCATATCAGTTTGGTACTCGGTTTGAATTAAAATAACGAATCATTGCTTGGGGATTATTAGTCACTAGATAATAACTATTTTTAATATTAAAGGCAGCTAATTGCCCCGTATAAATTTGCGTTCCATTCATTACCATTGTAAATTCATCAATATAGTCTTTAATTTCATCTAGTAAATGGGATGAAAAAAAGACAGTTTTACCGCGGAGTGTTAATTGTTTTAAGTAAAAAATAATTTTTTTTCGATTATTAATATCTAATCCCGCTTCTGGTTCATCTAAAATTAAAATTTCAGGATCATGAATAATACCTTGAATAATCATTACTCTTTTTTTCATTCCTGATGAAAATGAATTAACATCTTTATCACGGTGTTCTCAAATTTCTAATGATTTCATTAAATATTCAATGCGGTCACAAAGATATTTCCCTCGTAAACCATTTGTTTTTCCTAAATATTTTAAAAAATTATAAGAACTAATATTTTCAGGAAAAGTAACAAACTCAGGAACATAACCAATCATTTTTTTCATACTAATTTTTGTTGCTTTTTTACCAAAAATTGTAATATCACCATGAAAGCCCTTTAAACCACCAATTAAAGATTTAATGAAAACTGTTTTTCCACTTCCAGAAGCACCTAAAATGGCATGTAATTTTCCACGACTAACATTAAAATTAAATGGACCAACAATACTATTTTTAAACTTTTTGCTAAAATTACGCGAAGTAATTGCCACATCGCTAAGTACTAATGAATTATTATTCATGTTTTAACATCTCCTTTCCCCTGCCTTAAGTAATATTTTTGCGACGTAAAATTAAATAAGCATTAATTAAAAATAAACCAGATATTCCTAAATAAACATATAACAATAAATTAATATTTAAAAATGGTGGTACATCAAGGTCAACTTTTTTATCTTGTTGTAATGCTATTGGGAAATCTTGATAACTCATTAAATAATTGTTTTGAACACTAAAATCAATATTACTTCGTTGCAATGGTTCAAATCAAAATGGAATATATGATAAAGAACTTGTTCAAATTTGATTTCAATGTTCAATAATATTAATTTTAGAAATTAATTCATAAGTTTGCATTAAATCATCATATTTTTGTCATTCGGTATTTATTTTAATTGGTACACCTTCAAGTAATTTATAATCCATTATTTTTTTTAAAATATTAATTTCAATTTCTCTTAAAACATAAAGTGTTTTAATTTCAAAACCATCTTCAATTATATCTTCAGCTCCAAAATATTTAAGAATTCAATCTTGAAACTCAGTACCATTATTATATTCTGAATCAACTCGAGCAAATTCAGAACGAAAAACATTTACTGGATTAAATCCATTTGGCTCAGATAACTTTCGTTTTTCTGTTCCTACTTTAATATCAGATGATGATAAACTATAATAGGATTTATCTAAATCAAAGTAAAATAATGAATTTCCATATAAATCATTTGTTCTAAGATACAAGTCTCACGATTTTGCACTTCTTCCAATAAAGTTAATAGCGTCAAGTAATTCTTGATGAATTTCATTATTTGAATCTAATTCTCCTGGTGATTTGAAAAAGAAATTTGTCGCAAAGTTTACTTTCATTTGAAGATTACTTCCGCCAACTTTATTAAAAATTTCAAAAATGGTTTCATCCTTATTATCATATTTATATTTTGTTATTTTATCTCACTTATTAAGTTGGCTAATTGTATAACTATCTTCTTTTGGTTTTGTTAAACCTAATGATTGATAAAATTCTAATCGTTTAATTCGCAAATTAGGATTACTTGTAATATTTTCATAGTCTCGCGTTTTAAAAACTTTATCTAAATCATCATAATCTCACGAATTATAAAAATCTCAAATTTTTCTAGTTAAATTATCATATTTAATTAATTTTTTTTCTAAATTTCTTTTAAAATTAATTGTACTTTTAATAATATGTACAGGATAAGGCTGCTTAGTCATATTAGTGTGAACAAATGATAAATCAATTGTATTAGATAAACTCATAATTAACGAATATGGCATCCCACCAACTAAAAATAAACTACAGAAAATAACAACAATTAATAAAACTACTTGTGAATTTAAAAAAGTTACCGCAAATAAAATACCACTTGATGAAAAAAAAGATAATGCTAAAGAATATAAAAATAATTTCAATAATAAATTTTGATAAACTTGTAAATACTCTGGATCATTATTAATTAAATAACCAATATAACCAATTCCTAAAGCAAATAAAATAATTGTTCCTAAGAAAAAGATAATCAAAATTCAAAGTGAAATTAATTTTAAGAAAAATAAAGTAAATCGAGAATATGGTTTGGAAATTAAAAGTAAATATGTCCCATCTTCAAATTCTCGACCAAAAATTTTAATGATAACTAACAACACAAACAATAATAATAAAATATTATTAAAAATAAACACTCCATATTGAAAATTTTTTAAAAAATCATAAATATTTGTTGAAGATAAAAAAAGAGTAATCGCAATTGCACCAAATAAAACAAGTGACAATAATACTAAAAATCAAACTGCCATTGAACGGCGGATTTTAAAAATTGAAAATGATATTATTGAATATCATGAATTTAATTTACCTTTTTTAAGCATTTTATTCTCCATCTATTTTCTTAAATTACTCAATTTATGTCTCTTAATTTTATAGCAAGGTATTTATACAATATGTATTTTATCATTTTTTAATTTGTTTTACTAGTATAACTAATTTTTAAATTTGTGGAAACCCCACACATTTAAGAATTTAACTAATATCGTTAATAAAATTATAGCACAATTTTAATTTTTAAATAACTTAAATCTAAAATAGCTCAGACAACATTCAGCTGCATTGATCATATCCAATTTATTTACACCAGGTTTTTCATCACGAATATTAGTTTTTTCATTATTAATACAATTAAATAATTCTTGATATAAATAACCATTCTTTTTTACTAATATTTCTTTATCATTAAACGTTTTATAAACATCTAAATTATTACTAAAATAAATTTTTCCTTCGGCTAATAATCTTTTTCATTTATAGTGTCGATCTTGTACACTTCATCCTTTTACACCAGTAACTAAAATAGTAGAAAATCTTGTAATATCTAAATCGATATTTTTCCAATCATTATTTTCGAGTAGTGTTTTTCTAAAAAAATGGCCAACTGTACGAGCGTCATGTCCAATACGATAACTAAAGTCTTCTTTTAAGTTATGATAAATTTGTGATCAACTATTAATTTTATTAACCATACTATCAACTTTTTCAGTCATATCCTTAAATTCTGTACTTGATATTGATTGTTCTTCAAGAATATAAATTCCTTCAATAAATTCTTCCTTGTCAAATTCAAATCCTATTAAAATTTGAGTAGCATCGTCTTACCCTTTGATACTATCAGCATAATCAGCACCAATCTTAATTTTAGTAAATCAATATTTATTCATATCTTTTCAAAAAAAATCTTTTGAATTAAAAAATTTTGCGCCAGTAATTAAATCTTTTTTATAGCTATAACGTTCAGCATTAAATTGTCTTTCTCCTCCACGAAATAATGAATCATATACTTCTGGTTTATTTTCATTTAATCAATTTCCTAAATCAAATACTCTTTGACTAAGATTTTTATTATTTACTTTAGTAGTGCCTCTGACAACTGTTACACCAATATTATTCATAAAAGTTGGATCATTAAAATATGATATATCATTGTTATCTAATTCTTTTTGAACTTCATCTGTTAATGGAAAAATCGATTGAACAAATGTCTCATAAATAATATGATCAGCATTATGATTATTGAAACCAAAAATAATAACCTGTTCTTTTCGCAATTCCATTGTTACATCCTCGTCTGAATAACATAATTGTGGAACTAGTTCTCTTGTAGTTGTAATATTTTTCCCACGTGAAATTTGAATTATCATATTGAATAATCGATACATATATTCGTTTTCATCTAAAATTGTTGCATCCAATGGAATGACTTCGTATAAACCAAAAAAGGCATATTATCCTACTGATGCGTCTTGCCCTTTTCAAGTACTTCCATTATCAAAACCAACAACTTTAATTATTCTTCCATTTGGTCATTTGTATTCGAATAAATTATCACTAGCTCTTTTCTTTATTTTTTTCATCAATAGCTTCTTTAATCGTAACGCCATATTCAACTAGATTATTAATCACTCTTGTCATTTTTTTATAGTAGTTATCTTTTGCGGATATGTAAGTATACCGTGCTAGTAGACAATTTCAATCTAAAAAATTGCATGTATAAAATAAAGCTAATAAACAAATAAGATAAGATTTTCCAAACCCTTTTGCCCCAGTTAAAATTTTAAATATTGCTGGTTTTGATATTGGCTCACAAAATTTGACAATAAAAATCTTAGCTAATACATCAATATTAAAATTACAGTTTTGTTCATTTCAATTTAAGTTAATTATTTCTTTTGTTTTAATATCAATATAGATGCACTATTTTTCTTAATTTGTCAATAAATTTACGCGCTAGCGCACTATGTTTTCAAAAAAATTTTTCTTGCGGCGAATTCTAAAAGTATGGAGACCTCTACAATTATTCTTATTTGCAAATCTTCATTCCATTCATATTTACAAATATACATAATTCTCCACTATTTTTAAATTGGAGTCAAGGAAAATCTTTTTTTAGAAAACATGTGCGCGAGCGCTCGTGGGTTTTGGCAAATAAAAACCCTTATAAATATAAGGGATATTAATGACCTAGATTGATCAGTGCTATCAAATAAATCAATTGTAAATTTAACTGTCTCATTATATTCATCAACCATTCTAAACTCTCATGTACCATAACCAGATATTGAACTTATTAATAGTTCTGTCACATACGATGCAGTTTGTAGTTTAAATTCGCCTTTATTAGTAATGCTGTCATTATATGCATCAAATTCAATATTGCCACTACCATAAGAACCATATAATTGTTTTATCTCTTCATTAAGATTAGTAACTCGATGTGCTAAATATTTTGAGTAACTACCATTAGCTAATTGCTGATCTAAGGACATTGTAGAGGGAATTGAACTAGTTTCTAATGAATTATTAATTTCCGGAAATGAAAAGTTATTATAATCTAATTTATAAATATAGTTCTTTGATATAATATCTTGGTTAAATTCAAATCCTTTTTCAGTAAAAACTCCATAATTTGACTTTAATTTAACAACTATATCTTTATATTCTTGGTAATCATCTTGATATGGTCTTTCTAATGGGTTAGTAATTTCAAAATAATATGGTAATAAAATTTTGTAATCGTCATTGTCCCCTTTGTTAATACAATATGTTGATTTTAAATTACTTGATAGCATTGCTAATGCATTTTCAATTCGATTAACCATACTTATATTTTCTAAAACTATTGTGGGATTTTTTTCATGCCATTCGTAAATTGGTAATTACTGCATAACGATCTTGCCCTTCAAACAAAGATCTAATTTTATAAATTTTATCATTTTTAATTATTTCAACTCATTGATCTTCTTTTTTTACTATTTCTGTTGCACCATCAAATTCATTATCTTTTCAATAACTATATGTCAACATTTTTTTCAATATTTCAAAAGCGTCCGAAGAAGGGATCGCACCTTCTAAAATAATTTCAAGATTAATAATTAAATTTAATTTTGTTGCTTATTGATATGGTACTAGTCCATATGATGCAATTGATTGATATAAAGTTTTATTCGTATTATCAGAATTAGAAAAATCTGAGTTAGGAAAAATTGTAACTTGATCTAAATTTAATTCAAAAACTTTATTACGATTAGTAAATGGTCTTTTGTCATAATACGCAGTCCCAGTTCCACTATCAAAAGCTGGAACTTGATCATTTCCATCATAAACAGCATTAAACTTAATTCTTTTTGCTTTAGCAATTTGAACTGATGAAGGTGGTTGTGAACCACCAAGTTGTAAGAAATCTTGTAATGAAAACTATTGATTGTATTTAATTCCTTTTGAATCCAAAAAAGTAAAAATATCTTTTAGGAGAATAATTTGATTTCCATTTCAAAAATCTGTCATTGAAATATTTGGCTCTAACTGCCATGGAAAAAATAACTTAGGAAAAATTACTGTTCCTTCTTTTGCAATCAAATTAGGAACTTTCCCTTGTTTATTTTTTAATTTTAAATTACCAATATAACACCCGTTAGGAGAAGTAAAACTTAATTCAATGATTTTATTAGTAAATGGTTTTGATAAAATTATTTTAATTGGCGATATTTTATAAGAACTTGTTAAATCCTTAATTTTTTCAATATTTTAAAAATTTTCAGTTTTAATCGCTTCTTTTGTCAATAAATATAAATAGTCAGTATCAAATTGTTGTTCATCATTTTGGGTTGAAAAAACTAAGCTCACTGTATTTTTGAAAATTGATTCGGAAGGATTTGTTGGATCAGCTAATTCATTTAAACTAAAAATATTATTTTGGGTTAAATATCCACGAATTTTTTGACCACGTTCAATTTGTGTTGCACAAATGGTTATTTTACTTGTTGAAGCTTTAATCCCATTTTTAATGTTATTACCTGTTAGTGAATAAAGCGGATAAATTCAATAATCTTTAACTTCATCTTATGTATAAAACTGCGAATTATCTGCTTTTTCTCGGCGATTTAATTTTGCTTTAATACTTTCGACAAAATCATCGTTTAAGTTATCAAATTGTTTATTTTCCATTATTAGTATCCTCCTACTTGTTATTAACGGTTGAGGTGTTTGTAATCATATTCATTGTTTGTAAAATATTTTTTTGGGTTGTTAAATCAATGTCTAAATCAACTGTTCAATCGCTAAAATCATAACCTTGTAATAAACTTTCTTCTTTTAGATTACATTCCTTTAACATCATCAAAAATTTTTTGCCAAAATCTTGCAAAAAATTAACATATAACATTTTTTCACGTTCAATAGCTGGCGACACTAAAAATTGATTGGCTTGAATTTCTGCGGTTGTTTGTTGCGCAGACTTAATTTCATTAATGTTAGGAATTCCTAAATCGGTTTTAATTTCATTTCAAATATCATTCCGCGTATTACGCATTGTTTGCATCAAAGAATTTGATTGTCATGTTATAATTAATTGGTTAAAAGGTAAAAAAACTTGACCATCACCAACAATCGGTTTCATTCTAACCATTCCTTTCATTAATAAATAATTAATAAAATCATTGTTATTTTTTTGTTCATTGGGATTATATACTTGATCACTAGTAGTCATAATTCCCCCTTTTTCTTTGATCACCATGTTGCAATAATTCCTCAGTTTTTAATCGTCTTCGCAATTCTGCATCACGAACATTGGCAATGTATGATAAAACTAAAAATGCAAATAACATTGCTAAGAGCATAATTAAGCAAATAAATAAAGCAATTGCTCAACCGGGAAGTATTTCACTAAGTTTTGGAATTCCATAGAAAATTCCTTCAGCGACTCCTAATCCTGTTATTCCTGATACTCCAGTAATAGTATAATTTCTAATTTTACGCTTTTTATTTTTGATCATTTTAAATTCCTCCTGGTACATATAGATGCACTATTTTTCTTGATTTGTCAATGAATTTAATTTTCTTTCATTTCATAAATCTTCTTTTTGTTTAATTTTTTTATTAAAAGTAGTTCAAATTGGTATTGTAAGTAAATAAGCTGGTAAACGATAAAGCTGTTGAAAACCTTTACCAATATATAGTTTTCTAGTTAATGGATTATTAGTTACTTTACAAATTCTTCAAATTCCTAAATATTCCACCGGGTAACCACCTCATTCTCCAAATTTTAAAGTAATAAAATTATGAGTATCAGAAATCGGAGATAAACTCTATTCAAATCATTTGTATTGACTAGATACTAATAAAATTGAGAAAACTGATAAATATGAAATATGACCAAAATAACGAAACATTGCTTGACGTTTAATTTTTAGCTCACAAATTTCTTTTGATAATTGCAACTCATTTGTTAGTTCTTTTTGTTGGTTATCTCTTTCATCAATATATTTTTTTTCACT
Source organism: Spiroplasma endosymbiont of Ammophila pubescens (assembly GCF_964020965.1). Classification (NCBI taxonomy): domain Bacteria; kingdom Bacillati; phylum Mycoplasmatota; class Mollicutes; order Entomoplasmatales; family Spiroplasmataceae; genus Spiroplasma; species Spiroplasma endosymbiont of Ammophila pubescens. Next base: position 862,960 of record NZ_OZ026611.1, on the reverse strand, counting down.
GTCCTACATTAAATAGTTTCTTCAATCCATCAAAAATTGGTTTTGGATTTAAACTTTCAAATAGATTAAATTTTGTATCTGCCATTATGAGTCATCTCCTTCATTTTTTTTGTAATATTTATAATCAGGATGTAACCCTAATGTTTTCATAAGATGTTCATCTTTTTGATGTAAATCATCAACAATGGGTTTAATTTCACTAATTTTATCCTCTAATGGCTTAATATCAGATAATTTAGCAATTTCTCGTTTTTTTCTTTCTTTTTCTAATTCTTCTTGTTCTGTTACATATTGTTTTTCTCAATAAGAACCAGGCATAGTAAAGTTTATTTGTTGATTATTTGTTTTATTAAATGTAATCGGATAAGGAACCCCACTTCTTTTATATTCATAAATATCATAATCATTCACTGCACTTCAAGGCTTTCAAAATTGTTTATTAACAATTTCTGAATAACTTCAAATTCCAATGTTATCATCAGCAATGGCAAAATTATAATATATTTTTTTATTTTGGGGCAAAGGTGCATCATCTTCGGGTTTAGGAATATTAAATATTGTTCATGAATATAAAGTATTAGACCCATCATTTCAATATCCATAAGTATATTGAAATATAAATTGAATACTACACTCAAAACTACCTTTATTTAATTTAACTAAATATCATTTAGAATTTGAATTCGTGGTTGTAAACGGATTATTTGCTCTATCTACTTTTTCTCATAATAATTTAAATTTATCATTAGTTGAATTAATTGCATTTGTTAGATTATCTTTTTGGTCAGTTGTTAGCTGAGTAATATCTCCAATGTGTAGAAACCACATACATTTTGTACTTTTGTGGTATTTACAGTTTTAGAAATAAATTTTATTAATATTTTAAATAAGGAGTTGAAATTATGCAAACAAAGCAATATTTTATTTTCCAGTCGTTAGTGAAAAAGTATGGAAAAGATATTGTTATTAATACTGTCAATAAGATTGCAAAAGATATTTAAATTAAAAAGTAAAAAAAAAATAAATTATTCCGCGTAATTTATTAGCGGATAATTTATTCAATAATGTTTTTTAAGTGGAGCAAAGCGATAACGAGCGGAGCGAGTTTGAAAATTTCATTTTTTTAATTTATTGAAAGGAGTTATATCATGCCAGTATGATTAACATGAATATTTAGTATTTTGATTTTGTTAGGTATTTTTGCGTGAATTGGTTTATAAATTTATCAAAAAGTTAGACAAATTCAAGGTAAGAAAAAAGAAAAAAAGAACTTGAAAAAAAGGAGGATAGAAAATAATGAATTTTTTAGCAGATGCAGTTACTTTTGGGACTGGAATGGATTCTATTTAAACTGGGTTAGGTAATGCAATGGGTAAAGTAAAAGATACTGTTTATGCTGTGTTACCACAATTAATGACCTTTTTAGGTGATGCTTGAATTATTTTAATTCCATTTGGATTATTTATTATTATTAAGATATTAAACTTTTTCCGTGTCATGGTTAAAAGCTTTTAATATTTATTATAACTGATCCATTATGGCACACTAGCTTTTATGTGAGTTGATTAATTATAAACGTATAATTTTATATTTTAATAGCTATTAGTTAAAACTAAGTAGTTATTTTCAGTGTGCCTTAATTTTTAATTTTATATATTTAACAATGTTTATTACAATACATATACATTATTTAAACATTTTATAGTAAAGGAGGATTAGAATGAAATTTATTAGTCCGTTGTCTTGGCCAGGTGGAAAAGCTAAACACTTTGATAAAATTAAAGCATTATTACCGACTAAACCAGCAGTTATGTAACAAAGTAGTTTTTAATGATTTGCATACTAGTTTAATTGAATTTTGACAATATGGTATTCATTTAATTGAATTGGATTATTTGAAAAAATTAGCATATCATAATTCAAAAACTATTAATGAATTGAAAGAAAAAATGTTTGATGATTATTGTTTAAATTTTGGTGAAGAATTTTTAATTAAGAACGCATTAACATTTAATGGTGAAGAATGAGGTACTTGAACAGATAAAAAATTACAACAAAATTTTAATGTTAATAAATTATTGAGAATTCAAAATGTTAGAAGACTATTAGTTGATCCTAAAAATAATATTGAGTTTTATAATTTGGACTATAAAAATATTATTAATAAATATTATATGGATAAAAATATTGTTTGATATTTAGATCCACCATATTTTTATAATGAAGGAGGAGTTTATAAACATTCAAAAATGAACTTTTATGAACTAAAAGATAATATTTTAAATATTAAAGGTAAATGAATTTTAAGTATTGATAATTCTGAATTTATTAAAGACTTGTTTAAAGAATTTAATATTAATGAATTTAAATGAGTTTATAGTTCTACTAATTGTCATAATAAAAAGCCAAAACTTGGCCAAGAATTAATTATTACAAATTTTAAGGAGTGTGATTAATTATTAAACTTAAATGTCAAATTTGTCATTCTATTTTGAATAAAAAATTTGTTGGTAGTTTGTTTTGAGTAATGTATCATAAACCAAGTTATAAAAGTAGTTTTAATACGGCATTGTGTAAATATAATACGGAAAGTAAGGTGTTTTTATGAGTTTTTATAAGAAGAATATTAACGTACAAAATTATTTTATTCGAACAGAATTTATAGTTTTTCAAACTGACAAAGCTTCGTTTATAAATTTACCTAACCACAATAAACATATTGGTTTTTGATTAAATAATAAGTTTATTTATTTTAGTAAAAAACATTCTGATCAAGTAGCTATTGGTTTGATTTATGATAATTCTTATCCTATTGTAAAATATGATGAAAATTTAAAACGACATTTTTAGAAATATTTAACTGGAACACAAATAATTAATTTGTATAATCAATATAAACAAAATTATTTTATACAAATGAAAAAAGCATTATTCCCTGCTGAACCTCAAAAAGTAAAAACAAATAACAATAATAATTTAACAAATTGAACTGTTGAAAAAGACCAAGAATTAATTAATGATTTGAAAGATTTAAATTAAATGAGTTTATATAATTATTGAGTTCAATTTGTTAGTTATATAATTGGTTCTAATGCCCCAGAATTTTTATATGTTATATCGTTTGTGTTATTTATCATTTTATTTTTTGGAATGTTTTTTAAACTTATTCAGAAAATGTGGAGTTTTTAAAGATGCAAAATGATTGAGAAAAATTAAAAGAGTTTTTTATTCATGTCTTTTTGTTTATAGATAAAACAAATGTTGAAAATATTACAACTTTAAATTTAACACAAAATGAATATTTAACTTTGATGGTTTGTTTTTGAATTGTAATTTTGTTTTTAACTTGGTTTTTATTGTGAATGATTTTTAAAATAGTTGGGTATTTTAAAAATGAAAAATTTTGTATTTTTTTTAAAAAATTATTGTTATATTAGCGGTTCAATGGTTTTGTTTAGTTTAATTGATTTGTTACTTTGAATAATTTCATTAAATTATAATGGTTTAGTATTTTGACTATTATTTGTTTTACAATGTGTATATTTTGTTTGGTGAGTTTGAAAAAATGTTTTTTATCAGTTAAATGCATTTAGGTTAGTTGATTTTGTTTGAGATAACCCTTTGTCAGTTATCATTGGTAAGTTAGGAACAGGTAAAACATTACTTTTAACTTATTTGTCTCAGTCTATGAAATTATTAACAGATGAAATTTATAGTAATTATCCATTAGAAGATGACAAGGTTAAAGTTTTAACATTTAAAAATTTGGATTTTACTGATCGAACAAAACCAGTTCCTCCAGATGATAGTGTTATTTTATTTGATGAAAGTTATTTATATATTGATGGAACTAGTCCGCACGATGAGAAAAAATTTCATAGTGGTAAGATACCGTGAATTGTGTTAACAAGACATTTTGGACACCATGCTTTATTTACTGCTCAGCGTGAGGTATGATTTGAAACAATATTAGGCAATTAGCAAGTGGTATTATTATTCCAATTTCACTTAAAAAACCAATTGTTAAAAAAGGATTTAATATTTTTAATCGTTTTTTTATTATGCGAATTGGTATTTTTCAAGATATTACTGATTATGAAATTTGAAAAACTGAGTCTGTTAAAAGAACAGCCGAAGGTAAACGTGCAAAACATAGATCTGATGTCGGATTAGGAATTCGGTTTTTTAAGATAATTATTCCGATTGAATTTGCTAATAAATACGATAGTTATTGATTAAGCTTTGTTCGTGATTTAAAAAATGATGAAGTTATTAATAAAAAAGAATACTTTTGAAAAGATATATCAAAATTAAACAATAAACAACGCTTAGAATTGTTTGATATTGATATTTTGAAAGAAAATTTAAAAGCAAAAAAAAAGGAAAGGAAAAATAAAAAATGAGTAATTTATTAAGTGAAAGCGTTAATAACGCTAATTGAAATAAGATTTTTAGTTTTATTTTTGATACTTTTTTATTTGTTTTTGATGTGATTTGAAATACTAAATTACCAATGACAAATATAACAATTGCTTATTTTTTAATCTTTTTTATGGTTATTAAATTATCTATTTATGCAATTCACGGAACATCAACTAATTATAACGATTTAGGTTCAACAGTTAAAAGCGGTGTTATTAATAGTTATAAACTATACGGTGCTACTGTTCGGGGTGTTTCTAGTACTAAACAAGGTTTACAAAAACATATTAAAGAACGAAAACAATTTAAAGTTAGTCGCAATAAACAACAGTTATCAAGTTTAGCAAGACAAGCAAAAACAAGAGAATTAGGTTTTAAAAGAATTCATACCACTAAAAGAATAAAAAAAATAAGTAAGGAGTTGATTTTATATGATTAAGTTAGTTTTATTGGTAGCGGCAATCGCTATATTTGGAACTGGTTTTATTACTGTTATTATTAATCAGTTGACATCAGCAAAAAATATTATTATGGATTTATATAATTATGATACTTGGTTGTTATCTATTTTTGATAAAATGGCGATTTTATTTAGTCATCCGTTAATGTTAACAATATCAAGTTTATATATTATTGGGTTTATTGTTTCAAAAACATTCTATAGTTAGGAGTTAAATTTATGAAAAGTAATGTAGAAAATAAACAAAGAAAAGAAACAAAATGGTTTATTTATTTCTTGGGTTGATTTAATTTTATATCTTATTATAAGTTTTTCGTTAATGCTTGTATGTATTTTAGATACAGTTTTAACGATTGAAAAATTAAAAGAAAAATATGCTGGTATAAATGGTTATATAATTTATGGTTTATGATTTGATATATTGTGATATATCTTAATAATTCATTATTTTTATGGTTATTTATTTAATGAAATTATCAAATTAATAAAAGAAAATCATAAAAATAAGTTGGTAAAAAATAATGCGTAAGTTTTTAGTATTATTTTCGTTTATACCAATTTTATTGATTTCTTTTTTCTCGTTAGGGGCAATGACATTACAACAAAACCATCAATCACAACAAACAGAAGAAAAAGCAAGAACAAAGCGGAGTGTAGAAACGGGCATTAATGAAACTGATTTTATTAATACGATGTTTTTACGCAGTACTTTTTTTGAAAATTGAAGTGATACCAATTATTTTATTAATCCTACTTTAAAAACATCAAGATCACTAACTTATAATGATAAATGGTACTTAGATTTTTTAAAGGATAGTTATTCAACGGGAATTTAATTTGATAAACCAAGTGATAAATTTATGGATTTATATAAAAATTGAGATAGTTATGTTAAACAATATAACATTAATAAATTTTATGATGTTGATAGAAAACAATTTTTAAAAGAATTAACAAATTTTGCTTATTCTTTTACAAATAAATATAATTTAACACAAATGTTAAATAAATTAAAAACAAATATAAATAATTTACAATCGGTTAATTTAATTGAAGATAATTGAAAATTAGTTAATGATTATAATTCATTTGTTTTTAATATAGATAATAAATTTTATTTTTTTGTTTTTCAACCTTTTAATAGCAAACAATGAAAAATATTAAAATTTAAACATGATACAAATAACGCCAAAGAAATAGATGGTATTCCGTTTATTCCCAGTGATATAAAAGTTTATGTTGAAATGAGTAAATTAAAAGGTCTTTATTATTGAGATGGTAGTGATGAACCAGAATTGCCAACAATTAACAAAAATACTGGTGAAATTATAAATTGAAGTGTTGAAAATCAAAATAAAGTTAAAGATTTTTTAAATAATTATTTAGATGTTATTATTCAAGAAAACATTAGAGTTCAACAAGGGGGTAATCCCGATTATGATAGTCCTATTGTTGGAACACAAAGAATAATTTTTGATTTTGAAATTATTGATGAAAGTGAAAAAATGGGTAGTTGATATGTTATTAAAAAATCAATTTATAGGATGATTTTAACAATTGATAAAAGTAATAATATTATTGCTGGTAGTTTAGAACTAACACATATTAAGGCACGCAGTTTTGATGTATTTGAATCTACTCATAAAGATGAAAAATTAGGTTTTTTGTTTACTTTTATGAAAGAAAAAGAAAATATCTTTAATTTTGAAGGAAATATTTATTCTATTGGACAATGAAATCTTTATAATACTTTTTATTATCAAAAAATGACTGAAAAAATAGATATTAATAACTTTTTAAAATCTTTTTTTGCTTATGCTTTGATTCCTATTTTTCAAAATCGGAGTAATTTTATAGAAAGTGGTTATATTGATAATTTACAATATGATACTGTTTTGATTAACTTTTTTGGTTTAAAATTAGAAAATTTTAAAGATGTTATTTTAGATGAAAATGGAAAGTCAATAAAATATTTTAATGACTATAATAATTATATTTATAAATTTGAAAATAATAAAAAAGTTTTAAAAACCGAAGCAGAGAAAAAAGAATTTGAAGAACAAAAGAAAAAATTTTTAGTTTCTTATGATAAATTTAAAGAATTATTGAATAATATGTTTGTTGTATCTAAAAATTTTTATAAGAATTATTTACGAACAATGTTTGATTTAGATAATAATACTTATACGCAAGGATATAACAAAAAATATGGTTTGTTAGCAAATAATGGTTTTAAAATTTATCCACGATATTTTTATTTTTCTGATAAATATAAATTATTAGATTTTAAGATGTATTTAGCCTATAAAAATCGGTTTTATAACACAAATTATGGAGGTGTATTTAACTATGATTTTTCAGTTTCAAATGATTATAATATTAATCAAAATGAAGGATATGTTTTTGAAGATGTTTTAAAAGATAAATATGGTTTAAAATATAAGAAAATGGAAGAACAAAAAATCGGATATAATGTCTTTGAATTACAAGCACAAAAAGAAAATGATATGTATCGATATTATGACTTTAATTTTGGTATTTATAACTGACAAGAAATAAATAATGGTGGATTATTTCCCGATAGTCAATGATGACAAGCACAATATGAAAGTTGTAGTTGATATAATTTAGCGTGTCATATCAGAAATGCGGCAATTTGAATTGTGAATAATATTCCTGGTATAAAACAAGTAAACGAACTAGCGAGTGGTGTTGGTAAAATTTTTCAAACAATATATAGTTTTTTCAGTCAAACATTCGAAGTATGAAAATTTAGTCCTGCATTGTATAGCACAATAACTAATTTATTTTTATTAATTATCTTTATGAAATTTGTGCGATTAATTTAAAAAGGAACTATTTTTAAGTTCCTTTTTAACATTTTCAATTTGTAATTTCACCAGTATTTTTATCAAAATTTGGTAATTCAATTGGTTCACCATTTCCATCTCAACGATAAACATTATCATTTGAAGTTTTAAACCCGTTACCAAATTTACCATAAATAGAAATATCCTCTCCATCATTAATTGCTTTAAAAATACTATACGGAATAATGGGTTTACCTGAATTTCACATTTTAGGAAAAATACCAATATATCATTTATTATTTATATTTTTAATCTCATTACTATAATCTTTTTTATCAATTAACTTTCAATTACTATCTTTTGGTGGTTGTTGTGGTTTTTTTGGTTCTGGTGTAGGTTCTGGTTTATTATTCCCGTTTTCATTGTTATTTGGTTTTTTACAACTATTTAATGTTGTTGTACTTCTTGTTGTTAATCCGATTGCTCCTAAAATACTAAGTCATTTTTTCATATTTTACTCCTTTTTTATCAAATTCTATTGACATTATACATATACAAGTATTTTTAAATATGTTTTAGAAACGATACTTACTTATTATGGTTATGATTGTTTAAAAAAGTTTGAAGTTTTATAAAAATTATTTTAAATGATATAACTATACTATATTATTTTTAAAAAATGAAGTGAATTAATGAAATATATTATTAATAACTCTAATTTAGGCGATTTACAAGCAAAATTGCAAGATTTTTTAAGTAAAAATTATAAAAATAAATACTATAAAAGAATAAAAACAAAAATATTTGCATATATTAATTTATGTAAGGAATTTTTTTTAAAACTAAGTTGTTATTAAAAGACTTGATTAAAAAATATTTTAAAAATAAATTTTCAACTTTTTATTACTGAGCAAATAAAATTTTACTTGCATATGCAAATAATAATTTTGAAGATTTATTATTAAAATCAACAGTTCCTAATAATATTAATTATCAATATAGTAATGATGTTCGCGAGAATATTTGTGATTTATATTTTGAATATTGTGATAAACACGCTGGGGGTGTTTTATCATTGTTTTATAATTTAAAAAAAGGAATTCATGGTGAAGAATTAAAAAATAAAGCACCAAAAAATTTAAAAACATTTTTTCGTTGACTTAAAAAAGATAAGCGTTGATTAAAAATAAAAAATAAAATTAAAGAAATTAAAAGAAAACATCCAAGATATGAAGTTAAAGAATTAGGATTATTACAAATGGATGCTAAATATTTTATGCCAAGTAAATTTCCAGTTGATAAAAAGTATTATGTTTATGATTTTATTGATGAAAGAATGAGAGGAGTATTTGGTTATATTTATGATAAATTAAGCACTGAGAATGCTATTGATGCTGTTAAAAGAGCAATCAGTGATTTTAAAAAAATATTTGGTATTAAAATAACACGAAATTAGAACTGATAACGGTTCTGAATTTATTAATAGTCATCGGAATAATCAAAAAAGTATTGTTAAAGAAACTACTTTTACTCAATTTTTAACAGATAAAAATATTTTACATCAAACAACACCTGTTCGTTCTCCGCAGTCAAACGGTAAAATTGAAAGATTTCATTAAAATTATACTAAGTTATTTGTATTTGATGAAAAAATATTGGATGCAGCTGGTTTACAAAATAAATTAAATGATTATTATTACTTTTATAATTTTGAAAGAGTGCATAAATCTTTGAATTTTCAGACACCATTTGAATTTTTAACTAATTTAACTAAATAATTTTAAATTTATAAAGTTTTATTTAAACTATTTTTTAGTGTGTCAATTTTAGAATTTTTATTTATATATGTATCATTTTTAATGATGTTTTTATATTTTAATTATATTTTTTATTATTTTTTCTTGTTTTGTTGCAATCTCCAAAATGTGTGTGGTATACTAAAATATGTATGCTGTTTCACTTGGAGGATTTTTACAAATTATTCCTTCACTTGATATAAACTTAATTCTTTTGTCAAATACCAACAGCTCACATTGATCTATTTTTTCTCTAATAGACTTTAAAGCAATGCTTACTAATGGCATTAACATTGCAAATGGTTTACCAAAAGTAAATAAATGTTCAATAACTTGCTTTCGTTTACTAAATGGTGGATTTGAAAAAATCCAAATTATCATCAATATGTCTAAACACAACATTATGTCTTGCATCATGTAACACTGTAGTATCATTTTTTGTTTTGACATTTACATATAAAGTTTCATCACATTTATAACAAATGCTTTTTAAACATTTACCACACGTTTCTATATGTTGATCACCATGTATTTCATTTTCACATGTAACTATTTCTTTTTTTATTAGTGCCATGTCTAATCCTCTAAACTTTCATATTTTGAATTATCTTTTAAAGCAATTAATATATGTGTTTCATCATGATATCTAAAACATTCATTATTATAATAGGATTTTTCACATTGTTGTCCTTCAGATAACCGACCACAATATTCACAATCATAATAATATTCAAAATCACTTTTCTTTAATTGAGTTTGCCTTTCATCTGCATTTCTTTTAATAATTTTTAAATATTCTGAACAATCGTAAGCTTGTGATTTAATTAATTTATCTTTATTAACAATTTCACTTTCATAGTCATTTAAAACTTTAAATAATACTTGCTGTTGATGAAGCGTCATTGTTAAACTACAATGTGTCGCCGGAAAAATATTGTTTCTATCTTCATTCTTACTATATTTTTTATAGAAAAAATCTAATTTTTCTTTAACTGTTTTTGCCATACCGCATTTCTCCTTTAAATATTTATTTTGTATCAAAAACCAAATGCAGACCGTTTCTGTCCTTTTGTGCCAGGTACATTATTTGCACTTGCACATATTGCTGCATATGCATTTTCATATTTAGGATGCCCTGGTTCATACCCATAAACTTCTTTAATAGCTTCTTTGTATGTTTTATAAACTCCTAATATTCTTTCATCTTTTGTGTCGTATCTACATAAAAAGAAATCATTTTGTTTCATACCGCATTTCTCCTTTAAACGTAAAAAACCACTTTTACGTGGTATTTTACTAAATTCTTAAATGTGTATGGTACCTTACAAACTAATTTTTAAGTGTTTGACATCACCGTTTTGATAAATATTTGTAACTTCAAGTTTTGGTAGATATTGTTTATTTAGTACCGATGCTAAATTATTTTTTTGGGCTTGAGAAATTTCAATTCTTGTCCCTAATGCTGGTAAATAAGCTTGTCATGCATCAATAGTAAAGACCATTGAGTTATCATATAATTTTAAAAGAGAATTAAAATGTTTTGTAAAATCTGTTCACTCATATTTCCCCACTATACCACCGTTTAAATCAACAACACCATTGATATTAATAACACCAGAAGCAACTACTTACTGGTTTGACCTTAACACCAAGATGTAAAACTGCTTGCCCAATATATCCTTTAATATTTACTGCATCTAATTGCAGCAGAATAATATATTCAACATTATCATTTATCATTTCTGGTTCTTGCAGTAATGTAATTTTTAGTTTGTTATTTTCTAATAATGTTTGTAATGGGTCGGAAACCTCTGATAATTTTAATAATTCTGGTTTAATTAAAGCAATATCTAATGCCTGTACTTCAATTAAATTCAGCGGATTTTTAGTAAAATCATAACTATATTGTGAAATATCAATTATTTCTTCATCAATAATTTGTTCATCAAAATTATTGTATTCTAAAATAAAATCTTTATTTTCATCTTTAACTTCACCAACCGGATTATCATCCCTTACAATAATTTTAGAATTAACTAAATTAGAATGAGATGATTGCCGATGCATTTCATAACCAATAACACCAATCCCGCTTGTTAATAAGAGGGCAGAAATAATTACTAAAATTCAAAGTCAATGTTTACTTTTTCGCTTAATATTAGTAATTTGAATAACTTCTGCATTAGAAACGGGAATTGGTAAAAATGTACCTGACATATTATCATCAAATAATACTGAACTATTGTTATTTAAAACATTTAAATTTTTGTTATCATTTAACTTATAACGTTGATTATTCTTATTTCTTAAATTTAATATAACATCATCAACAATTTCTTCACTTAATATTAAACCTTGTGGAAGATACTCTGACTCCACGTTATCACTATTAATCTCTGATTTTAATAAATCTTGTTTTCAAAATAATGTATAAAAATTATTATTACATTTAATAATTATAATAACCTTTGAAGCAAGTGCAGTAATTTGATTTTTCAAATAATATTTGAAAAACATTAAATTATTAATTTCTTGCGAGTTATTATTTTTAACTTCTTTTATTGCTTGTGCTAATTGATTTCAACATTTATTGCACATTTCTTCTTCGACAATATAAAAAATATCTTTCAACATAAAAACTCCTTACATAATTAATTTAAAATAATTTAATACATTTTATAATTATTACATCATAGAATTTTCTTATGGAACCATTTTTTCTATTATAATTATACCACATTTATTATAAAAAATTCAATTAATTATATCATATTATTAAATTAAAAATAAATAATAAATTGCATAATTATAAAATTACTGCAAATAATTTTTATTAACCACTAGAATAAAAATCACAAATAAAAACCGCTAATTAGCGGTTTTTATTAATATGTAATTAACTAAAACTTATGTTAACACTACCAGTAGTATAGTATTCTGATTTATCATAAACAGTAATTGTTCCACCTTTGTTATCAGGGTTAATTTCTAAATATAAATCATTTAATAAAGCACTTAGTCGATTTAACTGGCTAACAAAATTAACACTAATAAACATCATCATTACTTGTAAAATAGTTACTTTTGGTAATTTACCTAAATTTGTTGTTAATTTCATTTGTCCTAAATCCTTTTTTAATATTGGAGGTTCAGGTGGGACAACAGAAAAAGACACTTTAACTGAACCATAATAATCTGTTCTTGGGTTATTTTCTTCTGACCAATGGTCTTTTCCTGAAATTAAAGTTGCTCCAGTTTGATTAGGTTTAATCATAATTTTATCAACTTTATTAATTTGCCGGTTTCATATTTCTGATGTTTGTGGTCCAATAAAATACTCACCAAACTTATCTAATTCTGAAATAAGTTGCATATTGTTAAAAATAGTGGCAATTAAAATTGTTTTTGGTCGTGCATCAGTAATTTGTCCTAAATCAATACTTTTTACTTTATCAGCTAAATGGTTTGAAGTTGTTACTGTTTTATTAATTTTTATTGTATTTAAATTTGTTCCATCACTAAAGTTCAATTCATATTGACCATTACGATACAAATCAATTTTATCAATTGGTTTTGATTGATTATTAAATTTATAATTTTTTATTAACTGATTAAAGTTTCATTTTGTTCCTTGAAACAATTGCGCTAATTGCTGGAATAATTCAGGAATAGTTTGTTTATTATTTTGTGGATCAATTGTTTTAAAATCAACTCCAACAAAACCAGTTACTTCAAATGGCAAAACTGGTGGATCAACTGGAATATTATTTCAATTATCATTTTTAGTACAACTAACTACAGACATTACTGGTCCTGAAACTAAAATTCCAACAGCAATAGTTGCTAATAATTTTTTCATTTTAATTCCTCCTTAATCCGCATTCATAATTGCAATCAATGGATTAATTCGATTCATATTGAATCAACTAATTAAATATGCAATAAAGTATAATAATAATCCACTTCCAATTGCAATAAATGGAATCATGACATTCATAAACAGTGGTAAAACTATCCCAATTCGAATTAATATCATATTAGAAATAATTAAGAATAATCATCCCAAGCCAAAACCGGCAATTGTCATTATTACAATAATAGGAATATACATTCCAATAACTAATTTTGTGATATAACGATTTCGATATCCTAATACTTTCATTGTTGCAATAATTGTTTGGTTTTCTGCAATAACAATATTACTTGTTAAAATAATAATCATAAAACTTAATACAAACGAAATTCCAATAATAAAGAAGATAATCCCATTAACTGCTTTTGAAATATTTCCTAAAATTGATTGTGCTTCAGTAATTGGCATTAAACTATCAAAAGTACTATTTGCATATGGTGGATAAGAAATTTTACTTCTAATACCACCATTTAAACCATAAAAACTATAGTCACCAAATAATTGACTTGTTCCTAGTCCTGTTTCAATATCATCAATTTTAGCACTATTAGAAATTTTATAATTAAAAATCGGATATTCATTTTCAAAAACAGCAATTCAATTAACTGCACTTTGATGTACGATTCAATATTCAACAAACTTATTTCATAAGTTATTAACAGGCGTACTTGAATGATCTTTAATAAATTTTTCTAACAAGTTTAAACTCTCTTTTCTTGATGGTGTTAATTCAGGATTCTTCCTGATAAATGAATTCATTCATTCATTTAAAAACAATTGTAATAAATAATTCCGTGTTTTATCATATCCTAGTAATTGTTGTGCCCTATCTTCATTAATTCAAGCTCGTGGTGAACCATATTGATTAGTAATACCAACAACTGTAAAAGTTTGATTGTTCATTTGATTACTTACTCGATAACTTCCATCAACAATTTTATCGTTTAAAATTGATGGTTTTATAAAATTTGGGTCAAGTGCATCAATTTTACTTTCTAAAACATATTCATTATTTTCATCTATAACCTTATTTTTATATTTATTATCACCATTAAACATTAATTTACCAACTCGCCCTTGTGCTTGAGCATCATCATCTGTTACATCACTTCCATCTCAACCTTGTAAAATTTGATCAGAAGTAACACCTTGATTACCATCAACTAATGCTTTGCGAATCAAATACGGACTAATTTGATTTCCAACTGTAACATTTAAGCGTTTAGCTAATGATTCATTTAAAACAATATTATTACTTGCTGTAAATAATTTTTCATTTAAATTCGCACCATTTTTATTAGTTAATGTTTGGTTTTTAAATGTACGATTAATTCCGTAAATCTTAAGATCAATACTATTTAATTCAGCATTAATCATTGTTCCCCGATCATCTGTTAATGGATTAAACGGAATTACTACAAAAGTTAAATTAAAATTACCATTGTTTTGATTAAATGCTTCTTGCATTTTTAACCGAACAGTTTGCGGAGAACGTGAATATACTCCTTGAATAAAACATTGATTAACATTTTCTACAAAGTAAGAATAAATTCAATTATATAAATCATACATTGGTTTTTTTAAACGTGTATTAAACTCATTTCCTGTTGCTGAATTTAAAACATCATAAAACGATACAGACAATGGTTGTTCTAATGCTGGACGAAAATGATTATTAGCTAATGTAATCGTTGGATTTCCTTCTCCAAAATCTCGTTTATAATCACTTTGGGTAAAAATATTGTTTCTTAACTTATCATTTAAATTTAAATTCCCTCGTGAATCAAAATAATCTGTACGTTTAATGTTTAAACCAACAGTTTCCCGATATTTTCAATAAAATAATCGAGATTTTTCTAAAATATCAATATGTTCGCGAGCTGTTTCTGTTGTTCGTAAATATTGTTCAATGGTTGATTTTTTTAAAAGATTTAGAGCAAAATCATTGTAATCACCTCATGTCGTACTACAAATTGCTTTGGATAAACCCGGATCACTTGAAGTTAATTTATTACTTTGCAAAAATTCTTTTGAAATATTACGATATAACAATGACCGCATATCATCTGCTTGATAAGTTGGAGCAAAATTTTCAGAATTAATTTGCCCTGTTTCAAAATCAGTAAGATATTGATTAACATCTCTTGTCATATTTGTCTTAGTTAAAAGACTGTTTTTACTATCTCATGGTTTTTGACTTGGATCATATGTTCGCAAAAAACTTGTTGGTAAATTATAAATCGGACTATTATATTCAACTAGGGTTTTATAATTATCTCCTTCGTATGAATAACGAATATTATTTTGTAAGATAATTGGAATTGTTGTTGACATTGTAATAATAATGGTACTAATAATCATTGTTAAAGATACTCCTACCATTTTTCCAATTGAATTAGATAATTGTACTGCTTTAAATCGTGCATCAAATGTTTTACGAATTGCAAACATTTTATAAACAATTTTTTTAAAACGACCATGTGAAACTGTTTTTTCTTTACGAATTAATTGTAGTGGTGTTCTTGAAACCATCATAATTGTTCCACTAATCATTGTGACACAAGTTAGTAAAGCGAAAATAAATAAAACACAAGTTACTAATGCTAATGGTGCAAATACAAAATTTCCATATGGTAAATTAAAATATGAACCAAATAAATATTTAACAGTAAATTGGCCACTAATTCCCGTTCCATAACCAACTATTCCCCCAATTAATGCAATCATTAATGGATAGGAAATATAACTAAAGGTTAATACACGACGACGATATCCTAATGCTCGTAACAATCCATTTTGTGGGCCAGTTGCATCAATTTGTCGACGAACAACTAGAATTAATACAAAGAACGAAATAATTAGTAAAATTGTAATTAAAATATAAGAACCACTAATAAAAGTACTTAATGTTGACGTAAAATATGTAATTCGTTTTGCAAATTCATAACGATTATCTGTTCGAAACGTAGCAATTGGTAAACCAGTTGATAGTGTTTTAACATAATATCCATTTAAACCAATATGTTTTCCCTGGTCAGTATTTAAATAATTATTAATTGTTTGGCTATAATTACTTCGCATTTGGTCAACTTTTGTCTGTTGAAATTTTCCAACATAATAAATTTCTCGTTCTAATTGACTTTCTGGAATTAAAATTTGTTTTGTTAAATCTAACTTTGTTACAGAATATTTATTACCAGCTGTATCTTCAACTGCATCTTCAACTAAGCCAAATAATCGCGGATCTAAATATGCAATTCCTTCATTTTTCATATTTGGAAACGGATGCCCTGCATCAATAATTGGTGTAACATAATCCGCTGATTGTCCAAATCCAACCACTCGAAACCAATTTTCATTTGAATATGGTGATTTTGGCAATCATTTATTAATATCTTCTCTTTCATATGAAGTTAAATCAACACCTTTTAATTCACTATCAGCAACTTTAATTGTTGTTCCATATCTATCGGGTTGTAATCGAATAATATCATTAATTTTAATATTATTTTTACGAGCAAACTCAGGCGTCAAATAAATCCAATGCATTGTTTCTTCATTAATTGATAATAAATATTTCATATAAAAACTTAACGGCATTCCATTAGCAACAATAAATTTATCAATTTCTTGATAAGGATTTAATGTTACTGCTTTAATAACTTTATTTTTCCCCAAACTAAATGTTCGTGCTTCAACACGATTATAAATAAAATGTTCATTTCGATTTTTTAATTGTTCTTTAATATATTCTAAAATTGCGTTTTGACGAACCCCACTATCTGTAATTTTTTCAAACTGATCTGGTTCCCCATTTGAATTTTTAACATAAGTAGTATTAGTAAAACTAACAACAAAATCATGTTGATTACTTAATTGTTCAGAAATAAAAGTATTATAATTATTCTCTACTCGTTGTTTACAAACTTCAATAATTGTAAAAATAAAACTAGTCAAAAATACTAAAACAACTAAACCAAAAAATTGAATTTTATTTTTAACCGTGTTTTTAAAATTGTTTTTAAATAATAACTTAAAACCTGTCATTTTTCCACATTCTTTCTTCTTATCTTTTGTTAATATTTGAATTTAGTTAAAATAAAGATTAGGTGGTGTTGTTTGTTTTTTAAATTGTGTTAATAATTCTGTTTTACGAAGATTATCAACAATACTAGTTTTTTTAATAAATCATTGATTAAAATTATAATTTGGATAAATTATTAATAAAATTGACATTGTTAATTGACATTGTTGGGGAATAACAATACTAGTTAAAGTACATTTACAAAATGTATAGTAACTAGAAGCAATCACATCATTAATGTTTTTTAAATAACCTATATATAAGCGAAACAATATTAGCATCACAATAAAACTAATAGTAAAAATTGCATAAAAAACATAGCATAAAATAACTAAAAAAGAATATATTGTTTCATATGCAATTATATTTTGCAATTGAAAAATTATTGAAGTATAACCAAAAAATAATATATATGAAATTAAAACAATATTACAAAGTCATAAAATAATAATTTGTCAATTAGAAAATAAAATTAATTTCCACGCTGAAATTGTTGTCTTTTTTAATTGTTTAAAATTAATCAAAATTTGAACTAAAATTCCCATAAAAAAGAGAAAAATAAAACTTGATCAAATAAGATAAAATAAATTTAATGTAATATTTAAAAAACTATAATTACCAGCAATATCAATAATTGAAAACGATGATGAAAATAAAATATAAGCAAGAAAAATAATAAAGAAAATATTAATAAATTTTTGATATTTTTTTAGAACATATATTTTCATTACCATCACCTTTATAGCTTTCATTATATTTTGCTCATATTATTATAACATTATTCCTAAATTAATGTAAAATTAAGTTTAATAAAAAACTGTGAAATAAAAGTGGTGTTATCGATTAGATAACACCACTTTGTTTCTTATAATTAATTAATATAAACTTAAACAACCTTAAATTCTATTGTTTGTAAAAATGAATAATCATCATTTTTAATATTACTTTCTTCGCGATTAGGAGTAAAAAAGAAACTATAACCAAAATCATTGTAAGATAAATTTATATAGTAAATTGGATAATTTCCACTAGGATAATGGTTTCTAAATAGTTGAATTGTAATATTTTTATCATCATTTATTGTTTCCATTTTAAATTTTGAAATAACTTCCTTCTCTGTTGAATCTGCTACATTAGGTTTATAAATGTGTCATTTAATCTTTCTTGTATCAGTCACAGTATTATTAAAAAGATTAAAAATAGTCTCAAAAATTAGTGTCATTTTTGCATCAATTGAATTTTCTGGTTTAAATAAACTAACTTTTTTAAGTAAAACATCAAAATCTGCTTGGTTAATCTTAAAAACAAGTTTATTATCATAAGTTTCTAATTGATAATAACGTCAAAATGCCATTGTTTTTTCTGCAAATTGCTGTAATTGTTGATCAACTTTATCTCTTGGTACTAAAACTTTAATTGGTGTCTTTAATGTTTTTTATTGTGAAGATTTATCTTTAAAAGATAAATTCTCAATTGTTAAATTAATTGGCAAAAAATTGGTTATATCTGCTTTTAAATAATATTTATCTTCACTAAGAATAATCTTGTTATGTTCTTTATAAAGTTTTAAAAAGTTTTCTACCGTTAATTTATCTGGTTGATACCCTTCCCCTATTAAGGCTAATATTGAATCAGGTTTATAAAATCGACTTCATAAATTTAAAGTATCAAAAAACTTATAAAAATAAGGTTGAGAATTAGTTATTATATTGTTTTTATCTAATTCTTGTTTAATAGTTCGTCAAATTGTACTATTCGTATTAATATCATTAAAATGTTGATTTGAAGTATCAGTAATTTTATTTTCTTGCTTAATAAATAAATCATGAATAAAGTTTATAAATCATGATTCAACTTTTTCTTGAACATTAGTTAGAACTTCCAGATTATTACTTGCAATAACTAACCCGTTACTTTAATAAACTTGGTAAAATTCTTTAAATTTAACTGAATAATTAATATCAAAATTAATTTTATTTACTTTTAATCTAATACTATCATCTGACAATAATATTGAAAATTCTTTTTCTATTTTACGATAAAAATTATTATAAGTAATAACAAGTTCATTATTAATATTATTAATTTCTTTTTTAAAATCATTAATTAACTGTTCTAAAAAAAGATCATTTGCTAATTTCCGCACCAATAAAAGTTTGTGATTCATCTGGTTTTAAAGTTGTAATAAATTCATTGAATTTAGCAATATCATTAAAATAATTATTAGTATCAATTAGTTCCTTACTATCTCATCAAGTTTTAATTTTCTTTTTAATTAATGTTATTATTTCATAGAAAGTGGGACCGTTGCAAATATACGGGTTGTTAGTTAAAAACAAGATATAATCTTGTTTTTTCTTTTATGTATATAAAATTTAATTTAAGGAGTTGAAATTATACAAACAAAACATTATTTTATTTTGCGGTCCTTAGTAATTAAGTATGGAAAAGATAATGTTATTAATACTGTTAATAAGATAGTAACTAATAATGTAAAAGAAAATGAATAAATTATCCGCGTAATTTATTAGCGGTAATTTATTCAATATTGTTTTTTTTTTTTTTTTGAGCGTAGCGAACACGCGGAGCGTGTCGCGCAAGCTAAATTTTTAGGAGGAATTAAATTATGCCAGTATGGTTAACATGAATATTTAGTATTGTTATTATTTTAGGAATTATTGCTTGAATTGGTTTATCGATTTATCAAAAAATTCGTCAAATTCGAGGTAAGAAAAAAGATAAAAAATAAATTGAAAACAAGGAAGGATAAAGAATAATGTTAGGTATGTATTTAACAACAGCTGTTAATTTTCTAGTACAGATACTCCTACTATTTCAGGTGGAATGGATTCTATTTGAAGCAGTTTGGGACAAGCAATGATGAAAGTTAAAGATGCTGTTTATGCTGTGTTACCACAATTAATGACCTTTTTAGGTGATGCTTGAATTATTTTAATTCCATTTGGAATTTGAGTAATTATTAAAATATTAAACTTTTTCCGTGTCATGGTTAAAGGCTTTTAATATTTATTATAACTGATCCATAGCTATTCATATATTTTGGCACACTAGCTTTTATGTGAGTTGATTAATTATAAACGTATAATTTTATATTTTAATAGCTATTAGTTAAAACTAAGTAGTTATTTTCAGTGTGCCTTAATTTTTAATTTTATATATTTAACAATGTTTATTACAATACATATACATTATTTAAACATTTTATAGTAAAGGAGGAATTAGAATGAAATTTATTAGTCCGTTGTCTTGGCCAGGTGGAAAAGCTAAACACTTTGATAAAATTAAAGCATTATTATCGGCTAAACCAGCAGTTATGTAACAAAGTAGTTTTTAATGATTTGCATACTAGTTTAATTGAATTTTGACAATATGGTATTCATTTAATTGAATTGGATTATTTGAAAAAATTAGCATATCCTAATTCAAAAACTATTAATGAATTGAAAGAAAAAATGTTTAATGATTATTGTTTGAATACAGGCGAAAAATTTTTAATTAAAAATGCTTTAACTTTTAACGGAAAAGAATGAGGAACTTGAACAGATAAAAGATTACAACAAAATTTTAATTTTAATAAATTATTGAGAATTCAAAATGTTAGAAGACTATTAGTTGATCCTAAAAATAATATTGAGTTCTATAATTTGGACTATAAAAATATTATTAATAAATATTATATGGATAAAAATATTGTTTGATATTTAGATCCACCATATTTTTATAATAAAGGAAGAGTTTATAAACATTCAAAAATGAACTTTTATGAACTAAAAGATAATATTTTAAACATTAAAGGTAAATGAATTTTAAGTATTGATAATTCTGAATTTATTAAAGACTTGTTTAAAGAATTTAATATTAATGAATTTAAATGAGTTTATAGTTCTACTAATTGTCATAATAAAAAGCCAAAACTTGGCCAAGAATTAATTATTACAAATTTTAAGGAGTGTGATTAATTATTAAACGTAAATGTCAAATTTGTCATTCTATTTTGAATAAAAAATTTGTTGATAGTTTGTTTTGAGTAATGTATCATAAACCAAGTTATAAAAGTGGTCCTAATACGGCATTGTGTAAATATAATATGGAAAGTAAGGTGTTTTTATGAGTTTTTATAAAAAGAATATTAACGTACAAAATTATTTTATTCGAACAGAATTTACAGTTTTTCAAACTGACAAAGCTTCGTTTATAAATTTACCTAACCACAATAAACATATTGGTTTTTGATTAAATAATAAGTTTATTTATTTTAGTAAAAAACATTCTGATCAAATAGCTATTGGTTTGATTTATGATAATTCTTATTTTATTGTGAAATATGATGAAAATTTAAAACGACATTTTTGGGTAGTCGGAAAAAAGCTTAGATTTTATAAAAATTATAAATAAAGTAATTAAATACAAATTAAAGTAATCGCTTATTAGAACGATTTTTTTATTTGCATTATTCATCAGATAGTATCTTTAAAATTAAAAATTAACCTATTTTGCCCTACAAACTAGTTAATTTTTATAATTTCCTTTCTGTGATTTATTATATTTTTTCGGTTTAACAACTAATAATATCATTTTTAATAAAGGTACTATCTGATGAATAATGCAATACTAAAACTTAATATTTTGATGCTTAAAGATGGATAATTCATCTATGGCACGAAGTCTTAAAGAAAGTGTGAAAGCGATTGGATTTACTCTCCTATTTATTTCTTTAATTCTCGACAAGATTAATCACTTGTGAAATGTCAGAGCATGTGTTTTTTGGCTTGTTTTCATAAAAAAAGTACTGTTAAACCGAAAAAAACAATATCGGACACTAAAAAAACAAGAGGGTTGGAACTCCAAAAGGTTATTTTCTTTATATAAAGTTGTGTAGGGATGGATGAAGCATAATTAATAACTGGGTAAACTGTTTTTTTTATTTCCGTATGGGGGCAAACTCTATCAAAATATCCTATCCGCCCCCGCTCACTCCCCAAAGTGAAGCGGGTGACGAAGTAATTAAATACTAAAATAAATTACAAGAATTAATGATATGTGCTTATCCAGTAACTGCAAATAATATTAATGATGAAATTTGATCAACAAATAAAAAAATTAAGGAGTATATATAATGACAGAATATAAAAGTTTGTTATATTAATAAAACTTGAAATGAAATAACAACATCTTTTGATTGAGTTAATTGTCAACCTATTAATTGTCGTATTTCAGCATTATGATTTGTAATGTTTAGAATGAGCAAAAATGTACTTAATTTTATTTGAAAACAAGTGAGATATTATTGCTTCTTATATGCAACATTACAAAATTAACGATATTTTAGATTTAGCATCAGATGGATGAAAAATATTACAAATTGACAAAAAAATAAACCAGATAAATTAAAATATATTATTGCAATTGACCCTGCTGGAATTGGTCAAACTGGTATTATTATTTATAATGTTTTACAAAATAAAATAATTAATAATATTACTTTTAATTCCAAAAATGAAGAAGAAGCAATAAATAATATGTATTTAATATTAAATGAGTTTAAAAATAAAATTTGTTCTTATTTAAATAAAGTTATTGTAATAATTGAAGATTTTCAACTTCACAAAGGTTTAAAAATAAAAAATCCATTATCTACTCCTAAATTCATTGGTGGTTTAAAAGTTTTATGCAAATATCTATTTAATTTAAATTATGTTTTACAATCACCAGTTGTTAAGAAAAATTATATTTATAAAGGAAATATTAAAATGACAGAGCACGAATTAGATGATTGAAAACATTTACAATATTTTTTAAAAAAGGAAGTGATAAATAATAACAATAACAGAATCAATTAAATTTAACAAACTTAAAGAAGAAAATGAAACACTTAAAAAAGAACTTGCTGAAAAAGAGCAAGAAATAAATAGTTTTAAACAACAAATAGATATGGCACATAATTTTAATCAAAATTTAAGTAGTGAAATTGAAGAATTAAAACAACAACAATTATATAAAGAAGATTTTTACAAAAATCCATATTCAACAGGTTCTATCGATTGAATATTAGTTGACAGTTCAAAATATGACAAATTATATAATAAAGATGTTAAATAATGTCTCAAACAAAAAGTAATTTATCTAAAAAATCAATAACTAATAAACCTAAAATAAAAAATAAAAAAGTTAATAAGTTAGAATTAACTGTTAGATTACATGAAAATCCTATTAAAACAAAAATTAATGCTCTTGTTGCTGGTGGTGTTGAAGTTGATGCTTGTTCGGCTAAATGTCAGTGAGAAGGATTAAATTACTCAACATTATCAATATATAACCCATCTATTTTAACTGAGTTTTTGAAATTAAAAAAGATTATGAGATAAAAATTAAAGGCTCAGTATTTAATCAGTTAAATATAAAAACTAAATGCTATTTTTTGTCTTTTAGAGTAGATAGTTTTGAAATTATACAAAAAGCGATTAGAAAAAAAACAAATACAAATATTAAAAAATAGGAGGAAAAACAATGGCATTAAAAAATGTAAAATATGTTCTTATAAATGAAAATAATGAACCTATTAAAAATGAAGATAGTAGTTTAGATATTAAAACTGCTTGAAATTATTTTAGAAAATACTGCTGAAGTTGAAGAATTTAATTCAAGTAATTTAGAAAATAATAATCAGCAAATCAACGAACTACAAGCAAAAAATACTGAGTTAACTTCACAAATTGAACAACAAACAATTCAACTAAAACAAATTGAAGTAATTGACTTTATTAATTCTTTAACTGATAATGAAGATTTTAAAAATGTTTTATTAAAATCTTATGATATTACTGATGATATTGAAATCATTAAAACACAATTGCAAAGTGTTTATGATGAATTAATTAAGGTACAAACAGTTAATACGGGGGCGTACCAAAAGTAGTAAACAAAGAAAACAATATTTTAGATACAGACAATGTATTTAATAAATAGAAAGAAGGAATAAAAATATGGATCAAAAAACAATTTTTGGCGATATTGCTAATCAAGCAACACAAAGAGACCGAGAAACATTTGAACAATGATATTTACAAACTTATCAACAAAAATTTAGTTGAGAAGCTTTATTTGCGTGAAAAGAAGCAAATAAATTTGGTTTAACATATAAAAGAAAGAAAAATATTAAATATAATGAAGGTTTAGGAGCAAACGGTCAAGTATTTAATACTGATAATAACCTACTAAAATATTCAATAGTGGAATTTGAAGATGGAATTGTTGAATTAGATACAATTTTAACTTTTGTTCGTAAATTAGACCCCATAGAAAGTGATTTTAATCCTAATCTTTGAGCAGCTGATATTGAACAAGCAATGGATACTGAAGTTGCTTATAAACGTAATAAAATTTTAGAAATTATTAATAAAGGAACAGTTACAACTATTCAAGGCAAAAAAGCATATGATACAAATGCTTTACAAATTCATGATGAAATTATGGATAAAATATATGAAAACGGCTTTACTCCATCA
Organism: Spiroplasma endosymbiont of Ammophila pubescens; assembly: GCF_964020965.1. Classification (NCBI taxonomy): domain Bacteria; kingdom Bacillati; phylum Mycoplasmatota; class Mollicutes; order Entomoplasmatales; family Spiroplasmataceae; genus Spiroplasma; species Spiroplasma endosymbiont of Ammophila pubescens. The sequence goes on along the minus strand of NZ_OZ026611.1, from coordinate 837,949 downwards.
GAAACAATTGTTTTAGGTTCGGCTGATTTTATTCGTGGAATTCGTAATAAATTACAGTTACAACTTGGAACAAACGACCAAATAAATAGTGTAATCACAACAAGTGGAGCAATGAAAACTGTTGAAGGAACAACATACTATATGGTTCCTAAAAAATTACCAATTATTAATAAAGATGGTTCAGAGGGAACAATTGAATTATTACCAAATGGAGTTAATGCAATTGCCTTTAAGTTTAGCAAAAAATATGACCCTCTTATTTTACGCAAAAAAGACCATACTTCGTTAAGAGTTGGTGCTGCTGCGTTAGATACTGGTATGGGTAATACTTTGATTATGGAAAGAATTTTATATTTAGGTGGAGCAGTAGTTAAACCTAAGGGAATTATTAAACATATTGTTGCAAAAATTGATATTAGTAAAATTAATAAAATAGATAAACCAACTATACATGTTACAGACCCAACAAAAGCAACAGCCGAACAGTTAAAACCACAATTTAAAGATGTTGTTTTAAAAGCAGTAAAAGCAGTAAATAGTTCTTTAACTGAAAGTGATTTTGATTAATTTATTGAAAGTAAAGGTGAAGAATGACCAATTAATATTACAAATGATAAAACAGTTGCAGTTCAAATTGAAGGTAAAAACAACGCTACTGGTCAAACAAATCCGATTGATGTTAAAATTAAAAATTATTAATAGTACTAAAAAATAGTACTTTTTCGTTTGATAAATGATATGCTAATTGGAACATCTAAAACAGCCCTTATTTATGCTGTTAAAAAAATCCAACTAGATTGTCAATCCAACAACAAGAAAAAAGTTTTGGTTTACAGTTATTATAATTTTTAGGAATTCAAGTTTTAGCTCTTGGTTTATCAGTTTTAACTGGTGGTATTGCTTCGGCTGTTGATCTTGGTGCGGGATTATCTAATTTTGCCGCAGCATTTATCTCGTTTGGAGTAGAAACAGCAACCGATTTTGTCGTAAATCAAATATATGATAAATTAACATCAGAAGTAACAGCAAAAAGTACCGCTTTAAATTTGTTACCAGCAAATGGTGGAATTGGTAAATTAACGCGTGCTGTTCGAACAACTAGAATTTTAAAATTAGCAAAAGAAACTAAACTACTTGAAAAATTAGGTGTAATAACTGCTAATAATTTAGAAGATGTTGTAAGGCAAGTTACAGATAAAAAGATTTTATCTGATAAATTAATATTTGATTTTACAAAGCAGGCTAATAATGAAACTTTATTATATACAATTGGAAAATTAGCCCGAAATGATTTTTATAAAGGTTTTAAAGTTTCTAATTTAGAAACAATTAATAATTTATTAAAAATTGAGAAAAATATTCAAAAAATAAGTCCTAAATTAGTTCAAAAAATACCGCGCGTGAATGAAAAAAATGCTAATAAATGATTGTCTGAATATGGATTAAATATTGATAAAATAAGTAAAATTAATACTAATGAGTGATATAACATTATGACTAATCTTCATAAAAAAGGTGTTGGGAAAAATCTACTATTAAATGCTAATTTAATGCATGGTAGCAAAGTATACAATAATAAATTATTAAATATCTTGCACCAAAAACCAATTAAATTAAATAAAATTTTAAATCATTTAAACCCAAATTTTTATATTCAAAAATTAACTAAAAAATTATTAGCCCTAATTGAAAAACAAATAATTACTATTAAACAAAAAGTAATTAATAAAATTACTGATAAAACTAAAAAAATATTGTCTAAATTTGAAACTAAGGCTATTAAAAAAGGCCAATTATTACTTTTTGCTTATGGTTCTGATGTTTTTTTAGCAGTAAAAATTGTTCCTTTATCAGTTGCGGGTGAAGTTGCTTTAACAATATATTATAAAAATCCTAAATATGCCCCCATTGTCGTTATGACAACTTTAATCAAAGCAGAACAGTTTGTTTTGGCTCCTGAACCGTTTAAATTCTATATGAACAGTGAGTGGTTTATTGGTTGGGGATTTAAAAAAACAAGTTTGTTTAATTTAGTTTCTTTTGCCCCGCTTGCTTATCAGCAAATAATAAAAGATAGTTTTAAAATATATCGGACAATTGCTAAGATATTAAAAATGCAATAACAATTTAAAAATAACTTTAATAAAGATAAATTGTTAAATACGCTAGAAGATAGTGCGGTTACTAGTTTATTGGGTAATGGACTAGTATTTCAAGCATATAAACAACTCAGAACAAAACAAGATTTAAACAAAACAATTAAAACAAAAACACTATTAAATAGTAAAAAGTTTATTTTAAATAAAATATATTCTAAAAAAATAAATGATAAGGAGATGATTAAATGTTAAATGAATTATGACAAAATGTTACTTTGGAAAATTATAATAATTTTATTCCAATGACAGGTAAAATTACACAAGTTCCAGTTCGTTATAATAAGTTCTTTAAAGGTGATGTAGAATTATGATTTAAAACATTTGCTTTAAGAGCCCAAAATATGATTAATTCTTACTTAAACTATCCATTTTTAAAACTAAAATTTGAAACATTTAAATATCCATTATTAAAGAAAATTTGTATTAATATGGTGTTTATTACGATTGAGCATTGAACATTTAACCGCATTCCAATTGAATTTTTTACTTCGGCAAATATGAGTGTTGGTGATATTAATTATTCATCGCAAAATGACCCTATAATTACTTGACAAGGTTTATTGCCTACCTATGCAAAATCATTGGCTAATTTAACAACTTTAAAGAAAATTTTTCGTACTTTTCAAGAAGAAGGTATTGATTTAACTATGATAGATTTAGAAGCATATTATACACAATTAGAAGTTGATGCTTTATTAGAAAAAGAAAAAACTGAAAGAATAGAAAATGATGATAAATTAGATAAAAAAAAATTGATAATTTATCAAATGAAACAAAAGAAAATTTAGATAAAAAACAAGATAAATTAACAAAAAATTCTAATATAGAAATTGATTATATAACTTGTAAAAGATATGTTAGTTATAAAAATATATACATATATGGTTATTTAAGTTTTCATAATGACCCAAAACCCGAAGATATACCAAGATTTACAAAAATAGTCAGAGAAGTACAAAATAATATTCAAGTACCAATAACAAAAATCATTAATGATAAGTCAACAGATGAAGAAGTACCAACATCAAAAGCAGTCTACAATTCCATTACATATGATAATAATCATTTATGGAAAAAAATTATTAATCATACTATGGAATTAATTAATGATAAATTTTATGTAATAGTATTAAAAGGATTAAATTGAATTAAATTTTCTGGTTTATTTCAGAAAAATTCAAAATTTTGAATATCATATTTATCTTGTAAAACACAACCATTTGGCGAATTAATGTTTGGTATCGCTCCTAATTCTTTATATTTTAAATTTAGTAATGATAATGGCAAAACTTGAAATGATTTATCTGGTTTTGACCCTAGCATTTATGAATATCAGGGTGAAGTGACACCTATATAGAAAGGAGATGTTATTATGCCAAAATTAGAAGTTAAAGATGTAATTATGTTTTTGAAAATCTTTGGAGTTTCATCATTGTTTTTTATCGCAGGAATTATTATTTGTTTTATAGGACCTACTAAATTAGGAACTGGTTGACCTGCATATGTAATTATTGGTTCAATGCTTAATGGTTTTGGAGTTATTGTTTTAATTATTGAAACAATTAGATTTATCAAAACACATAACAAACAACAAAAACAAGATAGTATTGAAGATGTTATTAAAAAAGAAGATACAAAATAAAGAGGTGTTATAAATGGGATTATTACCAGCAAAAAAGAAATTAAAAAAAGAATATGATATTGATAGTTATTATCTTAATTTAGCATCAATGATTACTAATCGTAAAAATGTTACTGTTCAAAAACATAATGAGATTTTAGAAAAAAGAATTTGTGAAGATAATGCTAATTTTTTAAATCCGCGAGATTTAGAAATTAGCATTTATAATCCACTTACTAATCAAAAAATAGATAGTAAATTAATTAATAGCTTTTTAAAAATATAGGACTTTACTAATAAGAATTGATATAACGAATATAAAATTAATAAGAATGGTAAAGGTGTATATTTTATTTTTGCTAATAATTCAAAACTTAATTTTATTACTATTGATTTTTACAATGACCAATATGATGAATTAGGTAATTTAGTATCTTGTACTTTTGATTATGACCCTTATATTAAAAATGACCAGAGTATTTTTATTACTGAAAAATTAGAGATTGATTATGTAACTAAACAAGTAAAAGTTATTAGAAAGTTAAAAACACGATTATATAGTACTATTACCGACTTATATATTGATGATGCTAAATGAAATAACTATACAACTTTACAAAGAGAAAAAATATTAACACTTAATTTTATCCCGATTGAAATTATTCCTAATAACCCTAATTTTGAACCTTCTGCTCGTTATGGTAAACAATTTGCTAGTATTTTAGATATTATTGCTGAAAAAATAATGTTAGATCCATTATTAAATAGTGGTAAATTTACCATTAATACTAATGGCGTGACTGGTGTTGTTGACCAAGAAATTAGTAAAATGTTAGCTTTATTTATTGAAAATGACTTGTTATTAGTTGAAGGAGACCCTTATAGTAATTTTCAACCAGTAGACTATATTACTGGTAATTTTAAAGGTGAATAATTAACCAAAATATATGATTGATTATTAACTAATTACTATAAAATAAATCGCCATCATGTTCCCGCTATTGCTAAAGGGGCTCAACAAACTCAAGCAGAAGTTGCGGGAGTAAATATTCAAACAAACGCATCATACGAACAAATGATATATATTAGAGAAATTAAATTAACTGAATTCATTATTAAATTAATTAAATATGATTAATGCGATTTTAAACAGTAGAACATTCAATATTAAAAATATTGATGAGTTAATTGTTGATGTTCGCTTACCAGTAAATGCTACTTTAAACAGACAATTAAAAAACAACGAAACTATTATCATATACTAATTAAGAAGGAAAACAAGAATAATGGCAAAATATTGTAAAAATTGTGAATGTCCAATTAATTTAATTAACTCTGATTATTGTTTATTTTGTAATACGGTCTTATTGAAAAAATAACATCTAAACATATAAACAATTTAGAAAAAACAAAAGAAAAAAGAGGAAAAGAATAATGTTGAAACCATCTGAAAAAATGTTAGCAAAATTAGCAGAAAATGATGAACCAATTGACTATTCAATTGATAGTATTCCATTAGATTTTGCTAGTCAATCGCAGTACAGCGACCCTGATTTAGAACAATTATTTACTGAAGACCGTACTAGAACCTTATATATTTATAAAATTAATAATCTTGTTAAAACAAAGCAAAAACCAATCTTAAACTACTCTCAAAATAGCGTTAAAATAGGTTTTATTAACAAAGATGAATATATTAAAATAACTGGTTATGAAATTAGTGACTTTAATTTTAAATTACAAATTCAACAAAATACAACAGTCCAAGATAATAGTACAAGTTATGTTATGATTGATGAAAAAGATATTTTAATTAATGATATTTCAAAACAATACAAAGCATTTTTAGAAACATTAGACTTAAAAATAGTATCTATTAATGAACCAATTAGTGAAGAAAATAAAAATGAATGTTATATTATTGAAGAATATAAACGACCTTATACACCCGATGGTGTTGACATTATTAAATCTACTCATTTAGTTAAAATAACTGATTTTAAATGAAAAAACCAAAATAGTATTCATTTAGTTTTACAAAAATCATTGCCCGAAGATACAGTATTTACTAGGATTGAAATTAAATATCATAAATCTATGTTATTTGAAAATATTAAATGTTGAGGAAATATCAATGGTGTTTATTCTTATCCATCATCAAATATTGAAAATGCTAGTTTAGTACCATTATTATCAATACCAATTGAAACAAACCCTAATTTAAGAGTATTTCAATATTGGTTTACTGAAAGTTTTTTACCGTGAAATATTGCAAAAAACTATATTCAAGGTAAAGATATTTTAGATTTAGTAAATAAGAATGATTTAGATAAAGTTTTATTAAATTTTTTAACATATCGTTATAATTATGATAGAAAATTTCAAGGGGCAAAATATGATGAAAAAGGTAACCCTACCAATAAAGCGGCTGAACTACGCCAAAAATTCGAAGGACAAAAACCCGAAGATATTATTGATGGTTTATTTGAAAATTGAAAACTAGATAATTCTACATCTATTAATGACAGTGCTATTAAAAGATTTAAATAAATTATCTATATGTTATCAAATTATACATATAGTAAATATGCTATTAACAAAGGTTATAATGATGATATTAAATTATTTTCTCCTTATTATTTCAAACTAATTTCAAAACCAAATAGATTAGAAGAAGGATATTTTTATTTTTCAGATTGTCAAGTACAAATATATTCATTATATTTTGATTTTATTGGTTCTAATCCACCAATTCCAGTAAATTATTGAAAAGAAATTAAAGCACAAGAAAAACCATTTAATCAAGTGGATAATAGAACGAATTTTTTGAAATGAAGATAAGGGACAAAATTTTAAAGCAGTTTATCGTTGAAATGGTGGTGGTGAACATCTTAAACCTTTAATTGATTCAAGTACTGGAAAAATTATTGATTGAAATTTAAAACAACAACCAAATGTTAATTAATAACAAAGATAATGAAATTAAAGTAAGTGTTAAAAACAAAGATATTTCAGAAAATCCTATTTATCAATTAGAAGCAAATTTTTTTAATTGATTATCATTAACAAATGAATTAGAAACAAATAACATTCCTTCTCTTATTCCATCAGAAATTAAATTATCTGATGGTGAATATGGTAAATATTTAACTAATTTAATTGTTTCTAATGACAAAATAGAAGACTATTTAAATTATTTTTCTGAATGATATAAATTACTTTATTCTAAAATAGATTGAATTAGTACAATCGAAGATTTAATTGATTATAGTATTAAAATAACTTTTGATAAAAAACTATTTAATTTAAATCAAATTGAAATATCAGGTATATGAGGTTATGGTAATTATGAAATTACAATTTTTACCGAAAAAGTACAAATTAATATTAATAATTTACAACTATTTAATAAAAATTATTTAATAAAAATAATGAAAAATTATCATTAATTATATTAGAAATATAAAAAGTCATTTTAATAAATGACTTTTTATTATTCATTAACTTTTACATTACCGGTTTTATCAATAATTAAATTAGGTACATTAGTATCTTCTAAATTTCAACGATAAACTGCTTTAAAATTTTGTCCCTTATCTTCATTTCAAAAAATTCTTTCTATTTTACTTTCCGATTGATCATCTATTAATAAATCTTGTTCTTTTGTTTCAAAAACCAATAAAAATAGATCAATATAATATGGTTTTAATGGATCTCAAGCCTCAATTTTTTTTTCCTTTATTTGTATCGTGTTTAAATTTTGATATTTTTCAATAAATAGAATTATTAGGTTTCCATATAGCAAAATATCATTTATTATCCACTTGATTAAATGGTTTTTCTTGTGGCGCCATTCATTCTAAATTGTCTTTTATTTCTTGCTTATTTGTATTTATTTGATTTTCTTCTTTTAATTTTGCTAATTGTTCTTTTGTATATTCTTGTGTTGTATTACAAGCAACTAAACTTGTTGTACTTGTTCAAATTAAAGTGATTGAACTTAAAGGACTTAATATTTTTTTCATTTAATCACATTTAACAACTCTAATTGTTAAAGTTAATAATGTACCAATAATAGCTCCAATTGCAGTCCCTAAAACAGGAAAAGTTTCTGTACCAACTGTTGCTCCAATTGCAGCACCAGTTCCTACTGCTGCACCAAGAGATGTTGTGGGGTTATTACATAAAGCGCTACCAATTTTCATTGATTCGTGTATTTGAATATTATGATCCATTGTTCGTATATCGTGATAAATTAAAAAACCACCATTAGATAATAAAGAATTTAATTGATTGCTTGAAAATCTTCTCATAACACCACCATCTGGATCCATATAGTTAAAATATAAATTATTATCTGTTGAAGTATTTCTATAAATACCATTAATTAAAATAAAATGATTACGTCGTGGTTCATTATCATTAAATCTACCTGTAAAACCTAAAGCAACTGGCATACTATTATTTAAACTATTATAAATTAAACTAAGAAAAATATTCAAATTTGTATAATTATTATAATCAACACCAACTCTAGTGCTTCCAACAAGTGTGGGGTCATTAATACTTGAATTTAATGAATGTGCAACATATCTTCTAAAATTATTTAATCTATTATTAATAATGTAATTATTAACTGTATTTGTTCAATTTGGTACAATGGTTCCTCCTCCTCCTAAAAAGTTAAAATTATCTACTGTTTGCAATGTTGTTTCCATATTACCAATTAAATGTTGTTGACATGAATATAATGGAGTATCTGGCGTTCTAAAATTTCTAAGACCTAAAGATCTTAAAATTGACTCTGATATTGCTGGGCCACAAGATAAAGATTCTGTTTGAGCAACAGTTGGTACTGCTACTTCTAAGTTAATATCTAAAAGTTCGGAAACGTAAGTAATTTCATCTTCTCTTTTATTTCTATTTGAAGTTTCTAAATTATTTGAATCTGATTCCATTGTTTCTCTTAGATTGTTGTTATTATTTTCTTTTTGATAAAGCCTTGCAGCAATTGTTGTTGGGATTGCAGAGCTACTAATTGTTAATACACTTAATAAACTTAAAAGTTTTTTCATTTTGTATAATTTCCTTTCTTATCTTGAAACTTTTTATCAAGATCTATTGACATTATATATATTATATGCAAGTCAAGCAATTTAAATATATTTTAGAAAGGGAATGAATTATAATGGTTATTATTGTAATTATATTGTACTAAATCTAGACTCACAGTGATTTTCACAAAACTTATGAAAATCAACCGCTCGCCCAATTCCTGCAAATGATTTTTATAGTCTTAATGATATAATTAAAGCATTTAAAGAAAGGAAGTATATTTAATTTTATGTATAAAAAAGGAAATAAAGTTAATGTTAAAATAACAAACATTATACCTTATGGTGCTTTTTGTAGAGCAGAAAAGGCTGATGGTTTAATTCATATTAGTGATATTTCAGATTACTTTGTTAGAGATATTAGAGATTTTTTTGATGTTGGTGATGAAATTGAAGTTGAGATACTAGATTTTAATTCAGTTAGAAAACATCTTAAATTAAGTTATAAAAATTGTCATCCTGAACTATTGAAAAATGATGATGGTAATAAAATACAAGAAAAATCATCTAGTTTAGAAAAATCATTAAATACTAATTATTTAATAAATAAAAAGTAAATAAAATTTATAAATTTTAGAAGGTTTTTAAAACCTTTTTTTATATTCCCATTTTAAAACGATATGGATAAGAACCATAAAACAAAGCATCATATGGGTCATGGTACATTTTACTATCGGATGTGTTTGTTTTGGTATCACTAAATCTTAGTTCACTAATGCACTTATCTAAAAATGGGAAGTTATCTAATATGCCATATATTTTACCTTGAACAAACATTTTTCTTATTCAGGTTACGCGATTGATTATACCTGCTTCTTTATTAAGATATGTATGATGTTTTTTGGCTTTAAACATCTTAATTTTATAGCCTAAATAAGGGTAAATATCTTCTTGTAATTTTTGCATAAAGTCGTGTGCATTAATATCATAATGAAATGTAGCATATTCAAAACCATCAAATTTATCAAATGTATTAATTATTCATTGCCCGTAATGTTCAACTATTTCATTTAAATTCATTGCGTTTTTTGGTGTAACAACATTTTCTTCAATTAAATATTTATCATATTCATTATTTTCATTAATTTTATAACCACTAAATAAAAACACCGTGTGGCCTTCACTACCATTAGCATAATCCACACCAATTGAATAACTCAGGTATTTTATTTCAAACAGCACCCATTGTTAATCGTAAATTAAAAATACCCAAACCATTAAATGCTTGTTTGTTTTCTAAATATACTTGATTGTGTTTTTTTAAAATATTTTTAATTCTTTCATTTAAAGGTAAATATAGGGTTACAAATTTTTCATAAAAGACATGTTTAGATCAAAAGGATTAAAAGTAAATTGATTAGAATATGTTTTATGAAAATATGTTATTACTGTTATGTATTGTTTTGCTATGTTGTCTCATTCTTGAAATGTCCAAGATAATTATTTTACTGGAATAGGATTATCTAAATTATATTGTTCATTATCATTTTCATCCGTGTATTTTTCATAAGATACTTTTAAGCTTTTTGATCTAAACATGGAAATTCGCAAATTATTATAACGTTTATTTATTATAACGTTTATCTAATTCTTTATCAGTTAAAATTTCTTTTTCTTCGGCATGTATCATTTCATCTGTTCACGCTGATATAATACCACTACCTTTACCAACTTTTCCCATAATTTTATTACCATTAGCATAACCCGCAAAAGCAATTCTCACACCACTAGGAAAAACAATTTCGCCACCTTCTTTAACATTTTTAGGTCAAACAATGCCATTTTCATTGTAAAGTGTAGTATACCACACACATTTTGGAGATTGCAACAAAACAAGAAAAAATAATAAAAAATATAATTAAAATATAAAAACATCATTAAAAATAATACATATATAAATAAAAATTCTAAAATTGACACACTAAAAAATAGTTTAAATAAAACTTTATAAATTTAAAATTATTTAGTTAAATTAGTTAAAAATTCAAATGGTGTTTGAAAATTCAAAGATTTATGCACTCTTTCAAAATTATAAAAGTAATAATAATCATTTAATTTATTTTGTAAACCAGCTGCATCCAATATTTTTTCATCAAATACAAATAACTTAGTATAATTTTGATGAAATCTTTCAATTTTACCGTTTGACTGCGAAGAACGAACAGGTGTTGTTTGATGTAAAATATTTTTATCTGTTAAAAATTGAGTAAAAGTAGTTTCTTTAACAATACTTTTTTGATTATTCCGATGACTATTAATAAATTCAGAACCGTTATCAGTTCTAATTCGTGTTATTTTAATACCAAATATTTTTTTAAAATCACTGATTACTCTTTTAACAGCATCAATAGCATTCTCGGTGCATAATTTATCATAAATATAACCGAATACTCCTCTCATTCTTTCATCAATAAAATCATAAACATAATACTTTTTATCAACTGGAAATTTACTTGGCATAAAATATTTAGCATCCATTTGTAATAATCCTAATTCTTTAACTTCATATCTTGGATGTTTTCTTTTAATTTCTTTAATTTTATTTTTTATTTTTAATCAACGCTTATCTTTTTTAAGTCAACGAAAAAATGTTTTTAAATTTTTTGGTGCTTTATTTTTTAATTCTTCACCATGAATTCCTTTTTTTAAATTATAAAACAATGATAAAACACCCCCAGCGTGTTTATCACAATATTCAAAATATAAATCACAAATATTCTCGCGAACATCATTACTATATTGATAATTAATATTATTAGGAACTGTTAATTTTAATAATAAATCTTCAAAATTATTATTTGCATATGCAAGTAAAATTTTATTTGCTTAGTAATAAAAAGTTGAAAATTTATTTTTAAAATATTTTTTAATCAAGTCTTTTAATAACAACTTAGTTTTAAAAAAATTCCTTACATAAATTAATATATGCAAATATTTTTGTTTTTATTCTTTTATAGTATTTATTTTTATAATTTTTACTTTAAAAATCTTGCAATTTTGCTTGTAAATCGCCTAAATTAGAGTTATTAATAATATATTTCATTAATTCACCTCATTTTTTAAAAAAATATAGTATAATCATATCATTTAAAATAATTTTTATAAAACTTCAAACTTTTTTAAACAATCATAACCATAATAAGTAAGTATCGTTTCTAAAACATATTTAAAAATACTTGTATATATAATGTCAATAAAATTTGATAAAAAAGGAGTAAAATATGAAAAAATGACTTAGTATTTTAGGAGCAATCGGATTAACAGCAACAAGTACAACAACATTAATTAGTTGTAAAAAACCAAATAACAATGAAAACGGGAATAATAAACCAGAACCTACATCAGAACCAAAAAAACCACAACAACCATCAAAAGATAGTAATTGAAAATTAATGATTGAAGGTGAAAATGAAAAAATTAACCATAATTTAAAAACTTATATAGGATTAAAATTAATTGGAAAAACATGATTTATAAATAAATGAAAAGGTAAACATTTAAAAACTGACACATGAAAAATTTTTGGATATAAAAATATTTATCGTTGAGATGGAGTTAATGAACCACAAACACCCGAAATTGATAAGGATACTGGCAAAATTACAGATTGAAAAGAATAAAAGGACTTTATTAGTCCTTTTTATATTAATAGTACAAATTTCATAAAAATAATTAATAAAAATATATTTGTTATTGTATTATATAATGCTGGACTAAATTTTCATACCTCAAATGTTTGATTAAAAAAACTATATATTGTTTCAAAAATTTTTCCAACTCCACTCGCTAATTCATTAACTTGTTTTATACCAGGAATATTATTCACAATTCAAATTGCCGCATTTCTGATATGACACGATAAATTATATCAACTACAACTTTCATATTGTGCTTGTCATCATTGACTATCGGGAAATAATCCACCATTATTTATTTCTTGTCAGTTATAAATACCAAAATTAAAGTCATAATATTGATACATATCATTTTCTTTTTGTGTTTGTAATTCAAAGACTTATATCCGATTTTTTGTTCTTCCATTTTCTTATATTTTAAACCATATTTATCTTTTAAAACATCTTCAAAAACATATCCTTCATTTTGATTAATATTATAATCATTTGCAACAGAAAAATCATAGTTAAACACATTACCATAATTTGTGTTATAAAACCGATTTTTATAGGCTGAATACATCTTAAAATCTAATAATTTATATTTATCAGAAAAATAAAAGTAACGTGGATAAATTTTAAAACCATTATTTGCTAACAAACCATATTTTTTGTTATATCCTTGCGTATAAGTATTATTATCTAAATCAAATATTGTTCGTAAATAATCCTTATAAAAATTTTGAGAAACCGTAAACATACTATTCAATAATTCTTTAAATTTATCATAAGAAACTAAAAATTTTTTCTTTTGTTCTTCAAATTTTTTCTCTGCTTCGGTTTTTAAAACTTTTTTATTATTTTCAAATTTATAAATATAATTATTATAGTCATTAAAATATTTTATTGACTTTCCATTTTCATCTAAAATAAAATCTTTAAAATTTTCTAATTTTAAACCAAAAAAGTTAATCAAAACAGTATCATATTGTAAATTATCAATATAACCACTTTCTATAAAATTACTCCGATTTTGAAAAATAGGAATCAAAGCATAAGCAAAAAAAAAAAAAAAATTAAAAAGTTATTAATATCTATTTTTCCAGTCATTTTTTGATAATAAATAGTATTATAAAGATTTCATTGTCCAATAGAATAAATATTTCCTTCAAAATTAAAGATATTTTCTTTTTCTTTCATAAAAGTAAACAAAAAACCTAATTTTTCATCTTTATGAGTAGATTCAGATACATCAAAACTGCGTGCCTTAATATGTGTTAGTTCTAAACTACCAGCAATAATGTTATTATTTTTATCAATCGTTAAAATCATCCGATAAATTGATTTAAAACTATTTTTTCATAAACTTTCATCAACAATTTCAAAATCAAAGATTATTCTTTGTGTTCCAACAATAGAACTTTCATAATTGGGATTACCCCCTTGTTGAACTATAATGTTTTCTTGAATAATAACATCTAAATAATTATTTAAAAAATCTCTAACTTTATTTTGATTTTCAACACTTCAATTTATAATTTCACCAGTATTTTTGTTAATTGTTGGCAATTCTGGTTCATCACTACCATCTCAATAATAAAGACCTTTTAATTTACTCATTTCAACATAAACTTTTATATCACCGGGAATAAACGGAATACCATCTATTTCTTTGGCGTTATTTGTATCATGTTTAAATTTTAATATTTTTCATTGCTTGTATGTATTTTAGATACAGTTTCAACGATTGAAGAATTAAAAGAAAAATATGCTGGTATAAATGGTTATATAATTTATGGTTTATGATTTGATATATTGTGATATATCTTAATAATTCATTATTTTTATGGTTATTTATTTAATGAAATTATCAAATTAATAAAAGAAAATAAAAAAAGAAAAGGTGGTAAAAAATAATGCGTAAGTCATTATCTTTATTTGCTATATTTATTTTAAGTATTTTAGGATTAATTATTCCTTTTATTACTTTAACAGCATTCAAACCATTACATCAGCAAAATTATACTGTTAATCAACAAACAACGGGAATGAATGAAACTGATTTTATTAATACAATGTTTTTACGCAGTAGTTTTTTTGAAAATTGAAGTGATACCAATTATTTTATTAATCCTACTTTAAAAACATCAAGATCACTAACTTATAATGATAAATGGTACTTAGATTTTTTAAAGGATAGTTATTCAACTGGTGTTTCTTATAATAAACCAAGTGATAAATTTATGGATTTATATAAAAATTGAGATAGTTATGTTAAACAGTATAACATTAATAAATTTTATGATGTTGATAGAAAACAATTTTTAAAAGAATTAACAAATTTTGCTTATTCTTTTACAAATAAATATAATTTAACACAAATGTTAAATAAATTAAAAACAAATATAAATAATTTACAATCGGTTAATTTAATTGAAGATAATTGAAAATTAGTTAATGATTATAATTCATTTTTTTTAATATAGATAATAAATTTTATTTTTTTGTTTTTCAACCTTTTAATAGCAAGCATTAACGAAAAACTTATAATAAGATATAAAATTAAATCAACCCAAGAAATAAATAAACCATTTTGTTTCTTTTCTTTTTTTATTTTTTACATTACTTTTCATAAATTTAACTCCTAACTATAGAATGTTTTTGAAACAATAAACCCAATAATATATAAACTTGATATTGTTAACATTAACGGATGACTAAATAAAATCGCCATTTTATCAAAAATAGATAACAACCAAGTATCAGAATTATATAAATCCATAATAATATTTTTTGCTGATGTCAACTGATTAATAATAACTGTAATAAAAACAGTTCCAAATATAGCGATTGCCGCTACCAATAAAACTAACTTAATCATATAAAATCAACTCCTTACTTATTTTTTTATTCTTTTAGTGCTATGAATTCTTTTAAAACCTAATTTTCTTGTTTTTGCTTGTCTTGCTAAACTTGATAACTGTTGTTTATTGCGACTAACTTTAAATTGTTTACGTTCTTCAACATGTTTTTGTATACCTTGTTTGGTATCTAAAACTCCACGAGCTGTTGAAGAATATAATTTTGATGTACTATTTTGAACAGTTGAACCTAATTCATTATATTGTGTTGATGTACCATGAATAGCATAAATTGATAATTTAATAACCATAAAAAAGATCACAAAATAAGCAATCGTTGTTTTTGTCATTGGCAATTTAGTATTTCAAATCACATCAAAAATAAACAAAAATACATCAAAAATAAAACTAAAAATTTTGTCTCAATTACTACTTTCTGATAATAAATTAATCATCTTTACCACTTCCTTTTTCTTTTTTAGGTTTTAAATTCTTTTTCAAAATATCAATATCAAACAATTATAAGCGTTGTTTATTATTTAATTTTGATATATCTTTTCAAAAGTATTCTTTTTTATTAACAACCTCATCGTTTTTCAAATAACGAACAAAAATTAATCAATAACTATCGTATTTATTATCAAATTCAAGCGGAATAATTATCTTAAAAAACCGAATTCCTAATCCGACATCAGATCTATGTTTTGCACGTTTATCTTCGGCTGTTCTTTTAACAGACTCAGTTTTTCAAATTTCATAATCAGTAATATCTTGAAAAATACCAATTCGCATAATAAAAAACGATTAAAAATATTAAATCCTTTTTTAACAATTGGTTTTTTAAGTGAAATTGGAATAATAATACCATTTGCTAATTGCCTAATATTATTTAAAATCATACCCTCACGCTGAGCAGTAAACAAAGCACGATGTCCAAAATGTCTTGCTAAAACAATTCACGGTATCTTACCACTATGAACTTTTTTCTCATCGTGCGGACTAGTTCCATCAATATATAAATAACTTTCATCAAATAAAATGACACTATCATCTGGAGGAACTGGTTTTGTTCGATCAGTAAAATTCAAATTTTTAAATGTTAAAACTTTAACCTTGTCATCTTCTAATGGATAATTACTATAAATTTCATCTGTTAATAATTTCATAGACTGAGACAAATAAGTTAAAAGTAATGTTTTACCTGTTCCTAACTTACCAATGATAACTGACAAAGGGTTATCTCAAACAAAATCAACTAACCTAAATGCATTTAACTGATAAAAAATATTTTTTCATAATCACCAAAAAAATATACACATTGTAAAACAAATAATAGTCAAAATACTAAGCCGGTGTAATTTAAAGAAATAATTCAAAATAATAAATCAATTAAACTAAACAAAACCATTGAACCGCTAATATAACAATAATTTTTTAAAAAAAATACAAACTTTTTCATTATTTAAAATACCCAACTATTTTAAAAATCATTCACAATAAAAACCAAGTTAAAAACAAAATTACAATTCAAACACCAATCATCAAAGTTAAATATTCATTTTGTGTTAAATTTAAAGTTGTAATATTTTCAACATTTGTTTTATCTATAAACAAAAAGACATGAATAAAAAACTCTTTTAATTTTTCTCAATCATTTTGCATTTTTAAAAACTCCACATTTTTTGAATAAGTTTAAAAAATATTCCAAAAAATAAAATGATAAATAATACAAACGATATAACCATATATAAAATCGGGAGCATTTAAACCAATAATATAACTTACAAATTGAACTCAATAATTATATAAACTCATTTAATTTAAATCTTTCAAATCATTAATTAATTCTTGGTCTTTTTCAACAGTTCAATTTGTTAAATTATTATTGTTATTTGTTTTTACTTTTTGAGGTTCAGCAGGGAATAATGCTTTTTTCATTTGTATAAAATAATTTTGTTTATATTGATTATACAAATTAATTATTTGTGTTCCAGTTAAATATTTCCAAAAATGGGTAGTATCCATTATTCTTAGGTTTTTAATAAAATTAAGTAATTAGAAACAAATTAAGTTTCGCTTATGACTAAATGATAACAAAATTTATAAAAAATTCAACTTTTTTTAAAAATATAATTTTTAGTTGAAAAAATAATTTATAAAATTATGAATTTTGACATACTAAAAAATACTTTTTAAAGTTATTGCTAATTTTAAAAGGTTTTTTATTTTTTATAAAGATAAAAATTGATTTTGAGATTGATTTAAATTAAATATATTAAATTCAATCTTTTCTTTATTTTTATTAGTTTTATCAACTTTCTCATCATTAATTTGATTATTAAGTATTAACATAGAAGCAATTAACATATTGATAAATGTTTCTTTACAATATATTTTTGCGCCACGCCCTTTAACAGCCTTAATATAATGCGATACATCACTCTCAACATGACAACCAATATTATATTCTAATG
Organism: Spiroplasma endosymbiont of Ammophila pubescens; assembly: GCF_964020965.1. Taxonomy (NCBI): domain Bacteria; kingdom Bacillati; phylum Mycoplasmatota; class Mollicutes; order Entomoplasmatales; family Spiroplasmataceae; genus Spiroplasma; species Spiroplasma endosymbiont of Ammophila pubescens. The sequence continues at coordinate 820,106 of NZ_OZ026611.1, read as the reverse complement.
ATTGATTTACAATACCTTCTTCATTACTTTTAATTAATTCAATGGTTTCTAATAAAAATATTTTTTTATTACCATTAACATATGATAAATGACATATTAAAAAATCTAATAATAATTTATAATTTCCAGTAAAGAAATATATTTTTGCTAATTTATATTTTATTCTATGAATTTTGATTCTATTTCGATTTGGGAATAATTGTTTAAATCTATTTGATAAATGAAATTTATCTAAACTATATGATACAGTGTTATTTTTATATTTTGCTTTTACTGCTCTATAAATTTTTTTAATTTGTTTTTCACCAAACTTATTTTTATGGTAGTATACATTATTTTGAGGTTTTTAATAAATTAAGTAATTAGAAACAAATTAAGTTTCGCTTATGACTAAATGATAACAAAATTTATAAAAAATTCAACTTTTTTTAAAAATATAATTTTTATTTAAAAAAATAATTTATAAAATTATGAATTTTGACACACTAAAAAATACTTTTTAAAGTTATTACTAATTTTAAAAGGTTTTTATTTTTTTATAAAGATAAAAATTGATTTTGAGATTGATTTAAATTAAATATATTAAATTCAATTTTTTCTTTATTTTTATTAGTTTTATCAACTTTCTCATCATTAATTTGATTATTAAGTCTTAACATAGAAGAAATTAACATATTAATAAATGTTTCTTTACAATATATTTTTGCACCCCGCCCTTTAACAGCCTTAATATAGTGTGATATATCTCCTTCCATGTGACAACCAATATTATATTCTAATGTTTGATTTTCAATACCTTCTTTATTATTTTTAATTAATTCAATAGTTTCTAATAAAATTTTCTTTTTATTATCAATAACATAGGGCAAATGACACATTAAAAAATCTAATAATGCTTCATAATTTCCAGTAAAAAAATATATTTTTGCTAATTTATATTTTAATCTATGAATTTGGTTTTTCTTACGATTTGGAAATAATTCTTTAAATCTTTTTACTAAATGAAATCTATCTAAACTATATGATACAGTATTATTTTTATATTTTGCTTTTATTGCTTTGTAAATTTTTTTAATTTGTTTTTCACCATCACTTAATATTAATATTTTAGTATTTTCATTAATATCATAAGTATCCATTGATTTAAAAATTTTATCAATAAAATTATCAATATTAGATTTATCATTTTTATTCTTATGATTTTTATTCATCATTTGAAAAATGCCTTTTTTCTTTTTCATTTTTTTTCTGTTTTTTGTTGATTTTTCTTCATCAACACCAACATGCATAGTTGAAGCAAATATTTTATTTTCAACTCTTTTTTTATTTTCTCACATAGGTTCAAAAGCCCCATCAATTTGAATATATAAAACATTATTTGGAATTTTAATTTTATTGTTATTTTTATTACTAATGTAATCGGTTTCTTCTAAATCTGCATTTTTAAAAATATTAGATATTGTTCTTTCACTAATATTATCGTTTTCGACAGTATCTAAAATATCTTTATATCTTTTTCCATCACCCATAAATGAAGTAATTTTATTTATTAAATTTTGTTCATTTCTTTGGTATTTTTTTAAACCTAATTCTTCATCCAAAGGATAGCGATTTATATATTCATTTTTTTCTTCATCATATTTAACATATCTTCGTCTTTTTAAAGGTATATCTCCATCTTCTGTTCTAATTGTTTTTGGTATTTTTGATACAACCTTATATCCTTGTAATATTTTTCCTTGTTGATATAATTTAAATATCTCATTATCTCTTTCAATTAAGAAATTTTTAGTTTCATTGTTTGTTTCTATTCTTTTATTTTCTTTATAATTTCCTAATAAATTATTTTTTAATTCCATTTTATAATTTCCTTTCTTAATTAAAAAAAATATTTTAAATTATGATACTTAATTGATACTTAATACTTCATATAATCTTAACAAAAAAGGAGGCTAATTAAAAATGCAAGATTTTACAAAAATTAATAACAAAAAACGAATTACTAGTTATGAATATTTAAATAAAAAATATGATTTAAATTTTAGTGACTTTAATTTTGGCTTTGATTGAGAAGTATTTAAAGATTTTGTTGGTGATAGTTATGCCCGATATTTTACTTCGCCAAGTTTTTTTAAGTTTGTCTCAGCGGGGCGTGGTACTAATAAAACATGAAATCATTTAGCAGAAAAATTATTTTTTGCTTGTAATTTTACTGATGCTTCATCTAATATTTTACGAAGATACGCTAACACCCACGAAGATACTACATTTGGCGATACAATTAATGTATGTAATTATCTATACGATAAATATGGGATTGATATAGGACCTGACAATGAAAATGGCATTGTTTGACCTAAAAATGTTAAAGAAGGCGGCGAGATTGTTTTTCCTAGTGGTGTTCGCATTGCTTTTGCTGGTTATGCTAATGGTAATAAAATTATGGGAAAAGTTGGTAAAGGTAGTGGTATTATATCAGCATGAACTGATGAAATGATACATGCCGAAGAAAAAGAAATCTTAACTGATAAAGAATTAGATAAAAGATATAATAATTTAAGAGTTTCAATGTTTCGTTCAAAAAGTTTAAAAGTGTCTTACAAAAAATATACTGATGAAAATGATAATGAACAATATAATTTAGATAATCCTATTTCAGTAAAAGAATTATCTTGAACATTTCAATAATGAGATAATATAACAAAACAATACATAACAGTAACAACATATTTTCATAAAACATATTCTAATCAATTTACTTTTAATCCTTTTGATAAATACCATGTCTTTTATGAAAAATTTGTAACCCCATTTTTACCCTTAAATGAAAGAATTAAAACTATTTTAAAAGAACATAACCAAGTATATTCAGAAAACAAACATGTATTTAAAGGCTTAGGTGTTTTTAATTTACGATTAACAATGGGAGCTGTTTGAAATAAAATACCCGATATTACTAAAAAACTTGTTTTAGCAAATAAAGAAGAGCGACCTGATTTATTTGAAATTGAATACTATGGTTTTGAATATAATGATAATGACCCCAGTATTTATGTTTTACGAAATTATCGTAAATATATTAAAGAGTATAATTTACAAGATTTTTATAATACAAATACAAAACAGTATCAATTTGATAGTTATTCAATTGGTGTTGATTATGCTAATGGTAGTGAAGACCATACAGTATTTTTATTTAGTGGTTATAAAATTAATGAAAATAATGAATATGATAAATATTTAATTGAAGAAAATGTTGTTACCCCAAAAAACACAATGAATTTAAATGAAATAGTTGAACATTACGGCCAATGAATAATTCATACATTTGATAAATTTGATGGTTTTGAATATGCAACATTTCATTATGATATTAATGCCCACGACTTTATGCAAAAATTACAAGAAGATATTTACCCTTATTTAGGCTATAAAATTAAAATGTTTAAAGCGAAAAAACATCAGACATCTCTTAATAAAGAAGCAGGTATAATCAATCGCGTAACCTGAATAAGAAAAATGTTTGTTCAAGGTAAAATATATGGCATATTAGATAACTTCCCATTTTTAGATAAGTGCATTAGTGAACTAAGATTTAGTGATACCAAAACAAACACACCCGATAGTAAAATGTACCATGACCCATATGATGCTTTGTTTTATGGCTCTTATCCGTATCGTTTTAAAATGGGAATATAAAAAAGGTTTTAAAAACCTTCTAAAATTTATAAATTTTATTTACTTTTTATTTACTAAATAATTAGTATTTAATGATTTTTCTAAACTAGGTGATTTTTCTTGTATTTTATTACCATCATCATTTTTCAATAGTTCAGAATGACAATTTTTATAACTTAATTTAAGATGTTTTCTAACTGAATTAAATTCTAGTATCTCAACTTCAATTTCATCACCAACATCAAAAAAATCTCTAATATCTCTAACAAAGTAATCTGAAATCTCACTAATATGAATTAAACCATCAGCCTTTTCTGCTCTACAAAAAGCACCATAAGGTGTAATGTTTGTTATTTTAACATTAACTTTATTTCCTTTTTTATAGATAAAATTAAATATACTTCCTTTCTTTAAATGCTTTAATTATATCAATAAGACTATAAAAATTATTTGCAGGAATTGGGCGAGCGGTTGATTTTCTTAAATTTTTGTGATAAAATGACTTACAAGTTAAAAAAGATTTTGAGATTCTTTCAAACAAATTTGGGAACCTTTATAGAATTCTTCGCTTAACGCTTAGAATTTTTCCTAAGTATTTTGAAAAGCGCGGCAAATGTTTTTTTAAACTTTAAGTAATTTTTCGCAAAACTTATGGAAATCACCGCGAGCCCAGATTCTATCAAACAATAAATTTGAGTAAAGGAAGGATAGTATGAAATATTTAATTTTATCAATAAGGTGTTTTTTCCTAACTGAAACAAAAAAGAAAATAGCAATCTTGTTAATAACAATTTTATTGTTAGGATTATGTATTTCTTTGCCTATTGTTTTTGTTACTGCTGCTAATAATAAAACAAAATTTGAAAATTCATTTTTAGAAAGAGATAGAACTCTTACATTTTGTAATAAAAACCAAAAAATAGGTCAAGCATTAATTAACTATACAATAAAAGATGAAGAAAATAATTCTAATGATATATTTAAAAATAATGATAAATACACTATATTTTTATGGTGTACAAACCAACCTAATAATTGAAATCTTGATAAAGTTTATAATCCTGTTTATTCATTATTTTATTTAACTTATAAAAATATAATGAATTTACAAGATTTTTCAGTTAATGATACTGGTGGAATAGATGAAATTTATTCAAAAGAATGGAATAAAAAATATGATATTTCTAATTTTTAGGGAAAATATAAAAATTTTGATAATTATTTTATAAATTAAAAAAGTTATTTTAATAAATAACTTTTTATATTTCTATTGTAACTAACGATAATTTTTCATTGTTTTTATTAAATAATTCTAAATTATTAATATTAATTTGTTTTTTTTCTGTAAAAATTATAATATCATAATTTCCATAACCTCATATACCCGATATTTCAATTTGATTTAAGATACTAATATTTTGTGAAAAATAAATTTTAATATTATTTTCAACAAAACTATTAATTAAATTTAATCATTCTGATTTTGAATATACTGTTCCTTTTTTATGATATCCATATAATGCTTCTAATGTTTGTTGTACTTTATCATCAGAAATAATTAAATTTGTTAAATATTTCCCATATTCTCCATCTGATAGTTTAATTTCACCAGGAATAAGGGAGGGAATATTATTTGTTTCTAATTCATTCGTTATTGATAATCAATTAAAAAAATTTGACTCTAATTGATAAACATGGTTTTCTGAAATATCATTATCTATAATTTTTATATTACTTTTTTGCATTTCATAATAATTTTTATTTTTTAAATCAGAAAAATCAAAATAAGATGATTTTAATTGTACTATGCAATCTTGAAACTCATAGTATGCTTCTTCATCTTTTCCCTCTTTAATTTTTGGTTCAGAAAGTAATTCAAAATAATAGGGAGAAAATAACTTAATATCATCATTATAACCTTTATTAACTGCCATATTACTATATACATAATTTGATAATAGATAAATAATTTGTTTAAATCTTTTTACCGCTTTTTCATTAAGATAAGTAGGATTTTTAAATTTTCAATTTTCAAATAAACCATCAATAACATCTTCAGGTTTTTCCCCTTCAAATAATTGTTTTATTTTTGCACTTTCATTTATTGGATTTCCTTTTTCATCATATTTAGCGCCGCGAAATTTTCTGTCGTAATTATAACGAAATGTTAACATATCTCTTAATACTTTTTCTAATTTTCCATATACTTCAGAAGATTGTATTTCAATTAGTAGTTCTCCATATCGAGAAGCATTATTTTGTCATATTGGCGGAAGTAATGAAATAGACGGTGTTTCTGGCATTTTACCAGGTATTTTAACATCGTATGAATATTTCCCGGGAGGATTATAATATGCAACAATATTACATTCTAAAATTCTGGCATTTTTAATTACTTGTTTTCTTGGATTTTTATTGTGGTTTCCTACACTAACCAAAATTAAACAATCATTTGGGGTAGAAAAATTTTTTGCTATTTCAAATGGCAAAAAACTATATCCTAGTCAATACTGAAATATTCTTAAATTGGGATTTGTTTCAATTGGCATAGATAGTAAAGGTAATAAATTAGCATTTTGAATAATTGACTGTGGATAAGAATAAACACCATTAACATTGCCCCAACACTTAATATTGCCAAATAACATTGATTTAGGATATTTAATTTCAATTCCAGTAAATACTGTGTCTTCGGGTAATGATTTTTGTAATACTAAATGAATACTATTTTGGTTTTTTCACTTAAAATCAGTTATTTTAACTAAATGCGTAGATTTAATAATGTCAACACCATCAGGTGAATAAGGGCGTTTATATTCTTCAATGATATAGCATTCATTTTTGTTTTCTTCACTAATTGGTTCATTAATAGACACTATTTTTAAGTCTAATGTTTCTAAAAATTCTTTATCTTTTTTTGAAATATCATTAATTAAAATATCTTTTTTATCAATCATTACATAACTTGTACTATTATCTTGAACTGTGGTATTTTGTTGAATTTGTAATTTAAAATTAAAGTCGCTAATTTCATAACCCGTTATTTTAATATATTCATCTTTGTCAATAAAACCTATTTTAACGCTATTTTGAGAGTAGTTTAAGATTGGTTTTTGCTTTGTCTTAACAAGATTATTAATTTTATAAATATATAAGGTTCTTGCACGGTCTTCAGTAAACAATTGTTCTAAATCAGGGTCGCTGTACTGCGATTGACTAGCAAAATCTAACGGAATACTATCAATTGAATAGTCAATTGGTTCATCATTTTCTGCTAATTGTGCCAACATTTTTTCTGATGGTTTTAACATTATTCTTGTTCTCCTTCTTTATTAGGAATATTGATAATAGTTTCGTTGTTTTTTAATTGTCTGTTTAAAGTAGCATTTACTGGTAAGCGAACATCAACAATTAACTCATAAATATTTTTAATATTGAATGTTCTACTATTTAAAACAGCATTATCATATTTAATTAACTTAATAATAAATTCCGTTAATTTAATTTCTCTAATGTATATCATTTGTTCGTATGATGCGTTTGTTTGAATATTTACACCAGCAACTTCAGCCTGAGTTTGTTGGGCTCCTTTAGCGATTGCAGGAACATGATGGCGATTTATTTTATAATAATTAGTTAATAATCAATCATATATTTTGGTTAATTGTTCACCTTTAAAATTACCAGCAATATAGTCTACTGGTTGAAAATTACTATCAGGGTCTCCTTCAACTAATAACAAGTCATTTTCAATAAATGAAGCCAACATTTTACTAATTTCTTGGTCAACAACACCAGTCACGCCATTAGTATTAATGGTAAATTTACCACTATTTAATAATGGGTCTAACATAATCTTTTCAGCAATAATATCTAAAATACTAGCAAATTGTTTACCATAGCGGGCAGAAGGTTCAAAATTAGGGTTATTAGGAATAATTTCAATCGGTATAAAATTAAGTGGTAATATTTCTTCTCTTTGTAATGTTGTATAGTTATTTCATTTAGCATCATCAATATATAAGTCGGTAATAGTACTGTATAATCGTGTTTTTAACTTTCTAATAACTTTTACTTGTTTAGTTACATAATCAATTTCTAATTTTTCAGTAATAAAAACACTCTGGTCATTTTTAATATAAGGGTCATAATCAAAAGTACAAGATACTAAATTACCTAATTCATCATATTGGTCATTGTAAAAATCAATAGTAATAAAATTAAGTTTTGAATTATTAGCAAAAATAAAATATGCACCTTTACCATTTTTATTAATTTTATATTCGTTATATCAATTCTTATTAGTAAAGTCCTGCATTTTTAAAAAGTTATTAATTAATTTAGTATCTATTTTTTGATTAGTAAGTTGATTATAAATGCTAATTTCTAAATCACGCGGATTTAAAAAATTAGCATTATCTTCACAAATTCTTTTTTCTAAAATCTCATTATGTTTTTGAACAGTAACATTTTTACGGTTAGTAATTGTTGATGCTAAATTAAGATAATAACTATCAATATCATATTCTTTTTTTAATTTCTTTTTTGCTGGTAACAATCCCATTTATAACACACCCCCTTATTTTTTATTTGTTTTTTTAAAAGTTATCTTCTATCATACGCATTATTATTCTGATTCCAATTTGATTTGGATTTCTCTTTATTTGTTCTTCACAAAATTCAAAAGCATATTTTTTCTTTCTAATTCTTCTGTTTTCATCTTTACAATTTTGACATATGCAATTTCCACACATCTATTTCACATCCTCTTTATTTTGTATCTTCTTTTTTAATAACATCTTCAATACTATCTTGTTTTTGTTGTTTGTTATGAGTTTTGATAAATCTAATAGTTTCAATAATTAAAACAACAACCCCAAAACCATTAAGCATTGCACCAATAATTACATATGCAGGTCAACCAATTCCTAATTTAGTAGGTCCTATAAAACAAATAATAATTCCAACAATAAAAAACAATGATGAAACTCCAAAGATTTTCAAAAACATAATTACATCTTTAACTTCTACTTTTGGCATAAAAACATCTCCTTCCTAACTTACTTTTTTTCTTTCAATATATAATTTAGTCATTTTAGCAGCAGCATTTTTTGAATATATTATAATTTTTCCATTATTTCTTAATTGTGCAATTTGATTTTCATTACCAGTAGTTGTTATTCCACTTGATATATTTCCTGTAAATCCTTTATAAGTTGATAAATAAAAACTATTTAAAAATTGATTATCAACTCATACTTTATATTTATATTTATTTTTATCTCAATCTTTTATTTGATATTCACTAACATTAGGAGTTCAATCAGTAATATCTACAATTTCTCAATCACTACTTTTAATTTGATAATGTTCATTAATATATTTTGTAGTTGGTAATGTGTCATCAGTTATTTTTAATTCTGATGTTATACTTGTTTTAATAATTTCAAAGTTAGCAGTTATATCATTATTTTTAAATGCTGGGTCTCAAATTTCTAATTCACCTGTTTTTTGATTAAATGAAGCATTAGCTTTGCCACTTTCAGTAGGTATTAATTTAATTTCAATTTGTCGTGTTCTCATATAATTAACAAATTCACCACCACTAGTTGGGTCATCAATTGCTAATTCATCATTATAACCATTTGTTACAGATATTTTGCCTTTATTATTACCACCTTTAGTAATAGCAAAATCATTAGGATTTAATATTTTCATTATAGACTCTGAATTAATAATATCGCTAGTATTAGATTTTCAAACTTTATTAGTTTTATCATAAAAAATAGTATCATTATCAAAGGGGACATTTATTTCATTATTGTTATTTTTAACAATAGTTTTATTGTCAATCTTAGTTTTTTCTTTTTCTAATAAAGCATCAACTTCTAATTGTATATAATATGCTTCTAAATCTATCATAGTTAAATCAATACCTTCTTCTTGAAAAGTACGAAAAATTTTCTTTAAAGTTGTTAAATTAGCCAATGATTTTGCATAGGTAGGCAATAAACCTTGTCATGTTGCCATAGGGTCATTTTGTGAAGAATAATTAATATCACCAACACTCATATTTGCCGAAGTAAAAAATTCAATTGGAATGCGGTTAAATGTTCAATGTTCAATCGTAATAAACACCATATTAATACAAATTTTCTTTAATAATGGGTCTTTAAATGTTTCAAACTTTAATTTTGAAAATGGATAATTCAAATAGGAATTAATCATATTTTGGACTCTTAAAGCAAAAGTTTTAAATCATAATTCTACATCACCTTTAAAGAACTTATTATAACGAACTGGAACTTGTGTAATTTTACCTGTCATTGGAATAAAATTATTATAATTTTCCAAAGTAACATTTTGTCATAATTCATTTAACATTTAATCATCTCCTTATCATTTACTTTTTTTAGAATATATTTTATTTAAAATAAACTTTTTACTATTTAATAGTGTTTTTGTTTTAATTGTTTTGTTTAAATCTTGTTTTGTTCTAAGTTGTTTGTATGCTTGAAATACTAGTCCATTACCCAATAAACTAGTAACCGCACTATCTTCTAGCATATTTAACAATTTATCTTTATTAAAGTTATTTTTAAATTTTTCTTGCATTTTTAATATCTTAGCAATTGTCCGATATATTTTAAAACTATATTTTACTACTTGCTGATAAGCAAGCGGGGCAAAAGAAACTAAATTAAACAAACTTGTTTTTTTAAATCCCCAACCAATAAACCACTCACTGTTCATATAAAATTTAAACGGTTCAGGAGCCAAAACAAACTGTTCTGCTTTGATTAAAGTTGTCATAACGACAATAGGGGCATATTTAGGATTTTTATAATATATTGTTAAAACAACTTCGCCCGCAACTGATAATGGAACAATTTTTACTGCTAAAAAAACATCAGAACCATAAGCAAAGGGTAATAATTGGCCTTTTTTAATAGCTTTAGTTTCAAATTTAGACAATATTTTTTTAGTTTTATCAGTAATTTTATTAATTACTTTTTGTTTAATTGTAATTATTTGTTTTTCAATTGGGGCTAATAATTTTTTAGTTACTTTTTGAATATAAAAATTTGGGTTTAAATGATTTAAAATTTTATTTAATTTAATTGGTGTTTGATGCAAAATATTTAATAATTTATTATTATATATTTTACTGCCCCGCATTAAATTAGCATTTAATAGTAGATTTTTACCAACACCTTTTTTATGAAGATTAGTCATAATGTTATATCACTCATTAGTATTAATTTTGCTTATTTTATCAATATTTAATCCATATTCAGACAATCATTTATTAGCATTTTTTTCATTTACGCGTGGTATTTTTTGAACTAATTTAGGACTTATTTTTTGAATATTTTTCTCAATTTTTAATAAATTATTAATTGTTTCTAAATTAGAAACTTTAAAACCTTTATAAAAATCATTTCGGGCTAATTTACCAATTGTATATAATAAAGTTTCATTATTGGCCTGCTTTGTAAAATCAAATATTAATTTATCAGATAAAATTTTTTTACCTGTAACTTGCCTTACAACATCTTCTAAATTATTAGCAGTTATTACACCTAATTTTTCAAGTAGTTTAGTTTCTTTTGCTAATTTTAAAATTCTAGTTGTGCGAGCAGCACGCGTTAATTTTCCAATACCACCAATTGCTGGTAACAAATTTAAGGCAGTACTTTTTGCTGTTACTTCTGATGTTAATTTATCGTATATTTGATTTACAGCAAAATCGGTTGCTGTTTCTACTCCAAACGAGATAAATGCTGCGGCAAAATTAGATAATCCCACACCAAGACCAACAGCAGATGCTACACCACCAGTTAAAACTGATAAACCAAGGGCTAAAACTTGAATTCCTAAAAATTCTAATAACTGTAAACCAAAACTTTTTTCTTGTTGTTGGATTGACAATCTAGTTGGATTTTTTTTAACAGCATAAATAAGGGCTGTTTTAGATGTTCCAATTGGCATATCTATCAAACTAAAAAGTACTATTTTTTAGTACTATTAAGAATTTTTAATTTTAACATCAATCGAATTTGTTTGACCAGTAGCGTTGTTTTTACCTTCAATTTGAACTGCAACTGTTTTATCATTTGTAATATTAATTGGTCAATCTTCACCTTTACTTTCAATAAAGTAATCAAAATCACTTTCAGTTAAAGAACTATTTACGGCTTTTACCGCTTTTAAAACAACATCTTTAAATTGTGGTTTTAACTGTTCGGCTGTTGCTGTTGCTGGGTCTGTAACATGAATATTTGGTTTATCTAGTTTATTAATTTTACTAATATCAATTTTTGCAACAATATGTTTAATAATTCCTTTGGGTTCAAATACTGCTCCGCCTAAATATAAAACTCTTTCCATAATCAAAGTATTACCCATTCCAGTACCTAACGCAGCAGCACCAACTCTTAACGGAGTATGGTCTTTTTTGCGTAAAATAAGGGGGTCATATTTTTTGCTAAATTTAAAGGCAATTGCATTAACTCCATTTGGTAATAATTCAATTGTTCCTTCTGAACCATCTTTATTAATAATTGGTAATTTTTTTGGAACCATATAATATGTTGTTCCTTCAACAGTTTTCATTGCTCCACTTGTTGCAATTACGCTATTTATTTGGTCGTTTGCTCCAAGTTGTAATTGTAATTTATTGCGAATTTCACGAATAAAATCAGCCGAACCCAATACAACTGTTTCTGATGGGGTAAAGCCATTTTCATATATTTTATCCATAATTTCATCGTGAATTTGTAAAGCATTAGTATCATCTGCTTTTTGCCCTTGAATAGTTGTAACTGTTCCTTTATTAATAATTTCTAAAATTTTATTGCGTTTATAAGCAACCTCAGTATCCATTGCTTGTTCAATATTAGCAGCCCAAAGATTAGGGTTAAAATCACTTTCTACGGGGTCTAATTTACGAGCAAAAGTTAAAATTGTATCTAATTCAACAATTCCATCTTCAAATTCCACTGTTGAATATTTTAGTAGGTTATCATCAGTATTAAATACTTGACCGTTTGCTCCCAAACCTTCATTATATTTAATATTTTTCTTTCTTTTATATGTTAAACCAAACTTATTGGCTTCTTTTCACGCAAATAATGCTTCTCAACTAAATTTTTGTTGATAAGTTTGTAAATATCATTGTTCAAATGTTTCTCGGTCTCTTTGTGTTGCTTGATTAGCAATATCTCCGAAAATTCTTTGTGGGTTTTGTGCCATAATTTACTTCCTTCTTTCTATTTATTAAATACATTGTCTGTATCTAAAATATTGTTTTCTTTGTTTTCTACCTTTGGTACGCCACCAGTATTAACTGTTTGTACCTTAATTAATTCATCATAAACACTTTGCAATTGTGCTTTAATGATTTCAATATCATCGTTAATATCATAAGACTTTAATAAAACATTTTTAAATTCTTCATTATCAGTTAAAGAATTAATAAAGTCAATTACTTCAATTTGTTTTAATTGAATTGTTTGTTGTTCAATTTGTGAATTTAATTCAGTATTTTTTGTTTGTAGTTCGTTGATTTGCTGATTATTATTTTCTAAATTACTTGCATTAAATTCTTCAACTTCAGCAGTATTTTCTAAAATAATTTCAGCAGTTTTAATATCTAAACTACCATCTTCATTTTTAATAGGTTCATTATTTTCATCAATAAGAACATATTTTACATTTTTTAATGCCATTGTTTTTTCCTCCTATTTTTTAATATTTGTATTTGTTCTTTTTCTAATCGCTTTTTGTATAATTTCAAAACTATCTACTCTAAAAGATAAAAAATAGCGTTTAGTTTTTATATTTAACTGATTAAATACTGAGCCTTTAATTTTTATCTCATCATCTTTTTTTAATTTTAAAAACTCAGTTAAAATAGATGGGTTATATATTGATAATGTTGAATAATTTAATCCGTCTCATTGACATTTAGCCGAACAAGCATCAACTTCAACGCCACCAGCAACAAGAGCCTTAATTTTTGTTTTAATCGGATTTTCATGTAATCTAACAGTTAATTCTAACTTATTAATTTTTTTATTTTTTATTTTAGGTTTATTAGTTATTGCTTTTTTAGGTAAATTACTTTTTGATTGTGCCATTTTTATCAACTCCTTTTGCTAAAAAATACTGTAAATGTTTTCAAGCATCGTGTTCGTGCTCTGACATTTTAATATTTCCTTTATAAATATAATTTTTCTTAATGACTGGTGATTGTAAAATATATTTTAAATTAAATAGATATTTGCATAAAACTTTTAAACCACCAATAAATTTAGTAGTAGATAATGGATTTTTTATTTTTAAACCCTTATGAAGTTGATAATCTTCAATTATTACAATAATTTTATTTAAATAAGAACAAATTTTATTTTTAAACTCATTTAATATTAAATACATATTATTTATTGCTTCTTCTTCATTTTTAGAATTAAAAGTAATATTATTAATTATTTTCTTTTGAAAAACATTATAAATAATAATACCAGTTTGTCCAATTCCAGCAGGGTCAATTGCAATAATATATTTTAATTTATTTGTTTTGTTTTTTTGTCAATTTGTAATATTTTTCATCCATCTGATGCTAAATCTAAAATATCATTAATTTTATAATATTGCATATAAGAAGCAATAACATCTCACTTGTCTTTAAATAAATTTAAGTACATTTTGGCTCATTCTAAACATTGCAAATCATAATGATTTTTATGATGTGAAATACGACAATTAACAGGCTGACAATTAGCTCATTCAAAAGATGTTGTTATTTCATTTCAAGTTTTATTAATATACAAACTTTTATATTCTGTCATTTATCTATACTCCTTAATTCTTTTTATTTGTTGCTCAAATTTCATCATTAATATCATTTACCGTTACTGGATAAGCTCGTATCATTAATTCTTGTAATTTATTTTTAATTTTTTTATTTCATTTTTTCATCAAATATTTTCCTTTCTGTAAAAAAACATAATATTCCTTTATTGGTTAATATTTTGATATTTAGTAAATAATTTATTTTAGTATTTAATTACTTCGCCGCCCGCTTCACTTTGAAGGTGAGCGGGGGCGGATAGGATATTTTGATAGAGTTTACCCCCATACGGAAATAAACAAAAAACAGTTTACCCAGTTATTAATTACGCTTCATCCATCCCTAGACAACTTTATATAAAGAAAATAACCTTTTGGAGTTCCAACCCTCTTGTTTTTTTAGTGTCCGATATTGTTTTTTTCGGTTTAACAGCACTCTTTTTATGAAAACAAGCAAAAAACACATGCTCTGACATTTCGCAAGTGATTAATCTTGCCGAGAATTAAAGAAATAAATAGGAGTAGTAAATCCAATCGCTTTCACACTTTCTTTAAGGCTTCGTGCCATAGATGAGTTATCCATCTTTAAGCATCAAAATATTAAGTTTTAGTATTGCATTATTCATCAGATAGTACCTTTATTAAAAATGATATTATTAGTTGTTAAACCGAAAAAATATAATAAATCACAGAAAGGAAATTATAAAAATTAACTAGTTTGTAGGGCAAAATAGGTTAATTTTTAATTTTAAAGATACTATCTGATGAATAATGCAAATAAAAAAATCGCTCTAATAAGCGATTACTTTAATTTGTATTTAATTACTTTATTTATATTTTTTATAAAACCTCAACTTTTTTCTTACTACCATTTTTATGGTGAATAAATATTTCTCATAAATCATCAAAAGACATATTTATTAAACCAGTTTTAGTCGCTACATTATCGCAATTTCTACTAAATTGATATAACTTAATATTCAAATCAAATAAATTATTAAGTTTATTACCTGAGGCAACATTTTTAGATTTATAATCAATATCAAACTCTTTGGCAACTTCTATTTTTTCTAATTCATTTTTAGTTAATGACTTAACCATATATTTAGAAAGATATTTTATAAGTTGTTCATTAGTTCTTTTTTGAACTTTGATATTTTTATTAATTCCATAAAGTCAATATTTTCGTATTATTTTATTAGGAATATAACAATCTAAAATTATATGAAAATGGACTGCTCCGCGATTTTGATATTCATATGCATATAAATATTTGAAATCTTTACATTTTTTATATTTTTTACGATATCTAGTTATATTTTGAAATAATTTCATTAAATCATATTTGCATTTTTTAATATCTGTTTCATTAACTGCATAAGTTAAAGTTAAAAATGTTAACTTATCTGCATTTTGAAAATTATGTATTGCTTTACGAATACAGTTTCCTTGGGTACGAATACGATTATTTAATAGTTTAGTTTCATTTTCACCAGTATTTTTAATACCAGTTTTATTGCGAATATTATTTTCAATTCTATCTAATGGAAAAAATGTATTTTTTACATAATTACCGTAATATGTTTTTTTAACATAAAAGTATTTGTTTTGACCATATATTTTATTTATTAATTCTTTTCTTTCTGCTTTATTTAAACCAGTATGTAAATATCATATGTCATCATCATCTAATTCATTATATGGATACTGATTAAAAGGATATGGATAAATATTAAAATATTTATTATTCATTTTTATAACTCCTTTCTAGTAATTAATATTATTTTTAAAACCTTTTTAAAATGTCGGAAAACAATGCTCTAAAACCTTTATTTTATGGGGTTGTTATTTTTTAAACCCCGATGTTTATTGACTTTTTTTGATGTTGAGTTATGATAGTTAATATAGTTAATTTAAACAATATATTTTATATTATCTTGTAAAAAGAAAAATAAAAAGTAATTTAACTTATTTTTCAAATTATTTGCAAAAAATAATACTAATTAACAATTTATTTGCTTAAATTATAAATTAAAAAGTTATTATTGAAATAATAACTTTGTTACTAATTTAATTGTTAATTAAAGTTTAACTAATTAGTAGATAATATTTGTGGTTTTTTATTTTCATATTTACCAATTAAAATTAAAAGACCACTAATCAAACCTTAAAAAATTAAAGCAATAACGCCCGCTGCAAGATTTGATTCTGCTTTTCCTTTTAAAACATTATTGCACATAATAATTGGTATTATTTCGATTCCAGCAATTATTAAATAAAAAATCCCAGTAACCATATAAAAACCATAACTCATAGTGCCTGTTACTAATAACATTAAACCACCAATTGAAAAACCTATCAATGCTAACGATGATATAACAATTGCTATAATACATCCTGCTCAACATAAATTATCTGGCTTTTTATTTTGAATAACATTGGTTTGAACATTTTCTTGTTCATTTTGTACATAATTTGTATCCATTTGAATCTGACACCCTTCTTTGTAAATAAATATTTTATTAATATAAATTAGTTTTTTCATTATAAAAGTTGTAATCAAACATTAAAGTTTTAAAATTTGACACGGTTAGATTATAAAAAAAATGCAAGTAATTAAATAATAAAATGGTTATTATTCTTTAACTATTTATTTTTTATATCCAATAATTTTTTTATAATTATTTTCTATTAATTTCACAGCATAATAAAAAGAGTTATAAATCATATAACTCTTCATTAATTTATTAATTAATTTAAATAAAACAATTAAAACCATGATATAAAGTATCTTCTCTTTCTTTAAAAATATCTTTAATATCATATTTTTTTCGATACTCTTCAATTCTTCCCGTTTCAATAGTTTTAATTGCTTCACAAGCTAATTTATGCGAATTACATAATGTCATTTGAGGAACATCACCATTATTTAATGGTTCATAATATAATGCTCCTGTAATCATTTCGTTTAAACCAAAACCAGGATATTCTCCTTTTAAAATTCCTTGATGTAAACGAAAGTCAGAAATAATTGGGAATAAATATTTATTTTTATTATGAATTGCTTGTTCAACTACTAAACCAAATTCCATATGAGTTCCTGAATCTCAACCATCTAATTCTAAAATTACATAATCTGCTTCAGTTAAACCAACATAATCTAATTCAAAAATTGCTTTATTTGTAGGACGTTCTTTTTGATTTGTTTCAAAATCAACTGGATTTCCAATAATAAAGTCTGGAAACATTTCACGCAACATATCTCCTTCACGTTTTCTTGTGTTTCATTGGGCCTCAGTAAACATACTACCCGCATTGTAAATTACTTTTTTATTATCTCTCATATTATTTTTTCTCCTTTATTGATTAATTATTGTTTTAAATGTTTTAAATTTTTCCATATCAAGACCTGTACTATTAATATCACCAGTGATAAAAGCACCGACAGCAACTAAATCATATCCTAAGTTTTTTGCTTCTTCGTAATTTGTTAAATTAATTCCTCCTGAAGCCATATAAACTTTTGTTGGAAAAAATGTTTTAATTGTTTGAATAAAATTTAATTTAACTTCTTGTAGTGTCATTACCCCTGGAATATACAGTAAATTATTTTGATGACAATATTCACTAACTGCTTGGTTAAAAACTGGACCTACTAAAAACTGAGCTCCGGCTATTGCTGCTTGCATTGCTTGTTCTAATGTTAAAACTGTTCCTGCTCCAACTAAAATTGTTGGATACTTGTTACGAACAAAACTAATTAATTCTGCAACATTAGGAATTGTGAAAATTAATTCTAAACATTTAACTTGTAAATTAATTAACTGTTTACAAATTTGTTGAGCAACAACATAATTATGATTTCGAATAACATAAAAAGTTTTATACTCTAATAGTTTTTCTAATGTAATCATTATTCTCCTAAATATGCTTTAATTCTATTAATAATAGAAATTTGATCTAATTGCTTATATTTAATAACAGCATCCGCACTTCCTGATAAACCATAATCATCAACACCTAACATTAAGCCCGTTTTACCAACAAATTTATATCAAACATAATCATTTGAAAATTCAATTGCAATTACTTTTGTTATATTATTTGGTACAATTTTTCCCGATACGCTTTTGACTGTTGTTCAAATAATTCAACACAGGGCATTGATACAACACGAATATTTTTCTTAATTGTCTTAGCTGCAACAATTGCTGGTGCTACTTCAGTTCCTGTTGCAATAATAATTGCCTCCAATGGTTTTGTCTCATCTTCAGCAACAACAATATATCCCCCTTTTAACGTTTGTTCTCAACATGTTTCTGCTAATTGATATGGAGTATCTTGTCGCGATAAGATTAAAGCTGATGGAGCACTTTTTGCTTCTACGCTTGCTTTCAAACACCCAATTGCTTCTTTAATATCCGCTGGACGAAACACATTTAAATTCGAACAATTTCGTAGCATTGCTAATTGTTCAACTGGCTGATGTGATTTTCCATCAAAACCAACACCGATTGAATCATGTGAAAAAGCAAAAATTACGGGTAAGTTTTGAATATAAGCCATTCGACAAACCTTGGTGTAATTCAACACCAATGCTAATTGTTCCGGCAGCAAATTCACGCACTCCAAAATGAACATTATTATTTTGTGGTGTTGATGTTGTTCATGAACCATTATAACCAATAATTTTGGTTGCAGTACCCAAATCACCACTACCTCCAAACATATTATTTAAACACTTTTGTTGATAATATTTAAACACATCACCCATAATAATTCGTGTTCCTGCTTTTTTATCTTTATCAGTTGTTAATAACGCTTCAAAATCTTTTAAATCAACCGATGGAATTACAAATAATTCTTCTAATGTTGGTTTATTAGATTTTTGCGCTTGTTCAATTGCTTTTTGAATTGCTGGTAGATCCTCATCTGCGTTTTCAATTCGAATATAATTTCAATTTTGTACTTCAAAAAAAACGTTGATAATCAATTTTTAAAACAGCATCACATTTTGTATCTAATTGGCAATCATTTGAATCATATAACATAATTAATTTATTTAATTTTCATACCCCAGCTAATTGGATTGCTTCAATTGCTCCGCCTTCTTGCAAATCACCATCACTACATAAAGCATAAGTATAATGGTCAATGATTTTATAATCTGGTTTATTAAATTTAGCTGCTAAATGTTGTTCAGCTAATGCCATTCCAAATCCATAGCCAACTCCTTGTCCTAGGGGACCAGAAGAATTATCCACTCCAGGAGTAACACCATATTCTGGATGAGCTGGCGTTTTTGAATTAATATAACGATAATTTTTTAAATCATCAATTGTTAAATTATAACCAGCTAAATGTAAAATCGCATATTGTAAAGTTGAAGCATGTCCTGGAGATAATACAAAACGATCACGATTAATTCAATCAGGTACTGCCGGATTAGCAATTAAATTATTTAAATAAATTGCTTGCATCAGTTCCTAAAATTCTTAAATTACTTAAACTTTTTGTTTCTATATTATTATTTGTGCTTTTCATTTTAATTTCCTCCTTATTAAATTAAAATATTAATAATAATTATTTTTTAAATTAAACAAGGAACTTTATTATCAAGAGGTAATAAATGTTGCATAATAATGCTTATTTTTTCTGAAAAATCATCACTGTCAGCATCAATAACAATAAATTTATAATCATTTTTTAATTCATGATATAAAATTTCATATTGTTCATTTAACTTTTCCCAGTAATAATATGGGGTTTCTAATTCTAATTGACGCCCACGTTGTTTAATTCGTTCAACCGCTTTTTCAGTTGAAACTTTTAAATAAATAATGACATCAAAGCCTAACTTTTTCTTCAAAATTGGAACAATAACATTTTGAAAAAAACGATTATAAACTTTAAAATCAATTTCATTCATAATTTTTAATAAGTTGGAAACTCGCACAAAAACAGGGTCTTCTAAAATTGTGCGGTCAAAAACAGTATCCTCTAAATTATCAATGTTGAAAAATTGCTCAATTCTTGTTGTTAACATATAAATTTGCATTTTAAAGGCAAATCCTACCATATCTTGGTAAAAATCTTTAAAATATGGATTTTCTTCTAATGGTTCTTTAAATAAATTATAGTTTAATTGTTTACATAATTCTTCACTAACTTTTGTTTTTCCTGCTCCAACGGTTCCAAAGACTGCAATTTTCATTTTATTGCTCCTTTCGTTTTTAACCCATTAATTGAACAGCAGTATCTAATGCTAATTCAACCATTGTCATAAAATTATTTTGGCGTTCCAATGCTGTAGTAACTTCTTTAGTTACAAGATGGTCAGAAACTGTTAATAATGTTGCTGCATGTTTTTGCGTAACAATTGCATTAGTAAACAAAGCATATGATTCCATTTCAACAACATCTAACTTATGAGTATGAGTAAAGTCTAATGAATCATCATAACGATAAAAAACATCTGCTACATGAGCAATTCCAGTGTGAGTTTTAATTCCTTTTGCTTGTGCTACAGTTTCAATTTCATTAAATAATTTTTCACTTGCAGCAATTAAATTACTATCAATATTAGCTGCAATTTTTGCATAATTACTTTCGCCAAATACTTCACGAACATTAAAGATATCATAAACTTTAATATTTGGATTATAACTTCCAGCTGAACCAATTCTAATAATATAATCAACATCATAAAACTTAAATAATTCGTATGAATAAATTCCAATACTTGGACAACCCATTCCACTTCCAGCAATTGTTACCTCAATGTTTTTATATTTGCCAGTATACATTAACATATTTCGAACTTCATTTACTAATTTTAAATTTGTTAAATATTTTTCAGCAACGGTTTTTGCCCGTAATGGGTCTCCCGGCATTAAAACAACTTTTGCAATTTCTTCTTTTTTGGCATTAATATGTGGTGTCATTTTTTTATTCCTCTCTTTTCCGCTTAATTTAATTACCAATAAATACCTATCAATGCTATTTTTATTTAAAAAGTAAGGATATTTAAACAACACGAAAAAGAATATTGTTGCATATCCACAATTAACAACTAAAAAACGCTTTTTGACGTCTTTCAAATTATTATTTAATAGTTTTCACTAATAAATAATTAATCATCTAACCCCAGAGATAATAACTATAAGTGCAGTATTGATATTTTACCAATGTTTTTTTAGATCGGTCTACTGGCTTAGTTTCACTTTACTCACTATTCCTTCTCAAGAAATATTTTCTCAATGGAATGATGTTAGCTTTCATCCACTTTACAGTTGCTGGGACAGCTTTTTAAAGTTGTTAAAATAATAATATAAAGTTTACTTTTAAAATGCAAGTTAAAATTAACAAATTGTGGAAACCCCACACATTTAAGAATTTAGCTCATACCGTTAGTAAAATTATAGCACAATTTTAATTTTTAAATAACTTAAATCTAAAATAGCTCAGACAACATTCAGCTGCATTGATCATATCCAATTTATTTACACTAGGTTTTTCATCACGAATATTAGTTTTTTCATTATTAATACAATTAAATAATTCTTGATATAAATAACCATTCTTTTTTACTAATATTTCTTTATCATTAAACGTTTTATAAACATCTAAATTATTACTAAAATAAATTTTTCCTTCGGCTAATAATCTTTTTCATTTATAGTGTCGATCTTGTACACTTCATCCTTTTACACCAGTAACTAAAATAGTAGAAAATCTTGTAATATCTAAATCTATATTTTTCCAATCATTATTTTCGAGTAGTTTTTTTCTAACAAAATGGCCAACTGTACGAACGTCATGTCCAATACAATAACTAAAGTCTTCTTTTAAGTTATGATAAATTTGTGATCAACTATTAATTTTATTAACCATACTATCAACTTTTTCAGTCATATCCTTAAATTCTGTGCTTGATATTGATTGTTCTTTAAGAATATAAATTCCTTCAATAAATTCTTCCTTGTCAAATTAAAATCCTATTAAAATTTGAGTAGCATCGTCTTGCCCTTTGATACTATCAGCATAATCAGCACCAATCTTAATTTTAGTAAATCAATATTTATTCATATCTTTTCAAAAAAAATCTTTTGGATTAAAAAATTTTGCGCCAGTAATTAAATCTTTTTTATAGCTATAACGTTCAGCATTAAATTGTCTTTCTCCTCCACGAAATAATGAATCATATACTTCTGGTTTATTTTCATTTAATCAATTTCCTAAATAAAATACTCTTTGACTAAGATTTTTATTATTTACTTTAGTAGTGCCTCTGACAACTGTTACACCAATATTATTCATAAAAATTGGATCATTAAAATATGATATATCATTGTTATCTAATTCTTTTTGGACTTCATCTGTTAATGGAAAAATCGATTGAACAAATGTCTCATAAATAATATGATCAACATTATGATTATTGAAACCAAAAATAATAACCTGTTCTTTTCGCAATTCCATTGTTACATCCTCGTCTGAATAACATAATTATGGAACTACTTCTCTTGTAGTTGTAATATTTTTCCCACGTGAAATTTGAATTATCATATTGAATAATCGATACATATATTCGTTTTCATCTAAAATTGTTGCATCCAATGGAATGACTTTGTATAAACCAAAAAAGGCATATTCCCCTACTGATGCGTCTTGCCCTTCTCAAGTACTTCCATTATCAAAACCAACAACTTTAATTATTCTTCCATTTGGTCATTTGTATTCGAATAAATTATCACTAGCTCTTTTCTTTATTATTTTTTCATCAATAACTTCTTTAATCGTAACACCATATTCAACTAGATCATTAATCACTCTTGTCATTTTTTTATCGTAGTTATCTTTTGCGGATATGTAAGTATACCGTGCTAGTAGACAATTTCAATCTAAAAAATTGCATGTATAAAATAAAGCTAATAAACAAATAAGATAATATTTTCCAAACCCTTTTGCCCCAGTTAAAATTTTAAATATTGCTGGTTTTGATATTGGCTCACAAAATTTGGCAATAAAAATCTTAGCTAATACATCAATATTAAAATTACAGTTTTGTTCATCTCAATTTAAGTTAATTATTTCTTTTGTTTCCATGTCAATATAGATGCACTATTTTTCTTAATTTGTCAATAAATTTACGCGCGAGCGCACTATGTTTTCAAAAAAATTTTTCTTGCGGCGAATTCTAAAAGTATGGAGACCTCTACAATTATTCTTATTTGCAAATATTCATTCCATTCATATTTACAAATATACATAATTCTCCACTATTTTTAAATTGGAGTCAAGGAAAATCTTTTTTTTTTTTTTTAGAAAACATGTGCGCGATCGCTCGTGGGTTTTGGCAAATAAAAACCCTTATAATATAAGGGATATTAATGACCTAGATTGATCAGTGCTATCAAATAAATCAATTGTAAATTTAACTGTCTCATTATATTCATCAACCATTCTAAACTCTCATGTACCATAACCAGATATTGAACTTATTAATAGTTCTGTCACATACGATGCAGTTTGTAGTTTAAATTCGCCTTTATTAGTAATGCTGTCATTATATGCATCAAATTCAATATTGCCACTACCATAAGAACCATATAATTGTTTTATCTCTTCATTAAGATTAGTAACTCGATATGCTAAATATTTTGAGTAACTATCATTAGCTAGTTGCTGATCTAAGGGCATTGTAGAGGGAATTGAACTAGTTTCTAATGAATTATTAATTTCCGGAAATGAAAAGTTATTATAATCTAATTGATAAATATAGTTCTTTGATATAATATCTTGGTTAAATTCAAATCCTTTTTCAGTAAAAATTCCATAATTTGACTTTAATTTAACAACTATATCTTTATATTCTTAGTAATCATCTTGATATGGTCTTTCTAATGGGTTAGTAATTTCAAAATAATATGGTAATAAAATTTTGTAATCGTCATTGTCCCCTTTGTTAATACAATATGTTGATTTTAAATTATTTGATAGCATTGCTAATGCATTTTCAATTCGATTAATCATATTTATATTTTCTAAAACTATTGTTGGATTTCTTTTTTTTTCATGCCATTCATAAATTGGTAATTACTGCATAACGATCTCTTGCCCTTCAAACAAAAATCTAATTTTATAAATTTTATCATTTTTAATTATTTCAACTCATTGATCTTCTTTTTTTACTATTTCTGTTGCAACAACAAATTCATTATCTTTTCAATAACTATATGTCAACATTTTTTTTCAATATTTCAAAAGCGTCCTAAGAAGGGGTCGCACCTTCTGGAATAATTTCAAGATTAATAATTAAATTTAATTTTGTTGCTTCTTGATATGGTACTAGTCCATATGATGCAATTGATTGATATAAAGTTTTATTCGTATTATCAGAATTAGAAAAATCTGAGTTAGGAAAAATTGTAACTTGATCTAAATTTAATTCAAAAACTTTATTACGATTAGTAAATGGTCTTTTGTCATAATACGCAGTCCCAGTTCCGCTATCAAAAGCTGGAACTTGATCATTTCCATCATAAACAGCATTAAACTTAATTCTTTTTGCTTTAGCAATTTGAACTGATGAAGGTGATTGTGAACCACCAAGTTGTAAGAAATCTTGTAATGAAAACTCTTGATTGTATTTAATTCCTTTTGAATCCAAAAAAGTAAAAATATCTTTTAGGGGAATAATTTTGATTTCCATTTCAAAAATCTGTCATTGAAATATTTGGCTCTAACTGCCATGGAAAAACTAACTTAGGAAAAATTACTGTTCCTTCTTTTGCAATCAAATTAGGAACTTTCCCTTGTTTATTTTTTAATTTTAAATTACCAATATAACACCCGTTAGGTGAAGTAAAACTTAATTCAGTGATTTTATTAGTAAATGGTTTTGACATTATGGGAGTGTTGCATATAAACGGGTATTACTTAATTTATTTAAAAACAATAAACTTTTTTCTTTTATAAAAAAATAATAACACAAAAAAATAAAAATACAAAAAATAATTTCATATTTTAACATACTAAAAAATAGTTTAAAAACTAAAATTAAATCTCATAATTTTTAAATCCAAAATATTTTTAAATGTTGAAAATGAAAATGTTTTATTCCCATATCCCAAACAAGATTTTACAACTCTTGAAACATCACTTTCAGCAGATACGCCAATATTTCACTCTTTATTTTGATTTAAAATACCATTTTTTAAATTAATAAAATACCTTAATTTAATTCTTTCATTCTGTAATGATTTTAAAAAAGTTATAAATTCGTCGTATTTTCCTTGTAAAAATAATTCCTTTGCGTGTAAATAATTTTTAAAGGATTTTTTACTACGATTACCACAATATATATTATTCTTTAATTCTCTTATTGCATGAAATCTATCAAATATAAACATACCATCTAAAATTTTAGCAGTTTTTTTAATTCATTTAGCACTATCCCCACAATAATTAATTTAATATTTTCATAATTTTTAAAAAATTTTTGAATTTGTTTTTTAATAAATAAAGCATTAAATTCTGCTCCTCGAGTTTTCTTATTAAGAAAAAAATAACAATATTTTTTATTTAAAGATTTATTATTTTCTTTTCCAGTATTAAATGAAATTATTCTAATAATTTGCAAATAAGATTTATTATTTTTATTTTTTAAAGTTACATGTGCATCATCCAAATTGATATATAAATTTTCTCAATTTTTTAAATCTATTTTTTTATCTTTTCTTTTTATTAATGCTTTTCGTAAAATACGCGAAACAGATGAAAAATGCAATTTACAATTAAACATATCTAATATATCACTATATCTTTTATTTTTTACTATTTCAGCAATTATTTTTAATTTTAAATCATTAATTATTCTTTGTCATTTTTCAACTCCAAATTGTTTATCAACAAGAGGAACATATTTTCACTTACCCTTATAAAGATATTTGTAAATTCTTCTCTTATAAATTAATATTCCAAATTCTGTTTTAATTTTTCTAGTTTTTATTTCTTTTACAAAATATTTTATTTTATCTCGTTTTTTAAAAATTATATTATCAATTCTTTCTACCTTTTCTTTTAACTGATTTAAAGCATTTTCATAAATATTTGCACTAAATTTATTAAAATTAAACATTTTATTATTTCCTTTCTTTATTAAATCAAAATTATTAATTAATATATTTCATAAATTTACACATACTTTAAAAAATGTATAATATAATTAAGAAAATTATAACACTTCACAGAAAGGAATAAATATATGAAAAAAATACTAAGTATTTTAGGGGTAATTGGATTAATAACAAGTACAACAACATTAATTAGTTGTGAAAAACCAAATAATAATGAAAACGGGGGTAATAAACCCGAGCCATGATATAATCCACAATAACCACCAGAAAATAGTAATTGAAAATTAATGATTGAAGGTGAAAATGAAAAAATTAACCATAATTTAAAAACTTATATAGGATTAAAATTAATTGGAAAAACATGATTTATAAATAAATGAAAAGGTAAACAATTAAAAACTGACACATGAAAAATTTTTGGATATAAAAATATTTATCGTTGAGATGGAGTTAATGAACCACAAACACTCGAAATTAATAAGGATACTGGCAAAATTACAGATTGAAAAGAATAAAAGGACTTTATTAGTCCTTTTTATATTAATAGTACAAATTTCATAAAAATAATTAATAAAAATATATTTGTTATTGTATTATATAATGCTGGACTAAATTTTCATACCTCAAATGTTTGATTAAAAAAACTATATATTGTTTCAAAAATTTTTCCAACTCCACTCGCTAATTCATTAACTTGTTTTATACCAGGAATATTATTCACAATTCAAATTGCCGCATTTATGATATGACACGCTAAGTTATATCAACTACAACTTTCATATTGTGCTTGTCATCATTGACCATCGGAAAATAATCCACCATTATTTATTTCTTGTCAGTTATAAATACCAAAATTAAAATCATAATAACAATACATATCATTTTCTTTTTGTGCTTGTAATTCAAAAACATTATAACCAATTTTTTGTTCTTCAATTTTTTTATATTTTAAACCATATTTATCTTTTAAAGAACCTTCAAAAACATAACCTTCATTTTGATTAATATTATAATCATTTGCAACAGAAAAATCATAGTTAAACACATTACCATAATTTGTATTATAAAACCGATTTTTAAACGCTGAATACAATTTAATATCTAATTGTTTGTATTTATCAGAAAAATAAAAGTAACGTGGATAAATTTTAAAACCATTATTCGCTAATAAACCATATTTTTTATTATATCCTTGCACATAAGTATTATTTTCTAAATCAAAAATTGTTCGTAAATAATCTTTATAAAAATTTTGAGAAACCGTAAACATAGTATTTAATAATTTTTCAAATTGATTTTTATTAGTATTTTTTTCATCAATTAAAACATCTTTAAAATTAACTAATTTTAAACCAAAAAAGTTAATTAAAACAGTATCATATCCTAAATTATCAATATAACCACTTTCTATAAAATTACTCCGATTTTGAAAAACAGGTACCAAAGCATATGCAAAAAAGGCTTTTAAAAATTTATTAATATCAATTTGACCTTTCATTTTTTCAAAAAATTCTTTACCAGTATTAGGATTATTACCCTGATAATAATTATAAGTTTCAGCACTAAAATTAAATGTATTTTCCTTATCTTTCATAAAAGAAAATAAAAAACCTAAATCATCAGTATACCGATAATTATTATAATCATATCCATTTCAATATTGCTTAAGATGTGTTAACTTTAAACTCCCAGCAATAATATTTTTTCGTTCATCAATAGTTAAAATCATTCGATAAATTGATTTTTTAACTAAAATAGTGCCAGTACTAGACTTATTCAAATTATTAATAATTTCAAAATCAAATATTATTCTTTGACTACCCAAATTTAGATCATCATAATCTAGATTACCACCTTGTTGAACTCGAATATTTTCTTGCACAATAGCATTAATATATTTTAATAAAAAAGAACGAGTATTTTGATAATTAGTATCAGTCCAAAAAATAACACTACCAGTATCTGTATCAATTTCGGGTGTTTGTGGTTCACCATTTCCATCTCAATAATAAACAGATTTAAAATATTTACCATTATCTTCATGCCAATAAATCATTGTACTTTGTTGTCTTAAAACACCTAAATCATAAAAACCATTTATTTTTGATTTTTGTAATCTAGAATCAAAATCAATAAAAAATGTTTCTTGATTATTTAAAAATTTATTAATTTTTCAACTACTATTTTCACTATTTATTCAAATAACAATATAATATTTATTATCAATTCCATTTAAAGGTTTATTTAGAACAATAACTTGTTTTCAATTACCAACATTTAAATTAATTATTTGTAAATTATCAACACTTTTTTCTAATTTATTAATAACTTCAGCAGTATTAAAATACTTAGCAAACGAATAAGAAAAATTAGTTAATTCTTTTAAAAATTGTTTTTTATCAACATCATAAAATTTATCAATACTATATTGTTTAGCATAAACATCTCAATTTTTATATAAATCCATAAACTCATGACCAGGTTTATCAAATGAAATTCCGGTTGAATAACTATCCTTTAAAAAATCTAAATATCACTTATCATTATAAGTTAATGATTTTGATGTTTTTAAAGTCGGATTAATAAAGTAATTTGTTTCTGATCAATTTTCAAAAAAACTACTGCATAAAAACATTGTATTAGTCTTTTTTTATTTATCAAAATGTGTAGTTAAGATTAATTAAATAATCAGATTTTTAACTTAGCGGTTTGTTAATTTAAAATTAATATGATAAAGTTAATATTGTAAATGATTTTATGAAATGGTTAATATTTCTTAAAATAAATGACTTTAATTAACTGTTTTTATTAATAAATTATTATAAATTATTTCATTTAAAAAAATAATTACATTAAATGATATATAGTATAAATAATATTATAAAGAGTAGAAAAAACAAAAATTAAAAATATAAAATGAAAAAGTAATAAAATATCAATTTTATTCTTTTCAGTTGTGAAAGGGGCATATTAATATTATGGGCTATTTAGGAAAAATGTTTGAAAATGTAGGAAAAATATATTTAGCATATAAAGTAATAGTATGAACTAATAATGTGCGTAAAAAAAACTAAATCAGCATGAAATTTTACTGCTGATAAAATTAGCGAAAAATGAAATAGTGCAAAAAATTGGTTATTGAAAAAACATTACTATTGAACTAATTATAATAAATGACTTAATATAAGAACAAAAGAAGAAAGAAAAAAATAATGTTCAACAAGATATTGTTATTAATGCTCAAATATATTACAAACAAGTTGAAAGAGAAGCAAAGCGTAAACTTGAAGAAATGAAGAAGATTGCAAAAAGAGATAATATATATGAGTATTTAGAACCTGACTTTAGACAAATTGAAATTGTTTTAGATAATTTTGACATCTTAAAAATGATGTCACATATTTCAGCTTCAAATCAAGCTCTTGCTGATAGATTTAAAGAAATTCTTATTGAAGTTAATACAGCTTCACCTTCACATTCAAATAGTGAACAAATGATTGATAGTGATAGAACCGATGATAATGATGAATTTTTTGATGCAGTAGAAGAATTAGAGTCTAATCAAATAGATTATGAACGCAGTTCCTAAGGAAATGTAATAAATAATTTTATAAATATAAAAAGCAATTAAAATTTTAATTGCTTTTTATTGTTTCTTTGTTATTACGAAAAAGACCCAATATTTCCTTTGTTTTTTAACTGTTTTAGGATATAATTAATATATATTAGTTTTGAGCTTTCTTGAAATGGGTGTTGATAATGAAGAGTAATGATATTAAAATTTTAAAAATTAAACCAATTAAGCAAAGTGCACATAATGATCAAAGCATTGAACAGCAAGAGTTTACTTTAAATAATGATGCAACTTTTTTTCTACAAGAAAATAGTCATTTTTTTAAGAATAATTATTTTTTTACTAAAACCCAAAATGTTAATCAAAATAGTGCTTTAAATTCATTTGTACAACCACGGAAAATGATTTTAAATTTAGATAATCCAAATGCATTAAAAATTTTACATCATCAAACTGAAAAGTTACAACAAGAAAAAACAAGTTTTCATCACCGATTAAATAAAATTAAATCAACTTTTGATGAAAAAATTCAATTGGATAATGAAGAACATTTATATGAGCCACCTACTATTACAAAAAACATTGATTTATTAAATTTTAATAAGAAAAATAATGATGATCAATTTAACAATGAACCTGTTGAAGTTAAAATTGATCATACAGAAGTTAAAGCACAAGCTCGTGCTGTTGCTCAAAAAATAATGCAAAAAGATCAAGAAAAATTAAAGAAGTCATTAACTAATATTGATAATAAACAAACTATAAAATCAAAGTCAGTTTTAATAAATCATTTTCCTAGACTTTCTTTACCAAAATCATCACCACAAAAAGATATTTTTTTTACTCAAAGTTATAATAAAATACCAGGTCAAAAAATAAATGTTTCGCAAAAAATAACACATAATATGCCTCCAATCCAAGCAAAAAATATTGAAGAAGAAACTTATAATAAAAAGTTTGATAATAAACAAAATGAAAATAAAAAAACAGGAAAAGGAGTAGATTTAATTGTTCGTCCTGACAAGGGAAATCAATTTTATGATGAAATTGATACGATGGAATGGGATATAACAAAACGACCAAATTTAGGAGTGGAACAAACAACCAATAAATATTATCATCAAGAAGAAAAGAATTTGGAAACAAAAAAAGTTTCACAAGTTTTATCAGAAAAAGTAAAATTTCAAGATGAAACTTCTCAAGCAATTGAACTTGAAGAAGCAGAGGGAACTTATCAAATAGATAATTTTTATGCTAAGTTATTTAATTCTAATGTCAAAGAAGATTTGATAAAACAAGGCAGTAAACTTAAAATAAAACAAATTGGAAGAAGAAAAACAAAAAACCTTAATCCTAATGTTTTGCCTTTGACAAATAAGCACTCAAAGTCTACTGTTCAAGCAACAACAATGTTTAATAATAATTATCAAATTAAGCAATTACCAAATGGGCGTCAACGAATTACTAAAATTAAGAAAAACAACATTCTTAAATGACGTGATCCAATTGTTTTAATTGCACGCCTTATGGCGATTATTGGATTAATAGTATTATGTAGTGCATTTTTAGTGTTTAATAATTGAAATAATAATTCAGCTTTAGATTTATATAATTTTTTTGTAGTTAATTTTGGTAAATTTAATTTTATTACTGTTAATCATCATTATTTTTTTATGAATCGAATATTTATGTTAATTTTAATTGGGATTTATGCAATTATTGTTGTTCTTCCATTTTGTTTGGTATCAAATTTTAAAATTCAGCTTTATTGTTTTTTACCATTAAGTTTACTTTTCTTATGTAGTGTGATTGGAATTGCATTATATAGTTATTTTTTTATGAACAATATTTTTAATTGGTTCAGTAATATTATGCAAATTATTAGTTATAGTTTTTTATTGTTGGCAAATATTTTAATGTTAGCAGCAGTTTTAAAAAGAAAAAAAAGAAAGGTCTTAAAATTTATATAGTAAATTATTTAAACAATAGGAAACTAATTTCTTATCTTGGGATTTTTAATTTTCAATGTTAAAATAATGGTACTAATTAATTATTATTTATTTATAAAAAAGGAAGTGATGTGCAATGAAAAAAGTTGTTGTCGGATTATCTGGAGGGGTTGATTCTTCAGTTAGTTTATATTTATTACAACAAGCAGGTTATGATGTAGAAGGTCTTTTTATGCGGAATTGAGACAGTCAATTAAATAATGATATTTTAGGAAATAAAGCAATTAATAATGTTATTTATCCACAAAAACTTGATTATAATGATGCTGTTAATGTTAGTAAAACATTACAAGTACCATTGCACCGTGTTGATTTTATTAAAGAATATTGAGAATATGTGTTTAAACATTTTATTAATGAATATCAAAAAGGGTGAACTCCTAATCCAGATATTTTATGTAATAAGTATATTAAATTTGACTATTTTTTAAACTATGCAATTAATAACTATCATGCTGATTTTATTGCCATGGGACATTATGCTCAAGTACGATTTAATGAAAAATTACAAGAATATCAATTATTACAGGGAATTGACCGGGATAAAGATCAAACTTATTTTTTAAGTCAGTTGAACCAAGGACAATTATCAAAAACATTTTTTTCCATTAGGAAATTTAACAAAAAAAGAAGTTAGAGAAATTGCAAGTGCACAAAATTTAAGCACAGCTAATAAAAAAGATTCAACAGGAATTTGTTTTATTGGAGAACGTGATTTTAAAAACTTTTTACAAAATTATATTCCAAATCAAAATGGTAATATTGTTGATATTGAAACAAAAGAAGTTGTTGGTCATCATAATGGGGTGATGTATTATACAATTGGTCAACGTCGTGGTTTAAATTTAGGTGGGATGAGTGAACCATATTTTGTGGCTGGTAAAAATGTAGAAAACAATATTTTATATGTTGCAAAAAGTAGTGAAGAAAAATGACTATATTCAACGAGTTGTATTATTACTGATGTTAATTGAATTAATACTTTACATGAAAAAGAATTTAATTGTACAGCTAAATTTCGTTATCGTCAAAAAGATATTCCTGTTAAAGTAACAGTTTTAAGTGATAATAAATGTCTTGTACAATTTTCAACAAAAGTAAAAGCGATTACGCCAGGACAAGCTGCTGTTTTTTATGATGATGAAGTTTGCCTTGAGGGCAGAGTTATTAATGATGTTTATTTAGATAATCAAAAATTATGATATTTATAAGAAAGGATTAGTAAAATGGCTGAAAAAATACGGGGTTATTTAAAATTAATTGTTTTTGAGTCCAATAATGGTTATCGGATTTGCAAATTTCAATTAGAAAATGATAAAACACATTTTATTTTTATTAAAGGATTTTTATCAACTTTACAGCCAGAACAATTATATGAATTACAAGGGAACTTTGTCTATAATGAACGCTATGGTGAAAATTTTGAAGTTAAGGAAATTCATAAACTTTCCCCACGGAGTAATGATGAGGTTTTAAAATATTTAACTAGTAGTTTATTTCCCACAATTGGTGAAAAAGCAGCACAAATAATTATTGATTATTATCAAACCGATGTGATTACCAAGATTAAAGAAAATTTATCAGTCTTACATGAAATTCCGGGTATTAGTGTTAAGCAAGTTAATATTATTGCAAAGGTATTTAAGTCAATGAGCCGTGATGATGAATTAAATCATCAATTTAATCAAAAAGGATTATCTTTACAAGTTTTATCTTTATTAAAAACAAAATATAATGTTGATCAGATTTATGCTTTATTAAAAAAAGATCCTTATTTATTATTATTAAAAGATAATATTGCTTTTAAAACAATTGATAAGATTTATTTAGCATTTGAACAAGAACCTTTTACTAACATTCGAATTTGTTATTATGCATGATATTTAGCAAAAGAATTTTGTAATAATAATGGTGATACTTATTTAACGTTAAATGAATTAACAAAAATCTTACAAAAGAATTTTCCTTTTTTAACAAAAGAACAGTTGTTAGCCGGATTAAAATATAGTAAAGAAATTAAATTATTAATTTTTAAGGATGATAAAATTTATGTTGCAGAAATATATCATAGTGAAATTAATATTGCTGCAATGTTAGTTGGTTTGAATACGATTGATCAATATGATGATCAAAAATTAACAGAAGAGTTAGAAAAATTAACAAATAAAAAACAAATTACTTATAATATTAATCAAACAAAAGCAATAAAGGCTGCTGTGCATTCTAATTTTTTAGTTATTATTGGAGGACCTGGTACGGGTAAAACAACAGTTGTTGATGGTATTGTTAGTCTTTTAAAAAAAGTTTACCAACAATCAAAAATTGTATTAGCAGCACCAACTGGAAAAGCAGCCAAACGATTACGAGAAAAAACTGGGCAAAAAGCTTTAACAATTCATAAATTATTAAAATATGATGCTTTGACTAATCAATTTTTTTATAATGGAAATAATCCTTTGGAGAATGATATTTTAATTTTAGATGAAGTTAGTATGGTTGATAGTTTGTTATTATCACAAATTGCAAAAGCTAGTGTTAATTTGCGTAAATTAATTTTAATTGGTGACCCAAATCAATTACCGTCAGTTGCTTGTGGTGATTTGTTACGAGATATTATTCAAAGTGATATTTTTAATGTTATTAAATTAGAAGAAGTTTATCGTCAAGAAGCTGGAAATGACATTTTAGAACTATCTTATGCAATTGAACAAGAACATTTTGAAGGTAATAATTTATTTGACAAAAAAGATTTTACTTTTATTAATGAAACTGATTCACAAACATTATTAACAATTGTTGGTAATTTATATCAAAAACTTAGTGATGAATATGGAGCAGATTATAATGCTATTCAGGTAATTGCCCCAATGTATAATGGTCCAGTTGGAATTAATACATTAAATACTTATTTGCAAAATCGAATTAATCATGCAAATGGTCAAAAAGAAATTGAGATTGGGCATCGTTTTTTCCGAGTTAATGATAAAGTTATGCAACTTAAAAATCGACCTGAATTAGAAATTTATAATGGCGATGTTGGCATTATTGTTGATATTAAAAAAGATAAAAATTTAAATGATGTGATCTTAGTAAAATACGATAATGTAATTGCATATAGTAAAGAACTTTATTATGATATTACTTTAGCTTATGCTTGTAGTGTTCATAAATTACAGGGCAGTGAATATGATAATATTATTTTTGTAATAACAAAAAGTTTTTGAATGATGTTAAAACGAAATCTAATTTATACAGCAATTACTCGTGCTAAAACTAAATTATATTTAATTGGTGAACCATCAGCATTTTTATATGGTGTTAATAATTTATCACAAAAACGGCGAACAACTTTACAAGAAAAAATTAAAACATTTTTAAAAGAACAATAATTACCATATTTTACCTAGTTTTAATATTATCGTAAAAAATTTAACATAAAACTTATTAAATTATAGAGGCGTTGCAATGGCACCAAGATTAGCAGATGCTATTGTAAACATATTTATTAAATTATGGCCTGTAAAAGTTTTATTAGTAGTGCGATCAAAAGCATCACTAACATAGTAAATGGTTTCATCCGGATTATCATCAATCAATATTGCTATTATAATAACAACATGTTTTACTTGACTATTTAGTCATCAAGGCGGACTGACTTTAATGCCAAGTATTACTGGTATATCATTTTTAAGACTAAGTTTAACTAAATTTTGTAATCATAGTTTTTGTTCATCTTTTTTACCAAAATTTTGTTCTAAGACATAATTTTGATATTCTAAAAAATTTGGATGTAGTTGCAAATTAATATGTTTATTTAATATTGGAATAGCATTCACCATCAAAGTTTCATTATTTGTTTTCATTTCATTAGCTAATTCATCTTGCGATAATAAATCATTATTATTTATGTAACTAATAATAGATTTAATTGATGCTGGAACACAATAATATTTTTGCTCTTGTTGGAAGTTAGAAAAATTATGTTTTAATGAAATATAAGTTGGTGGATTTATTATAGTATTTTGTGTTGTTATATTAGTAATAAATAAAGTGGTAATGATAAATAAGACAATACTTAATACATTTATCATTTTTGACATTTTAATTTATCCTTTCTTTCTCTTAAAATATTTTAAGATAATTTTATCATAATTTAAAAAATTAACAAATTATTTTTTAAAATCATTTTGTTTATTTGAAATTTATTGATTTAGTAGTGAAATAATTTACTTTTTTTCACCAAACCAGTTTTTTTGTTATAATGGGTGCTTAAAATTAATATTAATAAATAACTTAATTTTAAGCAAACAGAGAAACATATATTTTATAGTTTTCATTAGTTTATATTTAAAATATGTAATTAAAATCTCCTTTTAGTTACACATTTTGCTTTCATTGAAAATATTTTCAAAAAGTCAATTTATATTGCTTTTTTATAATAAAGATATAAAAAGGAAATTAGTTTGAAAATATTGTTAATATAAAATAATTATGATAAAGTGAAGATTGTAGATGATTTTAAAAATATTAGTAATATTTTTAAGGTAAATGACTTTAATTAATTAAAATATGAATTAAAAAAGAAATTTTAACATCGTTAGTACCAGAAACTGTAATTATAATATTTAAGTTTTAATTTTTTTAAGTTATAATTAAAAAGTATAAAATTAGATATTACGAAAGGATTTTAAATAGTGAAAAAATTAATGATTTTATTAGGAATGACTTTTTTTGCAACGGCAGGATATAGTCCAATTATCGGTTGTAAAAAACCGCTTAAACTTGATGATACTGAAAATGGTATTGGAAAAGATATGGAAATTTTAAATAAAATTTCACAACGTGCTATCAATAATTTTTCAGTTTATGCACAAAATAAAAATACAATTAATAGTACTGAATATCAAAATAAATTTGATAAACTGTATACAATGGTTGATAAGGAAACTGAAAGCAAAAAATTAGACCAAATGGATAAAGATGCGATAGATGCTTTAGCAACATTAAAAAATGGCTTTCTTGCTGTGTTTAATAATATTAATAATGAAATTTATAATGACTATTCAAATTATTATACTGATAGTAAACCAATTAATTTATTAAATGATAGTTTAAGTTATGAATTAAATTTTATTGATATGGTTCAATTGCAAGCAATTTTAGATCGACCAGGATTAGAAACAGTAAAAGCAGTTAGACTAGATTTTCATTTTCAATTTGAAGCTAAGTTTAAACTTTTAACAACAACTTCAGATTATGTAATCCAATATGTTATTACTGATAATCCAGAAGAAATGAAAGTTATTTTAAAAGGGATGGTTCAAAAAATTTCAAGAGTAATTGTTAATTTTTTCAATCAAGAAGGAATTTTTCAAATTGATAAAACATCTGAATTTGCTACAATTTATCAAAATTTTGATGTAAACTATACAGCTGGTTTTGCTAATTTAGATAATATTATTTTAAAAAAGTTACAAAGTAAAATTAAAAGTGATAGCGAATTGCAAAAGTTTGCAAAGAATATTAAATATAATTCTTCAATAACTTTATTAAGTTTACTAACAAGTGCAATTAATAATACTACTAATGGTGTTAATGTTGTTCGAGAAAATACAGCTTCATATGTTTGAACCGGAAAAGGATATCAGCCTAATAAAATTACTCCAGAAAATTTTGTTAAGTTTTATCGTTCATTAGTTAATGTTTTTAATACTGGAGGTCAGAACTTACGATTAGCTGATTTTCATGTGAATTTAGCAAAAATTCAAGTGGCAGGTTTTCCATTATCTGAAGCAGTAATGAATGATGGGCAAGCATTAAAAGTTCAAGTTGAAATTACAGAAGAAGGTTTAACAAATAAGTTAATGGAATATGGGCGGTTAGTAGTTGCTTTTTATAATCATTTTAAATTAGAATCAAATGAGCATTCAGGAGTATTCCATCTTAGCAAAGAAGCTTTTACTAAAATTTTAAATTTAAAAACCCGAAAATACAAAGATGTTTTAAAAATATTAATTAATGATTTTAAAGAAGCAAATCAAGCAAAAAATTTACCAGGAATTGATATTTTTACAACTGGTAATTGGGAAAAACGTGTTCACGAAGTGAGTTTAAATGAAACTAAAGATACTTTTTCACTTAGTCGGGGAGCAGTTTGAAACTTTGATTTATTATTTGGAAAAAATAATGCGGTTTATTATACTGGATGAACATCAAGATTATTTACCTTAGAATTTACTAAAAAATAAGTTTAATTTAAAAAAGCAAGAAAACCTTGCTTTTTTAAATTAACAATAAAAATTGCTAGCATTAATACTAGCAGGTATGTAAATAATAAATCTGGTCCGTTTATTTTAATAATAATTAAGGTTAGTATGTGAATAATAATTGTCACATTATTCATTTAATAGTTTATAAATGTTATTGTGTTGCTGATTACTACTAATAAGGAATATAACAAAATTTAAAACTAAATCTAAATTATTTATTTAATAATATTGCAAATAAATAACTATTTGTTATTGATTGTTTATTATTTGATTTATTATGTTATCTATTATTTTTTATGGTGGGCTAGATTGTTGACTATTTTTTGATTCTATATTGGAATTGAAAGGAGTAAAAATACTTAATAAGGTCCATAAATATTATTTACAATCTTTATTATATGCTTATATATTTTTCTGACAATAGTTTCATTTTTAATTATAAAAATATCAACTTTTTTTCCTAGTTTGTTTTTAGTTGGTAGATAATTTGTTAATTTTGTAAGGTACCATACACATTTAAGAATTTAGTAAAATACCGCGTAAAAGCGGTTTTTTACCTTTAAAGGAGAAATGCGGTATGGCAAAAACAGTTAAAAAAAATTAGATTTTTTCTATAAAAAATATAGTAAGAATGAAGATAAAAACAATATTTTTCCGGCGACACATTGTAGTTTAACAATGACGCTTCATCAACAGCAAGTATTATTTAAAGTTTTAAATGACTATGAAAGTAAAATTGCTAATAAAGATAAATTAATTAAATCACAAGCTTACGATTGTTCAGAATATTTAAAAATTATTAAAAGAAATGCAGATGAAAGGCAAACTCAATTAAAGAAAAGTGATTTTGAATATTATTATGATTGTGAATATTGTGGTCGGTTATCTGAAGGACAACAATGTGAAAAATCCTATTATGATAATGAATGTTTTAGATATCATGATGAAACACACATATATTAATTGCTTTAAAAGATAATTCAAAATATGAAAGTTTAGAGGATTAGACATGGCACTAATAAAAAAAAAGAAATAGTTACATGTGAAAATGAAATACATGGTGATCAACATATAGAAACGTGTGGTAAATGTTTAAAAAGCATTTGTTATAAATGTGATGAAACTTTATATGTAAATGTCAAAACAGAAAATGATACTACATACATAAATTGCTATGTATGTAGTAGAAAATGCTTAATTGGCTTAATAGAGGAAAATAATTATGGTTAATACACATTTATTAACTAAAATAAATATAAATAATGAATGATACACATTACCTTATGCTATTAAACCTATTTTAGAATTTTTAAAGCCAAATTCAAATATATTATGTCCTTTTGATAAGAGCAATAGTGAATTTGTAAAAGTGTTACATGATGCAAGACATAATGTTGTGTTTAGACATATTGATGATAATTTGGATTTTTTCAAATCCACCATTTAGTAAACGAAAGCAAGTTATTGAACATTTATTTACTTTTGGTAAAC
Organism: Spiroplasma endosymbiont of Ammophila pubescens; assembly: GCF_964020965.1. Lineage (NCBI taxonomy): Bacteria > Bacillati > Mycoplasmatota > Mollicutes > Entomoplasmatales > Spiroplasmataceae > Spiroplasma > Spiroplasma endosymbiont of Ammophila pubescens. The sequence goes on along the minus strand of NZ_OZ026611.1, from coordinate 780,091 downwards.
CATTTGCAATGTTAATGCCATTAGTAAGCATTGCTTTAAAGTCTATTAGAGAAAAAATAGATCAATGTGAGCTGTTGGTATTTGACAAAAGAATTAAGTTTATATCAAGTGAAGGAATAATTTGTAAAAATCCTCCAAGTGAAACAGCATATATAGGTCACAAAATTTTACCTAAGCAAATTGTGTATAGAAAGTTAGAGGAATAGTTATGCAAGATTTATTAGACGAAATTAAAATGAAAATTAAAACTATGCACGCAACATTAATTCAATTGAATGAATATGAAATTCATCATGAATCAATTAATATTATTAGAAAAGAAAAACATTTTTATGAATATCTTGTTGAAAAACTAGAAAAGGCAATTGCTAAATAAGTTGTGAAGCTTATTAGTCCATTGTCTTGACCTGGTGGAAAAGCAAAACACTTTGATAAAATAAAATCATTTCTGCCAGGGAAATTTGATAAGTTCATAGACTTGTTTTGTGGTGGTGATTCAGTTGGCTTAAATGTGTTAGACCAGCAGTTATGTAACAAAGTAGTCTTTAATGATTTACATAGTGACTTGATTAACTTTTGGCGGGAAGGGATTCACTTAATCGAATTAGATTATTTACAAAAATTGGCATATCCTAATTCAAAAACTATTGATGAAATGAAAGAAAAGATAGCAAATGATTATTGTTTGAATACAGGCGAAAAATTTTTAATTAAAAATGCTTTAACTTTTAACGGAAAAGAATGAGGAACTTGAACTAATCTTTGACTAAAACAAAATTTTAATATAAGTAAATTAAGAAGAGTTGAATATTGTTGTAATTTATTGGTAAATCCCGAAATAAAAGTTGAATTTCATAACTATTATTATAAAAACATAATAAGAATTTTTGGTCATAACAAGAATAATGTTTGATATTTAGATCCACCATATTATTACAATAAAAGGAAACCATATAAACATTCGAAAATTGATTTTGAAGAGTTAAAGGAAGAACTTCTTAAAATCAAAGGTAAGTGAATTTTAAGCATTGATAATTCACCATATATTAGAGAATTATTTAAAGAATTTAATATTCATGAATTGGAATGAGTATATAGTTCTACAAATTGCCATAATCGAAAGCCAAAGATTGGACAAGAGCTGATAATTACAAACTTTAATTAAAGATATTAATTCATAAGAAAGGAGCTAGTTACAATGGAAAACATAAAAATTTGTGAATCTGGTTGCCATGATCGAAGTAGAAATTTTGCTAAAGACTTTGATTTTATAAAAGAATTTAGCACCAATTCTGAAACTGGTGAAATTTATAAACCTTACAAGCAAAAAGATAAAAATAAAAATATATCTAATTATCGAATTCATAGAACTTCTATGGAAAAATATAATAATTGTGGTTAAAAAATAATTAGTTACATTGTTAAAACTCCTGAGCGTTGAATTATTGTTCCTGATTCTTTTGTTTATAAAGATAAGTTTAAAGATGATTTTTTAATAGTTGGAATTGCTCCGCAATTTGTTTATTATACAAGAACAAATAGAGAAGCTGCACATGGTATTCCGAGTGTTAAGAAAAAAGGATTCAATATTTTTGTTGACTTAATTGAATTAGAACAGTATGATCATAAAACCCAAATTGAGGCTAATAATCAATTAACAAAAATATGAAATAACAATCAAAAATGAATTGATACACGTATAGCTAATAATGAACGAATAAAAAAACTTACTGAAGTGCAAGCGAAGCAATTAGATAATCAACCTGTGTCATATCGTGGTGCAGAATATAAAATTAATGATAACCCTGACAGTAATAATGACCCTCCAACCATTTCATTTGATGATGACGACAATATTTTATGAGATTAATGGATAGGAGAGGGAATTTTATAGAAACCTATATCTATGTGTAAATTATAACACAATAGACTATTTTTGCGTAACTTGTGATTTTTGCTTTGGCAAAATATTCTGCTATTCTTGTTCACATAAAATATACAAAAGAAATCACAGAAAGGTACACATAAAAGTTACAAATATTGATATGGAGGTTTTTATGAAACAACAAAGTTATTTTCCTAGTTTTTCAGTAGGTATAGATCCCGCTGGAATTGGTACAACTGGAATTTTTATTAAGACTATTGGGGCTCGATTTCCTAATTATAAATATGTGCAAGTAAAATGTAATAACCCAACTGATTCAACAATTGAAATTTTAACTATTATCAATGATTTTAGAAATAAACATCACGATTTATCTTTAAATGTTGTAGTAGTTGAGAATTTGCACATGGGTCCTGAAAAAATGCGTGAGGTGCGAGCAACTCGTGAGTTAATTGGAATTTTAAGATATGAATTGCAAGATAAAATGCGATTACATTACCCAGCTGATAAAAACAAGGAAATGATTAAAAAAGAACTTAAAGAACGAACAACTAAAAATGAACATTCAATTCATGCAAAAGCAATTTTGGAAGCGCATTTTAGGGAAAAAGAATTTGAATATAAATGTGAAAAATACAATTGGGAGGTAATTGATTATGGCACAAAGAAAAAATGATAATAAGATGTTGCTATCAGTATTTGATGGCATTGTTGCAGTTTATAAAAAAGATTTATTAAAAGAAAAAATTAATGGTGTCGAAGTGGATGTAATGAGTATGCAAATTCGTTGAGGTTCCAGCTACGGTTGAATTAAAGAAGCTATTTCAAAAAATATAACTCAGTTAAAGAAGTTTGAAGTTAATGATTAGTCGATATTATAAAAATAATTTGTTAGTTATTAATAATTTAATTGAAATTGATAAAGTAGGTCAATTTTATGCCAGTTTATCTTGATTGGCAATTCGATTATACACAGTAAAATTTTGATCTAACTGTACTTTTTTAAAATCTTCAGTCACATAAGTTTCAGTAAAACCTAAATTAGGATCTCAATCTTTCTGTGTTACCGACTCATTCATAATTGGCAAGTAAACTTCAGCTTTTCATCCCCCACCATTTTGTTGCAACTCATTTGGGAATAAAACAGCATATTTAGATCTTCCATATAAATTACTTAATTTAAAATTATCCTTAAAATAAGTTTGAATATTATTTAATGTAATTGCCATTATTCATTACCTCCCACTATTTTTAATGATTGCAAATCAATTCCCATTGAAGAATTTGATTCTTGATTTTTATTACTATCTAAATTATCTGATTGTTTATTTTCTTGAGTAACACAAACACCTTGGTTTCCTTTAATTCCTTGTTGAATTTCTGCAAATTTTTTTTCAAGAACTGCAAGACGATCTTCTTTTTCAGTTTTTGATTTAGTAGTTTGATCTTCTAATTGTTTAGTAAACATCTCTTTTGCTTTTTATTCTGATAATTTTTCAACTTGTTCATTAACTTGTTTTTTTATTTCATCTGCCATTAAAGCATCTAAATCAACTTCTTCAATTTCAAATTCTTTTTTATCATTTAAAATCGGATTTCCTTTATCATCTAATTTTAATTTTTTAATTATATTGGTTATAATAATTCCTCCTGGTACATATATAGATGCACTATTTTTCTTGATTTGTTAAGGTTTACTTATTTTTTATGATATGCACGATCCAATTGACCTACTTTATCAATTTCAATTAAATTATTAATAACTAACAAATTATTTTTATAATATCGACTAAAAACATTTGTTAAAGATCTTTTAATGTGAATTATATCATTAACTTCAAACTTCTTTAACTGAGTTATATTTTTTGAAATAGCTTCTTTAATTCAACCGTAGCTGGAACCTCAACGAATTTGCATACTCATTACATCCACTTCGACACCATTAATTTTTTCTTTTAATAAATCTTTTTTATAAACTGCAACAATGCCATCAAATACTGATAGCAACATCTTATTATCATTTTTTCTTTGTGCCATAATCAATTACCTCCCAATTGTATTTTTCACATTTATATTCAAATTCTTTTTCCCTAAAATGCGCTTCCAAAATTGCTTTTGCATGAATTGAATGTTCATTTTTAGTTGTTCGTTCTTTAAGTTCTTTTTTAATCATTTCCTTGTTTTTATCAGCTGGGTAATGTAATCGCATTTTATCTTGCAATTCATATCTTAAAATTCCAATTAACTCACGAGTTGCTCGCACCTCACGCATTTTTTCAGGACCCATGTGCAAATTCTCAACTACTACAACATTTAAAGATAAATCGTGATGTTTATTTCTAAAATCATTGATAATAGTTAAAATTTCAATTGTTGAATCAGTTGGGTTATTACATTTTACTTGCACATATTTATAATTAGGAAATCGAGCCCCAATAGTCTTAATAAAAATTCCAGTTGTACCAATTCCAGCGGGATCTATACCTACTGAAAAACTAGGAAAATAACTTTGTTGTTTCATAAAAACCTCCATATCAATATTTGTAACTTTTATGTGTACCTTTCTGTGATTTCTTTTGTATATTTTATGTGAACAAGAATAGCAGAATATTTTGCCAAAGCAAAAATCACAAGTTACGCAAAAATAGTCTATTGTGTTATAATTTACACATAGATATAGGTTTCTATAAAATTCCCTCTCCTATCCATTAATCTCATAAAATATTGTCGTCATCATCAAATGAAATGGTTGGAGGGTCATTATTACTGTCAGGGTTATCATTAATTTTATATTCTGCACCACGATATGACACAGGTTGATTATCTAATTGCTTCGCTTGCACTTCAGTAAGTTTTTTTATTCGTTCATTATTAGCTATACGTGTATCAATTCATTTTTGATTGTTATTTCATATTTTTGTTAATTGATTATTAGCCTCAATTTGGGTTTTATGATCATACTGTTCTAATTCAATTAAGTCAACAAAAATATTGAATCCTTTTTTCTTAACACTCGGAATACCATGTGCAGCTTCTCTATTTGTTCTTGTATAATAAACAAATTGCGGAGCAATTCCAACTATTAAAAAATCATCTTTAAACTTATCTTTATAAACAAAAGAATCAGGAACAATAATTCAACGCTCAGGAGTTTTAACAATGTAACTAATTATTTTTTAACCACAATTATTATATTTTTCCATAGAAGTTCTATGAATTCGATAATTAGATATATTTTTATTTTTATCTTTTTGCTTGTAAGGTTTATAAATTTCACCAGTTTCAGAATTGGTGCTAAATTCTTTTATAAAATCAAAGTCTTTAGCAAAATTTCTACTTCGATCATGGCAACCAGATTCACAAATTTTTATGTTTTCCATTGTAACTAGCTCCTTTCTTATGAATTAATATCTTTAATTAAAGTTTGTAATTATCAGCTCTTGTCCAATCTTTGGCTTTCGATTATGGCAATTTGTAGAACTATATACTCATTCCAATTCATGAATATTAAATTCTTTAAATAATTCTCTAATATATGGTGAATTATCAATGCTTAAAATTCACTTACCTTTGATTTTAAGAAGTTCTTCCTTTAACTCTTCAAAATCAATTTTCGAATGTTTATATGGTTTCCTTTTATTGTAATAATATGGTGGATCTAAATATCAAACATTATTCTTGTTATGACCAAAAATTCTTATTATGTTTTTATAATAATAGTTATGAAATTCAACTTTTATTTCGGGATTTACCAATAAATTACAACAATATTCAACTCTTCTTAATTTACTTATATTAAAATTTTGTTTTAGTCAAAGATTAGTTCAAGTTCCTCATTCTTTTCCGTTAAAAGTTAAAGCATTTTTAATTAAAAATTTTTCGCCTGTATTCAAACAATAATCATTTGCTATCTTTTCTTTCATTTCATCAATAGTTTTTGAATTAGGATATGCCAATTTTTGTAAATAATCTAATTCGATTAAGTGAATCCCTTCCCGCCAAAAGTTAATCAAGTCACTATGTAAATCATTAAAGACTACTTTGTTACATAACTGCTGGTCTAACACATTTAAGCCAACTGAATCACCACCACAAAACAAGTCTATGAACTTATCAAATTTCCCTGGCAGAAATGATTTTATTTTATCAAAGTGTTTTGCTTTTCCACCAGGTCAAAACAATGGACTAATAAGCTTCACAACTTATTTAGCAATTGCCTTTTCTAGTTTTTCAACAAGATATTCATAAAAATGTTTTTCTTTTCTAATAATATTAATTGATTCATGATGAATTTCATATTCATTCAATTGAATTAATGTTGCGTGCATAGTTTTAATTTTCATTTTAATTTCTTCTAATAAATCTTGCATAACTATTCCTCTAACTTTCTATACACAATTTGCTTAGGTAAAATTTTGTGACCTATATATGCTGTTTCACTTGGAGGATTTTTACAAATTATTCCTTCACTTGATATAAACTTAATTCTTTTGTCAAATACTAACAGCTCACATTGATCTATTTTTTCTCTAATAGACTTTAAAGCAATGCTTACTAATGGCATTAACATTGCAAATGGTTTACCAAAAGTAAATAAATGTTCAATAACTTGCTTTCGTTTACTAAATGGTGGATTTGAAAAAATCCAAATTATCATCAATATGTCTAAACACAACATTATGTCTTGCATCATGTAACACTTTTACAAATTCACTATTGCTCTTATCAAAAGGACATAATATATTTGAATTTGGCTTTAAAAATTCTAAAATAGGTTTAATAGCATAAGGTAATGTGTATCATTCATTATTTATATTTATTTTAGTTAATAAATGTGTATTAACCATAATTATTTTCCTCTATTAAGCCAATTAAGCATTTTCTACTACATACATAGCAATTTATGTATGTAGTATCATTTTCTGTTTTGACATTTACATATAAAGTTTCATCACATTTATAACAAATGCTTTTTAAACATTTACCACACGTTTCTATATGTTGATCACCATGTATTTCATTTTCACATGTAACTATTTCTTTTTTTTTATTAGTGCCATGTCTGATCCTCTAAACTTTCATATTTTGAATTATCTTTTAAAGCAATTAATATATGTGTGTTTCATCATGATATCTAAAACATTCATTATCATAATAGGATTTTTCACATTGTTGTCCTTCAGATAACCGACCACAATATTCACAATCATAATAATATTCAAAATCACTTTTCTTTAATTGAGTTTGCCTTTCATCTGCATTTCTTTTAATAATTTTTAAATATTCTGAACAATCGTAAGCTTGTGATTTAATTAATTTATCTTTATTAGCAATTTCACTTTCATAGTCATTTAAAACTTTAAATAATACTTGCTGTTGATGAAGCGTCATTGTTAAACTACAATGTGTCGCCGGAAAAATATTGTTTCTATCTTCATTCTTACTATATTTTTTATAGAAAAAATCTAATTTTTTTTAACTGTTTTTGCCATACCGCATTTCTCCTTTAAACGTAAAAAACCGCTTTTACGCGGTATTTTACTAAATTCTTAAATGTGTATGGTACCTTACAAAATTAACAAATTATCTACCAACTAAAAACAAACTAGGAAAAAAGTTGATATTTTTATAATTAAAAATGAAACTATTGTCAGAAAAATATATAAGCATATAATAAAGATTGTAAATAATATTTACGGACCTTATTAAGTATTTTTACTCCTTTCAATTCCAATATAGAATCAAAAAATAGTCAACAATCTAGCCCACCATAAAAAATAATAGATAACATAATAAATCAAATAATAAACAATCAATAACAAATAGTTATTTATTTGCAATATTATTAAATAAATAATTTAGATTTAGTTTTAAATTTTGTTATATTCCTTATTAGTAGTAATCAGCAACACAATAACATTTATAAACTATTAAATGAATAATGTGACAATTATTATTCACATACTAACCTTAATTATTATTAAAATAAACGGACCAGATTTATTATTTACATACCTGCTAGTATTAATGCTAGCAATTTTTATTGTTAATTTAAAAAAGCAAGGTTTTCTTGCTTTTTTAAATTAAACTTATTTTTTAGTAAATTCTAAGGTAAATAATCTTGATGTTCATCCAGTATAATAAACCGCATTATTTTTTCCAAATAATAAATCAAAGTTTCAAACTGCTCCCCGACTAAGTGAAAAAGTATCTTTAGTTTCATTTAAACTCACTTCGTGAACACGTTTTTCCCAATTACCAGTTGTAAAAATATCAATTCCTGGTAAATTTTTTGCTTGATTTGCTTCTTTAAAATCATTAATTAATATTTTTAAAACATCTTTGTATTTTCGGGTTTTTAAATTTAAAATTTTAGTAAAAGCTTCTTTGCTAAGATGGAATACTCCTGAATGCTCATTTGATTCTAATTTAAAATGATTATAAAAAGCAACTACTAACCGTCCATATTCCATTAACTTATTTGTTAAACCTTCTTCTGTAATTTCAACTTGAACTTTTAATGCTTGCCCATCATTCATTACTGCTTCAGATAATGGAAAACCTGCCACTTGAATTTTTGCTAAATTCACATGAAAATCAGCTAATCGTAAGTTCTGACCTCCAGTATTAAAAACATTAACTAATGAACGATAAAACTTAACAAAATTTTCTGGAGTAATTTTATTAGGCTGATATCCTTTTCCGGTTCAAACATATGAAGCTGTATTTTCTCGAACAACATTAACACCATTAGTAGTATTATTAATTGCACTTGTTAGTAAACTTAATAAAGTTATTGAAGAATTATATTTAATATTCTTTGCAAACTTTTGCAATTCGCTATCACTTTTAATTTTACTTTGTAACTTTTTTAAAATAATATTATCTAAATTAGCAAAACCAGCTGTATAGTTTACATCAAAATTTTGATAAATTGTAGCAAATTCAGATGTTTTATCAATTTGAAAAATTCCTTCTTGATTGAAAAAATTAACAATTACTCTTGAAATTTTTTGAACCATCCCTTTTAAAATAACTTTCATTTCTTCTGGATTATCAGTAATAACATATTGGATTACATAATCTGAAGTTGTTGTTAAAAGTTTAAACTTAGCTTCAAATTGAAAATGAAAATCTAGTCTAACTGCTTTTACTGTTTCTAATCCTGGTCGATCTAAAATTGCTTGCAATTGAACCATATCAATAAAATTTAATTCATAACTTAAACTATCATTTAATAAATTAATTGGTTTACTATCAGTATAATAATTTGAATAGTCATTATAAATTTCATTATTAATATTATTAAACACAGCAAGAAAGCCATTTTTTAATGTTGCTAAAGCATCTATCGCATCTTTATCCATTTGGTCTAATTTTTTGCTTTCAGTTTCCTTGTCAACCATTGTATACAGTTTATCAAATTTATTTTGATATTCAGTACTATTAATTGTATTTTTATTTTGTGCATAAACTGAAAAATTATTGATAGCACGTTGTGAAATTTTATTTAAAATTTCCATATCTTTTCCAATACCATTTTCAGTATCATCAAGTTTAAGCGGTTTTTTACAACCGATAATTGGACTATATCCTGCCGTTGCAAAAAAAGTCATTCCTAATAAAATCATTAATTTTTTCACTATTTAAAATCCTTTCGTAATATCTAATTTTATACTTTTTAATTATAACTTAAAAAAATTAAAACTTAAATATTATAATTACAGTTTCTGGTACTAACGATGTTAAAATTTCTTTTTTAATTCATATTTTAATTAATTAAAGTCATTTACCTTAAAAATATTACTAATATTTTTAAAATCATCTACAATCTTCACTTTATCATAATTATTTTATATTAACAATATTTTCAAACTAATTTCCTTTTTATATCTTTATTATAAAAAAGCAATATAAATTGACTTTTTGAAAATATTTTCAATGAAAGCAAAATGTGTAACTAAAAGGAGATTTTAATTACATATTTTAAATATAAACTAATGAAAACTATAAAATATATGTTTCTCTGTTTGCTTAAAATTAAGTTATTTATTAATATTAATTTTAAGCACCCATTATAACAAAAAAACTGGTTTGGTGAAAAAAAGTAAATTATTTCACTACTAAATCAATAAATTTCAAATAAACAAAATGATTTTAAAAAATAATTTGTTAATTTTTTAAATTATGATAAAATTATCTTAAAATATTTTAAGAGAAAGAAAGGATAAATTAAAATGTCAAAAATGATAAATGTATTAAGTATTGTCTTATTTATCATTACCACTTTATTTATTACTAATATAACAACACAAAATACTATAATAAATCCACCAACTTATATTTCATTAAAACATAATTTTTCTAACTTCCAACAAGAGCAAAAATATTATTGTGTTCCAGCATCAATTAAATCTATTATTAGTTACATAAATAATAATGATTTATTATCGCAAGATGAATTAGCTAATGAAATGAAAACAAATAATGAAACTTTGATGGTGAATGCTATTCCAATATTAAATAAACATATTAATTTGCAACTACATCCAAATTTTTTAGAATATCAAAATTATGTCTTAGAACAAAATTTTGGTAAAAAAGATGAACAAAAACTATGATTACAAAATTTAGTTAAACTTAGTCTTAAAAATGATATACCAGTAATACTTGGCATTAAAGTCAGTCCGCCTTGATGACTAAATAGTCAAGTAAAACATGTTGTTATTATAATAGCAATATTGATTGATGATAATCCGGATGAAACCATTTACTATGTTAGTGATGCTTTTGATCGCACTACTAATAAAACTTTTACAGGCCATAATTTAATAAATATGTTTACAATAGCATCTGCTAATCTTGGTGCCATTGCAACGCCTCTATAATTTAATAAGTTTTATGTTAAATTTTTTACGATAATATTAAAACTAGGTAAAATATGGTAATTATTGTTCTTTTAAAAATGTTTTAATTTTTTCTTGTAAAGTTGTTCGCCGTTTTTGTGATAAATTATTAACACCATATAAAAATGCTGATGGTTCACCAATTAAATATAATTTAGTTTTAGCACGAGTAATTGCTGTATAAATTAGATTTCGTTTTAACATCATTCAAAAACTTTTTGTTATTACAAAAATAATATTATCATATTCACTGCCCTGTAATTTATGAACACTACAAGCATAAGCTAAAGTAATATCATAATAAAGTTCTTTACTATATGCAATTACATTATCGTATTTTACTAAGATCACATCATTTAAATTTTTATCTTTTTTAATATCAACAATAATGCCAACATCGCCATTATAAATTTCTAATTCAGGTCGATTTTTAAGTTGCATAACTTTATCATTAACTCGGAAAAAACGATGCCCAATCTCAATTTCTTTTTGACCACTTGCATGATTAATTCGATTTTGCAAATAAGTATTTAATGCATTAATTCCAACTGGACCATTATACATTGGGGCAATTACTTGAATAGCATTATAATCTGCTCCATATTCATCACTAAGTTTTTGATATAAATTACCAACAATTGTTAATAATGTTTGTGAATCAGTTTCATTAATAAAAGTAAAATCTTTTTTGTCAAATAAATTATTACCTTCAAAATGTTCTTGTTCAATTGCATAAGATAGTTCTAAAATGTCATTTCCAGCTTCTTGACGATAAACTTCTTCTAATTTAATAACATTAAAAATATCACTTTGAATAATATCTCGTAACAAATCACCACAAGCAACTGACGGTAATTGATTTGGGTCACCAATTAAAATTAATTTACACAAATTAACACTAGCTTTTGCAATTTGTGATAATAACAAACTATCAACCATGCTAACTTCATCTAAAATTAAAATATCATTTTCCAAAGGATTATTTTCATTATAAAAAAATTGATTAGTCAAAGCATCATATTTTAATAATTTATGAATTGTTAAAGCTTTTTGCCCAGTTTTTTCTCGTAATCGTTTGGCTGCTTTTCCAGTTGGTGCTGCTAATACAATTTTTGATTGTTGGTAAACTTTTTTTAAAAGACTAACAATACCATCAACAACTGTTGTTTTACCCGTACCAGGTCCTCCAATAATAACTAAAAAATTAGAATGCACAGCAGCCTTTATTGCTTTTGTTTGATTAATATTATAAGTAATTTGTTTTTTATTTGTTAATTTTTCTAACTCTTCTGTTAATTTTTGATCATCATATTGATTAATCGTATTCAAACCAACTAACATTGCAGCAATATTAATTTCACTATGATATATTTCTGCAACATAAATTTTATCATCCTTAAAAATTAATAATTTAATTTCTTTACTATATTTTAATCCGGCTAACAACTGTTCTTTTGTTAAAAAAGGAAAATTCTTTTGTAAGATTTTTGTTAATTCATTTAACGTTAAATAAGTATCACCATTATTATTACAAAATTCTTTTGCTAAATATCATGCATAATAACCAATTCGAATGTTAGTAAAAGGTTCTTGTTCAAATGCTAAATAAATCTTATCAATTGTTTTAAAAGCAATATTATCTTTTAATAATAATGAATAAGGATCTTTTTTTAATAAAGCATAAATCTGATCAACATTATATTTTGTTTTTAATAAAGATAAAACTTGTAAAGATAATCCTTTTTGATTAAATTGATGATTTAATTCATCATCACGGCTCATTGACTTAAATACCTTTGCAATAATATTAACTTGCTTAACACTAATACCCGGAATTTCATGTAAGACTGATAAATTTTCTTTAATCTTGGTAATCACATCGGTTTGATAATAATCAATAATTATTTGTGCTGCTTTTTCACCAATTGTGGGAAATAAACTACTAGTTAAATATTTTAAAACCTCATCATTACTCCGTGGGGAAAGTTTATGAATTTCCTTAACTTCAAAATTTTCACCATAGCGTTCATTATAGACAAAGTTCCCTTGTAATTCATATAATTGTTCTGGCTGTAAAGTTGATAAAAATCCTTTAATAAAAATAAAATGTGTTTTATCATTTTCTAATTGAAATTTGCAAATCCGATAACCATTATTGGACTCAAAAACAATTAATTTTAAATAACCCCGTATTTTTTCAGCCATTTTAGTAATCCTTTCTTATAAATATCATAATTTTTGATTATCTAAATAAACATCATTAATAACTCCGCCCCCAAGGCAAACTTCATCATCATAAAAAACAGCAGCTTGTCCTGGCGTAATCGCTTTTACTTTTGTTGCAAATTGCACAAGACATTTATTATCACTTAAAACTGTTACTTTAACAGGAATATCTTTTTGACGATAACGAAATTTAGCTGTACAATTAAATTCTTTTTCATGTAAAGTATTAATTCAATTAACATCAGTAATAATACAACTCGTTGAATATAGTCATTTTTCTTCACTACTTTTTGCAACATATAAAATATTGTTTTCTACATTTTTACCAGCCACAAAATATGGTTCACTCATCCCACCTAAATTTAAACCACGACGTTGACCAATTGTATAATACATCACCCCATTATGATGACCAACAACTTCTTTTGTTTCAATATCAACAATATTACCATTTTGATTTGGAATATAATTTTGTAAAAAGTTTTTAAAATCACGTTCTCCAATAAAACAAATTCCTGTTGAATCTTTTTTATTAGCTGTGCTTAAATTTTGTGCACTTGCAATTTCTCTAACTTCTTTTTTTGTTAAATTTCCTAATGGAAAAAATGTTTTTGATAATTGTCCTTGGTTCAACTGACTTAAAAAATAAGTTTGATCTTTATCCCGGTCAATTCCCTGTAATAATTGATATTCTTGTAATTTTTCATTAAATCGTACTTGAGCATAATGTCCCATGGCAATAAAATCAGCATGATAGTTATTAATTGCATAGTTTAAAAAATAGTCAAATTTAATATACTTATTACATAAAATATCTGGATTAGGAGTTCGCCCTTTTTGATATTCATTAATAAAATGTTTAAACACATATTCTCAATATTCTTTAATAAAATCAACACGGTGCAATGGTACTTGTAATGTTTTACTAACATTAACAGCATCATTATAATCAAGTTCTTGTGGACAAATCACATTATTAATTGCTTTATTTCCTAAAATATCATTATTTAATTGACTGTCTCAATTCCGCATAAAAAGACCTTCTACATCATAACCTGCTTGTTGTAATAAATATAAACTAACTGAAGAATCAACCCCTCCAGATAATCCGACAACAACTTTTTTCATTGCACATCACTTCCTTTTTTATAAATGTAAATTGTACTATGAAGTGTAGCACTTTATTTGATTTCATTATAACATCAATAAAATAAATGTTCAAAATAATTTATTTTAAAAAAATTTAGTAATTTTGTCTTAAATTTATGAATTTTGACACACCGAAAAATAAAATGATTAAAATTTTATAAGTAATTATATTAAAAATTAAACATTTGTATAAAAACTTCTTTTGAAGATAGTCAATGTAAAGATTTTTTAAGTTTAGAGTTTATTATATTGGCAACTTCTTGATTAATTTCTTGAATAAATACTTAAATCAATTCCTTTAGAAAATCAATGTCTAAAATCATGAATTGCTCTTTCAACTTTGGGTTTTTGTGTTGGAGTTCCAGCGTCACAAAAATATACTTTAGCATTTGTTATTTTTTCAATTTTTTCTCAATCAGCAAATTCTTTGCCTTGATCTGTTATTATTCCTTTGCATCTATCTTTAAAAAATCTGTTAGAAAAAATTCGTTTTAATGCGTTTGTAACTTCTTTTGTTGTTTTTTCTTTTAATGGTTCAATGATTTTAAATTGCGTTAATTCTTCGATTAAAACTAAACAAACACTATTATTTTTACCAACCATAGTGTCCATTTGAAATCAACCAAATTTATATTTATCATGTTTTGCTTCTTTAATAGTTATAAAATTTCTTATTTTACCGAGATTATCAATCTTATTTTTTGTTTTATATTTTCTACCATGAAAATACAAATTATATTTCTTGAAATTTAAAAATCCCAAATGAATATATTTATATAAAGTTTTAAAACATACTGGAAATTTAATACCAAACTCTTTTTCATATTTTTTACAGATTTGTTCTGGTGAATCATGAAATTTGTTATATTTTTCATCTAGTCATTCTAAAATATTTAGCAATAATGATGATTTTTTAAAACATTTTTGTTGTTTTTGTAAATAATTTTCGTGTGCTAATTTAGCGTCATATTCATTATCTTTTAACCTTTTTATTTCTCGTCTAATTGTATTGCGATTTTTATGCAATATTTTTGCTATTTTAGATATATTGGGTTTACCATTTTTTCTTTTTAAAGAATCAAGTTCTAATAAATCTTTTAACATTACTCTTTCTTTAAAAGTAAAATGATGCTTTGTTTTATCCATTTTAAAAAATCCTTTCTTTTATATACAAAGTTAATTATATAGTTTTTTGAGGTTTTGGGCGAGCGGTTGATTTTCTTAAATTTTTGTGATAAAATAACTTACAAGTTAAAAAAAATTTTGAGGTTCTTTCAAACAAATTTGGGAACCTTTATAAAATTCTTCGCTTAACGCTTAGAATTTTTCCCAAGTATTTTGAAAAGCGCGGCAAAAGTTTTTTTAAACTTTAAGTAATTTTTCGCAAAACTTATGAAAATCACCGCGAGCCCAGATTTAGTACAATATAATCACAATAATAATCATTTGTATAATTTCCTTTCTAAAATATATTTAAAAGTGCTTATATATATATATATATAATGTCAATAGATCTTGAAAAAAGTTTCAAGATAAAAGATAGGAAATTATAAAAAATGAAAAAATTACTTAGTTTATTAAGTGTATTAACAATTAGTGGAACTGCTGTACCAACAAAAATTGCCGCTAGTCCTTATCAAAAAGAAGAAACTAAATTAGAAAATAATGAAATTAGTTATTTACAAACAAATAATTTAAAAAATTTAAATAGAGTTAAAAGACAAGAAATAACATATCCAATATTAGAAGATGTGTTAATTGATTTAAGAAAAACTAGCATGAAAAAACCAATGGAATTTCAAATAACTGATTTTTGATGTGTTGTGGCAGTTTTAAAAAATATATTTGATAATAATATTCTTAATAATAAAGATCTTAAAGAAATAGAACAAGAAGAAATTGCAAGTTTTTTTCCAGAAATAAATGCAAATAATGGTGTTAAATTATCAGAAGTAATTGAACTATTAAAATCAAACCCGATAATTCAGGAAAATTTGGGATTTAATTTAAAGAAAATTGATTTAACTCGATTATTTTAAAATAGATTAAATGATATAGAAAAAAGAATGTGGATAAGACATTTAATATGGGAATCTCTTTCTAGACAATCTCCTGTTATGTTTGGTGGTTTATTTGATGACGACGAATATGATGATGAAGGATGTGATAGCTCTTATCATACTGCATTAATTGTTGGAATCAAACCAAATAAAGAAAATATACTTGAAGATACTTATTATGTTAGAGATCCATGAAGAGACAGTGAAGCTGAATTTATTCCAGATCAAACTACAGAAATTTCAATGACGGAGGAATAAATTTTTAATATTTTATTTAATCAAATAGAAAACGGTATAGTATTAATTCATGAAGATGTTTTTCAATTATTTTGCGAAAAAGCTATTAGTATTTTTTCATCAATTTGAAAAATGGCAGAACCAGAATTATTGGCAGCTATATTATAAATAGAATTAAAATATGAAAAAAAATATTAAGTCCTTTAAGTTCAATCACTTTAATTTGAACAAGTACAACAAGTTTAGTTGCTTGTAATACAACACAAAAATATACAAAAGAACAATTAGCAAAATTAAAAGAAGAAAATCAAATAAATACAAATAAGCAAGAAATAAAAGACAATTTAGAATGAATGGCGCCACAAGAAAAACCATTTAATCAAGTGGATAATAAATGATATTTTGCTATATGGAAACCTAATAATTCTATTTATTGAAAAATATCAAAATTTAAACACGATACAAATAAAGGAAAAAAATTGAGGCTTGAGATCCATTAAAACCATATTATATTGATCTCTTTTTATGGGTTTTTGAAACAAAAGAACAAGATTTATTAATAGATGATCAATCGGAAGGTAAAATAGAACGAATTTTTTGAAATAAAGATAAGGGACAAAATTTTAAAGCAGTTTATCGTTGAAATGGTGGTGGTGAACCTCTTAAACCTTTAATTGATTCAAGTACTGGAAAAATTATTGATTGAAATTTAAAACAACAACCAAATGTTAATAATAACAAAGATAATGAAATTAAAGTAAGTGTTAAAAACAAAGATATTTCAGAAAATCCTATTTATCAATTAGAAGCAAATTTTTTTAATTGATTATCATTAACAAATGAATTAGAAACAAATAACATTCCTTCTCTTATTCCATCAGAAATTAAATTATCTGATGGTGAATATGGTAAATATTTAACTAATTTAATTGTTTCTAATGACAAAATAGAAGACTATTTAAATTATTTTTCTGAATGATATAAATTACTTTATTCTAAAATAGATTGAATTAGTACAATCAAAGATTTAATTGATTATAGTATTAAAATAACTTTTGATAAAAAACTATTTAATTTAAATCAAATTGAAATATCAGGTATATGAGGTTATGGTAATTATGAAATTACAATTTTTACCGAAAAAGTACAAATTAATATTAATAATTTACAACTATTTAATAAAAATAATGAAAAATTATCATTAATTATATTAGAAATATAAAAAGTCATTTATTAAAATGACTTTTTATTATTCATTAACTTTTACATTACCGGTTTTATCAATAATTAAATTAGGTACATTAGTATCTTCTAAATTTCAACGATAAACTGCTTTAAAATTTTGTCCCTTATCTTTATTTCAAAAAATTCGTTCTATTTTACCTTCCGATTGATCATCTATTAATAAATCTTGTTCATTTGTTTCAAAAACCCATAAAAAGAGATCAATATAATATGGTTTTAATGGATCTCAAGCCTCAATTTTTTTTCCTTTATTTGTATCGTGTTTAAATTTTGATATTTTTCAATAAATAGAATTATTAGGTTTCCATATAGCAAAATATCATTTATTATCCACTTGATTAAATGGTTTTTCTTGTGCTTTAATTTCTTTTCAATAATTTACTGGAATTGGTGGATTATAACCAATAAAATCAAAATATAATGAATATATTTGTACTTGACAATCTGAAAAATAAAAATATCCTTCTTCTAATCTATTTGGTTTTGAAATTAGTTTGAAATAATAAGGAGAAAATAATTTAATATCATCATTATAACCTTTGTTAATAGCATATTTACTATATGTATAATTTGATAACATATAGATAATTTGTTTAAATCTTTTAATAGCACTGTCATTAATAGATGTAGGATTATCTAGTTTTCAATTTTCAAATAAACCATCAATAATATCTTCGGGTTTTTGTCCTTCGAATTTTTGGCGTAGTTCAGCCGCTTTATTGGTAGGGTTACCTTTTTCATCATATTTTGCACCTTGAAATTTTCTATCATAATTATAACGATATGTTAAATAATTCAATAAAACTTTATCTAAACCATTTTTATTTATTAAATCTAAAATATCTTTACCTTGAATATAGTTTTTTGCAATACTTCACGGTAAAAAACTTTCGGTAAACCAATATTGAAATACTCTTAAATTAGGGTTTGTTTCAATTGGCATTGATAATAATGTTACTAAACTAGCATTTTCAATATTTGATGATGGATAAGAATAAACACCATTGATATTTCCTCAACATTTAATATTTCCAAATAACATTGATTTAGGGTATTTAATCTCAATTCCAGTAAATACTGTATCTTCGGGTAATGATTTTTGTAATACTAAATGAATACTATTTTGGTTTTTTCATTTAAAATCAGTCACCTTAACTAAATGAGTAGATTTAATAATATCAACACCATCAGGTGAATAAGGTCTTTTATATTCTTCGATAATATAACATTCATTTTTATTGTCTTCGGTAATTGGTTCATTAATAGATACTATTTTTAAGTCATAGGATTCTAAAAATTCTTTGTCTTTTTTTGAAATATCATTAATTAAAATATCTTTTTCATCAATCATTACATAACTTGTACTATTATCTTGAACTGTGGTATTTTGTTGAATTTGTAATTTAAAATTAAAATCACTGATTTCATAACCAATAATCTTAATATATTCATCTTTGTCAACAAAACCTATTTTAACACTATTTTGAGAGTAGTTTAAGGTTGGTTTTTGTTTTGTCTTAACAAGATTATTAATTTTATAAATATATAAGGTTCTAGCACGGTCTTCAGTAAATAATTGTTCTAAATCAGGGTCGCTGTACTGCGATTGACTAGCAAAATCTAATGGAATACTATCAATTGTGAATAGTCAATTGGTTCATCATTTTCTGCTAATTGTGCTAACATTTTTTCTGATGGTTTTAACATTATTTTTGTTCTCCTTGTTCTTCATTAGGTATATTTATAATAGTTTCATTGTTATTTAATTGTCTGTTTAAAGTTGCATTTACTGGTAAGCGAACATCAACAATTAAATCATCAATATTTTTAATATTAAATGTTCTACTATTTAAAACAGCATTATCATATTTAATTAACTTAATAATGAATTCAGTTAATTTAATTTCTCGGTAGTAAGAAAAAAGTTGAGGTTTTATAAAAAATATAAATAAAGTAATTAAATACAAATTAAAGTAATCGCTTATTAGAGCGATTTTTTTATTTGCATTATTCATCAGATAGTATCTTTAAAATTAAAAATTAACCTATTTTCTCCATCAATTAGTTAATTTTTATAATTTCCTTTCTGTGATTTATTATATTTTTTCGGTTTAACAACTAATAATATCATTTTTAATAAAGGTACTATCTAATGAATAATGCAATACTAAAACTTAATATTTTGATGCTTAAAGATGGATAACTCATCTATGGCACGAAGCCTTAAAGAAAGTGTGAAAGCGATTGGATTTACTACTCCTATTTATTTCTTTAATTCTCGGCAAGATTAATCACTTGCGAAATGTCAGAGCATGTGTTTTTTGCTTGTTTTCATAAAAAGAGTGCTGTTAAACCGAAAAAAACAATATCGGACACTAAAAAAACAAGAGGGTTGGAACTCCAAAAGGTTATTTTCTTTATATAAAGTTGTCTAGGGATGGATGAAGCGTAATTAATAACTGGGTAAACTGTTTTTTGTTTATTTCCGTATGGGGGTAAACTCTATCAAAATATCCTATCCGCCCCCGCTCACCCCCGAAGTGAAGTGGGCGGCGAAGTAATTAAATACTAAAATAAATTATTTACTAAATATCAAAATATTAACCAATAAAGGAATATTATGTTTTTTTACAGAAAGGAAAATATTTGATGAAAAAATGAAATAAAAAAATTAAAAATAAATTACAAGAATTAATGATACGATCTTATCCAGTAACGGTAAATGATATTAATGATGAAATTTGAGCAACAAATAAAAAGAATTAAGGAGTATAGATAAATGACAGAATATAAAAGTTTGTATATTAATAAAACTTGAAATGAAATAACAACATCTTTTGAATGAGCTAATTGTCAGCCTGTTAATTGTCGTATTTCACATCATAAAAATCATTATGATTTGCAATGTTTAGAATGAGCCAAAATGTACTTAAATTTATTTAAAGACAAGTGAGATGTTATTGCTTCTTATATGCAATATTATAAAATTAATGATATTTTAGATTTAGCATCAGATGGATGAAAAATATTACAAATTGACAAAAAAACAAAACAAATAAATTAAAATATATTATTGCAATTGACCCTGCTGGAATTGGACAAACTGGTATTATTATTTATAATGTTTTTCAAAAGAAAATAATTAATAATATTACTTTTAATTCTAAAAATGAAGAAGAAGCAATAAATAATATGTATTTAATATTAAATGAGTTTAAAAATAAAATTTGTTCTTATTTAAATAAAATTATTGTAATAATTGAAGATTATCAACTTCATAAGGGTTTAAAAATAAAAAATCCATTATCTACTCCTAAATTTATTGGTGGTTTAAAAGTTTTATGCAAATATCTATTTAATTTAAAATATATTTTACAATCACCAGTCATTAAGAAAAATTATATTTATAAAGGAAATATTAAAATGTCAGAGCACGAACACGATGCTTGAAAACATTTACAGTATTTTTTAGCAAAAGGAGTTGATAAAAATGGCACAATCAAAAAGTAATTTACCTAAAAAAGCAATAACTAATAAACCTAAAATAAAAAATAAAAAAATTAATAAGTTAGAATTAACTGTTAGATTACATGAAAATCCGATTAAAACTAAAATTAAGGCACTGGTTGCTGGTGGTGTTGAAGTTGATGCTTGTTCGGCTAAATGTCAATGAGACGGATTAAATTATTCAACATTATCAATATATAACCCATCTATTTTAACTGAGTTTTTAAAATTAAAAAAAGATGATGAGATAAAAATTAAAGGCTCAGTATTTAATCAGTTAAATATAAAAACTAAACGCTATTTTTTATCTTTTAGAGTAGATAGTTTTGAAATTATACAAAAAGCGATTAGAAAAAGAACAAATACAAATATTAAAAAATAGGAGGAAAAAACAATGGCATTAAAAAATGTAAAATATGTTCTTATTGATGAAAATAATGAACCTATTAAAAATGAAGATGGTAGTTTAGATATTAAAACTGCTGAAATTATTTTAGAAAATACTGCTGAAGTTGAAGAATTTAATGCAAGTAATTTAGAAAATAATAATCAGCAAATCAACGAACTACAAACAAAAAATACTGAATTAAATTCACAAATTGAACAACAAACAATTCAATTAAAACAAATTGAAGTAATTGACTTTATTAATTCTTTAACTGATAATGAAGAATTTAAAAATGTTTTATTAAAGTCTTATGATATTAACACAGACAATGTATTTAATAAATAGAAAGAAGGAAGTAAATTATGGCACAAAACCCACAAAGAATTTTCGGAGATATTGCTAATCAAGCAACACAAAGAGACCGAGAAACATTTGAACAATGATATTTACAAACTTATCAACAAAAATTTAGTTGAGAAGCATTATTTGCGTGAAAAGAAGCCAATAAGTTTGGTTTAACATATAAAAGAAAGAAAAATATTAAATATAATGAAGGTTTGGGAGCAAACGGTCAAGTATTTAATACTGATGATAACCTACTAAAATATTCAACAGTGGAATTTGAAGATGGAATTGTTGAATTAGATACAATTTTAACTTTTGCTCGTAAATTAGACCCCGTAGAAAGTGATTTTAATCCTAATCTTTGGGCTGCTGATATTGAGCAAGCAATGGATACTGAGGTTGCTTATAAACGCAATAAAATTTTAGAAATTATTAATAAAGGAACAGTTACAACTATTCAAGGGCAAAAAGCAGATGATACTAATGCTTTACAAATTCACGATGAAATTATGGATAAAATATATGAAAATGGCTTTACCCCATCAGAAACAGTTGTATTGGGTTCGGCTGATTTTATTCGTGAAATTCGCAATAAATTACAATTACAACTTGGAGCAAACGACCAAATAAATAGCGTAATTGCAACAAGTGGAGCAATGAAAACTGTTGAAGGAACAACATATTATATGGTTCCAAAAAAATTACCAATTATTAATAAAGATGGTTCAGAAGGAACAATTGAATTATTACCAAATGGAGTTAATGCAATTGCCTTTAAATTTAGCAAAAAATATGACCCCCTTATTTTACGCAAAAAAGACCATACTCCGTTAAGAGTTGGTGCTGCTGCGTTAGGTATTGGAATGGGTAATACTTTGATTATGGAAAGAGTTTTATATTTAGGCGGAGCAGTAGTTGAACCCAAAGGAATTATTAAACATATTGTTGCAAAAATTGATATTAGTAAAATTAATAAACTAGATAAACCAAATATTCATGTTACAGACCCAGCAACAGCAACAGCCGAACAGTTAAAACCACAATTTAAAGATGTTGTTTTAAAAGCGGTAAAAGCCGTAAATAGTTCTTTAACTGAAAGTGATTTTGATTACTTTATTGAAAGTAAAGGTGAAGATTGACCAATTAATATTACAAATGATAAAACAGTTGCAGTTCAAATTGAAGGTAAAAACAACGCTACTGGTCAAACAAATTCGATTGATGTTAAAATTAAAAATTCTTAATAGTACTAAAAAATAGTACTTTTTAGTTTGATAGATATGCCAATTGGAACATCTAAAACAGCCCTTATTTATGCTGTTAAAAAAAAATCCAACTAGATTGTCAATCCAACAACAAGAAAAAAGTTTTGGTTTACAGTTATTAGAATTTTTAGGAATTCAAGTTTTAGCCCTTGGTTTATCAGTTTTAACTGGTGGTGTAGCATCTGCTGTTGGTCTTGGTGTGGGATTATCTAATTTTGCCGCAGCATTTATCTCGTTTGGAGTAGAAACAGCAACCGATTTTGCTGTAAATCAAATATACGATAAATTAACATCAGAAGTAACAGCAAAAAGTACTGCCTTAAATTTGTTACCAGCAATTGGTGGTATTGGAAAATTAACGCGTGCTGCTCGCACAACTAGAATTTTAAAATTAGCAAAAGAAACTAAACTACTTGAAAAATTAGGTGTAATAACTGCTAATAATTTAGAAGATGTTGTAAGGCAAGTTACAGGTAAAAAAATTTTATCTGATAAATTAATATTTGATTTTACAAAGCAGGCCAATAATGAAACTTTATTATATACAATTGGTAAATTAGCCCGAAATGATTTTTATAAAGGTTTTAAAGTTTCTAATTTAGAAACAATTAATAATTTATTAAAAATTGAGAAAAATATTCAAAAAATAAGTCCTAAATTAGTTCAAAAAATACCACGCGTAAATGAAAAAAATGCTAATAAATGATTGTCTGAATATGGATTAAATATTGATAAAATAAGCAAAATTAATACTAATGAGTGATATAACATTATGACTAATCTTCATAAAAAAGGTGTTGGTAAAAATCTACTATTAAATGCTAATTTAATGCGGGGCAGTAAAATATATAATAATAAATTATTAAATATTTTGCATCAAACACCAATTAAATTAAATAAAATTTTAAATCATTTAAACCCAAATTTTTATATTCAAAAAGTAACTAAAAAATTATTAGCCCCAATTGAAAAACAAATAATTACAATTAAACAAAAAGTAATTAATAAAATTACTGATAAAACTAAAAAAATATTGTCTAAATTTGAAACTAAAGCTATTAAAAAAGGCCAATTATTACCCTTTGCTTATGGTTCTGATGTTTTTTTAGCAGTAAAAATTGTTCCATTATCAGTTGCGGGCGAAGTTGTTTTAACAATATATTATAAAAATCCTAAATATGCCCCTATTGTCGTTATGACAACTTTAATCAAAGCAGAACAGTTTGTTTTGGCTCCTGAACCGTTTAAATTTTATATGAACAGTGAGTGGTTTATTGGTTGGGGATTTAAAAAAACAAGTTTGTTTAATTTAGTTTCTTTTGCCCCGCTTGCTTATCAGCAAGTAGTAAAATATAGTTTTAAAATATATCGGACAATTGCTAAGATATTAAAAATGCAAGAAAAATTTAAAAATAACTTTAATAAAGATAAATTGTTAAATATGCTAGAAGATAGTGCGGTTACTAGTTTATTGGGTAATGGACTAGTATTTCAAGCATACAAACAACTTAGAACAAAACAAGATTTAAACAAAACAATTAAAACAAAAACACTATTAAATAGTAAAAAGTTTATTTTAAATAAAATATATTCTAAAAAAAGTAAATGATAAGGAGATGATTAAATGTTAAATGAATTATGACAAAATGTTACTTTGGAAAATTATAATAATTTTATTCCAATGACAGGTAAAATTACACAAGTTCCAGTTCGTTATAATAAGTTCTTTAAAGGTGATGTAGAATTATGATTTAAAACTTTTGCTTTAAGAGCCCAAAATATGATTAATTCCTATTTGAATTATCCATTTTCAAAATTAAAGTTTGAAACATTTAAAGACCCATTATTAAAGAAAATTTGTATTAATATGGTGTTTATTACGATTGAACATTGAACATTTAACCGTATTCCAATTGAGTTTTTTACTTCGGCAAATATGAGTGTTGGTGATATTAATTATTCTTCACAAAATGACCCTATGGCAACATGACAAGGTTTATTGCCTACCTATGCAAAATCATTGGCTAATTTAACAACTTTAAAGAAAATGTTTCGTACTTTTCAAGAAGAAGGTATTGATTTAACAATGATAGATTTAGAAGCATATTATACACAATTAGAAGTTGATGCTTTAATAGAGAAAGAAAAAACTAAGATTGACAATAAAACTATTGTTAAAAATAACAATAATGAAATAAATGTCCCCTTTGATAATGATACTATTTTTTATGATAAAACTAATAAAGTTTGAAAATCTAATACTAGCGATATTATTAATTCAGAGTCTATAATGAAAATATTAAATCCTAATGATTTTGCTATTACTAAAGGTGGTAATAATAAAGGCAAAATATCTGTAACAAATGGTTATAATGATGAATTAGCAATTGATGACCCAACTAGTGGTGGTGAATTTGTTAATTATATGAGAACACGACAAATTGAAATTAAATTAATACCTACTGAAAGTGGCAAAGCTAATGCTTCATTTAATCAAAAAACAGGTGAATTAGAAATTTGAGACCCAGCATTTAAAAATAATGATATAACTGCTAACTTTGAAATTATTAAAACAAGTATAACATCAGAATTAAAAATAACTGATGACACATTACCAACTACAAAATATATTAATGAACATTATCAAATTAAAAGTAGTGATTGAGAAATTGTAGATATTACTGATTGAACTCCTAATGTTAGTGAATATCAAATAAAAGATTGAGATAAAAATAAATATAAATATAAAGTATGAGTTGATAATCAATTTTTAAATAGTTTTTATTTATCAACTTATAAAGGATTTACAGGAAATATATCAAGTGGAATAACAACTACTGGTAATGAAAATCAAATTGCACAATTAAGAAATAATGGAAAAATTATAATATATTCAAAAAATGCTGCTGCTAAAATGACTAAATTATATATTGAAAGAAAAAAAGTAAGTTAGGAAGGAGATGTTTTTATGCCAAAAGTAGAAGTTAAAGATGTAATTATGTTTTTGAAAATCTTTGGAGTTTCATCATTGTTTTTTATTGCTGGAATTATTATTTGTTTTATAGGACCTACTAAATTAGGAATTGGTTGACCTGCATATGTAATTATTGGTGCAATGCTTAATGGTTTTGGGGTTGTTGTTTTAATTATTGAAACTATTAGATTTATCAAAACTCATAACAAACAACAAAAACAAGATAGTATTGAAGATGTTATTAAAAAAGAAGATACAAAATAAAGAGGATGTGAAATAGATGTGTGGAAATTGCATATGTCAAAATTGTAAAGATGAAAACAGAAGAATTAGAAAGAAAAAATATGCTTTTGAATTTTGTGAAGAACAAATAAAGAGAAATCCAAATCAAATTGGAATCAGAATAATAATGCGTATGATAGAAGATAACTTTTAAAAAAACAAATAAAAAATAAGGGGGTGTGTTATAAATGGGATTGTTACCAGCAAAAAAGAAATTAAAAAAAGAATATGATATTGATAGTTATTATGTTAATTTAGCATCAACAATTACTAACCGTAAAAATGTTACTGTTCAAAAACATAATGAGATTTTAGAAAAAAGAATTTGTGAAGATAATGCTAATTTTTTAAATCCGCGTGATTTAGAAATTAGCATTTATAATCAACTTACTAATCAAAAAATAGATACTAAATTAATTAATAACTTTTTAAAAATGCAGGACTTTACTAATAAGAATTGATATAACGAATATAAAATTAATAAAAATGGTAAAGGTGCATATTTTATTTTTGCTAATAATTCAAAACTTAATTTTATTACTATTGATTTTTACAATGACCAATATGATGAATTAGGTAATTTAGTATCTTGTACTTTTGATTATGACCCTTATATTAAAAATGACCAGAGTGTTTTTATTACTGAAAAATTAGAAATTGATTATGTAACTAAACAAGTAAAAGTTATTAGAAAGTTAAAAACACGATTATACAGTACTATTACCGACTTATATATTGATGATGCTAAATGAAATAACTATACAACATTACAAAGAGAAGAAATATTACCACTTAATTTTATACCGATTGAAATTATTCCTAATAACCCTAATTTTGAACCTTCTGCCCGCTATGGTAAACAATTTGCTAGTATTTTAGATATTATTGCTGAAAAGATTATGTTAGACCCATTATTAAATAGTGGTAAATTTACCATTAATACTAATGGCGTGACTGGTGTTGTTGACCAAGAAATTAGTAAAATGTTGGCTTCATTTATTGAAAATGACTTGTTATTAGTTGAAGGAGACCCTGATAGTAATTTTCAACCAGTAGACTATATTGCTGGTAATTTTAAAGGTGAACAATTAACCAAAATATATGATTGATTATTAACTAATTATTATAAAATAAATCGCCATCATGTTCCTGCAATCGCTAAAGGAGCCCAACAAACTCAGGCTGAAGTTGCTGGTGTAAATATTCAAACAAACGCATCATACGAACAAATGATATACATTAGAGAAATTAAATTAACGGAATTTATTATTAAGTTAATTAAATATGATAATGCTGTTTTAAATAGTAGAACATTTAATATTAAAAATATTGATGATTTAATTGTTGATGTTCGCTTACCAGTAAATGCTACTTTAAACAGACAATTAAAAAACAACGAAACTATTATCAATATTCCTAATAAAGAAGGAGAACAAGAATAATGTTAAAACCATCAGAAAAAATGTTGGCACAATTAGCAGAAAATGATGAACCAATTGACTATTCAATTGATAGTATTCCGTTAGATTTTGCTAGTCAATCGCAGTACAGCGACCCTGATTTAGAACAATTGTTTACTGAAGACCGTGCAAGAACCTTATATATTTATAAAATTAATAATCTTGTTAAGACAAAGCAAAAACCAATCTTAAACTACTCTCAAAATAGCGTTAAAATAGGTTTTATTGACAAAGATGAATATATTAAAATAACGGGTTATGAAATTAGCGACTTTAATTTTAAATTACAAATTCAACAAAACACCACAATTCAAGATAATAGCACAAGTTATGTAATGATTGACGAAAAAGATATTTTAATCAAGGATATTTCAAAACAAGATAAAGAATTTTTAGAAACATTAGACTTAAAAATAGTGTCTATTAATGAACCAATTAGTGAAGAAAACAAAAATGAATGCTATATCATTGAAGAATATAAACGCCCTTATTCACCTGATGGTGTTGACATTATTAAATCTACGCATTTAGTTAAAATAACTGATTTTAAGTGAAAAAACCAAAATAGTATTCATTTAGTATTACAAAAATCATTACCCGAAGACACAGTATTTACTGGAATTGAAATTAAATATCCTAAATCAATGTTATTTGGCAATATTAAGTGTTGGGGCAATGTTAATGGTGTTTATTCTTATCCACAGTCAATTATTCAAAATGCTAATTTATTACCTTTACTATCTATGCCAATTGAAACAAATCCCAATTTAAGAATATTTCAGTATTGACTAGGATATAGTTTTTTGCCATTTGAAATAGCAAAAAATTTTTCTACCCCAAATGATTGTTTAATTTTGGTTAGTGTAGGAAACCACAATAAAAATCCAAGAAAACAAGTAATTAAAAATGCCAGAATTTTAGAATGTAATATTGTTGCATATTATAATCCTCCCGGGAAATATTCATACGATGTTAAAATACCTGGTAAAATGCCAGAAACACCGTCTATTTCATTACTTCCGCCAATATGACAAAATAATGCTTCTCGATATGGAGAACTACTAATTGAAATACAATCTTCTGAAGTATATGGAAAATTAGAAAAAGTATTAAGAGATATGTTAACATTTCGTTATAATTACGACAGAAAATTTCGCGGCGCTAAATATGATGAAAAAGGAAATCCAATAAATGAAAGTGCAAAAATAAAACAATTATTTGAAGGGGAAAAACCTGAAGATGTTATTGATGGTTTATTTGAAAATTGAAAATTTAAAAATCCTACTTATCTTAATGAAAAAGCGGTAAAAAGATTTAAACAAATTATTTATCTATTATCAAATTATGTATATAGTAATATGGCAGTTAATAAAGGTTATAATGATGATATTAAGTTATTTTCTCCCTATTATTTTGAATTACTTTCTGAACCAAAAATTAAAGAGGGAAAAGATGAAGAAGCATACTATGAGTTTCAAGATTGCATAGTACAATTAAAATCATCTTATTTTGATTTTTCTGATTTAAAAAATAAAAATTATTATGAAATGCAAAAAAGTAATATAAAAATTATAGATAATGATATTTCAGAAAACCATGTTTATCAATTAGAGTCAAATTTTTTTAATTGATTATCAATAACGAATGAATTAGAAACAAATAATATTCCTTCCCTTATTCCTGGTGAAATTAAACTATCAGATGGAGAATATGGGAAATATTTAACAAATTTAATTATTTCTGATGATAAAGTACAACAAACATTAGAAGCATTATATGGATATCATAAAAAAGGAACAGTATATTCAAAATCAGAATGATTAAATTTAATTAATAGTTTTGTTGAAAATAATATTAAAATTTATTTTTCACAAAATATTAGTATCTTAAATCAAATTGAAATATCGGGTATATGAGGTTATGGAAATTATGATATTATAATTTTTACAGAAAAAAAACAAATTAATATTAATAATTTAGAATTATTTAATAAAAACAATGAAAAATTATCGTTAGTTACAATAGAAATATAAAAAGTTATTTATTAAAATAACTTTTTTAATTTATAAAATAATTATCAAAATTTTTATATTTTCCCCAAAAATTAGAAATATCATATTTTTTATTCCATTCTTTTGAATAAATTTCATCTATTCCACCAGTATCATTAACTGAAAAATCTTGTAAATTCATTATATTTTTATAAGTTAAATAAAATAATGAATAAACAGGATTATAAACTTTATCAAGATTTCAATTATTAGGTTGGTTTGTACACCATAAAAATATAGTGTATTTATCATTATTTTTAAATATATCATTAGAATTATTTTCTTCATCTTTTATTGTATAGTTAATTAATGCTTGACCTATTTTTTGGTTTTTATTACAAAATGTAAGAGTTCTATCTCTTTCTAAAAATGAATTTTCAAATTTTGTTTTATTATTAGCAGCAGTAACAAAAACAATAGGCAAAGAAATACATAATCCTAACAATAAAATTGTTATTAACAAGATTGCTATTTTCTTTTTTGTTTCAGTTATGAAAAAACACCTTATTGATAAAATTAAATATTTCATACTATCCTTCCTTTACTCAAATTTATTGTTTGATAGAATCTGGGCTCGCGGTGATTTCCATAAGTTTTGCGAAAAATTACTTAAAGTTTAAAAAAACATTTGCCGCGCTTTTCAAAATACTTAGGAAAAATTCTAAGCGTTAAGCGAAGAATTCTATAAAGGTTCCCAAATTTGTTTGAAAGAATCTCAAAATCTTTTTTAACTTGTAAGTCATTTTATCACAAAAATTTAAGAAAATCAACCGCTCGCCCAATTCCTGCAAATAATTTTTATAGTCTTATTGATATAATTAAAGCATTTAAAGAAAGGAAGTATATTTAATTTTATCTATAAAAAAGGAAATAAAGTTAATGTTAAAATAACAAACATTACACCTTATGGTGCTTTTTGTAGAGCAGAAAAGGCTGATGGTTTAATTCATATTAGTGAGATTTCAGATTACTTTGTTAGAGATATTAGAGATTTTTTTGATGTTGGTGATGAAATTGAAGTTGAGATACTAGAATTTAATTCAGTTAGAAAACATCTTAAATTAAGTTATAAAAAT
This sequence comes from Spiroplasma endosymbiont of Ammophila pubescens, assembly GCF_964020965.1. Lineage (NCBI taxonomy): Bacteria > Bacillati > Mycoplasmatota > Mollicutes > Entomoplasmatales > Spiroplasmataceae > Spiroplasma > Spiroplasma endosymbiont of Ammophila pubescens. The sequence continues at coordinate 749,035 of NZ_OZ026611.1, read as the reverse complement.
TGTCATTCTGAACTATTGAAAAATGATGATAGTAATAAAATACAAGAAAAATCACCTAGTTTAGAAAAATCATTAAATACTAATTATTTAGTAAATAAAAAGTAAATAAAATTTATAAATTTTAGAAGGTTTTTAAAACCTTTTTTATATTCCCATTTTAAAACGATACGGATAAGAGCCATAAAACAAAGCATCATATGGGTCATGGTACATTTTACTATCGGGTGTGTTTGTTTTGGTATCACTAAATCTTAGTTCACTAATGCACTTATCTAAAAATGGGAAGTTATCTAATATGCCATATATTTTACCTTGAACAAACATTTTTCTTATTCAGGTTACGCGATTGATTATACCTGCTTCTTTATTAAGAGATGTCTGATGTTTTTTCGCTTTAAACATTTTAATTTTATAGCCTAAATAAGGGTAAATATCTTCTTGTAATTTTTGCATAAAGTCGTGGGCATTAATATCATAATTAAATGTTGCATATTCAAAACCATCAAATTTATCAAATGTATGAATTATTCATTGGCCGTAATGTTCAACTATTTCATTTAAATTCATTGTGTTTTTTGGGGTAACAACATTTTCTTCAATTAAATATTTATCATATTCATTATTTTCATTAATTTTATAACCACTAAATAAAAATACTGTATGGTCTTCACTACCATTAGCATAATCAACACCAATTGAATAACTATCAAATTGATACTGTTTTGTATTTGTATTATAAAAATCTTGTAAATTATACTCTTTAATATATTTACGATAATTTCGTAAAACATAAATACTGGGGTCATTATCATTATATTCAAAACCATAGTATTCAATTTCAAATAAATCAGGTCGCTCTTCTTTATTTGCTAAAACAAGTTTTTTAGTAATATCGGGTATTTTATTTCAAACAGCTCCCATTGTTAATCGTAAATTAAAAACACCTAAGCCTTTAAATACATGTTTGTTTTCTGAATATACTTGGTTATGTTCTTTTAAAATAGTTTTAATTCTTTCATTTAAGGGTAAAAATGGGGTTACAAATTTTTCATAAAAGACATGGTATTTATCAAAAGGATTAAAAGTAAATTGATTAGAATATGTTTTATGAAAATATGTTGTTACTGTTATGTATTGTTTTGTTATATTATCTCATTCTTGAAATGTTCAAGATAATTCTTTTACTGAAATAGGATTATCTAAATTATATTGTTCATTATCATTTTCATCAGTATATTTTTTGTAAGACACTTTTAAACTTTTTGAACGAAACATTGAAACTCTTAAATTATTATATCTTTTATCTAATTCTTTATCAGTTAAGATTTCTTTTTCTTCGGCATGTATCATTTCATCAGTTCATGCTGATATAATACCACTACCTTTACCAACTTTTCCCATAATTTTATTACCATTAGCATAACCAGCAAAAGCAATGCGAACACCACTAGGAAAAACAATCTCGCCGCCTTCTTTAACATTTTTAGGTCAAACAATGCCATTTTCATTGTCAGGTCCTATATCAATCCCATATTTATCGTATAGATAATTACATACATTAATTGTATCGCCAAATGTAGTATCTTCGTGGGTGTTAGCGTATCTTCGTAAAATATTAGATGAAGCATCAGTAAAATTACAAGCAAAAAATAATTTTTCTGCTAAATGATTTCATGTTTTATTAGTACCACGCCCCGCTGAGACAAACTTAAAAAAACTTGGCGAAGTAAAATATCGGGCATAACTATCACCAACAAAATCTTTAAATACTTCTCAATCAAAGCCAAAATTAAAGTCACTAAAATTTAAATCATATTTTTTATTTAAATATTCATAACTAGTAATTCGTTTTTTGTTATTAATTTTTGTAAAATCTTGCATTTTTAATTAGCCTCCTTTTTTGTTAAGATTATATGAAGTATTAAGTATCAATTAAGTATCATAATTTAAAATATTTTTTTTAATTAAGAAAGGAAATTATAAAATGGAATTAAAAAATAATTTATTAGGAAATTATAAAGAAAATAAAAGAATAGAAACAAACAATGAAACTAAAAATTTCTTAATTGAAAGAGATAATGAGATATTTAAATTATATCAACAAGGAAAAATATTACAAGGATATAAGGTTGTATCAAAAATACCAAAAACAATTAGAACAGAAGATGGAGATATACCTTTAAAAAGACGAAGATATGTTAAATATGATGAAGAAAAAAATGAATATATAAATCGCTATCCTTTGGATGAAGAATTAGGTTTAAAAAAATACCAAAGAAATGAACAAAATTTAATAAATAAAATTACTTCATTTATGGGTGATGGAAAAAGATATAAAGATATTTTAGATACTGTCGAAAACGCTAATATTAGTGAAAGAACAATATCTAATATTTTTAAAAATGCAGATTTAGAAGAAACCGATTACATTAGTAATAAAAATAACAATAAAATTAAAATTCCAAATAATGTTTTATATATTCAAATTGATGGGGCTTTTAAACCTATGTGAGAAAATAAAAAAAGAGTTGAAAATAAAATATTTGCTTCAACTATGCATGTTGGTGTTGATGAAGAAAAATCAACAAAAAACAGAAAAAAAATGAAAAAGAAAAAAGGCATTTTTCAAATGATGAATAAAAATCATAAGAATAAAAATGATAAATCTAATATTGATAATTTTATTGATAAAATTTTTAAATCAATGGATACTTATGATATTAATGAAAATACTAAAATATTAATATTAAGTGATGGTGAAAAACAAATTAAAAAAATTTACAAAGCAATAAAAGCAAAATATAAAAATAATACTGTATCATATAGTTTAGATAGATTTCATTTAGTAAAAAGATTTAAAGAATTATTTCCAAATCGTAAGAAAAACCAAATTCATAGATTAAAATATAAATTAGCAAAAATATATTTTTTTACTGGAAATTATGAAGCATTATTAGATTTTTTAATGTGTCATTTGCCCTATGTTATTGATAATAAAAAGAAAATTTTATTAGAAACTATTGAATTAATTAAAAATAATAAAGAAGGTATTGAAAATCAAACATTAGAATATAATATTGGTTGTCACATGGAAGGAGATATATCACACTATATTAAGGCTGTTAAAGGGCGGGGTGCAAAAATATATTGTAAAGAAACATTTATTAATATGTTAATTTCTTCTATGTTAAGACTTAATAATCAAATTAATGATGAGAAAGTTGATAAAACTAATAAAAATAAAGAAAAAATTGAATTTAATATATTTAATTTAAATCAATCTCAAAATCAATTTTTATCTTTATAAAAAAATAAAAACCTTTTAAAATTAGTAATAACTTTAAAAAGTATTTTTTAGTGTGTCAAAATTCATAATTTTATAAATTATTTTTTTAAATAAAAATTATATTTTTAAAAAAAGTTGAATTTTTTATAAATTTTGTTATCATTTAGTCATAAGCGAAACTTAATTTGTTTCTAATTACTTAATTTATTAAAAACCTCAAAATAATGTATACTACCAATTTCTCTGATATTTATCATTTGTTCATACGAAGCGTTTGTTTGAATATTAACACCAGCAACTTCCGCTTGTGTTTGTTGAGCCCCCTTAGCGATTGCGGGAACATGGTGGCGATTTATTTTATAGTAATTAGTTAATAATCAATCATATATTTTGGTTAATTGTTCACCTTTAAAATTACCAGCAATATAGTCTACTGGTTGAAAATTACTATCGGGGTTTCCTTCAACTAATAACAAGTCATTTTCAATAAACGAAGCTAACATTTTACTAATTTCTTGGTCAACAACACCAGTAACTCCATTAGTATTAATGGTAAATTTACCACTATTTAATAATGGGTCTAACATAATCTTTTCCGCAATAATATCTAAAATACTAGCAAATTGTTTACCATAACGAGCAGAAGGTTCAAAATTAGGGTTATTAGGAATAATTTCAATCGGAATAAAATTAAGTGGCAATATTTCCTCTCTTTGTAATGTTGTATAGTTATTTCATTTAGTATCATCAATATATAAGTCGGTAATAGTACTGTATAATCGTGTTTTTAACTTTCTAATAACTTTTACTTGTTTAGTTACATAATTAATTTCTAATTTTTCAGTAATAAAAACACTCTGGTCATTTTTAAGATAAGGGTCATAATCAAAAGTACACGAAACTAAATTACCTAATTCGTCATATTGGTCATTGTAAAAATCAATAGTAATAAAATTAAGTTTTGAATTATTAGCAAAAATAAAATATGCACCTTTACCATTCTTATTAATTTTATATTCGTTATATCAATTCTTATTAGTAAAGTCTTGCATTTTTAAAAAGTTATTAATTAATTTAGTATCTATCTGTTTATTATTAATTGGATTATAAATGCTAATTTCTAAATCACGTGGATTTAAAAAATTAGCATTATCTTCACAAATTATTTTTTCTAAAATTTCATTATGTTTTTGAACAGTAACATTTTTACGATTAGTAATCGTTGATGCTAAATTAAGATAATAACTATCAATATCATATTCTTTTTTTAATTTCTTTTTTTGCTGGTAACAATCCCATTTATATCACCTCTTTATTTCGTATCTTCTTTTTTAATAACATCTTCAATACTATCTTGTTTTTGTTGTTTGTTATGAGTTTTGATAAATCTAATAGTTTCAATAATTAAAACTATAATTCCTGCTCCAATAAGCATTGCTGAAACAATAACATATGCTGGTCAAGAAATACCCAATGTTTTTTCTCCGATAAAACAAATAATAATTCCGGCAATAAAAAACAATGATGAAACTCCAAAGATTTTCAAAAACATAATCATATCTTTAAAAGTTACTTTTGGCATAATACCATCTCATTCCTAACTTACTTTTTTTCTTTCAATATACAATCCTTTAATTTCAACACTATTTGATATTGATGATAATTTAAACTCACCGTTGGAAAATAATTGAATGGTAATTCAACGACTTGGATTATTTCCATATGATATTCCACTTGCTAATTGACCTTTAAAGTTTATATGCGTAATTATATATAGTTCTATCTCAAGCGTTGTATAATACCATAAACGATAATAATATTCTGACTTATTAAAATTTTTAATTTTATATCCTTTAGAATCTTGAACAAAATCACTAGTATCAACAACTTTTCAATCATTTGATATTTTAGGTAAATCTTTTTTCTGTAAATAAAATTTATCTAAATATTTAGTAGTACCAAATGTATCATCAGTACTTTCAATTCCCGCAACTGTACTATCAATAATCATATAATCAGCAGTATTTTTACCACCTTCAAAACTAGGGTCTCAAATTCTTAATTCCCCATTTTCAGCATTAAAATCAGCATTAACACGACCACTACTATTAGGTAATAAAGTTATTTTATTTTGTTTTAAATCTGAAACCATTAATTCATCAGCAGTATTTTTAATAATTGTTTTATTATCAATTTTAATATCACTACCACCACTTTGTTTTGCTTTTCAGACACCATTTTTTTCATAAATAGTATCACATTATCAAAGGGAACATTTATTTCATTATTGTTATTTTTAACAATAGTTTTATTGTCAATCTTAGTTTTTTCTTTTTCTATTAAAGCATCAACTTCTAATTGAGTATAATATGCTTCTAAATCAATCATTGTTAAATCAATACCTTCTTCTTGAAAAGTACGAAACATTTTCTTTAAAGTTGTTAAATTAGCCAATGATTTTGCATAGGTAGGCATAGACCTTGTCAAGTAATCATAGGGTCATTTTGCGATGAATAATTAATATCACCAACACTCATATTTGCCGAAGTAAAAAATTCAATTGGAATGCGGTTAAATGTTCAATGCTCAATCGTAATAAACACCATATTAATACAAATTTTCTTTAATAATGGATCTTTAAATGTTTCAAACTTTAGTTTTGAAAATGGATAGTTTAAGTAAGAACTAATCATATTTTGGGCTCTTAAAGCAAATGTTTTAAATCATAATTCTACATCACCTTTAAAAAACTTATTATAACGAACTGGAACTTGTGTAATTTTACCTGTCATTGGAATAAAATTATTATAATTTTCCAAAGTAACATTTTGTCATAATTCATTTAACATTTAATCATCTCCTTATCATTTACTTTTTTTAGAATATATTTTCTTTAATATAAATTTTTTACTATTTAGTAATGTTTTTGTTTTAATTGTTTTGTTTAAATCTTGTTTTGTTCTGAGTTGTTTATATGCTTGAAATACTAGTCCATTACCTAACAAACTAATAACCGCGCTATCTTCTAGCGTATTTAACAATTTATATTTATTAAAGTTATTTTTAAACTGTTCTTTCATTTTTTCATCAAATATTTTCCTTTCTGTAAAAAAACATAATATTCCTTTATTGGTTAATATTTTGATATGGAGTTCCAATCCTCTTGTTTTTTTAGTGTCCGATATTGTTTTTTTTGGTTTAACAACACTCTTTTTATGAAAACAAGCCAAAAAACACATGCTCTGACATTTCGCAAGTGATTAATCTTGCCGAGAATTAAAAAAATAAATAGGAGTAGTAAATCCAATCGCTTTCACACTTTCTTTAAGGCTTCGTGCCATAGATGAGTTATCCATCTTTAAGCATCAAAAAATATTAAGTTTTAAAGATTGAATTTTGGATTAATCGTTAGATAGTATCTTTATTTTTTTTATCTCATTATCTTTTTTAATTCTTTGTTTATTAAATATATTTTTTAGTAATTATATTTAACAATTAACTAACAACTAAACAAAACAATTATTCAAAATTTTTTAAGAAAAGAAAGGATGGATTTTTCTGAAAAAACATATTTTATTAAGTGTAAAAGATACTATCTAACGATTAATCCAATAAATATAAGTATTTTTTACAAAATAAAAAGCACTTTATTCTTTTTCAATAAAGTGCTACATTTGCATTTACAATTTACACATTTAAATAAAAAAAGTAAATTGATTTACTTTTTAAATAAAATATGTAATTTTTAAATATTTAATATCAATAGATCCATCTTTATTTTTAATTTGTTGTTCTTTAATTTGAAAATTACTATTTTTAATATTACAAATATTACATTTAAAATACATTAAAAATTTCAATTTCCTTTTTTTTGCAGAACAATCTTCATCAACTCAATGTGGTGTATATTCAACACGATGAGTTGATCCACAAGTACATTTTTGTCTTGCAAAACCTCTTTTTAAATTTCCATTTTCTTTTGAATATTCTAAATCATATTTTCCAAACGGTCTTCCTACAGGTTGATGATTTGGACATCTTCATTCTTTTTTGGATATGTAGTATGTCTAGCCATATTAATTTAATTCCTTTTCTATTTTTAAATAATCATTTTTTAAAGCTTCTTCAATTGAATTATAAAATTCTTTATTATTTTCAATTCAGTTTTCATTACTTTTTTTAATACATGATTGACATTTATCATCAAAATAAATTGTTCCTATACTTTTAAAAGTACTTTTACTATCATTTTTTTTATTACAAACCTATACATTTATTTTGTATTTTCATTTTTATTCCAACCTTTCTTTTAATATGTCAAGTATATTTATTAAAAAAATAAAAAAAAAAAAAAGACTTTTGCAAGTCTATATTTTTGTAATTTTCTAAAACAGGTTAAGAGTAGGAAAATTCTGCCTTTTTATATTTACAATATTATCTTATCATCATTAAATTTAATGTCAATAATTTACTTTTATTTTTTTTATTGTATTATGTAAATATTTTAAGAAAGGTTAGGAAAAAATGAAAAAGTTTAAACATTTAAGTTTTATTGAAAGATGTAATTTAAAAGAAGCGTTAGAATCTGATATTTTTAAGAAAAAAAATGGCACTCTTAATATATCAAAAATAGCAAGATATATGGGTCGTAGTAAAAGTACTATTAAATATCACTTAAAACATTATAAACATATTAAACGATATCATCCTATGCAAGAACATAAACGATATTTAGAAAATCGTAAAAATTGTAAAAAGAAAACTACTTTAACTTTTAAACAATTATTATGATTAGATGAAAAATTTAATAAATTTCATTATACACCCCTAAACAAATATGTAAATTATATGAAATTGAATTTAATGATAAATTCCCTATGTGTTTTAAAACACTTTATAAATATATTTATTTAGGTTTATTTGGTTTAAATAAACGTAATTTGTATTTTCATAGTAAAAAAAGATACATAAAGGGAAAAAATATAAACGTGGTAATTTAAGCAATGATTTTAAAACTATTAAACAAGCAAAACATGAAAAAGGTACTTTTGGTTGATTTCAAATGGATACTATTGTTGGTAAAGATAAGAAATCACCATGTTTAACATTAACAGAAGAATTAACTAAATTTACCTTTTTAAAAAAATTAAAAGAAAAAAAATCAACAGAAGTATTAGAAACTTTAAAACAAATTTTTAAAAATAAACTTTTAAAAAAACATTTAAAGGGAATTATAACTGATCAAGGAAAAGAATTTTGAAATTGAAAAGATATTGAAAAACATCTTAAAACAAATGTATATTTTTGTGATCCTGGTAAACCAAAACAAAAAGCATTAGTAGAACGAATAAATAGAGATATAAGGCGAGAATTACCAAAAAGTACTGATTTTAGAATTATTAAACAAGATAAAATAGATTGAATAATTAATACAATTAATGATAAGATAAGACCTTGTTTAAATTGAGAAACACCAACACAGTTATTTAATAAATATATTAAATAAATTTATTAAATAAAAAAACTTAATAAATTATTTTTTAGTGTGCCTAAATATACTAATTTTAAATAAATTAAAAAAATAATTTAAAAATACTTGCAAACTTATTTTTAAGTGCTATTATTTTAATTAATAAGAGTAAGAAATAACTAATTACATTTACACTATACATGTTTTTATAAAAGAAAAAAGTTTCTTGTTTTTAAATAAATTAAATAATACCCGTTTATATGCAACACTCCCAATTTTTAGTAAAAAAATAATAATTCCCATAATTTGGATAGAGAAAAAATTTTCAATTATTTCATCTTAACGAATATTCTTTTAAAAGTTATTTTGAATTTTTTGCCGAAGGATTTTCATACTGATTTTTAACAAATGATACATTAAAAACCAAAGCATGAGAATTTTGACATGAATTTTTAATTTTTTATTTGCCAAGTTTAAGATAATTTTATTTTTATTTAAAACTAAATTAAGTGACTTAACAATTTTATTTTAAATTAAAAAAACACTGATAAACATCAGTGCAAGTTATTTAATTAACGTGAAACTTGATCTAATAATTTTTGTCATTTTTGTGACTCTTTTTCTCATGATTCTTTTGATAAAATCATTTTTCGCTCACGCATTGCTTTTTTAACACGTGAAATATTTGTCAAACGAGCTTGTTTTTTAGCACGTTCTTCATATAAAGCATTATTTTTAGCAATTTCTTCTTTCCGTTTTTGTTCTAATAAAGCAATTTTTTCTTGTTCAATCTTATCAACATCTTTAAGTTTTGATGCTGCTTTAAGTTCTTTTTCCTTTGCTAATTTAATTTTTTCTTCTCATTTTTTTGCTGCAATAGCACATGCTTCATTATTTTTTTTAATTCATTCTTCATGCATTAGTTTTTCTTTTGCTGCTTTTATATCAGTTTTAGTAGTTAACTCTTTTCCTTCCTCAATAATTTGATTTATTAAATCAACTACTGGTAATTCTTCTTGCATAACAATTTTCTTTTTTATTACCATAAATAAACTCCTCATCTTTTTATGTTTCGTTTCCTATATAAGAATATTTATTGATATTTCTACATAGACTATTGTCATTATATCAAAAAAAATAAAAAATTTAAAATATTCCTTTTGTGTATTCCATATATTTTGATTCAAAGGCAAAAAAATGGTAAAATTAAAAAGTGGTAAAAATGAGTAATATCATGCTAACATTTAACAATAAAAAATTAGATCAATTAGTTGCAAACTTTATTCATTATATGGTTGACCCTAAACATGACAATGGTAAACATCTAATTGAAAGTGATTATAAGAATTTCTTTCATCATATTGATTCACGTAATTCAAAAAGTAATTTAAATGTTGTTATTAGTTCACATCTCATAACAGCTGAACAATTTGCAAAAGCTAGTGAAATTATTGAACAATATCATCAAACTAAAACACTTTTTACTTGATGTACTATTACCAATGATAATAATCAATTTGAAAAAAAATTTTTTGAAAAAACTGATCTTCAACATTTTGAAACAGCCATTGGAATGCTAATTGACTTAACAACTTTTAACATTGCTAATCGGGCAAGTGATAATGAGCAATTTCAAGAAGTAACAACAGAAACAAATGTTCTTAATGTTGTTGAAATCATTAAAAAAGCCTTTGATTTATCATTAATTGATTTAGCAAAATATCAATCAATTTGAGAATTAAATCAAGAACAAAAAATTAGTTATTTTACAACTTTAATGAAAAATCAAGTCCCTGTTTCAACAGGAAACTTATATTTTGAGTCAGAATTAGCAATTATTGACGACATTGCTACTCATCCTGAACATCAAAAACAAGGTTATGCTAAGGAAATGTTAATTCATTTATTAAACAAAGCAAAAAAAGCAAATTACAACTATGCTGGTTTAGTTGCAACACCAGATGGTTTACCTTTATATAAGAAACTGGGATTTGAATCACAACAACTATATTTTAATGTTTACACAATGCATTATTCAAAATAATAATGCATTTTTTTGTTATCCTATTTATGATTTATGATCTGAATATATTGAACAAAGTTTAACTTCAATATTGCTATATCGTTCAATATTTGTTGGTTCATATTTTAATGTAAAATGCATAAACATACGGTAGTTTTCTTGAAAATATTCAACTCAAAAATCATTAATTAAATCTCAACCACTTCAAATTTGATTAACTAACATCAAAAGAAATGACTCTGTTTCAATTGATGAATCAATCGTCATAGAATCCAATAGTTTAGTTTTTACATCATGGATAAATTTATTCTTTTTATCATTTTCGTTGGTAAAGCTACTATTATTAGCAGTTTCTCATAAATTTTTAATTTCTTTTCATAAGTTAGGTTTAGTTTTAATAATAATATCAAATTTTTCTTCATTTGGTAGTACATCAGTTGTAATTTGATAAACTTTTATTTCATTTTGAAATGCAATAACTGGCTGCTTTGTTTGTATTCTCATTGTTGAATTGTTCACTAAACTACTATTTTGTTTTAAGTTGTTATATTCGGTAATTCCAGTTATACCACATGTGATATTAGGGAAAAATGAATTTATCCCTAAGAAAACTAAAAATTTTTTCATTTTTAAAAATTCCTTTCTTTTTTATTAATTAATATTATATCTTGTATTAAAAGAATGTAAATTGTAAATACAAGTGCAACAAATCTATTAATTAAGTAATAACATAAAATATTATTATATTTATTTAATCTTTTATAAATTCTATAAATTTTTATATAACTTATTTACATAATTTATATAATTTTCAGCAATATTATTTAGACAGTTAGGACAAAAAGAAAAAGATTTTTTTCTTAAATGGAATTTGCTTTTTTATTACAATTTTCACATTTAATTTTATTTATTCCATTAGAAGTGTAAACTTAACGAATGCTAAAAAGAAAAAGAGCAATTTGACAATGTCAATTAAAATTAACAAAAAAAAGAGACATTTTTATTTTGAAACTCCATTCGTTGTTCGAATAGAGTTTTTCTTTGTTTAACTCTAGGTCTGACAAAATTTTAATGCAAAATATAATTTAGCAATCTCTTCTAATTCAAAACGTGACATTTTTTTGGCATCATTTGAGTCAATTGCTGAAATATTAATTCTTTTTTTGTCTTTTGTTTACTTTGAGATCCATGACATCATTCTAGGTTATCAAAATTGTTTTGTGCATCTACACGTCATCTATGTATAATAGATTTGGCTATGTTATATTTTTGAACTGTTAGTTTAATGCCATTTAACTCAGCAAATGTTAAAATTTCTAGTTTTTCATTTTTGTTTCATTGTTTTGCCATAAGAAAAGAACATCCTTTCAATAAAATTATATAACAAAAAATATTTGTCTCTTTTTTCTGTAAATTTTATTTTAGATGTTCAATTCTATTGCTCTTTTTTAATATATTTTTATATATCTAATAATATAACATAAATATCAAATATTTATTTTAAATATAGATTAGTCTAATTCTTTTTTACATCATCATCAAGTGCTAGAGACTTAGCACCTTTATTTAGAGTGTGAGTTATTTTTTCTGGTAACATGAAATGTGCATTTCAACCTTTAGTATTATTATAAACTGTTAATGTTGTTTTATTTCAAATCATACAAATAACATCCTCTACATCTGTTTGTCCTCCTTGTTCTGTTCACTTTTTCAATTCAATATCAATTTGATTATTCCAAAAAAACTTATCTGCTTCTAAGTAAAAAGTAATATCTCCATTATTAAAACTTAACTTATAACCTTTAGTCAAATTCTTACCTTTCAATATATAGACTGCTGTCCCATTATCGTAATAATCTGTGAATGGATCATTAGGTGTTAATCCAACCCAGTATTCTGAAAGTGATAATTCATCAGTACCATAACATCCACCTTTTCAAGCTCAAATATCGGTATTGTAATTTCAATTACCCGGCATTGCTCTTACATAGGCCTTTTGGGTAATTATGGTTTGATAAGGATCTGAAACTCTTTGTGCATAACCCTCAGATCCATACTCATGTTGACCTTGAGAATAAACTTCAAATTTGCCATCAACTAATTTACAAAAATATCAATAGCTTGATTGAAAGGGCCCCTTTGTAGGATCAGGAGGATCTTGAACCGAACAAGATATGTATCATTTATTTTCACCAAATCTAATAACATTTGGCACTTCAACGCCAAGACCACGAACATATAACTCATCTATTTTTTCAATATCATTTGTTTCAAAACTGTTAATTTTTCAAAATTCAACACGATTACCTGCTGAGATTGCAAAATGTAAGCCATCATCTGTTTGATATATGAAAGTATCTTTTCAATCGTTTATACCTGCTGGCTTTTCTGGTGCTAGAACACCAGTTTTATAAATTGGTTGCCTCAAACCACGCGAAACAAAATATGCAATTCCACTGTCTCCTGTTATTTCACTATCATCCATTAACTTATATGGTTGCATTGAAATTACAAATACGATATCTCCTTCATCAAAGAACTCTCCTTCATCATCTCGCCAAACTTAGCCTCCTAAAGCAGAAGGTATATAAGATGTTTGAGAAAATTCTCTTCCTCGTTTAATACGTATTTCAGTTTGAGTTCAAGAATTCATATCAGGTGATGTCATTTCAACTCATTCGGCTGGAAAATCTTTTTCGTTTCTAAATAAAATTCAACTGTAGTATATTCCTTCATCATCATACAAAATTGTACAAGGGTCATTTGCTCAAACATTTAAACTACCATCTTCTGTGTTTTTTGGTGCGTATCATTTAAATGGTTGGTCTGATGATTTCGCTTGTTTAAGTGAATTATTAGATTCACTATTTGTTTTTACATAATTCCTAAAAATGTCAAGACGTATTTGCTTATCAACATTTTCATTTGTAACACAACTTACAATAGGTGAAATTGTTGAAGTAAATAATCCAATTGAATCTAACATTGATAATCATTTTTTCATAAAAACTTCTCCTTAAATCTGGTTCTATACCAGAAATATTAGTTAACAAATGTTAAAATTGATACTAGAATTATTATAAATTATTATAAATTATTATTTACTTTAACATTTATTAACTATTTATAGTATACTCTTTTTTTATTATATAAACTATAAAATAATGTTTTATTTCCATTAAAAAATCAACTCAGAAAGGAGTTGATTTGTCACACTTCATATTACAGTTTACATTGTAAAATATTTTATATAAAAATATTATTAAAACAAATTTTAATTAGAAAGGAATAAAAAATTTATGGTTAATTAATGTAAATTATAAATTATTTTAAAAAAAATAATATTAATTTTAAATTAATATTATTTTTTTTTAGATTAAATTCACGAATATACAATAAATCATTGGAAAGAATACTCACTTAAAAATTAGATAATTTCAATTTCAAAAAAACTGTTCCTGCTAATTGATTTACTCCATTAACTTCAACAAAAAAGATTCCTTTATCTTGTAAATCTTTATTACTTGCAATTATTCTTTTATCCACTTTGAAAATTTTACCAATTTTAAAATCAGCCACAGTAAACTTTATCTCTGAATCAATAACTTGTTTTATATCATTACCATATATTTCATAAAAATCAGTAAATACAGGATAATTTTTAATGGCTGAAATAATATTATCTTGATTAGAATTATTAATCGCATAATAGCCACACTATTTCCTGAATTATCAATTAAATCTTGGGCTAATGAAATATCATTAACTTTATTTATAAAATCATTATCTTTACAAGCAACAGCGCTACTGTTCCTGCACTAACTAAAGTTACTGTACTTAAGATATTTAAAATTTTTTTCATATATGTTGTTTTCCTTTCTTAATAATTTATAGTGGGTGTGAGATGTTTTTCATTATAACATATTTGTAAAATACTAAGAAAGTAAAAATATTTTTAAAAAAAAGATCAAAACCTTTTTTCAACCTGGCATTGCCCTATTTTCACCTTGCGGCTATCGTCGGCGTAATAGTGCTTAACTTCCGTGTTCGGGATGGGAACGGGTGTGTCCACTATGCCATAAGCACCAGATTATATCTGAGGGAAATTATCCGCTCAAAACTAGATAATAAACTGTCTAAAATTTGTAAATAAGCTCTCGCTTTTTTGAAGTCCTCGACCTATTAGTATTGGTTAGCTGAACACGTCGCCGTGCTTACACATCCAACCTATCAACCTTGTCGTCTTCAAGGGGTCTTACTCCATAAAGGATGGGAAATCTCATCTTAAAGTATGCTTCTCGCTTAGATGCCTTCAGCGATTATCATTTCCACACATAGCTACCCAGCTGTGCCACTGGCGTGACAACTGGAGCACCAGAGGTGTGTCCATCCCGGTCCTCTCGTACTAGGGACAGATCTCTTCAAATTTCCTACGCCCACAACAGATAGGGACCAAACTGTCTCACGACGTTCTGAACCCAGCTCGCGTACCGCTTTAATGGGCGAACAGCCCAACCCTTGGAACCAACTTCAGCTCCAGGATGCGATGAGCCGACATCGAGGTGCCAAACCTCCCCGTCGATGTGAACTCTTGGGGGAGATCAGCCTGTTATCCCCAGGGTAACTTTTATCCGTTGAGCGACGGCCCTTCCACACGGGACCGCCGGATCACTAAGCCCAGCTTTCGCTCCTGTTCGACTTGTAAGTCTCACAGTCAAGCACCCTTCTACCTTTGCGCTATATGTATGATTTCCGACCATACTAAGGGTACCTTTGGGCGCCTCCGTTACATTTTAGGAGGCGACCGCCCCAGTCAAACTACCCACCTGACACTGTCTCTGATCTGGCTTACAGATCTAGGTTAGGATTCCGACATAACAAGGGTGGTATTCCAAGGATGACTCCACAACAACTAGCGTTACTGCTTCAAAGTCTCCCACCTATCCTATACATGCTATATCAAAACCCAATATCAAGCTATAGTAAAGCTCCATGGGGTCTTTCCGTCTAGTTGCGGGTAACCTGCATCTTCACAGGTACTAAAATTTCACCGAGTCTGCAGCCGAGACAGCGAAGGGATCATTACGCCTTTCGTGCGGGTCAGAACTTACCTGACAAGGAATTTCGCTACCTTAGGACCGTTATAGTTACGGCCGCCGTTCACTGGGGCTTCGGTTCAAAGCTTCGCTAATGCTAACTAATCCCCTTAACCTTCCAGCACTGGGCAGGCGTCACCCCCTATACGTCGTCTTACGACTTTGCAGAGAGCTGTGTTTTTGCTAAACAGTTGCCCCTTCCTCTTCACTGCGGCTCATAGTAATATGAGCACCCCTTCTCGCTAACTTACGGGGTTATTTTGCAGAGTTCCTTAGCTACAGTTATCTCGCTTGCCTTAGGATTCTCTCCTTGACCACGTGTGTTCGTTCTAGGTACAGGCACCATATAAATAGTACTAGAAGCTTTTCTTGGAAGCATGGAGTCATATACTTCGCTACTAGGCGAACCGTTCGCTCCCCATCACATTTCAAGGTTATGCAAGGCGGATTTGCCAACCTTACCCTCTTTGTGCTTAGCCCGGAATCCAATAACCGGGATATACTATCCTTCTCCTTCACTCCATCGCTCTATATGGTGGTACAGGAATATCAACCTGTTGTCCATCGACTACGCCTTTCGGCCTCGCCTTAGGTCCTGACTAACCCTGGGTGGACGAACCTTGCCCAGGAAACCTTGGTCAAACGGCATGAGGGATTCTCACCCTCAAACGTTACTCATGCCGGCATTCTCACTTCTAACCAGTCCAGCAGTCCTCACGGTCTACCTTCATCCCTGTTAGAACGCTCCCCTACCGCCCTGTATATAAATACAAAACCCATAGCTTCGGTATTATGCTTAGCCCCGGTACATTTTCGGCGCAAAGTTACTCGACTAGTGAGCTGTTACGCACTCTTTAAAGGGTGGCTGCTTCTAAGCCAACCTTCTAGCTGTCTAAGCGACTTCACATCCTTACACACTTAGCATAAATTTTGGGACCTTAGCTGATGATCTGGGCTGTTTCCCTTACGTGCATGAACCTTATCACCCATGTACTGACTGCCGAGTATACAAAATTGGCATTCGGAGTTTAATTGCATTCAGTACCCCTAGGTGGGGCCATCATACATTTAGTGCTCTACCTCCAACTTGCTAACCTCGACGCTAGCCCTAAAGCTATATCGGGGAGAACCAGCTATCTCCAGGTTCGATTGGAATTTCACCCCTAGCCACAAGTCATCCGCGGTCTTTTCAACGAACGTCGGTTCGGTCCTCCATTAAGTTTTACCTCAACTTCAACCTGCTCATGGCTAGATCACCTGGTTTCGGGTTTATGACAACATACTAAACGCCCTATTAAGGCTCGCTTTCACTACGGCTCCGTATTTTCTACTTAACCTTGCATGCTATCATAACTCGCCGGCTCATTCTACAAAAGGCACGCCGTCACCCATTAACGGGCTCCGACTTCTTGTAGGCATATGGTTTCAGGTACTCTTTCACTCCCCTCCCGGGGTGCTTTTCACCTTTCCCTCACGGTACTGGTTCACTATCGGTGAATAGGTAGTATTTAGCCTTACGCGGTGGTCCGCGTTGATTCCGACAAGATTTCACGTGTCTCGCCGTACTCAGGATACCATTTCGAGTCTTGTTTATTTCGTATACGGGGCTATCACCCTCTGTGGTATGGTTTCCCAACCATTTCTACTATAAACAAGTTTTGTAACTCTACTATTATGGTCCTACAACCCCAGATAAATCTGGTTTGGGCTGTTCCCCGTTCGCTCGCCGCTACTAAGAGAATCGCTTTCGCTTTCTTTTCCTCTAGGTACTAAGATGTTTCAATTCCCTAGGTATACCTTCACTATAACTATTTATTCATTATAGGATGATGAGAGATTAATCTCACCGGGTTTCCCCATTCGGACATGTCCGGATCAAAGCTTACTTCCAGCTCCCCGAACCTTATCGCAGGTAGTCACGTCCTTCATCGTCTCCTATTCCCAAGGCATTCACCATACGCCCTTTGTAACTTCAAAGTTTTATAAATTATTTGACCTGATTTTAAATCAGTTTTTTAAGAATCATTTACAAATATAACTGTGAAATTTTAGTTATTTTTTAAAAATAACAGAAATTTTGAATTATTGTTATTTTAATCACTTGATTAAAATAACTAGATGTCTATTATCCAGTTTTCAAAGAACAATTCCAATAACATTTACTTGTTATTGTCAGAGAAACTAATCTCTGAAAACTAAACATAACGGTTATTAAAACTAGTTAATTACTATAAAGTATTAACTCCATAGAAAGGAGGTGATCCATCCGCACGTTCTCGTACGGATACCTTGTTACGACTTCACCCTAATCATCAATCCTACCTTGGGCGGCTTCCTCCTTGCGGTTAGAATACCGACTTCTGGTATTATCAACTCTCATGGTGTGACGGGCGGTGTGTACAAGACCCGAGAACGTATTCACCGCGACATTGCTGATTCGCGATTACTAGCGATTCCGGCTTCATGAGGGCGAGTTGCAGCCCTCAATCCGAACTGAGATCGGCTTTTTCAGATTAGCTCCCTCTTACGAGATCGCAACTGTTTGTACCGACCATTGTAGCACGTGTGTAGCCCAAGACATAAGGGGCATGCTGATTTGACGTCATCCCCACCTTCCTCTAGCTTACACTAGCAGTCCCGTTAGAGTATCTCATTAATGGAGTAACTAACGGCAGGGGTTGCGCTCGTTACTGGACTTAACCAAACACCTCACGGCACGAGCTGACGACAACCATGCACCACCTGTCTCAATGTTAACCTTCACTGTATTTCTACAGCTTTGCACTGGATGTCAAGCCTTGGTAAGGTTCTTCGCGTTGCTTCGAATTAAACCACATGCTCCACCGCTTGTGCGGGTCCCCGTCAATTCCTTTGAGTTTCACTCTTGCGAGCATACTACTCAGGCGGAGTACTTAATGCGTTAGCTGCAGCACCGAACTTAGTCCGACACTTAGTACTCATCGTTTACGGCGTAGACTACTAGGGTATCTAATCCTATTTGCTCCCTACGCTTTCGTGCCTAAACGTCAGTGATAAGCCAGTCGACCGCCTTCGCCACTGGTGTTCCTCCATATATCTACGCATTTCACCGCTACACATGGAATTCCGTCGACCTCTCCTACACTCTAGCTTAACAGTTTTCAAGGCGAACTGGAGTTGAGCTCCAGGATTTGACCCCAAACTTGTTAAACCGTCTGCGCACGCTTTACGCCCAATAAATCCGGATAACGCTTGCCACCTATGTATTACCGCGGCTGCTGGCACATAGTTAGCCGTGGCTTTCTGGTAAGGTACCGTCAAATAAGTATCATTTCCTATACTTACTGTTCTTCCCTTACAACAGACCTTTACAATCCGAAGACCGTCTTCAGTCACGCGGCATTGCTCCATCAGGCTTTCGCCCATTGTGAAAAATTCCCTACTGCTGCCTCCCGTAGGAGTTCGGGCCGTGTCTCAGTCCCGATGTGGCCGATCAACCTCTCAGTTCGGCTACGTATCATTGTCTTGGTAGGCCATTACCCCACCAACTAACTAATACGCCGCATCCTCATCCATTAGTGATCCAAACGGACCTTTTAACATTCTCTGATGCCAGAAAATGTCGTATGCGGTATTAGCAGTCGTTTCCAACTGTTATCCCCCGCTAATGGGTAGATTAGATACGTGTTACTCACCCGTTCGCCACTGGGTGCAAGCACCCCGTTCGACTTGCATGTATTAGGCATGCCGCCAGCGTTCATCCTGAGCCAGGATCAAACTCTCATTAAAAAATATCGTTTTTGTTCCTAGCTTTAATGACGGATATTCATTGATTAAATGATTATCTTTTGTTGTTATGTTTAGTTTTCAAAGATCGTTCTTGTGTCAGCAAAACACCTCTTAAATTATACAAAATTATGCGTTTATTGTCAATAACTTTTGACTCTTTTTTTCATATTTTTAGTATTGTTTTTGATAATGTAAGTAAGTATTTTATTTACAATTAAGTAATAAATTACTACCAACTGACACCTTTATAAGTATATAAAATCCTCATTTTTTTGCAAGTGTTTTTAGCAAAAATATTAATTTTTTTTATAAAAAAATAATTACTTAAAAAGACATTATTTTAACATCTTTTTCTTAAAATTATTGTTTTCCTTGCTATTAAATTTTAATTTATTTATATAAAAAGCCATTTCAAAAGAAATGGCTAATTGGTATTAAGTTAATAATATTAAGTAATGTTAGTTAAAACTGCTTAAATACGTAACACGGTCAGCAATTATATCGTTATAATAATTTTCTTCATCAAAATTATTGGAACGAAATGATTGAATTCGCCCTTTAACAGCAATAATTGCTTTATCACGTAAACTAATATCTAAATCATCGATATTATTTGTTCATACTTTAACATTAACTAAATCACTATCATAGTTACCATCTTTATTTTTAAAAGGGCGCTGAATCTTTAGCAAAAATTTCATTAGTTTTCGTTCTGCTTCTTTTTTATCATAAATAATTTCATAAGTTCCTTCTACTTGCCCAACCAATATTACTTGATTCATTCTTTATCATCCTTTCTAAAAACAATCAATATAACTCAATACTAAAAAAATTATAAAAAACTTTTTTCAAAAGTAAGAAAAAAATTCACAAAAAGCATTGTTATTTTTATTTTAAAAAATCAACCCCTTTTTGAATTTCAACTTTTGATAAACCAGGATAATCTCATTGCCGCATAATTTCATAACCAACAATCCCAACTGTATTAGCAACATTTAAACTACGAACTTTTTCTGACATTGGAATACGAAAAGTTCGTGATAAATGTTCTTTCAAAATTGTTGTTGGAATACCAGTTGATTCACGTCCAAATAAAATAAAAACTTTTTCTTCCTTTGTAAAATCAATTGCACTATGTGGTTGTTGTGCATAACGAGTTGCACAATATAATTTAAGATTTGAATTTAATTGTGAAAAATGATTTCAATCATTATATGTTTCATAATCAGCAAACTCAACATAATTTACACTACTGCGAGCAATAAATCGTTCATCAAAAATAAATCCAAATGGTTCAATTAAATGTAACTTAGCATTAATTGCAACACAAGTTCGCATAATGGCTCCAACATTTTGTGCAATTTCTGGTTCAAATAAAATAATGTTAATTTTTTTGTTGTCTTCATCTTTTCCTCCTAGTCATCATTTTTTAAACATTTGAAAAGCCTTTGAACGATGCGAATACTTATTTTTCTCTTCTACAGTTAATTCAGCATAAGTTTGACCAATTTCTGGTAAGAAAAAAATTGCATCATAACCAAAAACATTATTACCAACTGGTTTTTCAGTAATAAGACCTTTTGTTATTCCTCGAAAATACCTTGTTTCGTTTGTACTTGGATTAATATAACATAAAACACAAACTGCTTGTGCATAACGTTCTTCTAGTAAACGACATTTTTCAATTAATAAATTATTAATAATATTATTATCCGTAATTGGTTCTGCTCAACGGCGAGTATTAACACCAGGAAAATTTCCTAAACCAATAATTTCTAATCCAGAATCATCCGCTAATACTGGCTTATTTAACATTTTGCTTAAATAATCAGCTTTTAAAAATGCATTTTCTTTAAAGGTTGTTCCTGTTTCAGGAATTTCAGGCACAGGTACTATTAAATCTAACAATGATTTAATAATTATATTAATACCTTCAAACATTTCTTTAAATTCTCGTACTTTGTTCTTATTACTAGTAGCAATTCAAATTTCATTCATTTTTTATTTCCCCGCTTTTCTTAACTATATATATTGTATAATAAAATTAATAATATATAACAGACAGAATGGAAGTCAGAAATATGATGAAATACCAAATTAAAGCAAAATTAAATTTAGGTATTACTAACCAAAATTATCAAAGTATTGATAATCTTTTTATCCGTTATAGTAATCCTTTTACTAATTTATTCATTGATCATCAAAATGAAATTTTTGTTTTAGAACAAATTAAAAATGCCGATTTAACATTACCAATTGTAGATTATGGCTATGATGGTGATCATTTCTTTTTGGTTACACCATACTACCCAACTTTACAATCACTTAGTGCGGTTAAACTTACAAACCAAGTCTTAAACCAAGTTGCTACAATAATTAAACAATTATGAGAAACTAAAATTAATCCAAATAATCAAATTAAAACATTTAATCCTAAGCAATTTTTAATAACATTAAAAACAGCAATTTGTAAACAATTGGTAAATTTAGCTCCATATGAAGAGAAACTTGATTATTTAAAATTGCAACCAACAGAACTTGTTTTATGCCATAATGACTTAAATCATGGTAATTTAGTTTTTTTAAACCAAAAGCTTTATTTAATTGATTTTGAATATGCTATGCTAAATGATAAATTTTTTGATATTGCTTCATTTGCTTCCGAAACATTAACAACAAAAGCTGAACGAACTTATTGATTTAATCTTTTTAATTTAACATCACAACAACAAGAAAAAGTAGTAGCATGAATGTATTACCAAAACATTCTATGAATTTACTGAGCTAATTACATGTATGAACAGACAAAACAAAAGATTTTCTTAACAATTATTAATTTAAAATTAACTAATTTACAAAAAAATAATTAAGGTTCTTTCTTTGTTACTGATGAATCAACTGGTGAATTATTGTTTTCTTTTTTATTAATAACTGGTGACTCTAATTGTTTCTTACTTTTTTTTATTTGAAAATATCCACGAAGATTACGCATTCATACGGTCATAAATGTACCAACAAAAATAGCAATTAAGAGAAAAAGAAATGATACTAAGCAACGATATAAAATCTTATCTCATCCTCATCAATATCCAGTTAAATAAATTCCATATAACATTCAAGATAATGCAATAGTATAGGTAAACTGGTCAGCTTGATGAAAATGAAAATAAAACCCTAAACAAGTTAATAAAAAAACACTAAAAACCATTGTTAAACCAAAACCAATTCCAATGCCAACATCATAATGGTAGGCAAAACTTAAGTCAGGCGAAATTAAAAAAAACAATAATAAAAATGGTCCTACAGCTTCAATGATTAAAAATAGAAGACTTTTTCAAAATGCTGTGCGTGAAGCATGAAATTCTAAATCATGTTGCATTTCTGGTGGTAAATGTTCTCAATTACTAGTAGACTCTTTTTTATTATCATTTTTAATGACTTTCATAACAATCACTAACTCCTCTTTTGCCCCTTGCCTTTTTATTTTAACATAAAAAAATTGTTAAACTAACAATTAATATCATGGAGCAGGTGAAGGGAATCGAACCCTCACAGTCAGCTTGGAAGGCTGAAGTTCTACCATTAAACTACACCTGCATTTTAATTTTAAATTTTATCCTAAACTACAGTGATATATATATATATATATATCACTGCCTTAACATAATATCATTTTTTTTAAATAAAATAAATGGTACCCAAGACCGGACTTGAACCGGTACAGTTGTAAAACCGACGGATTTTAAGTCCGTTGCGTCTACCTATTCCGCCACTCGGGCATATATTTTTTATAAATGGTCTCCTGTAAAGGACTTGAACCTTTGACCCACTGGTTAAAAGCCAGTTGCTCTACCGACTGAGCTAACAGGAGACAATGGCTGGGCTAGCTGGATTTGAACCAGCGCATGAAGGAGTCAAAGTCCTTTGCCTTACCGCTTGGCTATAGCCCAAAATATACATAAAGATGGTGGAGGGGGAGGGATTCGAACCCCCGAACCCGAAGGAGCTGAGTTACAGTCAGATGTGTTTGGCCACTTCACTACCCCTCCAAAGAATGGTGCTGGCTAGAAGAATCGAACTCCCAACCTACTGATTACAAGTCAGTTGCTCTACCTATTGAGCTAAGCCAGCAGGAATCATTAATGGTCTGGTGTAACGGACTTGAACCGCTGACCACCTGCTTGTAAGGCAGGCGCTCTCCCAACTGAGCTAACACCCGATGACACAATGTAAGTATTGTGTTGAAACCTTTTTAATTTTATATAAAACAATAATTTTTGTCAATTAAAATATTATTAATTTTATTTTTTTTAAGAAGATTACATTATCTAAAATCACTAATAAAAATGGATTTTAATATTATAAAATCCATTTTAAAAATCTTATTAATAACGACGTTGCATATGGTCAGATGCTTTATATTGTGGAATGTTAATCATATAACCATCTTCACGACGTCATAATCCTTTAATTACTTTTGTAATTAGATAAATCATAAAGATTGTTCCAATTAATGTTGCAGTAAAATTTAAAATATTAGTGAAAATTGCTAGTCCATTTTGTCCTTTTTGGAAGATACGGCTAAATGCTTCAATTAGTTTTAATAACGCCGTAATAATTTGGATCACTAACATTATTGTTACTAAAATAGTATAAACAGTTGAAACGAAACGTAATCATTTTCCATAAGAAGTTTCAGCCATCATATTAGCAACAACTTTATTACTATAAAAACCAGGGACAAAAATTAAACTTAAAACACTAACAACAGCTAAAACTCCCATCATAATGGCAAAATTTTGTTTTGAGTCTCCAACTCAAGTTTTATCTGTTGCCTTGTTATAAAAAATCATAATTGCAACAATACTAACAAGAGCTGATACTAATCAAGCAGTCCCTAAATAACGGACAATAACAACGCGAGCATTTTTTGTTGCTTTAACATCAGTATCTGGTAATCATGTTAATGCAAATGGTGCAAAAAAACCACCAATTGATAACGATAATACCGCTAAACTTCATTTGTTTGCACATAATTCGGCATCAGTACTGCTAATTGCATAACGAATCAATCCAATATTACAAATTATTGTTGTGAAAAATGAAAAAAGCACTACTAGTAAAAGTACAACTTTAACACTTGTTAAATCAGCATATGAATTCATTAATCAAGTATTTGCAGCGTTGATATCACCAGGAAAAGTCCCATTGTTATATCGGCCTAAGTAATAAAAGTAAGCCCCTCCTGCTATTGCCATTCCCGCAATACCCACAATACTTGATAACACAATTCAAAATCTAGTAAAACCAAAATTTCTTGTCATCATTTGTATAATCACTATTCCTTTCTACAATTACATAATTAATTATATGATGGTTTTAATATGATTACAAGATATTTTTTTATTCTTTTTTAAAAAGAAAACTCGGGTTTTTCCCCTTATTTTATGGTACATTTAATAAGTGAGGTGAAATTAAAAAAATGAAAGCATTTGATTATGAAGACATTCAATTAATTCCAGAATTATGTGTTGTTAATTCTCGAAAAGAATGTGATACAACCATTAAATTAGGAAAACATACTTTTAATTTACCTGTCGTACCTTCAAATATGGCAACGGTAGTGAATGAAGAATTATGTGAAAAATTAGCAGAAAAAAATTATTTTTACATTATGCATCGTTTTAACGTAGATCAAGTTAAGTTTATTAAACATATGAAAAGTAAAAACTTGGTTACATCAATTTCAGTTGGTGTTAAACCAGATGATTTTGCACTAATTGAAACATTAAAAAAAGAACAATTAGTACCTGACTATATCACAATAGATATTGCTCACGGTCATGCTTTTAGTGTAAAAAAAATGATTGAACATATTCGCAGCCATTTAGGTCATGAAACATTTATTATTGCAGGTAATGTTGGAACACCAAAAGCTGTTCGTGATTTAGAACAATGAGGCGCTGATGCAACAAAAGTTGGCATTGGACCCGGAAAAGTCTGTATTACTAAATTAAAGACTGGTTTTGGTAATGGTGGATGACAATTATCGGCTGTTAAATGATGTAGTAAAGGTAGTTCAAAACCAATTATTGCAGATGGTGGATTACGAGTTAACGGTGATATTGCGAAATCAATTCGAATGGGCGCAACAATATGCATGATTGGTAGTTTATTTGCTGCGCACCAAGAATCACCTGGAAAACAAGTTGAAAATAATGGTATTAAATATAAAGAATATTTTGGATCAGCAAGTGAATATAATAAAGGTGAAAAACGTTATGTTGAAGGTAAAAAAGAGTTAATTGAAATTCGTGGCAGCATTTTTGAAACATTACGTGAAATGACAGAAGATTTACAATCATCAATTTCATATGCTGGTGGTAAAGATCTTTCGGCCATTAAAAAAGTTGATTATGTAATTTTAAAAGATAGTAATTTTTAAAAAAAATCCCATTTAAAATGGGATTTTTTTTAACGAAAACTACGTGATTGTTCTTGTTTATAACGTCTTTTTTCTTTTTTGCTCATTCAGTGTTCACGTTTTCGGGCTTCTTTTCTTTTAACTGAAGAAACCTTGTTAAATCGTTTTAACGCTTTGTCTAGCGGTTCTCCTGCTTTGACAACAACAGTAGCCATAATATTTCAACTCCTAAAACTATATAAATTAACAATATCATCTTATCACACTTTTTTAACAAAACAAACTTTTCTGATTTTATGTATGCATAAAATTAAAATATTTATTGGAATATAAATATTTTAATTAATTTCTTTAAATTTCCTACCATATCTTAAACTTAATACCATATTTTTATTATTTTTTAACCTTTGTTAAAATTTCATAATTATTATTCCCGATTGTTAATTTTTCTTGGACAACTGTTTTAATTTTTCGCGATAAAAAAAAATCCTGCCATTGCTTTTTCATAATCTGTTATAACAACTTCTGAAAAAAGACCTTTTTCAAGGCAAAGTGCTTTTATTTTATATGATGTTCATATCCTTTGACATAAATTTGGAATTAATGTTATTAAATCTGAAACAGATAACATAACATTAAAATTATGATTAAGATATTGTTGAAAGATATTTTGACAATTAATCCAACCATAATTTAATTTAAAAAGGTCTTTTGTACTACACTGGTAAATTATCGTTGTTTTACTTTTAACATCAACATAAAAATCATTTCTTTGAACTAATAAACCATAATGTTGCTTAATTGTTATTCATTTTAATTTAGGAAAATTAGTCATAATTGCTATTCGTTCCGAAACACTACAAACAAAATTTTGAACAAGTGAAATTTGATTTGTACTAAAATCTAATTCTAAATTATTTAAATAAATTAATAAGCTTTTTAAACAAATTAATTTATTATGTTCAATTAAACGAGTTTTAACAATATTTAAATTTCCTTCTATTTGTTCTTGTGTAAAATTTCCCATTCATAAATAATATAATGTATCCAAATCATAAACAATTAAATTAGGATTATTAAAAAGACATTTACTACGATAATACATTTTAACAGTATAATTGCCTAATTCAAGTCGAAGATTAGCCATGTAAATGCTCTCACTTTTGTTGTGTTAATGCATTAAGTTTCTTATAAGGATAATGTTGCTTTAAAAAATCATAAATTCCTTGATTTATTTTCATTAAAGCATAATGATTAGTTAAAAAATGCGTTATTGCTTTTTTAAATGCTAATGGTGGAATAATGTTATTTGCAACTAAATAAATAAATGCTAAAGCACTAGTTTGACTAATTCCGTCATAGCAACCTAAAAATGTTGTTTCCAGCTTTGCTTTTGCATTTAAAAACTTTAAGCCAGCAATAATTGTTCCTTTTGAAATTTTATTAACATCATAATAATTATATTCTTTTAGAACTAGTTGATGCTCTCACAATAAATAACTTTTCTTCTTTAAAATAGCAGTTGAATCATGACACAATAAATCATAGTAAATATCACTTATAATAACTTTATTTTCAATATCAATCGGAATTAAAAAATGATTGCCAATTGCTAAGTTAGCAATTAGATGTTTTCGTGGCATCAAATCCCTTCCTTTCTTAAAGATAGTTAATAAATTTAAACCTAATTATAATTCTTTTTAGTTCTTTTCATAATTTTTATATTGTAATCGTATCAAAAAAATAAAAACTTTTTTGTTGTTATTTTTTCTTATTCTGCTGCCATTTTTTTCTAATCCGCGAACTTTTTATGCTTTTAGTAATTGAGCATTGTTTTAGTTTAATGCGATAAGTCAAAACTTCTCATCAATTAAGAAAAAAGTAATCTTGTCCCCAAGGAAAAATAATAAATAAAGTTAATAATACAAGTAAAAAATAATAGACTCAAGCACTTTTTAAAAACAATAAATAACTTGTTAACATAACTATATTAAAATTATTACTTGTTCAAAATAATGCTCATAATAAATGAATTGAAAATGGTAAAAACATTTGCATAATTTGATAATGTAATTGATAAAGAATAATTGTTTGTATTAAACGATGATTCACAACAATATCATTTGATGTTAATAAAACGCTTATTGTGTTCTGTTGTTGACGAGAAGTCAATAAATCAGTTCAACTTTTATAATAAAAAAAATATTTATATTCATAATTAAGCACCATACCAATTGTCATAAACTTTTGGTCAAGTTGATAAAACAATATTATATTATTCATAAACTGACCATACATTGTTTTAAAACTAGCCAATACTAACAAAATTCCAAATCACACTGTTGCACAACAATAACTATATAAATACAAACTAACATTAATTAATGTTTCATTTTGAGAAAACAATAAAAACGAAATTACATTATATTGACTTTCAATAGCAAATAATTGTAAAACAAACCCTGTAATTGTTTGAACGATAACACAAATAGTGAAAATAAAGACTGGTTTAATTTGAAATAATAAGAATAAAAATAATAGCAAAAAACCAATTAAGTTAATTAGATGTTTCTTTATTAAAATTAATATTTGGACTAAATAAAGCATAATGATCTTTCCCTAGCAGAAAAAATAAAATTAAACTAACTAAAAATGTTAATAAAAAAATTTTAAAATTACCAATAAAAATTTTTTTAATAAAAACGCGTTTAAGATTTAACTTTGAAAAATCATATTGAAAATAACTTACTATAATATTACCTAAAATGATTCCTCTTAGAATTGCTCCTAATGCTAATCTTGTTTTTGCATGATTAAGGAAAATAAACAGATATAACAAAACCGGAACACAAAAACTAATCGTATAACCAAGGTCTTTTAAGAAAAAAGTCATTATTAAAGCAAAAAGAAATATTAATCCAATTAAATAAACTGGTGATAAAAATTTAAACAAAAAAAATCATAAACTGTATAATCCATAAGAACTAATAAATAACGCTAAAAAAGCAGTAATAAAAACAATGTTAAAAAATAAAAGATTGTTGTTTGCTGAATTTGCTGTTTTGGTTGTTTTTGTAATAAACATAAAAATAATAAAAATAATGCTGTTATTCCTAAAATAGTAAAAGTAATAATACCACTTAAATTATAAATTAAATTTCTTTCTTGGAATAATAGAAAGCACTAATAATCCCTCCAACAATTAATAAGAAAAGAAACACTCTACTAATTATATGGAGAATTTTCTTTACTTTAGAACTAATAATCACCATTAGGTTAACCGTATAATTTCTGCAACAATGGCATTAATTTTTTCATCATTTGTATACGTAAATGAGTGTTTATTACTTACCTTATCCATATACACATATAAATAAACATTAACAGTTGTAGTTGTAATTTTAATTGCATGATTGACGCCGGCTTTAATAGCGGTTAAAGCAGATTGATAACTATCAAAATAAATGTAAGGAATAAGACCCTGGTCAGCACGAATTTGACTATAAATCCGGTATACATGATAAATGCCATTTTGAATAACATTGTCATAACTCATCATTCCATTATCTCAAGCATTAATTTCGCTTTTATTAATATATTTTCCCGTGAAAATAACTGTTTTGTGCAACTTTGTAATTGCATCCGCTTCACTTTTTGCAGAAACAACTTTGTTACCTAAAACATCATATGCAAAGTATTTTTTTAGTAAAATCCCTTGGTCATATTGAAACTGTTTTTCACGAGCATCAGCTTCCGTTGTTGTTAATGCTAGCATATCTTGGGATGACAGATCTTGAACATCAAAATAAGTATACATTAACCGTGTATCAACAATTCCTGTTAAGAAAAGATAATTATCTAATTGATTCTTAGTAGCATAAAAATCATCTCGTAATCAATATGTTGTTTCTCCTTTTTCATTTATAACAGTTGGTCCTGATAAAATTTGTGGTTTAAGTTTGCTATGATAATATTTTATACTTTCGGTTAATGAATATTTATCCCCTTGTTGATCGTTAATATCATATAAAATATCAGCTTTAACTCCATAATTATTATAAAAAATACCATCTTCATCCTTTCGATCTAATTTTAAAAATTTTTCTTCATAAAAATGATTAAACCATAAATCATAAACTTGGCGAACATATTGTGTTGGAATCTCATTTTTTGTTTTAATTCCTAATGGTAATTTTTCTCAATGATATAATTCATTTTTTGTTTTACTTTCTTTATCATTATCATATAACGTAATTACTGATTCATACTTATTGATTGTTGCTAACCGATCTCAATAAAAATCAGCATAACTTCAACCACTCCCTGATTTAACTGGTAAATAAGTTATTTCATAAGTTCGACTACCACTTGTAAAAGTTTTTGTATAGTAGTATTTTCCAACTGACTTAATCCAATCATCGTCTTGTTGGTATCGTTCTCATTTGCTTACATCAGAAAAATCTTTTTCATTAAACTTTCATTCTGAATCAATAATTGCAATTGTTTCAACCGCTTTCAATGTTCTCTGTGTTCCATTTTCAACTACTTTAATTAAATTACCATTTCCAGGTGATAAAAAAATTGTTTGCTCGATCTTAGTTATTAAGAAATTTGTATAATTTAACTGTTGATTCATATTACTTGCATTTGTTTAAATTGGACGAAAATTATTAGCAACAACATTTCGTAAACTATCTCTTGTGCCATAAATTGGCACATGTCCTGTAAATTCACTTGGGTCTAAATTATATCCTTCTGTTAAAATATTTTTTAACGCATTTTGATCCTGCAAATTAAAAGCATTATAATAATAGCGACCATTAATATAATAATATAGTGATTTACGTAATCCACCTTGATAAATTAAACCTATTTTTGCTTCTTCTGGTGAATCATATCATTCAATAGCATCATAACTATATTTATTTTTAATATTTTTTGTATAAGTTTCTAATGCCGCCGTTTTTGTTAAACTAACATTTCCGTATGAATCACGATAAATTAATTGATAATTATCAAAATTAATATCATAAATTTTATCCGGATTTAATGTTCGATATTGGTAATCATTAATAATTTTCCCTGGATCAGATGATGTTTGAATTGTTTCAATTTGGTTATTCTGAATAATATAATTATCTAATTCTTGTTGAGAATAAAATTCTTGACCATCATAATTTCACGCTGTTTTTGTTTCAACTGCTGTTGATGAATTTTTAATCATTCGAAATAAACCTGCTTCTGGTGACGATATTACTTCATCAGATGCTATTGTGCTCATTGCTGTACCAACTGGTGCTGTTGTTAATGTTACACTTGCTAATATTCCTTTAAAGAAATTAATTGCCATTTTAAATTACCTCCCCTTGGTCATTTACCATTATCGTATTATCTTTTACCCATTTATAAAAATCACTCTTATTATTAAATTGTAAAGTTCCAAAAAAGACATAATAATTAATTACTTTATTTGTTTTTAGCACAATATCTGAGTTACGATAAACATAATTCTTGGCATCTTCCACCGTTAAGAAATAACGTTCTTGCCTATTAAAAATTACGCTGTAAACCTTATTGTGAGCACCAATTTGATGCTTTAATTTATCAAAACGAATTGTTGTAATTAAGTCACTTTGCAAAATTGTTTTTCTTATTACAACATTATTTTCAAGATAATGATTTTGTTCTTTAAGTAACCTTGCTTCATCATCATAATATTTAGTAATCCCTTCTAAATCTGTAAACTTATATTTAATAATAAATTGATTATTTGTAATCTTTGTTTTTAAACTATCCCGAGCATCAATTGGATTATTAAAAAAACTATTAATTCCATCAAAATACATTTTATTAACATTGTTTGCAAAATATTTTATAAAAATATCGTTTACAAATGTCCTTAACTTTTTCATAGCATCAACCGGATTATCTTTATCTGCAACAATTTCGCGCATTTCTTGATTACTCATAACTGTAATATAATATGAGCGTGTTGCTACGAACTTTGTTGGATTAGCTAAAATATATTCTTTTAAATATTGTCGTGCTTTATCCTTTCCAATAATAAGACTCCCTAACATAGTAAATAATTGTTTGTTCTCGTCTTCAACATCATCACTAATAATACTTCCATTTGAAAATAATTTTATCGGAGTTAAATTAACAACTCGACTTGGGTCTGTTTTTGAAAGTTGAATATTTAAAATTGGAATTTCAAATTCAGTTGTTTGATAATATAATTTTTGACCATTTCCCAAATCATTTTCATAAATATTAAATTTAAATGGGGAAACAAGATTTCCAATGTCTCATATTGCTTTTGCAATTTGTAAACCAGCAGCAAGTTTTCCTGCAAATTTAGCTAGTTTTGAAACGGGTTTAAAACTAGTTTTTATATCAATTTTAGAACCATCATTATTAATTGCTAAATTTCCTCGTAATATCTCAGCAGCTTTTTTAAAAGCTTCATGTGCTGATAATTTTTTCACATCAATTTCATAATATTCTTGTCCATTTTGTAAAAAAGTTTCATAAGATAATAAAACTAATTTAATTTCACCTTCTGTTACTGTCTGCCCTAACCGATGAATTCTTTTAATTTTCCCATATGCATCAAAAATGGTGTCACCGAAAATAGAAATTACTTTTTTAGATTTAAAAAAGTTATTTATCATATTTGTGGTTGGATATGAAAATATTCCATTCATAGTTCAACATCTCTTGTCACTGTCATTTGTGGATTATTCAAATAAGCAAATGTTAAATTCACTCTTGCGCGAATTCCTTTACCATAATAATAAGTACTAGGTACATTCCCTAAATACTCATAACTATTTGCAACACCTGTTATTTTATTTTCAGAATAAAATTATTTTATTGGAATTTCATCTATAGAAAAAATTCGTGCATAATACTTTGAAATATCTTGTAAAATCGTTGCATTATTTTTTTCCAAATACTTTGTTTTTGGAAAATCATTATTTCATGTCGCTGAAGGGCTAATTTAAAATCAGTTAGAAAATCCTTCATATTTTTGACCTCAAATTTCATTGCTTAAATTAATAAAATAATCAACATACTTCGAAAATCATTTTTGTTCTGCATACTGACTAGTTTCTGTAAACTTTAACACTAAATTATTCTGCTGAAAATCAATCTTATTTTTATTACTTTTAATTAAAACATTAAAGGTTATATCATAAGTTTGTCCTAACCGATAACCAGGATAAGTCTCAAGATTTAATGCTGTAAACTGATATTCAAATGGAACATAAAAAAATAACTTCTAAATTTCTCCCCAAAAGTTTGATCAAGTAAAAACTTATGAATACTCGATACTGCGCCACTTGTCATTTTGTCTGTTTCTTCTTTAGTTTGTTCTAATTCATCTTTAAAAAAGAATTCACCTTGATATTCAAATATTTTATTTTCTGCAAAAAATGTTCTTAAATTCTCATTTGTAATTGGTACTTTCTGATGATTTTGCCCATTAGTCACCATTTCACAACTAACAACTGACCCCACACCAC
Source organism: Spiroplasma endosymbiont of Ammophila pubescens (assembly GCF_964020965.1). Classification (NCBI taxonomy): domain Bacteria; kingdom Bacillati; phylum Mycoplasmatota; class Mollicutes; order Entomoplasmatales; family Spiroplasmataceae; genus Spiroplasma; species Spiroplasma endosymbiont of Ammophila pubescens. The sequence continues at coordinate 715,439 of NZ_OZ026611.1, read as the reverse complement.
TTGTTATCAACATTAATAAAGGCAAAAATCCTAAAATTTTCTTCATAAAAACTAATTCCTCCATATGTTAATAATTTGTTATAGTTTTTTTGTTTTTGCGTACGCAAAAAATGCTAAGTTAGCATTAGTAATTAATAATTAATAATTAATAATTTTATAATTTAATTTTTATTATTACTTGTTCAACATTTAACCCCACGTTATTTGTTGAATTAAAGAACTCTAACAATACTAAAAATCCTTATAAAAACCAGTTGTTTTTATTATTAATTAATTTTTAAATATTATTAAAATAAATTTTATACAATTTGATAATTAATACCAAATGATATAATTTATTATATCTAATTTGAGCATAACATAAATTAATATCAAAAAGCAACTTTTATTTTTAGGATTATTTAATTATCCTTTCAGTTGAATCCAATGTTATTCATAGTTCAAATGATATAACTTAATATATCCTAATGCTTACCTTATCAGGAAAACTTAATAAATTTTTTTACAAAAAAAAAAAAAAAAATATACAAGCATAATTTTTATTGCAACAGAATCCTTAATCAACCTTTTTATATTTCATTCATATTTCATAACTAGCACTAGCACTAATACGATTGTCAATTTTACTAGTAAAAGTTAATGTTATGTCGGCACGAACACCATTATTATTATATAATCTGGCTGGTGTTTGTCCTAAATATTCATATCTTATAACATTAACATGAAATTGTTTATCTTTATAAAATCATAACCCTCCTGTTGTATTTGCATCATTTCATAAATTTGCATAATATTCCGAAAGGAATCTTAATACATATGAATTATTATTTTTCATAAAAAGTACCTTTGAATGTTTACTAGTTCATTGAGCATCAGGATGGTATGGCAATGACCCATTTTTTTCATAACCAAGATATTTACTTTGTCATAAATAAGTACTACAATTTTTTAAATAATCTAAATAAACTTTTAATCATTTCTCATTATTATATTGCTTAGTTTCTTTAAATCTCAATACTAAATTATCTTGTTGAAAATAAAATCGATTTTGAAAATCAATAATTAATTGAAAATTAAAATCATAAAATTGATTTAATTTATAACTAGGATAATGCTTTAATTTTGTAATTTTAAAATAATATTCACTTGGTTTATAACTAAAATGGTTACGAATTTTGTTGCCTAAAGTTTGATCAAGCAAACTTTTAAACATATGTTCAATTCGACCTTTTGTCATACGTAAAGTTTCTTTATCTGTTTGAGTATCAGCATCTTTAAAAAAGTATTCACCTATATATTCTAAGACATTGTTTTTTTCAAAAAAAGTTGTTAAATTTGCAGGAGTAAGAGGCACTTTACGAACTATTATATCATTAATATTTTTACAAGCACAAACTACTAAAAATGAAATAACCGGAAAAACTACGGCATTTAACAACATTAAAAATTTTTTCATAGTAATGTTTTTTCCCTTTCTAAAATATGTTGCCTTGTTTTAATTATTTTATAATTTTTTACGATCCAGTAAGTTCTTTGTTTATTTATGAGATTTATATTTAATATTATTTTATCTTTTTTTATATTCTTAATTATTATTTATACTATATTATTAAGATATATCTTAAAAATATATCTATTTTAAAGATAACATAAAAAAATTAAAAACAAATAATTTTTAATAAAAAAGTTTTTCACTTTTTAACTAAAGTAAAAATTTATTATTAGCCATAATTTTACTTAAATTTTACTTTTATATTATTAAAAACTAATGAATTTAATAAAACTAATAATTGACTAACTCCCATTACAATTGCACCAATTAAAGGCGGGATAATACCAAGAATCGCTAATGAAATTGAAATTAAATTATAACTAAAAACTCAAAAAAAGTTTCATCAAATTAAACTTCGTGTTAATTTTGTTAGCACAAATACCTTATATATATTAAAAATACTTGGTTTAATAATTGTAATATCACTATTTTGAATTGCAACTTCACTACCTTTCCCCATTGCAATTGCAAAATCAGCTTGTTTTAAAGCAACTAAATCATTAATTCCATTGCCAACATAAGCAATAACATTTCCTGCTGCTTGAATTTCTGCAACAATTGTTGCCTTTGTTAGTGGTGAAACATTAGCATAATAACTTGTAATTCCAATTTCATTAGCAATTGCCTTTGTTGTTTGTTCATTATCTCCACTAATCATATGCGTTGCAATATGTTTTTTAGTAAACTTTGTAATTGCTAATTGCGCATCAAACCGAATTGTATCCGTTAAGATAATCACATTCATAATTGTTTTATTAATTACAATGGTAATTAAAATTGAATTAATCACTGTTATTTTTTGAACTGCTAATTCCATTTGATTTTGAAAACCTTTGGCTACTACTGTTTGATAAGATAATAATTGATACATTTGATGCTGGTAAACCCCGCTCACACCAAGCCCTGGTTGTTCTTGAAATTGTTCAAATGAAATTTCATCTTGACAATTAACAAAATAATGCTGAATACTTTTTGCAATTGGATGTGCTGATAATTTTTCTAAATTATAAATATATTTAATATTTTCTTTAGCTCCTAATAAATCATGAACAGTTAACTGACCATTAGTAATTGTTCCTGTTTTGTCAAAAGCAATAGCATCAATTTTAGTAATTTTTTCAAATGCATCGGTATTATTAAAAATAACTCTTTCTTTTAAAGCTTTACCAAAACCAACCGCAACTGCTAAGGGGGTTGCTAAACCTAATGCACAAGGACAGCTAATAACAATAACAGTAATGACAATATCAATTGCTTTTGCAATATCATAAGAATGAAAAATAAAATATTGACATAAAAATGTAATAATCGCAATAATTAAAATAAATGGTGTAAATCATTTTGCAATTTGATCAGCAATTCGTTGAATTCGTGGTTTTTGACTTTGAATTTCATCAACTTTTTCTAAAATATTTGCTAAAACAGTATCAGCACCAACTTTTTTTGCTTGACAATAAAATGGTTCACCCATATTGACAGTTTCACCAATTACCTCATCACCAATTTGTTTTTCAATAATATTACTTTCGCCAGTTAACATTACTTCATTTAAATATGCAATCCCTTTTGTAACAACTCCATCAACTGGAATTTTTTCCCCTTTTTTGATTAATAAAAAATCATTAATTTGAATATCTTTAGTATTAATAACATCAATGGTTTGGTTCTTCCCTACACGGTTAGCGTGCTCAACTTGCAACGAAATAACGCTTTCAATTCCCATTGTTACTTTTCGTTGCACTCTTGTATTAATTAGATTACCTAATAACATAATAGTAATAATTGTTCCAGCAGTTTCAAATAATAACATATAATGACTACGTGATGCAATTAAATAAATACTATAACTATATGAAATTAATGTTTCCAAACCAATTAACGTATTCATTCCTAATAAATGCCAGCGAAATATTTCATTAAACATATTAATATAATAACGACGGCCACAATAAAATAAAATAACACTAGCAAAGGTTAATTGTAATCATTCATTATGGAGCAGTCCTAACCCTGGTATCATTCCCAATAATAAAGGAATATCTAAAATTATTGCAATAATTAATTCATACAGATCTCGAATTTACCGTTTTGTTAACTTTGCTTTTTGTTGCTTTTTCATTAAATAATAACCATCTTATAACTGTTTTGTTTCAATTTAATCAAAATCATAACCGGCTTTTTTAATCTGGTGAAAAATTGTTTTTTTATCTAAAGTTGTTTAATCATAAGTAATTTTAACAGTTCTTATTACAATCCCAATTTGAAATTTAATTTGTGGAATTTTTGTTAACTTTTTTTCAATTGCCATCGCACAACTACTACATGTTAATTCTGATATATGAATTTTTACGACTGTCATTTCTCTCATCCCCATTTCTTTAATTTTATTCTAGCACTAACAAAAAATAAACTAAGTAGTTCTTTCAAAAGTTCTACTTGCCTTTTTTTGTAAACCGTTCATATAACTCATTAATTCGTTTTTCATACACACTATGTAATTTTGGTTGATAATAAACTATACCGCGCATTTCCTTTGGCAGGTATTGTTGCGCAACATAATCATTTGGAAAATCATGCGGATATTGGTATCCCTGGCCATTTCCTAGTTTTTTTGCTGAAGCATAACTTGTATCCCGTAAATGATGCGGAATTGGATAAAGATTACCTTTTAAAACATCTTCATACGCTTGATCTGTTGCTAAATAAGCACTATTTGATTTTTCACTTAAACACATTTCAACAATTGCTAATCCTAATGGAATTCGTCCCTCTGGTAATCCAATTTGACGAAAACTATCAATTGCTGTTTTGACATGGACCGCAATTGCTGGATTAGCCAAGCCAATATCTTCATAAGCAATAATTAACATTCGACGCAATAATGCTTCGTGATCACCACTTGCTAATAACCGTGTAAAATAGTGTAAAGCTGCGTTAACATCACTACCCCGAATTGACTTTTGCAAGGCTGATTTTAAATCATGATGTTCATCACCTTCTGCAAAATTAATTAAATTAGCCGTTGGAGCAATATTATTAATAATTGTTGTGGTAATTTCTTCTGTGGGATATAAATTTAAACATAATTCTAATATATTAATTGCAATTCGTAAATCACCACTTGCTAATTGACAAATTAATAGTAACGCATCATTAGTAATTGCTAACGGTAATTTTTTCTTTGTAATTATTTTCTGTAGGCCAGTTAGCATTTCATCAACAGTAATTCGTTCTAATTTAATAATATTAGCTCGTGATCGTAAAGCTGGATTAATCACAAAATAAGGATTTTCTGTTGTACAAGCAAACATAATTAAGTGTCCATTTTCTAAATACTGCAATAAAATATCTTGCCGATCTTTATTCATTTGGTGTACTTCTTCCACAATAATAATAAATCGTTCAAAATTTGCTGCTTGCTTAATAATTTTTTCTAAATCTTGTTTTTTATCAATTTCAGCATTAAAAATTGCATACTCAAGTTGTAAATCACTGGCTAATGCTCGAGCAATACTGCTCTTTCCAACGCCCGGATCACCATAAAAAATTAATGAACTTGCATAATTATATTTCAACATTCGTGAAATAACACCATTGTAATCATTAATAAGGTGGCTTTGCCCAATGATATCAGTTATTGTGGTTGGTCGTAAGACAAATGCTAATGGTTCAAACATTTTTTCGCTCCTAAGTATTTTTTTACATCATAACATAAAAAAACTGATAATTATCAGTTTTATAATAAACCAATGCTAACCTTGGCAATATTATTATTGGTTTTGATTTTAATTCATAGTTGCTCTATGCTGATCATATTTGCTATTTTTATATGCTCGTTAATTCTTATAGCAACTTGTAACATTCTTAATAATCTAATTCTTTTGTTTTCTGATGTTCTTGGCGAATAATATCATAAATATCTGATTCAAATTTTTTTGTTCCATTAATAACTGCTAATAATGGTTGTTCACCAATTTTGGCTGGTAATTGTAATGTGTCTTCAAAGTAGTGATCAATTCCTTTGATTAAACCACCACAACAAATGGTAATTCCATTGCGGAAAATATCTCCTGCTAATTCTGGCGGTGTTTCTTCTAAGACTTGAACTGCTAAATCAATAATTCGTGATACTGGAACTTTTAAAAATTCCCGGATTTCTTCTGGCGTCAACTCAATTTCTCGTGGTAATGCTGAAACAACATCGCGTCCATACACTTTCATTTTTCGTTCATCACCATATTTTGCTAATGAACCAATTTCAATCTTAATCATTTCTGCTGTTTTAATTCCAATTTCTAAACCATATTGAGAACGAACATATTTTAGAATTTCATCATTTAAATAATTTCCAATAACTTTAACTGATTTTGATAATACAATATCCTCTGAAGCAAGAACCGCAATATCTGTTGTTCTTCCTCTCATATCAATCACTAAATTACCAAAAGGTTTATAAATATCAACCCCACCACCTAACGCAGCCATTTTAACTTCTTCTTCAACAAAAACTTTTGTTGCGCCTAGATTCATCGCAATTTTTCTCAAAGCATTTTTTTCTAATTCGGTAATAACTGATGGACAAGCTAATAACATAATTGAATTAGCTAATTGCTTGGTAACTCTTAAACGATTAAAAATATACTTTAATTGTGCTTCTGTTGCACGAATATCTGTAATAACTCCATTAACCATTGGTCGAACAATTCTAATTGTTTTATTTCCTTTTCCAATCACTTTATATGCTTCATTTCCGACAGCAATAATCCGATTTTATTTAATTTTATATGCCACAATGGATGGTTCATTATAAACAATTCCACTCCCTGAAATATAAACCAGAGTGTAAGCTGTTCCTAAATTCATTGATACAAAAGTTGGCTTCTTATTATTAAATATGGCCATATCAAATCCTCCTTAGTTAATATTATAATCTTTTTTCTTAGTAAAAACAATAAGTATTATTTATAAACTAGTTAACGTTGGAATAAAGTAAGTATTTTTTTAATAACCATAAATTTAATGCTTTTATCCCAAAAATAGTAACAAGACTTTGCCTGGATTAGTAGCTTTTTTTGGACATTTTTTAAATAGACTTTTGTTTTCCTAACAGGTGATTAATTTATTTTTTGGATATTCATATAATTCTTTTTGTTATTAACTCTAATTATTTATTGGCAATAGAATGTTTCTTATTTCCATTTTTAAGTTATAATCTATAATCGCATTCTAATTTTTTCATCTTTTAAATTTTTTGTTATCTTGTTTTTTCATATAAAAAGAACATCTCTTTAATAAAGTTTTAACATAATTTTTATTTTTTATGTCTACTTTATTTTAGATGCTCAAAAGTTGATTTTTGTTTTTTATGTAAATACTTTTTAATTAATAAACGAGATAGAATAATATCTATGGTATTTGTTACGCTGTCTTAAATGTAAATGCTAGATTATAACTTGAACCATTAAAATTAATTTTCACTGCTAATGAAATATTTTTGTTTTCCTCAAAATATTCTTTTTTAATATTTCCTTCTTCATCTAAATATTTTGCTTTATCTTCATCGGAAGTAATTAATTTTTCTTTAATACCAGTTAAGAATAAAGTTTCTAAACTTGTATTTTTAATTTTATCAATATCATATTGTTTTACTTCAACATGTTCATTGTTTAATAAAACTAAGCCAATTTTTTCAACAATTTTTTTCATAACTTCTTTACGTTTTTCATCCGTTTATTTCGCCCCTAATTTTTATAATAAAAGGAGAATAATATGATCATTTAAAAATGTTTCATTAACAAATTATCATCCATCTTCTGTTTTATCAATGTCTTTAACATCTTTCATATTTTTTAAAACATTTGCAATTTCTTGGTCAATGTTATTTGTCTCTGTGTCTTTGTGACAAGCAGTCAGATTTCCACTAATTACTCCTGACAAAGCAAAAATACTAAATAAGGATAATATTTTTTTCATCTCTTCTTTTCCTTTCGTTTATTCTTTTAATAAAGTATTTTTCCATAGTTAGTAGAATACTATCATAATTATTAAGAAAATTATTTTTAAGATAATCATTTACTGAAATAAAATAACTATCTACATCTTCGTTGCTAAATCATATTTTTATCATAAAAAAATAATTAATATTGTTAAATATTAATTATTTAAATTTTGCTGTTTAAAACCCATTTTAGTATTTTACTTATTTAAATTAAGTTTCATTTTCATTTTCTTTATTTAATTTTTCTAAAATTTCTTCACAGGTTTTAATTAAATTTTTAACTTTATTAATTTCATCTTCCGATATGGGTCAGATGAAGTTGTCATTAATTCAAATTGTTTTTTTAAAATATTATTTTCATTTGTAATAATAGCAATTGCATTTTCTCTAATTTTTTATCACTAAAATCACCATCATTTTCTAAAAATAAAATTTGGTAATCACAATCATAGACAATTGCTTGATATTCATACATTTCAACCATATTTGCATCTATTATTTCTTGCAATTCAGAACACATTTTTGAACTACCACATATTTCCTGAATTGATTCTGATGAATTTAGTTCATCAATTTCTTTTTTTGCTTTTTCAAATAATTTTTGATTTTTTTCTTTTAATTGCAAATAATAATTGATATCTTTTACTTCTTCTGGTGGCTCAATTGGTTTTAAATTATGTGGATTTGAACCATAATCAAAACTTTTACATCCAAAAGTATAAATTGTTAGTTGCATTGGTATACTGCATAACAAAATTCACAATCGTTTTTTCATAAGTTTTATCCTCGTGCTAAGTTTGAATTAGCGTTCTTTTCTTTTGGCAGTTTTATAACCTCGTTGAACATGCTCATAAGAATGTTTTTTAACTTGTTTGATTCCTTTTGTAGCAATCTTCATAGATTTTCTACCAAGATAATTTGCTCCAGCAAGGGCTTCTGTTTTCATAAAGTTTTTAGTTTGCTTAAGATTTTTCTTAACTTTTCCAAAACTTCCTGTTGATGTTGGATTAACATCATATGAATCTCCTCATGTCGCTTTTGTTGAGTCTCATCCATTTTTAACTGCTCAAATTGAACGACCAAGAGCATTACCTCCAACCCGCAATCCTTTTCCAAGCATTCCTAAAGCTCCTGTTCTTGTTTCTAAAAAACTTAGTGGTGTTATCCCTTGGCTTTGGTTTTGACTACCGCCACCACCACTAAACGTATCCATCCCGGCAGTCCTGGCATTCCCGATGAATCTTTTTTATGTTTCTTTTTCGCAAAACCAAGTGCTTTTTTAGCAACCTTCCCGGCTCCCATTGCAAACATACCAGCTGCTATTGTACTACAAATTGAATTAAGACCATCTGACATTCCAATTGCTTCACCAATAAAAGCTGAAAGTAAATTTGTAATGCCTCAGACACTTAGTGCTCCTCCTAAAATACAAATAATTTGTAAAAACATTCTTGCATAACCAGGAAAATCAGAAGGACCAAAATTAGGATCTGAAATAACATTAATATATATCATAAAAATATAATAAGCCACCAACGCTGTTGATGTCGCTAACATTTTTAATAACACCATATCTTTTCATGTTAGTGCTCTTTTTCCTTCATCTTGCACCATCTTTACCATTACAACTGGAGCAACTATAAAAAGAAATAATAATTCAAAAATCTTTTGTGTTAATAACATTCCCAATATTGCAATGGCGAACAGAACAAACCAAACGGAAAAAATTTCAATAATTAAACTTCAATCCATAATATTACTTGGTGGCCCATAATCGCCTGGTTTCCCCGCAACACCATCACTATTTCCAATTCAATATAATACATCAGCTAAATTTTGGTCGCTAGTTCCAAAAATTATACTTAACATTCCCATAAACCAAGTAATAATTCCATTTAAAAAGAAAAAACCAATTTGAATAAAAAGAACAAAGATTCCAGCTAAACCAGTATATTTAAAGCACGCCATTAGTCTTGGCTGCATTTCTTTTGCATCTTTAAATTGTAATGTTAAATATTGGGTAATAAAAATTATTACTAAGAAAGCTACTGAAACAATGGCAAATTGCCAAAATGCAGTTGTAATATTTGATCAAGAAAAGCCTTCTTGTGAGTTAAATAATAAACTAAAAATTATTCCTGATGATAAAAATTCAAGAACTTGTGTAAAAACTGAAACCAACCCTAACGGGCCGGTAATAAAGATTCCTCATACTGCTTTATATATCCCAGTTAAAATTCAGTCAATGATACCTAAAAAAGGTAAATTAAATATTAATTCCATAAATCCCTACTTAGTAGGAGGCTCATAACTTCCTGAACTATTAATTAATTCTGGTAATATTATGTTAATAAATATTGGTGCAAAAATACATAATGCTAATCCAAAAACACATCAACAGACAGCATATATTTGAATATTTCGTTGTTCAGGATCATCAGCAAATTTTTTAATTTTTAAACCATGTTTAATAATATATAAAATACAAATTGCTCCAGCAATAATTGAAACTGGTGATAATATTGCATTTAATAATACAACTACTAAATCGGCAGTTTTTGAAAAATCAGGTGCATCAGCTAGTAAACTTAATAAACTCATAATAATTCTCCTTTTGTAGCAATTTGTATTCTTAAAATTAATTTTAATATTTTACTTTTTAATTTAATAAAAAATTGTTTTGGACCCTTTTTATTAAATTTGCAAGATGATTTATCAATATTAACATTATGATAAACCATCTTTGCTTCTTTTTTTAATTGTGAACTAAATGGTTGTGCCTTGTTAATCAAAAATATCCCCTGCATATTTTTCCCTTTCCTTTTGTAATATTTTAATAAGAATTATTAAAATATAGATTGTCATTTACCAAATAACTTTTTCTCGTAAAATAAATGGTCATTTACAAAAATAAACTTATTACTTTTAACAAATAAATTAAAAGATTATTATTCGTCATCACCAAAGTAATTTTGAATTCCTTTTTTAATAAGATGCTTAATTACATAAGCTAATGAATGTTCATCATCAATAAATTTTTGTAATTCCTCATATAATTCAATCGGAACTTTTAATTGTACTTTATAAGATTTACGTTTTAGTCTTTCCATTTTTCTTCCCTCATTTTAGTTTTCTAATAATTTTATTCCAAAGGCTTGTTGCTCAAAATCAGATAATTCCACATGTAAAAAATGGCGATTATAATCTGTCACCATAAATAACATATCCCCTCGTTGTTCACCGGCACAAAAATTAATTTCTGATTCCGATAAACCTCCACTTGCACTATATAATTCACTTACATCATGTAAGTCTTTTTGTTTTAATTTTAAAATCCCAACATATTGCGCATTATTAAGAATGGCAGATGCTTCTCGTTCTAATTCGGCAGTCATTCTAAAATCGGTTAGATTTTGTGTTACTAAAATTACCACGCCATTAAAACCACGGATCATTTTTACTGTTTCAAATAAAAACTTTAGAGCTTGTGGATTGTCTTTATCAATAACAATATGTGCTTCATCGACAGCTAAAATTATTTCATTGTCTGTATTAAATCGATTATTATTAATTTCTGTTCTAATATAATTAAGCATTAAAAACATTTGTGCTTTTAAAACTTTTTGTTTTGAATATAGTGTTTGAATATCTAAAATATTTAATAAATTATCATCTAAGGTAATAGTTGAATGTTTATCCCATAATGCAGCATATTTCCCATAACCAGTAAAATCATATTGAATAATTTTTGTAATTTTGTTGAGCATTTCTGCTTCGCCAAGATCTGGTTCTAGTTTTGTTAAAAAATTAAGTAAATCATCAAAAATTGGTCAATCATTATTTTCCATTTTATTAAATTTTTTTTCATTATTAATACCTAATTTTAAATATAAATCTAAAATTCGTTGTGTTAAAAAACCAACTTAGTCCATTTTTAAACTTGGATGGGTAAAATGAAAAAATGTTTCTAAAATTTGCAAATGGTCACCAATGATTGTATTAATATTTTGATATTGGTCAATTTTTGCATTAATTTGTAATGGATTAAAATTTTCTTTATTCCCAGAACCAACATCAATTCAATTCCCATCATGATAATCACAAAGTTTTCCAAACTCGCGCTTTGGATCAATAATAATTACTTTTCTATCATTAATGATATGATAATTCAAAAATTTGCTAACAGTTGTCGTTTTACCACCTCCTGTTGTCCTAATAAATAGCGCATTTGAATTTTGAAAATAACCACCACGTTTGAATTGGTCAGTAAAAATTACATCACCAGTGGTGTTATAACCAACAAATAATCCTTTTTCATCTTCTAAAGCGTTATTTAAAAATGGAAATGAATTTCCTAATGTTGCACATGACATTTCATAAGAATTATGATATGCCGTTGGATCAGTTAGTTTTGGTAATAAGGCACTATACCCACTTATTTGTCGAAAAAATAAATAATCCATTTTCATATTAAGACTTTTTAATAAAATATGTAGTCTTTCTTCTGATTGTTTTAACATATGTCGATTAAAACCATAATTTAAAAAAATAACATTTACCCGTTTAATTTGTTCTTCACCTGATGCAATTAATTGTACTAAATTTTCAAACGATTCATATTCACGTTCTTTTTCTGAACGATTAACCGTCTTTTTAACAGAAAAATAATTAGTACGGGCATTAATCATTGCTCGATGTAATTGTTCTTTAACTGCATCAAGATTTGTATTCGAAATATTAAAAATAACGGTACTATCTGTTGTGCATAATTTTGCAGCTCAACCATCTTGTGGATAGATTGGATAATTTTGGATTCCTTTAATAGAAAATTGCGCATCATTTATACGAAAACCACTTTTAGTAAGGGTAATATTATCTAATGCTAATAATTCATTAACATTATCTTGATACTCATCAATTTTTTCATTTGAAAACTTTTCATCAAATGGATTAAAAATCAGTTTAATTGTATTAACTAATTCATATTTATCCAAATCAATAGTTCGCAAATTAGTTTCCGTTAACTTCATTTTAATAATATGAATATCTCGTTCTAATTTGCTTATTGAAGTATCATATACAAATAAGACAAATACTTTACTAGTAAAAGAATAACCTAAAATATCAGCTTGATCTTCATAAAGTTTTCGATAACCTTCTAATTGTTCAAAACGACTTTTGTATCCTTTTGCGGTTAAAATTTCATCTCTACGAAGATTAATTAATTTATCAACTGTTTTATCTAAATTAACAATATTTTTTTCTAAATCATAAGGTTTTTCAATTTTTACTAAACTTAATTGACAATCTGTTAAACGAAACATATTTGCCAATTGGTTAAATTTTAATAATTGTTCATTTGTATCTAATGTTGTAATATTAAGTCCTTTAATATCAATTGCACCAACATATCATTTTTTACCACCTTCTAAAACAGTAGTTTCAATGGTCGCATGTAAAAAAGAAGGGTTTTAACAAATACATAGAAATTGAATAAGAATAATAATTAAACCATTTACTAAAATGGTTTTTTTTATTTGTAAAACCAAAATTATTAATTGATTCAGAGAAAGGACAGCATTTTAAAATCTTAAAATAAAAACTTTTATTACAACTTTTTGATACTCTCTTTAAGTTGTTTACACATTTATTAAATATCTTAGAAATATTTACAAAGTGTACCTGTTTTTTCTCCAATTTTAAGGTGTTGTCCTTTCTCTGTTTCAGTTAATTAATTTGCTAATAAAAAAACTTAATAAAAGAAAGGAGTAAGTAATGAAAAATAAGCAACAACAAATTTGTGATATTGATAACTGCTATAAAACAATATCATTTATTACTGAAGAGTTTTCATCAAATAAGGTTTTATGAACTTGTGAAAAACATAAAGATTTATTAAATCGGACAAAAAATAAAAAACAAAAACGATTTTATAAACGCTTAGAAAATTCAAAAATTATCTTTGATTGAAAAACTGGGTTCTTAAAACTTAAATTTTAACAATAACTTAATTTAATGCAGCGTGGGACGGTTATTTTTAATAACTAAGTGTTTTTATTCCACATGGCGGTCTAGCCCAGCGGTAATGTAAGTCTGGAAATAATAGACGCTTTGTTTTAAAAGCGATAGTCGTGATAAGTGCAAGGTCAACATCGAACGACAATAAAAATAGAGATGGACACTTTATAAATAAATTTGCGATAGATATTACTTCTTAGAAGTGGCAGCGGTTTTACAAACCACAAAGCCAGCACTAGGCTCTTCAAAGTGCAAGTGAATTTATTTTAAAAACTGAACGTTTTGACCTGAAATGGTGCGGATGAAGAGGTGTATATACACAGCGTAACAAATTTACAAACAACTACAAAATGTAGAACATTGTAGTACTTTGTAGTTAATTGTAAATGTTAACACCGCCACCACTCACCCAGTGAAGCGGATGGCGTAGTAAATAAATAGATAAATAATTATATAACTAATTCTCGCTTGGCACTTTCACTTGGGAGTGAGTGCCAGCGAGTTAAAAATAATGAATATATAATATGTGATTAAAAAATTACTAGTTCTAATGAGAAAACAGATATTGAACGCTATATTTGACAATTAAAACTTTATTATTTATTAGAAAAAGACTTTTGTATAGATTTGTATAGATAATAAAAAAATATTAATGATAATTATAAATCCAAAATTAAAAATAGTAATTAAAGAAAAAGTTGATATTACTAAACAAAATTTAGAACAAATTAAAGAAGCAATTTTAATATGACAAGAAAGAGAGGAATGAGAAAATGCCACAAGAAACTAAAAAAACATTAATAGCAAGTATTGGTGAAATACAACACGATTTATCATTATATTTAGAAAAAAACCAAACAATGCAAATGAATGGTAGAACAATTTATAACTATTTTGGTGAAGCACAAGTATTAGAATTAGTTAAAAAAGAATTTAAAAAACATCATATTACATATATTTGAAGTTATGTAAAAGATACTTTAAAAATAACTAATGATATACTATATTTTGAAATGGAATTAACTTTATGTAAAGAAACAGAAGAAATTAAAACTTATTGACCTTTTACGGGTAAAAATACTAACCCCGCTAAAAGTATTGGGTCAGCATTAACTTATGGAGTTAAATATGTTTTAAGTAAATTATTAGGTTTGCCAACCGAAGAATTAGACCCCGATAATAGTGAAATAAGTAAAATTAATTCTAAGCAAGAAAAAGAACAAACAGAAATTATTAACAATTCAAATCCAAATTGAATGAGTGAACAGCATTTCAATAATATTAAAAATTTTATTACAAATACAAGAATAGAACAAGATATTATTTCAAAAGGTAAAAATTGATTAAAAGAAGAATTAAATGTTGAAAAATTATCACCAGTTCTGATTAGAAAACAAAGCGAAGATTTTTATTATCAATTTAAAGAAAGATTTTTAAGATAATGATAAAAATAGGTATTGACCCATCCGGAACTGGTACTACGGCTATTGCTTTTTTTGAAGATAATAAATTAATTAAGGGCAGATGAACCGCATTCTATTTATAAGCGTGATATGTATAATGATTTTCCAAAAGAAACATTAGATTCTTCTGATATAGTGATAAGAAAAATAAAGAGTGCAACAACTATTAATGAATTAAATTTATTTGAAAAACATCCAATATGAAGAATTATTTCAAATAATAGAAATGATATTAAAGAATTATTCAATAAAAAATGATTAGAGTTAAATAAAAAATAACCTTAATTGGTTATTTTTTTATTTGTTTTTAAGATAATTAAATTCTTTTCACCATATTTATTGATTAAATATTCTCATTCTCAGGTTGAATTGATATTTACATCTTCATGGTCTGTACCAGTTATATATTCACCAAGGGGAGTTTTACATGGAATATTACCTTTTTCTGTACGATAACATAAAATATATTTATTCATTTAATTCTTTATCTAAATCTAATAAATAATATTTTTGAACATAAGGTTGATAACAACCATTGTTAATAAATGTATCAATTAATTCTAATGTTTTATCTCTTTGCTCCATATTTTCAAAAGATAATTTATATTTATAATCTGAAAATATTAGTTCATTAGTAAATTTAATACCACTTTTAATTTGTGTTTGATTACTTAAATTAATTCTTTTTCCTTTATATTTAATTAACATTATTATCATCTCCTTTATTGTGACTTATATAAAAATTAATAAGATATTCTATTTTTTGTGAGTTGGTATATAATTCAGGTAATTCATTTCAAACTTTTTTTTGTTTTTCATTTAAGTAAACATTTATATTACGAATTAATTTTCTTTTCATAAATAATCTCCTTTAAATAAATAATGTAGTTTGAATATTACTTAATCTTTGTTTTGATAATTTATAATATTTTTCATTAATTTCTATACCAATTCAACGCTGATTTAATTGTTCACAAGCTACTGCAGTCGTACCACTTCCTAAAAAACAATCTAATACAGTATCACCAGGCTGAGAATGCTTAAATAATTGCTCTTTAATCATTTCAATAGGTTTAACTGTCGGATGATTAATATTTTCATCTTGACCAATGGGGTAATAATATACAGTTTTACAATTTTCATAAGTTTTAGTATATTTAGCTCCTGTTTCAAAAATTCATAAGCAATATTCAATATCCTCGTAATAAGGATTATTCCTTGGAATAGGATTAGTTTTAATTCACTTTAATAAATATCATCTTCACTTATTTTTACGAATAATAGGTAAATATTGATCAATTTGCTTAATATTTAATCAAATTAAGCAATTCATAAATTTTGTTATTCTTTTAAATTCGTTTAAATATTTTTCATATTCAATATGTTTAGTTGATTTAATACTAACTAAATCAAGTGCATTTTTAACAATATATTTTCCTACAGATTTTACATTATTATCTTTTAATTTATTTTGTTTTTTCCTTATACTTTCATAAAAATATGGTGGATCAGTTAAAATTAAATCAATACTTTTATTAGGAATAGTTTTTAATATTTCTAAACTGTCACCATGTATTAATTCACCTAAATTAGTTTTCATAGTTAATCACCATAATTAGCAATAATAATGGCATCTCGTAAATGATTACTTATTTTTTCATTATTATATTTTCAACCTTTACCATATTGATAAGTTAAATTATTATCTTTTTCATATTCTAATAAACAACTATCATTATATTTACTTAAATTTTCCATATTTTTAACAGCTGATTTAGTAAAAATAGGTGCTATTCACTTAGTTTTTTTATTAAAATTTTCATCTAATAAATAATTATAAGTATTAAATTTTATTTCTCCTATTAATTTTAATAAACTATCTCTATCTTTTGTTGAAGGTAATTGAATTGGTAAACAATCTTCAATATATATTTTGCATTCTTGTTGTTCTTTTATATATTCCAAGATTTTTAATACATGTATTGTTCATTCTTTACTTATTATTTCTGTTTTATCTACTAATTCGTTATTTATATAACAAACAATAGCAGTAGTACCAGTTCCTGATGGGTCAATACCTATTTTTATCATGCGTATACATCCTCATCATTGTTAACTGCTGGTACTACATTAGAGATATCTTCTTCTTTAACTACATTATCGTTTGTGTACGTTATTTCATCATTACATGGGGTATTTATATTATTTTATAATGGTTCATGGCTCATATGCCCCTGATTTTTAGCGATATTACTATCATTATCAATATAAATCTTTTCATCATTAGTTGTAATAACTGCTTGATCTGATTTATATGCTTGTTGTAATTCAACTGACATAATACCTCATCTTCGTAACAAACTAGTTAATACTTTTTTTAATGCCATTTCATCAAAAGTAGCAATATAAAATGATTTATTTTTAGCATAAGTTTTAGAATATTTCATAAAATGATTTTCCATTTGTTCTTTGGTCATATATAGTGTTTTTTCAAAACCATTAACCATTTTAAAATATGCTACATAACCTATAATTGATAATTTTTCTCGTTCATCTTCATTTTGTATTCAATTAAAACTAGTTCCTTTTAAACAATCATAATTTATTAATTCACCATTTTTAACATCAGATACTGACATATCTAAATATTGACCGCTTCTTTGGGCTAATTGAATATAACCTTTATAACCCATTTGAAATTGTGGTTAATTAACTCATTCTTGTATTTCGCGACCATTAATAATTCTTATTATTTTAGTGTTATATGGAACAACATAAGCATAACCAAATTGTCTTTCCATTGGTAAATTTAATAACACCCCTTGATAACAAGCAGTCATAATTGTTTTTGGATCTGCTTTTTGTAATAATTCATTACTATTTGATATTGCAACTATATTACTTTTAAATCTTGCAATTTCATTTTCATTTGAAAATTTACTTTTAATTCAATTAGTAGCTGTATCAGTTCTTAAAAATTCTACTATATTTGCCATTTTATTTAACTCCTTTATTTATTTTGAATTTAATACCCTTAATTCCAATTAATTTAGTATCTGTATTTGTATCTCATTGTGCTTTAATTATGTTTTTAACTAACTTTTCATCAACAATTAAATATTTAATTAATTGTTTTAATTCATATTGATTAGCATTTTCTAAAAAATTATTATCAATTCCTAAAATATCAATATCTTTGATTAATAATTTTTCTTTAATAAAATTAATACCAACTTTTTTTAATTGTTTTAGTTCTAATGATTTATCAATTTCAGCTACTTTTTCCATAACTCTAACTTGTTCATCTTGTATTTGATCTATATCTAACCCCATATCAACAGTTAAATTATTTGCTTTCTCAATTAATTCTTGTTTTTTTAATTCTTGTTTTTTTAATTCTTGTTCTTTTAAAAACTCTTGTTGTTTTTGTTTGCGAGCTTGTATTAAATTATTATTAATTTCAACTCTGTATCTTTCAATATAATTTCTATAATTAGTAATTATTTTACCAATTCTATTATGCTCATCTAATAATTTTTGAACAGGTCCTAATCATTCTTTAAAAACAAAATTATTTTTAGTAATAGCACTTGGAATATCTTTTAAATGAACATCTTGATAACCATTTAATGCATAATGATTAATATGTCTAAAAATATACTCAGTTAATTCTTGTTTATTTTCTTCTTTAATTTTTTGAACATTATACGCTAGAAGACTTTCATTTTTAAAATCCTCTCCGTTTAAAGGAAATTAAAATGTAATATTATTTACTGTATTTTTTACAATATCACTCATTTTTTATCCTCCTTACTAGGCAATTTGTCATATTTTGAACTGTCAACTAATATTCAATCGATAGAACCTGTTGAATATGGATTTTTGTAAAAATCTTCTTTATATAATTGTTGTTGATTATATTCTCTATTTTTAGTTGAATAAGTAATTTCTCTATTTGCTGTTAATAGCAAATCAATTTTTCTATTTTTTTCAGCAAGTTCATTTTCATATTTATTTATTAAATATTCTAATGTTCTTAATGCTAAAGCACTATTACATAATTTAATTTCTTGTTTTATTTTTACAATTAATTCTTTAACTGTTTCTGTCATTTTTATTCTCCATTTCAATAAAATTATTTTTTTTGTTTACTAAAATAAACTTGTTTTAAGTTTTCAAATTCTTCATCTGTTAAGCGTTTTCTTTCAAATTAAAGATAATATCTATCTCAAATATCTAAACTATAATCTTGTGCCGCTTCTGGGTAGTTATCAAATAATTCATTCAATAATTCTTTTAAATTCATCATTATTATTCACATCCTTGTCATTTAATATTTTCATTTTCTAAATCAATAATAGTTGTTTTACTATACTTTAAATTTTTAGAATATGCTTTTGCTTCTTCAGTTGTGTAAAAATATGTGGTATTTATTCCAAAACTATTTTTTGCTACTAATAAATATCTTTTTTCCATAATTATTTATCCTAATTCTTTTTATTTACAATTAAATTTTCTAATTGATAAGTTTTTAATCAATGTTCTTCACATAATATAATTTCTTTTTTATAACCTAAATTTCACTCTAATTTATCACCAATTTTTCAATATAATTATTTCCAAAATAAGCATTTTGATTATTGCAATTAATTCTTTGACATTTCATAGGTTAGTTTCTCCTAATTCTTTTTACCTAATGCTCACTGTTCATCAGTCATATCTTCAAATGATACGGGATAAGCACGTAGCATTAATTCTTGTAATTTGTTTTCTTAATTATTACATTCTTTATGAAAACAATAACCTCAATATCTTTGTTTAAAACAAGTTTTATTTAACTTTTTCATAAAAACCTCCTATTTTTAACTCGCTGGCACTCACTCCCAAGTGAAAGTGCCAAGCGAGAATTAGTTATATAATTATTTATCTATTTATTTACTACGCCATCCGCTTCACTGGGTGAGTGGTGGCGGTGTTAACATTTACAATTAACTACAAAGTACTACAATGTTCTACATTTTGTAGTTGTTTGTAAATTTGTTACGCTGTGTATATACACCTCTTCATCCGCACCATTTCAGGTCAAAACGTTCAGTTTTTAAAATAAATTCACTTGCACTTTGAAGAGCCTAGTGCTGGCTTTGTGGTTTGTAAAACCGCTGCCACTTCTAAGAATTAATATCTATCGCAAATTTATTTATAAAGTGTCCATCTCTATTTTTATTGTCGTTCGATGTTGACCTTGCACTTATCACGACTATCGCTTTTAAAACAAAGCGTCTATTATTTCCAGACTTACATTACCGCTGGGCTAGACCGCCATGTGGAATAAAAACACTTAGTTATTAAAAATAACCGTCCCACGCTGCATTAAATTAAGTTATTGTTAAAATTTAAGTTTTAAGAACCCAGTTTTTCAATCAAAGATAATTTTTGAATTTTCTAAGCGTTTATAAAATCGTTTTTGTTTTTTATTTTTTGTCCGATTTAATAAATCTTTATGTTTTTCAAAAGTTCATAAAACCTTATTTGATGAAAACTCTTCAGTAATAAATGATATTGTTTTATAGCAGTTATCAATATCACATATTTTTTGTTGTTTAATTATCATTACCTCACTTTCAAATTATTTTTTAGAGTTAATTTTTAAATAAAAAAATCAACCCAATAAGGGTCGATTTTTTTTGTCCTATTTCATCGTTTATTCTACAATTATTAGCTAGTAAATTTGGAATAGTTCCAAAAGTTATAGTTACACTAATTAATAAGTGTAATATTTTTTTCACTTTTTTTCTTCCTTTCTTTTATTAGTAAATAGTTAATTCTAAAACATTGTATCACTTTATTATTTTATTAATAGATTTGTTGCACTTTCATTTATAATTTACATAAATAAATCTTAAAATCGGAAATTATAATATAATTATAAATAATATCAATTACAATGTTATTTATAATTATATTAACTATTAAGTCTTATTATTCTAATAAAATAAAAAAATATTTGAAAGAAAGGACTTTAAGTTATGAAAAAATTGTTAATTTTATTAGGAACTATAGTAATTGTTGGTAATGGTATGTCAACAGCCATCGCCACTAATAGTAAAAATTTAAAAATAATGCAAAACATAAATAAAACAGAATTAAATGAACTTAATGTTATTAATGAACCAATAAGTTTTGTTGAAAAAATTTATAATAATGATGATTCAACTTGAACTTTATCAGTTGTTTTATCAAAAGAAAAATTATTGGATATAATTGGAATATATGTTCAAAGCACAGAATATATCTTTATAACAAAAACTAAAGAAATATTAGCAGAAATAAAAGAGCATAGTGTAAATTTATCTGCTGCAGATTTTGATAATAATGCCATTGATGCTTATGCTCATACATTTTTCAAAAATTTTGTTGAAATTTGTAATTTATTTGCAAATTTAGGGAAAAAACAGCAAATTAGAACTATTTTATTTATTGAAAATGGAGAATGAATAAAAAATTCTAACTTATTTGAAATTATCGGAGAAAAAACTCAATGAGAAAAAAATCGTCCACCAATAGATTCATATTCTGATAGACGAGATAATAATATTATTGATTATGCAGAAAAACTATTTATGAATGAAAAATATAAAAATATATTCATTAGATATTAAAATACGGATACTATTTTATTTTTAAAAATAATATATGAAAAAAAATTATAAAAATAATTGATTAAGAAATTGAAACAGATATTAGTAAATTTGAAGAATGATTTATAAAAGAAATAAAAACAGATTTCAATAATTCTAATTATTTTTTAAATGAAATTATGCCTTCAGATGAGGACTTAAAAATAATTGCAAAGTATTTATTTGAAAATAAAAATAATTATAATATTTTTTTACAAGCAGAAAAAAACGAAATTTTAATTGCTTTAAATAACAAAAATGAAGTAAGTTTCATTAATTATCCATACGAAGAAAAAAATAGCTTTGTTGAAAAAATTTATAATTATAATAAATCAATTTGAAATTTATCTATTGTGTTATCAAAAGAAAAATTATTAGATATAGTTAACATATTATTTTCTCAAGATTTTAATAAAAATAATATGTTAATAAAAATTAAACAAATAATAACAGAAATAAAAAAAAAGATAGTATTAATTTATCTGCTGCAGATTTTGATGAAAGTGCAATTGATGCTTATGCTAATATAATTTTTAAAAATTTTAATCAATATTAATATGTTTTTAAATGTAGATAATAATCAACAATTTATGATTAGACTATATATTAGTAATGGTGAATATATTAAAGATGAAAAAACAACAATAATTATTGGTACAAATAATGATTTAAATACAAATAAAATAAAGAGTACGCAATTAATGCCAAGTATAGTAAATAAAAATATAGGAAAATATTGTAGAATAAACGGTAATGTAGTTGAAAAGTCAACATTTTCTAAAATGAAAATTAAAATTAATAAATTAACTTGAACTATAATAAATATTATTTATTTTTTAACAAAAGATAAAAGTATTTTTATTAAAAAAATACCAGGATATGATGATTATAAATATGCCCTTAATAATGAAGAACTTGAATCATTTGCTGCATTAAAATTTGAAACCACTTTATTGATTACTTTACTTTATTTCAAAAATTAAGAATAGATGAGTCAATTCGTATTACTTCATTTGCTAAGAATCCAGAGGAATATTGATATGGTAATAATCCAGAATTGTATAATCATATTGTGGATAGTAATAATATTATTATTGATTGAGAAACATTTCATAGTCGAAAAATGGAGGGTAATTCAGAGAATTTAACATATCAGCACGCTGAATTTAAACGTAGAAAAAGAATATACAATAAACAAAGTTTATTATATGATGTTCCTAGTAATGGTAATTGTTTATTTTGGTCGGTTGCAATTGCTTTCTTGATGCCAGTACGAAATAACAATGACCTATTTCGTATAAGATTTATACAATTATTTGGTGAAGAAAATTCAAATTATTTATCAATGGTGCAAGAGTTATTTCACAACTTTGAATTACTAAATCATAATAATAATCATAGTTTATTTAATAGTATAATATCTAGATATTTGATAGAAACTGTTTTTCGTAATCGTGTTGTTGATTATATAAGTTTTAATTTAAATAGATTCCGTGGTGAAAATCGTGCAACATTTAGTAGTGCTATTTTAGCTGATGTACGACAATTAAATCCAATGGATATATCAGATGAACAAATAATTGAAAATTATTTAAATAATATAAGATTAACAGGTAATTGAGGAGGGTTTATTTAAATTGAAGCAATGGCTAATCTCTTAAATATGAATATTATTAGAAATAATGAAATTTTTTATTCAGAAAATCAAAATCAAAGTGAAGTTGGTAACATATATATTTATTATGTTAATCAAAATCATTACAATTTTGTTTTAACAGAAGAAAATGATGAAAATAAAGATACTAGTGATGCAGCACAAGAACCATGAAATATTCCTTTGCAAGCATCTGTTATTACAAATACTAATTTAGGGGAATTACGCACTAATACACCTGAAATGATTATTAATGAAATTTCAAGACTAAATCCTAGATTTGATATAAGTAGAATTTATGTAACTGATATTACCCAAAATGATGCAAAAATTGTACCATTTGTACCTCCCTTATGAAAAGGAGAAAATCCTACAATAATTCACTTTTCTTTACCTAAAACAGAAAAAAACCAACTAATTGTTCAATATAACAATGTACGTCAAGATGATTGAAAAACAAAACCAATTGATTTAAAAAACAACAATGCCTATTCCATCCAATAAAACCTCAAATTCATTCTAGTTTTTGTACTTTAGCCGTATTAGAAAATATTTTAGCTAATAATATAGCATAAAACTCTAATGTTTCTTTAGAACAGCAAGAACTTTTTACTCGTTTTGTAGAAAAGTAAAAAAACAAACAATATTGCTGAAAATGGTTTAAATTTGTATGCAATTTATAAATTTTTAAAAGATGACACTCAAATTAGTGATAGTTTAAGCAGCCATTATTCTTACTTTGATCTTCATAATTTTTTCTTTCATAATTTATTTATTGATAAAAGATTAAGAATGATATTATTTCAAATACTAGTATGAACATCTCTTTACTTTAGTACTCCTATTATACTGGGAACATTTAATGGTAGAGGAACCGAACATTGTGTTTCATTAACTGGAATTAAACCAAATGAAGATCCGTTTAAAATTATATATTTAATTAGAGATCCTGATAAAATAGAAAATGGTGTCAGAGTAGTAAAAGAATTGACCATAAATGGAAATGATTTATTTCAGTTATTGTTTAACAGAGAAGGTATATATGGTGCTTTAATAATAAGCACTTATGTTCTTGGTTCTATATTTATTCCAACTTTTATAAATGTAATGCGCGGACATATGCCATTTTTTCAAAGTTCTTTAGGAACTATGGACAGTCCTCCGACTCCATTAGTGAGTGAAGATAGTATTTCTACAGAAAATGATATTTTAGAATCAAATTGTATATTTGATAATAAACTTTTAAGCATATTTTATAGCAATTTTTGATAATTTTATGATTATTATATTTATAGAGCAGTTAATTACTGCTCTTATTTTTGCAACAATTATTTTATCATCAATGATAGCGGACTATTTTCTCATTTTAATATAAGAAATTGAATCAGTTTACTCTGAACCTAATTGCAATATCTTTAGTTTTATATCCTTGCTGTATTAAATTAATTATTTTTTCTTTTTGAATTTTTGATAATTTCGCCATAATAAAACCCATTTTCTTAATATAACTCTAACTTATTTTTGGAAAGAATTAATTGTGACAAAAATGGGTTCATTACTATTAATTATTAGATACTTCTTAAAAATATCCTTTTTCGGATATACCTATGTAAATTGTAATATGTTTAATTTTTAATATTCTGTATTTTTATTTTAAATTACAAATTCAGCAAAATACCACAGTCTATAAGATAATAGCCAAGTTATGTAATGTTTAATAAAAAAGATATTTTAACTAATGATATTTCACGGCAAGTTAAAGAATAGAATCAGCAATACAACTAATTATAAATATATTAACTTTCAGTAAAATTAATTCCAATATTTTTACATTTTTCTAACAATTTAATTTGTTCAGGTGTTCGTTGTGCAAGAGGAATTTTTAAAATTGTTCCAATTTTTTCTTCAATTTCATTTTTCATTATTTCAACTTGACCTGATGTAACATATGAAAATAAATCAAAATAATGATTATTAAGAAAATTAAATGGCTTAATTATTTTTGTATTTTTAAGTTTACCTAAACCAAATACTTTACTATATTTTCATGCTGAATCCATATAAACTAAACCCGGATTTTCTTTTGAACTAAATATAATTCCATAAGGATTTTTTAATTTCATTAAATCACTAGGTTTAATTAATTCCATTCCTTCTTTTCTTCTTTGGACAGGATCAATCATAATTCGTTTTGTTTGTAGACTACGTGAACGTGAATGAGATAAAATTTCAACTGTTTCAGTTCCTAACATATCTGAATATGTTTTTGCAGTATCAAAATTATTAGTTTGAATATAAATATTTAAATTACAGTTTGAAATAATAACTGTTCCATTTTCTTTGCCATATTTTTCATAAACTTGATCTAAATCTTGAACAATTATTAGGAAAAACATTCCTCTACTCCGAGCAACCGTAACAACGGATTGAAAATTAGGAATTGTTGGCATATTTCCAAACTCATCTAAATAAAACTGAATATCACGCGGTAAGCGTTTACTTTTTTGTTCTGTTGCAATTCCTACATTTGCTTTATATAATTGCAAAATAATTAGCGAAGCAAAAATATGACGATTAGTTTTTTCATCAGGAATAATTAAAAATAAAGCTTTTGGTTTTTCAGTAAACTTAAATAAATCAATTTCATTACTACATACAATAGATTGAATACCAAGATCTTGATATATTTGTAATCCACGATCTAAAGTTGAAAAAATTGAACCTAATTCTTTTTCACCAGTTGCTAATGCATTAGCTCCAATAATTTTTGCTAATGATGTTGATGGTAAACTGGCAAACCAGGCTTTCATTTTTTTACGGTCACTACAAAGCATAGTAATTAATGGGAAATTAAATTTTTCTAAGGGTAACGCCGCTGGATTATCATCTAATATCTCTAATAATCCTAAAATAATTGTTTTTGCAATACTAGCATCCATACTTGCAAAATGGTCATTTTCACCACCAGTTAAAGGTCAAATTGTTAAAACTAAATCATTAATTTCTTCAATTGCTAATGATTTTAATTCATTTCTAGTTGCTTCAACAAATTCTTGTGCTTCTTTTAAATCAAAAAATCATTGATTACGAAAAATTGCAATTTTTTTGTCAACAATATTTCTAAAACATTCTGTGCAATTAAATTCATCATGATAATAACAAACATATTTTTCAAAATGTTTTTGATTTTTAACTATAAAATACTTTAACTCTTTTGCAATAGTAACTGAGTCATAATAATACTTGTAGGAAATTGCTAATGAATTTCAAGAAGAATAATTTTTAGGATCACGTAAATTTAAAACTAATACTTCATAACCATTTTTTTGTAATAGTTTTGATAAGACATCATATAGTTCTCCTTTAGGATCGGTAAAAATTAGACATGATTTATATCTTTCTGGTAAACAACTATTATAAATAGCAGAAGGCATGACAATTTTTTGTGATTTCCCACTATTTGTTGCTCCTAAACATATTGCATGTGTATTAGTACGAATATTAAAATTAATTTTACTATTTTTTTTCAAAAATCTTACTACTCATCCGGCCTTATTTTTAACATCATGTAAATTATGAACAGGATATAATTTATTAAATTCTCTAATACTCCCTTTATTGTCTAATTCATTTACAATTCATTTTGCGCCCTCATATTCTGATGTTTCTGTTTTTTTAACATATGTTTTTTCAAAATGTTTTGCCGCAACAAATATTATAAAAGAAGCAATTACTCAAAAAATGATTGAAATAACTGCAATACAAATTAGAACAAAAGTGATATTTTCAGACATAAATTTTCATAAATAAGGAAAAAATTTACTAAAAGTAAAACCTGGCATTTTTCATACTTTGAAAAATGAAATAAAGATTATCTCAAAGATATTAGCAATCGGGAAAAAACACACGCAGCGATTAAACTATCTTTTTGGTGTTTTGAAAATCTTTTACTTTTATGCATATAAAAAACTTAATGTCGAAAAAAGGAACATTCCTACGACTCCAATAATTAATACTATAATATTAATTTTATCTTTATAACTAAGAATGCTAACTACTTTGGTTTTTATATTTTCAATATTTTTTTCTTTATTTATTAAATTTTTATTTGAATTTTTTATTGTTTCATTTAACATATTACTAAAATTTCTTTTACGAGCTCTTTTATATTTTATTAATAAAATTATTTCATAAATAACTAAAATAAAACATAAAATTGCTACCGAAGATAGTCAAGTTCTTACACTCATATTTTATCCATAAAATAAATTAATGTAATTTACCAGTAACCTTGGTCATATACAAAAAAATTATAGCATAAATATTATATACCCTTTTAGTATTTTAAAAAAATAAAAAAGCAATTAAAATATTAATTGCCTATAAAAACTAGTATGTATATGTATATTTTTGAATAAATTTAAAGTAGTAAATTTTATTTTTAATAACTTAACCCCTCTTTTAATATTGTTTTTATAATAAAATTTTTATTTTATAAACTATATAGTTCATTTTCTTCAACATCCGCGTTTCCATTTTGCCCATTCTTTAATTGTGATAATGGTTTCGCTTGTTTTACATTTGATGTTCAATTTTTGCCAGTTGGTTTTAATGCTTCTTTTGCAAAAAAAGATATTCATTTCATTCAATAATTCTTTATATCTTCTAGCACGTTCTTCATCAAATGGTTTAATATCTGCGACTGCTTCTTCATATATCGGTAATTATGGTTTTACTTCCTTATATGATGATAAACCACTCGGTTGATGATATGACTGAGAATTTGTGATTGTTTCACTATATGATGGCAGATCACTTTCTTTCTTGTTGTAAACTTCTCGGTTCAATTTGATCATTGATTTCTTTTTGAACATATCTACCTATTGTTCCATACATTTCAGTAACAATTTGGTTTGATAATTCATAGGTTTTCTTTTTACTAAAACCAAGCTTTTTTAAAAATATATTAATTCTTTTTTTAATTGATTTGTAAGATTTTTTAAAATTTTTTTTAAATCCTGAAATAATTTCCATAAATTCTTCTTTCTTTTAAGTGTTTAATTAATTATTTCATTAAAATAAATAATTAATTAAAGTCATTTATTTTAAAAATATCAATATTTGGTCGTATAAAGAAAATTGGGGTTTTTGTTTTTAAATATTATTTAGTTCAATAAAATAAAGATATTTTTTTCTTGTTTTTATAAAAAACCCCAATTTTCTTTATACGACCAATTATTCAAAGATTTTACCTTAGTTTATCATTTTATCTTTCAACAGTACTTTCTTCTACTGCATCATTTTCATTTTCTTTGATATTTTTATACACATCGCTAACTTTTGTTGAATCTAACTTTGGAACTGTAATAATTTTTTCTTTTCTTAATTCTGGAACTGGTTTTGCTGGTGGTAAATAATCATAGATTGGTTCATTTTTAGAAGATGGAATATTATCATAAATTGGCTCAGGAATTGCCTCATAAATTGATTCATAAATTGGCTCATCATTTAATTTAATCGGAATTTCATAACCATCTTCATCTTTAGTACTATCATTATTTAAAAAAGTTCAAGATATATTAGTTAAAAAACCTGATTCAAAATTTAAATTTTGCTCTGAATCAGTAATTTTTCGATAACTTTCCATTGTTTCTATTAAATTATGTGTGTTTTTTGTTGCAATTTGTACTGATTGCTTTTTACTAAAACCTAATGCTCTTGCAAGTTTTTTAATTTGTTTTCTTGTATTTTTTAGAATTTTTTTTACTAATTTTTCAACTTTTACCATAGCACGCATAGTTTTTACCCTTTATCATTATTATATTTATTAAAGACTAACAAATATAAGCCATGTACTTTAAAAAACTATTTTTTAAATCATATACAACAAGATACTACTATACTTAAATTATTTTGTCAATTTAGAGTTAAAACAAAGAAAATAAAAATGTATCAAATTGATACATTTTAAAAATTAGTTTGTGCCAAAAACATTTTTGAAAACTTCATCATATGTTCCAACTGGAATAATATTCAATGTTTCTTGCACTTCTTTTGGAATATCTTCAATATCTTTAATATTTTTATGTGGAATTAAAATTGTTTTTAAACCACTACGGTTGGCAGAAATTGATTTTTCTCGTAAACCACCAATTGGTAAGACTTGTCCTCGTAAAGTAATTTCACCAGTCATTCCAATATCTTTCGATACTGGACGATTACTTAAAGCACTGATAATTGCTGTTGTTAAGGTAATTCCAGCTGATGGTCCATCTTTTGGTACTGCTCCTTCTGGAACATGAATATGAATATCATGTGTTTCAAAGAATTTTGGATCAATGTTAAATTTACCAGAATTTGCTTTTACATAGTCTAACGCAATTGATGCTGATTCTTTCATTATGTCACCTAATTTTCCAGTTAACACTAATGAACCTTTTCCTAAGAAACTATTAACTTCAATTGGTAAAATATCACCACCAAATTGAGTATATGCTAATCCTGTTACAACTCCAACTTGTGATTCTTTTTCTTTTTCGGTATGTTCAAAACGACGTTTACCTAATAAATCATTAACAGTATCTGGTTTAACTGTTAAATTAACCATTTCTTTATTTAAGAACTTAACAATAAATTTCCGTGCAACAGCATTTAAATCTCGTTCTAACTGACGAACTCCTGCTTCACGCATATAATATTTAATTATTTCATTAATTGCATCATTGGTAATTATTAATTGTCCATCTGCTAAACCATTATTACTTAATACTTTTGGAACTAAATAATCTTTTGCAATATGGAATTTTTCCAATTCAGTATATGATGATAATTGAATAATTTCCATTCGGTCAATTAAAGCTTCTGGAATATTATCATAATAATTGGCTGTTGCAATAAACATAACATCACTTAAATCATATGTTTCTTCTAAGTAGTGGTCAGAAAAGGTTGAATTTTGTTCTGGATCTAATACTTCTAACATTGCACTAGCGGGGTCACCACGATAATCTGATGCCATTTTGTCAATTTCATCTAATAAAAATAATGGATTTATTGAACCAGCACGTTTCATTGACTGAATAATGCGTCCTGGCATCGCTCCAATATATGTTTTACGATGCCCGCGAATTTCTGATTCATCTTTTACACCTCCCAAGGCCATTTTAACAAATTTTCGTCCTGTTGCTTCAGCAATTGATTTTGCTAAACTTGTTTTTCCAACCCCTGGTGGCCCTACTAAACAAATAATTTGTCCTTTTAAAGATTTAGTCATTGTTTTAACGGCTAAGTATTCAATAATTCTTTCCTTAACTTTATCTAAACCAAAATGATATTTATCTAACACTTCTTTTGCAAATTTTAAATCATTTTTTTCTTCTGTTTTTTCCCATCATGGAATTTGCATCATTCAATCAATATAAGTTCGAATAATATTTGATTCACTTGATGCTTGTGGTAATGCTTCGTAACGAGTGATTTCTTGTTCAATTCGTTCTTTAATATTTTTTGGAAATGGTTCTTTTGCTAATCGTTCTTTATATAATTTCATTTCGTCAGCGGCGCCATCAAATTCATCTAGTTCATCTTTAATTGCTTTTAATTTTTCTCGTAAGTAATATTCACGTTGTTGTTCATCAACTCGTTCTTTAATTTTTTTGCTAATTTTATTATCAATATCATTGACTTGTTGTTTATTAACTAAATGATCAAAAATAATTTGAAGTCTTTTTTCAACATCTAATTCTTCAATAATTTCTTGTTTTTTTGCCACTGGAATAAATGGTAAAAATTGAGCAATTGTATCAACAACTTCATTCCCATCAACTGAATCACCAATTTGATCTAATAAATCTTCTGGCAAAATATCTTGTAATTTCATTAATTCTTTAATATTCGCTGTTAATTTTTCAACAATTTTATCTTCTGATTTAACAAATGATTTTAAAATATCAATATCAGCAGCATAAAATTCTCCTTCGCGTAAATCTAAAATTTTTACTCGATCAACTGCTTTAAAATTAACTGTTAGACTACCATCTTCCCATACTTTACGAATTTTTAACTCTGCTAAAATTCCAATTCGATAAATTTCAGATAATTTTGGATTATCTTCTAACGGTTTTTTTTGACTAACTAATACAATATGATTATCAAAATCCTTGCTAGCTGTATTCACCGCTAAAATTGATTTATCTCGTCCTACCTCTAATACTTGTTCAAAGCCTGGAAAAATATAACTACCCCGTGTTACAAGAACGGGTACATTTTTTAATTGTGTTATTTTTGAATCCATCTTCAAAACACCTCCTGTTTCTTTTCTTCACTTATATTGACAATATCTTATCTTATTTTAAAAAATATCGCAATATAAATTTAAGTTACACAAAAATTATAACAAAAAAAATAGCACTTACAATAGGTAAGTGCTATTTTTTAAAAAATCATCTCACCTATTGTTTATTATATCTTTACCTCAAAATTAAAGAATACCAGTTTAATACTTAATAATAATTTTATTATATCATAAAAAGAAAGAAAATTCAGCACTTTTCATGCTAATCCAGATTATCCTCCTATATAAAAAAAACTAACAATAATGTTAGTTTTTATTCTATTCACCATTATTTTGATATAAAAAGGCAAATACCTTATCATGCATAACTTGTTCTTTTATTTGTTGGTCGGATACTAATTTTGTTTCTTTTAATGCTTTACCATCAATTCCAAATTGTTTTCCTAACTTTTCATATTGTTCATCAATTTCTGCATCAGTTGCAGTAATATTTTCATTTTGAACAACTGCATCAACAATAACAACATTTTCTAAACGATTCTTAGCGTCTTTAAATAACTCATTAAAAATATCTTCTTCTGACATTCCTGTTCGTTTTTTATACGTTTTTATATCCATTTGTTGACCTTGTAATTTTTGTTCAAACTCATGTTTTAATTGATTTGCTTCTTTACGAATAATTGATTCTGGTAAAGCAATCTTTGAATCTTCTGCAATTAAGCGGAATAAATGGCCAATAAAATGATCATATTCTTGTTTTAATAATTGCTCATAAATATTATTTTTAACATGCGCCTCCAATTTAGCTAACGTATCAATACCTTTTAAATTAACATCTTTTGCTAATTCATCATTTAATTCTGGTAATTCTTTTGTTTTAACTTCCTTAATATTTAACTTAAAAATAGCCGAAGTTGATTTTAATTCTTCAACATGATAATCATCTGGGAAAGTAACATTAATTTCTTTTTTATCACCTGTTTTTAAACCAATCATGGCTTCTTCAAAACCGGGAATAAATTGACCACTCCCAATTTCTAAAGTAAAATCTGTTGCTTTACCACCCTTAAATGGTTTTCCATCAATAAAACCTTCAAAATCAAAAATTACTGTATCGCCAGTTGTAATTTCTGTTGTTTTTGGTTTAAAAATTGCAAAACGATTACGCAATTGATTAATATTATCGTCAATATCTGCTTTTTTAACTTCAATTTTTGTCTTTTTTAATTCTTTATCAGTAAAACCAGTATACTTACTAATTTTAACTTCTGGTTTTAAATCAAATTCTAATTGTAAGATATACTCTGTTTTACTAATTTTTTGTACACTTGGAACTGGTGATGAAAATGGTTCAATATCTGATTTTTGATCAAACGCAAACTTATAAGCTTTATTAACAACTAAATAATGTGCCGCATCTAAAATTTTTGCTTCAGTTAGATGTTTTTTAATTAAATCAGTGGGTACTTTCCCTTTTCGAAAGCCAGGAACCTCTAATTGCTCTGCTGCTTTTTTTTCAGCTTTTTTAATATAATCTGTCCATTCTGTATCATTAATGGTTACATATCATTTTCCAATTCCTTTATCTTGTATTTTTTCCGCTTTAAATTTCATATTTTACTCCTTAACTAATTATTGCACATAGTTTATTATAACAAAAAGAATGACTTTAAATAACTTTTTTCCCAATTTATTTTGCTTTTTTGGTCTAATTCTAAATAATAATTTATTTTATAATTCTTGTTGGGCTAAGTAAGGAAGATATTTTTTTACTATTTCAACTTGAACTGTAAATTGTTCTGCCAGATCTTGGATTACTATTTTTTCACCATACATCCGATGACCTTGATATATAATTGCAATTGTTAATGCTTTTTCTTCATTATTTTCTAAAAAATAAGGATATAAGTTATAATAATATGTTTCTAACAAATATAAACAAGTATGGTATAAACTAGGATTATCATTATAAACTCATTGGTCTAATAATTTCATTATGGTTTTAACTTGTTCATTTTCTTTATATGGTATTATTTGACTTGGATTCAAGTGAAAAATACCATTTGTTTTTTTCACTTCAAATATTTCTGTAATTTCTTGTTTTTTTAATAAGTATAATAAATAAATCTTTGCAAAATCAGTAACTTTTTTATTCAGAAAATATTGACGAATTACTGGTAAAATTTGTCGTAAATTTTGGTCTTTTAAATATTGAAAAGCTAATAATTGAGTTTCCTCATCAGATGGATTCGCTAAAATATCACTAATTTTTGCTAATGTTCAAACTGTTATTTCACTTGGCTTTTGTTCTCGAATTTTTTCATTAACTTCTTGTAATAATGTTGTTAATACTTTCTCAACTTGTTGAGGAATATAAGGCATCAGCAATTCATCATGAATTTTGATAAGTGTACCATTGTAATTATGATTACTAATTAATTCTTTAATTTCATTAATTAATTCATCATAATAATTTAATGGTGTTTGCATTTAATAAATCCTCCTTAGATAAAACAATCTTTTATATTATTATAACAATTTTAAAAAAATAAAACCTTATTTAATCATTTAAATAAGGTTTTTAATTTAATTACAATTTAAAAAATGGCGCCCACGGAGAGATTCGAACTCCCGACCCTACGCTTAGAAGGCGCATGCTCTCTCCTACTGAGCTACGTGGGCATACCATACAAATAATAACATAAATTAAATAATATTTTCAAGAAAATAAGTTTGCTTTTTTAAAAATAAATTTCATCAATAATATTATAATCATTTAATACTTCTGTTACTTTTTTTGTTGGTTTTATTATTATAAATTGCTTTTGAAGGTGAATTACTGCACGATAAATTAAGATAAAAACAATACTATTAATCGTAAATTTCAATAAATTAAAAGGAATAACTATCGGTACTAAAATACTTTTAAATCATTGTACTGTTTCGCGGGGAATATGTAAGAAATGGGCATACATGTCATAAATAAATAATCAATTAAATAATGTCATTACAAATGAAGCAATAATTGTTGCTAAACTAACATTTATTGTTGTAATTAAATAATCAGCTTTTTTTGAAAAATTATTTTTAAACAAGTGATTAAATCCTTTTCGTAAAAAATTATCGCCTAATCAAAAAACTAATAAAAAAATTAAATCTGCTAACATTAAAGCAAATACATCAATAGGAGTATCACCTAAATAAACCATTCGTAATCAACTAACACTAATAGTTAAAAAACTAGCATAAATAATACCAAACAAACGAAGAGATAATAACATTAAAAAATCAGTTAACTCAATTTTTAAAAATGGAGCAACGATAAAAACTGTTAAATTCATTATTTTACTTAATCATGACAATAAAACATATAAAGCAATCACAATTGCCATTGCCACAATTCTTTTTGTATCTAAGTAAAATAAATTTTTTATTTTTGTTTGCATATTATCACCTTGTTTAATTATAAATTATTTTTAAAATATAGCAAAGTAAAAACTAATTGTAAAAATTATTCAGTTGGATGTAAAATGCTTTGTATATGATTCATACAAAGCATTTTACATCCAACAATTTATTCTGTTTCAGGTTTAACATTTCCTAAACCAATTGTTGCATTGTATTCATTTTTAGGAAAACTTATAGTAACTAATGCGATTAAATCCTTCAGTTAAAATTGTAGTTTTATTAGTTTTTGCAATTGATATATTTTCACTAGTTAACTCTTTTACTAAGTTAACAAGTTTTTCTTTAATTTTAATATTTTTAATATCTTCTCTGTTTGTTATTGCCTCTATCGTATCTTTTTTGTTTTTATCAATAAAGTTTCATCTATAAGGCAATGCTACTTCTAATTTTTGTTTTGCATTCAATTTTGAACCATCAGCTATTCCTTTGTTTAGAATTTGAACTAAAATTGCATATGCAGTATATTCTAATGTATCAGGGTCTTGTAACAATTGAACACTATCTAATATAATATGTATTGTATCTTTTGCAGAACCAAGTTGTAAATCAATTAAGATCTCATTATTTCCTGTTCTTAAAACAGCATTTTCTTCAGTGATTTTTGCATCACTATTTTTCAAGCTATTTATTAATTTAATAATCTCTTCTTTAACGTTTTTATCACTAATATTGTTTGCTTTTTCTACTGCTTTAATTTTAAATTGCTCAATGGCAACTCATAATAATTGGAAAGCAGTATTATAAGTTTGTCCTGCATATAAAGTTGATCCATCAACTGATTCAATTTCACCAATTGCTTCTTTAATGTAAGTTAAAGCAATGCTTCTAATCCACAGTTACAATCAGAATCTCTTAAAACATCTTGATTTGAGTTAAAACTTGGTAATGAAGTTGTTGTAACAATTGGTCCAGTTAAAAATCCTGTTAATGTAAGGCATTTAATTAATTTATACATAGTAATTCATCTCTTTTTTTATTTTTTAATAATTAAATAAATTGCTTCATACAATTTATTTATATGAAGCAATTTTAGTATTAATTTTATTCTAATGATTTTTTACTGTTTATTAAACTTCAAGTGCTTTAACATTAACTAAGATTACAGACATAATATTATTTGTTTCTTTAATTTTTAAATTAATTGTTATTTTTTGATATCCAGCTTTTAAAAGTTTAGTATCTCCACTTGGAATTATTAAATCTTATGCTTTAATATCATTAATTACTTCTGTAATTTCTCTAGCATCCATGTCATCAGTTATCGAAACGATTGCATCAAATTTTACTTCATCAATTTTATTATATATTAAATCTTTTGCGCTATTGATTACTTCACGTTCTGTTAATGATGACCCATCAACTGGATTTTCACGAATTTGGTCAAAAATAGCTTTTGCAGCTTTTTCTTCAATAGAAGCTCTTTCTTGCAATAAATTATATTCATCTCCAGTTCCACTACCAATTGGTTTAACATTAATTAACATAACACTGATAAGATTATTTGTGTTATTCATTTTTAAATTAATTGAAATTGTTTGATAACCAATTTTTAATGATTTAGTATCTCCTTTGGGAATTTCTAAATTATCAATAGTAAGATTGTTAATAGCTTTAGTAATTTCTCTAAAATCCATATCATTTTCAATTGAAGCGATTGCATCAGGTTTAACACTATCAATGTTGTTGAAAATTACTTCTTTTGCTTCATTTAATTTTTGTTCTTCTGTTAATGATGATCCATTTGATGGTTCAAGACGAAGTTGATTAGCAATAGCTTTAGCATCTTTTTCTTCAATAGTAGCTGCATCTTGTAACAAACTACTTGATGAAATAGCAGTATTGCTATTGGTTTCTAAGATTGGTAATGAAGTTGCAGTTGCAACAGGTACTGCTGCAAGTCCTGCTAATGTAGTGTATTTTAATAATGTATTCATAGTAATTGGCATCCTAATTTATCAATTTTTTATTTTTTTATAAGGTTGATAATTTGGTAATTTAATATAATTGATACATTTTAATACAATTTTTTGTTTCTTCATAGCCCACTTTCTTACTTTCATTGTATACCTAAAATTGATAAAATTACCAAAATTTTTCATTTTTTTAAAAAATAATAAATAAAAAATAATTTATTAATTCTATTAAAAATATGTTAATATATAATTAAATGTATTTGTTTTTTAAATTTATAACTTACACAAAAATAATAATTATCTTTTATTTTTTTGAATATAACACAATACTTTTATTTGATCTTATTGCAAAAAAATAAAAAGGATTAAAAAGACATAACATTATTTGCCTTTCTATGCTATATTAATAATTAGGAAAGTAATGAAAGGAAGAAAAATAATGAGTAAAAATAATGTTTTACCAATTATCGTTGAAATCCCTAAGGGGTCTGGTCATAAATATGAATATGATCTTAAAACAGGGCGAATTGTTTTAGACCGGGTTTTATATGGTGCTAATTTTTATCCAGGAGAATATGGTTTTATTGAAAACACATTAGATTGAGATGGTGATCCCCTTGATGTAATTTCATTAAGCACTTACCCCACAATTTCTGGTTGTCAAATCAATGTTCGTATTTTGGGAACAATTAATATGATTGATAACGGGGAAATTGACACAAAATTAATGGCTGTGATGGCTGATGATCCGCGTTTTAATCATATTCAAACTTTAGAAGATGTTCCATTAGCAATACGAAATGAAATTGAAACTTTCTTTTTACAATATAAAACTTTGCAAAAAAAAGAAGTTAAAATTA
Source organism: Spiroplasma endosymbiont of Ammophila pubescens (assembly GCF_964020965.1). Lineage (NCBI taxonomy): Bacteria > Bacillati > Mycoplasmatota > Mollicutes > Entomoplasmatales > Spiroplasmataceae > Spiroplasma > Spiroplasma endosymbiont of Ammophila pubescens. The sequence continues at coordinate 677,543 of NZ_OZ026611.1, read as the reverse complement.
ATGGTTGAAGTGGCTTAGACCAAGCTTTAAAAGAAATTAAAGAATGTCAAGAACGTTATTTAGAATACAAAGATATTTTAGAAACAAAAGGAAAAGATACTGTAATGAAAATTTGAAAAGAAAAAGGATTAGGGCAAATTTAAACAAATAAAAACTAGTGTTGACACTAGTTTTTTTATTGTCTTATTTCTTTTCAATTAATTTTTCTGAAATTATGGCAACAATTTCTTCTGGTTTTTTATGATTGGCATCAATAACTAAAAAATTAAACTTATCTTTTGAGCGTTCATATCATTCCTCATATTTTCGGTTTAATAATGTTCAATAAGCACTGCCAATATTTTGTTCACTAGCTCGGCCTCTTTTGGTAATTCGTTCCATTGCTATTTCTGGATCAACTCGTAAATAAACAACTAATTCTGGTTTAATGTTTTCATCTAAATATAAACTTTGTAAAACAACAACATCATAAAATTCTTTATAAACTTTATAATCTGTTGTATTCATATATCCTAGTTCATATAAGACATCAACAAAAATTGGATCCTCTAAAATACTACGGTCAAAAATAATATTAGATGTTATTTTTGCTTGTTTTAATTGTTTACTACGCGCCATTACCATATATACTTGCATTTTAAAAGCCATATCTTTTGGATCAGCATAATACTGATCTAAATATGGATTTTCCTCAACTGGCTCATCCATTACCATATAATGATGTTTTTCTCCCAATAGCTTACTAACAGTTGATTTCCCTACTCCAACAACTCCTGCTAACGTAATCCGCATTGTTTTTTTCTCCTTTATTTTGTTTTTAAGTGTGATGCTATTCCAAAAAAACGTTTAATTTCTTTGGGTTTTAAATAACGTCATTCACCAGGCTTTAATGTTTCATATAATTGTAAAAAACCAATTGCAATTCGTTTTAATTTAATAACTTCATGTCCTAATGCTTGTATCATTTTTTTAACTTGATGTTTTCTGCCTTCATGAATTGTTAATAAAAGAATCGAAACATTTTTTGCTTCTTCATATTTTACTAATTTTGCTTGCGCTTTTCTTGTTATAATTCCTGGTTCATTTTCAAGTCCTGTTGCTAATTGTTGTAATTGTTGTTTTGAAAGATAACCAAAAACCAAAACATGATATGTCTTATTAATAATATGACTTGGGTGTGTAATAATATTATTAAATTCTCCATCATTAGTCAATAGCAAAAGCCCACTAGTATCATAATCTATAAACGACCCACCGGATAAATTCGCTCTGAAACACCTTTAACATAGTTTAAAACTGTTTTGCGATGTTGCGGGTCATAATTGTTGAAACACAATTTCGTGGTTTATTCAACATCAAATAAACCTTATTTGCATTTTCATTCGTAAGGATTTGATTGTTTATCTGTATTTGATCATTTTTGCTAACTTTAGTACCTAACGTTGTTACCACAATATTATTAACTTTAACTCGTCCTTGAATAATTAATTCTTCTGCTTTTCGTCGTGAACAATAACCTTTTGCTGCAATAACTTTTTGTAAGCGTTCCATTATTTAAATAAATCCTGCTCTTTTTCTATCACAGTTTCCTTAATTTGTGGTAAATCTGCTAAAGAAGTTAAATTAAAAACTTTTAAAAATTCTTCAGTAATATGATATGTCATTGGTTTCCCTGGTAATTTGCTTTTACCAACTTCATCAATTAAATCACGTGCGCGTAATTTGTTAATAACACTGTCAGAATTAACTCCTCGTAACTCTTCAATTTCTGGTTTACTAATTGGCCCACGATAGGCAATAATTGCTAATGTTTCTAATGCTGCTTGTGATAAACGTGCTTCTATTTTATTATTAGCTAATTTTAAATAAAATTGATAATATTCTTGCTTTGTTGCTAAGCGATATTTATCAGCAAAAGATGTTATTGTTAACCCACGATTATTATTAGTTTGATATTCTAGTTTTAATTTTGCTAAAACCTCCTCACACTCAGGAACAGAAATTTCAAGAATATGAGCAATTTCTTTTAAATTAATTCCTTCATCACCACTGATAAATAATAGCCCTTCTAAAACAGCCATTTTTTCATTTAAATTCATCTAATTTAATTCCCCTCTTTCTGTAAGTATGGTTTAATGTAAATTGCTTCTAAATGTTGGTATTGCTCAATTTCAATTTTTTGATGACGAGCTAAATCTAACAAAGCAATAAAACAAGCAACAAAAACTTGTAATGATAAAGTAAAATTACCTAGCAATTCTTCTAATGTTCATTCTTTATCATCTTGCGCTAATAATGCCATAATTCGCTCCGCCATTTCTTCTGGAGAAACTTCAGTAATAACAACATTTGATTCTAATGGTTTTGCTGCATTAATTCGTTCTAACATTTTTAAAAAACTATTAGTTAATTTATCAATATTAATTTTTGGCGACAATGGTAAATCTTCTTCTTTAATTGGATTTCCTTTAATAATTGTTCGTGGTTTTGACAAATAACGAATTCCCTCTTGATGTTGATCTTTAAAATATTGACTAACTTCTTTAATTTTTTTATATTCTAGTAAACGATTAATTAGTTCATCACGATAATCTTTTTCATAATTATCATCAATTTCAACTTCTTCTTTTGGTAACACTAATTTTGTTTTTGTCTCAACTAAATAACTTGCCATTGTTAAATATTCTGATGCAATTTCAATATTTAATTGTTCCATTTCTCTAATATATGCTAAAAATTGATCAGTAATTTCTGTCAATTTAATTGCAAAAAGGTCCATTTCCTTTTCTTTAACTAAATGCAACAACAAATCTAATGGTCCTGAAAAATTATTAAGTTTTACTTCATAGCGCGGCAAATGTAACATTCTTTCTCTCCCGTGTTTATTTTCTTAGTTAATAATACCGCTATTTTAAAAAAATTAAAGACATTAAAACAAAAAAGTGATTAACTTAAAGCATCACTTTTATTGAATTATCTCATAAACTAATTCTTCTTGTGGTGGTTTTGTTGAAACAATTCGAAAAGTTCGTTGTGCTCAATCATAAACTGGGGCAGTAACATAACGGTTAGTATATAAAGTCATTACAACATCATTTTTTGCAACTTTTTCACCAGTTTTTTTGTTTAAATAAATACCAGCATGATAATCAATTGTTTCATCTTTTGTATTACGGCCAGCTCCTAAACGAACAGCTAATAATCCTAACTCATTAGTATCAATAATTTCCATAAATCCCGCTTGGGTTGCTTTAATTTCAACTATATTTTTTACTTTTAATACTTCTTTTAAAGTTAAATCATTATCAATAAAACTTAAATCTCCACCTTGCTCGTTCACAAAAGCACGGAAGTAATTTAACGGTTCTTCCGTTTGTAATTTTTCTTCACAAGATTTAACTGCCATTGCTAAATCTTTAAAAAGCCCTGCTTGGCATAAACTTAAAGCTGCTGCTTCACATACAATGTAAGTCAAATCATCAGATCCTTTCCCTCGTAATGTTTGTAATGCTTCATAAATTTCAATTGCATTACCGATAGTACGGCCTAATGGTTCTGTCATATTAGTAATTTCAGCAGCAATCTTCTTATTAAATTTAATTCCAAGTTCAACCATAATTTGTGCTAATTTCCGTGCATCAGATATTGTTTTCATAAAAGCGCCACTACCACATTTAACATCTAACACAATTCCATCACTACCAGTCGCAATTTTTTTACACATAATACTTGCTGCCACTAATGGTAATGAATCAACTGTTGCAGTCACATCCCGTAAGGCATAAATCTTTTTATCAGCAGGAACAAGATTATCAGATTGAGACATAATTGATAAATTTGTTTTATTAATAACATCCTTAAATTCATTAAAAGAAAGTTCAACTTTAAAACCGGGAATACTTTCCAGCTTATCAATTGTTCCTCCTGTTTGGCCTAATCCTCGTCCTGACATTTTTGCCACTTTTAAACCAAATGCAGCAACTAAAGGCGCATAAATTAAACTAACCTTATCACCAACTCCACCAGAAGAATGTTTATCAACTTTAAAACCAGGAATCGTAGTTAAATCATATACTTCCCCTGAATTAATCATTGCTTCAGTTAAAAACGAAATTTCTGTAACTGACATTGATTGAAAATAAATTGCCATTAAAAAAGCTGACATTTGATAATCTGGAATAATCCCTGATGTATATCCTTTGACAATAAAGTTAATTTCTTCTCGTGATAACTCTTGTCCATTTTTCTTTTTATCAATTAATTCTAAAATATTCACTATTCGATACCTTCTTTCTTTAAGTCGTTTTTTTCTTTAATAAAATTTTATATTCTTCATAATCTTTTTTATGATCAACATCTTGATATTGATCAATTCCTTTTTGAATAATTTGTTTAACATTATTTGCAATTAATTCAGTTGATTTGGTCATAAAAGTATCTGGCTTAATTGGCTTATGAAACACAACATGAACATACTTTTTTCCTCTTTTTTTAAGTTCTTTATTAAAAATTGGATAAGAGTTAACAATTGAAACAGGAATAATTGGAACATGTGCTTTCTGGGCAATTTTAAAACTTCCAGCATGAAATTCTCCCATTTCTTGCCTGCGACTTCGTGTTCCTTCCGGAAAAACAACCATTGTTCGTGGTACACGAATTAAATCATTTGCCTCTTTAATAATTTCTAAGGCCTGGCGAGGGTTTTCCCGATCTAAAAATAAAACATCAATTAATGTTAAAAAATTTCGATATGTTCGGTTATCTTGTAATTCTTTTTTAGCAATAAATGCACAAGGTGCCGTTTTATTAAAATCATTTAGAGCAAATAATAATGCCGGATCCACATTCGATTGATGATTTACAATCATTAAACAACCCTTATCAATTCAATTATCACGATCATGAACAATTATTTTAACATCGTGCACTCATAACATATAGCGTGTTCGTTTTTGTAATCAATGATAACGATATTCTTCTGAAACAATATTTGGATCTCGTTTAATTTTTTTACTAATACTCCTTGCTTTAGTAATTGTTCGTAAAAATCTTGGTCATGTCAGAAGAATTTTTCAAATATTTAACATTTTAACTTTGTTCCTTTCTTTTATAATATTTTATTACAAATTGCTGATATTCGTTTGATTTAATTAAAGTAAATTGGTTTAAATCAAACGAAGGAAAATAAGTATCACCTTGATATTTTCCCCTAATATAACTAATGATTAATTCATCAGCATATGGTAATGTTGCCTCATAAATTTTTTTCCCCCACAAATATAAATATCTTCGTTTGGATTTTGATGATAAAAATTAATAATTGCTGTTAAATCAGTTACTACTTCCACATCTGGATGATTAATTTGATAATCAAGTTGTCTTGTTAAAACTAATGTTTTTCGTTTCGATAATGGTCGTCCAATTCCTTCATAAGTTAATTGACCAAATAAAATTGTTTGTCCTAATGTTGTTTCTTTAAAATGCTGTAATTCTTCTCTTAAATGTCATGGTAATTGGTTATTTTGACCAATTAAATTATTTTCATCCATTGCTCATAATAACTTAATCATTATACTGCGACAGTTCCTTTAATTAATGGGGCTGAGTCATAATTTTTCAACATAATATCTTCAAATTTAAAATCAAATAACGAAGTAATGGTTTGATTTAACTTCAAAGTTGGTAATTTTCGCGGAGAACGTGTTAATTGTTCTTTAATTTGATTAAAATGATTTTTATAAATATGACAATCTCCTAAAGTATGGACAAAATCGCCAACATCTAAACCAACAACTTGGGCAATTAAATGGGTTAATAAAGCATAACTTGCTATATTAAAAGGGACTCCTAAAAAAACATCCGCACTACGTTGATATAATTGACAACTTAATTTATTATCTTTTGAAACATAAAACTGAATTAAAGTATGACATGGTGGTAAAACCATCTCATCAACTTCTACTGGATTTCAGGCACTAATAATATGACGACGTGAATATGGATTCTTTTTTAAATTTTCTAATAATTTTGCTAACTGATCAACTCCGTTAAAGTTTCGTCATTGTTTCCTATATACTGGTCCTAAATCATCAAATTTAGCAGCAAAATTTGCATCAGTTTTAATTTTTTCAACAAATTCAGCTAATGTTTCATTATTATATTTTGCTGATGCTTGATATTTTTCATATGGTCATTCATTTCAAATTCAAACATCATGATCTACTAAATATTTAATATTAGTATCGCCTTTAATAAATCATAATAATTCATAAACTACTGACTTAAAATGAACTTTTTTTGTTGTTAAAAGTGGAAATCCTTTGCTTAAATTAAAACGCATTTGATAACCAAAAAAAGAAATTGTTCCCGTATTTGTTCGATCATCTTTTTCTTGCCCGTGTTCTAAAATAAAACAAGCCATATTAAGATATTGTTCCATCATTTTCACCTTATTTTCTATTCTCATATACTTAAATTTTACCTTATTTAAAAATAAAATCATCTGAAAAAATAAAAAAAATCTTAACAAGATTATTTTTTTATGTTATCATATTACTAATTAAAAGAGGTGAGCAGTAATGAATAAATTTTTAAAAAAAATAATTAAAAAAATTAAATTTTCATTAAGTTTATTTATTCCTGGCACATTTAATCCTCTACGAAGCAAATATGAAAATGAAGCCGAATTTGATTATGCATATATTTTAAGCAATTCAATTCATCAACAAAATGTTATTGATAAAACTAAAATTATATTAGAAGAAAAAGATAATAATTGTCAATATGATAAACAAATTATTAAAAAAATTAATCGTTTTAAAAAACCTAATAAAAATAATATTTTAGTAATTTTAGGTTTTGTTGTTTGGTTTTTTAAAATCAAAAATAGTACATTGCCACCACAAGATTTTAAAAAGACAATACAAGCAAAATAAATTAACGACCTAAAATAATAAAATAATTTTTTCAAGTAAAAAACCTTTCAAATTTTAAATAATAGTTAAAAATCTAGATTTTAACCCTTGTCTAGATTTTTTTATTTTATTAAAATAAATAAAAAATGTTATTAAATAACATTTTTAAAATCACGGCTCAAATGGTACATCAAAGCCAAATCAACTATTAATTAAGTCATGAACTGCTTCTATATTAAAATACAACATTACAATTGTTATAACTGCTAAAACTAAAAGTACTAGCACAACAATTAAAACTATTGCTCAAACTGGTAATTTTCGCTTGCTTGTTTCTTCATCATATTGAAATGGCATTTTTGTTGCATCAATTTTATCCAAAACATTGCTATTATTAAAATCATCTGATGGAGCAAAATCAGGTGATGAACTAAAGCTTGGTGCTGCATTAAAATCTGGTGTTGGTCCAAAATTTGAATTTCCTTGGCCAAAATCATTTTGACCAGAAAAATTAGTACTACCAAAGTCATTTGTTTGATTAAAATCATGGTTTGCCCCAAAAGGAGTTCCCTCATTAAACGTATCATCAAAATTATCATCAAAATCGTTATTGATTCCCTGTTGTTGTTTCATCAAATCTGAATTCATAATTGCGTAATGACGACCTGAATCTTGCGAATACTGTCTTTTATTAAAATTAGAATCTTGACCAGCAAATTGTTGTTCTACTTCTGGTCCTGCCATTGGAGGATAAGTTAACATTCCGGGATATTGTGACATTTGCGGATAACTCATCATCATTGGAAATTGTGGCATCATTGGATAAGGGAACATTTGCGGATAACCCATCATCGGATTATATGCCCCTATTCCCATCGCATTCATTGGATTAGGCATAATAGGCATAACAAATGGTTGATAAATAATTGGTTGATAAATTGGTTTATTATGTTGCGGTTTAACTTCTGTTCTATTAATTCCCAAAGCTTTTGAAATGTAAGAAGAATTAAAAGGTGGATTAATTTTTGTTTTAAAATCGTTTGGATTACCAGGAACTCTAATTGGTTTTGTTAGTGGTGTTACTGGTGCATTTTGGTTTAATAAATTATCATTGCCAAAACTATTGTTATTTTCAAACGAATTAAAATGATTTTCATTTCCACCACTAAATTTTGGATCATTATTATTCATGTTATACCCCTCCATATCAATATACCCACTTTTCTTATAGATAAATTATATCACATATTTAAGTAAAATTAAAATAAACTATTGTCATAATTATTAGAAAGGTATATAATTACCTACCATTTTATTTAAGTTTAATACCTTGTTTGTTGTTTTTTACTTTGCAAATATTCTTGATCTTTTTCATCAACTTCATTAAAAATATGATAACGATGTTTGTATCAAAATAAATATAAAATAATACCTACAATGATAGCTGAAATTAAATCATTTAACCCTAATAATATAAAATAATAAATATTACTTTGGTCTGTGCCATCCGATAATCCATGTGCTAAGAAATATCCACATAACATTAAAATTGGTAACACAATAAAAGCACGAAATTAAGAGCATAATGCTGCTTTTCGTGCGTTATTCATCCCTTGAAATAACGAAACACCTAAAAATGAAATAGCAGCACAAGGATAACTCATTAACATTAAAACTGCTATTCACCGATATTCATCAACTAAATCAGCAGGAAAAGCAAAAGCCATTAACAATTGTGGCCCAAGAGCAATAAATAATAATAAAGTAAAAAGTAATCAACCACTAATAATTACTAATCCATATCAACAAGTTTGATACATTCGTAAATATTTTTTTGCTCCATAATTATACCCAATAATTGTTTTCATCCCTTGTGCAATCCCTAATGCAATTGCAGTAAAAAAAGCAATTCAAGGACTTATCGCACTATTAAATAATTGGAAGGATGCTAAACCATATTGCTGGCGTTGAATAAATTGTCCTGGTAATGATGAAATAATTGTTGATGATAAAATTGAAACTAAAACAGCACCTAAATTATTAACAAAAGATGAAAAACCTAATCGAAAAATTTCTTTAATTGTTGTTTTATGTAAATAAAAAAGATCACGCCAATGAAATCGTAAATAAGAATTTTTATTATAATAAATACAAATTAATGAAACAATAATAATAAAAATTCATGAAATAATTGTTCCTAACATTGTACCTTTTAACAACATTCGACCATATTTTACAAAAACAATTGAAAATAAGACATTAATTGCAATTGCTCCAATTGTAATGTAAATTGCAACATGACTTTTTCCATCTGTTCGTAATAATGTTAGTAATAAATAACTAACAAACATTAAATGACTAGCAAGTAACATTAAAAAAAACATAATGCCAAGTTAAATCTTGTACGATTCAGGTTCCTTTTTTACTTAATTGAATTAAAATCATAATATTATCTCATTGTGGAAAAACTAAACAAAAAACAAAAAAAGCTGCAACAAATGAAAATAAAACGGTAATTGTTAAAGCATTTCCTGCTAAAGATTGTGTTTGTTGTTTATTACTTTCCCTAGATTTAATTGCAAATGTAACTGATGTTCCAATCGTAAATAAAATTGCAAAAGCAAATAATAAGTTATAAATTTGCATTGAAAAATGGGTTGACAAATTAACAAAAATTTTTGCTGATTCATATGTTCATAATTTACCATTAATTGTAATATGTTCTTTATATCAATCCAAATATGGCTGATGATGAAAAACATTTGGTGTTACAAATGTTAAAGCAATAAATTTATCGAAGATTGGATATAATGTTGTCATTGCCATCACAAAGACAGTTGGTAAAGAAAAAATAAAAATTGTTTTTCATAAATTGTCATAACGTAACTTAATCTCGTTTTTTGAAAAAACGGTTTTGTTCATTATCTTCGTTTCCCTTTACAATACTATATATTTATTATTTTATCATATTTTTAATTAAATTGCCAGATTTAAAAAGGGGCATATTTTAGTTAAAAGGGATTTATTTATTTTATCCTAACATTGTCTCTTTATTTTTGTTAAGCAATATTAAATACATTATAAGATTAACAATAAATGACCCTAATAAAGAAAAACTATAAATTAAAATAATTAATTTTATGTTTAGGAATAAAATATTAACTGCAATTAATATAAATGGAATTAAATAAACTGTAAAATTTATTACACATGATTTTATTAATAAGAATTTTAATTTGCCAATTCCAATAAAAACTGCATCAAGCAAAGTCGCTCAAGTATAAAAAAGATAAAATCAAATAACAATTCTCATAATTTGCATTGATTCAGTCATTTTTGTTTGATCATTATCAGTTAAAAATCTAGAAAAAGGAATTCATAGTCCATAAAATATGCTTGCTGAAACAACAAATAAAAGAAATGAAAGCTTAAAATATTTAATAAATTTTTTATTAAGTTCTTTACTATTTATGCCCTCATCTACATTAATGGCAACTATAGCTTTAAATACTTCAACTAAAGCAATTATTGGTAATAAAATTCAATTTCAAATTAATTGATTAGCTAATCAATATGAACCAGATGCAGTTAATGAATTTAATGTTTTTGCAATTACCAATAAATAGAAAAAGTTATTAATTGCCGATGATAAAAAAGTAAAAATAAAATTAAGAAAAAAAACTTTATTAAATTCTAATTTTGTTAATCGAAAAGTTTTAATATTTCAAAAAATTTTAAAACTAAAAAAATTTGCAATAATTAATAAAGAAAAAAGAAATAAAAATATATTAGTTAAAATACTACTTAATCCCAAACCAATATATGTATTTGCAAAAACATTTTCATTTGCTAACGTAAAATCTAAAATAATATAAATCATTGTTTTACCTAATAATAGAAAAAAGAACAACTTACTTTTACCAACATTTAATAAAAAAACATTAGAAATTAATAACAAAACTTCTGGAATTTTTGAAAATAATTGGCAAATTAAAAAATATTATTTGATCATTATAATTATAACCATCAATAACTTTAATTAGATTATCAATAAAAAAAATAAAAAAGAAAAATAATTCCTAAGTAAATTAAAAAAAACAAATAAATAAATTTGACGAATTTTATTTAAGTCATCAATTTTATTATTTTTAATTTTTCCAATAAAAAAGAATAATATAAAAACAAAAGCTTCTTGAAGAATTTCAAGCATAATATTAAGATATTCTCATTGAGCATAAGTATTTAATGAAACATCCATATATTTTGTAATAATTATTGTGCGAACTAAAATTCATATTGATGGAATTAAAGAATATAAGAAAAAACTTAAATATAAATTAGTCTCATTTTTATTTAATTGGCATCGTGTAAGTGAAGTGCAACAAATCAACTCAGAAAGGAGTTGATTTGTTGCACTTCACTTACACGATGCCCCTGTTTCTGGATTAATTTTATAATATTTTTTTCTTTTAAAAGTTATTTTCCCATTTAAAATAGTTAATGTTCTTGGTTTTATTTCTTTTACTTTATAATCTTTAAATTCTTTTAAAGTTTCATCAATTTTATAATTTTTAAAAATTCATTCATCACAATCTTCTAAATTTTGTTGAATAATTTCAATACTTTGTATATATAACAAATTATTAAAATTCTTAAAAAGTTGTTATCAATATTTATCATTTTTTTACCCTCTTTTCTTAGTTCTACACATTAACACAAAAATAATAAAAATGCAAAAAAAAAGATATTATTTTTTATTTATTGTGTTATAATTTAATTGTTAATTATTAGCAAATTAATTTAACTGAAAAAAGTAAAGTAATTTACTTTTTTTATTTTGATGTAAAATATAGATAATAAAAAAAGAACCGTGTCAAGTTCTTCTGTACATGTTTTTCTCTACTTATATTTAACCATATAAAGAAGTAAAAAATGAAAGAATTTAATCCAAAAACAGCAAGTTTACGAACATTCTATCGTAAAATAGATGAATTTTGGCAAAATAAATCACCTAATAAACCATATACTTTGAACGATTTAACCAATGAATTCAATCTTTCTCACAAGTGAAGATATGATACTTATGCGAGCGAGAAGATAGTTCCTTTACTTGAAAAACAAGTTGATAGAATTGAAAGTGAAATAATTAATTTTATGATGAAATCACCTGATGGTGCTAAATTATATTGACAACGAGCATTTAATTATAAATATTCACTACAAGAAAAAGAACTTGAAAAAGAATTAAACTTAAATAATCAACAACCAATAATTGTTAATTTACAAACAGAGATTAGAGATATTAAAAAAGAAAGTGATAATAATGCTTAATCATTTTACTTATTTGTTAGAAACACCTTATTGGTTATTACAAAATAGTACTATTGTTAATAAATATACATTTGCTAAAAAGTTTTAGTTAGTTAATGAAATTAATCAAATTGGAACACGATATAGTGGTAAAACTATATCAAATATTAAAATGTTTGGTGAATTATTAAAAATTAGTTTATTAATTAAAGAACCAATTTGTATCATTGCTAGTATGTATTGGAGTAAAGATTTAAAAGATAGTGTATTTCAAAATATATGAAATATGTTAGATGAAAATCATATTCCTTATACTATTAATTTATCAAATTTTACTTTTACTTTATCAAATGGTAGCAAAATATATTGTAAAGGTTTAAATTCACCTAGCAGAAAAGAAAAATTAAAAGCTTTTGCTGATTTAAATAAATATAAATTAGTAATTGATTGAAGAGAAGAATGTAATCAATTTCAACAAAAAGATTTAAGTGATTTAGAATTTGCTATTCGTGGTTATCAAAATAAAATAACAATTAATACATGTAACCCTGAAAGTTTAAAAAGATATATTGTTGGTTATTGTAATGAATTATTACCTTTTAATGAAGAAATAATGCGTAGTAAATTAACAGTAAATATAATTAATTATGCACTTATCTTAAATTTAAAGGAGCAAAATAACCATGAATAATACCTATCCATCTTTACCAAACTTAAATGATATTAATAGTGTTTTAAAATTTTATAATTATGATTGAACTATTAATTTAGCAAATATTATTGCCCGCCATCAAATGCGATTAATAAATGGTAAAGATATTTTATTTAAGTCGCATCGTAAAGACATTTTAGAAAAATTAAATTGATGATATGAAACTTATAAAATAAAAGAAAAATTAGATAAAAATGAATTAACAGCAAGTTTAATGGATAAAACTATTTTTGGTTTATTAGAAACATCAGACGGTAATATTGATTTATGAATTAACCCATTTAACTTTACATCACGCTTAAGTAAAATAAATGAAATTGAACAAGGTGCTGATATTTGATTAAATTATCATCAATCAGATAGTGGTTTTATTTTAAATTTAATTTGTACCAAAGATAAAATAATTATTAAAGGTTGACCCAAAAATAATGAAGTAGTTGTTGGTCAAAGTAAAACACAAATTAAAGATGATGTTAGACCTGTTTTAGTTCAAGAATTTAAAAATAAATTAGGTATAGTACCTTTTTGAGAAATGATAAATGAACCTAAGCCTTTATTTTTATCAACATCAACAACTTTAAATCCATGACCTACAATGGCAAATTGTTATAAATTACAATTTGATTTAGAAGATAGTTTTAATATTAAATCAAAAGAAAGATGAACAAATCGTACTCATTGATATAGGGTATTAGATGATGATTTAATGACTGCCTATAACAAAGGTAATAAAAAAGTATTACAAGATGCTTTTGATGATATTTTTATTCAATCAGGTCAATCAGCCGTTGATGGTCAATTATCTCAATCTTTACAAGTAGTACAAGGTACACCAACCTTAGAAACATATACCGAAGATCAAAAATCAATTATTGAACAAGTATACTTAGCATGTCATTTTTCTGGTCCTTTTGGTGATAAATCAGATAATGACCAAAATAAAACACAATCATTATTAACTAAAACAAAAGATTTAGAAAAACAAGCATATTTACAAGAATATCGTAAACAATATTATACTAAGATGTTTGATACAGTTTTAAAATATTATGGTTTATGAGATGGTACTGGTGAACGACCTTATGGATTTGATTTTGTTAGCGCTAGTTTAGTTGACCAAATGCGACAAAATGAATTAATTACTGCTAGATTAAATAATGGCACAATGAAGCCAATAAGAGCAATAACTGAATATAATAATATTGATGAATTAGAAGCAACCAAATATTTTGAAAAAGTAGAAAAATGACAAGATAAAATGCAAGCCAAAGAAATTGAACATAATAATAAATTACTAGAATATAATGAAACTGGTAATAATCAAAATGCCTTACAAGGTAGAACAAAAATTAAGGAGAATTAACAAATGCAAAAAATTAATCCAGCAGCTATGTAATGATTAAGAACAGGAGCAGGTGCTACTGCAATAGATATAAGAGAAAGTATAAAAGAACATAGACATTGAATGGTATTTCCTTTTAATGTTTATAGTTCATATATTCCTGATACTAAAACAGGTTGAAAACCTAATAATGCTAAACCAAGTGATTATGGTAGTTATTCAAGAATATTTGATAATATGGAAAGTACGATTGCTCAATGACAAGATAGTTTAAAAATAGTCCAAAAATATAAAGGTGAAGAAATTAATATATTAACAATTGATGATTTTAAAAATCAACCAATTAATTCAACAATATAAGCCAATAATGAAACACCTTTTGTGATAAAATTAAAAGATGAAAATAATAATCTTTATTGAAAATTAATTGATGGTGAAAATATTTATGATATTAATAGAATGTTAGAATACTTAAACCAATATAAATTAAGTTATTTTATTAATAATGATAATAAAGTTGATAACTTTTATACAAAAGAGGTTAAAGTTGGTAAATATTGAGATGCTTATATGGTTGATGATGTAAGTTCTATTAAATTTGGTGATGCTAAATTTGAACAAGTATTTACTCAACAATCAACAGAACGACAATATACTTTATTAATTTTAGATGAAGATATTACTAAATTAAATATTAATGATTATTATAATTTTTATACTGTATTTAATGACCGTGGTTTAAATATTGGTGGTGGTGATATTAATTCTGCACCCCAAGATAGACAATGATTATATCCATCAAATGTTATTAATTATTATTCACCTTATGATGGTAGTTTTTTATGACAAGAAATTATCTTTTCAAGTATTAATGACAAAATTAGTCATAGTGGTTTATCAGTACGACAATTTATTCAAACAAGTGCCCCAGGTGAAGGTTATTGTTTTCCTAAAATAACTTATGATGAAAAACTAAATAAAGGTATTGTTGAGGTCGTATAAATAAAATAAGGGTTTTGGAAAAAAATCGGAAATTGAATAAGAATAATAAATTAAACCATTTTAGTAAATGGTTTAATTTATTATTCTTATTCAATTTCTATGTATTTGTTAAAACCCTTTTTTACATGCGACCTAATAATCAATTAATAATTTTTTTGTTTTATTGTTTAATTTAATATATTTAAAAACTTTATTATAATTAATAATAATTTTTTGGTTAGATAAACCATTATATTTAAAATTTGTTGATAAGTTTATTAAATTTTGTACCATATTAAAACCCTTTCGTAATTTTAAATTTTTGTCTCCTAAAAAATTACATTACAATGCTAATTATTACTAAAATAATATAAATATAACACTAAGATTTATTATTTAAATCAGTTTCTGTTACTAGTGACAATACTGTTTTAATATGTTCAACTGGTTTAACTTTCCGTCATTCTTGAATAATCTTAAAATCATTATCCAGCAAAAAAGTGCTTAGTTCAATGCCAAGATAAATATTATTAAACATTTTCTTTTCTTTCAAGACACCAAACATTTCACATAATTTAGAATCAATATCACATAACATAGGGAAACTAACATTATTATCATTTTGAAACTCAGTTTGTTTTTTTAAATTATCACGACTAATACCAATAACATTATAACCAGCAGTTAAAAATTTTTGATAATAACAATTATAAGCAACTGTTTCTAAAGTACAGCCTGGTGTTGCTGCTTTCGGAAAAAAATAAAAAATATAGCCCTTTTCTTTTTGAAAATCAGTAATAAGATGTTCTTCTTCATCTGTAAACAAAAACTTTTCTTGTTTTAAATCCATTTTTAAATAACCTCCCCTAAAAATAATAATATAAAAGACAATAATAATTAATTACTGTCTTTGAAAAAGTTGGATTAAATATTTTGTTACTTCTAACTTATTTTTTAAAATATTAAATGATAATTTTAAATCTAAAAAAATTAAATATAGTGAAATTTCGGTAATATCAAACTTATATTCTAAATCATTAATTTCCTTAGCAATATTGGCAATTTGCTCACCAATAGTATCATATTCATCGAAAACAGCATTCGTTTGTAAACTTGCTCGTTCTTGTAATTCAGTAAGATCTAAATTAATTGCTTGAATTGTTGACATTAGTTCATTCAAAGTTTGTTCAATTTTTTCTTCACGCAAAGACATTTTCTCTACTTTATTTTCCATTTTTTACTTTCACCTACTTATAATTATAATATATCATAAAACTAAAAAAGATTATTTTTAATAATTAATTACTAATCCTTTAAAACGTGTCACTGAATTAATTGTTTCACGAATCCCTTGAACTCCTTGTCCAGAATCATGAATTCCTAAAAACGGGAATGAATCAGGTCCTCGTTGAGTACGACCATTAATATTAACCGTTCCTGTTTCTAATTCATTAGCAATATTAAATGCTGCATTAATATCTTTTGTAAAAATACATGCTTGCAATTTAAAATTTGATTTATTTGCTAAAGTAATCATTTCTTCAACATTCTTACAACGAATAATTGGTAAGACTGGACCAAATGGTTCTTCTCATGCTAATCGCATTTCTGAGGTAACATGGTCAATTAAAGTTGCACTAATTAAATTATCTTTTCGTTGATTACCAAGAATTAATGTTGCTTTTTTTACTAAAGCATCATCAATTAAACCTTGTACAAAATCTGCAGCTTTTAAATCAATGACAGGAATAATAACTTTATTATCTAATGGCGAACCTGCTTCTAACTTGCTAACTTCTATTTTTAATAATTTTACTAGTTCATCAGCAATTGTTTCATCTACTAATACTCGCTTAACAGCCGTACAACGTTGTCCAGAATATGCATAAGCACCAGCAACAATTTCTTTTACTGCTTTTGTTAAATCAGCATCTTTTAATACTAAAGCTGGATCTTTTCCTCCTAATTCTAATACTAAGTCTTTTCCATGTCCTAATTTGCGAATATGATTGCCAACAACAACTGACCCAGTAAATGAAATAACATCAATTTCAGGATTTAAAACTAATAAATCTCCAATATCACGTCCACGACCAGTTACAACATTAAAAACACCTTTCGGAAAACCAACTTCAAAAGTTAATTTTGCCATATATAACCCAGTTAAACTGCCATTTGTTGCCGGTTTAAAAACAACAGTATTACCAACAACTAAACTTGGTACAATTTTTGCAATACTTAAATTAACAGGATAATTAAATGGTGAAATTGCCAAAATAACACCTTTTGGAACACGAGAAAAAATCCCTAATTTATTTTTAATATTTCAACCATCCCCAGTTAATGTTTCTGGAAAAACTCGTTTTGCTTCTTCAATTGTGTAATCAATATATTCAATACTACGTTCTACTTCAACTTGACCATCTTTTAAACTTTTTCCAATTTCATGGGCCATAATTTTCGCAAGCTCTGTCTTATGACTTTCTAATAATTTTGCTCATTTTTGCAAATAACTAATTCGTTCAAATAAAGTTAAATTTGCTCATTCTTTTTGTGACTGTCGAGCCCACTTAAACGCTTCATTTATTTCTTTTTCTTTTAGAGCTGGAACACGGCCATATGGCTTATTATTAATTGGTGAAATTATTTCTAATCAATCCCCATTATTGATTAATTCACCATTAATTAATGCATTCAATTCCAAATTCATTTTTACTGCCTCGTTTCTTTCTGCATTATTCTATTTATATTTTATGCTTTTTTAAAATTATTAAAAGATACTTTCCACATTTAAATTATTGTTTATAATAAAATGTTTTAATGTTGTTAACGCACGTTCACTATATGCTAAATATTTTTCATTTTTACTTTTAAAATGTTGTTCAAGGGGAGGGATAATGCCAAAATTTGCTTTCATTGGCTGAAAATTAGTTTTCGAAGCATTAATAATATAATTCACTAATGCGCCCATCATTGTTTCGGGTGAAAATGTTAACATTGGGTCGTTATTTAATAATCTTGCAATATTTAGGGCACTAATAATTCCTGTGGTTACTGATTCAACATATCCTTCAACACCAATAATTTGACCAGCAAAAAATATATTCTGATTTTTTTTTACTTGTAAAAATTGATTTAATAAAATTGGAGAATTAATAAAATTATTTTTATGAATAACACCATATCGTACAATCTGAGCATTTGCTAAACCTGGAATCATACTAATAAGGCGTTGCTGCTCTGGAAACTTCAAATTAGTTTGAAAACCAACTAAATTATATAATGTATCAATTGCATCATCTTGACGTAATTGCACAACAGCATATGGACGGTTACCATTTGTGGTTTCTAAACCAATTGGTTTTAATGGTCCAAACAATAATGACTTAATCCCTCTTTTTTCCATTACCTCAATTGGCATACACCCTTCAAAATAAATTTCTTTTTCAAAATCATGTAAAGCTACTGTTTCTGCTGTAATTAATGCTTTAATTCATAATTCAAATTCATCCTTGCTCATTGGACAATTAATATAATCTTTACTATTGCCTTGATCATAACGTGATTTATAATATACCTTAGTAAAATCAATACTTTCTTTTGTAATAATTGGTGCGGCTGCATCATAAAAGTAAAAATATTCTTGCCCCAATAATCCTTGAATGGTCATTTGAAATTTTGATGTTGTTAAGGGTCCAGAAGCAATCAATGTAATTGCTTTATCATCAATAGTTGTTGCCTCTTGATCAATTAAAGTGACATTTGAATTATTTGTTAACCATGTTGTAATATATTCTGAAAACTAATTCCGATCAACAGCTAATGCTCCCCAGCTGGAACACGGCTTGCATAAGCTGCTTTAATAATTAATGAATTAAATGCTAGCATTTCTTGTTTTAATAAACCAACACCATTCGTTAAACTTTCACTACGTAACGAATTTGAACAAACCAATTCTGCAAAGGAATTTTGTTTTTGCACTGGATTTTTTATTAATCGTTTACTTTCATATAAATTAACCTTAAAACCTCGTCGTGCTAATTGATACGCTGCCTCGGTTCCTGCTAATCCAGCCCCAATAATGTTAATCGTTGGAATTGCCATTTGTTATTTTTCCTTTTAATTGTTGATATTGTTCTAAATATTGGGCATATTTTTCTTGTTCAAATTTAATCTTTTCAGGATTTGCTTTTGCTAAAAAACTTGGATTATTTAAAATATTTTTGCTTCGTTCTAGTTCTTGTTCGAGACGAGTTAATTCCCCATTGATTTTTTGTTGTTCTACTGTTTCATCAACAATATCATTCAATTCAACTTCTAAAATAACATTCGTCAATGGAATTGTGGCATATTTTTGGTTTGCATCTTTTTTTTGAAGCACGCCCATCACTTTACTATTAACCATTTTTAAAATAAATTCATTAATTAATGCAATAACATTTGTGGTAATATTATTTTTACTACTTATTTGATCAAATCAAATTTCAATAATATCTTCTTTTTTAATTTGATAATTACTTCGCAATTCACGGATTGCAGCAACAATTTCCGTTACTAAATTCAAATAATCAACATTATAATTAAAATTAATTTTTGGATAAACTTCTAACATAATTGACTCTTTCAAATTTAATTTTTGATAAATTTCTTCTGTTACAAATGGAATAAATGGATGTAACATAATTAAAATTTGTTTTAAAACATAAAACAATGTTTGAATTGTTATCTTCTTGATTGTGGCATTATTACTTTGTAAATTAACTTTTGTTAATTCAATATATCATGAACAAAACTTATTTCATACAAAATCATACAAATCTTTGCCAACTAAAACAAATTCATATTTTTCCATATTCGTTTGTACTTTAGCAATTGTTTTTGTTAATTCAGTTAAAATTCATTGATCAATAGCATTTTCTTGATGGTTTAATAATAAGTTTTTAATTTCTGTTTCAAAATTAACCAATGGTTTAAAATCACTTGTTAAATTCAGTTCAACATAACGAGCAGCATTTCATAACTTATTAATAAAATTTCAAGCACTATTAACTTTTTCTAAAGAAAAACGTAAATCTTGTCCTGGTGCACTATTTGTAACTAAAAAATAACGTAATGTATCTGCACCATATTCTTTGATAACATCCATCGGATCAATCCCATTCCCTAATGACTTACTCATTTTTCGGCCTTCTTCATCACGAATTAAACCATGAATTAAAACATCATTAAATGGTTTTTCCTTTGTAAACTCTAATGAGTCAAACATCATTCTTGAAACTCAAAAGAAAATAATATCATAACCAGTCACCAAAACATTAGTTGGAAAATAGCGATGAAATAATGTTTTATCTCAATTTCATCCTAAAGTTGTCATTGGTCATAATGCTGATGAAAATCAAGTATCTAAAACATCTCCATCTTGAATTCAATTTTTACTATTATCTGGTGGAGTTAAACCAACATGAATTTTTGTTGAATCATCTTTATGATATCATGCTGGAATTTGATGTCCTCATCATAGTTGCCGTGAAATACATCAATCTTGAACATTTTTCATTCAATTAATTAATGTTGTATTAAATCGAGATGGATAAAATTGAATTTTATTTGGTGATGATTGAAATTTAATAATTTTTTCAGCAAAATATTCCATTTTAACAAATCATTGGTCTGATAAATATGGTTCAACAATAGCACCACTTCGTTCTGAAAAACCAACTTGATGAGAATGATCTTTAATTTCAACAATTAACTTTTGGTGATCTAAATCATGAACTAAATTTTGACGGGCAGTAAAACGATCTTGGTGATGATATTTTCCAGCCAATTCGTTCATTATCCCATCTAAATTCATACAAATTGGCATTGCTAAATGATGACGCAAAGCAATTTCAAAATCATTAGCATCATGTGCTGGTGTACATTTCATTGCTCCCGTTCCAAAATCTTGGTCAACATAATTATCACAAATAATAGGAAGCAATTCACCATTTGCTGGATTTATCACTTTTTTATTTCAATATTTGCGATAACGATTATCATTTGGGTTAACAACAACACATTGATCAGCAAACATTGTTTCTGGGCGTGTTGTTGCAATTGTCAAAAACTCACTTGTACTATTTTCTAAAAAATATTTAAAATAATACATTTTGCCTTGTTGCTCTTGATAAATAACTTCAATATTTGATAAAGCGGTTTTTTGTACAGGGTCTCAAGAAATAATTCGTTTACCACGATAAATTAATCCTTTTTGGTATAAATCAATAAAAACTTTTTGTACTGCTGATGTTAAATTATTATTTAATGTAAATTGCTCACGTGAATAATCTAATGCTAATCCTAATTTAGCTCATTGCTCACGAATAATTTCAGCATATTCTTCCTTTCATGCTCAAACTTGTTCAATAAACTTTTCTCGTCCTAAATCATGTCGTAAAATATTTTTTGTTATACGTAAACGTTCTTCTACTTTTGCCTGTGTAGCAATTCCCGCATGGTCCATTCCTGGTAAATATAAAGTATCAAATCCTAGTAATTTTTTATAGCGAATAATCAAGTCTTGCAATGTTGTATCTCAGGCATGACCTAAATGTAATTTCCCAGTCACATTTGGGGGTGGAATAACAATACTAAACTTTGACTGTTTACTTGTAACATCTGCAGTAAAATAACATTTTTTCTTTCAAAATTGATATTTTCCTGTTTCGACCAAGGCATGATCATATTTCTTTGTTAATTCTTTTCCCATTTTTGTTTCCTTTCTAAATAAAAACTCCTATTATTTAAATAAAATAATAGGAGCAATTATTTTCTAAATAATTACGGTACCATCCTTTTTTAATAAGTATCACTTATTACCTTAATTAAAATATCAAGTTAAAATATTTAGCAACCTTCATTAAAACAATAGACTAATTTCACACCATCAATTAACTCTCTGAACTATTTTTTTTAATTACTCCTCTAATATTTATGGTTTTATTATAATTCTTTTTCAATTAATTGCAACCTTTTTTTGTTCCTCCAAGAATATTATTCTAAAATAAAAATAAAAGTTATAATTAACTTTTATTTTTATTTTTTTCTAATTTTGTGTCTTCTGCCCTTTTAATATTATTGTTTCAATCTTTATACATAAAAAAGACAAATCCGCCAAATAAAACAAGAAACAACACAATAATAATCGTCAATGTAATAATTAATCAAGTTGCCATCATTTAGTTCTCCAATCCTTCTTGTCACATTCCAACTGGTACTGGTTTAATTTGATATTTTTTTAACACAGTAACCGATAAAATACTACATATTAACGGCATAATAATTCCTAATAATACTGCTAATACTGATAATCATCAAGGTTTTGATAACCCTGAATTAATAAAGACATAAAACATAAAAACACTATTAACTGCTAACAACAATGGTGTTAAATACGAAATAGCAAATTTATATGTTTTACCAATTTTAATTCACGAATGTGCATTATTGTAGGCAATCATTATTGGTAATTTTTTGTAAATATGAATAAATAAAATAATTTCAACTAAAGCCATCACTAACATATTAACACTACCAGATAAAGCTTGGAACGAATAAAGTAATTGGTTAGTATCTTTAAACATTAAGACTAAACCAATGACAGCCATTAAAATCATTAAAATAATAATAACTTGTTTTCCCTTTACCTTGTAATTTGAAAAAATTCCATTTATGACAACTTCAATCATTGCGATAATACTACTTAATCCAGCAAATAATAATGCTGTAAAAAATAAAATGCCTAAAAAGTTTCCAAAACCAACAAAGGTTTGTTTATTAATAACATTAAAAGTTTGTGGAAAAACATTAAAGATAAAACTAGCACCATCATTCTTTGGAAACGCTTCATCAATTGCTTTGGTATAATCATCAATCGTAATTAATCCAGGATTTTGTTCATGAACTAAAATGCCTGCTGAACCAAAAACCATAATTAATGTTAAAAGTGAAATTGCTAAAACACCAAATGATAAAATATATGCTTTATTTGTATTATCCTGTGTTTTTGGTGCTGCACCAGCAAATAACATCATAAATCCTGAACCAACACAAACCGTAAACACACCTAATCCAAAGGCATCACTTCATACTTGCAAGTTACCAAAGGAACTTAAGGTTCTTTGCGTTGGCATTAAAACTGTTCCTAGTCCTTCTAATGCTCCTGGAATTGTTAAAACGTAAATTGCTAAAACTAATAAAATAACAAATAAAACTGGAATAAAAATAACATTTGCTTTTTCAATTCCTTTTGCTCGAAACATCACAATTGTCCCAGCAATAATAACAATTGCAATAAAGGCTAAGTATGCTAATCATTGAAAATTAGCATTACCGGCTACACCAATTCCACCAGGATTTAAAATATTATTATCAAACCATAATGGTGTGTTAATTGACGATGTAAAATTTAATATTAATGAAATTAAAACATAACCAATTAATACGGTATAGTAATTAGCGACAATAAACATAAAGGCTGATTCAAATCAACCGATAAACCCACTTGCTTTTGGATTTTCTTTATCAAAAATATTAATTAACGATTTACGTCGCATATTACCAATGTTGAATTCTAAAATTAATAACGGAATGCCACAAGTAATAATTGCTAAAATATATAAAACAAAAAATGCTAAACCTCCATTTTGCTTTAATAAGGTGGGGAACCCCCATACATTACCAAGTCCAATTGCTGCCCCTAATGTAGAAACAATAAAACCAAACTTGCTAATATGCTTCTTTTTTTTCATTTTTTAATTCCTTTCTTTTAAAAATAAAAAACAATTACTAATAAATTATTAATAATTGTCGTTAACGAATAATATTTCTTTTGATTAATAAAAAAATATCGCTGCATTTCTTTCTCAAATTTTTCTTATTATTATAATTCTGTCTCTAAAAAATTGAATAATAGTTTTAGTTTAGAAAACTAATTCTGAAACAACTATCACCGTGTTCAGAAATCATCGTGCACCAAATACTCCTGCAAATACTTGATGCACATTTAAGAAAAATATTGATAGGGGCATGCCTTCCCTGTTTGATAATGACACTTCCCATGGACTATATTAATAATTTTTCCAATAATTGGATAAAAATAAAATTTTCAAAGATTTTGTTCTTGATAAATATTTGTTCCTGTTATCTCACTTTGATATTTTATAAAAGATAAGAAATAAATAATCATCACAATTGAACCTATGATATAAATATATTGAATTGATAAAACAACACTAAAAAAACTAAAACCGATTAAAATGGCAAACAATAATTTATAATAAACTTGTCAATCTTTTCAAGTTTTTTTATTGCAAATCATTCTAATCCTCCTTTTAATAGATATATTATAACCATAAAAAAATACTAATTCTACTTTTTTTCAAAAAATTAGTATTTTTTTTATTTATTTAACTTGTTTTTGATAAACTGATGCTTTTGTTTTATTTCGTCCAAATTTTTCAAACTTAACAATACCATCAATTAAGGCAAATAAGGTATCATCACCACCACGCCCAACATTTACTCCTGGGTGAACTTTTGTTCCACGTTGACGATAAATGATTGATCCTGCTCTAATTGTTTGGCCATCAGCTCTTTTTGCACCCAATCGTTTTGAATGTGAATCACGACCATTTTTAGTCGATCCTACTCCTTTTTTTGAAGCAAATAACTGTAGGCCTAATGCGAACTTCATCATTATTCTTCAACCTCCTTTACACTAATAAATTTTTGATATTGCTGATAAATTGTTAAAAATTGATAATAAATTGTTTGTAACATAACTTGTAAGTCAGCAATATTATTTTTTACTGTAATAATAATTATTCCTTCCTTAACAATGAATTGACAACTATTTGGTTTAATTTGATCAATTGCATTTAAACCACCAATTGCAATTCCTGTTATTGCAGCACAAACAAGATCTTTACCATATTCAGCTGCTTTAGCATGACCAGTAATTTCAATTTTCTTAATTTTTTTCTCAATTTTCGTAATTATAATCTTAATCATAATGTTTTACTTGTCACTTTGTTTTGTTTTTGATGCTGGTTTTTTTGCTGATGTTGTTGATGAACTTTTAGCTGCTGGCTTTGCCGCTACTGGTTTTTTATCACCTGAAGAAACTGCTTTTGTTGTTGCTGTTTTTTCTGTTGTTACTGGTTTTTTATCAGCAACAGGTTTTACAGTTGACTTTGTAGCAGTTGTTGATTTTGTTACCGTAGGTTTAGCTTTGGCATCTGTTGTTGTTCCTTTAGCAGAACCTGATAACAAAATTTGATCAATTTTAACTTTTGTATATGGCTGACGATGCCCATATTTTTTATGTTGTGTTTTCTTTGGTTTATAATGGAAAACAACAATTTTCTTTTGCTTTCCTTGTTTTAAAATTGTTCCTGCTACTGATGCCCCTTTAATAAAAGGAGTTCCTACTTCTCCATCAATCATTAAAACTTCAGTGAAATTAACTTTTTCACCTTCATTACCATTTAACATTTCAATAAATATTTCATCACCTTGAGAAACACGAAGTTGTTTCCCTCCAGTTTTAATTATTGCAAACATTTTTACACCTCCAGTTTAGACTCGCCTTGTAAGTAGATAAGTATTGCATATCCTTTAGGTACTTAAAAGTCAAAGAGCGGTTGAAACTGAAACAACCATAATTAATTATATCGTTATCTTAAAAAAATTCAATAAATTTTATGTTTTTCTTAAAAATAAATTATTCTTCAGATTGTAAGACAAGTTCTTCTTTTTTATTACAATTACAACATTCTTCGCAACTATTGCATACTTTACAATCTGGATCTAAATTATTAATTTTGTTGCATTTTTTTCCACAATCACAAGTAATTTCACGATATGTCCCCATAATGTTTATATACGTTCCCATTTATTTGCACTCCAATCTTTTTGTTAATTTTATCACTATTTTATTATTATTACATATCTTATTATTTCTTATTATCGACTATATGTTTCATCTTCCTCAACTTGTTCAACAGTAAATCTTGAATTCGTTTTGTTTAATTCTTTTCTATCTTTTGGAAAAAAGTTATTAACCTCATTAAATATTTTTTTATATTCATTAGCATAATCTTGATTATATCCTTTATTGTTTTCAATATTTTTATTTTTTACATTAAATATTGGTTCTAATGCTTCGGCATCAATTTCAACATTAATTCCACTATTTACATATGTTTCTAATGTTTCATCAATGTGATCAAAAATTTTAGTTGATATTTTAATAGTTTCATCTTTATTAAAACCAAGTTTTTTTAAAAATATATTAAGCTCTTTTTTAACTGATTTATAACTTCTTTTAAAGGTAGACTTTATTTCTGAAATAAATTTCATATTAAATTTCCCTTTTTATATAAGCAAAGTAATTTATTTTAAAAATATTATTTCTATTTTTAAAATCATCTACATCGTGGTTGATTTTACAATTTTTAATGTAAAGTGTCAATAAGGTATAATAAAGAAAAATTATAATAATCTTTTATTAAATTTATTTTTAAAATCAACATATTTTAATATTAGTTTCCTTAAAAACACGATATAATATATATAATTTAAGGTGGATGAAAAAATGAAACAAAAAAAGTATCGACAGAATCCGAAAATTAAGCGAATGTTTCGAATTAAAGGTGAGTATGAGGCAACAAAATTAGCACAAAATTTTGTCCGTTATATGACCAATCCCTTTCAAGATAAACGAATTCGAAATGAATTAATTGATACTGAAAATGAAATTTATATGACCGATATTAGCAACAATGATGATAAAACATATACCATTGCAATTAGTACCCAATTAGATTACCAAGAAGATGCTACACGTGTTAAAGAGTTAGTAAAAGACTATGTTGATAATGACTTAGACTTTTTATGATATACCATTGGTGAACAAATTGATGAAAAAGAACAAGCTTTTTTTGAATCATTAGGATTTATTCAAAATGAAATTTTAGTTGGAATGGTACTTGATTTAACAAAATGAAAAAAAGTAAAATTAAAAGTTGATAAAAATCTTAAATTTCGACGTGTTAATGATAATAAACGATTAAATGATTTTAGTAAAATTCTTGAAAGTGCAATGGGACCAAAAAGTTGAGATTATGCATTTTATAAAACTTTATTAAAATTAAATAAAAATAAAAATACCGTTGAAATTGATTTATTATATAAAAATGATCTTCCTGCAGCAACTGGAAATATTTATTTTGAAAAAGATATTGCAATTATTGATGATATTTCAACTCATCAAAATTTTCGCCAACAAGGATTAGCAAAACTAATGATGAATTATTTAATTAATCGTGTTTATAATCAAGGTTACGATTTGGTTGGGTTGATTGCAACATCACAAGGATATAATGTTTATCACAAATTAGGATTTCGTCAAATTAACTTATATTTAAGTGAATACATTACAAAAACAAAAAGCACTAATTTAAGTCAAATTGCAACCAAAATTAGTCGTGGTAAGATTAAACATCTTCAAACAATGAACCAAACAGCAATTAATAATATGATAAATAATTTTAGTTGTAAGAAATGTAATAAAGAAATTACTGATAATAAATATTTAATGGCTTTTAAAGGATTAAATGATTTTGCTATTAACAATTATCACCAAAACTGTTATAGTTTTTCAATAAAAGATAAATGAGTAATTTTAGTTGAAAGAGATGATAATAATTAATTTATCTTATAATTAATAACAAATAATCTTCAATAAAATAGACACATAAAATTAATTTTATGTGTCTATTTTAGTTATTCAAACCTTGTTATTTTTTTTGTTGATGTTTCACTTTTAAAACTTTTTTAGTTCGTAAATCTTCTTGATATTCATTAAAATATGGATCAGGTTCATCAACTAATTTGTTACGATATTTTCTTCAGTAGTAAACTAAAATTGGAATAATAATTGCTGCTGAAATTAAATCATTTAAACCAATAAAGACATAATAGAAAATTGGATTTCCAATTGCTTGACTAACGCCAAAACCAATTCCAATTAATGGTAAAATTACAACAATTGAACGTAAACTACTTGTAAATGTTGCTAAAAAGGAACGATTAATTCCTTGGAACAACGTTAAAGCAATATAAGTTAATGAACAAAATGGATAAGTCATAAAGTTTAAAACAATTCATCAACGATATTTCGTTGCATATTTTTCAGGAAAAACAAATAACATCATCATATCTTTTCCAAAAATAATAAAGACAATTAACATTAAACAAAATCAAATAATAATTAATAAACTAACCCGTTTTAAAACTTCTCAAATTCGAGCATTCTTTTTTGCCCCATAATTATAAGCAATAATACTACGAGCCCCTTGTGTAACACCAACCCCTGCTGATAATACTAATGTCATTCATGGCACAATTGAAGAATAAAGTTCCTGCAAAACAGCAACCCCATTATGATATTCTTGGTTTGATAACTGAACAACAAGGGATGTTGCAACATAAGATGTAACTACTAAAGCAACATTATTAATAAAATTTGGTAATCCTGCTTTAGTAAAATTAGCAATATTTTTTCCTTCAATTTGAAATAAGTCATTTCAGTAAAATTTTGAATAACTATTTTTTGTTTTAAAAACAATAATAAATCCTCAAATTACTTGTACTGTTCAAGAAAAAACTGTCCCCAACATTGCTCCTGACATTCCAAAATGACAAACTCTCATAAAGAAAATGGCCGCTGCAGCATTAATTAATAATGAACTTAAAATCATAATTATTACTCATTTCATTCGTCCTTCACTACGAATTAACGACATAAAATAATAACTTAAAAACATCATTGCTGCTGCTGCTAACATTGGAAATGAATATTCTCAACATAAACTTTCTGTAATTGGATTATAATATTTTCCCATTTGAGAAGTAATAAATATGGCGTTTCATCCCGGAAATACAATACAAAAAATTGCAAATGCGACGATGATTGAAAAAAGAACTGTTAATGAAAAACCATTTCCTGCAATTCGATGCATACTTGGAATATCACGTTGTCCATAAGCAATTGAAAAATTCATTGCACAACCCATTCCAATTATAATACTAAACGACCATTGTAAGTTATATGTTTGTGAAGCATATTGAGTTGCAACATTAATAAATGACCGCATATCAGCTAAAGGAATTTCTGTAACACTAATATTTTTTAACTGATTATATGCATCAATATAAAATTGATCATGAATTAAATCAGGTGCGGCAAATGATAATGCTAAACTTTTATCAACAATATTGTATAACCCTTGAACAATCATTAAGAAAACAGTTGGAACACAAAAGTATGCTATTGTTTTTCAAGGTTTTTCAAACCGTAATTTTTTTTCACGACCTGTTAAAACTTCTGACAAATTAATTTCCCCCCTAATAAAAAAATAAAAAAACCTTACGATGTAAAGTAATTTTAAAACTACATTAATAATCTTCGTTATAATTATAGCTCAAAAAAATTATTTTACTAAGGTTTTTTAACATTAATTACTTAATGCACTTGCTTTACCAAAATTTTTATTAACTGAAAAAACAACACGATCGTAAATTTCGGTAATATTTGTTACAAATGGTTTAATAGTAATTAAAATTACTTTTTCTTCAAAAGCACGATAAGCAATTTCTTTAATTTGTTCATTACCATTTTCTAAATGTAAAATTAAACCATCTTCTAATTTTTCAATTATAGGAAGATTTAATTTTTTTACAACATTTTCTAAACTTGCTAACATTGGTTTTTCCATTACGGTAAATTGATAATAGTTTTGGGTTGAATTAATAACAGTACCCGAAAACACAACCTTACCATAATTTAGAATTGTAATCTCATCAGCCAAATCTTGCAATTCAGTTAAAATATGTGAACAAATTAAAATTGTCTTTCCTTGGTTTTTAACTTTAATTAAATCATTGAATAATTCTTGGCGAGCAGTTGGGTCTAAATTAGCCGCTGGTTCATCTAAAATTAGGACCTTTGGATTCGCAATTAATGCTTGTGCTAATAAGACCTTTTTCTTCATTCCTGATGAAAATGTATTAGGATTCTTAGTTCGAAATTTTCATAAATTTAGATTTTCTAAGATTTGCTTTGTTTTTACTTTTGCTTCTTTATACTTAACATCTCGTAAATAACTCATTTCAATTAAATATTTATAAACATTTAAATGTTTTGGAAACCGAGCATTTTCAGGAATATATCCAATAATTTTTTTTGCTGCTGGTGAGTTCGCTTTTAAACCATTAATACTAAAATTACCACTTGTTGGAATAATTGCTCCAACTAATGATTTAATTGTTGTGGTTTTTCCTGAACCATTTGGTCCAATAAAACCATGAATTTTCCCTTTTGCAACATTCATATTAATATCATCAACAGCGACAAATTTTTTAATTTTTTTTGTAAATCCATGAATCTCGATTGCTAAATCAGGATTTGGTGTAAAATTACTTTTTTTTGTTTTCATAACTATACAAAATCCTTTCTTGTAATTCATCATAATGTTAATCCTGCTAATGCAAGTGTTACTAATAAATAACAGGTATACAAACCAGATAAACTAGTTAATGTTACTGGTTTATTAAAGTCTCCCATTAAAAAATAATTTGTTTTTGCCTTAGAATCACTTGTCTGAAAAGCAACAGAATCAATTTTAACATCTAAATAATTATTAATTGGTAACAACATTGTTGCAGCCATATCATTTGCTCCTGATACACTAGAACTAGCATTTCCTGTTCACATTACAACTCATTGTTGTCATGGATTTAAGTATGCCATTAATTTATAATTTGTTTGAGCTTTTTTAATACTATTTAATTTATCTTGTGGTTGTTGCTCGTTATCATGAATAGCATTATATTGATCATATATTCCTTGTTGTGATCAATAAGATATTTGGGAAATAAATTGAGTATACAATGACATAACTGGATCATTAATATAAACATTTTCACTATATAAATTACGATCTAAAAATTCACGAAAATCTCAAGAAAAATTATTAAATTTATTTTGACTAGTTTTCGACAATGTGTTAAAAACAAGCGATGCAATTCTACTTGGTGCAATGATTCCTTCTGAAAGATAACTATTTTTTGGATAACTAAAAATTGTTGGTGAAAAAATTGATTTATCATACATTGTTTTAATAATTTGATAAATATTTTTTGTTGTTTTACTTTTTAATTTTGTTTCATTTAACACATTTATATTAATTTTAGCATCAGATGATGGTTTTGTTCTTGAAAGCGTAATTGGTTGTTGTAAACTTACATCATTATAAAAATCCGATAAAATATTAATTCCTTTATCACTATTATTTGTAAATGTAACTTCATTACCAATTGTAGGTTTAACAACATTAAATTTAATTGACTTATAACCATCAAATTCTAATACATTAGTATTAATTAATTTTGCTAATATTAGATAATCATTTGGTGTTTTTTTAACTTCTATAACAACATCATTTCAAGAAATTGGGTTTCCAGTAGTAGGTAATTTAGTGACCACTAAATCAATATTCTGTGCTAATGAAGTCACATCAAAAGCTTCCATATTTTCACTATTATAAGAAAAAGATATACTAAGTTTATCGTCAGATACACTTCATACTGGTCAACCAGTCGGATTTAATAAATCATCATATGTTTTTTTAAGATCAGAGTCCTTAAATTTAACAGGATTTTTTGCTAAATCTGCGGTTTTAATCAAATATTGTGATGCTCGGTCACCTTTACTTGCATTATAAATAAATGGAATCATCGCTCCAATTACTGTTAAAAAACCAATTGTAAATAAAATACCGATAACACCTTTTGCATTTAATCCTAAAGAAATTAAAATACCAATTGTGGTTAAAAATAATTGTAAAATAAAACTTGTTAAAATCATAAAGTTAACTTTGCTTAAAATTATTTTTCCAAATGCTGTTCCTTTTTGCCCCATTCCGAATGATAAAATTGGTGATAATAATAAAATAATTAGTGAATAAATTAAGCATAATAACTGTAAAGCTAATCATTTTTCAATAATCATTCTTGTTCGTGAGATTGGAATTGATGAAAAAATTAATAATGTTCCATCATCAATTTCATCACGAATTAACTGTACCGCTTTAAAACCAATAAACATTGATGTTAACCCAAAGTATAACATATATCAAATCCATGAATAAATAGTAAATAATGATTTAGCAGCATCAATATAGTCTCCACTAGCAACATCTCTTATTCCTAAAGCTAATGATAAAACCATAATTATTCCTACTACTAATGTTAAAATAAACATCACTAATATTGATGGTGCCTTTAACATTTTAATTAAAGTATAACGAAACATTTTTAATGAAAAAAAGTGAACTATCTTTTTATTTAAATCCACTTTTTTCCTTGCGTTGCTTCGACTGTTTCATTATGAGTCATAATTTTCCTCCTATTTCATTAATTTCATAATATATTTTGTAATTTTAAAAACTACAAGATAATTATACAAAAAAAAAAAAAAAAAAGACTTTTGTTTCTTGTTTTAAAAAAAATTAACATTAACAAAAAACATTAAGTTTTCTTTTTAATCTTTATTAAATAATTTATTTGCCCATTCTCTTGCTTTTTCTTTTTTAATTTTTTTAATTGATTCTTTAATGTGACTCCGACGAACTTGTTTTTTAAATTCATCAATTTCCGCTTTCCGTTTTTTCTTATAACCAGGTTTAATTTTTTTATTATTATCTTTTGTTTTATAACGATGAATAATTTTATTAATTTCATTCTCAACTGCAAGAGAAGAATGTTTTTTAGGCTTATCATCACTAAGAACTGTTTCAATCAATTCTCCTTGTTGATTTCATTTCTTTGTTTTAAAAATAATTCCTTTTGTCATTAATTGTTGCACTAAATTTAAATTTTTTGTATCATAAAGAACATAACTATAGCCAGTATAATTTGCCCGCCCAGTACGACCACTACGATGAATATAATATTCTAAATCATTTGGTAAATCAATTGAAATAACATGACTAACACCAATAAAATCAATTCCACGCGCTGCAATATCACTGGCAATAACATACTTATATTCTAAATTTCGAATTCGTTTAACAACTTGTGTTCGTAATCGTGGTTCTAATCCAGCATGTAATTGGATGACAGAATAATTATGTTCTAATAACAAATCATAATACTTATTAATATCTGTTTTTTTATTAACAAAAATTAAACATAAATATGGATCAAATATTTTTAAAAGTTTTAATAAAATTGTTTCTCGCTCTTGATGTTTTGTTGGAATTAAAATATGTGTAATGTTTTGATTTGTTATTTGATTGGCATTTAAATCTAAATAATGTGGATTTTTTAAATACTTGATTAAAAAAGGTTTTAACTCAGGCGGAATTGTTGCAGAAAAAACATATACTTGAACATTATGATTCACTTTGCTCAAAATATAATCAACATTTTCAATAAAATCTAAATCAAAAAGCATATCACATTCATCAATAATAAAAGTTGTTAATTTACCTAAATTTAGACTTTGTTGTTCAAACAAATCTTTTAGTCGCGTTGGAGTAGCAATAATAATGTGGGGTTGGATTCGTTGCAATTGTTCAATTTGACGTTTAATATCTTCGCCACCAATAAAATAATTAACTTGTAAATTTGGTTCAAATTTTTTAAAAAAACGAATATTATCATAAATTTGTTTTGCTAATTCACGGGTTGGAGTTACAATAATAGATTGAATTTTTGCTTGCTCATAATTTATATTATTTAAAATTGGTAAACAAAACGCAAATGTTTTTCCAGTTCCTGTATGTGCCTTACATATAACATTTTGATGTTTTAATAATAATGGCATTACTTTTTCTTGCACAATAGTTGGTTCAACAAATTTTAATTCAGCAAGGCCTAAATTTAAAAACCGCTTAAAACCAAATTGATTAAAATTACTCATAATTTAACCCCCTTTTTTTATCTTCCAAATTATAACATATTTAAAAAATGAAATTATTGCTAATTTCATTATATAACTTTTATTTTTTACCGGTAGTTACTAATTTTTTCACAACTGGTTTTTTATTATCCTGATCTTTAAAAAGTTCTTCTTCTTTAAGAAAATCTGTTTCAGCATTAACAATTAAATTAGCTCATCGTTCTTGTTCTCGTGCTAATGTTGTGGATGTTTCATGTCCCTTGCGAACAGCTATATTCATTTTTTTCAGTGCTTTTCTAGCTTGTTTTATTGTTTTTTTCATTTTTTTCTGTGTGTCTAAATATTCAATTGAATAAGGATGTGTCATTGCTTTTATCATTTTTTTGTAACATATATTCCAATTAAGATTAAAACGGGAACCGCCACTAATAGCACAATTAATAGACTACCAACTACTTCTGCAAAATTTGTTCCGGCTTCTAATTCATAATTTTGGGATCATTGAATCACTCCACTATTATTAACATTACCCGATTGGTGCAACCATGTCATTAAATCAATTCCTCGCCCACCATCAGGTACAATAATATTTGAATATCCTCAAATAAATGATCTCGAGGATACTAATCGCATTAATTTGTCAATTCCCAAGTGACCTATTAACTGATAACCATTACCATGAAATGTTTTAATATCATTAATATTAACTGGTAATCCTTTTCCTTCTCAATAATAACCATCATAATATATTCCCAAAAAAACTAAGGCTAAAACTAAAATAATTAATACAATAATTCATATTAAAGCTATACTTCACTTGCTAAATGATTTCATGATCCAACCTCTTTTCTTTTATATTATAGTCCTAATTATTTAAAATTCTTAATCTTATTTTTCTATTTTATAAAAACAGGAAAAATATTAATAAAAATTTTAAATAAAACAATAACTAGAAAATCTAGTTATTGTTAACATTACTTATTTTTTGTCCCTACTTTTTTCAAAGATTTTTTTGCTGCTGCTTTTTTAGCAGATTTTTTGTTATCCTTTGAATTTAACATTTGAGTGGCCTTCTTTTTATTTTGCACTTCAATTGCTTTTCGTTGAGTTGCTGTTTTTCCTAAACGTTCTGCAATTAGTCTTTCTGCTGTAATTGCAGTAGTAATGGCACTTCCATCTTTTGACCGATAATCCGCTGCTGTTTTTGTATAAACATCTCCTAATGAACGATCGATTGATCTTTTCATAGCTGGAGTTGAATCAATAACTGCTTGTGATTTAATGAATAATCATTTTTCTTCTGTCGCATTTTTTGCTACTGGTTTTTTCGACTGGGGCACCTTTTTGCTTTTAGCTTTCAAGCTTACTGGCATACTCAATCTCCTTTCATAATGAAATCAAACCAATGTTGGTTGCTAATGTTAAAATAGCATTAATCATTAGTTTTTTGCATTAAATATTTTTTTATCCCAAATTGAATTTAGTATTTAAGATAATTGTAATATTTTAATAAAAAGATAAAATTTTTATTTAAAATAGACGAATTAATTATATCAAATTTAGTTTGATTAATAAATAAGTTTAAGATATTATTTTAAAATGATAAAAGAGATTTTTAGTTATGATATTATATAAGTAGATAAAAATGGATTGGTGAAAAAATGAAAGTTGTAAAAATGACACCTCGTGGTTATTGTCTTGGTGTTGTCAAGTCAATTAAATGAGCAAAAGAAGCTGCTGTCAAATATGCTGGACGGCAAATTTATATGTTAGGTTATCTTGTTCATAATAAACATGTTATTGATGAAATTGTTAATTTAGGTGTTATTGCGGTCAACGATTTTAAACTTAATCGCCTTGCGCTAATGCAAACACTACCAGATAATGCTGTTGTGATTTTAAGTGCACATGGTAGTGATGACCGGATTAAAGATGTCGCAGCACAGAAAAACATTACACTTGTTGATACTGAATGTGAATGAGTAACTATCACGAAAAATTTAATTAAGGAATATTTAGCAAAACCTAATTATCAAATTATTTTTATTGGAAAACACTTTCATCCAGAAACAAATGCAATGTTATCGCTTAGTCCAAGCATCAATCTTGTGACAACAGAACAAGAAGTTGATAACATTTTGCCTAATCTTGACCCAACTAAAAAGATTTTAATTACAAACCAAACAACCCTTTCTAAAATTGATATTGAAGCAATTGTGAAAAAAATTAAAACCCTTGTTCCAAATGAAATTCTTTTTAAAAATGATTTATGTAATGCAACATTAGAACGACAAAATGCTGTTCTAAATTTAAATTCAACAACAATTGACCTTTTACTTGTTGTTGGTGATGAACGAAGTAGTAACACCTTAAAGCTAGTTGCAATGGGCGAACAAATTGGGATTGAATCATATCGTATTAATGATAAAAATGATATTCAAGCAACTTGGTTGGCAAATAAAACCTGTGTTGCTGTTACTGCGGGGGCATCAACACCTAGCATCATTCAGTTAGAAGTAATTCGTTATTTAGAGCAAATATAAAAATATTATTAACGATAGTTAATAATATTTTTGATATAATATGGAATTATTGTTAAAGTTGGAAACTTTCGGGTTAAGTATCCAGCAAAAGCAGCAGTAAAAAAATCTTCCATATAATGGTTGAAGCAAATAACTGCTAATTGTTTTTCATTTGCTAATACTCATTGATCTCATTTTACTTCCCCAGTAATAAACAGGTCAATATTTTGGTTAATTTTTGCAATCACATCACCTGCCGCTCCTGCTGCTAAGGCAACTGTTTTAATAGGTTGCTCTAACGTCGATAAATTGTGCTGCACTGTTGTAATTTTAAAAATTTCTTTTAATTTCGTAATAATTTCATCAGCTGTTAAACTGACATACCCAATCATTGTTAAATCATCATCAAAGGGAACAATTTTTAGGGGATTTAATTCTTGTAAAATCAATTCATTCATTAAACCATCATAATTTGTGTGTAAAGCATAAACAGTTATCTGATGTTTATTAAGAAGATCAATAATTGCTCGTTTGTAAGGAATCTGTTGAATTCTTTTTTTCTTGCCAAAACAAAAAGGATGATGAGTTATAATAACATTAATTTGCTTAGCGACTGCTGCTGTAATTACTTCGCTTGTTAAATCTAAACTAACCATAATTTTTGCTACAAAATGATTTTTGTTTCCATATTGATGACCACTATAATCTCACTTACAAGCTGCTTTTAATGAAAAATCAGTTTCAATTTCTTGATATAATTTTTTAATTAACATTATATCACCTTATTAATCATTTTTAGTTTTGCTTTAACTTCTTGATAGCGCTTAGTGTTTGCAGGAATCTTGTTTAACAATGTTAAATAATAATCATTTTTTAACAATCATTTCTCTTGAAAAAGTTTACTATGTTCTTTGCGAAGATAGGGACCGAAGTATAAGTCTTTTTTATTTTTGACTTTTTGACCAGCAGTTTTATTAACAACAATAATCTCATAAATAATATCATTTTCCTTAATTAATAATTCTTTTTCAATAAAGTACTTATGTTTTTTAATTCATTCTCGTAATAAAAATGGATCATCATTAGGACATAAAATATAACGATCAATTAAATCAGAATCTCGTTGCAAAATGGTTAAAATTGTTGTACTCCCTAATCCTGAAATAATACATGTATCAATCTTAATGTCCGAAACTCCTGTTAAACCATCTGCTAAAATTGGGGTAATAAGTTTTTCAGTATGATATTTTGCAATATTTTTTTTCGCTTGGGCTAAGGGTTGTGCTGCAATGTCGCATGCATAAGCTTTGGTAATTAAATTTCCTTTTGCTAAATAAATTGGAATCATTGCATGATCTGTCCCAATATCACAAATAATGTCTTTTTCATTAATTTGTTTGGCAATTAATAATAAACGTTCTGATAATCTATCCATTTTTTTAAAACCCCTATCCTTTAAAAAAGTCTTTTAATACTTTTGCTTTCGAATTAGATTGGTTTGGCTTAAACTTACGAATTGTTTTTGCTTCAATTTGGCGAATTCGTTCACGTGTTACTTTAAATTCTTTGCCTACTTCTTCTAATGTTTTTGGTGAATCATATTTTGATAAATGCTTATCAATTAAAGCATTTTTTTGACTTTGTACTTTTTCAATTGGTGTATCATAATGAATATCAAGAGCTTTAACTGTTTGAACTAATTCGGGGAAAGTTTCATCTTCACATTCTTTTGCTAACCGTAATACTGTTCGTAACTTTGTTGGTAAAAGTCCAAACCGCATTCTAATTACTTTTTCTTCTCGTGCTGATAAAATTTCATGGAAAACTTCATCAATTACTTCTCGTAATGATTCTTTTTCAGCATATTCATCCGGTGTAAAAATATCTTTATCATCAACAAAATCACCAAAATGAGTATCATCCTCATCACCAATTGGTTTTTCTAATGAAACTGGTTCAATTGATAGTCTCTTAATTTCACGAACTTTTTCGCCAACCATTCCTTGCCCCATTTTTTCAGCAATTTCATTGTAACTTGGTTCGCGTCCTAACTCTTGTGTTAATTGCCGTTCAATTCTTGTTAACTTATTAATTGTTTCAACCATATGAACAGGAATCCGAATTGTTCGCGCTTGATCAGCAATTGCCCGGGTTATTGCTTGTCTAATTCATCATGTAGCATATGTTGAAAATTTAAAACCACGCTTATAATCAAACTTATCAACAGCTTTCATTAACCCAATGTTACCTTCTTCAATTAAATCTGAAAAATCTAATCCTCGGTTTAAATGTTTACGAGCAACTGAAACAACTAACTTCAAGTTAGAAGTAATTAATTTATCCCGTCCAAAACGTCTTTCTTCTGGATCAGATGATTCTAACATTTTAGCATATTTAATTTCTTCTTCACGAGTTAAAATCTTACTTGTTCCCAAAATATTAAAGTAAGCTTTAATAATATCTTGAATTTTTGTTTCATTTGAAATTCCACCAACTTTGTAACGTAATTTTTCATCTGGTTGTTTTTTCGTTACTTTTTCTGGTTCAGGAACTTCATTTTCTTCTAACTCTTCTAAATTAATATCACTAAATTCAGCACCATTAGCAACTAATTCTTCGAAATATTCTTTAACATCATTATCATCAACTTCAAAATGATCATTAATTAATGTTATTAATTTTTCTTGTTCAATCTCATTGTTATTTTCTTCTAAATATTTATTAATATATTCTTTAAATTCATCAAAAGATTTCATATCTCTGACTTCTTTTTTTGATAATCCCATTCTCTCTACCCCTTTTTAAATTTTAATCGTTGATTCAACTTGTCAATTTCCATTGAAATTGCCTGTTGTTCAATTAGATTACTTGCTTTTTTTAACTTATTTCATAGCATTGCAATCTCTTTTTCATTAGCAAAATCATCAATTAAGAGCGCATAGTCTTCTAATTCTTTCCTATTATATTTAATTTTAATTGTTGATTTATTAATAATATCCATTAATATTTTTTTTAAATTTGGATCACTTATTTCTTGACACAACATATTAATTTTAACATTTTCTGCCCCCAAATGTCCGTTATAATAAGTAATTATATCATTTGCTAACAAACGATAACCATCAAAATTTAAATTTCCAATTTTTCTTTGATAAAAATCTGCTGCTTTTCGAGAACCAAGTAATTGTAAAACCATATTTTGTTCTGCTAAAAGATATCGTTTTAAATTTTTAATTTTATATTTTGTATTTTTAACTACACCAGTATTACTTTGGTGTGGTTTGAACCTTGGTGGCGGCTTTTGCTGATAATTATTATCATTTGTTCCATTAGGAATTGGTTCTGACACAGCAGGTGAAAAAACTGTTTTTTGATATGTTTTAATTTGTCCAATTTTTGTTGTAATTGTTTCTTTAGATATTCCTGTTATTTTAACTAAATTATTAACCGCTAATTCTTGTTCCAATTGATTTGGACTAGCTTTAATTAAAGATGCAACAATATTAATAAATTCTTCTAATTCATTTGCTGCTTGTAAATTAAATTTATTTTGAAAATAATCAAGAGCAAAATTAATTGGATGTTGGGCATTTGCTAACATTGCATGAATTAATTCCCCCTGACCACTATTAACTAATTCGTCAGGGTCTTGTTGCGTCTCATTCAAGACAATTTTAACTTTTAGATTATAACTTAATAATTTAATTGCTGCTTTTAAATTAGCATTAATTCCAGCCTTATCACCGTCTAAAAAAATTAAACACTCATTTGTTAATCTTTTAATTTCTTTTAAATGATATTCACTTAAATTAGTTCCCATTAAAGCAACGGTATTTTTAAGATTTAATTTTTCTAAACTAATAACATCCATATATCCTTCAAGTAAAATTAAATTATTTTGCTGGCGAATAAACGATTTCGCCCGGTGAATATTATACATTAGTTGTTCTTTTTTAAAAACCTTTGTTTCAGGAGTATTAAGATATTTTGCTATCTGGTTAGTAACCCCAATTACTCGTCCAGAAAAACCAATAATATAACTATCTTCATTTTTAATCGGAAACATTAAACGATTATTAAAATAATCATACACCTTGCCATTTTTAATTGTAATTAAACCCGCTTGTTGAATATCATTAATTGAATATCCTTTTTTAATTAAAAAATGGTACAAATGATCAAAGCCACTCTCAGCATAACCAATCTGAAATAATTCAATTTCAGTATTATTAATGTTCCGCTTTGTTAAATATTCCTTTGCATCATAAGCCTTTTTGGTTTCTAAATTATTACTAAAGTAAGCGCTTGCTAAGGCATTAATTTCAAAAATTAACTGTTCACTTTTATCATATTTTGGTTTTTCTTGATAAGTAGTCAATTCATCTAAGGAAATATTGGCCATTACCGCAACTTTTTTTAAAGCTTCAATAAAACTAATATTTTCATATTCTTGTAAAAAAGTAAAAACATTGCCTCCAGCTGAACAAGTAAAACAACGGTAAATTTGCTTTTCTGGTGAAATACTCATTGAAGGATGTGAATCTTGATGAAACGGACAAACTGCTCAATAATTACGACCCCGTTTTTCAAGCGATAAATATTCTGACATTACGGTAACAATATTTACTTTTGACTTAATTAAATCAATTTTTTCATTACTAATTAATGCCATACCTTTCACTCCTTTTAATTATTTTAATGTTGCGGTAAAATAGCTTTCTAAATTAGCAATTGCCACTCGTTCTTGTTTCATTGTATCACGATTACGAACTGTAACTTTTTGGTCTTTTTGACTGTCAAAATCAACTGTTACACAAAACGGTGTTCCAATCGCATCTTGACGACGATAACGCTTTCCAATATTTCCTGTTTCATCATAAGTGCATTGAAAACGACCTAAGAGTTTTTCATATAACTGATAAGCATTGTTGTTTAATTGTTTACTTAATGGAATCACCGCAATTTGATATGGAGCTAATAACGGGCTTAATTTTAAAACAATTCTTGTCTCATTATCAGAAACTTTTTCAACATGGTAAGCATCATATAAAATCGCTAACATCAAGCGCCCAACACCAACCGATGGTTCAATTACATGCGGGATAATTTTTTCATTTGTTTCTTGATTTAAATACGACAAATCATTTTTACTCATTTTACTGTGACGACGTAAATCATAATCCCCCCTGTCAGCAATCCCTCATAATTCACCTATGTCAAACGGAAACTTATATTCAATATCAATAGTTCGTTTTGCATAATGGGCTAACTCATTAGCGTTATGCTCACGAAAATGATAGTTTTCTGGTTTTAAATCAATTAATTCTAAAAACTTGATTACTTCTTTAACTCAATATTCAAATCAATCAATCTTTTCGTTACTATCATAAAAAAATTCTAATTCCATTTGTTCAAATTCACGTGTACGAAAAATAAAATTTCCTGGGGTAATTTCATTCCGAAATGACTTTCCAATTTGACCAACACCAAAAGGTAATTTTTTTCGCAAAGAACGTTGAACATTTTTAAAATTAACAAAAATTCCTTGTGCTGTTTCTGGTCGCAGATAAACAACTGATTTTTCATCTTCAATGACACCTTGGTTTGTTTTAAACATTAATTCAAACTGACGAATTTCAGTAAAATCATGTCCTCCACAATTTGGACATAAAATATTTTTTTCGGTAATAAAAGTCTCTAATTGTTTATTAGTTCAACCACCACAATTTAATTTCGGATAATTATCTTCAATCAGTTTATCTGCCCGCATTCGGCTTTTACATTTTTTACAATCTAATAATGGGTCAGCAAAATTGCCAAGATGTCCAGAAGCTTTTCAAACATTATTGTTCATTAAAATAGCACTATCAAGACCAACATTATATTTTGATTTTGTAATAAAATGTTGTCATCATAAATTTTTTAAATTTCGTTCTAATTCAACCCCCAATGGTCCAAAATCTCAGCTGTTTGCTAAACCACCATAAATTTCACTCCCTTGAAAAACAAAACCTTGTGTTTTTAAATGATTAACAACTTCTTCTAATGTATATTGCATTAATATAACTCCTTCTTATTTCTCTATTCTCAATTATACTATGTTATTCTTTAAAATAAATTGATTTTTGTCGCATTTCATAAATACTACACGAAAATATTCCAACTTTTGTTAAATAATACTCACATAGCATTTTAAATAATATTATTAAAGCTTTTATATTAATCTTATTGTAAAAATAAAAATTAGTATGAAAATTACTATTAAAAACTTTCACTAATTCAATTGGAAAAAGATAATCTCTTGGTAATAAACAATTTTTACAAAGATATCCTTCCTCAAGAAAACTAATTGTTTTAATGTGTTGTTTGCTGCCACATCGTTTACACATCGTAAAGTCTCATTCTAATCCATATCATTTTAAAGCACGAAACATAAAAGCAATTACAATACTTAAATTATCTTCTCATGCAACTAAATTGTCTAATGTTGTTGTTAATAATTCGTACAATTCATTATCATCTTGACGGTCAACAACCGCTTGCTCAGCAATTTTACAAATTAATGTTGCTAATAAATAATCATCATAATTTTGTGCTAATTTAATTCTTGTTTTTAATAAATTTCCTGTCTTTAATTTACTTAACTTATTATTATGATATGATAAAAATATTTCAAATTCACTTGTTGCTAAGAATTGTACTGCATACTGATTTTTTGATGTAATTTTTTGTACCCCAGGTGCAAAAAAAGCTAATTTTCCTAATTCTTGTGACAAAATCGTAATAATTGCACTGTTATCATCATAAGGTCGTTTATGCAATACCATTCCTGTTAATTTTTGAATCATTTTAATAACTTTCTTTGTTATAACCTAGACGGGCAATCATTGAAGGTTTATCCCGTCATTTATCCACTACTTTAACAAATAATTCTAAAAATATTTTTGTTCCTAAAATTTGTTCTAATTCTAAGCGGGCTTGCGTTCCAATTTGTTTAATTAAACGGCCTTGTTTCCCAATAATAATTCCTTTTTGCGAATCCCGTTCAACACAAATTGAAGCCATAATTTTTAATAGCTGTGGTTGATCATCAATTTTATCAATTAAAATGGCAACACTATGCGGAATCTCATCTTCTGTCAACAACAAAATTTTTTCACGAATAATTTCACGAATTAAAAACTTTTCTGGTTGATCAGTTAACATATCATCAGGATAATATTGTGGTCCTACTGCTAAATGTGTTTTTAATAAAGTTAATAATGTTTCAAGATTTTTATGTTTGACGGCTGAAACGGGAATGATAGCAGTAAACTGATGAATTTTTTCTCATTCAGCAATTTTTACCATTAAATCACCTTTGGAAACTAAATCAATTTTTGTTACAACTAAAACAATTGGAATTGCGCGCTCTTGTAGTGCTCTTATAATATAACGATCATTATCACCAATGTGTTCATTTGCTGGAGCTAAAAATAAAATAACATCGGCTGCTTTTGTTGCTGATAAAGCAACTTTATTCAT
Source organism: Spiroplasma endosymbiont of Ammophila pubescens (assembly GCF_964020965.1). NCBI lineage: Bacteria > Bacillati > Mycoplasmatota > Mollicutes > Entomoplasmatales > Spiroplasmataceae > Spiroplasma > Spiroplasma endosymbiont of Ammophila pubescens. The sequence continues at coordinate 633,229 of NZ_OZ026611.1, read as the reverse complement.
AAATTTCCCCATTTCATGATGAGTTTTATGAATGCCTGGGGTATCCATAAAAACAATTTGTGATTCTTGATCATTATAAATCCCTTGAATACGGTTTCGTGTTGTTTGTGCCTTTGCTGTTACAATTGCTACTTTATTATTTAAAATTGTATTTAATAATGTTGATTTACCAACATTTGGTCGCCCCACAATTGCAACAAAACCTGATTTAATTGCCATTTTCTTCACCTCTTAATTATTCTAATTATAAAGGAAAATATCATAAAAAATTATCTTATTTAAAACTCAAACGCAATTTGATCATCTAATGATAAATCTTTTAAAATTCCAAGTTCTTCAAATGATTCTAAATGAGCTTTTGTAATATTTGTTCGTTTTTGTAAATCAGCAATTGATAAAAATGGTTTTTCATGGCGAGCATTAATAATACTATCGCCAACAGCTCCCCCCAAACCATCAATTGCAGAAAATGGCGGTAAAATAATTTTTTCATTATTTTCATTTGTAATAACGGTAAAATTTTTATTTCGACTTGTTTTTAAATCAATATTGCTCATTTTAATTCCTCGGGCATACATTTCTAATGCTACTTCATAAACGGGAATTAAATCTTTTTCTTTTTGTGTTGGTTTATCAGGAGCATTAAAATCTTTATTATCCAAACGAGTTTGAATATCGCGTAAAACTTGTTTGATTGTTTCTGCTCCTTTTAAAATTGTTTTAATATCAAAAACATCTGTTCGAGTTGAAAAAAATGTTGCATAATATTCAACTGGATAATTAATTTTATATCATGCTACTCGTCACGCCATTAAGACATAGGCTGTTGCATGTGCTTTTGGGAACATATACTTAATTTTATTACACGAATCAATATATCATTGTTCAACATTATTATCCCGCATTAATTGTTCATGTTCAGTTGTTAATCCCTTGCCCTTCCGAACATCTTCCATAATCTTAAAAGCACTTTGAGCAGGTAACCCTTTATAAATTAAATTAACCATAATATCATCACGACATCCAATTACTTCTGAAATACTAATATTTTGATTTCGAATTAATTCTTGGGCATTGCCAATTCAAACATCTGTTCCGTGTGACAATCCTGAAATTTGGACTAAATCTGCAAATGAAGTTGGTTTTGTATCTAATAACATTTTACGAACAAAAAAGGTACCAAATTCAGGAATACCAATTGCACCAGTTTTTTCACCATTAATATATTCTGGTTTAATTTTTAAAACATCTAAACTTCGAAAAAGACTTAAAACTGCTTCATTATTTGTTGGAATTGTTTTTGGATCCACTCCCGTTAAATCTTGCAGCATTCGCAAAGCAGTTGGGTCAACATGACCTAAAATATCTAACTTTAAAACATTATCATGAATTGCGTGGAAATCAAAATGAGTTGTTAATCAATTTGATTTGATATCATCAGCAGGAAAATTAACTGGTGTAAATGCTTCAACTTCATATTCATTTGGAATAACAACAATTCCACCTGGATGTTGTCCAGTTGTTCGTTTAACTCCCTCACAACCCTTGGCAATTCGTTCTAATTCTGCGCGACGTTTTAAATGTAAAATATTTTTACTTTCAAAATAACCTTTCACATAACCATATGCAGTTTTTTCTGCCACCGTTGAAATTGTTCCGGCACGATAAACACTACGTTCTCCAAACATTTCTTTAGTAAAGTCATGTGCAATTGGTTGATATTCTCCTGAAAAGTTTAAATCAATATCCGGAACTTTATCTGCTTCAAACCCTAAAAATGTTTCAAAGGGAATATCATGCCCTTCTCCTTTTAATGGTTTTTGACACTTTGGACAAGTACGAACTGGTAAATCATATCCACACTTAACTGAACCATCAACAATAAATTCACTATAACTACAATAAGAACATAAATAATGTGGTTGTAATGGATTTACTTCAGTAATATTACTCATTGTTGCAACAAAACTACTACCAACACTTCCCCGTGACCCGACTAAATAGCCATCTTGCAATGATTTATCAACTAATTTATGTGCAATTCAGTAAATAACAGCAAAACCATGCTTAATAATAGCATTTAATTCACGTTCTAAGCGTGATGCAACAATTTCTGGTAATGACTTACCATAAATTTTATAAGCATTTTGATAACATAATTCTTTTAATAATTGGTCACTACCCTCAATTTTAGGTATATATAATTTATCTTTAATAATTTCAACTTTTTCAATTTGGTCAGCAATTAAATTTGGATTTGTTACTACAATTTCATAAATTAATTCATCATCATTTAAAAACCTAAATTCGTTCATCATTTCCATTGTTGTTCTTAAAAACTGATCAGGATTATCAGTTACTCGTTGCTTATAATCATATAAAGGATGTGGACGGCCACCAATTCCTTTTGCATTAATATAAACTTCACGGAAAATTTTATCTTCTGGGTTAAGATAGTGCACATCACCAGTAGCAACAACTAATTTATTTAATTTTTTTGCTGTAAAAATAATATCTTTAATGACTGTTAATAATCGTTCTTCTGATAAATCCCCTATTTGAACTAAATGTTTATATACACTAGGAGGTTGAATTTCAACATAATCATAAAACTTAATTGTTTCTGCTAATTCCGATTCATCTTTATTTCGTGCCACTTCAAAAACATCACCATTAACACATGATGACCCAATCAATAAATTACTACGATGTTGTTCAATTACACTTCTTAATAATTTTGGTGATGAATAAAAATATTTAGTATGCGCAGCAGTTATTAGTTTAAATAATTCTAATAAACCTAACTGATTTTTTGCTAAAATTGTCATATGTTTTGGTCGCAGTTTTTTATAAACAGCAGGGTCATGAATTTTCTCAATATCATCATCAAACTCAATACTATAAGTATTAATCATTTTCCGTAGCTGATGCTCATAGATATCTGTTAAAACAATTGCATCATAATCACCACGGTGAGCAACTTCTTCATTATAAATAACATTATAACAACGAGCAATTGTTCCCAACCGATAATTTTTCAAATGTGGTTCTAAAATCCGTGATAATTGTAAAGTATCAATTACTGTGTTATTAATTTCTGCGCGTCCAGCTTTTTTTAACCACGATTGAATAAAATCAAGGTCAAACTCAGCATTATGTGCAATTAAAATTGCATCCTTAAAATATTCTAAAATTTGGTCAATTGATTCAATAAAAGTTGGTTTATCCGCTAATAATTCATCTGTAATTCCTGTTAATTCAGTTGTAAATGATGATAACTTAACGGATGGTTTAAACAAATGATTAATTGTTTGACGTTCACCACTAATACCATCCATAATAACCGCACCAAATTCAATGATTTCATCATAGCTACTACTTAAGCCAGTTGTTTCTAAGTCGAAAATAACATATTTTGCAGTTCGTAAATTATGATGATGCAGGTTTTTAACATATCAGACTTTATCATCTAAAACATCTGCTTCAACACCATAAATAACTTTAACATCAGGATATTTCTTATTAAGATTATAAATTTCTGGATAAGCTTGAACATTTAAATGGTCAGTAAAAGCAATTGCTTTATGATTCCAATGTACTAATGTTTTAAAAAGCATTGCAAGATCTGTTACTCCATCCATAACACTCATTTTAGTATGGAGATGTAACTCCACGCGTTTTTCAGGCGCATTATCTTCACGATATAAATCTTCACGCTCTAAACGAGAAATTTTTTTAATAAAAAACATTTGTTCATTACCATAAGTATTATACCGAATATCGCCAAAAAGACTAACTCATTCATTCGTTTTTAATTCTTCAATAAAATCATCTGGTTGTTCTGTTCGAGTAAAAAATTTTGCGCCAATTGTATCACTATAATCAGTAATTGTTATTACATAAATAAATTTCTTTGTTGAAATTAACTGTCGTTCTTTACTTAAAATTTTTCCATAAATTGTCACATTCGGAACATCTTGATCAATATCAATTAACCGTTCATAACTTGCTTCTCCATTTTTTGCTCTCTGATAACTATTTAATTCTCTTCGAACTGGATTAGTCCCATTGGTTGGTTTAGAAATTAACTGTTCTGTTTTTTGCGCTGTTTCTTGATATTTAATTAATTCTTGTTCATTAATTTCTAAAATATTATTTTCTCGTAAATCAATCACTAGGGATAATTGTAAATCACTAAAACCATAGCGACGAAGTTTTTTTTGATAATAATTACAATGTTCACCCACTAATTTTTGTTCACTTTCCGAATGAACAGTAATTTTTAAAATATTATCAGTTAAAACAAAACGTTCTGGGGATAATTTACTAAAAAAACTATTTTTTAATTCCGATTTATTTAATCGAATATATTCTAAGTAACTAAAAATAGTTTCTAATTCGTATTGTTCTTTTCGAACCCGTAAAGAAATCTTTGTGGGTAATGTTTCATTTTCTAATAAAGTTTGTTCTAATTTTAGTAAAACTTCTAGTGGTAAAAAATCATTAATTTCAATCACAACACGAAAAAAACCTTCACTAGTACTATATTCTGCTTTAATGACTTTAGCATCATCAAAATAATTTCCAGTAAATTCTAAATTATTTGCTGTAAATAGTTTTATCAATTGTTGGTCCATCATCTAATTCTCACCTAGCTTTTCTGCTTAAAAAAAGACATCTTTAATTGTTATTCCAATAAATAATAAAATAAAGACTATTGCTCCCGTTACATTAATAATAATCTTTGCCTTATGGGGTAACTGTCATTTTTGCTCTTTTGCTTGATATTCTTCTAATAATACTTTTTGTTGCGCTGGATCATGGCTTTTCTTTCAAATCCTTACCCGACCATTTAAGCGTTTTACTCCACCAACTATTCCTTCAATTGATGTTTCAAAAAACTTGTATCCATCTAATGGTGGAATTGGAATTAAGTTCAAAACAAATAAATTAGCAGATAACATGGCCACATACATAAAGAAAAGAGCTGGTCCTTCTGTTAACATTGAAGAAACTGTTCTTGCAATTCCAATTGGACCAGATAATTGTCCTCACTGACCAGTAAATAATAATCCAAATGATTTTAAAATTGTCACTGATTGTCTAAATGTTTCTCCTCAACCATAGCCATATGCTTGCGCAGTTGAAGCAAACTGACGATCAGGAGCTCTAATTCCGACTGTATAAGTATTGTTGGCTTCTGTTAACTTAACTGGTTCAGTTTGAAATAAACCATCCGAAGCCGTTGTAACTTCTTGTTTATTATTTACACGAGCAAAAGCAAGAATAATATAATTAATTTTTTCATCATTATTACTATTATCATATTGTTGTTTTAAATTTTTAATAAAATTAAAAACTGTTGTTTGATAAGTTGGAATCTTATCTACTGTTCCCACATGACTTGCTAAAATATGATTCTCCTTATTATCAGCTTTATCTTCTTTATTAACACGATAATATTCTTGTGCTACTTTAAGTTTTTCAATATTAGGACCTAATCAATAATCTAAAATCACAATATCTTGAGCAACATTTTGACCAATCGTTTTTAGAGCAGCATATGCTGCACCATTAGAATCATACTTAGCTCCTCAATATGTCATATCAGATGGTTTATAATTTAATGCCGCAAAAGTTGTGGTAAAAATAAAAACAGCAATAAAAAAATTCATTAAAGCTCCTGCGACAATAAAAATTAAGCGTTTTCATTTTGCAATATTTTCCATTTTTCGTTCTTCAGGAACTTCTTCCTCTTCACGCCCTTTTGGTGGATCAACTAATTGACTTGCAACATAAACATATCCTCCAAAAGGAAAAATTCGGATTGAATAACGAGTTTCTTTTTTTCCTCAAGAAAAAATTTTGGGACCAAAACCAATTGCAAATTCATAGACATATGCTCCCGCTAATTTCGCAATAATAAAATGTGCAAATTCATGAATTGTAACTAACATTAATAAAATTATAATCCCAATTATAAAACCTAAAACTACCATTCCTGCTGACATTTATTTCTTAACTCCTTACTTTTTTATTCGAAATAACATTATTTTTCAGAAAAATAATTAATAATATCTCTTTTAATGATATCATTTAATTCTTTGATTTCACGATAATTAACTAATTTTTGCGGTTTAATTTGATTCATAAAATATTCAATATAATCAACAATTTGATAAAATTTAATTCTTCCGGCTAAGAAAAGCGAACGTAATGTTTCGTTTGCTGCATTAAAAGCAATGGCTAATGAATTATTTTCATTTAAGCAACGATAGGCTAATTGTAGCGCTTTTCAACGAGATAAATCAGCTTTTTGAAATGTTAAGGTTATTAATTCCTCAAAATTTAATGGTTTTAAGAACGAACTATGTTTTCGAATTGGATAATATAAAAAATAATTTAAAACTTGTAACATTGAAGGTTTTGATAATTGTCCAATAATTGAAGAATCGGCATATTGTACGGCTGAATGTAAAATAGCTTGTGAATGTAAAATAACAGTGATTTTTGAAGTTTTAAATAAATGATAAGCTTCTATAATTTCAAATCCTTTGTTTACCATTGTTGAAGAATCAATGGTAATATTTTGCCCCATCTTTCAAGTTGGATGTTGCAAAGATTGTTGCTCATCAATTGTTTTTAAATCAGCTAATGTTTTATTAGCAAACATCCCCCCTGAAGCTGTTAAAATAATTTCTGAACACGGGTTGGTTTGCTCTAAACATTGAAAAATAGCGCAATGTTCAGAATCAATTGGATATAATTTATTATTATTTTTTGCTAATAAATTGTTAATTAAATCCCCTGCTACTACTAACGATTCTTTATTTGCTAATAATAACGTACGGTTTTTACCATATAAAGTTTGTAATGTTGGGTACAATCCTGCAAAACCACTAACTGCATTTAAAACCAAAGCTGTCGGAAAAGTAACTAACATTGCATTAATTCCTGTTTCTCCAGTTACAAAAGTTATATTTGGATATTGCGCTGTTAAAATAGCTTGTTGTGTTTCATCACCAAGATGAACAATCCTAATTGTGCGATGTTTATCTAAAATCTTAATTAGAACTGAAATATTATGATAAATACTAACAGCGGTAATTTGAAAATCATTTGGATTTGATTTAATAATTTGTAACGCTTGTTGACCAATATTTCCAGACGCACCAAAAACAATAATATTTCGCATCATAAATTATCGTTGTAACACTATATTTGAAATAATAAACATTACAAAAAAGACTAATGAAAATGAATCCAAACGATCTAAAATACCACCATGGCCAGACAATAAATTACTAAAATCTTTAATATTATAACGACGTTTAATTCATGAAAATGATAAATCCCCTAATTGTGACAAAATGCTTAATACAAACGCTAGCAGAACATAAATTACATAACGCATTACATTTTTATTATTATCATTTGAGAAAAAGTTAAAAACCCAATGGTTACTAGTTGCAAAATGAAACATTAAAATAGCATAAGTAATTGTAATTCCTGCTGCTAAGATTGTTCCCGTTACAGCACCTTCTCATGTTTTGTTTGGAGATATTGTTGGCGCTAATTTATGTTTTCCATAAGTAACACCACCAACAAAAGCAAAAGTATCAGTTAAAATAATAATTAATGCTAATCATACCACACTACTTCAACCATAAGCAGGATTTAACATAAATTTATTCATTGCTTTTAAAGCAAAAGTTAAATACAAGGTAAAAATTAAAACTAATGTCATTTTACCAAAAGTAATTTCTTTTGAACTAAATACTAAACAATAATATCCTAAAATCGCACATAAATAAATAACAAAAATAATTCAGGGTTTTAATCAATTTCAATTTAATAATGTATAAAATGGGTAATTAATTGAACCAATTCCACCATATTCTGTTGCGATTGATTCAGCTGGAAACAAAAATAAAAAAATTATTAATAAATATGTAATGACTTGCGTATAAATTGGTCACTTTGTTCCTCCAACTAACCGCAAAATTTCATAGTTAACTAAACCTAAAATAACAGCATTAATGCCAATAAAAACATAATTAGCAATTTCAATATGTGGAACATTACCATGTCATTCTGTTGCAATTGCCCCTGTGAATAAATATAAACCTAAAAAGACTAATAACAAATAAAATGTAATATGACGAGCAACATATTTTTTTTGAAACATACCTTTATGTTCCTTACTTTTTGACGCTTTATTTGTTAAATTATCATCTCCTGTTGATTTTTCATTTTCATTAATAAGAACATTATCTTCCTGATTGTTTATCACTTTCAATTCCTCCAAATCTTCTATTTCTATTATTATAATCTAATATTGCTTCAGTTAAAGCATTTTCATCAAATTCTGGTCAAAATGCTTTGGTAAAATATAATTCAGCATAACGATTTTGTAATAATAAAAAATTACTTAACCTTTGTTCACCACCACATCGAATCATTAAATCAACATCTGGTAAATCTGCGGTATATAAATGTTGAAATAATGTCTGTTCATCAACAGTTGCTAATTTTTCACTTATCATTTGATTAATTGCTGTTAATAATTCTTCAATGGCTCCATAGTCAAAAGCAAATGTTAAAACCATTCCATTATTATCTTTTGTCCGTAAAATAGCATTATCAATTGCTGTTAATGTTTTAAGCGGCATTTTTGTACGCCGACCAATATGATTTAAAACAATATTTTCATTCTTAAAATTATTAACTTGTTTATTATTTAATAATCGCTCTGGCATCGCCATTAAATATGCAACTTCTTGTGCACTTCGTTTTCAATTTTCAGTTGAAAAACAATAAATCGTTAAATACTTAACACCAAGAGCATTTGCTTTTAATGCGACATCTTTAATCCGTTTTGCTCCTTCTTCATGGCCAGCTGTTCGTTCTAAACCTTGCTTAGTTGCCCAACGACCATTACCATCTAAAATAATTGCAATATATTGTGGTATTTTCATGCCTTATGTCCTTCTTCCCATTTTGTTAATTATACCGAGAGTCATAAAAAAATGAAAGTTTTAAACTTCCATTAGTTCTTTTTCTTTTAGAGTTGCTTTTTCATCAATTTTTTTAATAAATTGGTCTGTTAATTTTTGAACTTCCCCTTCATAATATTTTTTATCATCTTCAGTTAATTCAGAATCTTTTTTAAGGTGTTCATTACTATCTCGTCGTTCATTCCGAATTGCTACTTTAAACTGTTCACTAGCTTTTCACATTTCCTTAACCAACATTTTACGACGTTCTTCAGTTAGCGGAGGAATATTTAACCGAATTAAATCTGCTTCTGAATTTGGTGTTAAACCTAAATCTGCTTTATTAATTGTTGTTACAATTAAATTAATAATTGAACGATCATATGGTTTAATAACTAATTGTCGTGCTTCTGGCACCATGATATTAGCCAATTGTTGAATTGGTGTTAGTGTTCCATAATAATCAATCATAATATGTGATAACATATTTGGATTGGCACGACCAGTACGAATTTTAATTAATTCATTTTCAAATGAAACGATTACTTTTTCCATCTTTTCTTTTGTTTGATTAATAACTTCTTGCGACATTTATTTTTTCCCTCCTGTAACAATTGTTGAACGCGCATTACCATGTGCTGCCTTATAAATATTATCTGGTTCATTAATATCAAAAACAACGATTTTAACATCATCTTCCATTGCTAAACTAGATGCTGTTAAATCCATTATTTTTAATTGTTTTTTTTGCAATTCATTTAAACTAATATTATCAAAGCGAACTGCATCAGCATTATGGCGCGGATCTTTATCATAAATACCATCAACTCCATTTTTTGCCATTAACATAACATCTGCATCAATTTCAATTGCTCTAATTGTTGCTGCTGTATCAGTTGTAAACTTTGGTTGGCCAGTTCCTCCAGCCATAATAACAATTGCTCCTTTTTCTAAAGCAGCTTTTGCTTTTTTAAACAAATATGGTGAAGCAACTTCCGGAACTTGAATTTTTGAAGTTACAACAACATTCTGACTACCTTCATTTTTTAATACAGCCTCTAATGCTAAAGCATTCATTACTGTTGCTAACATTCCCATATAATCTGCACTAATTGGATTCATTTTAATTGTGTCAGCACGATTACCGCGTCAAATATTACCACCGCCGACAACAATAGCAATTTGTAATCCTTCTTTTTGTAATTTAACAATTTGTTTTGCAATATCATAAATTTTTTTCGCATCATATAAATTATCAGAATTCCCTAATGCTTCACCAGATAATTTTAGTAAAACTCGCTTATATTGTAATGCCATTATAACTTTCCTTTCTTTTTTATATTTTATTCTAATATATTATAAATTGTTTTAACAAATAATCAAAATAAAATTACAAATTAGTAAAGAAATTTACTTTATCAAAAACTACTTAATATTAAGTTAAACTTGGCAAATAAGATGTTAAAAACTCATGTCAAAATTCTCATGCTTTTGTTTTTAAAGCATCACTTGTTAAAAGTCAATATATAAATCCCTCCGCAAAAAATTCAAAATTATCTTTAAATGAAAATTTACTAAGATGAAATAATTGAAAAATCTTTTCTTTTGTTAAACTTTGTTGCTGGTGAAAGTTATTAATTTTTTTTAATAAAAATGTTTTTAATTGTTCAATCACATTAATTTTATAATCTAATTTATAACGATAGTGCAACAAATGTCCAAGTTCATGACATAGAGTGTAAAAAATACTTTGTTGTGAAATTCCACCTTCAACCCAATTTTGCTTTCATATCTCTTCATAGTTACAATTTATTGCATCATATGCAATTACAATTTACCGGTTGTTTGAATTTGTATAACCCTTTGTTTCTAAAAATTATCCATCTTTAATAATAACAGAACTTAAAACTTTATTAATTTCTTGTTTTGCTCAAAGAAAAGCACAAATATTATAAAATAATGTAATAATTTGGTCGCATGTAAAAGATTGGGGTTTTTGTTTTTAAATATTATTTAGTTCAATAAAATAAAGACATTTTTTTCTTGTTTTTATAAAAAACCCCAATTTTCTTTATACGACCAATAATTTCTTTTAATTTATTTTGATAAGTTGAACAATAATGATTGATAAATTGTTGTCAAGAATGTAGAATTGGTTCATCTAAAAAGGACAATAATTCATCATAAGAAATAAATGTTTTTTGATCATAGAATGGTAAATTAGTATAATTAGCTGGACTTAAAAAAGCATTTGTTAAATTTTGTTCAAGTTTTGTTGCAATATTATTATTAATTCACATTCCTCGGTAACTTCGATTTTGTACTCAAGTTTTATTTGGAACATATTGTCGATTTAAATCAATTTGATTAGCAATTGATTTATCAAGAGTATAATAAAGAATCACTGATCCTCGATAAAACGAAAAATCACTTGAAACAATTGTTGCTGATGAAGAACTAATGTTATCTTTAATTTTTATTTTATTAATATTTAAATTAGGAAATTGTTGTTTTAATTTTTCTTTAATCTGTATTTTTTTCGGAATATGTAAGCCATTAGTTTTAAGGGTTTTTAAATTGAGGTCAGTAACAATTGTCCCTAACTAAAGTGGTCTTAGATTTAAATAACCAAGATATCAGACATACAGAATAAAACTGACAAAAACCGTTACCATTAAAACTAATGTTGAATTAATCATTCACCATTTTTTGCTATTTTCTTTCATATGTTTTTCCTTTTCTAAAACTTTTAATAATTTATAATGTTCAATCTTGGATAGTCATTTTATTATTTAGAAATAATTTTGTTAAAACAACATTATTTTGTGTCACAAAATAAAAACTGTTTAAAAAACAGTTTTCTTAAATAGATTAATTAAAACCCATTCCGCTTAGACCACCCATCCCGGGAATATTTGGCATACGCCCTGATTTAATTTGACGAGCAATTTCATCAACTTGTTTTTTTGTTTTTTCAAATTGATTAATTAGCTCATTATATTCTTTTTCAGTTCGTCCTGAGCCTTTTAAAATCCGATTTTTTCGTGATAAATGTTTTAATAATCGTGGTTCACGACGTTCTTTAACTGTCATTGATGATAATAATACTTCAATTACTTTTAATTTTCGTTCAGCATCAGCAATTTTTTCATCACTTAATTTTGGCATTCCAGGTAATAATTTCATAATTCCGCCCATTTTACCCATTTTTGAAATTTGGCGCATTTGGTTTAATAAATCTTGCAAATCAAACTGTCCCATCATCATTCGATTCATTGTTTTTTTGATATCACGTTCATCTAATACATCTTTTGCTTTTTCAACTAAGGTTTGAACATCTCCCATTCCTAAAATTCGATCAGCCATTCGGTCAGGATAAAAGATTTGTAAATTACTCATTCCTTCTCCAGTTCCAATAAAAGTAATTGGTAATTTTGTTAAATGTGTAATTGACAGAGCAGCCCCACCACGAGCATCACCATCTAGTTTTGTAACAACTACTCCTGTTAATTTTAATAACTGATTAAATTCAGTCGCAACATTAATAATGTCTTGCCCTGTCATCCCATCAACAACAAGAAGAATTTCATCCGGAGTAATATTATTTTTAATTTCTTTTAATTCTTGCATTAACTCAGCATTAATATGTAAACGTCCAGCTGTATCAATTAAAATAAAATCATTTTTATTATCTTTTGCATAAGTAATTGCTTGTTGCGCAGTCGTTACTGGATTTTGTGTTCCGCGCTCAAAAACTTCAATATTTAAATTTTTCCCAATTGTTTTTAATTGTTCAATCGCTGCTGGTCGATAAATATCACAAGCAACTAATAATGGTTTTTTGTGATATTTCTTTTCAACTAACTTAGCAATTTTTCCCGTTGTGGTTGTTTTACCACTTCCTTGTAAACCAACCATCATTACAATTGTTGGTTTTGAAGTAAATGATAATTCTTTAACTGTTTTTCCAAATATATTAACTAATTCTTCATGCACAATTTTAACCATCATTTGTGATGCATTTAATCCATCAAGAATATATTCACCCCGTGCTTTTGCTTCAACAGCTTTAATAAAATATTTAACTACTTCATTATTAACATCAGCCTCCAATAATGCTAATCGAATTTCACGCATTGTTTCAGTAATATCATCAGTCGTTAAAGTTGATTTTTTCATATTTTTTTCAATTGATTTTTTCAATCGATTCGCTAAAAAATCTCCAATCATATTTTTTCTCCTTTAATTTTTATAAAAAATACACTTTTATTAATTAATTATACTAAAATTAACATAAAAAAGAATAAAAATTTTATTCTTTAAATAACAGTTTCCGTAACTCGTAATTCACGAATAACTGTAATAACAATATCACCAGGAATTGCCTTTGCTTGTTTAATTTTTTCCTTAATATCAAGCGCAATTTTATGAGTACGAGCATCATCATTAATAATTGGATTAACAATAACTCGAATTTGTCGTCCTGCTTGTAAAACATAAGCTGATTGGACACCATGGACTTTTTGGCAAATTTTTTCTAACTCATTCATTCGAGCAATATAATTTTCAACAGTATTATTACGACTGCCTGGACGAGCAGCTGACAACGTATCAGCTGCTGATACTAAAACAGAATAAGGACTAGTTACTGGTACTTCGCCATGATGCGAAGCGATTGCATTAATAATAATTGGATGTTCATTACATTTTGTTGCAATTTGAACACCTAAAGTAACATGACTTCCCTCATTTTCAAAATCAACTGCTTTTCCAATATCATGTAATAACCCAGCACGCATTGCAATTGCAGGGTCTAACCCCAGTTCACTTGCCATTATTGCTGCTAATTTTGCTACTTCGACAGAATGTAATAAGACATTTTGACCATAACTAGTTCGATATTTTAAAATTCCTAAGTGACGAATTAATTCAATATCTAAATTATCAATTGCTAATTCAGCCGCAATTTCTTTTCCTGCTTCAAGAATTGTCATTTCGATTTCTTCTTGTTCTAATTTGATTGTTTCTTCAATTCGCGTTGGTTGAATTCGGCCATCAAGTAATAATTTTTCTAAAGTTTTTTTTGCAATTTCCCGACGAATTGGGTTAAAAGATGAAATTTGTACAACATTAGGTGTATCATCAATAATTAAATCAACGCCTGCCGCTATTTCAAATGTACGAATATTACGTCCATCTTTCCCAATAATTCGTCCTTTCATATTATCATCTTCTAAATAAATTGAAGTTGTTGTTTTTTCTGCCACAACTTTTGCTGCATAACGTTCAATTGCAGTAGTAATAATGTTAATGGCTGTTTGTTTGGCATTAATTTTTGCAGTATTTTCAGCATTTCGTAAAAATTCACCAATTTTCTTTTGATACCGATCACTTATTTCTTTAAAAAGAACATCTTTTGCTTCTTCAAGTGAATATCCGGCAACTTTTTCAAGTTGATGAAGATTTCGTTCTACCATTTCTTGATAATAGTTAATCTTTCCTTGCAATTCTTCTTTCTTGCGAAACACTTCTTGCTCTTTGCTATTTAATACTTCTTCTCTCTCAACAATTAAACGTTCTCTATCTACTAAAAATTTTTCGGTTGCTAAAAATTCTTCACGTTTGCGAGTTAGTTCATCTTTCATTTCTTGTCTAATTTGTGCTGCTTCAACGCGTCCATCTGCTTTAGCAGCATTAATAATTTTTTTTGCTTTATCTTCTGCTTTTTTGATTAATTTAAATCTTAAATATTTTTCAAATAAATATCCAAGAAAGTAAGAACCTATTGCAACAGCAATAAGGATAATTACTCATATGTGTGTTTGCATAATTATTTCTCCTTTACTTAAAAGATTAAGTAAGAAGTATTAATTTTAAATATATAAGTGGAATATTAGCAATGAAATCATTGCCACATATTATTATACTCTTTTTTAGAAAAATTTTCGCAGAAGATTTTAATTTTATACGAATATTTTTTCATTTCAACCCTATATTTTAATATTTTTTTATTATTTTTATTAACTTTTAATATAATTTTAATCAATTTCAACGTCATATTTCTTTTTAATTTCATTAGAAAAAAAATCATTTAATATTTTGAGAGTGTTGCATATAAATGGGTATTACTTAATTTATTTAAAAACAAGAAACTTTTTTCTTTTATAAAAACATAGTAACACAAAAAAATAAAAATACAAAAAATAATTTCATATTTTAACATACTAAAAAATAGGGGACTGTTGCAAAGATACGAGTTGTTAGTTAAAAACAAGATATAATCTTGTTTTTTCTTTTATGTATAGAAAATTTAATTTAAGGAGTTGAAATTATGCAAACAAAGCAATATTTTATTTTGCGGTCGTTAGTGAAAAAGTATGGAAAAGATAATGTTATTAATACTGTCAATAAGATTGCAAAAGATATTAAAATTAAAAAGTAAAAGAATAAATTATTCCGCGTAATTTATTAGCGGATAATTTATTCAATAATGTTTTTTAAGTGGAGCAAAGCGACAACGAGCGGAGCGAGTTTGCAAATTTCAATTTTTTAATTTATTGAAAGGAGTTATATCATGCCAGTATGATTAACATGAATATTTAGTATTTTGATTTTGTTAGGTATTTTTGCGTGAATTGGTTTATCAATTTATCAAAAAGTTAGACAAATTCAAGGTAAGAAAAAAGAAAAAAAAAAGAAATTGAAAACAAGGAGGATAGAAAATAATGAATTTTTTAGCAGATGCAGTTACTTTTGGGACTGGAATGGATTCTATTTGAACTGGGTTAGGTAATGCAATGGGTAAAGTAAAAGATGCTGTATATGGTATTTTACCGCAGTTAATGATCTTTTTAGGTGATGCGTGAATTATTTTAATTCCATTTGGATTATTTATTATTATTAAGATATTAAACTTTTTCCGTGTCATGGTTAAAGGCTTTTAATATTTATTATAACTGATCCATAGCTATTCATATATTTTGGCACACTAGCTTTTATGTGAGTTGATTAATTATAAACGTATAATTTTATATTTTAATAGCTATTAGTTAAAACTAAGTAGTTATTTTCAGTGTGCCTTAATTTTTAATTTTATATATTTAACAATGTTTATTACAATACATATACATTATTTAAACATTTTATAGTAAAGGAGGATTAGAATGAAATTTATTAGTCCGTTGTCTTGGCCAGGTGGAAAAGCTAAACACTTTGATAAAATTAAAGCATTATTACCGGCTAAATTTGATAAATTTATAGATTTATTTTGTGGCGGTGCTTCCGTAGCATTAAATATTTTAGATCAACAATTATGCAGTAAAGTAGTTTTTAATGATTTGAATACTAGTTTAATTGAATTTTGACAATATGGTATTCATTTAATTGAATTGGATTATTTGAAAAAATTAGCATATCCTAATTCAAAAACTATTAACGAATTAAAACAAAAAATGTTTGATGATTATTGTTTAAATTTTGGTGAAGAATTTTTAATTAAGAACGCATTAACATTTAATGGTTTACAATGAGGAACTTGAACAGATAAAAGATTACAACAAAATTTTAATTTTAATAAATTATTGAGAATTTAAAATGTT
The DNA here is from genome assembly GCF_964020965.1 of Spiroplasma endosymbiont of Ammophila pubescens. Lineage (NCBI taxonomy): Bacteria > Bacillati > Mycoplasmatota > Mollicutes > Entomoplasmatales > Spiroplasmataceae > Spiroplasma > Spiroplasma endosymbiont of Ammophila pubescens. The sequence goes on along the minus strand of NZ_OZ026611.1, from coordinate 616,635 downwards.
AGAAGACTATTAGTTGATCCTAAAAATAATATTGAGTTCTATAATTTGGACTATAAAAATATTATTAATAAATATTATATGGATAAAAATATTGTTTGATATTTAGATCCACCATATTTTTATAATGAAGGAAGAGTTTATAAACATTCAAAAATGAACTTTTATGAACTAAAAGATAATATTTTAAATATTAAAGATAAATGAATTTTAAGTATTGATAATTCTGAATTTATTAAAGACTTGTTTAAAGAATTTAATATTAATGAATTTCAATGAGTGTATAGTTCTACTAATTGACATAATAAAAAGCCAAAACTTGGCCAAGAATTAATTATTACAAATTTTAGGTAGTGTGATTAATTATTAAACTTAAATGTCAAATTTGTCATTCTATTTTGAATAAAAAATTTGTTGGTAATTTGTTTTGAGTAATGTATCATAAACCAAATTATAAAAGTGGTTTTAATACGGCATTGTATAAATATAATATGGAAAGTAAGGTGTTTTTATGAGTTTTTATAAGAAGAATATTAACATACAAAATTATTTTATTCGAACAGAATTTATAGTTTTTCAAACTGACAAAGCTTCGTTTATAAATTTACCTAACCACAATAAACATATTGGTTTTTGATTGAGTAATAAATTTATTTATCCTAGTGAAAAACATTCAAATCAAGTAGCAATCGGTTTGATTTATGATAATTCTTATCCTATTGTGAAATATGATGAAAATTTAAAACGACATGTTTGAAAATATTTAACTGGAACACAAATAATTAATTTGTATAATCAATATAAACAAAATTATTTTATACAAATGAAAAAAAGCATTATTCCCTGCTGAACCTCAAAAAGTAAAAACAAATAACAATAATAATTTAACAAGTTGAACTGTTGAAAAAGACCAAGAATTAATTAATGATTTGAAAGATTTAAATTAAATGAGTTTATATGATTATTGAATTCAATTTATTAGTTATATTATTGGTTCAAATGCTCCCGAATTTATATATGTTATATCGTTTGTATTATTTATCGTTTTATTTTTTGGAATGTTTTTTAAACTTATTCAAAAAATGTGGAGTTTTTAAAAATGCAAAATGATTGAGAAAAATTAAAAGAGTTTTTTATTCATGTCTTTTTTTTTATAGATAAAACAAATGTTGAAAATATTACAACTTTAAATTTAACACAAAATGAATATTTAACTTTGATGGTTGGTGTTTGAATTGTAATTTTGTTTTTAACTTGGTTTTTATTGTGAATGATTTTTAAAATAGTTGGGTATTTTAAAAATGAAAAATTTTGTATTTTTTTTAAAAAATTATTGTTATATTAGCGGTTCAATGGTTTTGTTTAGTTTAATTGATTTGTTACTTTGAATAATTTCATTAAATTATAATGGTTTAGTATTTTGACTATTATTTGTTTTACAATGTGTATATTTTTTTGGTGATTATGAAAAAATATTTTTTATCAGTTAAATGCATTTAGGTTAGTTGATTTTGTTTGAGATAACCCTTTGTCAGTTATCATTGGTAAGTTAGGAACAGGTAAAACATTACTTTTAACTTATTTGTCTCAGTCTATGAAATTATTAACAGATGAAATTTATAGTAATTATCCATTAGAAGATGACAAGGTTAAAGTTTTAACATTTAAAAATTTGGATTTTACTGATCGAACAAAACCAGTTCCTCCAGATGATAGTGTTATTTTATTTGATGAAAGTTATTTATATATTGATGGAACTAGTCCGCACGATGATAAAAAAGTTCATAGTGGTAAGATACCGTGAATTGTTTTAGCAAGACATTTTGGACATCGTGCTTTGTTTACTGCTCAGCGTGAGGGTATGATTTGAAACAATATTAGGCAATTAGCAAGTGGTATTATTATTCCAATTTCACTTAAAAAACCAATTGTTAAAAAGGATTTAATATTTTTAATCGTTTTTTTATTATGCGAATTGGTATTTTTCAAGATATTACTGATTATGAAATTTGAAAAACAAAATCAGTTGAACGATTGTCAGAAGGTAAACGAGCAAAACATAAGTCGGATGTTGGATTAGGAATTCGGTTTTTTAAGATAATTATTCCGCTTGAATTTGCTAATAAATACGATAGTTATTGATTAAGTTTTGTTCGTGATTTGAAAAACGATGAGGTTGTTAATAAAAAAGAATACTTTTGAAAAGATATATCAAAATTAAATAATAAACAACGCTTAGAATTGTTTGATATTGATATTTTGAAAAAGAATTTAAAACCTAAAAAAGAAAAAGGAAGTGGTAAAGATGATTAATTTATTATCAGAAAGTAGTAATTGAGACAAAATTTTTAGTTTTATTTTTGATGTATTTTTGTTTATTTTTGATGTGATTTGAAATACTAAATTGCCAATGACAAAAACAACGATTTCTTATTTTGTGATCTTTTTTATGGTTATTAAATTATCAATTTATGCTATTCATGGTACATCAACACAATATAATGAATTAGGTTCAACTGTTCAAAATAGTACATCAAAATTATATTCTTCAACAGCTCGTGGAGTTTTAGATACCAAACAAGGTATACAAAAACATGTTGAAGAACGTAAACAATTTAAAGTTAGTCGCAATAAACAACAGTTATCAAGTTTAGCAAGACAAGCAAAAACAAGAGAACAAGGATTTAAAAGAATTCATAGTAATAAAAGAATAAAAAAAATAAGTAAGGAGTTGATTTTATATGATTAAGTTAGTTTTATTAGTTGCGGCAATCGCTATATTTGGTACTGGTTTTATTACAGTTATTATTAATCAGTTGACATCAGCAAAAAATATTATTATGGATTTATATAATTCTGATACTTGGTTGTTATCTATTTTTGATAAAATGGCGATTTTATTTAGTCATCCGTTAATGTTAACAATATCAAGTTTATATATTATTGGGTTTATTGTTTCAAAAACATTCTATAGTTAGGAGTTAAATTTATGAAAAGTAATGTAGAAAATAAAAAAGAAAAGAAACAAAATGGTTTATTTATTTCTTGGGTTGATTTAATTTTATATCTTATTATAAGTTTTTCGTTAACGCTTGTATGTATTTTAGATACAGTTTCAACGATTGAAGAATTAAAAGAGAAATATGCTGGTATAAATTTTTATATAATTTATGGTTTATGATTTGATATATTGTGATATATCTTAATAATTCATTATTTTTATGGTTATTTATTTAATGAAATTATCAAATTAATAAAAGAAAATCATAAAAATAAGTTGGTAAAAAATAATGCGTAAGTTTTTAGTATTATTTTCGTTTATACCAATTTTATTGATTTCTTTTTTCTCGTTAGGGGCAATGACATTACAACAAAACCATCAATCACAACAAACAAAAGAAAAAGCAAGAACAAAGCGGAATGTAGAAACTGGTATTAATGAAACTGATTTTATTAAATTTAGATGTTATTATTCAAGAAAATATTAGAGTTCAGCAAGGGGGTAATCCCAATTATGAAAGTTCTATTGTTGGTACACAACGAATAATCTTTGATTTTGAAATTGTTGATGAAAGTTTATGAAAAAATAGTTTTAAATCAATTTATCGGATGATTTTAACGATTGATAAAAATAATAACATTATTGCTGGGAGTTTAGAGTTAACACATCTTAAGCAATATTGAAATGGATATGATTATAATAATTATCGGTATACTGATGATTTAGGTTTTTTATTTTCTTTTATGAAAGATAAGGAAAATACATTTAATTTTAGTGCTGAAACATATAATTATTATCAGGGTAATTTCCTAATACTGGTAAAGAGATTTTTGAACAAATGAAGGGTCAAATTGATATTAATAAATTTTTAAAAGCATTTTTTGCTCATGCTTTAGTTCCAGTATTTCAAAATCGTAGTAATTTTATTGAAAGTGGATATATTGATAATTTACAATATGATATGGTTTTAATTAACTTTTTTGGTTTAAAATTAGTTAATTTTACAGATGTATTAATTGAGAAAAGCAATATTAATAAAACTCAATTTGAAAAATTATTAAATAGTATGTTTACGGTTTCTCAAAATTTTTATAAAGATTATTTACGAACAATTTTTGATTTAGAAAATAATACTTATGTGCAAGGATATAATAAAAAATATGATTTATTAGCGAATAATGGTTTTAAAATTTATCCACGTTACTTTTATTTTTCTGATAAATACAAACAATTAGATATTAAATTGTATTCAGCGTTTAAAAATCGGTTTTATAATAAAAATTATGGTAATGTGTTTAACTATGATTTTTCAGTTTCAAATGATTATAATATTAATCAAAATGAAGGTTATGTTTTTGAAAGCATTTTAAAAAACAAGTATGGTTTAAAATATAAGAAAATGGAAGAACAAAAAATCGGATATAATGTCTTTGAATTACAAGCCCAAAAAGAAAATGATATGTATCTATATTATGACTTTAATTTTGGTATTTATAACTGACAAGAAATAAATAATGGTGGATTATTTCCCGATAGTCAATGATGACAAGCACAATATGAAAGTTGTAGTTGATATAATTTAGCGTGTCATATCAGAAATGCGGCAATTTGAATTGTGAATAATATTCTTGGTATAAAACAAGTAAACGAACTAGCGAGTGGTGTTGGTAAAATTTTTCAAACAATATATAGTTTTTTCAGTCAAACATTCGAAGTATGAAAATTTAGTCCTGCATTATATAGTACAATAACTAATTTATTTTTATTAATTATTTTTATGAAATTTGTGCGATTAATATAAAAAGGAACTATTTTTAAGTTCTTTTTTAACCTTTTCAATCAGTAATTTCACCAGTGTTTATGTTAATTTTAGGTAATTGAAAGCCCATAGGTTCATTATCTAAATTTCACTTATAAATATTAATATTTTCATAATTATTAAATGAACTACCTATAATCTTATTAATATCATTTCCGTATTTTTCTGAACTATTTACTTTAATAATATTAAATTCTCCAAATCATTTATAAGAAATAATGTATCATCCAGTATCTCGTGGAATATATTTATCAGTAATTAATTTTCAATTACTTTTAACTGGCGGTTGTTCTGGTTCTGTTGTAGGTTCAGGTTTATTATCCTCACCGTTTTCACTATTATTTGGTTTTTCACAACTAATTAATGATGTTGTACTTGTTGCTGTTAATCCGATTGTTCCTAAAATAGTAAGTAAATTTTTCATATTTGTTCCTTTTTTTATCAAATTCTATTGACATTATATATATATATATATATAAGCATTTTTAAATATATTTTAGAAACGATACATACTTATTATGGTTATGATTGTTTAAAAAAGTTTGAAGTTTTATAAAAATTATTTTAAATGGTATAACTATACTATATTTTTTAAAAAATGAGGTGAATTAATGAAATATATTATTAATAACTCTAATTTAAGCGATTTACAAGCAAAATTGCAAGATTTTTTAAGTAAAAACTATCAAAATAAATATTATAAAAGAATAAAAAAGAAAATATTTGCATAAATTTATGTAAGGAGTTTTTTCTTGAAACTAAGTTGTTATTAAAAGACTTAATTAAAAAATATTTTAAAAATAAATTTTCAACTTTTTATTATTGAGCGAATAAAATTTTAGTTGCATATGCAAATAATAATTTTGAAGATTTATTATTAAAATCAACAGTTCCTAATAATATTAATTATCAATATAGTAATGATTTTCGCGAGAATATTTGTGATTTATATTTTGAATATTGTGATAAACACGCTGGGGGTGTTTTATCGTTGTTTTATAATTTTAAAAAAGGAATTCATGGTGAAGAATTAAAAAATAAAGCACCAAAAAATTTAAAAACATTTTTTCGTTGACTTAAAAAAGATAAGCGTTGATTAAAAATAAAAAATAAAATTAAAGAAATTAAAAGAAAACACCTAAGATATGAAGTTAAAGAATTAGGATTATTACAAATGGATGCTAAATATTTTATGCCAAGTAAATTTCCAGTTGATAAAAAGTATTATGTTTATGATTTTATTGATGAAAGAATGAGAGGAGTATTCGGTTATATTTATGATAAATTATGCACCGAAAATGCTATTGATTCTGTTAAAAGAGTAATCAGTGATTTTAAAAAAATATTTGGTATTAAAATAACACGAATTAGAACTGATAACGATTCTGAATTTATTAATAGTCATCGGAATAATCAAAAAAGTACTGTTAAAGAAACTACTTTTACTAAATTTTTAACAGATAAAAATATTTTACATCAAACAACACCTGTTCGTTCTTCGCAGTCAAACGGTAAAATTGAAAGATTTCATCAAAATTATACTAAGTTATTTGTATTTGATGAAAAAATATTGAATGCAGCTGGTTTACAAAATAAATTAAATGATTATTATTACTTTTATAATTTTAAAAGAGTGCATAAATCTTTGAATTTTCAGACACCATTTGAATTTTTAACTAATTTAACTAAATAATTTTAAATTTATAAAGTTTTATTTAAACTATTTTTTAGTGTGTTAATTTTAGAATTTTTATTTATATATGTATCATTTTTAATGATGTTTTTATATTTTAATTATATTTTTTATTATTTTTTCTTGTTTTGTTGCAATCTCTAAAATGTGTGTGGTATACTATATTTCTTTCTATTATTATTGTACACTCTTAAAAGTTAATTATTCTCATTTTAATTTAAAAGCAATTTTTTTATTAAAGTAATAAAATTGATTTTCTTTAAATTGGAATTTTGATATTTCAATTTTTTTTGCTTTTGGATTAATTTTTAATTCATCAAAAGCAATTAAATCATTCAAATCAAGATCAAAAATTGTTGTTTTTTGTTCATTAATATGAGGATAAAATTGATACCACCTCGTTTTAATTTCATTTGCCTTTTCAGGAGTATGAATAATAGCATTTAATAATAATCCCAATTGTTTTTTCGTTAAGGTAAAATAATTATTATCATCAGGTTTTGATAAGATTAATGTTGTTTGTTGTAAAATTTTACTTAAATTAAATTTAAAAGTTTGATTAACAACTAATTCATCAATAAATTTATTATTTGTTCCTGGTAAAGCAACTATTTTAAAACTATAATTAATAACTTCGTGCTTGCTTGCTTTTTGTTCATTTGTTTTAACATATTTTAATTCAAAATATTTTTCAAAAGATTCACCTTTATATCCTAAGAATTCCATAACTTTTGTCTTAATGACTACTGGTAATTTATTAACATAATTATCTTCGCCAATAATGATATTATTATTTAAATATTTTTCAAATTTTCATGTTTGCAAACTATGAAAATCAACATATTCTTTTTCATACATAAATCCATTTTTGCGGAATTTTTTCGGCGCTCCTCATTGCGCATAAATTGCTAATCCTAAACCAATTAGGGCAATTAAAATTAAGACCGTATAATCTAGCGTACGATGATTTTTAATAAATAAACTTGTGTCATCATCACGTTGTGTTTCTAAAATAAAACGAATCAAATTTCATAAAAAGAAATAAAAACCAGTTTGCACCCCGCTACGTGTGATTACATAACGCCCCGTATTATTTAATTTTGTTAATGCAGCACTATCATTATGTCATCATTTTTTAATTCTATTGGTAAAACCAGTTTGTTCTTTTGAACTATCTATTTGCCCACTTTTTTTAGCCATTTCATCTAATTGCTTTTGGTTTGGTACATAGTTAAAATATGCTTTATCCCAAACTTCTTTTCAAGTCATTTTATCAGGTTTAAGATATTTTCGATTAAAAAAATGAATAAAATTATATTTTAAATCAAAGGGATATTCTTTAGAGTCTTTTTTCCATGGTTTTTTACTAAATAATTGTCCAGCAACAGGAATAAAAAAAGTAATAAATAATCATGCTAAGAAATTAAAGAATGATTCATATAAAAAGATCGGTTGGCGAAAGAAAATTTCACCAAGGTTATTTGTTTCTGGTGATAAACCATCTCACTGTCATAAGTTATCCCGAATAAAAGCTGGTAATCAACGTAATGAATCATATGAAGTAACACTTCCTAATAATTCATGATTAAAAAAATTACCTCAACGACCTAATACTTGTCCTAATAAAATGTTTGAAATAATACAATCCGTATAAACTCAAAGTGAAACTTTTGCTTTTCAACCAACAATGCCAAAAACAATTAAGCCAGTAATTGTTCCGAACAAAACACCACCATGAATACTCATTCCAGCTTTTCAAAACGCAAATAAAGACCAAAATGGAACATCACCTGGTTCTAAAATTCAAGGATGATTAACATCATTATTAAATTTTCCAAAAAAACTTGCTCCAAATAATGAAAATGGAATAATAGCAAAAATTGATCAAATTAATGGTTCAATCGGAACCTTTTTTAATTTTATTCGAATAAAACAGGCTAAAACCGAACAAATCATTCCTATTGTAATAAAAACAGCATACATATGAATTCATCCGCCATATGTTGCCAAAATATTATATGGTATATTACTTGGCGTAATTCATTCTGGATTTGGTGGTACGCTTGTTAATAATAAACTGTTCATTTATTTTTTCACTCCTTAAGTGTTTTTATTTTCTAAATTATAAAACAATGCATAATTATTATATACCAAGTTCAAATAAAAAAGTATATTTATTTTTAGGACTTAATTGTAATCTTACTTTTTTTAAATTATAATTTACCTAAAACAATATTACTTTTTTTAGAAATCGATGTGAAATAACAAATGACTAGCACTGCGTTATCAGAAACAGCAGTTAATAAAATTAAAGCACTTCACCAAGAACATATACAAAATCATTATCGAAAAATTACTAGTTTTTGACGTAAATCAATCATTGTTGATGTTATTTTCAGTTCATTAATCTTAATTTTTACTACTGCTTTATTTATTGGTATTATTCTTACTTTTATTGCTAATAATAATGACCCTGAACTTACATTTTATTTAATATACTTACCTTTACCGCTGTTAGTAATAACAATTATTGTTTATATGTTGATTAAAGCCGATGCTATTAGTATTAGTCTTTTTCTTAATCGATTACATTATAATGAATATTACCGAATTGCAATTGCTGATTTTTGAAAAGATGAAGTTATTTTAGATGAAATAAGTAATAATTTTAAGATTATCCCAGAACCCAATTTCACTAGTTTTAGTAAAAATCCCAAAAAAAATAATTTATTACAACAAAGTTTAATTCGCGTTAGTAGCTTAGAAGAAAAAATTGATAATAAAGTTATCAATGGCACAATAAAAAATAATACCTTTTCATTAGGTATTATTACTGTTCGTAAAACAATGGTTTTTTTAAAAACATTAATTTTTTGTCTTTTTATTGGTTTAATTGTTTTAGCTTCGCTTTCTAATAGTAAATCAAAAGTCCAAAAAACATCAAATAGTATTGCAAATGGAATTAATATCACCTATTTATTATTATGAATTGAAATGAAGCGTTCTGAAAATTACTTTTTCTTTGCAGCTACTTTACCAAAAAACCTTGAAATTGAAGCCAATATTGTGCCACACCAAAGTAAATTTAAAAAATTTATTTTAAATAATAAAGAAATTGAATTAGAAGGAACAGAATTTCCTAATCTTTTTGATATTAATACAACAGACCCTATAAAATTACGTAAAATTTTAACCCCAAAAGCAATGGCTAATTTAATCGATAATAGTAACAAATATCAAGAAATTTTATCAATGTCATTTGTTAACGATAAATTTACTCTTTTATTAGATAAATACTTCTATAGCACAAAAGCCCACCATCAAAACCAAATTTGAAAACCAATAATTGCAAGAAATAGAAATATCCAAAATTGTATTGATGACTTAATTGCTAAAATTGAACTAGATTTATTTAATTTAAAAAAGGGTTTGATTATTTAAATGGTTTTGACATTAAATAATCAAACACAAGAACTTGATAAGGATTAATTTTTTTATCAAAAGTTGAGTAATTGTTATACATCGTTTTTTCAGGCAATAAATTATCTGGCATTGGAATTGTTTGCGCAGATAAATTAATTAATACTAAAAATTTGTTTTGTTTATAATAACGATAAAAGCTTAATATTACTGGATTAATTTCAACAAATTCAATCTCTCCATAACTAAAGGCAAGATTATTTTTGCGAAATTGAATTAACATTTGATAAGCTTTAAAAATTGATTGTGAACTATGATAATCTTTTTCTCAATTAATTTTTAAATAATTCATATTAACATCAATTCATGGTTTATGTGTACTAAACCCAGCAAATTGCTGATTATTTCATTGCATTGGAGTACGAACATTATCGCGTGAACGTGCACTTAATACTTTTAAAATAACATTTGGTTGTTCTCTTTCATTTTGAAGAATGTGATAATAATTAATTGATTCAACATCTTTTAACTGTTCAATCTTGGTATAATTATTATTTTCCATGCCAAATTCTTCTCCTTGATAAAGATATAGCGTTCCTCGTAGTAACAAGACAACAGCTGCTAAAGCTGTGGCTGATTCAAAACGATAATTTTCCGGATCACCAAAACGTGATAATGCCGTGGTTGATCATGATTATTTAAAAAATTAGCTAACCAACAACCCGCTGCTTGCACCAGGCTCTGTCATTCCTTAATTTTTGCTACTAGTTTAGCCGACTCATGGGGTGCTAATTTTCATTTTTCATTATTTAAATAATCAATTTTTAAATTTTAACTCCTAGCATTGCTAAATAATCTAATTTTTGAATAATTCCTTGTAAATCACCAACACCATCATGATTGCTGTCATAAAACGATTGTGGGTGAATTTCATACACAATCGCTTCTTGAAAATTTATTGGTCGCATGTAAAAGATTGGGGTTTTTGTTTTTAAATATTATTTAGTTCAATAAAATAAAGACATTTTTTTCTTGTTTTTATAAAAAACCCCAATTTTCTTTATACGACCAATTTATTTTATTCATTTATAATCTCCTTTATCGTTTCAAAGATTTATTTATTAATATTTTCAACCACTTTTGGTTGTTTTTTAAAACTAATTAAACTTGTCCCCTTAACTTGTAATATTTCATCTCGTAATTTTGTAAAACGTGAAAGTTTTTCTAAAAATCATGTTAAGGCCATTGTTACGCTCATTGTTAGTAATGCACTAAGAATAAATCACGCATAACCCGTACCAATAAATGTTTGAACACCTTGGATTTGACTAAATGATTGAATTGATAAAATTCCTAATCATGCCCCATTTCCAATTCCATTTGAAGTTACGCCTGCAACGGTTAATAACATTGCGCCACTTGCTGAACCAACAATTGCTGCTAAGAATGGATACAGAAAGCGTAAATTAATTCCATATAATGCTGGCTCAGTTACTCCCAATCAAGCCGACGTTGTGGCAGAAATTCCAATTTCTTTCATTTTTGGGTCCTTTCGGTTATTAATAGTAAACATTAAAGTGGCACTTTCTTGGGCAATATTTGACATACATAAAATTGGAAAAATAAATGTTCCCCCAATTTGAACTGTATCTTGAATCATTACTGCATTAAGCATCGTATGAACACCAGTAATTACGATTGGCGCATATAATAATCCTAAAATTGGTCCAAAGAAATATTTTGCAATTGGATTAACTAACGCTCAACTTAATCCAACTGAAATTGCACTTCCAATGATATAGCCAATTGGACCAATTAAACATAATCCAACTGTAAAAGATAATAAAATCGTTAATAATGGTACAAAAATTTGTTTTAGAACAGTGGAAACAATTCGATTTAATCCTTTTTCTAAATAAACCCCAAAAAAGGCTACTCCAATTGCCGGAATTAGTTGCCCTGTATATTGAATTTTTCAAGTAAAAATAGTTTTAATAAGTTTATTAATTTAAAATATTTTAACTATTCATTAAAATTTAATAATTTTGCAAATAATGCTCAACATTCATCACGGGCAATTTTATTTCGACTTGATGTTTTAATAAAATAATCACTATCAGCAAAATTTAATTTAACTTTAATAATCTTTTCATGCTTTTGAATATCATTCTTTTTGACCTTATCAAGTTTTGTTCCAATTAAAACGGTCAAAATGTTAAAATGTTTTAAATATTGATACATTTCATAATCATCTTGAGTTGGTGGATGACGTAAATCTACTAACAAACAGACAAATTTTAAATTTTGGCGTTGAGTTAAATATTCTTCCATCATTTTTGCAAAATCCATCTTATATTGGTTGCCAACTTTTGCAAACCCATATCCGGGTGCATCAACAATTCGAAATTGATTATTATTAATTGCAAAAAAATTTAACATACGGGTTTTCCCAGGAATTTGCGAAACTTTTGCTAATTGGCGCTGATTTGTCAACATATTTAAAAAACTTGATTTACCAACATTACTTTTCCCTAAAAAAGCAATTTCTAATAAATCATCATTAATTCAACCTGCTTTATTAACCGCTGATGTAACATAACTTGCATTTTTAAACTTAAACATTATTTTTCCTCCATCTGACGATTAATTTCATACATTAAAATTGTTCCTGCCTGAGCAACATTTAATGACTCAAGTTGTGAATTAATTTTAATTTGTACATTATAATCACTAATTTCTTGCAATGTGGTGGAAAGGCCATGCCCCTCATTACCCAATGCTAAAATATACCGGTCATTTTGCTTAAACTGACAATCTTGTAAATAAACACTTTTTTGATTTAAACCTGTCGTAATAATTTTATATTGGTTTAATTGGAAGTTTTTAATTTCATTTAAACCAATCTCTTTAATTGCAACTTTAAAAATCGCACCTTGACTAGCACGTAAGACTTTATCATTAAAAAGATCAACAGTATGATTATACAAAATAATATTTGTAAAACCAAAACCAAGGCCAGTTCTGATTAATGTTCCGACATTACCTGGATCTTGAATGTTTTCTAATAAAAGAATATTTTGATTAAATTGAAAATTATTTTGTTCCTTAACCTTCGTTAAATCAATCATACCGATAATATTTTGACTATTTTTGCTTTGACTCAACTTAGTTAAAATTAATTTCGGAACTATTGTTAATAAAATATTATTAAAATTCTTTAATTTTGGTTGATTTGCTTTTGTTGTTAAAATTTCAACAACAATATTTTGTTGTAATGCTTCATCAATAATGTTTCATCCTTCAATTAAGGCTAAATTAAATTCTTTTCGGTATTTTTTTTCTTTTAATTTTGCCAATAATTTAATATGTTCATTTTGCGTTGAATTAATTTCTCGATAATTCATAAGATGGAATGCTTTCTTAATTGACATACATAAAACCAACAAGGTATTTTTTGGTTTTTGGGTCATCTCATTTTTCTTTTGTCTTTACTGTTTCGCGCATTACAACAGCCATTGCTCGGGGGCGTTTTGGTGGATCTTGCATTTTCCCTAATAAAACCGCTAATCCAGACCTATTATTTTTATCATTAATTTCTTTATTATAATCTTCGGCATCCTTAACTCCAATTTGTTTTGCCATAATTTTAACCTTGTTTTTTTCATATCAACGCTGAAATTTTTGATATTTTTCAAAAGACCATTCTTTTTCTTCTCAACCTAAGAAAATGCGGTCTTTCTCTTCATCTCAACTAGTTAAATAATCACGAAAATTTGTTTGTGCAGTTGGTCCTTGTTCCATCATTTTAAAAGTTTGATTAATTGTTTCTTCTAATGTATTATACCCATAACCAATAAAAGCATTACCAATTCAATGATGTTTATAAATTGGTTTTAATGGATTAATAGGTTCAGTAAATGTAAGAGCATATGCTCAATATTTGTCGTCTGCTTTACTATGAAAAAGTTCATATCCAAATTTTTGATGCTTAATAACAACAGCATCTTTTTTAATTTTACAAACTAAATGCTTAAAAGCTGTTACAATAGCATTAATTTCCCTATCAGTTAATGGTGCCTTTAATTTTAGCTGTTTTAATTTTAAAATATGTTCTGTATAATATGATGGCATTCCCTCAACCTCCTTTTTAGTTAAAATTAACTACTAATTATAATTTTATCTTTGATATTTTGTTAAGTAAAGTAATAATTTGAAATTAACAAACAATCCATTATAATCATAATTTCCTTTTTTAATTATAAAATTTATTTTACTTGAGCATTTAAATAATCTTTTAAACATTTTAATGAACAAACATTAACGTTATTAATGCACATTATTTTTGGTTTAGGTTTATCACATTGATAGCAAACAAATACTTTTGATTCATTTAAGTGATGACTACAAGTTTTTTCTTTATGAACTCAACATTCAGTAATTGCTTCTCCTAATAATTCAAAATTATCACCATGGTCATTCACAATGCGTGAAAAATTAACTCCTTTCGCAATATCATACCCACAAGTTGTTTTAATTAAAACTGATAATATTTCATATGATAAATTAGCAAAAAGTAAATTTGACGATTGATTTTCATAATTACATGTATGACAATCAACATATGGGATATTCGTTAGTGTTTGAATTTTTACTACTGATTCAGCTATTTTATCTAATCATTTATTGTTATTCAAAACTTTGGTTTTCATAACTTACTCTCCTTCTTTAATTGTTTTATTCAGATATTTGCGTAAACATTCTCGTGAGCAATAATTATTATTATCAAGTAATAAGTGTTCGTCATCTTGGTAAAGTAATTTCTTGCAATAAATACATGCAACATTATTTTGTAATACTTTAATATATGAATTAGTAACATCATTCATTTGATTACATTCGTTACATAACTCAACAATAAAATGACCAATTGTTTCTGTTTTAACATTAATCTTATCAAAACTAAATCCGAAAAAAAGATCATAAATATTTAAATCATCAATATCTTTCCCCTGGTGGTAATTATTACAATAAAACATCTTAATCTTACCAAGTTTTATTATTTCTAATAAGTACTCAAATAACTCATCTTTAAATTTGATTCAATATTTATAATGTTTTTTAACAAGTTCTTCGTTATTTTTTAAATTTATAAGGTCATTATTGTTATGTGTTTTTTTTACATTCATTATTATTTTCTCCAAAAACTGAGCATAATTATTATATCATAAATTAAAATAAAGAAAATTTTTGAATTAGATAATAAGTTTGTAATAAACATTATATAATTATATATATCTGAAAGGAGGCTTTATTATGGCTAAAAGAATGCTATCATCGCTTTTTAATATTCTTTTTTGTTGATTAAATGTTATTTTATTAATTTTCAATGTTAATCCTGTTGGGACTTTAATTTTTGGAACAGACTGTCCAAAGGATCGAAAAGGAAAGTTTATTTACGGATTATGTTCCTTTTTACAATGAATTTTAATGGTAACAGTTATTGGAACCGTTTTTGTTATTATCTTCTGAGCAAAAGGTGAACCATCAATTGCTCAACGTCTTGCTAAAACAGTATAATAAAATAAAAAGATAATATATTTAATATTATCTTTTTTAATAATTACATTTATTTGGTTCAAAATATGATTTGTTTGGAAGAAATGGTAATATTTTTTTTATTTTTTTTCATTTGTAATATTTTTTTGATGATACAAAGGATTAATTTCTTTTTTGACATCTCACTGATGGATATTATTAAAATTCTTTTCAGTAATGATATTTGTTAAAACTTTTTCTAATTTTTGATTTCATTTTTGGAATTTTTTATGAGAATTAAAATATTGTTTTTCAATATCATATAATGAATTAAATCGTTCTCATAAATCATTTTCATATTTAATTAAAAAGACATTATTTAATCTAATAACATATTTGTTAACAATATCATTTTCTTCTTTTAATAAATTTGAAAATTTTTGTTTTTCTTCGACTGACATTTCAACTAATAAGCTCACAGTATTAGGATTAATTTTTAATTTATTATTATAAAAATGAGAAGCAAATTTTAAATATTCTTTAACTTGTTCAAATTTAATTTCATTTTTTAACAATAAAACGGCAGTTGTAAACGAAATTGATAATAATTCAATGACTAAAAAAATATTAATAATATTTAATTTACTTTTGCTTTCCATTTCTTCTAATTTATTTAACTTATCTAAATAAATTTTAAAAATTGGTCGCATGTAAAAAAGAAGGGTTTTAACAAATACATAGAAATTGAATAAGAATAATAATTAAACCATTTACTAAAATGGTTTTTTTTATTTGTAAAACCAAAATTATTAATTGATTCAGAGAAAGGACAGCATTTTAAAATCTTAAAATAGAAACTTTTATTACAACTTTTTGATACTCTCCTTAAGTTGTTTACACATTTATTAAATATCTTAGAAATCTTTACAAAGTGTACCTGTTTTTTCTCCAATTTTAAGGTGTTGTCCTTTCTCTGTTTCAGTTAATTAATTTGCTAATAAAAAAACTTAATAAAAGAAAGGAGTAAGTAATGAAAAATAAGCAACAACAAATTTGTGATATTGATAACTGCTATAAAACAATATCATTTATTACTGAAGAGTTTTCATTAAATAAGGTTTTATGAACTTGTGAAAAACATAAAGATTTATTAAATCGGACAAAAAATAAAAAACAAAAGCGGTTTTATCAAAAAATAGAAAATTCAAAAATTATTTTTGATTGAGAAACGGGTTTTTTAAAACTTAAATTTTATAAAACAATTTAATGCAGTGTGGGACTGTTATTTTTAATAACTAAGTGTTTTTATTCCACATGGCGGTCTAGCCCAGCGGTAATGTAAGTCCGGAAATAATAGACGCTTTAACAAGCGATAGTCGTGATAAGTGCGAAGTCAACATCAAACGACAATAAATATTGAGATGGACACTTTATAAATAAATTTACGATAGATATTACTTCTTAGAAGTGGCAGCGGTTTTACAAACCACAAAGCCAGCACTAGGCTCTTCAAAGTGCAAGTGAATTTATTTTAAAAACTGAACGCTTTGACCTGAAATGGTGCGGATGAAGAGAGAGAAAACTCTCTGGCGGCAAAAAGAAAAAACAACTGTGTATTATTAAATATTCAAACAATTAACATACCACCACCGCTCACCCCACTAAGGCGGATGGCGTAGTAAGTAAATAGATAAATACTTATATAACTAATTCTCGCTTGGCACTTTCACTTAGGAGTGAGTGCCAGCGAGTTAAAAATAGAAGGAAAAATAAATGACAGAATATAAAAGTTTGTATATTAATAAAACTTGAAATGAAATAACAACATCATTTGATTGAGTTAATTGTCAACCTATTAATTGTCGTATTTAACATCATAAAAAGCATTATGATTTGCAATGTTTAGAATGAGCCAAAATGTACTTAAATTTATTTAAAGACAAGTGAGATGTTATTGTTTCATATATTCAATATTATAAAATTAACGATATTTTAGATTTAGCATCCGATGGATGAAAAATATTACAAATTGACAAAAAAATCAAAGGAATAATTTAGGAGGTTTTTATGAAAAAGTTAAATAAAACTTGTCTTAAACAAAGATATTGAGGTTATTGTTTTCATAAAGAATGCAATCAAGAAAATAAATTAAATGAATTAATGCGTAAAAGTTATTTAGTTTCATTTAAAAATATGACTGATGAACATTGAACATTAGGTAAACAACATTAGGAGGAATAATTATGGAAAAAAATACTTATTAGTAATGAAATATGAAAATGAAGTTCTAACTAAATCGTTTTATACATTAAAAGAAGCAAAACTTACTGCTAGTGTTGAAAATGAAAATGAATGATTAACAACAATTATTGATTTAGAAAATGAAAATATTAAATGACAAGGATGTGAATAATATGTATAAAGATGAAGATGGAAAAGTTTATACCGAAGAAGACTTATTTAATGAAGCATTAGAAGAATGTCATTCAGAAGAAAGTGCTTATTACTATATTGATAGTTTAATTGAAGAAAAGAATTTGGAGGAAATTTAATAATGAATAAATTTATTGGAATTGGTAGAACAACAAAAGATATTGAAATTAAGAAAACTCAAAATGGGAAAGAATATGCAATTTTTAATTTAACAATAGCACGTCCATATTCAAAACAAAAAGAAACTGATTTTATACCTTGTCAAGTTTGAAATAAACAAGCAATTACTTTACAAAAATATTGTCAAAAAGGTAGTCAAATAGCAATTACTGGTGTTTTACAATCTTTTAAAGATAAGGATAATAAAATACATTGAATAGTTCAAGTATCTAATTATGAATTTTTACATACAAATAATGATTTAAAAAAATCTGATAAACCACAAGAAAAAATAGAATTTAATTCATCTGAGACAAAAGAATTATTTAATAATGATAATCAAAATATTGGTAATGATGAAACAATTTTATGAGATTAGATTTAAAACCTTTATATATTTTTAATGATGAATTACATAAGTATAGTATTTTAATACCTAGTGTAAGTAAAATTGTTAATATTTTAGTGCCAAAAGATTTTTCACAAATTGATGAGAATATTTTAAAATTAGCACAAAATCGTGGAATATGTTTACATAATATGATTGATGTTTGAATAAAAAATAATTTTGATGATGAATTAATTCAATTTATTAATTGTGAAATAAAATCACATCGTGAATTATTTAAAAATTTTACAAAACTATATCAAGAAACTTTTAAAGATATTAAATTTAAATATTATGAAACTGAAAAAACACTTTATAGTCCTTTACAGATATTGAACGCTATATTTGACAATTAAAACTTTATTATTTATTAGAAAAAGACTTTTGTATAGATAATAAAAAAATATTAATGATAATTATAAATCCAAAATTAAAAATAGTAATTAAAGAAAAAGTTGATATTACTAAACAAAATTTAGAACAAATTAAAGAAGCAATTTTAATATGACAAGAAAGAGAGAAATGAGAAAATGCCACAAGAAACTAAAAAAACATTAATAGCAAGTATTGGTGAAATACAACACGATTTATCATTATATTTAGAAAAAAATCAAACAATGCAAATGAATGATAGAGTAATGTATAACTATTTTGGTGAAGCACAAGTATTAGAATTAGTTAAAAAAGAATTTTAAAAACATCATATTACATATATTTGAAGTTATGTAAAAGATACTTTAAAAGTAATTAATGATATCCCGTATTTTGAAATGGAATTAACTTTATGTAAAGAAACAGAAGAAATTAAAACTTATTGACCTTTTACAGGTAAAAATACTGACCCCGCTAAAAGTATGGGTCAATATTAACTTATGGAGTTAAATATGTTTTAAGTAAATTATTAGGTTTACCAACCGAAGAATTAGACCCCGATAATAGTGAAATAAGTAAAATTAATTCTAAGCAAGAAAAAGAACAAACAGAAATTATTAACAATTCAAATCCAAATTGAATGAGTGAACAGCATTTTAATAATATTAAAAATTTTATTACAAATACAAAAATAGAACAAGATATTATTTCAAAAGATAAAAATTGATTAAAAGAAGAATTAAATGTTGAAAAATTATCACCAGTTCTGATTAGAAAACAAAGCGAAGATTTTTATTATCAATTTAAAGAAAGATTTTTAAGATAATGATAAAAATAGGTATTAACCCATCAGGAACTGGTACTACGGCTATTGCTTTTTTTGAAGATAATAAATTAATTGATAAATATGAATATACAAATCGTGATTGAATTGTACAAACCAATATTATTTTAGATGAGTTAAGAGCAGAAGCAATTATTAATATTGAAGATTGTTTATATACATCTGCTAATGCGAGTAAAGATAGAGATGATTTATTAAAACTTATAGGGGCAATTAAATATAAAACAGAAAAATTATTAAATATCAATTGAGTATCACCACGCCATACTAAATCAGTTCTTAAAAATATGGAAAATTTGAGCAAATATAATGATAGTTGTATATGAAAATTTGAAAAAGATGCTAATTTAACTTATCAATATGGTAAAGGTTGAAAATATAATAATGAAAATATAAGTAATCATTTACGCGATGCTATTATTATTGCTAATTATGAAAGATAATATTATGAAACATTCATTTAATCAAAAAACAAGAAAATATTATTCTAAATTAATTCGAAATGTTAATGTTTACTTAAATGAAAATGAAGAAAAAGTTTGAAATGAATTCAATGACTTTACTTATTCACAACGAATAGAACATCTTATTAATTTTTATATAAAACATAATAAAGGAAAAATAAAAAAATAACCAATTAAGGTTATTTTTTTAAATACTATTTGTTAGTTGTCTAATAGCATCTTTTTGTTCTTGTTTTTTTTTGTTTACTTTAACTTGCTTTTTAACATTTTTAATTTGACCTGTTTTTAATGCTAATTCTGTTGCATATTCAGATCCTCGTAAATGTTTTTCGTGGGCAATAACAGCAGTTCTTAATTCTCTAATTTCTGCTTTATATTTTTTAATTTTTTTAGCAGATAATCCAAGAATACCAAGACTACCCATTCCACCAGCACCCGCTAATACAAGTAAAGCAATCATTAATGTATCATTTAACATTTTTTTTACTTCCTTTCTCATCCTTACTCAAACAGTGGCCATCCATCTTTTCAGAACAAAATAATTTATAAATTAAACTATATAACCGCCCCAAAATATCAACCACCTCTATAAATATAGTCTATTTTAATAAAATTTAATTATTTGTTTATATTTAATTCTTGTTTATTTTCTTCTTGTTTTTGTTTTTTAATATTTTCATTTTGTATATTTTTTAATTTTTCTTCTGTTATGCCATCTAAATTATTTCATTGTTTAGCTATTAGTGGTTGAACGACACGCGGATTAATACGGCAGTCAAAGCAATGTCTTAAATGGTCTTTTTTTCATTTTGATTTATCAATTCAAATAATAATTAAAGAAATTATTAAAGTAATTAAAGGTAATATTGTAAATACTAATCCCATTTTAGATATTTTTAATCTTGGTATATCAATTTTCATATCTACTTTTGGTTTACTACTAGCAACAAATATACCTTGAATTCCGTGTGTAAATAAAGGTGTTATCAAAATAGCAATTCAATTACCTCAATATTGTCCATAATTATACCAATTAATTTGGTCTTTAATGCCATTAATCATCCCATACTCTAATCAACAATTTAATGCTAAAAATATCAATGTATAAAAACTAACTACTCAACTACGAATTTTATATTTTCTTTCTCATTCTCTAATATTTTTATGAGTTCAATTATAAGTCGGAATAGGGTCTTTTTTAAATCAATTTCAAGGTAAGGCACTCTTTAATCAAGTTGTTTTATTTTGTTTCATAATTATTTACCTCATTTAATTTTTTATTCATTTTTATTTAATTCTAATCATTTTTTATTGAATAATTCTTTAATATCATTTCTATTATTTAAAACATTTTGCCATATGGGATTATATTTAATTAAGTTTAATTCCTTAATAGTTGTTACACTCTTTATTTTATTTATCAAGAAATTGTATCATTTTCACATTTCTTTGGGCAAATCAGTATCCGTATCACGCTTATAAATAGAGTGTGGTGGTTCATCTGCCATTAATTTTGTATTATTTGAATAATTTATTCTTTTTCTTTCAATAAAAATAGTCCCTAATTTTCTAAATGTTGCTGTACCATTAGCTCCAACATTAATCAATCCACTAGGATTAATAGATAATGCTCAACATTCCCTATTATTACCTATTTGGTCATATAAAACACTCAATGTTTTTATAAAACCACGCCTTGTTTGTAGCATTTCTTCACCATTTAATTCTGTGTTGCTATTTTTTCCTTAGGCTCAAATTCTATAAATATAATTTTCTTTATCAAAATTAGGAATATTATATCCGATTTGACCAACTCTAAAATCACTACTATCAACTTCTTCTCAATCATTTCCACCACTAATAGATATATTGCCACTCCCTAATAATGAATTACCATTTAATAGTTTTAATGTTTGTCCCATTTATTAATTTATCTTGTTTATTTATTAAAAAATTATTAATTGCATTTGCATCATAATAATTCCTTGCTAAATCTTTTGATGTTTTAACAATATATTTACCATCAACTTTTTCAATATAATTTTTATTAAATTCACTATCTTTAATAACATCCGATGGAATTTCACCACTTTGTTTTGCTTTTCAAACACCATTTTTTTCATAAATAGTTTCATTGTCAAAAGGAACAATAATTTTAATATATTCGTTATAATCAATTTTAGAAAAATCATTAATAGTTGGATAAGTAATATTTATTGAATTATCTGTTTGTAATCGTTCTTTTAATCAAAATAATAATGTTGAATAAAAAGTTTTTTTTACTAATATGTTTATATTCTTCTTTTCATAGATGAGCATAATTATCTAAACTATAATTATAAGGTCTAGATACTGTTTTACTAGATATAATATCAATTATTTCACCTGCTAATTTTAAAGCATTTTTAACATCACGAGTAATATTTTCATTTGCCTCAGGATCATTAGTTTGTGAATAAGCAACACCACCTTGTGAAAATGATGCACTACCAGTTAAATCATTAACTCCTTTTGGTAAATATCAATTAATAACTGCTAATAAACAAGCAGATTGAATATAACTTAATCATTTATCATATTCAATTAAACCAGTATTATCTTTTTTTATTCATGGAAATAATTCTTTTTTATTAATCTTATCGGAAATTGTCCCACCTGATAATCTATCCATTCATAAACTAGTTTTTAAAATAGCATTATAAATTAAATTATCATTATAAACAGATTGTTTTCTATCATTAATAGGTTGTCAAAGTTTACTTTCTTTAACATCTTCAACTGTTATAAATAACAAATTACTTAAATTATTTTCCATATAAAACACCTCTTAATTGATTACGATATTTATTTTTTAAATTACTTGGCTTATAACTATTAATTCTTGTTCTTGTTTTCTTAATTGTTTTAATAGTTTGATTAGTTTTGTAAAACATATTTTTAACTGGTGTTTTATATAAATTCTTAATATTTTTAACATCACTTCGGCGTTCACGATACCATTTTTTATTATTAATTTCACCAGCAAAATTAAAATTAAAATGTCCAATTTTTAAATTATTAATAAACTTTTTAATTTGATTTAATTTTTGAACTGTTGATAATGTTAATTTAGTAGTTCCTTTTGGGTATTTTTCTTTTAATGCTTGCGGTAATCGTTTTTTAATATAATTTCTTAAATGACTAGGTAATCATTTTCTTAATCAATAACGCCAAAATAAAGTTCCTGCATTAGATACAGCATTACTTAATAATTTTCAAATTTCAACTGGAACACTAGGATAAACATATGGACCATAAAATTTTGGATGTTTTGCTGTTTTTGTATATATTAAAATAGTTAAATTACCTGTTAAAGTTAACTTATTTGTAATATTAAACATACCACTATCAAGTCAACTACTATTTAAAGGTTGTCAATTAGTATTTAAATAATTTTCATTTTTAAATTGTTCTCTATTTTTAATATTATTATCTTTTTCTAATTGACTTAATATTTGTTGTATTTCTTTTTTATGACCTTTTTTAATTAAATCTAAATAAGTAAATGGATTTAATCACTGATAAATATCTTCAACTTTATTTGTAATTTTATTATATTTATCACTAATATAATTAATTGGTTTTAATACTTTATTTTGAACTTGATTAACTCTATTAATTAAATTTACAAATTTACTTATTAAAGGTTTATTTTCTAAATTAGATACTAATAAAGTTAAAACGCGTAATATTAGTAAATTCATTTTATATTAACCTTGATTATTTGGTTTTGATTCTGGTTTTGTTGCTGAAATTAGATAATCAACTGGAACTCTAAAAGTTTTATTTAGATTACTTTTAGCGGCAGTAATTTCATCTTGGCTTGGTTGTTTTTCCAAAATAATTTTACATGTTTTTGGATATAAAATAGTTGGTGTTGCATATTGAACCTTACCAATTCATTTAGGGTTAGCAGTATCATTATCTAAAACTTGTTGAATAGTATCCATATTAATTGGATAAGCTCATACTTGTTTATTAATAATTAAACCATTTACATTAGTAAAATTATAATCTTTATCACGGTTAACTTGTCCTTTTGTATATGTTTTTTCTAAATGAAATCTTTTTGATACTGGAATACCCGTTGCTGTATTTTCATATAATTCACCATTAACCATCGCTTTTAATTGTGCTTGTGAACCAATTACTTTTAAATAAGCAGGTGTTAATCTTAAATATGATCTTCGACCTAAAACCATAAACATTTTATCTGTTGGTAAACCAAAATATAAATTACTAATTTGATTTGTTAATTCAATCAAAGTTTCATTTAATTTAAAGAATGCTTTATTTGCATCATCTGCATTTTCGGCTGTATAACTACGAAATGGAATTACTTCATATATTGACCATATGCTAAACAATAATCATAAATAGCCTGAATTAATTCACATTCTAAATTAACAAATTTATTCTGTATCACACTAGAAATAGCATCAGCAATAACACCATTTTTAATATTTTGTTCTATTAATGCTAAGTCAAAAGCCTCATTCATTAATTTTAAATTAAATCTTTTATCAATAGGAATTGGAATTCTTGTTAATCCCATAGTTTGAGTTGTTTCACCATTTGGTAATGAATAATCATCTTGTCATACCACACGATGAGTTAAATTATATAATGCTTGTCCTGCATTTGGTAATCAAGCAACTTGTTCTGCGGTTGCTGTTGCATACTGCATAATACTTGCATATTCATTATATAAAGGTCCACACAATAATGCATTAACCATATCAACATACGCTTTTTGATTTGTTGTATTACCTTGCAATGTAAAAGGTACTTGTGGCAAGTTAATTGTTGCCATAATATTTCACTCCCTTATTATCTAAGGTTTTTAAGTGTATAATCAGTTAATTTTTTAATTTCATCAGGAGTATATGCTCCTTTTTCTTTAATAGTTTCAATTTCATCATTTTTATTTTCAACCGATTTTTCAATCATATCTTTAATAAAATTAGTTGGTGAAACTGATGGTTGATCTTCAACAAACAAATCAGGTTTTAATTCTTTTAAAGTTTGCATTTTTTCAGATAAAGAACTACCACTAACTTTTTCTAAATTAGTTTTAATATCTTCAATTTTAGTAGATGGAACGTCTTTAAATGCTTTTAAATTATCTAATGAATTAGATAATTTAATAAAATCTTCTTTTGATATAACATCTTCGCGTTTTTTCACACTTTCTCTAATTTGCTTTGCTTCATTATTAAACTGATTTAAGATATTTTCTGCAATTTCTTCACTTAAACCTTGTTCGATTAATTGTTCTTTTGTAAGTGCCATTTTATAAACCTCTCTTTTTTTATTCTTGTCCGATTAACAAGTCAGCATAAACTCTTTTTTACGGAAAAAAGATTAAACCTATGCTTTTAATTATATACCAATAGTTCACAATTACAATATATTTTGTATAAAAATACTAAACAAATAATATAAAAGTATTATAATGAAATTGAAATAATTATTTATTAGTATATAATATAAAATAAGAATGATATAGGGTCATTCTCTTTTTTATTTAACTAAAATAATAATATCATAATATTTTACCAATACAATACTTTAATACAATACAAATAATACATTAAACTTAATATATTTTACTGCTAATTTAGCCCTTAAAACGCGTAATTAAGAGTATTTTAAAAGATAAATTTATTAAAATAAGCGCTAATTTTGCTTGTATATATATATAATGTAGGTAGATCTTGAGTAAGGTTTCAAGACTAAGAAAAGGAGAAAAACAAGTATGAAAAAATTACTTAGTTTATTAAGTGTTTTAACTATTAGTGGAAGTGCTATACCAACAACAATTGCCGCTAGTCCTTATCAAAAAGATAAACATAGGTTAACTCGTTCTGTAGATATGATTAGTAATGCAGTATATTTTCGAGGTGGTATGTACATATTTCAATGGAGATTATATAAAAAAGAATTTTATTGAATTCTAAAAATGCATACTAAAGCTTGCAAACTTTTAGTCAATTATTTAAATTCTATTAAAGAAAATATTGCAGGAGAAGAGGGTGCTGGTAAATTTATAACTAATATATCACCATATTTTGTTCCTACTATACCCGCCGCTGCTAATGCTATTTCTGCATTAAATTTTTATCTTACTTCTGAGTTAATACAACAGAATAATAGGGGAAAAGGTATTTGAATTGGTTTTTTATTAAATCAACCCGGTATTGAATGAGGTTCTTTATAAAAAATTATGGAAATAATTAATTTTATTTTCATTTTTATTTAAATTATCAGTCAATAGAAGGAAATTAAAAATATGAAAAAAATATTAATTATTATTGGTACAATATCACTAGCGGGAACAAGTACAACAAGTTTAGTTGCTTGTAATACACCACAAGAATATACAAAAGAAGAATTAACAAAACTAAAAGAACAAAACAAAATAAATACCGCTAACCAAGAAATCAGAGATAACTTAGGATGAATAGCACCACAAGAAAAACCATTTAATACAGTTGATAAAAAATGATATTATGTAGTATGGCGTGGTGATAAAAATTATAGTTGAAGAATTATTAAATATAAGTATGAAAATTTTAATGAAGATAAAATAATTGATATATATGGTAATCATCATAGTCTTCAATTATTTAAAACTCATGGATATGCAAATGGAAAATGAGAAAAAAATATTCGTTTATTTAATTATAAAGGGGTTCCAGAATATTCTGTATGAGGATTTGACTTTAATTATATTAAATTAGTTTATCGTTGAAATTTAGATACAACAGAGCCAAATTTAGTAATTGATAATGATAGTAATGTAAAAGTTGATGAAGAATAAAAAAGAGATTTAATAATCTCTTTTTTCTTTATCTTGGTATAAATGTAATTTTGATTGGGTTTTCATTTTTGTTTCTAATGCCTAGTAAATTTGGATTATTAACATCCAAGACAATATTTTTGTTATTACCCCAAAATCATTGATTAAATTGCCCCTTTACTATTGCTGTTAAATTAGCAAATAATACTTTTGAAAATCTGATTTTTAATTTCATATCATTTGTATAATATGATTGTAAATATGTTTCTTTAATTTTATCGTTATCATTATTATATAATTTTGTTATTTGCAATAAAAACCTAATATCTCCGCTTCCTTTTTGACCTGTATATTTATTTTCATAATCATCATAACTTGGTAATCCATTAGTATAACCACTGGCAACCGTTTGAATATCATTGGTTATATTATCTGTATATAAAGTTATTGTATTATCAAAATTAACTTTATCAGTTTGATAACGACCACTTTCTTGTAAAATTATAGTTGCTAATGAAAATAAATCAATATTACAATTATCATAATCACCAGATAAATTAATATTTCTATTAAGAATAACATTCTCTATATTTGCTTGTTTACATTCAACTTGTAAATTACCTAAATTACTTATTTCAATAGTTTTATAAGAATCTTGAAATTTACTAATACTTTGAATTGTGGGGTCAATTTGTTTTAAATCAATTTCAGTTTCATAATAGCCTTCATTAAATTCATCAGAAAAAAAGTTTCTTTTAAATTCATTCAAAAAAGGACTTAATACTGTCTTATATGCTTTTCTACATTGTGCTGGTGCTGTAATTTTAGTTTTTAATAGTAGTACTACATCAGAAGGCATAATATCTTTGGTATACTCTGGATAGTTATATGGAACTGGCGGTAATACATATTGTGGGTAATTAAATGTTGGTATTTCATAGTCATGTGGTAGTAAGAAACTAGTTTTATAATTAGTTGTCATATCGCGTAAATAATTATTTAATACGCTTTTTGTTTTACCACGAAACTTCATACTGATAAGCGTAAATAATCTTCTTCATTATTGGTATATGGGTTATCAGCATAAAAGATAATTTCAAAATTACCTTTATATAATGCTTGGATTGAAAACATATCAATTATATAATTACAATTTGTACCATCAGGTGTTTGTAAGAATTCGCAATCATTATCTTTTTCACTATACTAACTGGTGTTTGAGCATCAACTGCTCTTACTAATTCATTAATTAAATAGATACGATTAGTTTTAGGGTTTAATTGTTTTAAATTATAAGTTGAATAAGTTATTCGTTCTGTTGGTTTACCATCTTTTTCTAAAACATTACCTTGTATTTTATCAGTTAATAAAGTTGTAAAACTAAAACTAGTAGCATTAGCACCAATCATAGCACCAATTTTATCATTTCCTTGTTCTCTAAATATTTCAAATGGTAAATAACCTTTACCAGCAGCTTTATCACCTCAAAAGGAATCATTATAAAAACTATAAACATTAGTACTCATAAAACCATTAAGTCATAGGAAATTAGGTCATTTATCATCTTGTGTAATTGTTAAATTACCAATTCAGTCCCAAGGAATACCAAACGAAACAAAGTTTAAAAACTTTCCAATAGCAGGTATCGTAAAAGGATTAAATACTAATTTTTGCGTATAGTTTAAAGGTAATACTGTAATTTGACGATTAATAAAATTATTCATATTTAAGATATCTCAAACATTACATGCACCCATTTTATTATATTCAATTTGAACTTGACCAACAGTATTACCAAATTCATCTTTTCTTCTAAAATATGATGATGCTTGGGTACTAATAATGTTATTAATAGTTCCACTATTTACTTTTACTTTATCTGGTGGAGTAATCATTCAATTTTTAGACCAATAAGACTTAGAATTTGAATTTTCTTCCTTAATAGTTGTTCCAACAGTTGGATTAGTTGCTGTTGAACTTGCTTTATCTGTTATTATCATACCCCCATTATTTTTTTTAATTCAAAAATCAGACATTGATTGAATATGTTCTTTTCAATCTTTATATCCAGTAATAATAGTTGGTTGTATTTCTTGAATGTTATATCAACTTACTTCGGGTAAAGCATAAGTATTTATTTTATCATGTGGAGCAGGAAATATATTATACATTAATAAATATCTTGAATTCATTACTTTTTTATTAAATTCACCTTTAATAATTGGTCGCCCAATAACAGGCATATCAAAAAAGATTGGATTACCATAAAATTTAACTGCCACTGCTCTAACCCCTGGGTCTTTTAATAAAATCTCATCTAATTCAACAATACCTTTATTTAGTTTTTCATCATAAGTTATTTTTGGAAAACAATAATCTTCACCTGGAGCACTTGTTTGAATAAATTGTCTTACTGATAAACCACTATTACTAATTTTGTCATTAATACTTGAAAAGGTAATTTCTTGTCATAAGAAATCACCATCTTCTACGGAATAATAATTAATAACATTTGATGGATATAATCATTGTCTATCTTGTGGTGAAGAATTAATATCACCACCACCAATATTTAATCCACGGTCATTAAATGCAGTATAAAAATTATAATAATCATTAATATTTAATTTATCTGCATCTTCATCTAAAATTAATAAAGTATATTGTCTTTCAGTTGATTGTTGAGTAAATACTTGTTCAAATTTAGCATCACCAAATTGAATTGAACTTCTATCATCAATCATATAAGCATCTCAATATTTACCAACTTTAACCTCTTTTGTATAAAAATTATCGGCTTTATTATCATTATTAATAAAATAACTTAATTTATATTTATTTAAGTATTCTAGCATTCTATTAATATCATAAATATTTTCACCATCAATTAATTTTCAATAAACATTATTATTTTCATCTTTTAATTTTATCGCAAAAGGTGTCTCATTATTTGCTCATATTGTTGAGTTAATTGGTTGTTTACTAAAATCATCAATCGTTAAAATATTAATTTCTTCACCTTTATATTTTTGGACTATTTTTAAACTACCTTGTCATTGAGCAATTGTACTTTCTATATTATCAAATATGCGTGAATAACTACCATAATCACTTGGTTTTGCATTATTAGGTTTTCAACCTGTTTCAGTATCAGATATATATGAACTATAAACATTAAAAGGAAATACCATTCAATGCCTATTATCTCTTATGTTTTCTCTTATATCTATTAAAGTATCATGTGCTTGTCTTCTTAATTCTTCCATAACACCTGGGTTAATTCTACTCATTTTTTAATTCTCCTTAATTTTTGTTCTACCTTGTAAGGCATTTTGATTATTGCCAGTTTCATTATATTCTAGTAATTTATTATTATGTTCAATTTCTTTGGCTTGCATTTTATCTTGTCATTTTTCTACTTTTTCAAAATATTTGGTTGCTTCTAATTCATCAACATTATCATATTCAGTTATCACTCTTATTGGCTCCATTGTTCAATTATCTAATCTAGTAGTAATTAATTCATTTTGTCGCATTTGGTCTACTAAACTAGCACTAACAAAATCAAATCCATAAGGGCGTTCACCAGTACCATCTCATAAACCATAATATTTTAAAACAGTATCAAACATTTTAGTATAATATTGTTTACGATATGCTTGTAAATATGCTTGTTTTTCTAAGTCTTTTGTTTTTTTTATTAATGATTGGGTTTTATTTTCTTCACTATCTGAGGCATCATCAAAAGGACTAGAAAAATTACATGCTATATATACTTGTTCAATAATTGCTTTTTGATCTTCGGTATATGTTTCTAAGGTTGGTGTCTCTTGTACTACTTGTAAAGATTGGGATAATTGACCATCAACGGATGATTGACCTGATTGAATAAAAATATCATCAAAAGCATCTTGTAATACTTTTTTATTGCCTTTGTTATAAGCAGTCATTAAATCATCATCTAATACCCTATATCAATGAGTACGATTTGCTCATCTTTCTTTTGATTTAATATTAAAACTATCTTCTAAATCAAGTTGATGTTGATAAAAATAAAGGATTAGGTTCATTTATCATTTCTCAAAAGGGCACTATACCTAATTTATTTTTAAATTATTGAACTAAAACAGGTCTAACATCATCTTTAATTTGTGTTTTACTTTGACCAACAACTACTTCATTATTTTTAGGTCAACCTTTAATAATTATTTTATCTTTGGTACAAATTAAATTTAAAATAAAACCACTATCTGATTGATGATAATTTAATCAAATATCAGCACCTTGTTCAATTTCATTTATTTTACTTACACGAGATGTAAAGTTAAAAGGGTTAATTCATAAATCGATATTACCGTCTGATGTTTCTAATAAACCAAAGATAGTTTTACCCATTAAACTTGCTGTTAATTCGTTTTTATCTAATTTTTCTTTTATTTTATAATTTTCATATCATCAATTTAATTTTTCTAAAATGTCTTTACGATGCGACTTAAATAAAATATCTTTACCATTTACTAATCGCATTTGATGGCGAGCAATAATATTTGCTAAATTAATTGTTCAATCATAATTATAAAATTTTAAAACACTATTAATATCATTTAAGTTTGGTAAAGATGGATAGGTATTATTCATGGTTATTTTGCTCCTTTAAATTTAAGATAAGTGCATAATTAATTATATTTACTGTTAATAAACTAGGTTCATTTGCTAAAACTTGTACACATACTTTAACTTTTTGATATTTCTTAATATATTCGTTATATAAATTTAATTTACATATTGCGATATTATCTTTTTTTAATTCTTGACAAAGTCTTTTTTTAACTTGTACACAAACAGACATATAAGGTCTTTTTGCATTTATTACACGCTCATCGTGTATTACATAAATATCTTTTTTCATTAAGTTATTCACTCCCTTTGTTGTCATAATTTATAATCTGTTGAACTATTATGTTTAATCATATTAACTAATTCAAAGTGTAAGGCATAAAAATCACTATCAAATGTATCATCATATAAGTCTAATACTTTTTCTTCTCTTGCTTCAGGCTTATCTTCTCATTGTATTAATTCATATTGGGTTTTACTTACAGAACATTTTTCTCATAATCATTTTAATTGATTAGTATTTATTAACATTGTGAATGCCTCTACACGATGTCTTACTTTAAATTTTTGTTTTTGTGCTGGTTTAAATGTCATATATTGACCAAAAGAATAATTATATTTTTCTCGGTTTAAACTTTGCAATGTTGAATAAGCACTATCATCAACATTAATCGATATACCTTGCTGAATTAAATTAAAATATTGATTTAATTGATTGTTATAAAACTCTAAAATATCTTTAACTTGTTCTAATTCAGTTTTAAATTGTTGTGTAGCATTTGAATGAGTATATTCAGCAACTTTATAGGCTTTTTTATCAAATGAGTTATATATTCAAAAACTAGCCGCTGTTGTATGTCCTTTAGGACTAGTAGCATTAGCAATATCAACACCACCTAATAATTTAGTTGGTTGAATAATATCTGTTGTTTGCATAATATCAATATATCTTGCA
Organism: Spiroplasma endosymbiont of Ammophila pubescens; assembly: GCF_964020965.1. Lineage (NCBI taxonomy): Bacteria > Bacillati > Mycoplasmatota > Mollicutes > Entomoplasmatales > Spiroplasmataceae > Spiroplasma > Spiroplasma endosymbiont of Ammophila pubescens. The sequence goes on along the minus strand of NZ_OZ026611.1, from coordinate 584,097 downwards.
AAGATTGATCCACTAGTATTGCTAGGCAATCCTCAACTCCAAACTCTTGCTCTTTCAATATCTAATTGTTCTAATCTTAATTGTTCATTAACTTTATCTTGTGGTAATTCATAATTTAATCTTCAACTAGAATAATGAATAATAATTTTCATATTTCATTTTTCAATATACTTAATTTGCTCATATTTACTACGCATTATTTCTTTATTAAAAGGTAATAATTCATTACAATAACCAACAATATATCTTTTTAAACTTTCAGGGTTACATGTATTAATTGTTATTTTATTTTGATAACCACGAATAGCAAATTCTAAATCACTTAAATCTTTTTGTTGAAATTGATCACATTCTTCTCTTTAATCAATTACTAATTTATATTTATTTAAATCAGCAAAAGCTTTTAATTTTTCTTTTCTGCTAGGTGAATGTAAACCTTTACAATATATTTTGCTACCATTTGATAAAGTAAAAGTAAAATTTGATAAATTAATAGTATAAGAAATATGATTTTCATCTAACATATTTCATATATTTTGAAATACACTATCTTTTAAATCTTTACTCCAATACATACTAGCAATGATACAAATTGGTTCTTTAATTAATAAACTAATTTTTAATAATTCACCAAACATTTTAATATTTGATATAGTTTTACCACTATATCGTGTTCCAATTTGATTAATTTCATTAACTAACTCAAACTTTTTAGCAAATGTATATTTATTACCAATAGTACTATTTTGTAATAACCAATAAGGTGTTTCTAATAAATAAGTAAAATGATTAAGCATTATTATCACTTTCTTTTTTAATATCTCTAATCTCTGTTTGTAAATTAACAATTATTGGTTGTTGATTATTTAAGTTTAATTCTTTTTCAAGTTCTTTTTCTTGTAGTGAATATTTATAATTAAATGCTCGTTGTCAATATAATTTAGCACCATCAGGTGATTTCATTATAAAATTAATTATTTCACTTTCAATTCTATCAACTTGTTTTTCAAGTAAAGGAACTATCTTCTCGCTCGCATAAGTATCATATCTTCACTTGCGAGAAAGATTGAATTCATTGGTTAAATCGTTCAAAGTATATGGTTTATTAGGTGATTTATTTTGCCAAAATTCATCTATTTTACGATAGAATGTTCGTAAACTTGCTGTTTTTGGATTAAATTCTTTCATTTTTTACTCCTTTATATGGTTAAATATAAGTAGAGAAAAACATGTACAGAAGAACTTGACACGGTTCTTTTTTTATTATCTATATTTTACATCAAAATAAAAAAAAGTAAATTACTTTACTTTTTCAGTTAAATTAATTTGCTAATAATTAACAATTAAATTATAACACAATAAATAAAAAATAATATCTTTTTTTTTGCATTTTTATTATTTTTGTGTTAATGTGTAGAACTAAGAAAAGAGGGTAAAAAAATGATAAATATTGATAACAACTTTTTTAAGAATTTTAATAATTTGTTATATATACAAAGTATTGAAATTATTCAACAAAATTTAGAAGATTGTGATGAATGAATTTTTAAAAATTATAAAATTGATGAAACTTTAAAAGAATTTAAAGATTATAAAGTAAAAGAAATAAAACCAAGAAAATTAACTATTTTAAATGGGAAAATAACTTTTAAAAGAAGAAAATATTATAAAATTAATCCAGAAACAGGTAAAGAAGAATATATTTTTCCTTTGGATAAACTTTTAGGAATTGAAAAATGACAAAGAATAGATAATTCTATTAAAGAAAAAATATTATCATTTATTGGCAAGAAAAAAACATATCAAGATATTTTAGATACTATGGAACATGTAAAAATTTGTATAAAAACAATTTCAAATATTATGAAAAATGCAAAAACTGATAAATAATATTATCTTAATAAAACTGATAAAAAAATAAAGATACCTCATACTTTATATATTCAAATTGATGGAACTTATTTAAAAATGTGAAATGAAAAGAAAAAAGGAAAAGAAAAAATAAAAAAACATAGTATATTTTCAACTGTTCATACTGGTTTTGATAAGGCAAAATCAACGAAAAAAAGACCTGTAATTGCAAATAAATTAGGTGTTATAGAACTTGATAATATTCCAGAATATATTAAAAAAAATAGTAAATTAACTAATTTTGTTAATAAATTATTTACATTAATTACCAGTTATTATGATATTAATGACAATATTGAATTTATGGTATTAGGCGATGGTGCACCTTGAATTAAAAATATTGTAAAATTTATTCAAGAATATTTTCCTAAAAATAAAGTACATTACACGATAGATAAATTCCACCTTACAAGTAGATTTAAAAAATTATATCCTTATCAAAGTAAAAACAAAGAAAACAGAGAAACGTACCATAAAACAATCGATTATTTTTTTAATGCTAAATATGAAGAATTATTAGAATGTTTAGAAAACAGTGCTTCTTTTATAAAAGAAGCAAAAATTAAATTCTTAAAAGAGACAATTAAATTAATTAAAAATAATGAAGAAAGTGTCAGAAATCAAACATTATGAAATAATACTGGTTGTCATATTGAGGGTGATATATCACATTACTGTAAAGGTGTTTTGGTTAAAAAAGCAACTTATCATGAAAAAACTCTTAAAAATAAATTAAATACTAGTATGATGAATTTTAAAAATAAAATTAATTTATTTAATACTAATGAACCATTAGAAGAAAATAGAATTAATTATTCAGTTAATAATTTTGTAAATAATAATTTACAACCAAACTTATATTTTTATTAATTTTATCTAATAAATTAAATAACTTTAATAAACATGTATTTTTGTCATGGAAAAATTTAAAAAATGTTAAAATATTGTTGACAATAAAATTAAAAGTAATATAATTTAGATAAGTAAGTGGTATTTTTATTCCACAATTTCTAAGATATTAATTAAAACCCTTAAATAATACATACAACCATAAAATTTCATTTTTTTCATCTTTAATTCTTCTTTTCATCATTTTTTTGATCATAATCAATTTCCTCATTTCTATTATTGCTATTATTGTCATTTGTTTGTTCACTTTCATCTAAACGATTAATAAGGTCAATAATTCAAATATTTTTTTATTTTTTTCAAAAAACTCTTCTGTCTGTTTTATTTTTTTATTTTTTTCTCTAAAAAAAGAATTTTTTGAGCCATTAAACGGATTGTTGTTTTATTTAAAGTTTGATGCTTAAGTTCAAATTTTCGTCTTTTAGTCTTATTTCTTTCCCTAACAACTATTCCTAAAAATGTAAATAATCCTAAAAAGAAAGTTCCACCTATGCTTCCCAAAATAATTTTAACAGTTTCACTCATTTTTCCTTAATAATGCTATTTTTCATTATACTTCCCACTTTCTTTTTCTTTTAATGAACTAATCTAAAAAGCAAAATATAAGATCATTAATAACTATTTTATTTATGTCTGTAATATTCTGCTTAGTAATTTTTTATATTTTTTAATTTATATATTTTATTATATAATAATTATTTTTTATTTGTGAAAAAGATGAATAGATATCATTATTTAAATTAAGGACTATACTATTTTTTTGTTAAAAAAGGAATCGCTTTTGTATAAATTTCTAACATTTTTTTTAAATCATCAAGCTTAACATACTCATTATAAGAATGCATTATTGATTCATTAATATCAAATTCAGCGCCAAATGCCACACAATTTGTCATTGCTTTAGCATATGTTCCACCACCAATTGCTACAGGTTTTGTGTGGGTATCACCAGTCACCTCTTGGTAAACTTTCATAATATTTTTAATAATTGGACTATTAACTGGCATATAAAATGCTTCTTGCCAAGAAATATTTGTTAATTCCAAGTTATATTTTTTTAATTCTGCTGTTAATGGTTTTTGTACATCAGGTAATTTATATGAAATTGGAACGCGCATATTTAAAGTTAAGCGTGTTTTTTCTTGATTAATTTCAACTATTCCATTATTAACAATTAATAATCCGGTTTCATCTTTCATATCTGGGAAAAGATGACTAAAATGAAAATTATTATATAAATATTTTTTTGCAAAATTTGCAATCATTGAATTATTATTTAATTCAGCATATGTTGCTAAAGTAATTAAAGCAGCATTGATTCCTCGCTCTGGTGTAAACTACCATGTGAAGATTTTCCTTTAACAATTAAGCAATCATTTTCTACCTTTGTTTCAATATTTTTTTGTTCTAATTTAGTTTTAATATCATCCAAATATGGACCTTGGTAACTAACAACATCAGCAACAGAATTATACGCTTCACCACCTATTAATGTGAATGACTCATCTTTACCAATGATATCAACATTAATAATTCCTTTTTCAGTATATACAACAGGAAATTCTCCATCTGGCGTATATCCTAAGGCAGGTACTCCCTCTGTTTCCATATAAGCTTTAATTGACGCTCAATCTGTTTCTTCTGTTAAACCAAAAATTAAACGAATAGTATAATCTGGACGATAATTATGATCTTTTAAATATTTTAAAGCATACAAATTAATAATTGTCGGACCTTTATCATCAATTGCTCCTCGACCAAACAATTTATTATCTTTAATTTGTGGTTTAAATGGTTCAAACTCTCACTTGTTAAGATCACCTGGGGGAACAACATCTAAATGTCCTAAAACCGCAAAAATTTCTAAACCAAAACCATATTCAACATAACCATAACGATTTTCTGAATCTTGATATGTTTTGAAACCTAATTCTGTTCCTAACTTAATGACATATTCTAAAAGTTTTTTGTTCCTTGACCAAATGGTGCTCCTGATTTTGCTTCACTACGAACTGAAGGAATTCGAATAATATCCTGAATTTTTTGTAAAGATTAATCAAAGTATTCTGTTAGTAATTTATCAACATTAATTTCCATAATTTTCTTCCTTTCTTATAGTTTTAATCTCTTATATTTTCTTAATTATCAATTCTAATTATTCACAGTTCTTCTTTAGTTACATTATAGCATAAGTCTTAATCCATAATATTAACTAAAATATCATTTAAAATATTTAAACCTTGGCTTGTACAACGTAAATGATTATTATCAAAAACTAAATTATTTTTTTGTACTTCTACATCAATTTTATTTTGATAGTAATCTACTGCTGCTTTTGCATCTCTAACCTTTGTTAAATCAATGCCATTTAAAACACGTAATCCCATCATTAAAATTTGAAAATAATAATCCTTTACCGACAATTCTGTTTTAGTTTGTGTTCAGTTAGCATATTTTCGCGAATTCTGTAATAAATAGTAACCATCGTTATTAATAAAACCAGCTGCACTAGGGCCAAGCAGTCAAAAAGACTTATTAGTTCAATACGCTAAATTATGTTGTGATTTTTTGTTGTTATTAGTATAATTTGAAATTTCGTATCTTTCATAATCTATTTTAGTTAATGCAGTATTAATAATTTCATCAAATGCAATATCATACTCCGGTAATTTAAGTTTTGTTTTACCCCAATATGAATTTTTTTTTAAAATTAATGAATATCAACTAATATGATCAGGTTGTAATTTTTTAATCATTAACAAATCTGCCTCAATATCAGCTTGTGTTTGATCAAATAAATTATAAATTAAGTCAAACGAAATATTATCAAAACCTTCTTGACGAGCTAAGTAATAACTATTAACAACAGCAGCACTATTATGATAACGATTAACTTTTTTTAATAACTGATTATTAAAAGTTTCAACACCAATTGAAAGACGGTTAATCTGATATTTCTTTAAAAGTTGTAATTGACTTTTTGTAATTTTTTCTGGATTTAACTCAATTGTATATTCCATTATTGGGTTTTGCACAACTTTTTGTAATAGTTGTAATAGTTGTTCTAATTGATTATCATCTAAACTATTTGGTGTTCCTCCTCCCAAATAAATTGTTTTTAAAGCAAAATCAGGATATGGTTGAACAATCTCATGTGCTAATGAAGTTAAATATTCTTCAATCATTATTGGGCGTGATTTTTTAATTTTAAAAAAATCACAATAAAAACAAATATGGTCACAAAAAGGAATATGTACATATAAATGTTCAATCATTGTTAATCCTCACTTCTTTTATATTTTAATAATATAGATTTATAATTTTAATTGCAACAATTATATGTTTTTTAATAATTAAATTAAAAGATTTCATTTAAAAATTAACCAACCTCAAATTCAATTATTTGCAAAAATGAATATTCATCATTATTAATCATTTCTTCCTTTTTTGGAGTAATAAAAAAACCATAGTCAAATTGACTCACTAATATAATATGTTATTTTGAATATTACTATTTATGTTTGCAATTTTACGTAATAATTTTACAGTAAAAGATTTTTCAGTTTTATTAATTATATTAATTGTATATCTAGAAAATTTAATATTAAAGTTACGTATTGTTAGATTTGAACTTATTTCACTTTTAAAAAAATTAATAATAGGGTTAAAAATTGAAATGATATCACTTACTTCTGAATTTTGCTCTAAAACACCAGCACGTTCGAGGACCTTATAAAAAACCGTTTGGTTCACCTTAAAAACAAGACGATAATTTTCATAATATGTTTCTAATTTAAAATAATGTCAAAACTCCATTACTATTTTTGCAAATTCCGCAAGCTGAAAATTAAAGAGATTTTTTTCTATTAAAATGTTAATATTTGTTTCCATTTTTATAAAAGTATATGAAGATTTAAATGGTAAACCTTCAAGTCCAAAGTTTGTTACACGCATACGTAATATCTTATTTACAACATAAGAATATTTGTTCTCAGTTACTTTTTTTAGAACATGTGTTTCTTTATAATAAAAGTTTAAAAAATTTTCTGGTGTTAATTTCATTAGGTCATATCCCTCGCCGGCTCATGCTAAAACAGAATCCTTTTTAAGTAACATACCGTTTGCATTAGCCCCGAAAAAACTAACAGAATAATCTTATCAATAAATACCAAAAAATAAAATATTTTCATTCTTTAAAGCCTTCTTAACAATGTCCCAAATTAGTTTGCTGGGAAATAACTCAAAACTATATTTTGTTACTCTAATTTGAAATTTTTGATCTTTCAAAACTTTATTAACAAACATAGTAAAATACTCCTCAATATTATCCTGAATCTTACTTAAAACATCTAAATCATTAGTTATAACTACTAGAGCATTAATTTCATTTCTCGCTGGCAATCCTTTAAATCTCACTTCATAACCAATATTAACTTGCACTGTAATTCCCAATACCTCTTGTGGAGTATCTTTTAATAACCTCCTGATGTTATCAAAATTAATATTATACAAAGTAAATGAAATATCATTCTCAGCTAATAACAACGGCATTGTATCAACATAATAATTTGAATAGCGATTTCGTAAACTTTGATTCAAATTAGCAAACTCTACTTTAAAACCAGTAAGCAACTGTGTTAAAAAACGATATTTACTAATTCTTTCATCCGTCAATGTCAAACCATCATTCTCTTTTTTTAACTCATCAACTAACTCTGCAACAAATGGTATTTGATCCGGATAATCATTAATATTAATTGTTGTCTTTGTGTCCCACCACGCTGCAAAAGTTTGATTTACTTCCTGTTTTATATCATTTAAAATACCAAGATCTTGATTATGATCTAATTCATCTTTATCATCACGTTCATGCTTTCCTCGCGCGGTACAACTAACCACCCCAAACGGCACTACCACTGCCTAACACAAAAGCACTAAAAATGGTTAATAACCGTTTCATCAATATGTCACCTTCTTTCAATAAAATACTTATTATTTATTATATTGAATAAAAAAAGCACATTCATGCCCTTAACAAATTATTTGCAAGATAAATTTTATCTTGCAAATAAAAAAGATTAAGAAATCATATTATTAAAATGTAATGCTATTTTCATATAAAAAATGTTTCTCCTAACATTATAATTTAATAATAAACAATAACAATTATTATTTATCTTTTGGTTAAGAAAAACATTATCAATTATTTTTAAAACAATATTTAATTTCGGTTAAACCAACGACCAAGTAATGCATCACCGTTTCGTTTACGACGACGAGCAATTAATCATGGAATTGAAATTACTAGTGTTAAAATAATTAAGAAAATAATAAAAATTACTAAACAAATACGATTTGTTTTTTTCTTTAAAGCTGCTAATTCTTCTGGATGAACAATTTCATATCCATAATAACCAATAATATTTGCTTTTCTTTTTTTTGTTAAAACAATATTCGCAATATGAACGCCTAATGTTACGATTAAAATAATAATTGTAATTGTAATGGCTGCTGTTAAATCATCAACAATGCCTCAACTTCAAAAACCAAATCGAAACTCTTCACCTGAATGTTGTTGAAAACCATATAAAATTCCTAAAATAATTCCACCAAAGAAATAAGTCGGAAATGCTAATCAATTTAAAACAATACTACGAACAGTCATTTTTTTATAATTATCAATTAAGAAATGCGGAATAGTATGATTACCCCGTGTTAAATTAGAAAGATAACTATTTGTTTCAATTCGAACTCGTGATAAATCAAAAATACCAGCAAACAATAATCCTAGAGAAATTAACAAAAAAGTAATTGTCAAAAATGGATGAGGAATATATTTCGCTTTAATTCCCATAATTGCTTCTAATTCTTGTTGATGAGAAATAAAATATAAGGCAATAAATAAACTTGTCATCATTGTGCCAAGAAAACCAATAATAATCATAATTAAGGTACGAACTTTTTCCGAACGAATCTCACGAGCAATTTCTAAAGGAATTAAACGGTTAGCATATTCCTTATTAAAACGACGACGACGTTGTTTTTCTGATAACTGTGGTTGATAAGCATAACGATTATTTTCCCTACTGTTTGTTAAAGCTGGTGGGTCAAATTGCGCTGATAGAGTAAAATGACCATTTTGATAATACGATGGTGGCGCTGGCATTGAATTTGTCATCATTTGATTATCATCAAAATATTGTGCTGAATTTGCACCACGATAGGCACCTTTGCTATCATAAGCTAATTCTGAACGATTAAATTGTTCATTAACTTGTGATTGATGATACGGTGATGCAACACGTGATTGATAAGGGGGGCGATATTGATTTGCATACATATTATCATCGTTAACATAACCATCACGGTGGTTCTGATATCCCATAAATTCAGCATTGTCATATCGCCCTTGATTTTGTTGTCCTGACCAATATTGATCATAATTAGAACTTACTACATGCTGCTGAATTCGGCGTGGCAAAATTTGTTGATGAACTGGACGCGAATAATTTTGCGCCGCATCATGATTATAATATGGCTCAACATAACCAGGTGGCATTTGTGAAGCATTTACATTCATTACCTCACGGTCTTCTTCAAGATACTGGCGATCATGATTATTAGCATAATAATTATATTGGTTACTTAAGTTCATTCGTGCTGGACGAATTGTATTATTTTGATATAACATTTCCATATTATTTAATTGGTTTTGTTTATATGCTTCATTTGGACGAAAGTATTGATTTGACGAAAGATGATTTTGAGGCATTCAATTTGGATAGGGTTGATTTTGACTAAAATCAACATTATTTTGGTTTCTTAATTCAGGATTAAAATTATCACCAAAACGATTTGCTGATTGCATTGGTGGTTGCTCATGTTGTTTATCTTTCACCATAAACGATTTAACCGTATTAAAAAAACCCATACTTTGTTTCACCTGCCCTAAATGTGAATAACATTGTATTAAAAAAGAAACTGCTAGTTTTTATCACCCATTTTTTTAGCTAGCATAATTTCTTGTTCAAAATACTCAATGTTTTCCTTAAAACTAGTTTCTTGTTTTAATTTTACAATATTCGTTCAATTACTACTGCTTTTTTTACTTTGAAATAAAGAAAAAGTAATAATAAAATAAACAAATAATAATAGCGCTGCAAATCCTAGTAGAAAACCAATTAACCCGATTACTGGAATGTCTAAATCTAAGATTGTTATGTTTGTTGTCAAGAAGCCCTCCATATAAAAACCACACTATCTGTAAGTATTATACTATACTTTTTAAAATTTATGCAAAAAATATATTATTTTTATCCTAAACCCTTTTCTAATGTCTCTAATAATTTAGTTTTTACTTCATTTTGTGTTTGATAAGTTAATTTTAATGTATCAGTAAAGTGCTCTTGTTTAATTTGATCATAAATCATCCCAATTGTTGTTGTTAATTTAGTAATCTTTGCATCGTTATTAATATAATTAATAATACTATCATCAATCCATTTTGTTTTTTCAATCCCTAATCAATTTGAATTTGTTTTTGAAGATTGGTCAGTATTAATTCAACAAGAATCAAGTTGCTTATTATCTCATTGTTTAGTTACATTATTATAACTACAAGTTGGTGAATAGATATTAGATAAAGCATCTTCTGTTGCTTGTGCAATATTTAATAACCCACTAGTAATAATATATTCATCACCATATATTTGAGATTGTGCTGTATCAACTCCAACAACTTTTGTTTTCGTTTTATTATATTTAATTCGGTCAATTGTATCTTGGGTTTGTGGTCCTGCAACAGGAAAAATAATACTTGCTTTTTTATTAATTAAATAATCAGAAATCACTTTTCCTTCTCCTTGATTAAATGATTGTGAAAACCATGATTCATTGTCATTTAATACTTCTTGAACTTTTCTTATTGGTAATAAATTATTAATTTTGGGGTTTATGTTTTTAATTATTGCTAAAATATCTGTTATCAATTGATGTAAATTAGGATATCTAATATCGATCTTAATAATTTCATTAAACACATCCGCTGATAATAAAAATCCTCATAAATAATTTGAAACACCAACTGGATTATCCATTCCTCCATAAGTTGCAATATTTAACTGTTGTTGAAATTCTGTTTGATGCAAATTAAGTCATATTGCTGTAACAAGACCCGCTAAAAAACCAGCAATTTCTTTTTGAAATAAAATTCCGACAATATTATCAGCTAACGGACCATATGGGTCCATATTTTTATGGACATTCTGACCACTACCATCAATAAAAATAAAATTATCCACTAAGTTTGCTGCTCAACCAATGGTATTGGCATGAGTAAAACCAGGTAAAATTAGCGTCTTTGCCCCAGCAATACTAGCTGTAATATAAGCTGCTTTAAATTCACCTGGTGTAATACCATTTGGTTCAAAATAGCTAGCTCGCAATGGACTATCTTGTCATTGTGTCATTGATGAAACTTGGGTAAATTGTGACACGATATATTTGCTTGCTCCTTCTCACGCTGATTGAATATAAGATTTATCATTAATTGACCCACCACTAGTAATTACCCAAATATCATACATATATTGGTATTTTTTAACACAAGATGTTAAAAAACTAGCAGAAGTAGTGCCTATTTGTAGTGCCATTAAAATCTTAATTATTTTTTTCATTCTAATCTCCTTTAACCATAATTTAAAAAAATACTAAAAATATTCTTTTATTAAAACAACAATTATTTTATTTAAGTTTTTTTCTTGTTATTTGTTTCAGAATTAATATTTGATTTAACACGACTAATAAAACTTTCGCGTAATAATAGATTAACTTTCGGAACTAATAAACGTAAATGATTACGATATTCAGCTAAAATTAGGTCTGAAGTATAATAAAATATTAACAATAAAAGTAAAACAATTGTGGCACAAATTGTTGAAATAATTGTTGTAATATTATCAATTTGAATCGCAAAACTATCAGGGGGAATATATTGTTGACCATAAACATATTCTTTAAATATACCAACCTTTTTATCACGCATCACATCATCAACAAATTTAATAATGAATTCTAACCCAAATCATAATAATTGAAATTGTGCTACAATCGGTTTATTTGTTGGTGAACGATATTTTCATTCACACGTCATTGCAAACAAAATATTAAAACACATAGCAAAAGCTAATCCATTAATAACTTGCAATGCTAAGTAAGCTTCTGGCGAATGATTAAATGCAGTAATACTAAAGAAAATAAATCATAGTAATAACCCTAACCCAAAGCAATATTTAACACCAATTTTATTATACAGTAAATGACAAGCTAAATAAGCACCAAAAAATTGTGGAATTAGGAATAATTGTTCATTTAAACGAACAAATTGGTTGACTTTTCAAACATCATGGTATTTTTCTCATGTGCGTTGGCCTAACAATCAAAGATAAATATTTGATTGAGATACTTCTTTTAAAATAATAATTAAAATTACCATAAAAAAGTTAATTAATACTTTTCATCATTTAAATGGTTCAAACATTTTTTGCTGTTCAATCGTAAATGATGTTGATTTAAATTCTTTATGTGAAAATAAAGCATATAAAATGGTTGCACCCGCAATAGCAATTATTGCACCAATTCCAATAATTCCTATTTGCAACTGATTAGTTAAATTACTTCCTACTGTAATAACAATATTATTAAACTCACTGCCAAAAATAAGTGCAAATGTCATTAATGGCGCTACTAAACTAATTGTTTTAAATGGAAAAAACTTACGGCCATATGCTTCATTATATGATAAAAAATAACTAGCCTTTGTAATAATTCCAAAACCAAGAAAAATTGCCGCGATAATTAATGTTGGTGCGGAAGGATAAACAATTAAAATAAAAATTCCAAGCATTGATATTCCAAACATTGTATATTGAAAAAAATGTCAACCAATACGAGAAAAAACCTTATGTAAAAATACATAAAGAATCATCGCTAAAAAAGCATAAAGAGAAAGGAAAGTTGCTGCAATAATGGCAATTCCTTCCATATTATTAATTGATGCAGCAAAGAATAAATCACGGAACTCAAAATTATCACCAATAATTGATGATAATGCAAATCAATATAAAAACGTTTGAATAAAGAATGCCTTCTGACTAGTATGTTTAATTTTAATGTTTTTTATTAAAATTAATATATAAAGAACAAATAACAATAATAACATTAATGGATTAAATAAAAAAACATCTCAATTATTTTGTAACACACCTGCACCCTCTTTCTGTCTTATAGATTATAACATAACCTAAATAACTACATCTGTTCAATAACATTAACCCCTAATAAATTAAAGGCATTTGATAAAACTTGATAAATTACTTTAATAAATACTAAACGCTGTTTTGTTAATTCTAAGTTATCTAAATTAATAACTTTTGATTCATTATAATATGAATGGAATTGCCGCGCAATATTTTGCACATAATCACAGACAAAATGTAGTTGACGTAATTTTGCTGCTTCTTCAATGCAACGATTAAATAAATCAATCTCATTTAAAAGGTCTAATTCTTTTTGTGACGTTAATAATTCAAAGGTTTTAACATCCGTAATATTAATTTTGCTCATTTTGGCTTGTTTTAGCACGCTATTACAACGCGCTGTTGCATATTGTGCATAATAAACAGGGTTTTTTGAAGAATGCTCTTTTAAAATACCAATATCTAAGTCCATGTGACTTTGAGCACTTTTTGAAGCTAACATATAACGAATTGGGTCAACTCCAATTTCTTCAATTAAGTCAATTAATCAAACTGCTGTCCCTTTTCGTTTACTCATTTTATATTCAACACCGTCTTTAATTAATCGTACCATTTGAATCATATCAATATCTAAAATGTCTTTTTTATACCCTAATAACTGTAACCCCGCTAACATTCGTACAATATAACCGTGATGATCACCACCTCAAAAATTAACCAATTTATCTGCTTTGCTTCGCATTAAACGTTCATTATGTGATGCTAAATCAGGAGTAATATAAGTTAAATCACCATTTGATTTAACTAAAACACGATCTTTATCATCACCAAAGTCAGTTGTTTTTAATCATAATGCACCATCTTGTTCATAAGTTTTTCCCAATTTGGCATATTGGGCTAATGTTGCATCAATTTTTCCTTCCTCGTACATTTCAGCTTCAGAAGAATAATATTCAATATCAACTCGAAATAATTTTAATTGCTTTTTAATAATATCTAAAAATAAATCAACTGATTTTTTACGAAACATTTCATGTACCTTTGGATCACTAATTTTATAATCCTTATCAAAAGTTAAATTAATAAATTTATCTTGATAATTGTCAACAAAATATTGTGCAACATCATCATACATATCGCCACGATATGCATTAGGAGGTAATTCGGTTTTTTTACCCAATAAATTTAAATAACTAACAAAAACCGTCACTGCTAAAGTATTTATTTGATTACCAGCATCATTAACATAATATTCAGTTTGAACATGATAACCAGCTGCTCGCAAAATCCTAGCAACACTATCACCAATGGCACCATTCCGAGCATGACCAATATGTAAAAATCCCGTTGGATTAGCTGAAACAATTTCTAAATTATAAGTAAAATTCTTTGGAGCTGAATATCCATATTTTTCTTCTCGTTTTAAAACCTCATTAATAACTTGATGTAACTGATCATCAGCTAAAGTAAAATTAATAAATCCCGCACCAGCAATTTCAATCTTTTTAAAATATGATTTATTATTTTTTTCAATAAAAGCAATAACTTCTTCAGCAATTTTATTTGGTGCCTTTTTTATTTTTTTTTCTAGTAACAAAGCCAAATTGGTTGATAAATGACCAAATCCTTCTTGACGTGGTTTTTCAACCATCACTAGTGTTGTTAAATTATTTGCCTTTAAGTACTCTTCTAACAGATTTTCAATTAATTTAACATTCGTATTCATAATTGTGGTTCCTTTCTTCTTTTATTTATATATATTTTACATAGTTTTTATAATTACTTATCTTTTTTTCTAATTTTACAATAATAAAATCCATCAGTATTATTTTCATAACCAAAAATTTGTTCTGTTGCAATAATTTTTAAATCCGGATGTTTTGCTAAAAAATTGCGGATTTGAATAGTATTTTCATATCCACCAAAAGTACAAGTAGAATAAACCAAAATTCCACCTGGCTTTAACAATTGATAAGCTTTCTCTAATAATTGTTCTTGAATCTCAACTAAATTTGCTAATTCTTGATTAGTCAAAGTATGATATTTAATTTCTGGTTTTCGTTTAATTACCCCTAAACCACTGCAGGTGGCATCACAAAGAATTTTATCATATTGAATTTCAGGATTAATTTTTCTAGCATCTAATAAATGTGGATAAATATTCGTAATTCCTAATCGACTAGCATTCATTTTAATTAAATTAATCTTCTTTTCACTAATATCATATGCATCAATAATCCCTTTGTTGTTCATGATTTGACTTAAATGTGTTGTTTTACCACCCGGTGCACTGCACATATCTAACACGCGATCAGTTTCTTGCGGATTTAATACTTCTGCAATGCGCATACTCATTTCATCTTGAATAAAAATTAAACCTTTTTTAAACATTTCTGAATTAACAACTGGTTTATCGGCAATGACACCCACAGAAGATACTAAACTTTTTGTTAAATTATAATTTGAATATTGAACTAATAATTCATCTCGACTAATTTTTAGGGTATTAACGCGAAATGAAAGTTTTGGAATTGTTAAACTATCAACCATTACTTGCTGAGCAATATCTTCACTATATTCATTACGAAGAATTAAATATAATGATGATGGAAAACTATATTTAATACTTAATTTTTTTGTTTCATCAGCAATATTAATTTCAAAAATCTCATCTTTACTGGCAAAAATCTTTTTTAACGTAGCATTAATAAAACCAGCATACTTTGGATTTAGATTTTTACTAATATTAACAGCTTCATTAACAATTGCATAATTAGGAATACGATCTAAAAAACGAAATTGATAAATACTCATTCATAATAAAACTTGTAATTTTTGATTAGTTTTTTTGGATTCAATAAATTGATTAGCAATATATTCTAAATACAATTTATTTTTTAAAGTACCATAAACAATTCGATAAATTAAAGTTTTATCTTGGTCAGTAAAATCATCATTTTGTTCTACAATATTTGATAATAAATGATTACTAAACTTATTTTTTGCAAAAATTTTTCATAAGATATTTCATGCTATTTCTCTTGCTTGCATTTCTTAATCTTTTAAACTTACGAACGATTAGCAATTTCTTGTTCTAAAATTGTTTTAATTTCTGCAACTGTTTGTTCTACAGTGTTATTTACCACAACATAATTATAATTACTTTGCAATGGAAGTTCATCAGCTGCTTTTGCTAATCGTGCTTGTAATATTTCTTCGGGTTCACTTTTTCGGCCTCGAATTCGTTTTTCTAATTCCTCTAAACTTGGTGGAATTAAAAAAATTGAAACTGCATCAGTTACTTTCTGTAACACTTGTGTTGCACCTTGTACTTCAATTTCTAATAAAACATTTTTTCCATTATTAATTTGTTCAATACAATATGATTTTGGCGTACCATAATAATTACCAACAAATTCAGCATATTCTAATAATTCATCATTTTTAATTGCAGCTTCAAATGTTAGTCGGTCAACAAAAAAATAATTTACTCCTTCAATTTCATCCTGCCTTTTTGTTCTTGTTGTCATTGAAACTGAATAAGCCAAATTCAACTCCTCATATTTAAAAAGTTCTTGGCATATTGTCCCTTTTCCGACTCCTGATGGGCCAGAAAAAATAATTAAAAAACCCTCTTTCTGCACATTAACGTTCTCCTTTTTCTAATCTTAATATATATAAATACTTTTTTTTATATGTTTTAAAACGTAACATAACTAAATTAAATTGATCAAATGACAACATTTGATTTGATTCACAAACTATTATTCCATAGTTATTAATAATATTGTTATTCAATATTATAGTAATAATATCATAATAATACTCAATTTGCTTAAAAGGTGGGTCTAAAAATAAAATATCAATTAATACTTTCTGTTGTATCATTCAATTTAATAAAACTTTATAATCATAATTTAATACCTTTGCATTATTTATTTTTAAGTTATTTAAATTAGTTTCAATAATTTTGGAGGCACCTTGGTGCGAATCATTAAAATAACATTGTTGTAACCCCCGTGATAACCCTTCAATTCCTAATTGACCACTTCCAGCAAAAATATCTAATCCAATTTTATTTTCATAAATAAAATAATTATCTAAAATATTAAATGTATCTTCTTTAACACGTGGCGTCATTGGTCGGGTATTCATTCCATCTAATGTTTTAATTTGATAACCCTTATATTTTCCACTAATTACGCGCATCTTCTTAACCCTTCTCTTTCTTTTTTTATTATACTAAAACTTTAGAATTTTCTTTAATAATTGCTGAATATGTTATAATTTTTTAAGAGGTGATTTTTAGTGTTGCAAAATGAAATACCAACTAAAGACTGACTAGTATTTGATGATACACCGTCAATTCGACAACCATCAATTGATGTCTCTTTACCATTAGCATCTGAAAATGAACTTGTAATGCAAAAATTAATTGATTTTGTAAGATATTCCCAAGATCCGCAAAAAAATAGTGGTCATACAATTAGACCAGCTGTTGGTTTAGCCGCTCCTCAAATTGGACATAATCTTAAAATGTATTATATTCGAATTGAAGAGACAGATGAAGAAACAGAAAATAAAAAAATAATTGAACATGCAATGATTAATCCTAAAATTATTGGAAAAAGTGAACAAATAGCTTGTATAGAAGAAGGCGAAGGTTGTTTAAGCGTTAATGGTGATAAAGAAGGTTTTGTCCCTCGTAGTTTTCGAATTATTATTGAAGGTTATGATTATTTAAAACAACAACAAGTAACAATTACTGCCCGTAGTTATGAAGCAATTGTTTTTCAACATGAACAAGCACATTTAGAAGGTAAATTATATTATGATTTAATTAATAAAAAAGCACCTTGAACAAAAAAAAGTGATTGAATTATTTTATAAAAAATAAAAACTGGTATTACCAGTTTTTATTTAGTTTTAAATACTAATTATATTTTCTTATTTTAATTCTTATGATAAAATCCCATCAGAGGTGATTTTTAATGCTACAAAATGAAGTACCAACTCATGACTGATTAGTATTGGATGACACTCCATCAATTCGACAACCATCAATTGATGTGTCTGTATCCTTAACACCCGAAAATGAACGAATTCAATTTTTAGCAAAAAATAATTGATTTTGTAAGATATTCGCATACTCCCCAAAAAAATAATTGTAGTATACCACACACATTTTGGAGATTGCAACAAAACAAGAAAAAATAATAAAAAATATAATTAAAATATAAAAACATAATTAAAAATGATGCATATATAAATAAAAATTCTAAAATTGACACACTAAAAAATAGTTTAAATAAAACTTTATAAATTTAAAATTATTTAGTTAAATTAGTTAAAAATTCAAATGGTGTCTGAAAATTCAAAGATGTAGAAACCACATACATTTTGTACTTTTGTGGTATTTACAGTTTTAGAAATAAATTTTATTAATATTTTAAATAAGGAGTTGAAATTATGCAAACAAAGCAATATTTTATTTTGCGGTCATTAGTGAAAAAGTATGGAAAAGATATTGTTATTATACTGTCAATAAGATTGCAAAAGATATTGAAATTAAAAAGTAAAAGAATAAATTATTCCGCGTAATTTATTAGCGGATAATTTATTCAATAATGTTTTTTAAGTGGAGCAAAGCGACAACGATCGGAGCGAGTTTGCAAATTTCAATTTTTTAATTTATTGAAAGGAGTTATATCATACCAGTATGATTAACATAAATATTTAGTATTTTGATTTTGTTAGGTATTTTTGCGTGAATTGGTTTATCAATTTATCAAAAAGTTAGACAAATTCAAGGTAAGAAAAAAGAAAAAAAAGAAATTGAAAAAAGGAGGATAGAAAATAATGAATTTTTTAGCAGATGCAGTTACTTTTGGGACTGGAATGGATTCTATTTAAACTGGGTTAGGTAATGCAATGGGTAAAGTAAAAGATGCTGTATATGGTATTTTACCGCAGTTAATGACCTTTTTAGGTAATGCGTGAATTATTTTAATTCCATTTGGATTATTTATTATTATTAAGATATTAAACTTTTTCCGTCATATGGTTAAAGGATTTTAATAGAATATAACATTATATTTTAAGTTATTTTAAACAAAATTAAGGCACACTAGTTTATTTATTTTTTATTAATTTATTTTATAATAACTATTACTTTAAAACTTAATAGTATTTTTCAGTGTGCCAATTTTTACTATTTTATATATTTAATATTGTTAATAACATTGTTAATTAAACATTAAATAAACAATATATTAGCATTATGTATAACATTGTTAATAATCAATGTTTTTATCAATAAATAAACAATATATAAACATTAAATATAACATTGTTTATTAAACAAACATTTAGTTAGGAGATGATAAGTAATGATTAATTATTTTGAATATAAATGTGAAACTTGTTTTAATGATATGAAAAGATTACGATTTGATGAATTTTATTGTTTAAATTGTTATAAAGGAGTTGAAAAAATTGAGTAGTTTTGTTAAGAAAAATCAAAATATAGAAAATTATTTTATTAGCAAAGAACTTATTCCTTTTAAAACAGATAAAGCAAGTTTTATAAATTTACCTAATCATAATCGCCATATTGATTTTTGATTGAGTAATAAATTTATTTATCCTAGTGAAAAACATTCAAATCAAGTAGCAATCGGTTTAATTTATAATAATTCTTATTCTATTGTGAAATATGATGAAAATTTAAAACGACATGTTTGGAAATATTTAACTGGAACACAAATAATTAATTTGTATAATCAATATAAACAAAATTATTTTATACAAATGAAAAAAGCATTATTCCCTG
Organism: Spiroplasma endosymbiont of Ammophila pubescens; assembly: GCF_964020965.1. NCBI lineage: Bacteria > Bacillati > Mycoplasmatota > Mollicutes > Entomoplasmatales > Spiroplasmataceae > Spiroplasma > Spiroplasma endosymbiont of Ammophila pubescens. Next base: position 564,189 of record NZ_OZ026611.1, on the reverse strand, counting down.
CTGAACCTCAAAAAGTAAAAACAAATATCAATAATAATTTAATAAATTGAAATGATGAAAAAGTAGAGCAATTAATTCGCGATTTGAAAGAATTAGATAATGAGTTTATATAATTATTGATTTCAATTTGTTAGTTATATTATTGGTTCAAATGCCCCTGAATTTTTATATGTTTTATTGTTTGTATTATTTATCGTTTTATTTTTTGGAATGTTTTTTAAACTTATTCAAAAAATGTGGAGTTTTTAAATATGCAAAATGATTGAGAAAAATTAAAAGAGTTTTTTATTCATGTTTTTTTGTTTATAAATAAAACAAATATTAAAAATATTACAACTTGAAATTTAACACAAAATGAATATTTAACTTTGATGGTTGGTGTTTGGATTGTAATTTTGTTTTTAACTTGGTTTTTATTGTGAATGATTTTTAAAATAGTTGGATATTTTAAATAATAAAAAAGTTTGCATTTTTTCTAATAAACTTTTGTTATATTAGTGGTTCAATGGTTTTGTTTAGTTTAATTGATTTATTACTTTGAATAATTTCATTAAATTATACTGGTTTAGTATTTTGATTATTATTTGTTTTACAATGTGTTTATTTTGTTTGGTGAGTTTGAAAAAATATTTTTTATCAGTTAAATGTCTTTCGTTTAGTTTATTTTATTTGGGATAATCCTTTATCAGTAATTATTGGTAAATTAGGAACTGGTAAAACATTGTTTTTAACTTTTCTATCACAAGTTATGAAACTTTTAACGAAGAAAATTTATAGTAATTATCCAATTGAAGATGATGCAATAAAACTTTTAACTTTTAATAACTTAGATTTTACTGATAGAACTAAATTAGTACCACCTGATGATAGTTTAATTTTGTTTGATGAAAGTTTTTTATATATTGATGGAACTAGTCCCCACGAAGTTAAAAAAGTTCATGGTGGTAAAAGTGTGTGAATTGTTTTAGTAAGACATTTTAAAAATAGAGCGATTTTTACTGTACAGCGTGAAGGAATGATGTGAAATAATATTTGTCATTTAGCAAGTGGTATTATTATTCCGATTTCATTGAAAAAACCCGTTAAGTCAAAATTAGGTAATATTTTTAATCGTAGTTTTGTTATGCGAATTGGTATTTTCCAAGATATTACAGATTATGAAATTTGAAAAACAAAATCAGTAGAACGAACAGCAGAAGGTAAAAGAGCAAAACATAAGTCGGATGTTGGATTAGGAATTCGGTTTTTTAAGATAATTATTCCGCTTGAATTTGCCAATAAATATGATAGTCATTGATTAAGTTTTGTTCGTGATTTAAAAAATGATGAAGTTATTAATAAAAAAGAATACTTTTGAAAAGATATATCAAAATTAAACAATAAACAACGCTTAGAATTGTTTGATATTGATATTTTGAAAGAAAATTTAAAAGCAAAAAAAGGGAAAGGAAAGATAAAAAATGAGTAATTTATTAAGTGAAAGCGTTAATAACGATAATTGAGATAAGATTTTTAGTTTTATTTTTGATGTATTTTTGTTTATTTTTGATGTAATTTGAAATACAAAATTACCAATGACAAATACGACAATTGCTTATTTTATTATCTTTTTTATGGTTGTTAAGTTATCGATTTATGCAATTCACGGTACAAGAACTCAATACAACGAATTAGGTTCAACAGTACAAACAGGTGTATCAAATATTTATTCTGCCACAGCTCGTGGAGTTTCAGATACTAAACAAGGTATACAAAAACATATTAAAGATCGTAAACAATTTAAAATTAATCGTAATAAACAACAATTATCAAGTTTAGCTAGGTAAGCAAAAACAAAAGAACAAGAATATCGGAGAGTGAATAAATAATGATTAGATTAGTTTTATTAGTTGCGGTAATCGCTATTTTTGGAACAGGATTTATTACAGTCATTATAAATCAATTAACATCAGCAAAAAATATCATTATGGATTTATATAACTCAGATACTTTTTTACTTTCTTTATTTGGTAAAATGGCAATTTTGTTTAGTCATCCGTTAATGTTAACAATATCAAGTTTATATATAGTTGGGTTTATTGTTTCAAAAACATTGTATAGTTAGGAGTTGAGTTTATGGAAAATAAAAATGAAAAGAAACATAAAAATGGTTTATTTATTTCTTGGATTGATTTAATTTTGTATCTTATTATAAGTTTTTCATTAACGCTTGTATGTGTCTTAGATACAGTTTCAACTATTGATGAATTAAAAGAGAAATATGCTGGTATAAATGGTTATATAATTTATGGTTTATGATTTGATATATTATAATATATTTTAGTAATTCATTATTTTTATGGTTATCTATTTAATCAAATTATCAAATTAATAAAAGAAAATAAAAAAGAAGAGGTGGTAAAAAATAATTCGTAAGTCATTATCTTTATTTGCTATATTTATTTTAAGTATTTTAGGATTAATTATTCCTTTTATTACTTTAACAGCATTCAAACCATTACATCAGCAAAATTATACTGTTAATCAACAAACAACGGGAATGAATGAAAATGATTTTATTAATACAATGTTTTTACGCAGTAGTTTTTTTGAAAATTGATCTGAAACAAATTATTTTATTAACCCTACTTTAAAAACATCACAATCATTAACTTATAATGATAAGTGATATTTAGATTTTTTAAAGGATAGTTATTCAACGGGAATTTCATTTGATAAACCTAGTGATGAATTTATGGATTTGTATAAAAATTGAGATAGTTATGTTAAACAATATAATATTGATAAATTTTATGATGTTGATAGAAAACAATTTTTAAGAGAATTAACAAATTTTTTTTATTCTTTTGCAAAGTATTTTAATACTGTGGAAGTTATTAATAAATTAGAAAAAAGTGTTGATAATTTACAATCAGTTAATTTAATTGAAGATAATTGAAAATTAATGTCACAAGCAACAACTAATAGATTATCACATCCTAATTATTTAAATATTGCAGATAATAAAAATTATATTTTTATTTATAATAATGATATTCCTAAAAATTATAAAATCATAAAAATAATTAATGATGGTTTTTATTATCTGCAATATTTAAATAATTAGGATGTGATAATCTATTAGTTGTTGCTTGTGACATTAATTTTCAACTACTATTTTCTGGTGGTTGTTGTGGTTCTGGTTTCGGTTCTGGTTTATTACCTCCGCCGTTTTTATTGTTATTTGGTTTTTCACAACTAATTAATGTTGTTGTACTTGTTGCTGTTAATCCGATTACTCCTAAAATGCTAAGTCATTTTTTCATATTTTACTCCTTTTTATTAAAATTACTTAAATTCTATAATTGATTTTATCATATATCAATTATGTATTAAATAATTTTAATATTAAATTTATAAATTGATGAAAGGTATATAAATGTTATGTATAGTCATTTAAGTTTTATGGATAAGGTTAAATTAAAACAATTATTATTATCAAAGATGTTTTTAAAAAAGAATGGTGAACCAAATATTTCTGCAATTGCTAAATGTTTGAATAGACATCGTAGTACTATTTTGCGTGAAATTAAGCGTTTTAAAACTATTAATGAATATGGTGCTTATAAGTCAGATAAAATGTTTTCTTAGAAAAGAAAAAAGAATAATAAAAGATATAAGTTTACAGAAGAACAATTAAATTTTATTAATATAAGATTTAATGTTTATTGTGATTCTCCATCGCAACTTATTCATCGTTATTTTATAAAGTTTGGTATTAAATTTCCTGTTTGTGTTAAAACATTGTATAAATGAATTTATTTGGGTTTTTATGGTTTTTTAAAACAGAATTTACGTCATAGTGTAAAAAAATATAAAACAAAAGGAAAATTTGATAATCGTGGTAAATTAAATAATTTTAAATCAATATGAGATATTGAAAATAAAGACACTGATGTTGGTTGATTTGAAATGGACACTTTAGTTGGTAAAAAAAATCAATCTAGTTGTTTAGTTTTGGTTGAAAAATTAAGTAAAAATTACTTTGTAATGAAATTAAAAAATCATACTGCTAATGAAGTTGTAGAAAAGTTTAAAGATATTGTTATAAGTAATAATTTAATTGGAAAAATTAAAGGAATAATAACAGTATAGAGGAAAAGAATTTAGTAAATGAAGAGAATTAGAAATATTTGCTGAAACACAAGTTTATTTTTGTGATCCTGGTAAACCACAACAAAAACCTTTAATTGAATATATGAATTCTGAACTTAGAGAATGATATCCTAAGGGAACTGATTTTAATAATGTTAGTCAACAAAAAATAAATTGAGTAGTTAATGTTATAAATGATAAATTAAGGTATTGTTTAAATTGAATAAGTGCAAAAAAAAAAAAAAAGTATTTTTACAGAATTTTTAAATAAATTTATTATTTAACTTAATAAATTATTTTTTAGTATGGTTAATTGTGCTTAAAATAAAATAAAAATTATAAATATTTTAATTTTTGAAAATTTATAATTGATTTTTTATAATTTTTGTTTTATTATTTAAATAATAAGATTTGTTGCAATTCACTTTACATAATTCCATCAATTAAACTAAAAAACCATTGAACCACTAATATAACAAAAGTTTATTAGAAAAAATGCAAACTTTTTCATTATTTAAAATATCCAACTATTTTAAAAATCATTCACAATAAAAACCAAGTTAAAAACAAAATTACAATCCAAACACCAACCATCAAAGTTAAATATTCATTTTGTGTTAAATTTCAAGTTGTAATATTTTTAATATTTGTTTTATTTATAAACAAAAAAACATGAATAAAAAACTCTTTTAATTTTTCTCAATCATTTTGCATATTTAAAAACTCCACATTTTCTGAATAAGTTTAAAAAACATACCAAAAAATAAAATAATAAATAATACAAACGATAAAACATATAAAAATTCAGGGGCATTTGAACCAATAATATAACTAACAAATTGAACTCAATAATTATATAAACTCATTATCTAATTCTTCCAAATCGCGAATTAATTGCTCTACTTTTTCATCATTTCAATTTATTAAATTATTATTGATATTTGTTTTTACTTTTTTAGGTTCATTTAAAAATAATGCTTTTTTCATTTGTATAAAATAATTTTGTTTATATTGATTATATAAATTAATTATTTGTGTTCCAGTTAAATATTTCTAAACATGTCGTTTTAAATTTTCATCATATTTTACAATAGAATAAGAATTATCATAAATTAAACCGATTGCTACTTGATTTGAATGTTTTTCACTAGGATAAATAAATTTATTACTCAATCAAAAACCAATATGGCGATTATGATTAGGTAAATTTATAAAACTTGCTTTATCTGTTTCAAAAGGAATAAGTTCTTTGCTAATAAAATAATTTTCTATATTTTGATTTTTCTTAACAAAACTACTCAATTTTTTCAACTCCTTTATAACAATTTAAACAATAAAATTCATCAAATCGTAATCTTTTCATATCATTAAAACAAGTTTCACATTTATATTTAAAATAATTAATCATTACTTATCATCTCCTAACTAAATGTTTGTTTAATAAACAATGTTATATTTAATGTTTATATATTGTTTATTTATTGATAAAAACATTGATTATTAACAATGTTATACATAATGCTAATATATTGTTTATTTAATGTTTAATTAACAATGTTATTAACAATATTAAATATATAAAATAGTAAAAATTGGCACACTGAAAAATACTATTAAGTTTTAAAGTAATAGTTATTATAAAATAAATTAATAAAAAATAAATAAACTAGTGTGCCTTAATTTTGTTTAAAATAACTTAAAATATAATGTTATATTCTATTAAAATCCTTTAACCATATGACGGAAAAAGTTTAATATCTTAATAATAATAAATAATCCAAATGGAATTAAAATAATTCACGCATTACCTAAAAAGGTCATTAACTGCGGTAAAATACCATATACAGCATCTTTTACTTTACCCATTGCATTACCTAACCCAGTTCAAATAGAATCCATTCCAGTCCCAAAAGTAACTGCATCTACTAAAAAATTCATTATTTTCTATCCTCCTTTTTTCAATTTCTTTTTTTTCTTTTTTCTTACCTTGAATTTGTCTAACTTTTTGATAAATTGATAAACCAATTCACGCAAAAATACCTAACAAAATCAAAATACTAAATATTTATGTTAATCATACTGGTATGATATAACTCCTTTCAATAAATTAAAAAATTGAAATTTTCAAACTCGCTCCGCTCGTTGTCGCTTTGCTCCACTTAAAAAACATTATTGAATAAATTATCCGCTAATAAATTACGCGGAATAATTTATTCTTTTACTTTTTAATTTCAATATCTTTTGCAATCTTATTGACAGTATAATAACAATATCTTTTCCATACTTTTTCACTAATGACCGCAAAATAAAATATTGCTTTGTTTGCATAATTTCAACTCCTTATTTAAAATATTAATAAAATTTATTTCTAAAACTGTAAATACCACAAAAGTACAAAATGTATGTGGTTTCTACACCCCAAAAAAAATAATGCCAATAAGATTAAACCAGCTGTTGGTTTAGCCGCTCCTCAAATTGGACATAATCTTAAAATGTATTATATTCGAATTGAAGAGACAGATGAAGAAACAGAAAATAAAAAAATAATTGAACATGCAATGATTAATCCTAAAATTATTGGAAAAAGTGAACAAATAGCTTGTATAGAAGAAGGCGAAGGTTGTTTAAGTGTTAATGGTGATAAAGAAGGTTTTGTCCTTCGTAGTTTTCGAATTATTATTGAAGGTTATGATTATTTAAAACAACAACAAGTAACAATTACTGCCCGTGGCCTTGAAGCAATTGTTTTTCAACATGAACAAGGGCATTTAGAAGGAAACCTTTATTATGATTTAATTAATAAAACCGAACCTTGAATGAAAAAAAGTGATTGAATTATTTTATAAAAAAATATTTAAATTTTTTTAAAACAAAAGTTTTTTTTTTTTTTTGGTAATCTTACTAATCTTTATGTTATAATTTCTTGGATACTAGTAAATTAATTTTTTTCTTTTTAATAATATCCAATTTAATAAAGAAAAAACTATGCGTTAATTTTAGAATTATGAGGTGATAATTTCAATGAATGAAGAAAAGAAAGAAACAAGTAAAAACAAAGCAATAGTTACAAAACCAACTAGTATAGTAACAAAACAACCAATCCAAAATGTTGTTAAAAATAAAATTCCAACAAAAGTGTTTGCTTTAGGTGGATTAGAAGAAGTTGGAAAAAATACATATTGTATCGAGCATGATGAAGAGTTAATTATGCTTGATGCAGGAGTTAAATTTCCAAGTTCAACAATGCTTGGAGTTGATGCTGTTATTCCTAATTATAATTATTTAAAAGAAAACCAACGAAAAATAAAAGCATTATTTATTACACACGGCCATGAAGATCATATTGGTGGAATTCCCTATTTATTACGGGAAGTTAATATTCCAATTATTTATGCACCACGATTAGCAGCTGCTTTAATTCGTGATCGTCTAAAAGAAGCAAAATTGGAACAAACAACAATTGTTAAAGAAGTTGATAATATGAGTGTTATTAAAACAAAAAACTTTAAAATTAACTTTTTTGCTGTTAACCATAGTATTCCTGATGCCTTTGGAATTTCAGTAGTTACTCCAAATGGAAAAGTTGTTTCAACTGGTGATTATAAATTTGACTGAACACCATTAGGACATCGTGCTGATATTGAACGAATGGCAAATATGGGGCAAGAAGGTGTTATGTTATTAATGGCTGATAGTACCAATGCTGAAGTTGAGGGTTACACTCAAACTGAAACAAAAATTATTAAAAATATTGGTGAATTATTTGTTAAAGCTAAGGGGCGAATTTTAATTTCAACTTTTGCTTCAAATGTTCATCGAATTCAACATATTGTTGAAATTGCAAATAAATATGGACGAAAAATTTTAGTGTTTGGTCGAAGTTTAGATCGCATTATTAAAATTATTCGTCAAATGGGACATTTAAAAATTTCTGATAAAGCATTTATTAAAGCTAATGATGCTAAAAACTATAAAGATAATGAAATATTAATTATTTGTACTGGAAGCCAAGGTGAACCAATGGCAGCATTATCCCGAATTGCAAATAATCAACATCAACATATTTCTATTATTCCTGGTGATACTGTTATTTTTTCATCATCACCAATTCCCGGCAATCAAGCTGATGTTGAACGAGTTATTAATAAACTAGTTCGTGCTGGTGCTATTGTGCAAGAAAATAGTCCTTTAAATCAAATCCATACGTCTGGTCATGCTTCACAAGAAGAACAAAAATTATTATTTACCCTATTGAAGCCAAAATACTTTATGCCAATGCATGGTGACTATCGTATGCTTCGCCAACATGGTGAAACAGCAATTAGTGTCAATGTCCCAAAAGATAATATCTTTATTTGTGCTAATGGTGATCAAATTGAACTATTAAATGAAACAGCATCAATTGGTAAAAGAATTGAAGCTGAAGCTGTTTATGTTGATGGAAAAGATTTATCAGGGCAAACAACCGCTGTTGTTCGTGACCGTGAAATTTTATCAAAAGATGGGTTAATTGCTGTTGTTATTTCAATTGATTCGCAAAATAATCAATTACTAACACCACCACGCATTATTTCAAGAGGAAGTTTCTATGTTAAAGAATCTGGAAATATTATTAATGAATCAATTCGTTTAGTAACCGAAGCAGTTAATGAAGTTTTAAAAACCCAAAAACCAACTTTTGGCGCTCTTAAAAATGCTATTAAGCAATCATTATCTCCTTTCATTTACCGTTATAAACGTCGTAATCCATTGATTATTCCAGTAATTTTAAATAAAAAATAAAAGAATATGTAAAAATATTCTTTTATTTTTTAATATATTATGAAAATCATTTTTAATTCACCTAATAAATTTTTCTTTTCCTTTATTTACAATTTACAAATATAACATATAATTTAATATTAAGAGAGGAACCGATATATTATGACTAATGAACAAATTGAATTATTATGAAGTACCTTGAAAAAACAAAATAATAGTGTTAATCTTCCCCTTACCACTTTTCTTGGTTATAACCAAACAACTGACACTGGAACAGTTTTAGCATTATTTGATGCAAATGGTTATCCAGTTACCACATTAAATGGAATTGGATTTATTGCTTTTGATCACACTGTTTTTTTATGCCCTTGGCGGGGGTCAAATTTCTGACACAGGAATATTATTAAGAAAGACCATAAAATTTCTGTTTTTGATTTAAATAAACAAATTTACAAAAAAGTATATCTTCATCTTGTTGATACTAATGGTACAACAATTGAAATTAATGACTTATTAATCCAAAAAATAGATGTTAAACGTCGAATTAAAATTACAAAAAATCATACAGCCCAACATATTTTATCTTATATTATTGAGCATATTTTAAATGATGGTGATATGACAGATTCAGTTCAGATTAAAACTGATTATGCTTTCTTAGCAATGAATAAAAGTTGATAACTGATTAGAAATTATTTTAAGCGCTCGTAAACAAATTATTGAGAAATTAATTAATCATAACATTGCTAAAATTGAATATCAAATGCCAATTGCCCAGGCAAGAGAATTAAAAATTGCTCATCCAAATTTTGAATATGATCCAATTGTTCGTGTTGTTGAATTTCCAACTGCAACAATTGATTTATGTGTTGGAACCCATATTAATAACTTAAAAGAAATTAATTTTTTTGAAATTTGAGATTGTTGAGTTGATAAAAAGAAAGTTCGAATACAATTTTCAACAAATAAAGAAGCAACAGAAAGTTATTTTGCTAATTGAATTAACCAAAAAAAAGATAATTTATACCAAAGTATTAAAAAAATTAAAAGTTATGATGCTGAATTTAATTTCATAATACCTAATTTTGAAATTACAACAACAATCATTGCAAAAAATAGTTTAAATACGGAAATTGAACAATTAGAAAAACAATTAAATGAAATTGCAAAAGAAAAATATAAATTATTATTACAAACAATTGATAATACTGTTTTTCCATTCAAAGAAACAAGTATTAATAATAATTTAACAATCAAAGAAATTATTATTAATGATGAAAAAATAACACTTGAACTAATACGAAATAAATTAAATAAATTTTTACAAGAATATGAAAATAGCTTACTAATTTTTATTAATTCAACCTCAAAATATGGATTCATTAGTTTTACTAAAAAACATCAAAGTAAAATCAATCTTAATAACTTTTTACAAACCAATAAAAATGCCTTTGCAATATCTGGCAGCGGAACAGCTTTATTTATTAGTTTTACTTTTCAAAATGATATTAAACCATTTTTAGATCTTTTAATAGCAACAGTCAAACAAACAGAAATGGATTAAAAAGATGATATTATATATCATCTTTTTGTATGAAACAATTTGTTTACTAAATTTTTTAATAATTAGTATATTTTATTAAAATTATTTATATATTTAATTCTTTCCATAATCTTAACATTAATTATTTTGTTATATATAAAAATAATTATAAATGGTAAATAAATCAAAAAGTATATTAATTTAATTAAAATGATTTTCACAATAAATAAGATAGTATTTTATAAACTATGAAAAAATCTGTTAAGAATAAAAAAACAGAAAGGAAACAAGTGAAATAAAAAAAATATTTAGTTTGGCATCGTGTACGATGAAGCGGCAAAAAACAACTCTTGTTAGGGTTGTTTTTTATTTGAAATAAAACAACTCCTAAAAGGAGGTAATGATAATTAAACAACAAAAAATATGTGATGTTAATGATTGTTATAAAAAGTATCATTCATTATCGAAGAATTTTTATCAAATAAAATTTTATGAACTTGTGAAAAACATAAAGATTTATTGAATAAAGTAAAAGATAAAACTGTAGAAACCACATACATTTTGTACTTTTGTGGTATTTACAGTTTTAGAAATAAATTTTATTAATATTTTAAATAAGGAGTTGAAATTATGCAAACAAAGCAATATTTTATTTTGCGGTCATTAGTGAAAAAGTATGGAAAAGATATTGTTATTATACTGTCAATAAGATTGCAAAAGATATTGAAATTAAAAAGTAAAAGAATAAATTATTCCGCGTAATTTATTAGCGGATAATTTATTCAATAATGTTTTTTAAGTGGAGCAAAGCGACAACGAGCGGAGCGAGTTTGCAAATTTCAATTTTTTAATTTATTGAAAGGAGTTATATAATACCAGTATGATTAACATAAATATTTAGTATTTTGATTTTGTTAGGTATTTTTGCGTGAATTGGTTTATCAATTTATCAAAAAGTTAGACAAATTCAAGGTAAGAAAAAAGAAAAAAAAGAAATTGAAAAAAGGAGGATAGAAAATAATGAATTTTTTAGCAGATGCAGTTACTTTTGGGACTGGAATGGATTCTATTTAAACTGGATTAGGTAATGCAATGGGTAAAGTAAAAGATGCTGTATATGGTATTTTACCGCAGTTAATGACCTTTTTAGGTAATGCGTGAATTATTTTAATTCCATTTGGATTATTTATTATTATTAAGATATTAAACTTTTTCCGTCATATGGTTAAAGGATTTTAATAGAATATAACATTATATTTTAAGTTATTTTAAACAAAATTAAGGCACACTAGTTTATTTATTTTTTATTAATTTATTTTATATAACTATTACTTTAAAACTTAATAGTATTTTTCAGTGTGCCAATTTTTACTATTTTATATATTTAATATTGTTAATAACATTGTTAATTAAACATTAAATAAACAATATATTAGCATTATGTATAACATTGTTAATAATCAATGTTTTTATCAATAAATAAACAATATATAAACATTAAATATAACATTGTTTATTAAACAAACATTTAGTTAGGAAATGATAAGTAATGATTAATTATTTTGAATATAAATGTGAAACTTGTTTTAATGATATGAAAAAATTACGATTTGATGAATTTTATTGTTTAAATTGTTATAAAGGAGTTGAAAAAATTGAGTAGTTTTGTTAAGAAAAATCAAAATATAGAAAATTATTTTATTAGCAAGGAACTTATTCCTTTTGAAACAGATAAAGTAAGTTTTATAAATTTACCTAATCATAATCGCCATATTTGTTTTTGATTGAGTAATAAATTTATTTATCCTAGTGAAAAACATTCAAATCAAGTAGCAATCGGTTTAATTTATGATAATTCTTATTCTATTGTAAAATATGATGAAAATTTAAAACGACATGTTTAGAAATATTTAACTGGAACACAAATAATTAATTTATATAATCAATATAAACAAAATTATTTTATACAAATGAAAAAAGCATTATTCCCTGCTGAACCTCAAAAAGTAAAAACAAATAACAATAATAATTTAACAAATTAAACTGTTGAAAAAGTAGAGCAATTAATTCGCGATTTGGAAGAATTAGATAATGAGTTTATATAATTATTGAGTTCAATTTGTTAGTTATATTATTGGTTCAAATGCCCCTGAATTTTTATATGTTTTATCGTTTGTATTATTTATCGTTTTATTTTTTGGAATGTTTTTTAAACTTATTCAAAAAATGTGGAGTTTTTAAATATGCAAAATGATTGAGAAAAATTAAAAGAGTTTTTTATTCATGTTTTTTTGTTTATAGATAAAACAAATATTAAAAATATTACAACTTGAAATTTAACACAAAATGAATATTTAACTTTGATGGTTGGTGTTTGGATTGTAATTTTGTTTTTAACTTGGTTTTTATTGTGAATGATTTTTAAAATAGTTGGATATTTTAAATAATGAAAAAGTTTGCATTTTTTCTAATAAACTTTTGTTATATTAGTGGTTCAATGATTTTGTTTAGTTTAATTGATTTATTACTTTGAATAATTTCATTAAATTATACTGGTTTAGTATTTTGATTATTATTTGTTTTACAATGTGTTTATTTTGTTTGGTGAGTTTGAAAAAATATTTTTTATCAGTTAAATGTCTTTTGTTTAGTTTATTTTATTTGGGATAATCCTTTATCAGTAATTATTGGTAAATTAGGAACTGGTAAAACATTGCTTTTAACTTTTCTATCACAAGTTATGAAACTTTTAACGAAGAAAATTTATAGTAATTATCCAATTGAAGATGATGCAATAAAACTTTTAACTTTTAATAACTTAGATTTTACTGATAGAACTAAATTAGTACCACCTGATGATAGTTTAATTTTGTTTGATGAGAGTTTTTTATATATTGATGGAACTAGTCCCCACGAAGTTAAAAAAGTTCATGGTGGTAAAAGTGTGTAAATTGTTTTAGTAAGACATTTTAAAAATAGAGCAATTTTTACCGTACAGCGTGAGGGAATGATGTGAAATAATATTTGTCATTTAGCAAGTGGTATTATTATTCCGATTTCATTAAAAAAACCCGTTAAGTCAAAATTAGGTAATATTTTTTAATCGTGGTTTTGTTATGCGAATTGGTATTTTTCAAGATATTACAGATTATGAAATTTGAAAAACAAAATCAGTAGAACGAACAGCAGAAGGTAAACGAGCAAAACATAAGTCAGATGTTTGATTAGGAATTCGGTTTTTTAAGATAATTATTCCGCTTGAATTTGCTAATAAATATGATAGTCATTGATTAAGTTTTGTCCGTGATTTAAAAAATGATGAAGTTATTAATAAAAAAGAATACTTTTGAAAAGATATATCAAAATTAAACAATAAACAACGCTTAGAATTGTTTGATATTGATATTTTGAAAGAAAATTTAAAAGCAAAAAAGGGAAAGAAAAGATAAAAAATGAGTAATTTATTAAGTGAAAGCGTTAATAACGATAATTGAAATAAGATTTTTAGTTTTATTTTTGATACTTTTTTATTTGTTTTTGATGTGATTTGAAATACAAAATTACCAATGACAAATATAACAATTGCTTATTTTTTAATCTTTTTTATGGTTATTAAGTTATCAATTTATGCTATTCACGGAACATCAACTAATTATAATGATTTAGGTTCAACGGTTAAAAGTGGTGTTATCAATAATTCTAAACTATACGGTGTTACTGTTCGGAGTGTTTCTAGTACTAAACAAGGTTTACAAAAACATATTAAAGAACGAAAACAATTTAAAGTTAGTCGCAATAAACAACAGTTATCAAGTTTAGCAAAACAAGCAAAAACAAGAGAACAAGGATTTAAAATAATTCATAGCACTAAAAGAATAAAAAAATAAGTAAGGAGTTGATTTTATATGATTAAGTTAGTTTTATTGGTAGCGGCAATCGTTATATTTGGAACCGGATTTATTACGATTATTATTAATCAGTTGACATCAGCAAAAAATATTATTATGGATTTATATAATTCTGATACTTGGTTATTATCTATTTTTGGTAAAATGGCGATTTTATTTAATCATCCGTTAGTGTTAACAATATCAAGTTTATATATTATTGGTTTTATTATTTCAAAAACATTATATAGTTAGGAGTTAAATTTATGAAAAGTAATGTAGAAAATAAAAAAGAAAAGAAACAAAATGGTTTATTTATTTCTTGGGTTGATTTGATTTTGTATTTTATTATAAGTTTTTTGTTAACGCTTGTATGTGTATTAGATACAGTTTCGACGATTGAATAATTAAAATAAAAATATGCTGGTATAAATGGTTGTATAATTTATGGTTTATGATTTGATATATTGTGATATATATTAATAATTCATTATTTTTATGGTTATTTATTTAATGAAATTATTAAATTAATAAAAGAAAATCGTAAAAATAAGTTGGTAGATAATAATGCGTAAGTTTTTAGTATTATTTTCGTTTGTACCAATTTTATTGATTTTTTTCATTGGGTGCAATGAAATTACAACAAAAACATCAATCACAACAAACAGCAAAACAAATAAGAATAAAGCGAAGTGTAGAAACGGGCATTAATGAAACTGATTTTATTAATACGATGTTTTTACGCAGTACTTTTTTTGAAAATTGGTCAGAAACAAATTACTTTATTAATCCGACTTTAAAAACAACACAATCATTAACTTATAATGATAAGTGATATTTAGATTTTTTAAAGGATAGTTATTCAACTGGAATTTCATTTGATAAACCAAGTGATAAATTTATGGATTTATATAAAAATTGAGATAGTTATGTTAAACAGTATAACATTAATAAATTTTATGATGTTGATAGAAAACAATTTTTAAGAGAATTAATAAATTTTGCTTATTCTTTTACAAATAAATATAATTTAACACAAATGTTAAATAAATTAAAAACAAATATAAATAATTTACAATCGGTTAATTTAATTGAAGATAATTGAAAATTAGTTAATGATTATAATTCATTTGTTTTTAATATAGATAATAAATTTTATTTTTTTGTTTTTCAACCTTTTAATAGCAAACAATGAAAAATATTAAAATTTAAACATGATACAAATAACGCCAAAGAAATAGATGGTATTCCGTTTATTCCCAGTGATATAAAAGTTTATGTTGAAATGAGTAAATTAAAAGGTCTTTATTATTGAGATAGAGTTGGTGAACCACAAAAACCAACAATTAATCCTAATACTGGTGAAATTATAAATTGAAGTGTTGAAAATCAAAATAAAGTTAAAGATTTTTTAAATAATTATTTAGATGTTATTATCCAAGAAAATATTCGAGTTCAACAAGGTGGTAATCTAGATTATGATGATCCAAATTTAGGTAGTCAAAGAATTATTTTTGATTTTGAAATTGTTGATAATATGGAAAAATCTGTTAAAGGTAATATTTTAACTAAAAAATCAATTTATCGGATGATTTTAACAATTGATAAAGATAATAGTAAGTAAATTTTTCATATTTGTTCCTTTTTTTATCAAATTCTATTGACATTATATATACAAGCATTTTTAAATATATTTTAGAAAGGATACTTACTTATTATGATTATGATTGTTTAAAAAAGTTTGAAGTTTTATAAATTATTGACTGTATGTATTATTTAAGGGTTTTAATTAATATCTTAGAAATTGTGGAATAAAAATACCACTTACTTATCTAAATTATATTACTTTTAATTTTATTGTCAACAATATTTTAACATTTTTTAAATTTTTCCACGACAAAAATACATGTTTATTAAAGTTATTTAATTTATTAGATAAAATTAATAAAAATATAAGTTTGGTTGTAAATTATTATTTACAAAATTATTAACTGAATAATTAATTCTATTTTCTTCTAATGGTTCATTAGTATTAAATAAATTAATTTTATTTTTAAAATTCATCATACTAGTATTTAATTTATTTTTAAGAGTTTTTTCATGATAAGTTGCTTTTTTAACCAAAACACCTTTACAGTAATGTGATATATCACCTTCAATATGACAACCAATATTATTTCATAATGTTTGATTTCTGACACCTTCTTCATTATTTTTAATTAATTTAATTGTCTCTTTTAAGAATTTCATTTTTGATTCTTTTATAAAAGAAGCACTGTTTTCTAAGAGTTCTAATAATTCTTCATATTTACCATTAAAAAAATAATCGACTGCTTTATGGTATGTTTCTCTGTTTTCTTTGTTTTTACTTTGATAAGGATATAATTTTTTAAATCTACTTGTAAGGTGAAATTTATCTATCGTGTAATGTACTTTATTTTTAGGAAAATATTCTTGAATAAATTTTGCCATATTTTTAATTCAAGGTGCACCATCTCCTAATACCATAAATTCAATATTGTCATTAATATCATAATAACTTGTAATTAATGTAAGTAATTTACTAACAAAATTAATTAATTTACTATTTTTTTTTAATATATTCTGGAATATTATCTAGTTCTATAACTCCTAATTTATTTGCAATTACAGGTCTTTTTTTAGTTGATTTTGTTTTATCAAAACCAGTATGAACAGTTGAAAATATACTATGTTTTTTTATTTTTTCTTTCCCCTTTTTATTTTCATTTCACATTTTTAAATAAGTTCCATCAATTTGAATATATAAAGTATGAGGTACCTTTATTTTTTTATCAGTTTTATTAATATAATATTCTTTATCAATTTTTGCATTTTTCATAATATTTGATATTGTTTTTATACAAATTTTTACATGTTCCATAGTATCTAAAATATCTTGATATGTTTTTTTATTGCCAACAAATGATAATATTTTTTCTTTAACAGAATTATCTATTCTTTGTCATTTTTTAATTCCTAAAAGTTTATCCAAAGGAAAAATATATTCTTCTTTACCTGTTTCTTGATTAATTTTATAATATTTTCTTCTTTTAAAAGTTATTTTCCCATTTAAAATAGTTAATTTTCTTGGTTTTATTTCTTTTACTTTATAATTTTTAAATTCTTTTAAAGTTTCATCAATTTTATAATTTTTAAAAATTCATTCATCACAATCTTCTAAACTTTGTTGAATAATTTCAATACTTTGTATATTTAATAAATTAATAAAATTATTTAAAAAATTGTTATCAACATTTATCATTTTTATACCATCTTTTCTATAGTTTAGGACTTTAGCACAAAAATAATGAAAATGCAAAAAAAAAAAAAAATATTATTTTTTTATTTATTGTGTTATAACTAAAGTGTTAATTATTAGCAAATTAATTTAACTGAAAAAAGTAAAATAATTTACTTTTTTTTATTTTGATGTAAAATATAGGTAATAAAAAAAGAACCAAGTTGGTTTTTTTGTTATATTTTCAGGATTAATTACTCTTTTATTTAATCATATTGTTTAAATAATAGCAATTTTAATATGCAAAAAGGAGTAAAAAATGAAAGAATTTAATCCAAAAACAGCAAGTTTGGCAACTTTTTATCGTAAAATAGAGAAATTTTGAGAAAATAAATCACCTAATAAACCCTATACTTTGAATGATTTAACCAATGAATTCAACTTTTCTCGCAAGTGAAGATATGATACTTATGCGAGCGAAAAGATAGTTCCTTTGCTTGAAAAACAAGTTGATAAAATTGAAAGTGAAATAATTAACTTTATAATGAAATCACCAGATGGTGCTAAATTATATTGACAACGAGCATTTAATTATAAATATTCACTACAAGAAAAAGAACTTGAAAAAGAATTAAACTTAAATAATCAACAACCAATAATTGTTAATTTACAAGCGGATATTAGAGATATTAAAAAAGAAAGTGATAATAATTCTTAATCATTTTACTTATTTGTTAGAAATTCCTTATTGGTTATTACAAAATAGTAGTATTGGTAATAAATATCCATTTGTTAAAAAATATGAATTAGTTAATGAAATTAATCAAATTGGGACACGATATAGTGGTAAAACTATATCAAATATTAAAATGTTTGGTGAATTATTAAAAATTAGTTTATTAATTAAAGAGTCGATTTGTATAATTGCTAGCATGTATTGGAGTAAAGATTTAAAAGATAGTGTCTTTCAAAATATATGAAATATGTTGGATGAAAATCATATTCCTTATAGTATTAATTTATCAAATTTTACTTTTACTTTATCAAATGGTAGCAAAATATATTGTAAAGGTTTATATTCACCAAGTCGAAAAGAAAAATTAAAAGCATTTGCTGATTTAAATAAATATAAATTAGTTATTGATTGACGATAAGAATGTAACCAATTTCAACAAAAAGATTTAAGTGATTTAGAGTTTGCTATTCGTGGTTATCAAAATAAAATAACAATTAATACATGTAATCCTGAAAGTTTAAAAAGATATATTGTTGCTTATTGTAATCAATTATTACCTTTTAATGAAGAAATAATGCGTAGTAAATATGAACAAATTAAATATATTGAAAAATGAAATATGAAGATTATTATTCATTATTCTAGTTGAAGACTTAATTATGAATTACCACAAGATAAAGTTAATGAACAATTAAGATTAGAACAATTAGATATTGAAAGAGCAAGAGTTTGGAGTTGAGGATTGCCTGGTAATACTGGTGGATCAATCTTTGCAAGATATATTGATATTATGCAAGCAACAGATATTATTCAACCAACTAAATTATTAGGTGGTGTTGATATTGCTAATGCTACTAGTCCTAAAGGACATACAACAGCGGCTAGTTTTTGAATATATAACTCATTTGATAAAAAAGCATATAAAGTAGCAGAATATACACATTCAAATGCTACACAACAATTTAAAACTGAATTAGAACAAGTTAAAGATATTTTAGAGTTTTATAACAATCAATTAAATCAATATTTTAATTTAATTCAACAAGGTATATCAATTAATGTTGATGATAGTGCTTATGCAACATTAGAAAGTTTAAACCGAGAAAAATATAATTATTCTTTTGGTCAATACATGAATTTTAAACCAGCACAAAAACAAAAATTTAAAGTAAGACATCGTGTAGAGGCATTCACAATGTTAATAAATACTAATCAATTAAAATGATTATGAGAAAAATGTCCTGTAAGTAAAACCCAATATGAATTAATACAATGAGAAGATAAGCCTGAAGCAAGAGAAGAAAAAGTATTAGACTTATATGATGATACATTTGATAGTGATTTTTATGCTTTACATTTTGAATTAATACCAATGGTTAAGCATAATAGTTCAGCAGATTATAAATTATGACAAGAAAGGGAGTGAATAAATTAATGAAAAAAGATATTTATGTAATACATGATGAGCGTGTAATAAATGCAAAAAGACCCTATATGTCTGTTTGTGGACAAGTTAAAAAAAGACTTTGTCAAGAATTAAAAAAAGATAATATCGCAATATGTAAATTAAATTTATATAACGAATATATTAAAAGATATCAAAAAGTTAAAGTATGTGTTCAAGTTTTATCAAATGAACCAAATTTATTAACTGTAAATATAATTAATTATGCACTTATTTTAAAATTAAAGGAGCAAAATAACAATGAATAATACTTTCCCTAGTTTACCAAACTTAAATGATATTAATAGTGTTTTAAAATTTTATAATTATGATTGAACTATTAATTTAGCAAATATTATCGCTCGTCATCAAATGCGATTAATAAATGGTAAAGATATTTTATTTAAGTCGCATCGTAAAGATATTTTAGAAAAATTAAATTGATGATATGAAACTTATAAAATAAAAGAAAAATTAGATAAAAATGAATTAACAGCAAGTTTAATGGGTGAAACTATCTTTGGTTTATTAGAAACTAGTGATGGAAATATTGATTTATGAATTAACCCTTTTAACTTTACATCACGCGTAAGTAAAATAAACGAAATTGAACAATGTGCTGATATTTGATTAAATTATCATCAATCAGATAGTGGTTTTATTTTAAATTTAATTTGTACCAAAGATAAAATAGTTATTAAAGGTTGACCTAAAAATAATGAAGTAGTTGTTGGTCAAAGTAAAACACAAATTAAAGATGATGTTAGACCTGTTTTAGTTCAAGAATTTAAAAATAAATTAGGTATAGTGCCCTTTTGAGAAATGATAAATGAACCTAATCCTTTATTTTTATCAACATCAACAACTTTAAATCCATGACCTACAATGGCAAATTGTTATAAATTACAATTTGATTTAGAAGATAGTTTTAATATTAAATCAAAAGAAAGATGAGCAAATCGTACGCATTGATATGGGGTATTAGATGATTATTTAGTGACTGCTTATAACAAAGGCAATAAAAAAGTATTACAAGATGCTTTTGATGATATTTTTATTCAATCAGGTCAATCAGACGTAGATGGTCAATTATCCTAATCTTTACAAGTAGTACAAGGAGCACCAACCTTAGAAACATATACACAAGACTAAAAAGCAATTATTGAACAAGTATATATAGCATGTAATTTTTCTAGTCCTTTTGATGATGCCTCAGATAGTGAAGAAAATAAAACCCAATCATTAATAAAAAAACAAAAGACTTAGAAAAACAAGCATATTTACAAGCATATCGTAAACAATATTATACTAAAATGTTTGATACTGTTTTAAAATATTATGGTTTATGAGATGGAAATGGTGAACGCCCTTATGGTTTTGATTTTGTTAGTGCTAGTTTAGTAGATCAAATGCGACAAAATGAATTAATTACTACTAGATTAGAAAATCGTACAATGGAGCCAGTAAGAGCAATAACTGAATATAATGATGTTGATGAATTAGAAGCAATCAAATATTATGAAAAAATTGAAAAATACTGAGATAAAAGGCATGCCCAAGAGATAGAACATAATAATAAATTAATGGAATATGATGAAACTGGTAATAATCAAAATGCCGTACAAGGTAGAACAGAAATTAAGGAGAATTAACAAATGCAAAAAATTAGTCCAGCAGCTATGCAATGATTAAGAACAGGAGCAGGTGCTACTGCAATAGATATAAGAGAAAGTATAAAAGAACATAGACATTGAATGGTATTTCCTTTTAATGTTTATAGTTCATATATTCCTAATACTGAAACAGGTTGAAAACCTAATAATGCTAAACCAAGTGATTGTGGTAGTTATTCAAGAATATTTGATAATATGGAAAGTACGATTGCTCAATGACAAGGTAGTTTAAAAATAGTCCAAAAATATAAAGGTGAAGAAATTAATATATTAACAATTGATGATTTTAAAAATCAACCAATTAACTCAACAATATGAGCCAATAATGAAACACCTTTTGCGATAAAATTAAAAGATGAAAATAATAATATTTATTGAAAATTAATTGATGGTGAAAATATTTATGATATTAATAGAATGTTAGAATACTTAAATCAATATAAATTAAGCTATTTTATTAATAATGATAATAAAGCTGATAACTTTTATACAAAAGAGGTTAAAGTTGGTAAATATTGAGATGCTTATATGGTTGATGATGTAAGTTCTATTAAATTTGGTGATGCTAAATTTGAACAAATATTTACTCAACAATCAACAGAACGACAATATACTTTATTAATTTTAGATGAAGATATTACTAAATTAAATATTAATGATTATTATAATTTTTATACTGTATTTAATGACCGTGGTTTAAATATTGGTGGTGGTGATATTAATTCTGCACACCAATATAGACAATGATTGTATCCATCAAATGTTATTAATTATTATTCCGTAGAAGATGGTGATTTCTTATGACAAAAAATTACTTTTTCAAATATTAATGACAAAATTAGTAATAGTGGTTTATCACAGTACGACAATTTATACAAACAAGTGCCCCAGGTGAAGGTTATTGTTTTCCTAAAATAACTTATGATGAAAAACTAAATAAAGGTATTGTTGAATTAGATGAGATTTTATTAAAAGACCCAGGTGTTAGAGCAATTGCAGTTAAATTTTATGGTAATCCTATCTTTTTTAATATACCTGTTATTGGGCGACCAATTATTAAAGGTGAATTTAATAAAAAAGTAATGAATTCTCGTGATTTATTAATGTATAACATGTTTCCTGCACCACCTGATAAAATAAATACTTATGCTTCACCCGAAGTAAGTTGATATAACATTCAGGGTATTCAACCAACTATTATTACTGGATATAAAGATTGAAAAGAACATATTCAATCAATGTCTGATTTTTGAATTGAAAAAAATAATGAGGGTATGATAATAACAGATAAAGCAAGTTCAACAGCAACCAATCCTACTGTTGGAACAACTATTAAGGAAGAAAATTTAAATTCTAAGCCTTATTGGTCTAAAAATTGAATTATTACTCCACCTGATAAAGTAAAAGTAAATAGTGGAACTATTAATAACATTATTAGTACCCAAGCATCATCTTATTTTAGAAGAAAAGATGAATTTGGTAATACTGTTGGTCAAGTTCAAATTGAATATAATAAAATGGGTAAATGTAATGTTTGAGATATTTTAAATATGAATAATTTTATTAATCGCAAAATTACAGTATTACCTTTAAACTATACGCAAAAATTAGTATTTAATCCTTTTACGATACCTGCTATTGGAAAGTTTTTAAACTTTGTTTCGTTTGGTATTCCTTGGGACTGAATTGGTAATTTAACAATTACACAAGATGATAAATGACCTAATTTCCCATGACTTAATGGTTTTATGAGTGCTAATGTTTATAGTTTTTATAATGATGCCTTTTGAGGTGATAAGGCTGCTGGTAAAGGTTATTTACCATTTGAAATATTTAGAGAACAGGGAAATGATAAAGTTGGTGCTATGATTGGTGCTAATACTACTAGTTTTAGTTTTACTACTTTATTAACTGATAAAATACAAGGCAATGTTTTTGAAAAAGATGGTAAATTAACAGAACGAATAACTTATTCAACTTATAATTTAAAACAATTAAACCCTAAAACTAATCGTATTTATTTAATTAATGAATTAGTAAGAGCAGTAGATGCTCAAACACCAGTTAGTGATAGTGAAAAAGATAATGATTGCGAATTCTTACAAACACCTGATGGTACAAATTGTAGTTATATAATTGATATGTTTTCAATCAAAGCATTATATAAAGGTAATTTTTAAATTATCTTTTATGCTGATAATCCATATACAAATAATGAAGAAGATTATTTACGCTTATCAGTATGAAGTTTTCGTGGTAAAACAAAAAGCGTATTAAATAATTATTTACGCGATATGACAACTAATTATAAAACTAGTTTCTTATTACCACATGATTATGAAATACCTACTTTTAATTATCCTGAATATGTATTACCACCAGTTCCATATAACTATAAACCTTATACAAAAGATATTTTAGATGCTAATATAGTTCAACCATTAAAAACTAAAATTATTGCACTGGCACAATGTAGCACAACTATTTCTTTTCTTTGAAAAAAAGATTTTATTAATTTATTTAGTAATAATTATTATAATGCTTATTATGAAGTAGAAATTGATTTAAAACAAATTGACCCAACAATTAAAAGTATAAGTAAATTCCAAGATACTTATAAAACTATTGAAATAAGTAATCTAGGTAATTTACAAGTTGAATGTGGACCACCTGAAATAGAAAATTTTATTCCTAATAGAAATGTTAATTTATCATACGGTAATAATTGTAATATTAATTTTGGTTTATTATCTAATGCAACTTTAAAATTAAACGGTAGAACACAAGTTGATAAAGTTAATTTTGAAAATACAAGAACTTTATATACTGATAATATAACTAATGAAATTAAAACATTTAAACCTATAGTGTATACTAATGGATTAACAACTGGATTTGTTTATCAAAGTCGCTATAAATTTGGAAAAACTGATTTAAGTTTATTACTTCAAATAACAAAATTATCCAATAGTGATAATGATAAAATTAAAGAAATAGAGCTACAAGCATATTATACTAATGATATGAAATTAAAAATCAGATTTTCAAAAGTAGTTCGCCCAGATTTTTCATCATTTTATTTGGATACATCAACTGGAATTTATTATGGATATTTTGGTAATGATAAAAATATAACAATAGATATTAATAATCCAAATATATTGGGTATTCGCAATAAAAGTGATAACCCAGTTAAAATTACATTTAAACCAAGATAAAAAGAAAAAGAGATTTAATCTCTTTTTTATTCTCCATTAACTTTTACATTACCATCATTATCAATAATTAAATCAGGTTTTTGTGTAGTTAAATTTCAACGATATACTGATTTAAAATAATCATTATTTATTTTTCATCAATTACCATTTGAATTAATATCATATCTATGTATAACTAAACCTTTTGAAGAAACAAATAAATCATATTGTTTTCAATGGTCAAGTTTCCTTTTTAATGATATAAAATTTAAATCTATATCGTTTTTAAAACTAATAATTTTTCATTTATCTTTTTTATCACCACGCCATACTACATAATATCATTTTTTATCAACTGTATTAAATGGTTTTTCTTGTGGTGCTATTCATCCTAAGTTATCTCTGATTTCTTGGTTAGCGGTATTTATTTTGTTTTCTTCTTTTAATTCTGTTAATTCTTCTTTTGTATATTCTTGTGGTGTATTACAAGCAACTAAACTTGTTGTACTTGTTCCTATTAAAGTGAATATTCCTAAAAGACTTAATATCTTTTTCATATTTTTATTCTTCCTCAATTATAAAATAACTGCCCCCAGTATTTGTAATAATTTTTCAACCATGATTATGATTAGATAAAAAATGATTATTTATTTCTTGAAAATGATTGTAAATAATATTGATTAAAGTATTAATATCATCATCAGTAATTGATCCACCTCAGCCGCTATGATCTTCTTTATGAAAATTACTAATTTTTGATTTGATTTGATTTTTAAATTGTTGATAATTATTTGCATTTTCTTGATAAATTTGTTTAATTTTATTTCATTCATTGATATTAATATCTAATTTTAGTTGATCATGAGCTAAAAATTTATAGTATTTTTCAATTTCATTATATTGATTATGTGATTCATGTTTAACTATTGTATGATTAGAATTAATTCATCAAAGAATAGCGGTTCCTGCAATTACTAATCCCCCAATTATTAATGATAAACCTAAAGTTTCGGGAGCTAATGCTGCCGCAGTACCAGCTTCTGTTCCAATAACTGCCCCTTCAGTGACCACAACTGCGGATTCTTCTGCAACTGATAAAGTTTCAGCCGCTGTTAAACCTTCTGCTACAGTACTTTCTGATAAAAGTGGGGTCATTTCTACTGCTTCCCCCGTTTCTGATGAAACAACAGTACGAGTGATTGATAAGCCTTTTATTGGTGATATTCCGGTCATTTTTGAAATACCTAAAATTCCAGCACCAGAAATTCCAGTAGAAGTAAACCCCAAACCAACATCTCTTAATTTATCTTTAAATGCTTTTTGTTCATTTTTGGGTAATGATTGATAATGTTGATTGATTTCATTTAATTTTTTTTGTTTAGATTGTTTTGATAAATTATTAAATTTAGTAATAATATCTTTTATTTTTTGATTGTTATTTGAATTTGAATCATTATCTTTTTCATTATCACTAATTTTAATTAAATTTTTTTTATCTTTATAATTTAAAGTAAAGAAAACTTCTAAATTTCCTATATATCTTGAATTTTGATTAGATATTATTATTGCTGATGTAGTTGTTATATTTGAAATTGAAATGTGATTTCTATTTATATTAATATTTAATTCAATAAAACGATTTAAAATAGTATCTGGTAAATTATCTGGTAATTCACCTAAATTTGTATTTAATAAAAGATTGTTTAAATTTCTTGGTGGCTTGGGTGGTGTAACATTATTTTGGTTATTTCTTTGACTTTTTGGCAAAACTGTTGCATATATTATTTCTTCTGTTTTGTTGTTTGTTACTATGTTTAATTTTGGCGGTGTTGGTGCCGGTCTATGGGGTTGCAATCTTGAATTATTTTCTAAAACATTATAAAATCTTGAATTTCCAACTAATCTACCATTATTTTCTATAGAACTATTACTTGTATTTGGCAAAACATTTTTACATTCTCAATTAAAAGAAGAATCATAACTTTCTTCATTAGAAGGATTATAAAAACAAGAATGACCAACTATTTCAATACCAAAAGAAGAAGCAAGTTGAAAACTAACTCACACAAAATCATTAGAATTTTCATTATTATTTCATATAACTCTTGCACCAATTTCTGAAATATCAGTAATCTTTATATTGCTTTTTTTTATTTTTTTATTTAATTTACAAATTTTATTTAAAATTGTTTCTTCATCATTTTTATCTAAAATACCTAAAAATCAATTTTTTAATAAATCATTTAGTTTTTTATCATTTTCTCGTTTATTTCTAATTATTTTTTTTAAATTAATTTTTTGTGAATAATTAATATTATCAATACTTAATTTTTCTTTTTGATAAGTACTAGCGGCAATTGTTGTTGGTATAGCACTTCCACTAATAGTTAAAACACTTAATAAACTAAATAATTTTTTCATACTTGTTTTTCTCCTTTTCTTAGTCTTGAAACCTTACTCAATATATACCTGCATTATATATATATATATATATATATACAAGTAAAATTATGAATTATTTTAAAAATTTTATCTTGTTAAATAACCCTTATTGCGCGTTTTAAAAGCTAAAGGTCGCATGTAAAAAAGAAGGGTTTTAACAAATACATAGAAATTGAATAAGAATAATAATTAAACCATTTACTAAAATGGTTTTTTTATTTGTAAAACCAAAATTATTAATTGATTCAGAGAAAGGACAGCATTTTAAAATCTTAAAATAGAAACTTTTATTACAATTTTTTGATACCCTCTTTAAGTTGTTTACACATTTATTAAATATCTTAGAAATATTTACAAAGTGTACCTGTTTTTTCTCCAATTTTAAGGTGTTGTCCTTTCTCTGTTTCAGTTAATTAATTTGCTAATAAAAAAACTTAATAAAAGAAAGGAGTAAGTAATGAAAAATAAGCAACAACAAATTTGTGATATTGATAACTGCTATAAAATAATATCATTTATTACTGAAGAGTTTTCATCAAATAAGGTTTTATGAACTTGTGAAAAACATAAAGATTTATTAAATCGGACAAAAAATAAAAAACAAAAACGATTTTATAAACGCTTAGAAAATTCAAAAATTATTTTTGATTGAGAAACGGGTTTTTTAAAACTTAAATTTTATAAAACAATTTAATGCAGTGTGGGACTGTTATTTTAAATAACTAAGTGCTTTCATAAGAACATGAGTTTAAACTCATTCCCACCAGAGGCGGTCTAGCCCAACGGTAATCAGTCCGGAAATAATAGACGCTTTAACAAGCGATAGTCGTGATAAGTGCGAAGTCAACATCAAACGACAATAAATATTGAGATGGACACTTTATAAATAAATTTGCGATAGATTTACTTCTTAGAAGTGGCAACGGTTTTACAAACCACAAAGCCAGCACTAGGATCTTCAAAGTGCAAGTGAATTTATTTTAAAAACTGAACGCTTTGACCTGAAATGGTGGGATGAAGAGAGAGAAAACTCTCTGGCGGCAAAAAGAAAAAACAACTGTGTATTATTAAATATTCAAACAATTAACATACCACCACCGCTCACCCCACTAAGGCGGATGGCGTAGTAAGTAAATAGATAAATACTTATATAACTAATTTTCGCTTGGCACTTTCACTTGGGAGTGAGTGCCAGTGAGTTAAAAATAGGAGGAAAAATAAATGACAGAATATAAAAGTTTGTATATTAATAAAACTTGAAATGAAATAACAGCATCTTTTGATTGAGTTAATTGTCAACCTATTAATTGTCGTATTTCACATCATAAAAATCATTATGATTTGCAATGTTTAGAATGAGCCAAAATGTACTTAAATTTATTTAAAGATAAATGAGATGTTATTGCTTCTTATATGCAACATTACAAAATTAACGATATTTTAGATTTAGCTTCCGATGGATGAAAAATATTACAAATTGACAAAAAAATCAAAGGAATAATTTAGGAGATTTTTATGAAAAAGTTAAATAAAACTTGTCTTAAACAAAGATATTGAGGTTATTGTTCAAAATGTAATCAAGAAAATAAATTAAATGAATTAATGCTTAAAAATTATTCCGTTTCATTTGAAAATATTACTGATGAACATTTAGTATTAGGTAAAAAGAATTAGGAGAAATTAAATTATGAATAAAAAATACTTATTAGTAATGAAACATGAAAATGAAGTTCTAACTAAATCGTTTTATACATTAAAATAAGCAAAACTTACTGCTAGTGTTGAAAATGAAAATGAATGATTAACAACAATTATTGATTTAGAAAATGAAAATATTAAATAACAAGGATGTGAATAATATGTATAAAGATGAAGATGACAAAGTTTATACCGAAGAATACTTATTTAATGAAGCATTAGAAGAATGTCATTCAGAAGAAAGTGCTTATTACTATATTGATAGTTTAATTGAAGAAAAGAATTTGGAGGAAATTTAATAATGAATAAATTTATTGGAATTGGTAGAACAACAAAAGATATTGAAATTAAGAAAACTCAAAATGGGAAAGAATATGCAATTTTTAATTTAACAATAGCACGTCCATATTCAAAACAAAAAGAAACTGATTTTATACCTTGTCAAGTTTGAAATAAACAAGCAATTACTTTACAAAAATATTGTCAAAAAGGTAGTCAAATAGCAATTACTGGTGTTTTACAATCTTTTAAAGATAAGAATAATAAAATACATTAAATAGTTCAAGTATCTAATTATGAATTTTTACATACAAATAATGATTTAAAAAAATCTGATAAACCACAAGAAAAAATAGAATTTAATTCATCTGAGACAAAAGAATTATTTAATAATGATAATCAAAATATTGGTAATGATGAAACAATTTTATTAGATTAGATTTAAAACCTTTATATATTTTTAATGATGAATTACATAAGTATAGTATTTTAATACCTAGTGTAAGTAAAATTGTTAATATTTTAGTGCCAAAAGATTTTTCACAAATTGATGAGAATATTTTAAAATTAGCACAAAATCGTGGAATATGTTTACATAATATGATTGATGTTTGAATAAAAAATAATTTTGATGATGAATTAATTCAATTTATTAATTGTGAAATAAAATCACATCGTGAATTATTTAAAAATTTTACAAAACTATATCAAGAAACTTTTAAAGATATTAAATTTAAATATTATGAAACTGAAAAAACACTTTATAGTCCTTTAATGTGTGGGACAACTGATTTTATTGGAATAACAACTGATAATGAATATATAATATGTGATTGAAAAATTACTAGTTCTAATGAGAAAACAGATATTGAACGCTATATTTGACAATTAAAACTTTATTATTTATTAGAAAAAGACTTTTGTATAGATAATAAAAAAATATTAATGATAATTATAAATCCAAAATTAAAAATAGTAATTAAAGAAAAAAGTTGATATTACTAAACAAAATTTAGAACAAATTAAAGAAGCAATTTTAATATGACAAGAAAGAGAGGAATGAGAAAATGCCACAAGAAACTAAAAAAACATTAATAGCAAGTATTGGTGAAATACAACACGATTTATCATTATATTTAGAAAAAAACCAAACAATGCAAATGAATGATAGAGTAATGTATAACTATTTTGGTGAAGCACAAGTATTAGAATTAGTTAAAAAAGAATTTTAAAAACATCATATTACATATATTTGAAGTTATGTAAAAGATACTTTAAAAGTAATTAATGATATCCCGTATTTTGAAATGGAATTAACTTTATGTAAAGAAACAGAAGAAATTAAAACTTATTAACCTTTTACGGGTAAAAATACTGACCCCGCTAAAAGTATTGGGTCAGCATTAACTTATGGAGTTAAAAATGTTTTAAGTAAATTATTAGGTTTACCAACCGAAGAATTAGACCCCGATAATAGTGAAATAAGTAAAATTAATTCTAAGCAAGAAAAAGAACAAACAGAAATTATTAACAATTCAAATCCAAATTGAATGAGTGAACAGCATTTTAATAATATTAAAAATTTTATTACAAATACAAAAATAGAACAAGATATTATTTCAAAAGGTAAAAATTGATTAAAAGAAGAATTAAATGTTGAAAAATTATCACCAGTTCTGATTAGAAAACAAAGCGAAGATTTTTATTATCAATTTAAAGAAAGATTTTTAAGATAATGATAAAAATAGGTATTGACCCATCAGGAACTGGTACTACGGCTATTGCTTTTTTTGAAGATAATAAATTAATTGATAAATATGAATATACAAATCGTGATTGAATTGTACAAACCAATATTATTTTAGATGAGTTAAGAGCAGAAGCAATTATTAATATTGAAGATTGTTTATATACATCTTCTAATGCGAGTAAAGATAGAGATGATTTATTAAAACTTATAGGGGCAATTAAATATAAAACAGAAAAATTATTAAATATCAATTGAGTATCACCACGCCATACTAAATCAGTTCTTAAAAATATGGAAAATTTGAGCAAATATAATGATAGTTGTATATGAAAATTTGAAAAAGATGCTAATTTAACTTATCAATATGGTAAAGGTTGAAAATATAATAATGAAAATAAAAGTAATCATTTACGCGATGCTATTATTATTGCTAATTATGAAAGATAATATTATGAAACATTCATTTAATCAAAAAACAAGAAAATATTATTCTAAATTAATTTGAAATGTTAATGTTTACTTAAATGAAAATGAAGAAAAAGTTTGAAATGAATTCAATGACTTTACTTATTCACAACGAATATAACATCTTATTAATTTTTATATAAAACATAGTAAAGGAAAAATAAAAAAATAACCAATTAAGGTTATTTTTTTAAAATACTATTTTTTAGTTGTCTAATAGCATCTTTTTGTTCTTGTTTTTTGTTGTTTACTTTAACTTGCTTTTTAACATTTTTAATTTGACCTGTTTTTAATGCTAATTCTGTTGCATATTCAGATCCTCGTAAATGTTTTTCGTGGGCAATAACAGCAGTTCTTAATTCTCTAATTTCTGCTTTATATTTTTTAATTTTTTTAGCAGATAATCCAAAAATACCAAGACTACCGATTCCACCTGCACCTGCTAACACAAGTAAAGCAATCATTAATGTTTCATTCATTTTATTTAATTCCTTTCTTATCCTTACTCAAACAGTGGCCATCTATCCTTTCAGAACAAAATAATTTATAAATTAAAACTATATAACCACCCAAAAATATCAACCGCCCCTATATATAGTCTATTTTAATAAAATTTAATTATTATTGTTTATATTTAATTCTTGTTTATTTTCTTCTTGTTTTTGTTTTTTAATATTTTCATTTTGTATATTTTTTAATTTTTCTTCTGTTATGCCATCTAAATTATTTCATTGTTTTGCTATTCGTGGTTGAACGACACGCGGATTAATACGGCAGTCCAAACAATGTCATAAATGGTCTTTTTTTCATTTTGATTTATCAATTCAAATGATAATTAAAGAAATTATTAAAGTAATTAAAGGTAATATTGTAAATACTAATCCCATTTTAGATATTTTTAATCTTGGTATATCAATTTTCATATCTACTTTTGTTTTACTACTAGCAACAAATATACCCTGAATTCCGTGTGTAAATAAAGGTGTTAATAATATAGCAATTCCATTACCTCAATATTGACCATAATTACATCAATTAATATTATCTTTTATTGCATTAATCATGCCATATTTTAATCAACAATTTAATACTAAAAATATCAATGTATAAAAACTAACTACTCAACTACGAATTTTATATTTCCTTTCTCATTCTCTAATATCTTTATGAGTTCAATTATAAGTCGGAATAGGGTCTTTTTTAAATCAATTTCAAGGTAAGGCACCCTTTAATCAAGTTGTTTTATCTTGTTTCATAATTATTTACCTCATTTAATTTTTTATTCATTTTTATTTAATTCTAATCATTTTTTATTGAATAATTCTTTAATATCATTTCTATTATTTGAAATAATTCTTAATATTGGATGTTTTTTAAATAAATTTAATTCATTAATAGTTGTTGCACTATTTATTTTTCTTATCACTATATCATAAGAGTCCGATGTTTCTTCTTGATACTTAGGTAAATCAATATCCATATCACGCTTATAAATAAAATGTGGTTCATCTGCCATTAATTCGCTATTATTTATTAATTTTCTTTTAATTGTTAAATCTTTAATAACAATATTATTTGTGTCATTTGAAATTGAGTCATCTTGCTTAATCATTATTCTTTGATATGAATTATCTGCTAAAAATGTAAAAATTGATTTTTGTAATATTGTTTCAAAATAATATGTTACAAATTTATTAGCAGATGAATAGTCTGTTATTGAAATTGATATTTTATAGTAATATTTTGTTAAATCATAATTTGGAATTTTAAATGTTAATTTTTCGTTTGCATCTGGATAATTAATTAATTCTCAATCATTGGCACCACTAATAGATATATCACCACTACCTAATAATGAATTATCATTAATAGTTTTAATATTTGTGCCACTTACTAATTTATCTTGTTTAAGATTAATATCTTGTGATGTTTTTACAATATATTTACCATCAACTTTTTTAATATAATTTTTATTAAAATCACTATCTTTAATAACATCCGATGGAATTTCACCACTTTGTTTTGCTTTTCAAACACCATTTTCTTCATAAATAGTATCATTATCAAATGGAACAATAATTTTAATATATTCGTTATAATCAATTTTAGAAAAATCATTAATAGTTGGATAAAAAATATTTATTGAATTATTTGTTTGTAATCGTTCTTTTAATCAAAATAATAATGTTGGATAAAAAGTTTTTTTACTAATATGTTTATATTCTTCTTCTCATGAATGAGCATAATTATCTAAACTATAATTATAAGGTCTAGATACTGTTTTACTAGATATAATATCAATTATTTCATCTGCTAATTTTAAAGCATTTTTAACATCTATGGTAATATTTTCATTTGCTTCAGGGTCATTAGTTTGTGAATAAGCAACTCCACCTTGTAAAAATGAAGCACTACCAGTTAAATCATTAACACCTTTTGGTAAATATCAATTCATAACTACTAATAAACAAGCAGATTGAATATAACTTAATCATTTATCATATTCAATTAAACCAGTATTATCTTTTTTTATTCATGGAAATAATTCTTTTTTATTAATCTTATCGGAAATTGTTCCACCTGATAATCTATCCATTCATAAACTAGTTTTTAAAATAGCATTATAAATTAAATTATCATTATAAGCAGATTGTTTTCTATCATTAATAGGTTGTCAAAGTTTACTTTCTTTAACATCTTCAACTGTTATAAATAACAAATTATTTAAATTATTTTCCATATAAAACACCTTTTAATTGATTACGATATTTATTTTTTAAATTACTTGGCTTATAACTATTAATTTTTCTTTGTACTTTTTTAATTTTTTTAATAGTTTGATTAGTTTTGTAAAACATATTTTTAACTGGTGTTTTATATAAATTCTTAATATTTTTAACATCACTTCGGCGTTCACGATACCATTTTTTATTATTAATTTCATCAGCAAAATTAAAATTAAAATGTCCAATTTTTAAATTATTAATAAACTTTTTAATTTGATTTAATTTTTGAACTATTGGTAATGTTAATTTAGTAGTTCCTTTTGGGTATTTTTCTTTTAATGCTTGCAGTAATCGTTTTTTAATATAATTTCTTAAATGACTAGGTAATCATTTTCTTAATCAATAACGCTAAAATAAGGTTCCTGAATTAGATACAGTATTACTTAATAATTTTCAAATTTCAACTAGAACATTAGGATAAACATATGGACCATAAAATTTCGGGTGTTTTGCTGTTTTTATATATATTAAAATAGTTAAATTACCTGTTAAAGTTAACTTATTTGTAATATTAAACATACCACTATCAAGTCAACTACTATTTAAGGGTTGTCAATTAGTATTTAAATAATTTTCATTTTTAAATTGTTCTCTATTTTTAATATTATTATCTTTTTCTAATTGACTTAATATTTGTTGTATTTCTTTTTTATGACCTTTTTTAAATTTGTTTTTACTTTTTGAGGTTCAGCAGGGAATAATGCTTTTTTTCATTTGTATAAAATAATTTTGTTTATATTGATTATACAAATTAATTATTTGTGTTCCAGTTAAATATTTCCAAAAATTTCGTTTTAAATTTTCATCATATTTCACAATAGAATAAGAATTATCATAAATTAAACCAATAGCTACTTGATCAGAATGTTTTTTACTAAAATAAATAAACTTATTATTTAATCAAAAACCAATATGTTTATTGTGGTTAGGTAAATTTATAAACGAAGCTTTGTCAGTTTGAAAAACTGTAAATTCTGTTCGAATAAAATAATTTTGTACGTTAATATTCTTCTTATAAAAACTTATAAAAACACCTTACTTTCCATATTATATTTACACAATGCCGTATTAAAACCACTTTTATAACTTGGTTTATGATACATTACTCAAAACAAACTACCAACAAATTTTTTATTCAAAATAGAATGACAAATTTGACATTTAAGTTTAATAATTAATCAAACTACCTAAAATTTGTAATAATTAATTCTTGGCCAAGTTTTGGCTTTTTATTATGACAATTAGTAGAACTATACACTCATTCAAATTCATTAATATTAAATTCTTTAAACAAGTCTTTAATAAACTCAGAATTATCAATACTTAAAATTCATTTACCTTTAATTTTTAAAATATTATATTTTAGTTCATAAAAGTTAATTTTTGAATGTTTATAAACTCTTCCTTTATTATAATAATATGGTAGATCTAAATATCAAACAATATTTTTATCCATATAATATTTATTAATAATATTTTTATAGTCCAAATTATAGAACTCAATATTATTTTTAGGATCAACTAATAGTCTTCTAACATTTTGAATTCTCAACAATTTATTAAAATTAAAATTTTGTTGTAATCTTTTATCTGTTCAAGTTCCTCATTCTTTTCCGTTAAAAGTTAAAGCATTTTTAATTAAAAATTTTTCGCCTGTATTCAAACAATAATCATTTGCTATCTTTTCTTTCATTTCATCAATAGTTTTTGAATTAGGGTATGCCAATTTTTGTAAATAATCTAATTCGATTAAGTGAATCCCTTCCCGCTAAAAGTTAATCAAGTCACTATGTAAATCATTAAAGACTACTTTGTTACATAACTGCTGGTCTAACACATTTAAGCCAACTGAAGCACCGCCACAAAATAAATCTATAAATTTATCAAATTTAGC
This sequence comes from Spiroplasma endosymbiont of Ammophila pubescens, assembly GCF_964020965.1. Lineage (NCBI taxonomy): Bacteria > Bacillati > Mycoplasmatota > Mollicutes > Entomoplasmatales > Spiroplasmataceae > Spiroplasma > Spiroplasma endosymbiont of Ammophila pubescens. The sequence continues at coordinate 528,241 of NZ_OZ026611.1, read as the reverse complement.
CGGTAATAATGCTTTAATTTTATCAAAGTGTTTAGCTTTTCCACCTGACCAAGACAACGGACTAATAAATTTCATTCTAATCCTCCTTTACTATAAAATGTTTAAATAATGTATATGTATTGTAATAAACATTGTTAAATATATAAAATTAAAAATTAAGGCACACTGAAAATAACTACTTAGTTTTAACTAATAGCTATTAAAATATAAAATTATACGTTTATAATTAATCAACTCACATAAAAGCTAGTGTGCCATAGCTAAAATATATGAATGGATCAGTTATAATAAATATTAAAAGCCTTTAACCATGACACGGAAAAAGTTTAATATTTTAATAATTACTCAAATTCCAAATGGAATTAAAATAATTCAAGCATCACCTAAAAAGGTCATTAATTGTGGTAACACAGCATAAACAGCATCTTTAACTTTCATCATTGCTTGTCCCAAACCGCTTCAAATAGAATCCATTCCACCTGAAATAGTAGGAGTATCTGTAGCTAGAAAATTAACAGCTGTTGTTAAATACATACCTAACGTTATTCTTTATCCTCCTTGTTTTCAATTTCTTTTTTATCTTTTTTCTTACCCCGAATTTGACGAATTTTTTGATAAATCGATAAACCAATTCAAGCAAGAATTCCTAAAACAATAACAATACTAAATATTCATGTTAACCATACTGGCATAATTTAATTCCTCCTAAAAATTTAGTTTGCGCGACACGCTCCGCGTGTTCGCTACGCTCAAAAATAAACAATATTGAATAAATTACCGCTAATAAATTACGCGGATAATTTATTCATTTTCTTTTACATTATTAGTTACTATCTTATTAACAGTATTAATAACATTATCTTTTCCATACTTAATTACTAAGGACCGCAAAATAAAATAATGTTTTGTTTGCATAATTTCAACTCCTTAAATTAAATTTTCTATACATAAAAGAAAAAACAAGATTATATCTTGTTTTTAACTAACAACCCGTATCTTTGCAACGGTCCCAATAAATATAATAATTTTCATAGTGATAATGAAACTTGCAAAAAAATGATTAATGCTAAGATTGTTGATGTCAAAGATATTCCTAAATTAATTAAACCTGAAAATCGTTTTTTAGTTCAAGCACGTTGAGTTAAATATGGAAATGCATATATTGAAAGCAGTCAATAGTTTGCTTTAACTTGATATTATGAAAATAATAGTTATTATATTCAAGTTTTAACACAGCATTGAGTAAATGTTACAGGTTCATCTATCGGTGGTAGAACATGAATGGGAATTGGAACCGGTATTAGATTATATATAATGATTAATAATAATATTGCTATAAATAAATCTCTAAAGAATCTTTTTTAGAAAATCATTCATTGTCTTAGAACATAACTAATTAAATATATATCTGTATAAGTTTGTTTCAAAAAAAATAAAAAGCACTAAAGTGCTTTTTTAAAATTAATTATGCTAAAAATTTTGGTGCAGCAAGTGTTAAAATGACAACAATGCAATTATAACCAACATGCGGAATTATGGTATATGTAACATTCCCATTAACAATAAAAAATAGCATTCCTAGTGTTAATGATGCCCCAATATATCCAATAAAATGTTCTCAATCACCGGTTCCAGCGACATGCATGCCAGTAAAGAAAATTGTTGATGCAACAAATCCAAGTCATTTGTTACCACTTAAACTAAAAATTCCGTGTCTAGTTGCTAATTCTTCAACAACTGGAGCAATTAAAATTGTATAGATAAATAAGAAAGCAATATTTCACCATTTATCTAGTCCTTTAATTAAATTATTTTGATTGTTTGAAGTTGTTGCTGTTATTAATGATTGTAAATAAACAAAAAATAAATGAATTGAAAAAACAGCAATAATACTAATTGAGCAAACAACAAAAAAACGTTTGCAATCTTGTTTTAAAGTTAATTTAATTTTTTCAAAAATTAATGGTGATGACAGATAAAGAATAAAAATTGTCACCAATCCCGCAATTATTAATGTTAATAAATTAATTGTTGTTTTAACACTATCAGATGGATGAAACTGGTTTACAATGGTTCCAATTACTAAACCAATAATATTTGGAATAAAATAAAAATAATAAAAGGCAATAGCACCTGACCGCATAATTTCATTTTGTGCACCACTAATAACAAAATATGAACCAATTGCAACAATAATCCAACTAATAAAGTTCATCCCTGCTAAAGCATATTCATTATGTGTAAACATATATGAAATTAGAATATTAATAAAAAAGGGAGCAAAAATAGCTGTTCCTAAAAAAATATAACCCGTATTTTTAAGTTTAACTAAATTAAAATCAAAGGGAGCAGCACGATCAACTAATGTTGGTTTTAACTCATATCATGCTCTTTTAGGATTATAAACATTATCATTATTAGTCATTTTTATTACTCCTTTAAATTCTACTTTTTATTATATAATAAATTAGTTAAAAATCCATTTAAAATTTAAAATTATTTGGTACAGAATTTTGAATCCATCTATTAAAAAAGACATTTTGCAATGTCTTTTATTTAATTAATGATGGTTGTGTCATTTCAGGGGGAATTTCTTCACCTAATAAATCTAAGATTGTCGGAGCAATATCAGCAATTGCCGGATTATCTTTTCGTAATTGTAACCCCTTTTTTGTAATAATAATTGGAACCAATTGTGAAGTATGCTTTTTATTAGGACCCCCCGTTTCATCAATCATAATTTCAGCATTTCCGTGGTCAGCAGTAATAATCATAATTCCATTAACTTTCTCAATTGCTGCATAAATTTTACCAATACAATCATCAATAGTTTTAACTGCTTCGATTGCGGCTGATAAGATTCCAGTATGCCCAACCATATCACAATTTGCAAAATTTAAAATAATAACATCAAATTCATTTCGATTAAGTTCAGCAATTAATTTATCAGTAATTTCATACGCTGACATTTCTGGTTTTAAATCATAAGTTGCTACTTTTGGTGATGGAATTAAATCTATTGAAGCCCCTGGTAATGTAATTTCGGCTTGTGTTGCTAGACCATTTTTAAAATAATCTTTTCCACCATCAAAGAAAAATGTAATATGAGCAATTTTTTCTGTTTCAGCAATTCGCAATTGACGGTAACCTTTTTTACTTAATCATTCTCCTAAACCATTAATAACTTCAATTGGTTTAAAAGCAACATGTTTTGAAGCAACTGTTTCTGCATATTCCATCATTGAAACAAAATAAATATCATATAATTTTGGCATAAAATAAGTTTGTGCATCATTACCCGGAAAATTAGGATTTGTTAAAGCCGAAGCTATTGCAATAGCACGATCAGGACGAAAATTAGCAAAAAAGACAGCATCACCTGATTTAATATAACCTCTTGGAGTATTAATATTATATGCTGGCATTAAAAATTCATCATTACGGCTAGCTTGATATTCACGGTCAATATATTCTATTGGGTCACTAAATTCCGAGCCTTTTCTTGAAACTAAAACATCATAAGCAACCTGAACTCGGTCATATTTTTTATCACGATCCATTGCGTAATAACGACCACCAATGGTTGCAATTTTGCCAACTTTTAATTCGTTTTGTAATTGTTGAAATTGTTTAAGATAAATTTTAATACATTCTGGTTTCGTATCACGTCCATCACCAAAAATATGCAAGTAAATTTCTTTTACTCCTTCTTGTGTTGCTAATTTATAAGCAGCAAAAATATGGTTTAAATGTGAATGAACACCACCATCTGAAAATAATCCCATAATATGAAAAGCACCATTATTTTTTTTTGCAAAATTAATTGCAGCTAAAAGTTCTGGATTTTGATTAAATGTTCCATCTTTAATTGCTTTATTAATTAAAGTTAATGATTCATATTTAATGCGACCTGCTCCTAAATGAATATGTCCAACTTCAGAATTTCCCATTTGTCCTTCTGGTAAACCAACTCATTCTCCTGCCGCATGTGCTGAGACTCATGGATATTTTGCTTTTAGCTTTTCAACATTGACCATATGCCCTTGTGTTACAACATTTCCTTTTGAATCAGGTGCAATCCCTCACCCATCAAGAATTGCCAATAAAATTGGTTGTTTAACTTTCATTTTATTATTTCTCCTCTTTTTCTCTTTTCTTAACAATTATATAATTATTTTCTATTATTGAGAATATATTTTTCAATCATTTTTGCAACACCACCTGTTTCAACGGTTGTCGTTACTTCTTTTGCTATTGTCTTGATTTGTTCTTGACTATTCTCCATTGCAATTCCCAATCCTACATTTTTAATCATTCAATAATCATTCATACTGTCACCAATTGCCATCATTTCTGATAAAGCAATATTCCATTGGGATGAAATTCATTTCAAACCAGCTAATTTACTAATCTCTGGAGCATTTATTTCTGCTGTTCCTGAGGCATCAATTGCAATTTCAATATTTTGTCCACGAGCTGCAATAATAAAATCGTCGTTTTCATGAACATCCATTACAATACATTTATAGCTTTTATTTTGAATTGTTAATGCAGAATCATATTGAATAAACTCTCCATCAAAAAATGCTAATTCAGGATTATTTTCAGCAACAGGATTAAAATTAACAATAACTTTGGTTAAATCATCAATATAACATCATAATTTTTTATGATATTTTTTTGCCAATTGGAATAAAAAATTAACTTGAGAAGCAGACAAGGTTTGTTGATGAACAATTGTATGTGTCTTAATATCATAAATACAAGCACCATTAAAACCAATAAAGTATTGATGAAAATAATCCATTTTTACTTTAATAGCTTCTGATAACGAAGTTAATACTGGTCGTCCTGTTGCAAAAATAACTCGTACCCCCATTTCTTGTGCTTTAATAATTGACATAATATTGGCCTCGTGAATCCCTTGATGAAAGGAACAAGCAGTTCCATCCATATCTAATGCAATTAATTTAATTTTATTCATAATTCCCTACTTTCTATTAAAATCTCATAATTATATTGTAAAAGAAAAAACCATATTTTTAAATATGGTTTAAAAACTAAATTCTCAAACAAAAATTATCCTTTAAACAACTGCATTTGCATTTTCAGTTGCTACTTCATCTTTCAAAAGTCAATCTCTTAATTGCGGACGAAAACCATAAATAGCACCTACACAACCACCTAAAATCGCTAAAACAATTAAAATAGTAATAAAAACAGTTAATCAAGGACGTATTTTCTTTGCACAATTTTTACATTGACATTGAATTTTTTCAATATTTGCTTGATGTTTTTTGCTATTAGTTCCTTTTTGCTGCTTATAAACAAATAAATCGGGTGGTCCTGGTACTCCAATATTCATATTTTGGCCAAGTCCAACTTTAATATTTGGATCAATTGGGGCATTTAAGAAATCTGATGGTTTAATTGAAGTACGATTTTGCATATTAGTAATTCGTTCAGCAATCGTTTGAGGTTGAGTTCCTTGTCCCGATAATTGTTGTGAATTTTCTTGCATAGTATTTATTTGTTGGTTATTTTGTTGTCCTCAATTACTAACATTAGGAGAATATTGTTGATTCACATTTTGCTGTTGATATTGTTGTGATGATTGAACCCCTTGGTTAGTACTAAGTTGATTATAATTTTGATTAGGTCCATTCTGCTGCTGATACTGTGAACCAAGATTTGATTGTTGATTAAATTGCTGTGGTCCAATATTTTGCGGTGGACGTTGCATTAAATTTTGCTGTTGATATTGTTGTGATGATTGAACCCCTTGGTTAGTACTAAGTTGATTATAATTTTGACTATTACCATTTTGTTGTTGATATTGTTGTGAACCAATATTTCTTGTTGATGAATATTGTTGTTGCGAAATATTTTGTCCAACCTGTCCAGATGTTACTGGATTATAATTTTGATTAGATCCTTTTTGTTGATAATTTTGTTGTGAAACATTAAAATTATTTCCCTGGTTAAGAGAAGTTTGCTGTTGGCTACTTTCTGGCTTGTTGCCTGAACCATTGTTAAAAGAATGTTTAAAATTCATTTTATGCCCTTCCATTTCATTAATAATTACATACTCTTTATTTTTGTATACTTCGTATATTAATTATAACATAAAAATGGCCGCAATTTTAAGATAATATTGCTTTTGTAAAAACATTATTAATAATTACACTTGGTCGTTTATTATGATATAAAATATCATATAAAGCTTCAAATAAAGGTAATGTAATATTATTTGCACGCGCATCTAACACAATTGTTTTACAAGTTAAAACACCTTCTACTGTTTTTACTTGCTCTGATAAAACTTTTTGAGCATCATCAACTTGAGCAATTGCAAAACCAAGCGAATAATTCCGTGATTTACTTGAGGTAGTTGTTAAAATTAAATCAGCTAATCCTGCAAAATTAAAAAAAGTTTCAATTTGAGCTCCTTTTGTTTTGGCAAAAAGTTGAATCTCATTTAACCCCATTGTAATTAATGATGCTTTAGCATTATCAGATTCATAAAGACCATTAAAAATTCCTGAGGCAATTGCTAATGCATTTTTTAAAGCAACCGCATATTCACTACCAATCACATCCGTATTAGCAAAAGTAACAAAATATTCATTATTAAACAAATCACGAACTTCTTGCGCAATTACTAAATCCTGTGAAACTGCCATAATACACGTTGGTTTTCGTTGTAAAACTTCTTTTGCAATGCTTGGACCATAAATACCTGCATATGCTTTTAAAATTTTTGGATTTATTAATTTTATAATTGATTTTGATAAAACTTCGTGTGTTTCAGGATCTAATCCTTTAGCAACATTAATGATAACAACTGGTTTTGTTACTGTTTGATTGATTTTCTCAATTATTAATTTAATAGCAACAACAGGAATTCCTAAAATAATATATTCAGCATCTTCAACTGCTTCAGCAAAATTTGTTGTGGCTTTAATTTCTTTATTAATTTTTAAATTACCAAAAAAATGACGATTTAAATGTTCGTTGTTAATATCATTAACTTCTTTCTTATCAATTCCATACATAATAACGTTATGATCATTATCTGTCAAAACATTTGCTAAAACTGTCCCATATGCTCCTGTTCCAATAACAGTAATATTTTTTTGTGTTTTTTTCATCATAATTTTCCTCGTTACTTTCTCTCTCTAAATAATATTTTAATTGGTACTCCCTCAAATCCAAAATATTGTCGAAGTTGATTTTCAAGAAACCTTTTATAAGAAAAATGAAGATATTTTGGATTATTACAAAACATAATAAAAGTCGGTACAACACCTTCAGGCTGAGTAGCATAATAAATTTTTAAACGCCCACCATTAAAATCTGGTGGTGGATTTAACAATTGTGCTTTTACTAAAATTTCATTTAGAACACTAGTTTTTACTCGCTGCGTTAAACCAACATAAACTTCATCAATTGTTTGAAATAAAATATGTAATCGTTTTTTTTCTAAAGCAGAAACAAAAACCATTTTCGCATAATTTAGATATTTAAAATATCCACGAATACTTTGTTCATTTTTTTTCATTGACCGTTCATCTTTTTCCATTACAGCATCTCACTTATTAACTACCAAAATAATTGGTTTATTTTGTTCAAATGCAATACCAGCAATATTTGTATCTTGGTCAGTAATAGGAACTGTCCCATCAATAATTAATAAAACAAGATCACTTCGTTCGATTGCACTAACAGCACGAAGAACACTATATTTCTCTAATTTTTCATAAACTTTCCCTTTTCTACGAATTCCAGCAGTATCAATCACAGTATAAAGTTGATTATTCCGTTTAAATGATGTATCAATTGAATCTGTTGTTGTTCCTGCAATTGGTGATACAATGACTCGTTCTTCACCTAAAATAGCATTTGTTAAAGAAGATTTTCCAACATTTGGTTTACCGATTAAAGAAAAATGAATTCCTTCTGTTTTTGGTTGAACTGGAATTTGATCTAAATGAGAAATTACTTGGTCTAATAAATCACCAATTCCAATTCCATGAGTAGCAGATACAGCAATTGGCTCACCAAATCCTAATGTCATATATTCATACAATTCACTTTCTTTTTCTTGCTTATCATATTTATTAACAACTAAAAGAACCGGTTTTTTAGCATGATATAGTATTTTTGCAACCATTTCATCATCTGGGGTAATTCCTTCTTTGTACGATAAAACAAAAATAATAATATCAGCTTCTGCAATTGCAATTTCTGCTTGCATTTTAATCTCTTGTGTAAACATTACCGTATTATTTAATGTAATTCCCCCCGTATCAATTATTAAAAATTCTCTTGTTAATCATTCTGAGAAAGCATAAATTCGATCACGTGTTACACCAGGAATATCTTCAACAATTGCAAGGCGATTTTTAATAACACGATTAAATAATGTTGATTTTCCAACATTTGGACGCCCTACAATTGCAACAGTTCCTTTTTGTGCCATTTATTTTCCTGCTTTCTTATAATTACATATTATTTCATAAATTTTAGTTACCGTTTGTTCAAATGTTAACTTACTACTATCCACAATAACTGCATCAGGAGCAATTTTTAATGGTCCAACCGCTCGGGTTGTGTCAACATAATCTCGTTCTTTTAATTTAGCAGTAATTTCTGCCAAATTATTCGGAAAAATATGGTTTTCTTGATTTTGATTTCATCGGCGGTTAGCTCGCGCTGTAGTACTCGCTGTTAAGTAAATTTTCACTTCAGCATTAGGAAGAACAACAGTAGTAATATCTCGTCCAACAACAACATTACCTTTTTTAATCACTAATTTTTGTTGCAGGCAAACCATTGCTGCTCGAATAAAATCAAGTCCAGTAATTTTGTTGATATTATCCAGAACAAGATCAGTTTGCAACTTATCAGTAATATCTTTCCCATTGACATAAACACGGTTATTAATCACTTGATACTTAAAGTTTGTTAATTGTGCTTGTAACTGATGATGATTTGCAAAATCAACTCCAACTTTTACACAAAAATAAGTAAAAGCACGGTAAGTTAACCCAGTATCAATAAACTGATAATTTATTTTTTTGGCCAATTCATAACCAGCAGAAGATTTTCCACTACCAGCGGGGCCATCAATCGCAATATTTATTTTCATCATCTACTCCTATTTTCTATAACATAAAGATTAAAACTAAACAAATAACTAATAAAACAACAAGCAAAAGCATAGTACTAAATAACATTTTATAACCTGATTTTATTTTTCGATAAACAACTAATACATTATTATGTTTTTCTTCTAAAAGAGCACTTGATTCTTTTAGCATTTCTGCTGTTGATCGTTGATCATTTTTACGCATATGTGCAATTGTACTAAATTCAATATTAGCTGAATTAATTTTAAAATCACTATTTTCTGCTTGAATTTTATCACTTACTCGATGATAAGTAATTTTTTCTGCTAAAATACTTTCTAAAATTGCTTGATATTTTTGATATGTTGGTTTATTTAACAATGTTTCAGCAATTAAAATATTATGCATAACATCACCAGCATCTTGGTCATTTTTTTGATTAGTTTGAATTGTTGCTTTAGTTGTATTAACAACTTGTTCTAGCAATTGTTTCAAATCATATTTAAAATCAGATGGGTATGGTTGTTCATTTGGGTTTTTATCCAAATATACTTTTTCTCAACTAAATTCTTGTTCAAAATCTGATTTAACACTACCAAAAAAATTATCATCAATAGCGTTTAACTTCGCCATGTAATTATTAATGACTTGACTGGTTTGATTAATTTCTTGATCAATCTCAATCTCTTTCTTAATCATTTCACGTAGCTGGGCAAATTTCTCCATTCTAGTTTCCATGTTAAACCTCCAACTTTTTTAAACTACATTAAAATTATATATTATTATTAAAATTTTTGTTATTATTATAGTAAATAAATAATGGAGTGATAAATATGGCAAATCGTGATATATCAAAAAAAAGAACATATGTAAATACTGACTTATGTATTTCTTGTGGTAGCTGTATTATGATTGATGAAACTGAAACATTTTTTATGGATGATGATGGTTTTGCAAATACCATTGATAATGATAAGGAGTTAGTGGAAGCACAAATGGTGTGTCCAACAGCAGCAATTTTTATTAAAACATTAGAAGAATTTAAAGAAAATCGGAAAAGTAGTCTTGATACTGATTAAAAAAATGTTTTATAAAAATTATAAAACATTTTTTTAATAATTATTTTCTTGGCGAGTAAAATTAATTTTATTTTTTTTATTATAAGCGGTAAGTAAATCATCTTCAGTAAATTTTAACTGTTCAGCAATTATTAAATACTGATTTAAAACTTTAAAATAAACTTCTGATGTTTGATTTTTAATTAGTTCTGTTGCAACTGCAAAACAATCTAAATAAAGTTTTGTCAAATTAATATTTTCCTGACAATATTCATTATGGTATTGATATGTTTTAAAGTCAACGGTTAAACTATTACCAATACTAATTAAAAAATGAATTCCATCAATATATTCTTCTAATAAAATATCTTTTGCTGAAGCCGGCTTAACACTTCAATATTTAAAATCACGTTGTTCATTAATAAATTCTGCTAACTCAACTAAAAAAGCCAAAATTCGTTTCTCAAATGTTTCATTATTATTTAAGTTAAATTTTGTTAAAATATGCTTATCTAATTTTTTTTGGTTTTCTAACAAATAATTAAAAGTATTGTTACTTAACATTTTTGCTAATCTCCTTTGCAGTTCTCATTTGTCCTAAAATTGCTTTTGCATTAGGAACTTTATCATATTTCTTTACAATTTGCCCTGTTAACGAAGCAATTATTCGTTCTGAAGCAAATGGATCACGTGGGTCATAAATTCAAGCATTATTAAAAATTGTTTCTACATTTTTTGCACCCATTGTCCCAATAACAATAGCATGAAAGCGATTCCGACGCTGTTTTAATAAATTTATCTTTGTTATTAAATCAGGTGATAAATCAGAAGTTAAAAAATCACTAATTAATAACAAATCAGCATTAAAATATTCATTACTATCCATTACTGTTAAAGTATGTTCTAATGCTGGCTCAACATCTGTATCCCCAGCAAAACTTTTTGACAAAAATTCAATTAATTTTGGTAGTGAATCTTTTAAAGAAGATAAATTATAAACATCTAAACTTTTAGAAAAATTAATCATGTAGCAAGGGCGATGCTCTGCTAAAGCAATTTTTGCAATTGCTAAAGCAAGAGCTTTGGCAATTTGTTCGGGACTACCTCGCATTGAAGAAGAGGTATCAATTGATAAAATGATTGGTCCTTTTTCTTCAGGAACATATGTTTCAATTGTTCGTAATTTAATTTGTTCTTTGGAAACTTTATCTTGTGATAAAAATTCAAATGTTGTTAATTTGTCCTCAATATATTTTTTATAAAAAATATATTTTAAAACTGGATCTTTTAATAAAACTAATTCGACGGGAAACATATGTTCTAAATCTTTAGATTCAATTGCTCCAATAATTTCTTCTGGTGAAGAACCAATTGGTTTTCATTCATAATCCATTACAATTTCTTCTAAAATTCGTTGTTCAATTAAATTACTTTCACTTTGAAAACGCCCTAATAATGTTGCAATTTCCATAATTGCTGGATTAGTTTCCAAAAATTTTGCAAATTTATCAACGGTTGACATATTAACACCTTTTTTTAGTTCTACTGGATTTCATATTTTGCCAAAAAAGTTTCATACTGTTTTTAATAAACTATTAGCTTTATTATAAATTTCCACTTTATTATATAAATCTTGCATAAACTTTGTTCTTAATTCTTCAATTTTTGCAAAACGATAATCATTAATTCTTTTAATTAAAATGGATTCTCAAATTCCAATAAAATCACGAAATAACATATTTGGATTATTGTTTTGTTTTTTATTAAATTCATAACGATAATAATTTAGCCGATCATAAAATAGTGAATTAACTTTAAATAAAAAATCTTGTGTTGAAGCATAATTCTTTTTTAAACCATCATAACCATTAACTTTAATCCAATGAAATAAATAAATTTCTTTTTCGATATTTGAATCTAACTTAATTTTCATAATTTCATTTTCAATTTGATGATCATAAAAATTATTAACAGCTTGGTCAAACATTTCACTTAATCACCGGTTCGTTGTTTTCATCAGAGCAAACCTTGGATTAACTAAATCCGTATTTTTTAATGTTGTTAACTTACTAGCTAGTTGAACTCCCGCTTTTTGCTCTAAATATGGATTCACATTAAATCCTCCCTTGTTTTACTCATTTAATTTTTTGTTAATTGTTCAAAATTACTATTATTTATTTTTTGCTCTGAATTTGAAAATTGTTCTAATTCTAACCAATTTTCATTAAAATTTATTTTATTATCACTAAAGGCATTATTAACTGCCAACATAAAACGTTCTTTAAAAAATAGGCAATTTAAAGATAATAATCGTTCTTTTTCATCCGGAAAAGCAGTTGTTAAACTATCAATTTCTCGTTCAACAGCTAAAATTCTTTTTTCAAGTTTTGAATTATTATTCACTTTTGAATTCTTAATTTCAATTTTAATTTCTTCATTTGTTTTAATAATTTTAAAAGTACTATCATTAACATAACTAATCTCTGTTTGCAAAACATCTGCCATATTATCTAAATCTTCACCATAATATAATTCAATTAATATGGGTTGTGTCTTATTATGACGAGCATCAATAAAATCTTCAACACGAATAAAACAAATTGGATACTGTTGGTTTTTTCAAAAAATTCGATGAAATGTTCCTTGTAATTTTCCATCAAAAACATCCAAATATTCACTTTTGCGACTATTAACTTCTTGGATATCTTCATACTGAGATGATAATTCTTCTAATTCTTTGTTTAAACGATTCTTTTTTTCACGAACATCATACGTTAAAGCATCTAAATAAAATTCATTAAAAATAGCATTATATGTTTCTTCTTGTTGTTCATCATCTCAAATACAATATGGAATGATTAACCAATCAGCTTTATCAACTGTATCACGACCATTATAAAATGCTGAAGCTTTCATTAAATGAGCAATCTTCTTTCAACGACGATCTGAAATATAATATTCACCTTCAGTCGCAATATACATTGCTTTTCGAAATCGAGAAATAAAATCAAAAGTTACTGGTGTTATTTTAATCTTATTAATTTTTTTTCGTCATGTATCATATTCTTCATGTGTAATTTGTAAAGCTTCATCAACTTTTGCATCCAATTCAGTTACTCCAGCAATCATATCATTAAAGTTTTCTTCGTCTTTTAACCCTTGTGCAATATAACGAATAATAAAACGGTCATATAAAGCTTCAAGACCTTGTCCTTCTGCTGGCAACTCATTTGACGCTGAAATTAATAATTTCATTGGCACTTTTATATCTACTCCAGCATTACGAAAAATCTTTTCATTAATAATTGTTAATAAAGTATTTTGAATTGATGGTCCTGCTTTTCAAATTTCATCTAAAAATACAATTTCAGCCCTTGGTAAATATTTATCAATTAAGCGCTTATACACTCCTTTTTGTAAATCTTCAATTGAAATTGGTCCAAAAATTTCTTCTGGTGTTGAAAAACGATTCATTAAATATTCAAAAATAGCACCATTTTTAAAAGCATGCTTTAAACGACGTGAAACTAACGATTTAGCAATTCCGGGTTTTCCTAAAAGAAAAATTGATTCACCACTTAGCATGGCTAACATTGCTAAATTAAAAATTTCTTCTTTTTCATAAACATTTTGTTGTAATTGTTTGGTTAATTCTTCTAATCTTTCTGTAAGTGTCATCATTTTCTTTTTTCTCCTAAACTTCTAAATTAATTCTTCGTTTAACATCATCTGATTTAACAATTAAGAGGCATGCTCCAACAATTCAAATAGAAGTAATTATTAGAACCAAAACAATAAAAACTAATAATCAAATATTAATTGGTTCAGTGGGATTTCCTTTAATACTTCCTAGAATCAATAAAATTGCACATAAAATTTCAACAAATAAAAAATATAAAATTGCTAACATAATATAAGAAATACCTCATCCATAAATAGCACCCGCAGTTCGGACCATTGTCATCGGAATAAAATATAATAAACTAAATAATAAACTAAGAAATAAGAACCCATAACTTAAAAGATCTTTAACATAAATCTCAGCAAAAACTTTAATATTTGGATCAAGATAATTACTTAAAACAACTAAAATTGCCTTTTGACCAATAAAATAAGCTAAAACAATTGCTACTAACTGTCCAAAAATAATAAAACTTCGCCCTACTCGTTCAAGTGGACTATCCCAAAACATTCGTCGTTGTGAAAAATCATTGTGCTGAGTTGGTGACAAATAACTAAAACGTTTCTGCTCCTGTTTAGATAATTCTTTAACTTCCTCCTCATATTTTCGGCGTTCTTCTTCAGTATCAAGCAACTCTAAATCTGGAAATTTACTTCCATATGTTGGCTTATTTTTAAACATTTTGTTCCCCCTTTGGTATTTAACCCTATTTTAATTTGTGTAAACATTTTAACATTTTCCCTAAATTTAGGCAATTAAATTATTTTTTTCCTATTTTTTAACAATCAAAATATTTGATATTGTTCCCTTAAAATATTTTGCTCCAAAACTTGTTACTTTAATATAATATCAATAATTACCTTCTTCTAAAAAGACATCATTAGCATCTAATTCACGATTATCTTCAGTCAAAATAATAACATTAAAATATTCACGGAAATTTACAATGTTATATCCATCTTTATTAACTACTTGTTGTAATTGTGCAAAAATACTGTTTATTGTTTCACCAATTGAATCATTTACTTTTTGAAAGCCTAGTTTAAGTGCACTATTATATTTTCTAATATTAATTGAATTTACAATTAAATCAACAACTGCTGTTCCAGTAACAACATTATCATTTCCCACAGCAGTAATGGTGATTGCTTTATTCCCAGTTGGTAATTTTTCAACATTATTTTCTGAAATTCCACTAATCCTAAAATCACTATCTGTTAAATTTAAACCATATCTTGCAGCTTGACTTAAAATACTAGTTTTAATTTGTCAATAAGCTTGTTGCTGTGTCCATGAACTATCTGCAAACAATGATGGTACTGTAAGATGTTCAATTGGCGCTGCTTTTACATAAATTGAATTAGTTGTGAATGTTCCTTGATAATTTAGTGATCCTTTTGTTGCTGTCACACTAACATTATAGGTTCCAACTCGTAAATTATTGTTATTATTCCGTCCAACATTAACTTGATTTAACTTAATTGCAAACGAATTTCGATTTGAAAATTCAACGTGATAATTATTATCTTTATTTCCTGCTCCCATTGGATTATTATTTTATCATATATTAGCAACACCAATTATTTCCTCACGATAATTATTTTCTAAACTTGTTATTTTATCAAGGGTTGTATAATTTTAAAAAAAGTTAAAATCACTTTGTAAAACACTGAGATTATTTTTATCAACACCACGTCAATCTTTAACTACTTTAGATGCAACATCATATTGATAAGATAAATTATGGGTGTTACTGTTAGTACCATCATAAGAAAAACGTACTGTAATATCAATTTTTGGTAAAGTTAACAATTTATCTTGATATACTTTATTATCATTCCCACGCAAAGTTCCATTAATAGGTGAGTGTTTTACAAAAACGGTTCCTTCAATTGTAGAAACATTATTTGTAACACCAACAGTAATCTCTTTTACAATATTATCAATTTTAATATAGGGATTATTTAATTGCTTTAATAAATAATCTTTTAAATTAGTTTTAATAATTCCAATTTGATTTGTTAAACGACGATCAATTTCTACTGCAGAATCATCATATTGAACTTTTTCAATAACATCTTTAACATTTGCCGATAAATCAAATGCTTGGAAATTAATTGAAGTATTTGTATAACGTTGTTGATCATAGTAAATTTTAGTTGGACTTCGATAAATATTATTTCCTAAATTGTTATTAATATTTAAAAATTTAATTTTAACTTCATTATAAAAAATTTGATGTTCTGAGCCTCAAACATACTGGCTATTATCATTAGTAACATAATTAAAGTTATCAGTAATATTATCGGAATCAATCCCCATTTCCTTAATAAATCCTCGATAAGAGTTTACTCGTTGGTCAATCATTCCATCAGCAAGAAAAGTATCTTCACTGTTTCGATCATATAAATCATAACTATTTTTAACATTTTCAAATGTTGGCATTGTAACTCCAATTTTAGTAAAAATATTAGGAATTGCTGAATAATTTTTATCATGATAATTAAAAAGATTAGCACCAAATTGGTGCAATGAACTAAATTTTTTAGAATCATACTTAATATTTAATGTTAAGTCACTTCCCGACGGTGTTTTAACAATTGGTGCAAAAGGAACACCATCTTTGTTTGCAATTTCTTCATTAATAAGAATACTATTATCTGGTTTTGCAATTGGATAATATTCACTTAAAAGACTATTTAAAATTACTTCATTGTCGCTATCTAATCTAATATGATATTTCTGAACTAAATTAATAATTTTTTGGTTGCTAATTAAATTTAAAAGCTGACTTAATGTTAAAGCAACTGGATAAGCACCCTCTGTTGTATAATATGTATAATCAAATGTTTTCTTTAAATCAATATAATAACCAGCAAAATCAGTTGCAATTAATTGCAAAGCAAAACGAACTTTATATGTAAAAAGTCCTTGTTGATAATCCACTGGGACAATTGTTACTAAACCATATTTATCATCACCATCATTATATGGATAAGATAAAATTTTTGGTCGCAAAACTAAATTCAAAAGATTATTTTGATAAATTACTTTGGTTCCTGATAAACTAGTCCCTGTTCCTTTTAGCATTGTTTCAACAATACTTAAATTATCTTCAATTCAATTATTTTTTGCAAAAATATCTTGAATAATTTGAATATTAGTTAGATTAGCATAAATATCAATTCCCTCTTTTTCACCAGCATTAAACCAAACATAACTAGTTAAATGATCTGGTTTTGCAACCCCATTAGAATCAACTAATGCTTTTGACAATTGTGAATTAACCTTTTTTGTAATTTTATCATCTAACAAAATAGCATTTGCTCACGGATTTTTATCATGATAAAAAGAAGCAGCAATAATTGAGTAAATAACTCCACCTAACCCAGCAGTAATTGCTATTATTGTAATAATAGCAAAAAGATTTAAATTTGCTTTCCGAGAAATTTTTCGACGAACTGGTTGAGTTGTTAATTTCACCACATTATTATTGTTATCTTCTTTATTCATTAATACAGTCTCCTCTAATATTTATTATATTATTCTTGCTTAGATGATTTTAAAACTTCTTGTTCTTTCTCTTCTAAAACAGGTTTTTGTACATAAATATTTTTCTTTTTTTCCTTTAAATGATTTAAACTATACTTTTCTTTATTATACTTAATTGTTTCTAATTCAACAAGGCGCTGACGTCGTAATTCTAAAGTTGCTAATTTTGTTTCTACTTGTTTCATTTGTTCTTCATCTGCTAAATACTCAAATTTTTTTCGTAAAATTCATTGTTTTTTTACTTCACGTCATAATAAAAAATATGATAAAAAAATTACTAAAAAACAAATAATAAATAAAGTAAAACCCACAATAAAATAATTATTCATAGTGTTAAACATATTCATAAAAATTACTGCTAAGATAAAACATGTTGTATAATATATTATTGAAAAAATACTTGAAATAATAATTCAACTTTTAAAACTAGCTGCTTTTTTTAATTTTATATATGGCAAACCAATAAAACAAAAGAAAAAACAAGCACAAATTAGACCAACAATACCAGCAATAATATAATGTAATTCATAAGTTCGATGGGAAATAACACCTGTTAAATTTTTAATATTATTATAAGCCATTGCACAACCAGCACTAATAAAATAACCCATAAAAGTTCCTAAAATTGAAAAACTAATAACTAATAAACGTGCTGCAACTTCAATTCGTGTATTTCATTGTAGTGCTAATTCATCTCGTTTTGAACTAATTTTTGTTAACATAATAGTTTTTCTCGTTACTCTCTTAGTGCTCTAATTTGGTTTGATATTTTATTTTCTAATTTGGTTTGATATTTTTTACGATCACTTTTTAAAAATAAGCACCCCAATATAAAACAACAAAAAGCAACAATCACAATTGAAGGTAACACAAATGGGTTAATATTTAATCCAGCAACTGAATTTTTAGCATAAATAAATTGTAAAATAGCTAATCCAAGAATTGAAGAACAATTAATATTACCAACAATACTAACAATAATTATTCAAATATTAACAGTTTTTAATGTTTTAGTAATTAAAATTGGAATTGTTATAAAAAAGAATGTTGTAACCCATAAAATAGCTAATAAAATAATTATTCCAATTACAATTGGTTGACCAATTGCTACAATTTGATCAGTAAATGGAGTTTTAAATTTGGATAATAAAGAAATAATAAATTGTGCTCCTACCTGCCCTAACGTTGGAATATATATTAGAGCAACTAAAATTAACAATAATTGTGAAAAGACAATTAAAGTTCTCGCTATTGTTTCACTTTTAGTAGAAAAATAATACTTACTTGCTTCAATGTTGTATTGATAAGGTAACGGACGAATTTGTTGTTTTCGATTTAATTCATATTTCCCTGATGATTTTACGGTGTGATCAATAACAGTTTTATCTAAATTTTTTAAAACTGGCGGACGATTATCAACAACAAACTGTATTTTTTTTACTACTTTTGCTGATTGTTCTTGATTTATTGTTTTACTATTTTCTGTTTTTTTCATTAAAGCACCTTCCTGTTCAACTATGTTTAATTTAGAATTAAAATCTAAACTTTCAGCAACAGCAAGGTTAATTCGTTTCTGCTGACGAATTGCTGAGAATCATAATAAAAAACTGCCTCAAAATAACATTAACATACAAAGTCCAGCCATAATTACCCCTGGTAAATTTAACCGAACAGGAATATAAAGATATGCAATAATGCTTAATCCTAACATTAGTAAAACAAAGATGCATCCGACTGTATTAAAAATAATTCCAGTTACCTTTAAAAGTTTAATATTACGAACAATTAATGTTGGAACTACAAATATTAAAGAAAAGATAATCCCAAACAGAGCAATAACAATGGTAAGACCACGAAAAACACCGTCAGCTAAACCAAAATTATTAAAAACGGCAGGAATTGGTAATTTACTAGTTGCAATCATTGCTAAAGAAGCTGATACAATAATAATTACTCCTAGCATAACCGCTTGTCCAATTAAAATCATAATTCTAGCAATAACTTCCATTGGTGTAGTAAAATACATTCTTGTTAACCGAACATCATTTTTTTGAAAATCTTGTGTTGCTTTCTCCATCAATAATCACCTAATTTAATAATTTCTCCTTTGTTTACAATGATTATAGCATTTTCTTTTAAAAATACTATCTTTCTTAATAAAATCTTAGAATAAAGTTTTAGGTACCGGTTATACATAAAAAGCAAGATTAAACGATTAAAATGCCACCAGAAAATAATCATTAATCTTGAAGTTATAAAATATATTAGACAAAAATTAAAGTTACGTTGATTATCAGAATAAATTTTATGAGAATATCAAACAAAATATCATGAAAAATTAGAACCAAGTTTATCATAAAAATCACTATATGCCTTATATTATTTAACTGATTTTTTTATAATTCTTCTTGTATTTTTTAAGGTCTTCTTCTACTAAATCAAATTCTTTTTTTTTTACTTCTTCTAATTTTACTTTTTCATAATTAAGTTTTTGTTTTGTAACATTTTTATCTTTTATTATATAACTATTCTTTTCTTTTCCTAAAAAGATTTCATAATCAAATGTTTTTATCATAAATTCGTCTTTTTCTTCATTATATTTTTCCGCTGTTTTTATATATTTTTCTGCTGCTGGTTTATATTCTGCTTGTGCCTTTTCATATTCTTGCTTTGAACTATGAAAAGATGTTTTTATTTCAAGTTTTTCTTCTTCTTCACCAAATATTTCCGATGTATTTTCACCAACAACTCTATTTTTTCTAGAAGGATCAGCAGGGTCTCAGTATCCATGGTCATATCCAGAATAGGAAGTAATTTCTATTGCTTGATTAACACCTAAGTCCCATGTTAAATTATAGTAATAACTAAAATGATCTCAAATTAAATATGCCAAAGAACTTATATCCGCATCAGTAATTGAATATCCCAAATACTCATTCTTATGAAAACTAGTAATTTGATTTTTTAATTCAATTAAAAATACTTCTTTTGGATTATCTTTAAATAATGAAACTATTATTTTTCAAGTACTTTTCGTTATTGTTAATTACAATTCATCATTGTTTTTTTCAATCTCATTAATTAGTGGGAAAAAAATTAATTCTCCTGCATATTCTCTATTTTTTTTGTTTATTTCTAATTTTATTTTTTGAATTTTTTCTTCTGTAACTCTTATTTTTTCTAGTAAACTATTATATTTTTGCCTTATTTTAACTAATTCCAACTCATCTGTTTTATACTTTAATTCTGCTGTTTCTGATTCTGTTTTGACCAAGTTTATTTTAAATTTTGATTCTAATTCTAAAAATTTTGATTCTAATTCTGTCTTATTTTTTAAAACTTCTTCATATTGTTCCTCTACAATTTCAAGTGCTTTTAATTTATCCGCTTTATTTTCATCTTCTACTTGTGAATTTAATGTTTCACTGTTATTTTTTGGTACCTTTAGATTTTCATCTACTTCTCTTGATGTTTGAACTTGCTCCTCTAAACTTGTTGATGATACTGTCTTTTCTTTTCTTAAAGAATTTGAAGAATTCGAGGCACTACTTGATGGCGGACCTGATGATCCAGACCCTCCTGATTCTTCAATTGGTTTTATTGGTGGAAATTCTCTTGGATTTGTTCTTCTTTCTGATGGTATTCTGCTTGATGTTCTTCTATGCGTTGGATTTCCAACTGATGTTTTTCTATTTGATGGACTTCCAACTGATGTTCCTCCTTTTAATGAATGTATTACCTTTGGGAATGTTGCTGTCCTAGATGGAGTTATTTTTGGTGATTTTGATTCTAAGACCGATGGTTCTTTAATACTGTCACTATTTTTTTTCAATCTTTATTCTATTTCCGATTTGGAATCTTTCTATATTTTTCATTAGCATTATTGTTATTAAAATATATACAAATAATATTATTTCAACTAAAATACTTATTTTTTTCACTAAATATCTTCCTTCCATAATTCACAAATTTTAAAAAATAAATTAATTTTCAAATTATTACCAAGATTGATTATTTGTATAATATTAACTATCTATATTAATTTTAAATATTTAATAACTTTTTATTTTTTCTATTTAGTTGTTATTATTTTAATAAACTAATAATTAATATAATTATTTTTATATGCAAAATTGTATCATAATTAGGTAGTTTATCATATCTATTTCAACATTAAAAAATATGATAAAACTACCTTTTTGTAGTTTTAATATCTGTTAAATTTTTCTTAAAAATTAACATAATAAAATAATCATTTGGTCTAAAATTTAGATAAAAAATCTTGAATATTCTATCTAAATCTATTTAGGTTTGAAACTGACTTTGAAAAATTTTTAGTTTTGTCACTTTCAGATAGTATATCTAAACCTACAGATTCACTAATTTTTGATTTACCAAATTTATTTTATGCATATGAAATTAGTGCATAGACAGCTGGTTTTCTAATATTAGGAACTATCTAACTTTTATTCTATCTAATAAAAGAAAAAACTCTTCTTTTTTGAAGAGTTTTAAGGCTGATAAATTAAGTTTATTTTTAATATAAATGTACTATTAGCGAATTGGCCAGTTGATGTTTTAACCTTAATAATCAATTCTTGTTGTGGATTATTTTCTGTTGGAAAATTAAATTGTTCAATGAATTCTTCTGATTCTGTATCATAAGATAATAATTCTCATAAAATATTTGGCTGTTGTCCTTTTAAACTTGGATTTTTTATGATTCCATCATATAGGATTGCATTAACCATATTTTTTACTAATTCTTTTTTATCTGCTAATGTTCTTGGTAAACTACGAATAAAGATTGGTAACATTGAACTTGTTAAATCAAGATTAAACTTAATTGGGACAGTTGGGGTTAAATTTAATTTAAGAGTAACTTGACCTGTAAAAATAGCATTATTTTTAGATGAAAATTGCAACTCTAAAGGAATTTTATTATCACTACTACTTACATCATATTTATTAATCGATTCATTTAGTTGTTGACAAATTGACTCAAAGTAATTTCAATCCGTTTGAATTTTAGAAAGCCCAAAAGTTGGTTCATCTTCATCAATAAATATTGAATTTTTAATAATATCGCCTCAAATTTGATGAGCTAAATATGGCACTTGGTTGTCCAAACTACTTTGTTTTCTTGGCACAAATTTATAAGTTTTATAGGATAAATCAACTACGGGGGTTTCTTCAATTGGCTTATTAACCATTTTAATTTGACCGTGAACAGTAACTTTAAAATCACGACCAGCAACTTCTTGTTTTCCAGAAATATTCATTACATAAGTTTCTCATTTTCCACTTTTTTTAGTTTCTTTTAAAGCATTACTTAGTCTGTCTAGGTCTTGAGGTTCAAAATTCACTAAATCACGTGATAAATGCGGATTCCATGCCTTATTATTAATCAATTTATCTCATACTAAATCTAAAACTGAGTTTGTTGTGTGTTTATCATCTTCAGCCAATAAAATTGGCTCTAATGCTAATAACCCAGGATCAATTCCTTGATTAATTAATGTTAATGTGATTGCAATATTGCCTTTAAACATTGGGTCAGTGTTAAGATTAAGTGCCTGCAAAGTAACTTTTTCTCTTCGCCCAATATTAGGTCAATTCTTATTAAATATTGATTGTCAACTTGTGGTGTCAAAATTAGTTAATGCTGGGCCACCATTGATGTTTGCTTCACGCATTACTAATTTTCAAATTCAATCTTTATCAACATTTGGTCGTTCTTGTTGAGTTACAACAATTGGAATTGATAATTGTATTGTTGGTGGTAATTCAATTTGATCTTTAACAATGAATCCAACAACTCGCATATAATGATGAATGCTTTCATTAATTGGTGTTCCTAAAAAATTCAACTCTGTATTACCACCAATATTTGGTTCTGTTACAGTACTTCAATCAATTTGATAGTTATTATAATCACTTGAAACTTGCGAATCATCGTTAAACTGTTGTTTAACTTCTTTTCACACTAAGTCATATAACTTTGCTGGTTCTAAGTTATTCTGCTGTAATTTCAAATTAACCATAGCACGATAACTAATAATGCTTAATTTAATTGTAATTGTCCCACTAAAAAGACTTGTTGGCGTATTTGTTTTGCCATTATATTCAGCAAACATTGTTACAGGCAATGCTTTGTTATAATCGCCTGGCAATTGAAAACCTGAGATATCATAAGTTTCTGAATCAATTGGCGTTTCTGGTTTAAAACTACCAACGGCCTTTTCTCAAATCTCATTATATAATTCCTCAACATTTTCATATTTTGTGACATCTCATATATTTTCTAAGTTAATAATTTGACTAATATCCATTGACAACTTTTTAACTAAAGTAAAACGAACGGTAATTGAACCAATATATGGAATATCTTCATCGTGGCGAATTGTTAAAACAACATATCCAGTTTGTGGTGTATTAGCAGTAACCGGTTTTACCATATTTTTCGAATCAGTAATTTCAAAAAAATCTAAAAGCAAATCTTGAGAGAGCCTCCCTTCAATTTTTGCTTGATTAAAAATTGATTCTTCTACAGTCATATTATCATCAGTAACAATAACATTATTAATTAAAGTGAATTCTGTTGAAATATTCTCTCTTCCAATAATTTTTGATGGATAAGGCGTTCCGCACGATATAACACTAGCTATAGGAGCACTTGTAGCCAGAAATGTTGTTAGGAGTGTTAAAATTTTACGCATGTAAATCCCTTCCTTTTCAAACATTAATATTTACTATTATTATACACATTTTCATATTTTATACATAAATTTTAAATATAATTAATGTTAAAACGGAAAGTAATTGCTTGAAGATAGTCTGGAACATTTTCTTTTGCTTTTAATTCTAATTTAATATCAAGAACAGTTAAATTACTATATCTTTGTTCACTGCTAATTTGCAATGCATAAAATCAATCATTAAAAGTAGCAGCACTATTATGATAATTATTTAAAGGTGTAAATGTGATAATATCTTTTGCAATTCCATTAGCATAATCTATTTGTGATACATTATCACTAATGTTTAAATTGTTTCCTACCATTTGACTAATATTTTGTATAAATTCCCATGTACGATTAACAATTTGTTTTTGTAACATTGTTTTAAATGAAGTTACATCATGTAGAATATTTCGAACATCAATATCAATGTAATTTAATGGTTTTTGTGCTCCATATAAATTAGCACTTCAATATTTTACAAATAAAGTATTTCGTTTTTGTTTATCACTAATTAAATAGGCATCATGATCACCAGGATTAACTAAATTAGTAATTGAATGTAATGATGGTTGATCAATTATTACATATTTTGTTTTTGCCACTTGATTATTATTAAAACTAATTGTTAAATCACCATTTTCTTGAATCGTTCTTTTAACAACAGTATAATCTGCTTTTTCAATTATTCCATATGATTGAAATGGTAAAATATTTCAATCATAAACTCATTTATATTTTGAACTATTAGGGTTACTCAAAACATCTTCTTGTAATTCTCTAATTGCTGTTGCTAATGAATATTTTCCATTTAAAACATCTTTAATTTGCTCTCCCAATCGATTTGCAATCACATTTTGAATTATTTCACCTTGCGGTAAAAACATAAAGTAAAATTGCTCTGGTTGGTTAACATTTAAACGTTTTGGTTGAAGATGTTGATATCAAAATTGTCATTCGATTGGTACAAGTTCTTTTGGTAAGACTAAACCACGATTTTGTGATGTTTCTAAAATATTAATTAAAAAAATTAATAATTGTGGAATATATTTACCATTAATTTGAGTGTCTGTTTTTGCAAAACTTTGCTCTGAATCACCCTTTTTATATGCTGACTGAATTACCCGATTAATATCAAGCATGTAATGCGTACTATCAATAGCAGTTCCTGGAAACAGTTGATCATTTTGATTAACACTTGAAATAACAAAATTACTATATGGATTATAATCACCAATAAATTCTTTATCATTTCCTTTATTTTCTGCATAAAAAGCAGCAAAACGTTCTTTATAGGCAGCATAAACTTGATCTGCTAACGCCAAACTATCATTAGTACCATTAATCATAATATTATTAGCTTGTTCACCTAGAACATTTGTTTGTTTTTCTCAAATTGTTGGTTTTAAATCATCTTTGTTTCTTGTTTCTCCTAATTTAAAACTTAAAAAGTTTGATAAAAATCCTTCATTTCCAACAAATAGGGTTGGGATTCAAACCAGATTTTTTTGGATTACGTCTTCGTATTTGATTTTTAAAAATAATAAATTTTTCATCAAATTAAATTGGTTTTGTTGCACATCAGCAAGACTTAACTGTTGTGTCCCTCATGAATCAGTATAAATATCTAAAATTTGAATTTGCTTAGGATTTTTGTATTTATTCTTAAAAAAGATATTGTTTGTAATGTATAAACTAGGTGCTTTTTTAAAAATTAAATTATAAGCATATTCTAATCGTAATGATCTCGCACGAGCGCGAGTTTGTGCAACTTGCCCAGTATTAGGGTCAGGAGGAATTTCATAAGTTTCAAAAACCGGAGTTGTTGTTGTATTATCGCGTAGTTTTGTTTTTGCAAAGTTAACTTCAAAATAATCCCCATCATTAACATCAGGCAAGGGTCCATCAGTTTCAATTCCACCATAATTTAAAATATTTGCTAAAAATGACACACCAAAATAAGCAGAGGGAATTAAAGCACCAAGATATAACACAGCACAAATTGCGGCAAGTAACCCTTTTTTACGTGATGCTACAGTAACATTCTTTGTTAAGTTATTAAGTTTATGTCAACTACCTGGTTTTCTTGCCATTGAAATCTCCTTTAGTAAGATTAATAATAAACCTATTGAATGGATTTATTATAACAAAATTAATATTAAATGCAAAGCAACCTTTTTGAACAAAATTAAGCTTTTTAATTGTTTTTTTTAAATAAAAAAAGTTACTTCTGTAACTTTAAATATGAATTGCATGGCCTTCTAAACCATGAGCAACTTCCATAATAATTTCTGATAGGGTTGGATGTGGGTGAACTGTTTTTGCCAATTCATGAATTGTTCCTTCTGTTTCCATACAAGCAGTAATTCCAGAAATCATATCTGTTGCTGTTGCAGCAACAATATGCGCTCCTAAAATTTCGTCATATTTTGGGTCACATAAGATTTTAACAAAACCATCAGTTTCACCATCAGCTATTGCTTTACCATTTGCTGATAACGGAAATTTAAATGCTTTATAAGCAATTTTAGCTTTAATTGCTTGTTCTTCAGTAATTCCAACTGTTGCTACCTCTGGGAATGAGTAAATACACGAAGGAATTCGATTATAATTCATTTTTACATTTTTTCCTTTAATACTATCAATTACTAAAATTCCTTGTGCTGAAGCAACATGAGCCAGCATTGCACGTCCCACAACATCTCCAATTGCATAAACACCTGGCAAGTTTGTTTTACATTGCTCATCAACTTCAATGTTTTTTCTTTCTCCGATTTTTAACCCAATGTTTTCAAAACCAGTTGTTACTGGTGTTCGACCAACTGAAACTAAACAATAATCTGATGTTAGTTTTACTTCTTTACCATCACTATTATCATAAATTACTGATTTACCTTTAATTGTTTTAATTTTCACTGAAGTCTCAATTTTTACCTTATTTTTAATCAACAATTTTGTTAATTCTTCACGAATATCTTTATCCAATAACTCTAAAATAGTGTCTAAACCTTGCAAAATTGTTACTTCGGTTCCTAAACGATGATATAAGCAAGCAAATTCAATGCCAATTACACCTCCACCAATAATAATTAATTTTTTTGGAATTGCTGGTAATGCTAAAGCTTCTGTTGATGATATAACATAACCAGCTTTTTCAGCTTGCTCAAACCCTGGTAATGGTAATCCACGTGAAACACTTCCAGTTGCAATAATTAAATTAGTACATAAATAACGTTTACCAGCAACTTCAACAGTATTTTTGTCAATTGCTTTTGCTTCGCCTTTAACTAGGTCAACTTTATTTTTTTTCAATAAAAATTCAACCCCTTTTGTTAATTGCGTTACTACTTTTGCTTTTCGTTCTTGCATTTTTACTCAATTTGGCGCTACTGCTGCTTTTGCGACATCAATCCCATAATTGTCAGCATGTTTCATCATATCATATACTTTACTACTTTTTAATAACGCTTTTGTTGGAATACAACCAACATTTAAACAAACACCACCATAATATTCTTTTTCAATAATTAGTGTCTTTAAACCTTCTTGTGCTGCTTTAATCGCTGTAACATAACCACCTGGACCTGCTCCAACAATAATTACATCATATTTGTTTTCCATTTCATAACCTCTTCTCTTACAATAATAATAAAGCTGGTGATTCTAGTAACGCTGTTACTCGTGCTAAAAAGCGACCACCATCAGCACCATCAATTAAACGATGATCAATCGTTAACGATAATGGTAAGATTGAACTTATTTCTATTTCATTATTTTTATTAATAACTGGTGCTTTTTTAATAATTCCAACCCCTAAGATTGCTACCTCTGGGAAATTAATTACTGGTGTGGCAAATTCAATGCCCGCTGACCCAAAATTAGTAATTGTGAAGGTTCCATCTTTCATTTCATCAGGTTTTAATTTACGTTCACGTGTTTTTGCTGCTAAATCATTAATCATTTTTGCAATTTGCAGAATATTTAACTGATCAACCCCTTTAACAACAGGAACCATTAAACCAATCGGTGTATCAGTTGCCATTCCAATATTATAATAGTCTTTAAAAATAATTTCTTGTTGGTCTTGATCATATGACGCATTTAAAATTGGAAAATCTTTTAAACCAATTGCACAAGCTTTCATAAAAAAAGGCATATATGTTAACTTGATTCCTTGTTGTTCTGCTTGACCTTTTAATTGTGTTCTAATTTCAATTAATTTTGTTACATCAATATTTTTCATTAATGTTGTCTCAGCAATAACAGTTTTTGATAAAGTCATTTGTTTTGCAATTGCTTTCCGAATTGGTGACATTGCTTCGCGGCGAACAGCACCAGTTGCATTAATTTGCGGAATATCAATTAGCAATGTTGATAAAGTAGGGCCAGTTACTGCCCTTTTCGCCCTTTGGTCTAAATCAGCTTTCATAATTTTACCGTTTGGTCCTGAACCTTGAATTTGTGTTAAATCAATTTTTAAATCAGCTGCCATTTTTCGCACAATTGGTGTTGATAACACATTTTTATTATGATCAACATTAGTATTACCATTACTTGGTAAATGACGTGGTGCTAAAACGGTATTAGAAATAGGAACTGCTCCAACTACTCCTGCTGCTTTTTCTTCTTTAACTGGTGCTACTGTTGACTGTTCGGGAACTGCTGGTGCTGGACTATCGCCAGCAGTACCATCATAAATTTCAACTACTACATCACCAACATAAATTGTATCGCCAACTTTAATATTAATTTTGCTAACAATACCATCACATGGTGCAAAAATTTCCGTATTAACTTTATCAGTTTCAACGGCAAACATTTCATCTCCGTCTTTAATTTTGTCACCAACTTTAATCATAACGTTGGCTACTTTTCCTTCTGTTAATCCTTCACCGATGTCGGCGAATTTAAATTTTACCATTTTTACTTTCAACTCCTATCTAAAATTGGTAGTTAACTAATTCTTTAATTTTAACTACAATTTTTTGAACTGATGGTTGATGATAATGTTCACCACGATCAAATGGAATAATAATATCATAACCAGTTACTCGTTCCGCTGGAGCTTTTAAATATTCAAAACATTTTTCATTAACAGTTGTAATAACTTCGGATGCGACTGAAAATGAACGAACAGCTTCATGAACAACTAAAATTCGTCCTGTTTTTTTAACAGATTCAATAACGATTTCACGATCTCATGGTTGAATTGTTCGTAAATCAATTAAATCAGCATTAACAGAAAAACCTTCTTCTTTTAATTGTGCTAAAGCTTTTTCACATTCACTAACTTGTGCTCCATAAGTAACAATTGTTAAATCATCTCCTTCTTGAATTTTATAACCTTCACCAATTGGTAAAGTATAATATTCATCAGGAATTTCTTGTTTAAAAGCGCGATATATCTTCGTTGGTTCTAAAAAGATAACTGGATCAGGTGATTCAACAGCTGCTAATAATAATCCTTTGGTATCATATGGAGTTGAAGGAATAACTACTTTTAAACCTGGATTATGTGCAAACATTGCTTCAACTGCTTCAGAATGATGTTCTAACGCACGAATTCCACCACCCATTGGCATACGAACAATTAATGGACAAGTAAAACGACCGCGTGAGCGATTACGTAATCGAGCAACATGGGTAAAAAGTTGCTGAAATGATGGATACGAAAATCCTTCAAATTGCATTTCAACAATTGGTTTCATTCCGTTAATGGCCATCCCCACTGCTGTTCCAACTAATGTTGCTTCGGCAATTGGCGCATCAAAACAACGGTTTTCACCATATTTTGCTTGTAGACCAAGTGTAGCACGAAAGACTCCTCCTTCAAAACCAACATCCTCACCATAAATCACAATATTTTGGTGTTTTTCCATTGCTAAATCTAAAGCATGAGTTAATGCTTGGATATTATTTACAACTGGCATTAGTGGTGTCCTCCTTTACTTGGATATTTTGCAAAAAATGCTTCTGCTTCTTGATATTGTTCTTCTAAAAATTTTGGCATTTCAGCATAATTGTAAGCAAAAATATCATGAATTGAAACAGTATTGTTTGCTTCAACTCATGCAAATTCATCTTTAATAAATTTATCTTGTTCAGCATCTAATTTTTCTTGTTCTTTTTCTGATCATTTTTTTTGTTTAATTAAATAAGCTTTTAAACGAATTAAAGGGTCTTTTTTTAATGCCTCTTGATGTAATTTTTCATCACGATAAACCTTGGGGTCATCAGCTGATGAATGCGCCCCAATTCGATAAGTATTACATTCAATTAATGATGGTCCTTCACCTTTACGAGCAAATTTAATAGCTTCTTGCACAGCAGCATAAACTGCAAAAAAATCATTCCCATCAACTAAAATATTTCGCATTCCAACCGCAATTCCTTTTACTGCAAAGTTTATTGCTTTCGTTGCTTTATGACGCGGAGTTGAAATTGCATACTGATTATTTTCCACAATAAAAATCGCTGGAACTTCATGTAACTTCGCAAAGTTCATTGCTTCATAAAATTCTCCTTCAGAAGAACCACCATCACCAGTTGTTGTAATAACAACACCATCACGTTTATTATATTTTTCAGAAAATGCTAACCCAGTTGCATGCGAATATTGTGTTGCAATTGGAATATTAATTGGTAAAGTATTAATTCCTTCTGGCATATAACTTCCCATTTCATTTCCACATCAATATAACATAATATTGCGCATTGGAACACCTGTTGCTAATCAAGCAACATTATTTCGATATGCTGAGGAAAATCAGTCTTTTCCTTTAATAATTTGCATTCCATATGCTACTTCAGTTGCTTCTTGCCCAGTTGATGAAAGAAATGATAGCATTCTTCCTTGTCTTTGAATTTTATTTTGAAAATCATCTTGGCGACGTGATAAGCACATTAATTTATACGCTGTTAAAACCTCATCGTCACTAATTTTTGGCATCAAATCTGGTTTAACAATCTTTCCCGTTGCATCCATAATTTGAAGCATTTCATTTTTTAACGAATCAAATTTGTTAAAATACATCTTTTTGATTCCTGCCTTTCCTGTTTTTTAAATATTTTTAGGTAAAAATAACATCTAAAATTTCTTGTAGTTCAAATTTATCCCCAAAAATATCTTTAATATTAATTTCTAATAATTTTGTTTTAATTTTATCCAGATTATATTCACAACCTGTTAAAAGAGTTTCAAGTGGCTCTGTTCCACCAGAACCTAAAAAATCACCAAAAAATTTAATTTTCGTAATTTTTCCTTCATTAACATTTAAACGCACATCAACGGTACCTTTTCCTTCATATCGAATTTTATTCTGATAATTAAATTCAGGTGAATTACCAAAGTTTCATTCCCATGTTCGATATTTTTCATCAGCTAGTTTATTAACTGCCGCAATAATATCTGGTGGTAAATCTAACACTGGTGTTCCTTGTGCTAAAAACTCATTAGTAATAAATAGCATAAATTCATCAATTGTAATATTATTTGTTAATAATGGTCGAATATTAGTCACTCGTGCCGGAATTGATTTAATTCCTTTTGAAATAATTTTATCTTGACTAACATTTAAGTATTTTTGCATTTTACTTAAATCAACATCAAATAAAAATGTTCCATGGTGTAGCAACCGATTTTTATACTTTATTTGTGCATTACCAGAGATTTTTTTGCCATCAATTTCAATATCATTTTTACCAGCAAATTTAGCATTTAAACCAAGTTTTTGTAAAACATTAATAATAGGTTGTAAAATACTTTCATAATTTTGCGCTATTTTATCATCTTTATTAACAATAATAGAAAAACACAAATTACCATCATCTTGATAAACAGCCCCACCACCTGTTATTCGACGAGCAACATTCACCTTATCAGTTTCAACCGCTTGTAAATTAATTTCTTCAATCGTATTTTGATTTCGACCAATAACAATTGTATTAAAATTTTTTCACAAAAAGAAAATGTTGTCTTTAATATCACTTTTTAAAAGATACTCATCTAAAGCCAAATTAAAATAAACATCTGTAGAAGAATTTTTAAAACAAATCATTTTTCTTATTTTTTAAAGTAATTTAATCCTAATACTTCTAAGCCTGGTAAAGTAATAAAGTTATATGGCTTATTAAAATGTGGCAAGAAGAAAATATCAATTAATGGTAGTTCATCAATTGTAACTCCCTTCATAATTGCTAATGAAAACATATACATAACTTCGGTATGATTAGCATTTGAAGCTACTTGTGCACCAATAATTTTTCTTGTTTTTTTGTCTCAAAGAATTTTAATTAAAACTTCTTGATATGTATCCATAAATTCTGGACGATCATTATCCGTAAGTGTAATTTGATCGTAATCAAATCCTAAATCTTTTGCCACCGTTTCTGTCATTCCTGTTGAAGCTAGCGCTCAACCAAAAACATTAATTGCATTTGAACCTTGGAATCCTGGTGATGCTAAACCTGCTGGTTTTAAAGCATTAACAGCTGCAATAACTCCTGTTCGGACAGCATTTGTTGCTAAAGCAATATATGCTGGCTGTTTCTTAGCATTATCATAAACTTCAACACAATCACCAATTGCAAAAATATTTGGGTCTGATGTTTGCATATATTGATCAACTTTAATGGCTGCATTTTTGTCTAAATCAATAACACCATTTAAAATTTCTGTTGCAGGTTTAAAACCAACTGACCAAATTACTAAATCAGCATCATATGAACCTTTATCTGTTACTACTTTTGTTACTTTATTATTGTTACCCTCAAATTTAATAACTTTTTCGCCACCACGTAAATTAACACTCGCTTTACGCATTGCTGCTTCAACTTTATCAGTAAAAGGTTTATCGTAATAACGTGGCATAATGCGATCTGAAATATCAACTAAAGTAACATTTTTTCCTTTTTTATGAAAAGCATCAACTAATTCAACGCCAATGTATCCTGCCCCACATACAACAACATTTTGAATATTTTTGTCATCATTTGCTTTTTTTACTAATTCCCCATGTTGAAATCATTTAACAATATGAATACCTTCCTGCTTAATTCCTTCAATTGGTGGAATAATTGGTCAAGAACCAATCGCTAAAATCAATTTATCATAATTATCATCAAATTCATTTCCTGATTTTAGATCTTTTACACGAATTTTTTGATTTTTATTATCAATTGATAATACTTCATGCTCCATGTTTACTTTAATACCTTCATTTTTTAATACTTCTGGTGAAGCATAAAATAAATCGTTTGGATCTTTTACCTCTCCTGAAACTCATAGTGCAATTCCGCATCCTAAAAATGAGATATTGTTGTTTTTATCATAAGTAACAATTTCTGCTTTCTGATCTAATCGTCTTAAGGTTCTAACAGCAGTTGTACCTGCATGGTTAATTCCAACCACAATAATCTTCATGTTATATTCTCCTTTTCTATTTTTAGTAGTATTAATAGTTCTTTCGATATAACTAACTAAATGTGCCAATAGTTATTTTGTTATGGCATTTATTCCTGAAAATTAAATCATACCGTAATTTCATTATATACCTGTCACAAAAAATAAAAAAGAAAAATCAAATGAAAAACAGAAAAAAAATTGCAAAAAATATAAAATTTTAAAAAAATTTTAAACTTTTTACAATTAAATTAATCATTATTTTTCAAAATGTTTTAAAAATCAACGGCCTTCAATAGATAACAGGCGTTGTGTTTGCTCATTAAGCAATGTTTTTTCTAGTTCTTTATCAATACGGTAAATTCGTGCATCTAAATTATCTAAAAATGATAAGATTTCTGCTTCTAATAAGTGTGGTTCAACAGGTGAACCATATTCCAATCGACCATGGCTAGCTAAAATCATATGTTCTAATAAAACAATTTTTTCTGAATTTAAATTATTACTTTGGGCAAGATAATTTAATTCATTTGCCATAATTGAAATATGACCAAGTAATTTTCCTTCAAATGAAAAATCATTTGTAGCACCACTTGTAATTTCAATAACTTTTCCTAAATCATGTAAAATAACACCACAATATAATAGTTCCGCATCAATTAAACGATCATGATAAACATTGACAACATTTTTTGCCATTTGCAGCATAGTTAAACTATGCCAAATTAAACCTGATTTAATTTCATGATGATTACGAATAGCAGCTGGTCAAATTTTAAATTGCTCACCATATTTTGCTAAAATTAAAGTCATAATTTCACGATATTCAGTTGTTTTCATTTTTTTTACTGTTGTAATAATTTCATCATACATTGCATCTGCTGGAAGCGGCGCAACTTCAATAAAATCATCTAGATTAATATTTGCATTATCAACAATATTATAACTATTAATTTTTGCTTGTAAAACTTTTCGATACTCAATAATATTAATATTTACTTTATAACAATTACCTTTAATTCAACTTTCAATGTCAGCAGGACGAGCATCTCATAATCTTGCTTCAATTGTTCCGGTACGATCTTTAAAGGTTATTGATAAATAAGTGCTGCCATTAGATGCTGTCCCTTGGGTAACTTTATCAGTAATTACGATTAATTCTACATTATTAACTTCTTTTGTTAAATCTTTAATATTCATTTTTCCCCTCCTAGAAATAAAAAAGTGAGTAATGACTTTTTATCTTATAATAAAAGCCCTGGATTTGATAATAAATATGCAACATAATGGATAAATTTACTTGCTTCAGTAATATCAATTACAGCTTCATTATACCCCAATGTAATTACCATAATATCACGAATTGCAATATCATTTTTTTCAACCACAACAGGTTTTTTAAAAATAATACCCATTGCAATTCCGGCAACATTATCATTTGGAATTGTAAATGTTCTCCGTGTTATTCCATATTCCCCATAATTTATAATTGAAAATGAGGCATCTTGACAATCCTTTTCTTTTAATTCATTACTAATACTTTTACTTATTAATTTTGTTACCTTTGAAGCAATTTCTTTAATTGAAACATTTTTTAAATTATATAAAACAGGCATTTTTACTGCAGTATCACTATCTACACTAAAAGCAATATTATAAAATCATTTTAATAAAATTTCATTTTTTTGACTAATAAAGGATGCATTTAAAACAGGGAATTTTTTTAATCCATCATAGACTGCTTTAACATAAAAAGGCAATAATGTTAATTCAATATCATTTTGTGAATATGCTTCACGCATAATTAATAATAAACTAACTAACTCACTAACATCAACTTCAACATCAATAAAACCATGGACAATATTTTTTTTACTTTCCATAATTTCTTTTGCACGAATAATTGCTTCTTGATTTAATTTTACCTTGTCAACTTGCAAAGTTTGTGGATTTTCTTTTATTTTATGTTTTGAAGAAGCGGAATGTTCCCTTGACGTTGCATCTTCTGACTTATGCTTTTTAAGATGATAGTAAACAGACGAATGAACCGTCGAATGTGACTTTGAATGTTCACCATGATGTCCCTTCGGCTTATTTTCCACTAATTTATCTTGTTCTAAATTTAGAATAGGTTCCATTTTTGAATCATCAACATTATTTATACTTTGAGCAAAATTACTTTTTAATTCTTCTTTTGTATAATTTTCTTGTTTGTATTCTTATCTATCAAAGGGTTGATGATGTAAGGGGTCTAGTTTTTTATCATCAACTTGTTTTCTCGCAGCCATTTCTGCTGTAAATGCTAAATCACGTTCTAAATTTTCAAGTTCTTCAATAACTTCTTCTTCAATTGTCATTGTTGCTAAATCATCTTTAACAATTGTCAAATCTTCTTTTAAATCACCCAAATCTTTTTGCAATGTTTCAATATTTTCTTCACTAGAAATATTCTCAAGAACATTTTCAACTTTATCTTTAAACGGAAATGTCTTTGAATCATTATTCTGGCTAAAAAATGGGGTTGAATTTTGTGCTATATTTTCTTCTGGTAAATCAATTTCAATTGAATCTTCAAAATCATCTTGTGGATTTTCACCAGCTACTTCACGCGCTAGTAATAGTAATGTTTCAATTAATTCTTCGCGAAAAATTTCTGTTTCTGATTTTTTAATATCAATTGGTGGCCGATTTTGTACATTATATTTTCCAGAACCATTAAAAGAAATAGTATTATAGGGTTGCTCAAAATTATTGTCATGTTCATTAAGGGTTGCCTCAAATGGTAATAAATCTAATAAAACATCACCACTATTAATAACTTTATTTTCATAAACAATAAGATTTAACACTTCACCATTAATTGGCGCTTTAATTTCATAAACTTTATTTTGTGTAATAATGTTAGCAAGTTTATCCCCCTTTTGGACAACTTGTTTATTTGTAACAAAAATTTTATCAACAATTCCTTTGCGATTATCATCAGCTTCAAAAATAATTTTTGCCATACCCAACCAAACCCCCTATTTTCTAACTACATATTAGTATAACTTTTATTCTTTTAAATAATTAGTTTCTAATTCTTGGTACATTGCTTCCATTTTTCTTTTTGCTTCTTCATTTGTTTTATCAACACAAACAAAATAGAATTTTATTTTTGGTTCTGTTCCACTTGCACGAACTGCAAATCAACTACCATCTGCAAAATAAAACTTTAGTAAGTCTTGGCCTGGTATTTCATATAAACCATGCAAATAATCTTCTTTTTTAATACATTTAATTTTATCTAAACTAGTAATTGTTTCTTGTCGTAATTTTTTTAACATATTATTAATAATTTTTTTGCCATCAATTCCATCACGAACTAAATTAACTGTTTTACAATAAAAATAACCAAATTTATTATATTGTTCAACTAAAACATCATATAATGTTTTTCCTTGATTATGATAATACCAACAAGCTTCTGCTAAGACTAATGATGATTGAATTCCATCTTTATCACGAGTTATGTCTTTTAAAATATAACCATATGCTTCTTCAAATCCAAATAAAAATTCTAACCCTTTATCTGTTGCTTTGCTCATTTGATCCCCAATTCATTTAAAACCAGTTAATGTTTTAATAACTTGAACACCATAACTTTCAGCTACTTTATCTGATAAATTTCCAGTAACAAAAGTATTATACATAACCCCATTTTTAGGTAATGTTTTTTGACGTTGATAATGGGAAAATAAATACTCAATTAATACCGGAGCTGTTTCATTTCCAGTCATTAAATAATACTCATGATCTTTGATTTTAACACCAATTCCTAAACGATCAGCATCAGGGTCATTTAAAATAACAACGTCAGCATTAATTTTTTTAGCATATTTTAATGATAAATCATAACATTCTGTTAATTCTGGATTCGGATTAGGGGCAAAAGTAAAATTAGGATCATTATCAAATTGCTCTTCTACAATCGTAACATCATAGCCACATTCTTTTAAAATTCGTGGAGTTCATTCTTTACTTGTTCCATGCAAATTAGAAAAAACAATCTTAATATTACGTTTTTGATTTGGATAAAACTGCATTGCTTTAACATCGCTGATATAATTATCCTCGACTTCTTTTGCAACATATGTAATTAAAGTTGAATCTGGATTTAAAGTTAAAGTAAAAACTTCTCCTTTAATTTTTAAGTAATTTTCACCAATGACATCAGTTGCGACTGGCAAAAACTGTGAACCATTATGATCATAAATTTTATAACCATTATATTCACGCGAATTATGACTTGCTGTAATAATAACACCCGCTACCGCTTTTATTTTCCGAATGGTATAAGAAACCATTGGCGTTGGGCGAAGGTCATTATTAGTAAATAAAATTGCTTTAATATTATTACTAGCAAAAATATTTGCTACTTCTTGTGCAAATTCAGCTGAAAAATGACGGTTATCATGCCCAATTACAATTCCTTTTGATTTTAAATCTGTCGCAGAATAAATTGTTTTTAAATATTGCATAAAAGCTAATGTTGCTCTTCGAATTGTATATAAATTCATTTTTCCGGTTCCTGGACCTAATAATCCTCGCAATCCAGCAGTTCCAAATTCTAAATCATCTGAAAAAGCAGCAATTAAATCTGCTTCAGACATTTGTTGAAATTCAGCGGCTAATGTTGGATCTAAATTTTTAGCATCTTTCCATAATTTTAAATTATCTAAATATGACATCTTAATTCTCCTTTTTTAACAAGCAACAAAGTTTTTGGTTTTAACCATAATACATTCTTGTTTGCTACAACCAATAATTTTCACCTTATATAGTAAATTTTTCTATTTTGATTTTATTTATTTTATTGTCTTCATATTATTTAATGAGATATTTTCTCGATAAAATTTTATAGATACTTAAATTAGTACTTATTACTATTAAAACAATCTTTGTAAAGATTGTTAATTTATTCATTTCCTATTAACAATTTCATTAAGTGTAATTCTTCATTTTCAACATTTCACTGTATTTATTACAAATTTTCATATCTTTTTGTCACCTTCTTTATTTTTTTATATCCATTATAAATTATACTTTTATTTTTAACTATTTAGTAATAAATTTAATTATATTAAATATAAAACTACAAGTAGTAAAAATTCATTGATAATTTTGCATTAAAAATGATCTTCATCATGAAAACCATATTAAATTGGTAATTCAAAATCATAAATTTTTCCTTCAATAATATAAATTAATGTTTCAGCAATATTAATGATATGTGTTCCAGCCCGCTCAATTGAACGTAATTGTTGCATTGTTAAAGTAATAACTTTAATTTCTTCTTTTGATTTTGCTTCACGAATTTTTTCAATTAAAGCATCATTTTCAACTTTATAAATATTGTCTAATTCAGTATCATATTTTAAAATATTATATGCTGACTCAATTCGTTCTTCCTCAAAAATATTTGACACTTCTGTTAACATTTCAATGACTTTTGCAACTAATTTTTTTAAAAAATTAATTAACTTTGTTGAAGGTTTATATTTGATATAATAACGACAAATACTTTTTGCATAATCTGCAATACGTTCAACTTCCTTAACAATCAAAATGAAACCAACTATTCGTCGTAAATCTTTTGCAACCATTTGTTGTTTTGCAATTTTTCATAGTGAAACTTCAATGAAAGCCTCTTGCATTTTATTAATTGTTTCATCAGCGGAAATAACACTTTGAGCAAGCTCAACATCATTTGTTTCTAAACATTTAACCATATCATCATATTGATTTTTTGTCATTGCAATCATATCAATAATCATTTGTTTTGTTTGTGCTAAATCATTTTCAATTTTTATGCTCATATTTTGTCCCCTTCCTTTCGTTATTCAAAACGCCCAGTAATATAATCTTCTGTTTTTTTATTAGCCGGACGAGAAAAAATAATCTTAGTTTTATTATATTCAATTAATTTCCCTTTTGTAAAAAAAGCAGTATAATCAGCAACTCGTGCGGCTTGTTGCATATGGTGGGTTACTAAAACAATTGTAAAATCTTTTTTTAGTTGGGTAATTAATTCCTCAATTTTTGATGTTGAAATTGGATCTAATGCACTGGTTGGTTCATCCATTAACAAAATTTTAGGTTTCATCGCAATTGCTCGGGCAATACATAAACGTTGTTGTTGTCCCCCCGATAATGCAAAAGCAGAATCTCGTAAATTATTTTTTACTTCATCTCATAATGCTGCTCGTTTTAAACTTTCAACAACAATACTATTAACTAATTTTCGATCACGAACTCCTTGATTCCGTGGTCCATAAGCAACATTATCATAAATTGACATTGGAAAAGGTGAAGGTTTTTGAAATACCATCCCAATGTCTGTTCGTAATTTAACAATATCTGTTTCAGGACTATAAATATTCTTCCCATTAATTAAAATTTCACCTTTAAAAATTGACTTTGGCTCAACATCATTCATTCGATTAAATAAACGCAATAATGTTGATTTTCCTGATCCTGAGGAACCAATAAAAGCAGTAACAGTATGTTCTTTAATTTTCATTGAAATATTAAAAAGAGCCTGCTTGTTTCCTTTATAAAAAAAGTCAACATTTTTTACTTTAATTAAATCTGGATTATTATCTGATGAATCAAATGTTGGATTCTTAATAATTACTTTTGGATCCATTATTTTTCCCCCTTCTTCTTCTTCTTCTTCTTCGTCTTATTTTCTTCATGGCGTTGTTTTTTCTTTGGTACAAATTTTTTTCAAAAATTATTAAAACTTTGTTTTTGATGAAGATAATTTTCTTTTGAAAAGAAAAATTTCAAGTTATTAATTCGATTTTTTCACTTAGCTCTAAATCCAATATTAACATAATTTGGTGCAAATTTCTTCCCTAAAATATGGGTCAAACTATTTGATAACCAAATTAAAACCATAATCGCAAAAGCTAATTCAAACATAATTCGCATTGCTCCTGCTGTTGCTCCTTCTTTTGAGAACATTAGAATTTGTGTTGTCATACTTGCCCCTGGTGACATAAATCCAGCAATTGGTAATCGTACCACGGTTCCTAATGTTAAATAAACTGGCGCTGATTCACCAATAACACGTCCAATTGCTAAAATAATGGCAGTAATAATACCTGGCATCGCATTTGGTAAAACAACTTTCAGTATTGTTGATGTTTTGTTAGTTCCTAATGCTAAAGAGGCATGTCGCAATGAGTTTTCAAGACCTGATAAAGCATCCTCAATACTACGAATCATAATTGGTAAAATAACAATTGTTAAGGTTAAACCAGAACTTAAAATGGATAATGGTAAACGACAAACACCAATAAAGAAAGCTAATCCAAAAGTTCCATAAATAATACTTGGTGTTGATGATAAAACATCAATTGCAAAACGCACCACTTTTGCAAAAATGCTATTTGGACGGGCATATTCATTTAAATAAATGGCAACCATTAATGATAATGGTATCGCAAAAATTATTGAACAAATAACTAATAACAGAGTAACTAAAAATGTTGAAAGAATTCCTGCTCCGCCATAAAAGGTTGATGTTGAAATTAGATCACTTCATACCATTCCAAATAATCCTTTTCAAATAATTGTAGCTAAAATAACTAATGTAAATGATACAACAATTACAGTTGAAGAGATTAAAAAGAACATTCCGATTCCATCTTTAAACTTTTTCAAACCCCTTGTTTTTTTAATATGTTCATAAAATAACTTATTAATTTTATTAGCATTATATGATTTACTTAATCGTAAACCTTTTGTTGTTTTACGAGCATGATAGTTTCGTTTTCGATTATGAAATGATTGTGATGAAATAATAAAAATATTAATAATACAGACGATAATAAATAATACTAGTCCAATTGCATATAATGCTGATTCATGCATTGGCCCTGAATTTTCCAACATTTCTAATCCAATTGTTGATGCTAAAGTTGCTATTGATGAAAAAATAAAATTAATAAAACCATTTCCAAGTTTTAAACCATCTGGTGCGTTTCCAGCAATCATCATCACCGCCATTGTTTCTCCAATAATCCGTGCAACTCCCATCATAATAGCAGTAATAATTTTAAATCAAGCTGAACGTAAAACAATACGATAATTTGTATGGGTTTTACTTAATCCTAATGCTAATGAACCAAAGCGATATGAATCAGGAACATTTTCTAAAGCATTGATTGATAATGAAATCATAATTGGTAAACCCATAAAAGCTAAAGTAATTGATGTTACTAATAAGTTTGAGGTTGAAGGAGCGCCCATTAACATGAAAAGCGGTCCTAAAATTACTAAAGCAAATAATCCAAAAACAACAGATGGAATTCCAGCTAGCAATTGGATAATACCAATCACTTTACGTTTAATCCTTGGACTTAAATATTCTGAAATATATAATGATGAAAAAATAGTTAACGGAATTGCAAATAGTAAAGCAATTAATAAGACAAAAAATGTTGCAATAATAATTCGTCAAATACCAAATTGACTATTATTAGCATTTCAAGTATTACCTGATAAAAAGCCTCAAAAACCACCAGGATAATGTTGGAAGAAATAAATTGATTTATAAATGATAAAACCAACTAGAGTTAATAAAATTAAAATTGTTAAAATCGCAAAACAATAAATAATAATTTTTGAAGTAAAATCAATAATTTGTTTTCGTCCGCGAAAATTATTTGTAAAACGAATTTTTCATAATGTTATTTTTTGGGAAAACGGTTGTTTTTCTTTCGTGACTTCTTTCTTGGCCATAGTTAATTCTCCATTCCGTTATATTCATATTCAAAATATGCTTGATATTTTTCGGGAAATTTTTTCACAATAATATCTCAAATACTTTGATAATCTGATTTAAAATTTCAAGCTACTTTTTCACTATCAGCTGTTCTTCCACTTTTTGCAAAAGTTGTATTATTATTATACTTTCGGAAGAAAAAGTCATCAATTGATAATGGTTCTTCGCCTTCTTCCATATATCAATATGCAGCATCATGTGGACTTAACTTAAAATTTGAGTCATAATAAGGATTATCTTTCCCATTTCGTAGTTTTGGTTTTGTTTTTGAATATGGTAATGGATCTAACATTCATGCAATAAAAGGTAAGGCATTATTGAATTGTTTTCCTTGATAATTAATAATTTCAGTAAAGGGTCTTGTTAAAGAATAAGCTGGATTAAATTCATAATTATTATCAATAACTTTATATGGTAATTCTGGTTCTGTACTTCCTTTACTAATAACACTAGCAATTGCTTTTGTCCCTAAATCTTCATTGCTAATAATTCTTTTAATATATGAAAAAGAAATATAACCAATTGACCCAGGAGTAGTTGAAATTGCTTGATACATTGAACCATTTGATGAATCTACTTGATTTGTTTTATATTTTTTGCTTTTAATTACTGCTGATTCAAAAAAATCTCTTGTCCCACTTCCAGACTCACGTGTTAAAGTATAAAATTTATTGCTACCACTACTACAAACTAATTGCGAACCAAAAGCTTGTTGTCAAGTAAAATTTGGATTAGTATAAATCTTACGAATTAATTCAGTTCCTTCTCCACCAAAAAAACTTTGAAATTGTAACGAATCTTGGTGTGGTTTAATTTTACAACCATTTGGTAAATGATATACCAAGATAATATAATCACGGGCAAAAACAAAACGACCAGTATGATAATCTGCTCATAGTTGTTGAGCATTAGAGCGGTTATCCCCTGGTTTAGGCGTTGAATTAACATCTTTTGATAAAAAACCAAAAGCATAACTACCATTTTTTACACCAACTAAGGCAGCAGCACTTCCTAATGAATTATATAAAATATCTTTTTTGTTATCACGTTTATATTGTTCCGTAATATTTGCCATTACTTGGGCAACTGATGTACTCCCTCCAGCAACAATTACATTACTAGCCGATGCAATTGTTCAAATAATAATTGATATTACTAATACCAAAACAAAACCAACTAAAGTAAACATTTTATGATGGCTAATCTCTCCTACTACACTCTTAAGAAAATGTTTTTTTTCTTTCTTTTCCTTAACAGCCTTAGTAGATTCGTTTGGCTTCATTTGTTAAGTTTCCTCCCCTTTATATGGTTTTATTTGTTTAAAAATTATTCATACTAATTGTATCAAAAAAATAAAAAATCATAAATAATTTATGCTTTTTTATTTTCAAGTTTATTCTCAAATTCTTTAATCATTTCAGCAGCTTGTTGTAATTTAATTCCAACAATTTTTGTAACTCCTTTTTGTTGCATTGTTGCCCCATATAATACTTCACAATGTTCCATTGTTCCAACGCGATGAGTAACAACAATAAATTGAGTGGTATCAACAAAACTACGAATATACTTAGCAAATCGCTCAACATTTGCTGGGTCTAATGGTGCTTCTGCTTCATCTAAAATTACTAATGGAATTGGTCGGACTTTTAAAATCGCAAAAAGAACTGATAAAGCAACCAATGATTTTTCTCCTCCAGATAATAAATTTAAATTAGTAATATTTTTCCCTGGTGGTGATACTTTAATATCAACTCCTGTTTCTAATAAATTTTCTGGTTCAGTATAAATAATTCTTGCTGAACCACCCCCAAATAATACTTCAAAAGTTGATGGTAAATTCTCATTTACTTCTTTAATTGTTTTATCAAATTGTTCTTTCATAATACTATCCATTTCATCAATTGATTTTAACAAGTTTTTAACCGAATCATTTGCATCGTTATATTCATTATTCATAAATTGAAAACGAGCATTTTCCTCTTTATATTCTTCAATTGCTTCTAAATTAACATTGC
Source organism: Spiroplasma endosymbiont of Ammophila pubescens (assembly GCF_964020965.1). Lineage (NCBI taxonomy): Bacteria > Bacillati > Mycoplasmatota > Mollicutes > Entomoplasmatales > Spiroplasmataceae > Spiroplasma > Spiroplasma endosymbiont of Ammophila pubescens. The sequence goes on along the minus strand of NZ_OZ026611.1, from coordinate 483,833 downwards.
CAATTTGAGATAAGTCACTTCGTAACTGTTTAATTTCATCACGAATTAAATCTTCATTATCAATTACCTTTAATTCTAATGTCTTAGCATGGTCATATGTCATTTGATATTCTTCTGTTAGTCTTGTTAGATTTTGCTGAATTTTAACATTAATAATCGATAAATCAATATTCATTTTGCTAATTTGTTCTTGCAAAGCTGAAATATAATATCGTTTTTCTCCAATTTGATTATTAAGCTCATTGATTACTAATGACTGCTTATCTTTTAAACTACGGGCAACATTTAATTGTTGTTCAATTTTTGTTTTTAAAAATTCTTTTTGTTTAATTTGATCCGTAATATTAAGCACTGCTTCATTTTCAACTATTTTTGTTTCATTAATATTTTTTGATGTTAGTAACTGATATTCATTTTGCAACTTTGTTTGGTTATACATAATAATTTCAATTTGTCGTTTCCCTGCCCCAATTGAAGCTTGATTTTCAGCAATAACTTCATTAATTTCATCTAATTGTCGTCGAAGCATATTTAATTGTTTTAAAATATGATGATATTCTTCAGTTTGCATTGCTAATTTTTCATTAAGAATTCTTAATTCTTTTTCTGGATTAACAATGGTCATCCGTGTTCGTCGAGAACCCCCTGTAACAGCTCCTTGCGGGCGAACAATTTCGCCATCTAATGTAACAATATTATAACGATATTTTGTTAACTTTCCAATTTCTTGTGCACTATCAAAATCAGTACAAATCAAATAACGACTTAGTAAATAATCAACTGCAATTCGAAATTCTTTTTTTACTTTAACTAAATTATTTCCTAAACCTAAATATCCTCGCACTGATTTAATTACAAATTCTTCATCACTGTTAAGATAGCGTGGCGATATTACATCTAACGGAATAAATGTTGCTCGTCCAGCACGGTTTTGTTTTAAATATGAAATTGCTCGTTTTGCACTATCAACATTTTTAACTAAAATATCTTGTAAACGCCCACTTAAAGAAGTCACAATTGCTTGCTCATATTTTTCATCAACATTAATAATATCTTGAACTAATTCCATAATTCCAGGAAAAACATTTTTATTATTAATAATATTTTTAACACCTTCATGTAAATTATCCTGATTTTCAAAATTATGTTGTGCACGTTCTAATTCACTTTCTAAACGAATAATTGTTTTATTAATTGCTCCTAATTGCTCATTTAGCACAGCTTGCTTTGTATTAAAAGTTTCACGTTGAGCACGATATTCTTGTTGCTGTGTTTCTAATGTTGCCAATTTTTCACTTTCATTTTGTAAGTTAACGGTTAATTCATTATAATCATTAATCATATTAGTAATAGTAATATCATTATTAGACATTTTTAAAGCTGCTTCTTTATTATCTAATTCAATTTTATGTACTTTTAAATCACTAATTTCTGAAACTAAACTTTGAAATTCTTTAGTTAAAACATTAATTTTACTATCCAAATTAAAGTTTTCTTTGTTTAATTCATTATATTCAATTTCTTTATTTTTTAATTCTCGATCAGCATCTTGTTTTGTACTAATAATTTTTTTCTGTTGTGAACGTAATTCTAATAATTTGTCATTAAAAAAAGTAATATCTTTTACTAAAACAGCTAATTCAATTTGATTTAATTTATCTTTTAATGTTGTATATTTGATTGCTTTTTCACTTTGTCGTTTCAAACTTGGTAATTTACGTTCGATTTCATTTAAAATATCTTTTAAACGTGCTAAATTCTCATTTGAACGGTCCAATTTTTTTAAAGCTTCTAATTTACGGCGTTTATATTTTGCAACCCCAGCAGCTTCTTCAAATAAAGCACGTCGTTCTAATGGCTTTGCTTCTGCAAAAGCATTAATATTTCCTTGTGAAATAATTGCTAATGATGACTTTGTTAAACCACTATCCATTGCAAAATCCTGAATGTCTTTTAAACGAACTCGTTGTTTATTAATAAAATATTCATTTTCACCAATTCCTCGAAAAACACGACGAATAATTTCGATTTCATCATAGTCCATTGCAAAAATCCGGTTTGTATTATCAAAAATTAGTTTAACTTCTGCCATATTTAATGCTGGTTTTGTTTCTGACCCATTAAAAATAACATCTTCACTATTATTCCCACGAAGTGATTTAATTGATTGTTCACCTAAGCATCAACGAATTGCATCATTAATATTTGATTTTCCGCTCCCATTTGGTCCTACAATTCCTATCATTTCATGATCAAAATTGACTGTTAATGGATCAGCAAATGATTTAAAACCAAATGCCTCTAATTTTTTTAAAAATAACACTACTCATCACTTCCTTAAATATCAAAATTAACAACCAAATTATTCTTTAATAATTATTCTATAAAAGTTTATTATTTGCAACTAAAATTAATAAAAACATCAAAATAAAGTTTCCTAATGAAAAATGAGAGTAAAATTTATTCTTATTTTATTCTCATTTATAAGTACTTACTTTTTCTTATTTTTTTTCTCTTTTTTTTACTCTTTTTTGTTCTTTTTGTGTTTTAATAAATAACTTTAATTTTTTTCATCATTGAAAACCATTATTTTGATGATCTGGTAACAATAAATTTAAGAAAATTCCAGTAAATGCTACTAGTGCAACACCTGTAAATTGTAAATTACCAGTCCCTAAATTAAAATTAAAAACCGCCCCTCCTAAGCCTAACACTAACATAATTGCTGTTACAAAAACATTTTTCATATTTGTATAATCAATTTGATTATTAATTAACACTCGAATTCCGTTTGTAGCAATCAAACCAAACATAATCATACTAATCCCGCCCATTACTGGTACTGGCAACATTTGTACTAATTGATTCACTTGAGCAATAAATGATAATCCAATTGCAAACAGGACAGCCAATCCTGTTACTCATACCGAAGCAATTCGTGTCATCCCAACTACTGAAGCATTTTCACCATATGTTGTATTTGCTGGTCCACCAACTAAACCATCAAAAATAATTAAAACTCCATCAGCAACTAATGTCCGATGCATTCCAGGGTCTTTAACAAAATTTTTTCCTGTCATTTACCCCATACTAATATGATCACCAATATGTTCAGCAATCGCAATAATTGCCAAGGGACTAATTGCTAAAATAGCTGGCCCAATATTACTTGCTTTTAAATCTCAAATTTTTTTAAACGATGGATATCATTGTCATTGACTTGGGTCAGTAATTTTTGATGTATCTAAAATTTGATATTCTGTTCCAATTGCGAAATGAAGAATTACACATAATAAATATCCTGTGACAACACCAATAATGACTGGAACTACCTTAGTAAATCCTTTACATTTCAAAGCGATAATTGCTGTTACTAAAAAGGTAAAAATAGCAATTCCAATCCCAATCCAATGTGAATAAGGTTGCTTTCAAGCAGTTGGATTAAAACCAGCATTATTAATTGCACTTGGGGCAACAGACATTCCAATAATAATAATAATAATTAATGGTCCAACAATTACTGCTGGTAAAATTCGTTCTAAAAATTTATTACCAATAAAATATACTAATACTCCAAAAGTGATATAAATAACACCAACCATCATTACGGCAATAAAAACCGCATTGCCATATAAAGGATAACACACTCCCATTGCTCCCATATATGCAAACGAACTTTCCAAATACATTGGTACTTTTGCAGCGGTAATTGCAATATAAATTAATATTCCAACCCCTGAACAAAACAAGGCCATTGCAATGTTCATAACTTCAACTCCAGCTGTTTGATTAATAATTAATGGTACTAACACCGTTGAACAAAACATAGCAAAAACATGCTGTAATGCTAAAATTGACCATTGCAAAAAGCTTTTTGGGTTATCATGCGGACCTAATAATAATTTAATATTATTTTCAATTAAAGTAGTTTGTTCTTTTTCCATTATTTTTTCTCCTTCTTTTTTAAAATTGCATAAAAAAACTAGTTTGTAAATTATTACTAACTAGTAAATTGCATTATTAACATTAATTATTGTTTTATTTTGTAGAATATTAAAGATATCAAAAAGAATCTTCTTTTTTTGTAAAAAAAAAAAAAAACTTCAAATTCTTTCATCAAACCAATTTGCATTTTGTACCTCAACATTCCTGCAAATAATGATAACATTTTTTAATATTAATGTAAAGAATTATTAATATTTTTTTATTCCCATTCAATTGTTCCTGGTGGTTTTGATGTAATATCATAAGTAATTCGATTAATTCCATGAACTTCACTTACAATTCGAGCTGATACTTTTTCCAATAATTCAAATGGCAGCCGACTTCAATTTGCTGTCATAAAATCAGTTGTATCAACACTGCGCACAACAGCAGTATATCCATATGTTGGTACATCGCCCATTACACCAACTGACTGAACAGGTAATAAAACAACAAATGCTTGTGCAACTTGATCATATAAATTTGCCTGATATAATTCATCAATAAAAATTTGATCAGCTGCTTGTAATAAAGCTACTTTTTCTGCGGTAATTTCACCAATAATTCGGACTGCTAAACCTGGTCCTGGGAACGGATGCTTATACACAAATTTAAAATCAATGCCCAATACTTCACCAGTTCGGCGAACTTCATCTTTAAATAATTCACGTAATGGTTCAATTAATTGAAATGGTAAATCCTTTGGTAATCCCCCAACATTATGATGCGATTTAATTGTGGCAGATGGTCCCTTCACTGAGACAGATTCAATCACATCTGGATAAATTGTTCCTTGTCCTAATCATCTAACATTTTGAATTTTTATTGCTTCTTCATTAAAAATTTCAATAAATAAATTCCCAATAATTTTTCGCTTTTCTTCTGGATTAGTAACTCCCTTTAAAGCAGTTAAAAATCTTTCTTGCGCATTAATTTTAATAATATTTAATTTAAATTTTTCTTGAAATTTTTGTAAATCATTTCATCCACTATCTTGGCGTAATAATCCGGTGTCAACAAAAATACATGTTAATTGTTTTCCAATTGCTTTATGTAATAAAACTGCACAAACACTAGAATCAACACCACCTGATAATGCTAAAACAACATTATCAGTTCCAACTTTATTCTTAATCTCAGTTGTTGCTGCTGAAATAAACTCTGTAATTTTTCATTTTGGCTCACAACCACAAATGTTAAAAACAAAATTGTTTAATAATTGTTGGCCAATTAAAGTGTGGGTTACTTCTGGGTGAAATTGTAAACCATAAATTTTCTTTTCTGAATGTTTAATTGCACTAATTGAATTTTCACTATGAGCAATTTGAATAAAATTTGTTGGAATGCCTTCAATATGATCAGCATGACTCATTCACACTTGTGATTTAACAGGGATGTTCGTAAATAAATCTTCTTGATTATCAATAATTAATTCTGAAAAACCAAATTCTTGTTTTGTTGCTCGTTGTACTGTCCCTCCATGTAAATGACTTATTAATTGCATTCCATAACAAATTCCTAAAACAGGAACTTTTAATTCAAACAATTGTTTATCAATTAAAAATGCATCTTCTGTATAAACAGAGGCAGGCCCACCTGATAAAATAATTCCTTTCATTGGTGTTGTTTTAATTTTTTCTAATGCTGTATTATATGGTCATACTTCACAATATACTTCTAAGTCACGGATCCGACGGGCAATTAATTGAGTGTATTGTGACCCAAAATCTAAAATAATAATTTTATTTGTTATTTTCATTTATTCACCTCTCCATATGTATACATTTGGTAATTGTCGAAATTGGTCATTATAATCAAAACCATAACCAACAATAAACTCATTTGGAACAATAAATAGTGCATCATAGGGATAATTAAAATTTGGATGCATAGCAATTTTATCTGCTAAGCAAACTACTCGTAAACTATTTGTTTTTTTTGCTTGAATTTGTTCAATGACAGCCGATAACGTTTTACCAGTATCAATCAAATCTTCAATTAATAAAACATCTTGTCCAGTAATATCTTTTGAAATATCCTTATGAATAGTAAGTTTATTTGTTGACTGAGTTCCAATGTAACTTGAAATACTCATTGTATCAATCACAATTTGAATTTTAAGTTGTTTTAACAAATCACTCATAAAAAATAATGCTCCATTTAGTAAACCAATACAATATAATGTTTTACCTTCGTATAATTTATTTAATTTTTCCGCATAATCCTTAATTTTATTTTGAATTTTATCCTCTGGTAGATATAATTCTAATTTGTCTATTTGCACAATTGTTATTCTCCTTTACAAAATAAAAAAATAAAAGCATAAACTATCATTGCTAATGTGCGAAATAGGTTATGCAAATTATTTTTGTTAAATTTACGAAAATAAAACAAAAAAATTATGCCCTATAGTATCTTAATGACGGTAAGATGTAGAAACATTAATCCATAATACTAACATATATCAGCATTTTATCTTTTTATCACACGTTAACTATAACTTATTCTTAAAATTAATGCAAGATAATTTATAAAACTTTAATTAGGTAATTTAATTAAATAATTATAAATTTTAATCACCATCTCATAGAATTATTTTTATGTGAAAAGAGTTTAAAATAATTTGCATAAATAAAAAATGTATATGGTATATACATTATACATTTTTGTTAAAAATGAATTCTTATTTTTTATTTTTTTTTATTCGTTAACATGATTACATAAATTAATCTATGTTCCTTTACAAAATTATAATTTCCCACAAATGTCATCAACATTTTCTACTAATTGCGCTCCGTCTTTAATAAAACCATTGTTTTTATTAGCAACAGTAATTTGATCTGGAAAACAAAAAACTTCTTTCTCATCATGTTTAGCCAATGACATAATTCGATGTGTTTCATCATCTAAACTTGATTGAACAATGATAACACCATTCATCAATCCTGACATAATCCGATAAAGTTCATACTGACTTTTATTAACATTATTTTGGTATGCTTCAGCAATAATGATTTGAAATTTTGTATTAGGATATTGTTTTGTCATTTGTTCATAATCATTTAAATTTTTAAGAATTAAAATACTACTTCCATTACTAAGATTTTTAACCACACATTCATTAATGCCTGGTTCTGAAGTAACAATTAAAGTTATTTTTTGCTTTAATATTTTCTTTGTTAACATCTTAGTTGTCATTAGTCCTCTTTTATTTGGTGCTGTTGTTCCACAAATTGCTAATTTATGTTTTTGACCATTTAAAACAGCCAAGTCACCAACATAAAATAAAACAAAGGGAGGTCGATAAATATTGCATAATGATTTTGGATATTCACGATTAATAATCGTAACATAACGACATGTTATTTTAGTTTCAATATTAATTAAATCTTCATAAGCAATTTTTTTTGTTTCTAAGGCTTGATAAATTTTAAGTCAGTCCCCATTATATTTTAAAGCAAAAAAAAAAAAAAAAAGTAAAACTTGACGCATATTAATTCCTTTCTATTTAATAATTATAATTTTCTTAATATAAGAAATATAACATTAACAGTTTTACTTTTGTTATTTTTATTTATAATTAACATTATTTTTTAACATAGCTTCACGAACAGGGCGATAAGTTTTCCGATGCAATGATGTAATTCCAAATTCTTGTAATGCTAATAAATGTTTTTGGGTTCCATACCCTTTATTATTTTTAAAATCATATTGTGGATAATCTTGATCAAATTTGAGCATTAAATTATCTCTTGTTACTTTTACTAAAATTGAAGCTGCCGCAATTGATTGTGAAAGACTATCCCCTTTAATAATTGCTTGGTGATGATAAGATGGTCCTAACTTTTCTGCATCAGTTAAAATTATATCTGGTTTAACCATTAAATTATCAATTGCTTGTTGCATACCAATAATACTTGCTTGCTTGGGATTCAAAGTTTCAACCATTGCAACAGAAATAATCTCAATCGTATAACTAATTGCAATAGACATAATTTCATCTGCTAATTTATTTCGTTGCTTTAGTGTTAATTTTTTACTATCCTTAATTTCATCGTTAACATAATTTAGCGGTAAAATAACAGCGCTAACAACTAAAGGACCTGCTAAACATCCGCGGCCAGCTTCATCAGTTCCTGCCATAATTGTTGTATTAGGATATGACATTAAAATCTCTTGTTCAAATTTATTCATAATTAATTGTTCCTCTTCCAGGTGGAAACTCAAAAGACATTAAACCAAACTTATTATTTCATAAATTATTTAAAAAATCAGTAACAATATTATTAACATTATCTTCATCAACTTTATGAAAACGATTTTGTTGCATTACTAATAATAATTCAAAAAGTTTTTGTTCATCTGTTACATCAAAATTATCACTTGGTAAAAGATGATATTGCTTCGCTAACAAAGAAAAATAATATTTATGCATTCATTTTATTGCAGCTAAGCAAATTTCTTCTTTTGGTAAAATATCTTCTTTGATTGACCGTGTAAAAGCTAAATTCATTGCTACTTGTGGGTCATTAATTTTAGACCATAAAATTCCCGGAGTATCAACTAAATCAATTTGATGATTTAATTTTAATCATTGTTGGCCTTTTGTTACACCTGGTTTATTACCAACTCGAGTTGAATTTCGTTTTATTAAAGCATTAATAAAAGTAGATTTTCCAACATTAGGAATACCAATTACCATTACTTTTAGTTTTGGTGATTTAATTCCTCTATTTTGATCACGTTCAATTTTACCAGCTAAAACAAAATAAATTTTTTCAATAATTAATTTTGTAATATTGCCATGCTTACTATCCAATGGTAAAACAGCAATCTGTTGAGATTGGTAATATTCAAGTCATGCCTTGATGGCAACTGGGTCCGCTAAATCTTTTTTATTTAAAATAATTAACTTTGGTTTTAAACCACGTAAGTTATCAACCAATGGATTTGAAGAGGAAAACGGAATTCGACTATCAACAATTTCAATTACTAAATCAATTAATTTACTTTGCTCATCAATTTGTTTAATTGCCTTTGCCATATGGCCAGGAAACCAATGAATATTTGTTGTCATTTTATTTTTCTCCTTTTAATCTTTTTTTAATAATTTTTATCATTTTAAATAAAAATTATTTAACATAATCTTCAACTCATTCCAATGAAATTGCGGGAATTTTCTTCCCTTTTTTAATATCTTCTAAAAATTTAGCACATAGAAGTAAATTATCGGTTGTTTCACTATCAGGTAAAGATAAATTTGTTGTCATTAATTTAATAAATTCTTTAACAATTTGTTTTACTGATGATTTTGGTTGAATTCGAACACTATATGCTGTTTCTAATTTTTTTTGATATTTTGTTAATAACAATTGGAATGCTTTAATTGCTACTATTTCTGTATTATCCTCTATTTTAAAAAGTCCTAAAATTTGTGTATTTCAATAAACATCTGGTTGAGAAAAATTAATCCCTGTAATTGGTACTGTGTCAATAAATTCAACATTATTATAACGATAAATTTTTTCACGGGTAAAAAATATTCCTCTTCCTTTTTCAAATGTTTCATTATTATCAAATATTTTTTCTAATAAAAGTTCTTTATTACTATCTGGTAAACTAATAATTAATATTTTCTTATTAGCATACTTTTTTAAAAGTTTCTTAAAATTGGCTAAACACCGCTGATATTCTTTACTAGTTTGCTCTTCATGACATAATAACATTTGACAATAAATTTCTTGGCTATGATAATATTCCATTCATTTTTTTGTTTGCTCAACATCAGCTTTTTGTGTGTTTGAAAATAAAATTATTCTTTTCACATCATTTAATTTCGCATAATTTAAAAGATTAGCACCAGAATGTGCAATTCTTGCATCAACTACTTCAATAATAACATCAGCTGCTTCAGCAAGTTTATAAACCCTCTTATTATTTTTAATAAATTCTTTGGGAATTGAAAATTTCTTATCACACATAATTGTGTTTCCTCCTTGTGTTATTATTTTAATACAAATTAAAAAGACTTTATCAGTCTTTTAGGGTTATTTTGTTTTAATAATCTCTTTAATTCGAGCAGCTTTACCAGTTCGATTACGCATGTAATAAATTCTAGCACGACGAACTCGTCCATATTTTACAATTTCAATCTTATCAATTAATGGCGAATGTAAAGGGAATTTTCTTTCAACGCCAGCTCCATTACTAATTTTACGAATTGTAACTGATTCTGCAATTCCGCTACCTTGTAACTTAATTACTACTCCTTCAAAAGCTTGAATTCTAAACTTATTTCCTTCCTGGATTTTATAATGTACTTTAATTGTATCTCCTGAAGAAAATTGTGGCAAATCACTACGAAGTTGATCTTTTGTAATTTCTTCTGTTAAATTCATCTTCATAACTGTTTTTTTCCTTTCTACGGTCGTTAAACCTTTTTTTCGTTTTTAATTTTTTCTAATAATATTTGTTGTTCTGTGGTTAAAATTTTTTTTTCTAAAAGGTCGGGACGTTTTAATCAAGTTTTTTTTAATGCTTCATATTCTCGTCATTGGGCAATTTTCTGATGATGACCACTTAATAAAACTTCAGGAACATAATGGCCATCATATTCAACTGGTTTTGTATAAACAGGATAATCTAATAGATTGTTAGAAAAAGAATCATTGAGATGTGATTGTGTATTAATTACATTTTCGCATAAACGAGTAACACTATCAATTACAACCATACTAGCTAATTCACCGCCAGTTAAAATATAATCACCAATTGATAATTCATAATCAATATAATATAAAATTCTTTCATCAAAGCCTTCATAATGCCCACAAACTAAAATTAAATCATTATCATTTGCTGCAAATTGTTGCACTTGTTCTTGCACATATTGCTTACCTTGTGGTGTTAACAAAATTGTTATACTATCTTTTGTTTGGTAAGCTTTAATCGCTGCTACTAATGGTTCAATCATTAAAACCATTCCTTCACCACCACCATATTGGTAATCATCAACTTGATGATGTTTGCCAATGCTATAATCACGAATATCAACAATTTTAATTGCAATTAATTTTTCATAAAGTGCTTTTTTAATAATTGATGTTGTCATAAAATTATTGAACATTTCTGGAAATAAAGTTAACACTGTAAACTTTTTCATTTTAAATCACCTTTTTTAAAATAATTTCTTGTTGTTGCAGATCAACTTGTTCAACATATGCATCAACATTTGGAATCATCATTAATGTACCATCTGTTGTTTTAATTTCAAAAACAAGATGTGCCTTAGTTTCAAATTGATTTACTAAAATCCCAATTTTTTTTTGATTATGAAAGACTGTAAAATTAATTAAATTTTCCTGATTAATAACTTCTGTATAATTCAAATCTGCTTTTTGAGCAAATAAATAGCATTCTTTAAAAGCTATTACCTCATTAATATTAGTAAACTCTTTAAACTTTAAAATATAATCTTGCTTAGTAGAAGTAATTTTAATTAATGTTACTGGCGTATACATCATTTGAACTTGAATAAACATTAATTTATTAAGCAATTTATTTATATTTTTAATGTTTATTAATAAAGTTGCTTTAAGTTCACCTTTAATTGCATGGGGCTTTTTAAGTTTAAAAATTTTTAACAAAGTTTCCATCTATAAAACCTCAAACTTAATATTAACTTTATTTTGATCAACATGTGCTCTAATATTTAATAAAGTTCTTAAGCTATTAGCAATTATTCCTGCTTTACCAACAACATATCCTAACACTTCTTCATTACACATTACTAATAAATTAATTTCTCCTACGTTTGTCGATGGCATTTGGCGAATTTCATAATATAATTCATTATCATTCTGACAAATTAACGGATTAATTAAATTTTTAAGTTCAGTAATATACATTAATTAACACCACACTTAATTACAACTATTTTTTGGCATCTGTTGTTGTCTTTGCTTTCGGATTCTTTGTTACCTTTGCTTTTTTATCTGTTGCTGTCTTTTCTTTTGTACTCTTTGTTGTTTTAGCAGCATATTTTTCATTATGCAATTTAGTCATTAAACCTTCTTTACTTAACAAATTACGAACAGTATCAGTTGGTTGTGCTCCTGTTAATAATCATTTGTAAGCAAGATCATGATTAATTTTCACATCACCATTAATAGGATTATATGTTCCAATTAACTCAATATATTCTCCATCACGTTTGACACGAGCATCTGTTGCAACAATTCGGTAGAATGCTGCTTTCTTTTTACCTATTCTTTTTAAACGTAATTTTACCATTAATAATTTCCTTTCTAATTCTGCGTTCATGTTAAACTATAAAACTTAACATCCTTTATATAATACCTGAAATTAAAAAAGAGTCAAGTTTTTTAACTTAACACTTTATTTTTTGCTAATCATATTTTCCTTCTTCAGAAAAATCATTTTTAAAAACATTTAACATTGATTGTGGGATAAAAACATCTTTTTTATGTAATGTCATCCCTTTTCCACTAATTCCAAATATTTTTTCATTTACACGTTTGTTTAATGTTTCGCCTTGATATTTAGAATGTAACTTATTATTTAAAAAAAATATATAAATATTGTAAACCAATGAATAAGGTTAAAATACAAATAAAAGAAAAAGTTAAAATTAATCATCCCCATTCTTGATAAACATTAAGAAAAAAAATAAGGATATCAAGTATCAGGTGGTCTCTTATCTAAATGACGCAATGTTCCTCGAATTAAAATTACAATAAAATAACAAACTGGATAAATTAAAATTAATCATAATGCTAATTTATAATGTTGTTTTAAATTATATTCAAAAGTTCCGGTTGTTAAAATATAACTAATAATCATACTAATTGGAATTACTAAGTGCAAAACAATTGTCGATATTCAAGCATATACATTGTATTGATTAGCATCTTGTGTACTTGTAAAAATTCCAAGTCAAAAAACTACCATTGTAATTGTAATATATGTTGTCACAGCTAATTTAATTAAATAACTAGGACTTTGAATTTTAAACTTGTTTTCAAATAAATAAATGAAAAAATAAACAGCAACAATATAATTAGTTTGCGTTGTAAAAAACGAATAATAATTTGATACTCGTTCTGCATATCCTAAATCACGAAATTGAGGTTGTGGACTAATTATTGCTAACACTAAATCAGCAATTAAAAAAAATAAAATTAAAAATAAAACACTTAATCGTACATAAAATAAAATTTTAGTATTTCACTTTAACATAAAAAACCTCCTAATAATTAATATTATTTTAATATTTTGATGGTATCTTTTTGCTAAAATTTTATTTCTTAAAAGAACTATTTAGGTCGCATGTAAAAGATTGGGGTTTTTGTTTTTAAATATTATTTAGTTCAATAAAATAAAGACATTTTTTTCTTGTTTTTATAAAAAACCCCAATTTTCTTTATACGACCACTATTTAACATTTAAATTTTGTAATAATATTTGTGAACATTCTTGGCAAGCTAAAGAGGAAAAACATCACCATTTGAAACAAATTTAATCCCAACTGGATTAAAAAAATTATGACAAACTTCACATTCTTTTAAGCACTGTCTCACTTGTCCTAAACACTCATCACACATATTGGCATTATTTTCTCGTAAAAAATATTGATGACAATGGATACAATTAACAACCATATTTTTAAATTGAGTTGTTTCTCATTTTGAATATTTATAAGAATCATTAGATCCAACATAACAATACACTTTTAAAATTCATTTATTATCCTTTGTAATTTTTTTCCATTTAAATTAACTTTTGTTAACAAATATTTTCTTGCTAGTTCACTATCAGTAAAAACTTTAACAACTTTCCCTTGGTTAGGAGTATCAGCATTATCAGTGTAAAAAACAATATATAAATTTTTAATTGTATTCACTATCTTTTCATCCCTTCTGTTTTTGTATCCTTTTGAAAATTTTGTGCAGCACATTTAAAACAAATTATATATTCTTTATTATTTACTAATAATTTTCCAAATAATTCGCGATTAAAATCATCTCAAACAAGACGATGTTTTTTACATAAATCACATTAAAAAGTTTCCAAACCAACTAATTCACTTTCACATTCTGAACAAAGTTGATAACGAGCTAATTTGCTTTTAACACGATTACATTGTTGACAAATTGGTAACTTTTTAATAAAGTCTTCTGTTCCTTGCTTGTTTAGTTCGTAATTATCAGTTGTACTATCAAATGTAAATATTAAACAAAATGAAATTGCTTTAATAATATCTGCATTATATTTGTTATCTAAATAACAATCTTCTAACGCTCGTTCTGCATCAGTAGCTGTTTTACAAATACATCGTAAATTTTGTTTTTTACAGTTACCATCAAAGATAAAATAATAATCTCAAATCAATTTTTTATTCCTCACATTGCTATAATTAATAATTAATATATAGCATTATTATATCATTTTTTTATTAAACCATTTATTAAAACACAAAAGACCTATTAGGTCTTTATTTTATTTTCATAGTTAATTCAACTGCATGGTAAGACAAAATTATCTAACTTTTTTCTTAATTAGTAAAAATTCGTAATACTTTTAATGCTAATAATCGTGGATTTTGATCAAGCTCTTTACGAATTTTGGGGTTATCAATAATTAATGATAAAAATTCATATAATTTGTATTCATTGTATGTATATAATTTGTCAATAAATTTTTTAACATCTAATTTTAGTGCAACAAGTAATTTTAAAATTTTATTTCAACTTGTTTTTGAACAATCTTTTTCAATTCGACAAATAGTCGATTGTTGTAACCCTGATATTTTGGATAATTAACGTTGAGTTAATCCTTTATGAATTCGTAATTGTTTAATAACTTCGTTAATTTATATATATTCCTTTCATATTATCATAAGTAACTAAGTTAAATATTTTATGTCCCCCTATCTATGCAATGCTAAAATTATAACAAAAAAAATTTATAATTAAATAAAATTTTTATATGCATCAAATTAAAATAATAAGTTTCGCGGCGTACGTGGAAAGGGAATCACATCACGAATATTTGTCATTCCTGTCACATACATGATAAAACGTTCAAACCCTAAGCCAAAACCTGCACTTTTATAATAACCATATTTTCGTAAATCAATATATCATTGTAAATCTGTCGTTGGAATTTTTAGTTCATTACAACGACTAACAATTTTATCATAATCATTTTCACGAACACTACCGCCAACTAATTCTCCAATTCCTGGTACTAGTAAATCACACGCAGCAACTGTTTTATTGTCATCATTAATTTTCATATAAAATGCTTTAATTTCTTTCGGATAATTAAATAAAAAGGTTGGTTTTTTTGTTTCTATTTCACACAAATATCTTTCATGCTCAGTTTGTAAATCCATTCCTCAAAAAATATCTGGATTTTCAAATTTTTGACCTTTTGTAACAGCTTTCTGTAAAATTTCAATTGCTTTTGTATATGATAAATAAACAAATTCATCATTTAAAACACTTTTTAATCTTTCCAATAATTTATCATCAACATTACTATTTAAAAAGTCAAGTTCATAATGGTTGTTAATAAATAAATAAATAATAATATGCTTAATCATTTTTTCAATTAATGTCATATTTTCTTCCAGGTCAATAAAAGCAATTTCAGGCTCAATCATTCAAAATTCAGCAGCATGTCTTGTTGTATTAGAATTTTCAGCACGAAATGTTGGACCAAAAGTATAAACATTTCGAAAAGCTTGTGCAAATCCTTCAGCATGAAGTTGACCTGAAACAGTTAAACTAGCTTTTTTCCCAAAAAAATCTTCATTATAATTATTATCAGTTCTTGTTGTTACAATAAATGATTCGCCAGCACCTTCAGCATCATTTCCGGTAATAATTGGTGTATGAACATAAATAAAATTGTTTTTATTAAAAAATTCATGAATTGCAAAAGAACTACTACTACGAATTCGGAACACCGCATTAAAAGTGTTTGTTTTTGCACGTAAATGAGCAATTTCACGTAAATATTCATAAGAATGCTCTTTTTTTTGTAATGGATAATCTTCACTTGCCTCGTCAAGAATTTCAATTACGGATGTTTGAATTTCAAATGGTTGTTTGGCAGATGGTGTTACACAAAACTTTCCAACTACTTTAATTGCTGATGAAATTCGTAAACTACTAATTGCTAAAAAATTAGCAAGTTGCTCCGCTTTATAAACAATTTGCACATTATTAAAAACTGTTCCATCATTCATAACTAAAAAACCTAATTTACCACTACTGCGATTAGAACGAACTCACCCAAAAATTGTAACTTCACTTTGATCTTTAACTTGATCTTGGTATAGCTCTAAAACTGTTGTCATATTTTTTCTCCTTTTTTCTTTTATAATTTAATTGCACTTTCTAATGCTAATTCTACCATTTGGTAAAAATTATTTTGCCGCTCAGCTGCTGTTGTCACAGCACCAGTAATAAAGGAATAAGAAATTGTTAATAATGTTGCTGTATTTTTCTTTAATGCTAAGGCATTTGCAAACAAAGCAAATGCTTCCATTTCAACACATACTGTTTTATACTTGGCTTTATTTTTTTTCAATCATCATCATTTTTACGATAAAAAACATCAGATGAATGAACAATTCCAGGAAAAGTTTTAATTTGTTTTGCTTTAGCAATTTCTTCAATTGTTGCAAAAAGATGTTGTGAAGAATTTAAAACATCATTTTCTATTCCTGCTACAATTCTAGCATAATTATTTTCGCCATAAGCTGCTGTTGCGTTAACAATATCATAAATCTTTAGTGCAGCATCATAACTACCTGCTGAATCAATTCGAATAATATTATCAACATTATAAAATTTAAATAATTCATATGAATAAATTCCAATGCTAGGACATCCCATTCCACTTCCAGCAATTGTAATTGTTTTATTTTTATAAGTTCCGGTGTACATAAACATATTTCGAATTTCATTCACTAATTTTATATTTTCAAGAAAAGTTTCCGCAATAAACTTTGCTCGTAATGGATCTCCGGGTATTAAAACTGTTTCAGAAATTTCTTCTTGTTTAGCATTGATATGTGGCGTCATTTTCATTCCCTCTTAACATTTCTATATTTAATTTATATTGTACTATAAAAAATAAAAAGGAACATTAGTTCCTTTAATTTTAACAATATTTTTTTAAAATTTTATTACTTTTAATCCGATTTTCTAAATATTGGTGCTCTTTATTAATAGATAAAAGCGCTTTAATTAAATTATCATTTCAATATATTAATGGTAATAAAAAAGAAATAAAAATTTCATTTTTTTCATATAAAGTTGAAGAAACAACAGTATGCATAATATCAGTATATTTTGATAAATCCGAATTATATTTTGATGTAACACCAATTACATTTACCCCATTATTTTTGGCTTCCTTAGCTGCTGCTATTACAGACATTGTTTTTCCTTCTAAACTTACACAGATTAATAAATCATCTGGTTGGATTAAACTGGCACGAGTAATAATATTATTTTCATTTTCTACCAACAAACTACAAGTAAAGCCAAAACTAAATAAACGGGTAGTTAGTTCTTTTACTGCTAAAGATGAAATTTCTAAACCAGCTAAATAAATTCCTTTCGCTTTTTTTAATAAAGTAACTGTGTTTAAAAACTTAACATCATCAAAAGTTTGCTGATTACGCTCTAGCATATCTTGATAATATAAAAAATACTTTCTGTTTCATCTAAATGCAAATTATTGGTTTCTAAACGTTCTTGTTCTGCAACTATTGCAATAATAAAATCACGATAACCAATAAAGCCTAACTTTTTAATTAAAGAATAAATTGGTGAATAACCGATTCCAGTCGCTTTTGATAAACCTTCAATTTTAAGGTTTCGAATATTATGAATATTTTCACGAATATAGTTTGCAATTTTAATTTCTTTTTTTGTGCAAGTTCCTTGAATCATTGATAATTTTGAGAGAATTGAAATATTATCCATTATTTTAATAATCTCAACGATTATCTTGTTGAGCCATTACAAAATCTTTATCAACAATATCTGATGACCAGACTTTATTAATTAAATCATCAGTAAAATAAATTCAAGGTAATAATTTATTAACATAAATTTTATGATCATTTACTTGTTGATTTGGGGTTGAAATAATATGCGACCAATTTGCTAATTTAACTGCTTTTGACATATCTTTCCCAGAAATTACTACAATCGTTACTCCTTTTTCTTTTGCAATTGTTAATGCTTTGTTAACTGCTTCATTATCATCAAATAATGAATAAGCTAGAATTAAATCATTTTTATTCATAATCCGAGAACGAACCATTAAGTCTTCTTCATTTTCATTTAGATTAAAAGCATTAAAACCAAAACGATATAATTCTAGCACTAATGTTTGTGACAATGCATTTGTTGAACCCAGCCCAATTACAAAAATTCGATATACTCCTTTAATTGCATTAATTGTTTGATTCATCTTTTCATTATCAATCATCGTATCATTTTGATTAAGAATATCAAAATATGTTTTCTTCATTAGACTCTCCATATTTTCAAAATCTAATGATTTAATTTCAATATCAGCAGCAATCGCAATTAAAAAGTCTCAATAACCATTAATCTGTATTTTTCGTAACAAACCATATATTACACTATAATCAGTATTTACTTGTTGCGCTAAAACTTCAATATTCATTGTTGTTACTTCCTTCATATTTTCTTTAATATATTTAATAATTTCATTTTCTTTTTTAGTAAAATTCTTTGAATCGAATGTTTCTAATTTTGATAAAAATGATGCCATTTTATCTAATCTCCTTTTATGTTATTTTCCAGTAGTTCTTGTGCTGCTAAGCGAGCAATCATTGCAGCATTATCAGTACAATATTCTAATTTTGGAATAACTATTTTTAAATTTGGTGTTGCTAAATTTAAAATTGCTGCTCGTAATGTGCTATTAGCTGAAACTCCACCGACTAACGTAACCATTTGCGGCTGAAAATTTTGAATTGCTAATTTTGTTTTTCGCATAATAATATCAACACATGTTTTTTGAAATGTCGCACAAAAATTAGACAAGTTAATTTTAGTATTACGTTGTTCTTTTGCAATTAAATTAGCTACAGCTGATTTTAATCCGCTAAAAGAGAAATTATAACTTTGATCATTTAATGGTAGTGGTAAGTGATATTGTGTTGTTGTTCCTGTCGCTGCAAGCTTATCAATAACAGGTCCGCCCGGATACCCTAAGTCCAGCATTCGAGCAATCTTATCATAACATTCACCAATTGCATCATCCAATGTTGAGCCTAAAATTTCAAAATTCAAATGTTTTTTCATTAATATTAACTGAGTATGGCCACCACTAACTAGCACTGCTAAAAGAGGAAATAAAAAATCATTATCGATTGCACTAGCATAGATATGACCATATAAATGGTTTAAAGGTAAAATTGGAATTTCTAAATAATTAGACAATGTTTCTGCTATTGTTTTCCCAATATGTAGTGCTCCAATTAAACCAGGTTTTGATGTGTATGCAATGTATTGTAATTCTGTTATATGAATATTAGTTTTTTGCAAAGCTTCAAGTAGAACATAAGAAAAGTTTTTTAAATGTAACCGCGAAGCAAGTTCTGGCACAACTCCACCGTATTTTGTATGTTCCTTAATTTGTGATGAAATAATATTTGCTAAAATTTTTCCATTCTTAAAAATAGCAATACTAGTTTCGTCACAGCTTGTCTCAATTGCAAGAATTACCATTTCATCCACCTCCTCATTATTATATAATAATTTTTCCTTAAAAAAATACTAAGAAAGAAACAAGTAACAAAAATATACAAAAAAATAATAGATAAATCTATTATTTTTTAATTTTTGTATATTTAATAAAATTACCCTAAATAACCTTGTTATCCTTCATTACTTTTTCAATCCCTGCAATTGCAGCGTCTTCATCAGAACCACTTGCAACAATTTCTACTTCTGCACCTTGATGAATTCCTAATGCAATAATAGTCATGATTGATTTTAAGTTACCAGTTTTTCCTCCTGAGAAAATAGTAATATCTGACTGGTATTTTCCTGCTTCTCCTACAATTAATGCCGCTGGACGTGCATGCATCCCAACAGGATCAGCGATAACAGCTTTAAATGATGCCATTAAATTTCCTCCTTTAAAATATACTAACTCATTATATCAAAAAAACAAAAATAAGTATATTATCCCTTAACAATTTTTTATGTTTTTAAATAAAAATTTCAAATATTTGGTATTGTTATTTTCTTTTATGATTCCACTTTTTTAATTGCTTGACTATCTGCTGAAATAATCTTGACATTATAAGGATGTGGAAAAACAATTTGGACATTTTGCGCAATAATTTTAACAACAACTCCAATTCCAAATAATTCATGACTAACCATATCATTTACTTTTCATGAATTAGTTTTAAAAGCTGATTCAATGTTTTTATTAAGATTAAAGACAGTTCGTGATTGTTTTTCACTTTGATTATTATAAGAAATAGTAATTGACTTTGGCTTACTAAACAATCTTTCGCTATTAACTTTTTCATAAAAATCGTTATCTAACTCTTTAATAAATCGTGATTCAAAGCGTTCATTACCTGTAATATATGAATAACCATCAGCATAACTAATAAACAACAATTCTTCTGCTCTTGTAATGGCAACGTATAAGGCTCGACGCTCTTCTTCTAATTGTTCAGTTCCCATCTTAATAGCTTGTGTTGTTGGAAAGATTCCTTCATTTAAACCAACAATAAAAACAACCTTTTTTTCTAATCCCTTTGCATTATGAATTGTCATTAAAGAAATAGTATTATCAGTTAAATTAACACTATCACTATCAGTTTGTAATGAAATTAATTGTAAATATTCACTTAATAATTCTGTTCCTGCTAATTCCTTGTTTTGCTGATCAAATTTACCAACTGACGCAATTAATTCTAAAATATTTTCTTCTCGTTCTTCTTCATAGTTATCTCGTAAACGCTGCAAATAACCTGTTTTATCTAAGAGAAGAACTAATAAACTTTCAACTGATTTAGCAGTTGGTAATTGTGCTAATGCTAGGACAATTGCTTCTCGCACTTTATTTAAACTATGTTGAAGATTTAATGGCAATAAATCAAAATGTTGCTCTAGTAATGTTGTAAACATTATTTGTTGCTCTTTTAATATTTGCATAATTTGTTCAAATGCTTTTGGACCAATTTTTGGTGTTAACAACAAAATTTGTTCAATGGCTAAAGAATCATTATTCATAATTATTTTTAAAAAAGCAAGTGCATCTTTAATTTCTTTTCGTTCATAAAATTTAAAAACCCCAAAAATACGATATGAAAGACCATAATCAGCAAGGGCCGTTTCTAAATCACGTGATAAGTAATTGGCACGATATAAAATTAAAATATCATTATAAGCATAATTTTCTTCTTTAATTAAAGTTTTAATTTTACGAGCTACAAAATCACTTTCATCACTACTATTAGCACCGTGATATAAAATTGGTAATTGCCCTGAAGCTTTGATAGTAAATAAATCTTTTTCAATCCGATTTTTATTATGAATAATCAAATTATTAGCTAATGATAAAATACTTTGTGTTGACCGATAGTTTTCATTTAAAACAATTGTTTGTGTATGCGGAAAATATTTATCAAAATTTAAAATTAAATTAATTTTTGCTCCCCGTCACGAATAAATTGTTTGATCAGGGTCCCCAACAATAGTAATATTGTGATTATCACCGACTAATCATTTAATAATATCAAATTGCAATTCATTGGTATCTTGAAATTCATCAACTAAAAAATAATCAAAACGATTTTGTCATTTTTTTAATACTTCCCCATTATTTTTAAATAACTTATATGTTAATAAAATTAAATCATTAAAATCAACGCTATTTATCTCTCGTAAACGTTTTTCATAAGTGTCATAAACTTCTGCTCATCGTATTTCATCACCATTTGCTGATGCTTTTGCACTATTAGGGCTAATAAAGTCATTTTTTCATTTCGAAATAAAATTCTTCACCATTTTTGCTTCTTGTGCATCATATTTCACAGGTAATGTTTTATAAATATTACGAATGATACTATCTTGGTCTGCCATATCAATAATATTAAAATGACGATCATAATTTAAATGAATAATATCTTCTCGTAAAATACGAGCATATAGGGCATGATAAGTTGCAATCATACAACGCTGGCCACTATTTCCAATCATATCAACAATACGGGCTCTCATTTCATTAGTAGCTTTATTAGTAAATGTAACAGCACAAATGCATCATGGTTGCAAATTAGCATATTTAATTAAATATGCAATTTTGTTAGTAATAACGCGTGTTTTACCACTTCCAGCTCCAGCAATAATTCGCACTGGTCCAGTAATTGTTAAAACAGCTTCGCGTTGATTTGGATTTAAACTTTCAATAAATTCATTGACCATGATATTCTGCCTTTCTTTACAAACAATTACATTTTACCCTATAATTCATCAATTTCTTTTAAAATTTCATCAGAAATATTTCCTGGTTGGTTTTCTTGTAAATGAATATGTTTTGTTTTTCTTGTTATTAATTCTTTTGGTATTGTTGGTGCTTTTTTAGGAATTGGTTTTTTCTTGACAGTAAATAAATGAAAATGACGATCAAATAAAATTTGATGATTTGGATTTAACACTAAACCAAAAATTAAACCAAGGTATCATAAAAAATAAATTGTTGTGATAGTTCGAATAATAATTAATGCAATTGGATTTTTATTAGTTGTCCGAAACAAATCACTTAAACTAACTTCAAAAATTAAATTTAAACTTAAATTTGTCAATAAAACAACAAATCAAGGTAAAAATGTAATAAATAATTCACGGGTAAAAATAACTGCTAACTTTAATTTTGCCTCACTCGTAACTAATTTAATTTGAAAACAAAATTTTCCAATTGTTTTACCATCTCAAAAATAAGGAATAAGAACAAAATAAAGAAAGAAAAGAACAAAAGTAACAGCAATAACTAAAATAGGCGCTCAAATTGTTCGAGCTTGATCTCAATACTTCATCGTTAAAGTTAATACTAATGGAATTAAACTCGCTAAAATAATATCAAAGAAACGAACAAAAATAACACGAACTGGACGCGCTAATTGATGAAGCTGATATTCTTCTTCTGGTTTTGACATCATCCTAGCAGCTGAATTTTTATTGTTTGCTAATTCTTGCATTATTTATTTTGTATTTTCCAGTTTTCAATGTTTAATAAAACCTTTAATATCAGCAACAATCATTTTAAATTGTGGTTCTTTTACATTTTTAAGATATTTATTTTTCATAAAACTTTTATAACGACGTTCTAATTTATTTTCGGCACTATGGATAGCTTTAATTGATAATCTTTTATTGTTTTGTAAACTAACAATTTCTAAAAATGTTACTAAGCAAAAGCGAATAAAAGCATACTCTAATTCTTCTTGATATTCACGATATAAATTTAAATCACGATATAAATTAAAAATATAAATTCATTGTTTAATTAAATCAAAAACACTATAATTGACAATTCCTAATTCATAATCAACTAGCACATCTTTAATTGCAACATATCCCCCGGTATAAACTAATGCGTTATAAATAAAGAAAGTATCAGTACGACGATAATCAAGTAATGTAATATTTTTTTGTAAAATAAGGTTTCGACGAAATATCTTTGTAAAAAGTGAGCAATTAACATATGCTAACACTTCTTTATTAGTTTTAGGCGACAGTAAAACATTACATTTATTTCAAATTTCACTTTTTTCATTTGAATTCGCATAATGTAACCTAAATTCAAGCATATCAACTTTTTTATGTTCAACTTGATATGTTTCAACTTTTTCTTTTAAAACTGCAACTGCTGTTTTATGAATTGTCTGTCCTTCATCAACAATCATAAAAAAATCTCCTTGTGCAATTGAAATAGCAGTATTAATACCATATGAAAAGTCTTGACTTCGTAAATTTGTAATTACTTGAATTTGTTTACCAATATTATTATAAAAGCATTCATTCATAAATTCTAAGAGTGGTGATTTTGGTTGGAATCCACTATCATCAATTAAAACAATTTCATAATCGTCACTTGTTTGTTCCTTAATTGATAGTAAAGTCTTCATTAATTTTGTCTGATTATTTTGTACTACAATAAAAAATGATAAAAACATTTTAATCCCCTCTCTCAATCAATTCTTGCCATAATTATAACATTTTATCTCTTTTTAGTATAATTATTATATTAGAAAAGTAAAATAATTTACAAGTTTAAAAAGAAGGGTTCATCAAATGACAAATGAAACATTATAAAAAATTTTGCAACAAAAAGAAATTACAACTGATGATAAAATAATATTTCGAACAATTTTTGATGTCTTGAGCACCTTATTTACTGATGAAAATCAGCTTTCAACTTTAACAAGTGGCTATAATATTAATCATTATCAACAAGTTTAATTTCCTAATATTGTTTCTCTCACCCAAAAAGCATTAGCAATTAAAAAGGGATATGCAAATTATATGTCCGATGACTGAAATTATATTTATTATTTTAATGACACAAATGATCAGACAAAACAACAAAAATTAGGTGAAAAACAATTAGAACGTCAAACCCAATTAATTACTTTTGCAAAATTAAATGAAAAATAATTAGGTATTGGTTATCATTTTGTTGGTGTTTTTACATTTATTGACTTTCTTGATAAAGATTACAAAACAATGATTTATCAAAAAATTAAAAATAATTATCAACTTAATAAATAATTTAAAAAACCATACTAAGAAAGTATGGTTTTTTAAAATTGATAGTTATTATTTTTATTTACTTTTGCTTCTAATCGTTGTTTTCTAATTAATTCTCGGGTCATTTTTTTAACTCGGGCATAATCAAACGGATTTCGTTTTCCTGCTTCAGCTTTAATATGTTTGCCAAAAATATTAATTTTTCAAACTCAATTTCTTTGTTTAAATCGCATAATAGCTCCCTTCATGTTAAACATAAAGCACTACTCATTTATGGTACACAATAATTACAAATTTTTCAATTCATTCACAAGAAAATTAAAAAATGGGTCAAATACTTTATTAAGGATTCGGTACGATTATTATTTTTAAAAATAATTAAGTTAAAACTTCATATCCAGTCGGAGTAATTAAAATTGTATCTTCAAAATGGGCACTACATAAGTTTAAAGCTGACACTGGCGTTCAATTATCATCCAACATTTTAATTGCTTTAGTCCCAATTTGAACCATTGGTTCAATACAAATCGTCATTCCAGCTTGTAAGCGCATTCCTACTCCTGCTGTTCCAACATTAGGAATAATTGGTTCTTCATGTAATTCACGCCCAATTCCATGGCCGGCAAATTCAGTTGGTAAGAAAAAACCTTCTCCTTCAACATATGTTTGAATTGTTTCACCAATATCACCAATTCGTACTCCTGGTTTCAAAATTGCGGTTGCTTTTGCTAATGCTGTTTCAGTGACAGTTAATAACTTCACATGTTCTGCTGTGCGCGGTTTTCCAACAATTACAGTAAAAGCACCATCACTATTATAACCTTCATATGAACAACCCACATCAACAGAGACAAGGTCACCTTCCACAAATGATGTATGATTTGGAATCCCATGTATTAAAACTTCATTTAAAGAAACACAAATGGCCGCAGGAAAACTATATAAACCTTTAAAATTTGGTTGGCAATTATTTGCTCGAATAATTTCTTTTGCGCGATGATTAAGCATTACGCCTGTTATTCCTGGTTTAATCATCGCTTTTAATTCTTGATGAATTTGTTTTAATGTTAAACAAGCTTTGCGCATATATTCAATTTCTTGGTCTGTTTTAATTGTAATCATAGTTAAATTCCTTTCAGATTTTATTTTATCATTGTAAATTGTACTATGAAATGTAGCACTTTATTTGATTTCATTATAACATCAATAAAATAAATGTTAAATATAATTTATTTTAAAAAAATTTAGTAGTTTTGTCTTAAATTTATGAATTTTGACACACCGAAAAATAAAATGATTAAAATTTTATAAGTAATTATATTAAAAATTAAACATTTGTATAAAAACTTCTTTTGAAGATAGTTAATGTAAAGATTTTTTAAGTTTAGAGTTTATTATATTGGCAACTTCTTGATAATAATTTCTTGAATAAATACTTAAATCAATTCCTTTAGAAAATCAATGTCTAAAATCACGAATTGCTCTTTCAACTTTGGGTTTTTGTGTTTGAGTTCCAGCGTCACAAAAATATACTTTAGCATTTGTTATTTTTTTAATTTTTTCTCAATCAGCAAATTCTTTTGGGTTGATCTGTTATTATTCCTTTGCATCTATCTTTAAAAAATCTGTTAGAAAAAAATTCGTTTTAATGCGTTTGTAACTTCTTTTGTTGTTTTTTCTTTTAATGGTTCAATGATTTTAAATTGCGTTAATTCTTCGATTAAAACTAAACAAACACTATTATTTTTACCAACCATAGTGTCCATTTGAAATCAACCAAATTCATATTTATCATGTTTTGCTTCTTCAATAG
This sequence comes from Spiroplasma endosymbiont of Ammophila pubescens, assembly GCF_964020965.1. NCBI lineage: Bacteria > Bacillati > Mycoplasmatota > Mollicutes > Entomoplasmatales > Spiroplasmataceae > Spiroplasma > Spiroplasma endosymbiont of Ammophila pubescens. The sequence goes on along the minus strand of NZ_OZ026611.1, from coordinate 457,184 downwards.
TTCTAAAATTTCTTATTTTACCTCGATTATCAATCCTATTTTTTGTTTTATATTTTCTACCATTAAAATACAAATTATATTTCTTGAAATTTAAAAATCCCAAATGAATATATTTATATAAAGTTTTAAAACATACTGGAAATTTAATACCAAACTCTTTTTCATATTTTTTACAGATTTGTTCTGGTGAATCATAAAATTTGTTATATTTTTCATCTAGTCATTCTAAAATATTTAGCAATAATGATGATTTTTTAAAACATTTTTGTTGTTTTTGTAAATAATTTTCGTGTGCTAATTTAGCGTCATATTCATTATCTTTTAACCTTTTTATTTCTCGTCTAATTGTATTGCGATTTTTATGCAATATTTTTGCTATTTTAGATATATTGGGTTTACCATTTTTTCTTTTTAAAGAATCAAGTTCTAATAAATCTTTTAACATTACTCTTTATTTAAAAGTAAAATGATGCTTTGTTTTATCCATTTTAAAAAATCCTTTCTTTTATATACAAAGTTAATTATATATTTTTTTGAGGTTTTGGGCGAGCGGTTGATTTTCTTAAATTTTTGTGATAAAATAATTTATAAGTTAAAAAAAGTTTTGAGGTTCTTTCAAACAAATTTGGGAACCTTTATAAAATTCTTCGCTTAACGCTTAGAATTTTTCCCAAGTATTTTGAAAAGCGCGGCAAAAGTTTTTTTAAACTTTAAGTAATTTTTCATAAAATTATGAAAATCACCGCGAGCCCAGATTTAGTACAATATAATCACAATAATAATCATTTGTATAATTTCCTTTCTAAAATATATTTAAAAGTGTTTGTATATATATATATATATATATATATAATGTCAATAGATCTTGAAAAAAGTTTCAAGATAAAAGATAGGAAATTATAAAAAATGAAAAAATTACTTAGTTTATTAAGTGTATTAACAATTAGTGGAACTGCTGTACCAACAAAAATTGCCGCTAGTCCTTATCAAAAAGAAGAAACTAAATTATAAAATAATGAAATTAGTTATTTACAAACAAATAATTTAAAAAATTTAAATAGAGTTAAAAGACAAGAAATAACATATCCAATATTAGAAGATGTGTTAATTGATTTAAGAAAAACTAGCATGAAAAAACCAATGGAATTTCAAATACATGATTGATGATGTGTTATTGCAATTTTAAAAAATATATTTAGTAATAATATTATTAATAATAAAGATCTTAAAGAAATGGAACAAGAAGAAATTGCAAGTTTTTTTCCAAACAATGCAAATGATGGCGCTTCATTATCAAAGGTAATTGAAATATTAAACACAAACCCGATAATTCAGGAAAATTTGGGATTTAATTTAAAGAAAATTGATTTAACTCGATTATTTTGAAATAGATTAAATGATATAGAAAAAAGAATGTGGATAAGACATTTAATATGGGAATCTCTTTCTAGACAATCTCCTGTTATGTTTGGTGGTTTATTTGATGACGACGAATATGATGATGAAGGATGTGATAGCTCTTATCATGCTGCATTAATTGTTGGAATCAAACCAAATAAAGAAAATATACTTGAAGATACTTATTATGTTAGAGATCCATGAAGAGACAGTGAAGCTGAATTTATTCCAGATCAAACTACAGAAATTTCAATGACGGGGGAACAAATTTTTAATATTTTATTTAATCAAATAGAAAACGGTATCGTATTAATTCATGAAGATGTTTTTCAATTATTTTGTAAAAAAGCTATTAGTATTTTTTCATCAATTTGAGAAATGGCAGAACCAGAATTAATAGCAGCTATAGTAATAGTAGAATTAAAATATAAAAAAAATATTAAGTCCTTTAAGTTCAATCACTTTAATTTGAACAAGTACAACAAGTTTAGTTGCTTGTAATACAACACAAGAATATACAAAAGAACAATTAGCAAAATTAAAAGAAGAAAATCAAATAAATACAAATAAGCAAGAAATAAAAGACAATTTAGAATGAATGGCGCCACAAGAAAAACCATTTAATCAAGTGGATAATAAATGATATTTTGCTATATGGAAACCTAATAATTCTATTTATTGAAAAATATCAAAATTTAAACACGATACAAATAAAGGAAAAAAATTGAGGCTTGAGATCCATTAAAACCATATTATATTGATCTCTTTTTATGGGTTTTTGAAACAAAAGAACAAGATTTATTAATAGATGATCAATCGGAAGGTAAAATAGAACGAATTTTTTGAAATGAAGATAAGGGACAAAATTTTAAAGCAGTTTATCGTTGAAATTTAGAAGATACTAATGTACCTAATTTAATTATTAATAAAACCGGTAATGTAAAAGTTAATGAATAATAAAAAGTCATTTATTAAAATGACTTTTTATATTTCTAATATAATTAATGATAATTTTTCATTATTTTTATTAAATAGTTGTAAATTATTAATATTAATTTGTACTTTTTCGGTAAAAATTGTAATTTCATAATTACCATAACCTCATATACCTGATATTTCAATTTGATTTAAATTAAATAGTTTTTTATCAAAAGTTATTTTAATACTATAATCAATTAAATCTTTGATTGTACTAATTCAATCTATTTTAGAATAAAGTAATTTATATCATTCAGAAAAATAATTTAAATAGTCTTCTATTTTGTCATTAGAAACAATTAAATTAGTTAAATATTTACCATATTCACCATCAGATAATTTAATTTCTGATGGAATAAGAGAAGGAATGTTATTTGTTTCTAATTCATTTGTTAATGATAATCAATTAAAAAAATTTGCTTCTAATTGATAAATAGGATTTTCTGAAATATCTTTGTTTTTAACACTTACTTTAATTTCATTATCTTTGTTATTATTAACATTTGGTTGTTGTTTTAAATTTCAATCAATAATTTTTCCAGTACTTGAATCAATTAAAGGTTTAAGAGGTTCACCACCACCATTTCAACGATAAACTGCTTTAAAATTTTGTCCCTTATCTTCATTTCAAAAAATTCGTTCTATTTTACCTTCCGATTGATCATCTATTAATAAATCTTGTTCTTTTGTTTCAAAAACCCATAAAAAGAGATCAATATAATATGGTTTTAATGGATCTCAAGCCTCAATTTTTTTCCTTTATTTGTATCGTGTTTAAATTTTGATATTTTTCAATAAATAGAATTATTAGGTTTCCATATAGCAAAATATCATTTATTATCCACTTGATTAAATGGTTTTTCTTGTGCTTTAATTTCTTTTCAATAATTTACTGGAATTGGTGGATTATAACCAATAAAATCAAAATATAATGAATATATTTGTACTTGACAATCTGAAAAATAAAAATATCCTTCTTCTAATCTATTTGGTTTTGAAATTAGTTTGAAATAATAAGGAGAAAATAATTTAATATCATCATTATAACCTTTGTTAATAGCATATTTACTATATGTATAATTTGATAACATATAGATAATTTATTTAAATCTTTTAATAGCACTGTCATTAATAGATGTAGAATTATCTAGTTTTCAATTTTCAAATAAACCATCAATAATATCTTCGGGTTTTTGTCCTTCGAATTTTTGGCGTAGTTCAGTCGCTTTATTGGTGGGGTTACCTTTTTCATCATATTTTGCACCTTGAAATTTTCTATCATAATTATAACGATATGTTAAATAATTCAATAAAACTTTATCTAAACCATTTTTATTTATTAAATCTAAAATATCTTTACCTTGAATATAGTTTTTTGCAATACTTCACGGTAAAAAACTTTCAGTAAACCAATATTGAAATACTCTTAAATTAGAGTTTGTTTCAATTGACATTGATAATAATGGTACTAAACTAGCATTTTCAATATTTGATGATGGATAAGAATAAACACCATTGATATTTCCTCAACATTTAATATTTCCAAATAACATTGATTTAGGGTATTTAATCTCAATTCCAGTAAATACTGTATCTTCGGGTAATGATTTTTGTAATACTAAATGAATACTATTTTGGTTTTTTCATTTAAAATCAGTCACCTTAACTAAATGAGTAGATTTAATAATATCAACACCATCAGGTGAATAAGGTCTTTTATATTCTTCGATAATATAACATTCATTTTTATTGTCTTCGGTAATTGGTTCATTAATAGATACTATTTTTAAGTCATAGGATTCTAAAAATTCTTTGTCTTTTTTTGAAATATCATTAATTAAAATATCTTTTTCATCAATCATTACATAACTTGTACTATTATCTTGAACTGTGGTATTTTGTTGAATTTGTAATTTAAAATTAAAATCACTGATTTCATAACCAATAATCTTAATATATTCATCTTTGTCAACAAAACCTATTTTAACACTATTTTGAGAGTAGTTTAAGGTTGGTTTTTGTTTTTTGTCTTAACAAGATTATTAATTTTATAAATATATAAGGTTCTAGCACGGTCTTCAGTAAATAATTGTTCTAAATCAGGGTCGCTGTACTGAGATTGACTAGCAAAATCTAATGGAATACTATCAATTGAATAGTCAATTGGTTCATCATTTTCTGCTAATTGTGCTAACATTTTTTCTGATGGTTTTAACATTATTTTTGTTTTTCTTGTTCTTCATTAGGTATATTTATAATAGTTTCATTGTTATTTAATTGTCTGTTTAAAGTTGCATTTACTGGTAAGCGAACATCAACAATTAAATCATCAATATTTTTAATATTAAATGTTCTACTATTTAAAATAGCATTATCATATTTAATTAACTTAATAATGAATTCAGTTAATTTAATTTCTCTGATATATATCATTTGTTCATACGAAGCGTTTGTTTGAATATTAACACCAGCAACTTCCGCTTGTGTTTGTTGAGCCCCTTAGCGATTGTGGGAACATGGTGGCGATTTATTTTATAGTAATTAGTTAATAATCAATCATATATTTTGGTTAATTGTTCACCTTTAAAATTACTAGCAATATAGTCTACTGGTTGAAAATTACTATCGGGGTCTCCTTCAACTAATAACAAGTCATTTTCAATAAACGAAGCTAACATTTTACTAATTTCTTGGTCAACAACACCAGTAACTACATTAGTATTAATGGTAAATTTACCACTATTTAATAATGGGTTTAACATAATATTTTCCGCAATAATATCTAAAATACTAGCAAATTGTTTACCATAACGAGCAGAAGGTTCAAAATTAGGGTCATTAGGAATAATTTCAATCGGAATAAAATTAAGTGGCAATATTTCCTCTCTTTGTAATGTTGTATAGTTATTTCATTTAGTATCATCAATATATAAGTCGGTAATAGTACTGTATAATCGTGTTTTTAACTTTCTAATAACTTTTACTTGTTTAGTTACATAATTAATTTCTAATTTTTCAGTAATAAAAACACTCTGGTCATTTTTAAGATAAGGGTCATAATCAAAAGTACACGAAACTAAATTACCTAATTCGTCATATTGGTCATTGTAAAAATCAATCGTAATAAAATTAAGTTTTGAATTATTAGCAAAAATAAAATATGCACCTTTACCATTCTTATTAATTTTATATTCGTTATATCAATTCTTATTAGTAAAGTCTTGCATTTTTAAAAAGTTATTAATTAATTTAGTATCTATCTGTTTATTATTAATTGGATTATAAATGTTAATTTCTAAATCACGTGGATTTAAAAAATTAACATTATCTTCACAAATTCTTTTTTCTAAAATTTCATTATGTTTTTGAACAGTAACATTTTTACGATTAGTAATCGTTGATGCTAAATTAAGATAATAACTATCAATATCATATTCTTTTTTTAATTTCTTTTTTGCTGGTAACAATCCCATTTATATCACCTCTTTATTTCGTATCTTCTTTTTTAATAACATCTTCAATACTATCTTGTTTTTGTTGTTTGTTATGAGTTTTGATAAATATAATAGTTTCAATAATTAAAACTATAATTCCTGTTCCAATAAGCATTGCTCAAACAATAACATATGCTGGTCAAAAAATACCCAATGTTTTTTCTCCGATAAAACAAATAATAATTCCGGCAATAAAAAAATGATGAAACTCCAAAGATTTTCAAAAACATAATCATATCTTTAATAGTTACTTTTGGCATAATACCATCTCCTTCCTAACTTACTTTTTTTCTTTCAATATACAATCCTTTAATTTCAACACTATTTGATATTGATGATAATTTAAACTCACCGTTGGAAAATAATTGAATGGTAATTCAATGACTTGGATTATTTCCATATGATATTCCACTTGCTAATTGACCTTTAAAGTTTATATGCGTAATTATATATAGTTCTATCTCAAGCGTTGTATAACACCATAAACGATAATAATATTCTGACTTATTAAAATTTTTAATTTTATATCCTTTAGAATCTTGAACAAAATCACTAGTATCAACAACTTTTCAATCATTTGATATTTTAGGTAAATCTTTTTTCTGTAAATAAAATTTATCTAAATATTTAGTAGTACTAAATGTATCATCAGTACTTTCAATTCCCGCAACTGTACTATCAATAATCATATAATCAGCAGTATTTTTACCACCTTCAAAACTAGGGTCTCAAATTCTTAATTCCCCGTTTTCAGCATTAAAATCAGCATTAACACGACCACTACTATTAGGTAATAAAGTTATTTTATTTTGTTTTAAATCTGAAACCATTAATTCATCAGCAGTATTTTTAATAATTGTTTTATTATCAATTTTAATATCACTACCGCCACTTTGTTTTGCTTTTCAGACACCATTTTTTTCATAAATAGTATCATTATCAAAGGGAATATTTATTTCATTATTGTTATTTTTAACAATAGTTTTATTGTCAATCTTAGTTTTTTCTTTTTCTATTAAAGCATCAACTTCTAATTGAGTATAATATGCTTCTAAATCAATCATTGTTAAATCAATACCTTCTTCTTGAAAAGTACGAAACATTTTCTTTAAAGTTGTTAAATTAGCCAATGATTTTGCATAGGTAGACAATAGACCTTGTCAAGTAATCATAGGGTCATTTTACGATGAATAATTAATATCACCAACAACTCATATTTGCCGAAGTAAAAAATTCAATTGGAATGCGGTTAAATGTTCAATGCTCAATCGTAATAAACACCATATTAATACAAATTTTCTTTAATAATGGATCTTTAAATGTTTCAAACTTTAGTTTTGAAAATGGATAGTTTAAGTAAGAATTAATCATATTTTGGGCTCTTAAAGCAAATGTTTTAAATCATAATTCTACATCACCTTTAAAAAACTTATTATAACGAACTGGAACTTGTGTAATTTTACCTGTCATTGGAATAAAATTATTATAATTTTCCAAAGTAACATTTTGTCATAATTCATTTAACATTTAATCATCTCCTTATCATTTACTTTTTTTAGAATATATTTTCTTTAATATAAATTTTTTACTATTTAGTAATGTTTTTGTTTTAATTGTTTTGTTTAAATCTTGTTTTGTTCTGAGTTGTTTATATGCTTGAAATACTAGTCCATTACCTAACAAACTAATAACCGCACTATCTTCTAGCGTATTTAACAATTTATATTTATTAAAGTTATTTTTAAATTGTTCTTTCATTTTTAATATCTTAGCAATTGTCAGATATATTTTAAAACTACCTTTTACTACTTGCTGATAAACAAGTGGGGCAAAAGAAACTAAATTAAACAAACTTGTTTTTTTAAATCCCCAACCAATAAACCATTCACTGTTCATATAGAATTTAAACGGTTCAGGAGCTAAAACAAACTGTTTGCTTTGATTAAAGTTGTCATAACGACAATAGGGACATATTTAGGATTTTTATAATATATTGTTAAAGCAACTTCACCCGCAACTGATAATGGAACAATTTTAACTGCTAAAAAAAACATCAGAACCATAAGCAAAAGGTAATAATTGACCTTTTTTAATAGCCTTAGTTTCAAATTTAGATAATATTTTTTTAGTTTTATCAGTAATTTTACTAATTACTTTTTGTTTAATAGTAATTATTTGTTTTTTTAATTGGGGCTAATAATTTTTTAGTTACTTTTTGAATATAAAAATTTGGGTTTAAATGATTTAAAATTTTATTTAATTTAATTGGTGTTTGATGAAAAATATTTAATAATTTATTATTATATATTTTACTGCCCCGCATTAAATTAGCATTTAATATCAGGTTTTTACCAACACCTTTTTTATAAAGATTAGTCATTTTGTTATATCACTCATTAGTATTAATTTTACTTATTTTTTGAATATTTTTTTCAATTTTTAATAAATTATTAATTGTTTCTAATTTAGAAACTTTAAAACCCTTATAAAAATCATTTCGGGCTAATTTTCCAATTGTATATAATAAAGTTTCATTATTAGCTTGTTTTGTAAAATCAAATATTAATTTATCAGATAAAATCTTTTTACCTCTAACTTGTCTTACAACATCTTCTAAATTATTAGCAGTTATTACACCTAATTTTTCAAGTAGTTTAGTTTCTTTCGCTAATTTTAAAATTTTAGTTGTTCGAGCAGCACGCGTTAATTTTCCAATACCACCAATTGCTGGTAGCAAATTTAAGGCAGTACTTTTTACTGTCACTTCTGATGTTAATTTATCGTATATTTGATTTACGGCAAAATCGGTTGCTGTTTCTACTCCAAATGAGATAAATGCTGCGGCAAAATTAGATAATCCCGCACCAAGACCAACAGCCGAAGCAATACCACCAGTTAAAACTGATAAACCAAGTGCTAAAACTTGAATTCCTAAAAATTCTAATAACTGTAAACCAAAATTTTTTTCTTGTTGTTGGATTGACAATCTAGTTTGATTTTTTTAACAGCATAAATAAGGGCTGTTTTAGATGTTCCAATTGGCATATATATCAAACGAAAAAGTACTATTTTTTAGTACTATTAAGAATTTTTAATTTTAACATCAATCGGATTTGTTTGACCAGTAGCATTGTTTTTAACTTCAATTTGAACTTCAATAGTTTTATCATTTGTAATATTAATTGGTCAGTCAACACCAGCACTTTCAATAAAGTAATCAAAATCACTTTCAGTTAAAGAACTATTTACTGCTTTTACTGCTTTTAAAACAATATCTTTAAATTGTGATTTTAACTGTTCGGCTGTTGTTTTTGTTGGGTCTGTAACATGAATATTTGGTTTATCTATTTTATTAATTTTACTAATATCAATTTTTGAAACAATATGTTTAATAATTCCCTTAGGTTCAACTACTACCCCACCTAAATATAAAACTCTTTCCATAATCAAAGTATTAACCATTCCAGTACCCAATGCAGCTGCACCAACTCTTAATGGAGTATGGTCTTTTTTGCGTAAGATAAGAGGGTCATATTTTTTACTAAATTTAAAGGCAATTGCATTAACACCATCTGGTAATAAAGTAATTGTTCCTTCTGAACCATCTTTATTAATAATTGGTAATTTTTTAGGAACCATATAATATGTTGTTCCTTCAACAGTTTTCATTGCTCCGCTTGTTTCAATTACATTGTTTATTTGGTCATTTGCTCCAAGTTGTAACTGTAATTTATTACGAATTCCACGAATAAAATCAGCCGAACCCAAGACAACTGTTTCTGATGGGGTAAATCCATTTTCATATATTTTATCCATAATTTCATCGTGAATTTGTAAAGCATTAGTATCATCTGCTTTTTGGCCTTGAATGGTTGTAACTACTCCTTTATTAATAATTTCTAAAATTTTATTACGTTTATAAGCAACCTCAGTATCCATTGCTTGTTCAATATCAGCAGCCCAAAGATTAGGGTTAAAATCACTTTCTACAGGGTCTAATTTACGAGCAAAAGTTAAAATTGTATCTAATTCAACAATTCCATCATCAAATTCTACTTCTGAATAATTTAATAATTTATCATCAGTATTAAATACTTTCCCATCTTTACCAGAACCTTCATTATATTTAATATTTTTCTTTCTTTTATATGCTAAACTAAATTTACTTGCATCTTTTCATGCAAATAATGCTTCTCAACTAAATTTTTGTTGATAAGTTTGTAAATATCATTGTTCAAATGTTTATCGATCTCGTTTTGTTGCTTGATTAGCAATATCTCCGAAAATTCTTTGTGGGTTTTGTGCCATAATTTACTTCCTTCTTTCTATTTATTAAATACATTGTCTGTATCTAAAATATTGTTTTCTTTGTTTTATACTTTTGGTACGCCACCAGTATTAACTGTTTGTACCTTAATTAATTCATCATACACACTTTGCAATTGTGTTTTAATGATTTCAATATCATCAGTAATATCATAAGACTTTAATAAAACATTTTTAAATTCTTCATTATCAGTTAAAGAATTAATAAAGTCAATTACTTCAATTTGTTTTAATTGAATTGTTTGTTGTTTAATTTGTGAAGTTAATTCAGTATTTTTTGTTTGTAGTTCGTTGATTTGCTGATTACTATTTTCTAAATTAATTGCATTAAATTCTTCAACTTCAGCAGTATTTTCTAAAATAATTTCAGCAGTTTTAATATCTAAACTACCATCTTCATTTTTAATAGGTTCACTATTTTCATTAATAAAAACATATTTTACATTTTTTAATGCCATTGTTTTTCCTCCTATTTTTTAATATTTGTATTTGTTCTTTTTCTAATCGCTTTTTGTATAATTTCAAAACTGTCTACTCTAAAAGACAAAAAATAGCGTTTAGTTTTTATATTTAACTGATTAAATACTGAGCCTTTAATTTTTATCTCATCATCTTTTTTTAATTTCAAAAACTCAGTTAAAATAGATGGGTTATATATTGATAATGTTGAGTAATTTAATCCTTCTCACTGACATTTAGCCGAACAAGCATCAACTTCAACACCACCAGCAACCAGTGCCTTAATCTTAGTTTTAATCGGATTTTCATGTAATCTAACAGTTAATTCTAACTTATTAACTTTTTTATTTTTTATTTTAGGTTTATTAGTTATTGATTTTTTAGGTAAATTACTTTTTGTTTGTGCCATTTTTATCAACTCCTTTTGCTAAAAAATACTGTAAATGTTTTCAAGCATCGTGTTCGTGCTCTGACATTTTAATATTTCCTTTATAAATATAATTTTTCTTAATGACTGGTGATTGTAAAACATAATTTAAATTAAATAGATATTTGCATAAAACTTTTAAACCACCAATAAATTTAGGAGTAGATAATGGATTTTTTATTTTTAAACCCTTATGAAGTTGATAATCTTCAATTATTACAATAACTTTATTTAAATAAGAACAAATTTTATTTTTAAACTCATTTAATATTAAATACATATTATTTATTGCTTCTTCTTCATTTTTGGAATTAAAAGTAATATTATTAATTATTTTCTTTTGCAAAACATTATAAATAATAATACCAGTTTGTCCAATTCCAGCAGGGTCAATTGCAATAATATATTTTAATTTATTTGTTTTATTTTTTTGTCAATTTGTAATATTTTTCATCCATCGGATGCTAAATCTAAAATATCGTTAATTTTATAATATTGCATATATGAAACAATAACATCTCACTTGTCTTTAAATAAATTTAAGTACATTTTGGCTCATTCTAAACATTGCAAATCATAATGCTTTTTATGATGTGAAATACGACAATTAATAGGTTGACAATTAACTCAATCAAATGATGTTGTTATTTCATTTCAAGTTTTATTAATATATTTACTTTTATATTCTGTCATTTATCTATACTCCTTAATTCTTTTCATTTGTTGCTCAAATTTCATCATTAATATCATTTACTGTTACCAGATAAGCTCGTATCATTAATTCTTGTAATTTATTTTTAATTTTTTTATTTCATTTTTTCATCAAATATTTTCCTTTCTGTAAAAAAAACATAATATTCCTTTATTGGTTAATATTTTGATATTTAGTAAATAATTTATTTTAATATTTAATTTAATTCCTATTCCCCCGCTCACCTTCAAAGTGGAGCGGGGGAATAGGATATTTTGATAGAGTTTACTCCCATACGGAAATAAACAAAAAAAAAAAAAAGTTTACCCAGTTATTAATTACGCTTCATCCATCCCTACACAACTTTATATAAAGAAAATAACCTTTTGGAGTTCCAACCCTCTTGTTTTTTTAGTGTCCGATATTGTTTTTTTTGGTTTAACAACACTCTTTTTATGAAAACAAACCAAAAAACACATGCTCTGACATTTCGCAAGTGATTAATCTTGCCGAGAATTAAAAAAATAAATAGGAGTAGTAAATCCAATCGCTTTCACACTTTCTTTAAGGCTTCGTGCCATAGATGAGTTATCCATCTTTAAGCATCAAAAAATATTAAGTTTTAAAGATTGAATTTTGGATTAATCGTTAGATAATATCTTTATTTTTTTATCTCATTATCTTTTTTAATTCTTTGTTTATTAAATATATTTTTTAGTAATTATATTTAACAATTAACTAACAACTAAATAAAACAATTATTCAAAATTTTTTAAGAAAAGAAAGGATGGATTTTTCTGAAAAAACATATTTTATTAAGTGTAAAAGATACTATCTAACGATTAATCCAATAAATATAAGTATTTTTTACAAAATAAAAAACACTTTATTCTTTTTCAATAAAGTGCTACATTTGCATTTACAATTTACACATTTTAAAAAAAAAAAAAAACTAATGACACAACAGTTAGTTTTTTTTGGTTAGACTAATTCAATAATCACCATCGGAGCATTATCTCCTTTACGATTATCTAATTTTAAAATGCGTGTATAACCACCATTACGAGTTTTATATTTTTTGGCAATGCCATTAAATAATTTTTGTAATGCGGTTTCCTTTTCATTTGCCTCAATATCACGTAAAAAACTAGCAGCACGACGACGAGCATGTAAATCTTGTCGTTTTCCTAGTGTAACTAATTTATCAAAATGACGGCGTAATTCTTTGGCACGTGTTTCTGTTACTTCCAACCGTTCATTAATAATTAATTCGGTTGCTAAATTACGCATTAAGCCATTTCTTCATGCAGTATTTTTCCCTCTTTTTTGTTGGTATGACATCCTTTTTCACCTCTCTTAATCACGTCGAAAGTGTAAACCTAATTGGGCCACTTTATCTTTAATTTCTGTTAATGATTTTTTCCCTAAGTTTCTAATTTCTTGAATTTCATTTTCTGATTTTGAAATTAAATCACGTAAAGTATCAATTTTTGCTCTTTTTAAACAATTTTGTGAACGTTGCGTAAACTCTAGTTCATCAATGCTACGATCTAATTCATCTTCTTCCGCTTCTGCTTCAGATGAAATAATTTGGGTTGCTTTAATTGCTTCATTCAAGTTAACAAAGAATTCTAAATGCTCAGTAATAACTTTTGCTGCCATTGCAACAGCGTTAACTGGTGTAATTGAACTATCAGTTTGAATTTCTAATTCTAATTTTTCTAAGTCAGCATTTTTCCCCACCTTTGTTGGTTCAACATTATATGCCACACGCTTAATTGGACAATAATTTGAATCAATTACAATTAAATCAGCATATTTCTTTTCTTTTTTATTATCTGTAAATGATTTATACCCACGTGAATTACGAGCATGTAGCTCCAAGTATAATTCTCCACCTTTAGCAATTGTTGCTAATAATAAATCACCATTAATAACTTCTACTCCAGTTGGGACAACTAAATCTCTTGCGTAAATTTCTCCTTCTTTTGAAGAAACTACTTTTAAAATTACTGATTCTCCATCTGGAATAATATCTTGATTAATTTTTAATACTAAATTTTTAATATTTAAAATTATTTTTGTAACATGTTCAACAACACCGGGAATAGCAGTAAATTCATGCGAGGCACCTTTAATTCGAACAGCAAAAACAGCGGCTCCTGGTGTTGCTGATAGTAATGTTCGACGTATCGCATTTCCTAATGTAACACCAAATCCTCGTTCTAACGGTTCAACTAAAAATTTTCCGTAATTATTGGCTTTATCTTCTGCTTGTAATTTAAATTCTGGTCTAATAAATTGTTTCATCGCCTAATCTTTCTCCTATCCTCTTGGTCTTTTTGGTGGGCGTGCCCCATTGTGAGGAATTGGCGTTACATCTTTAATTGAAGTGATTTCTAATCCAATTGCTTGAATGCTCCGTACCGCAGCATCACGCCCTGGGCCTGGCCCTTTTACTTCAACTTGAACACTACTCATTCCGTGTTCTTGGCTTGCTTTTCCAGCTGCTTCAGCAACCATTTGGGCAGCATAAGGAGTTGACTTCTTACTTCCTTTAAAACCCATTGCTCCTGCTGATGCTCATGAAATGACATTACCCGCTTCATTAGAAAGGGTAACAATTGTATTATTGAAAGTTGAATGAATATGTGCAATTCCTTTTAGGACATTTTTTTTAACTTTTTTCTTATTCGTTTTTTTTCTAACAGCCATAATTGTTCTCCTTATCTACTATTTTTTCTTATTAGCAACTGTTTTACGTGGTCCTTTAACTGTTCGTGCATTTTGCTTTGACGACTGTCCGCGTGCTGGCAAACTTTTACGATGACGCATTCCACGATAACTACCAATTTCCATTAAACGTTTAATATTCAAAGCAATTTCACGTCGTAAGTCTCCTTCGGTTTTTAATTTGGCAATTTCATTTCTAATTGTTGTTAATTCATCTTCTGATAAATCTTTCACACGAATATCTTCTGATATTTTTGCTTCTTTTAAAATTTGTTGTGATTGTGGTTTTCCAATTCCATAAATATATGTTAACGCAATTACTACGCGCTTATCATTTGGAATATCTACTCCGCCAATACGTGCCATGTTCTTTTCCTCCCTTTTTAACCTTGTCGTTGTTTATGTTTTGGCTGTGAACAAATTATCATCACACGCCTTTTTCTTTTAATTACACGACATTTGTCGCAGATTTTTTTAACTGATGATCTTACTTTCATCGTGTATTCTCCTTTACCAAAATTTTTGTTATTTTGTTTATTTATGTCTAAAAACAATACGCCCACGTTCTAAGTCATAAGGTGACATTTCAACAACTACTGTATCGCCGGGTAAAATGCGAATGTAATTCATCCGGATTTTACCCGAAACGTGAGCTAAAATAGTTGCACCATTTTCTAATTGCACCTTAAACATTGTATTTGGTAATACTTCTAAAATTGTTCCTTGTACTTCTAATAAATCAGTTTTGGCCATTTTATCTATTACCTCCAATCTCCATTATTTTAAAACTGCCATAATTTGGTCTCAGACAGCATTTCCTTCCATATCAGCATCAATAACGGTTAATACTTGCTGATTTAAATAATATTCAATTAACGGTGCAGTATCAGCATGATATTCCGCTAATCTAATTTTAATTTTTTCTTCATTATCATCTTTACGTTGTACTAATGGGGTTTGATCATCATCACAAACTCATGTCACTTTTGGGGGCACTGCTGTTTTATGATATGTTCGTCCACAAGTTGGACAAGTTAAACGTCCCGTAATTCGTTCGATTAACTTTGATTCATCAATTTCAAAATATAATGTATGATCAACCTTGCTATTTAGTTTTTGCAATAATTGATCTAATTTTTTTGCTTGCGCAATTGTGCGCGGAAAACCATCTCAAATTAAATCACCAGTTACTGTTTGTAAATGATTTTCAACCATTTGAATCATAATATCATCAGGAACTAATTTTCCCTGGTCAGCATACTGTTGACACAAAATACCTAATGGTGTGTTTTGCTTAATATTATCACGAATAATATTACCGGTTGAAATATGCGTAAAACCAAACTTTTTAACTAAATGGTCTGATTGGGTTCCTTTTCCACTACCAGGAGCTCCTAACAAAATAAAATTTCGCATTAACTTTCCTCTGGCTTTCTATCATAAATATGAATCTTTAGTATCATCCGTTAATTGTTGCGACTTTTTATCAATAAACGCTTGTTGCGTAATTCGTCCTTTAACTTGACGCATTGTTTCTAATGCGACTGATACCATAATAATTAATCCTGTTCCTCCAATTGCTAATGCACTTGGTAAAGCTGTTAATTTACTAATCACATAAGGTAAAATTGCAATTGCCGCCAAAAAGACTGACCCTAAAATACTTAAACGGTTAATTGTTCCCTTAATGTATTTTTCAGTTTCTTTCCCAGGGCGAACACCAGGAATAAAGGTTCCGGCCTTCTGAAAATTCTCAGCAATTTTTTCAGGATTCATTTGTACTTGTGAATATAAGAAAGTAAATAAAATTGTTAAAATTGCATAAATAATAATTCCTGGTCATGTACTAAACGATAAATAATTATTGGTAAATTGCACAAAACCATTATTTGGATTACTTATACTAATAATCTGTGCAACAGTAATTGGGGCTGAAATTAATGCCGAGGCAAAAATTACGGGAATAACTCCAGCGGAATTAATTTTTAATGGTAAGAAGGGGCGGGTTTCTTCATTTCCAGATATCAAACCACTTCCTGTTTGCTGAATTGGCAATTTCCGTTCTGATTCATTTAACATTACAACAAATAAAACCACTAATAAGAACATTACAACATACACTAGGAATTTTAAAATTCCATCAAATAATAAGTTAATGTCTTCTTGTCCTGAAATTCAAAATTTAAAAGTTGTTTGTAAATTATTTGGTAATTGCGCAACAATTCCAGCAAAAATAATTAATGAGACCCCATTACCAATCCCTCTAATTGTCATTTGATCTGCTAATCAAAGCATTAACATTGTTCCTGCAATTAAAGCGGTTGGAACTAATGTATAATAAAAGATTGGACTTCCCGTTCCAAAATCAGATGAATCTCATTTTGGAGAAATAATGCCTTGGTTTGCCATAGTAAAAATTGTGGCAATTACTTGCATAATTGCAAATGGAATTGTTAATCACTTTGTTAAGCGATCTAATTTTTTCCGCCCACGTTCTCCACTTTTTGCTCAGCGTGATAAAGGCGGAATTACATCAGTTGATAATAACTGTACAATAATCGAAGCAGTAATATATGGTGATACTCCTAAAGCTAAAATTGAAAACTTTCCAAGCGTTCCTCCTCCTAACATTGAAATCAAACTAAAGAACTGATCATTGTTTGATAAATCTTGAAAGTCAGGTGAAATTTTTACGCCTGGGACTGTTAAATAACTACCTAAACGAATTAAAACTAAAATTAATAAAGTAAAACAAATTCGTTTAATCAAATCTTTATTTTTAACAAAAAAGTTTGATGATTTAACAATGTCAACATCGCGATTATGGCGAGTCATTTTTCTTTTTTTCGCTTTAGTTTTCACTATATTACCTCCACTTTTCCTCCAGCTTTTTCAATTGCTGTTTTTGCAGTTTGCGAAACTTTGTTAACTTTAACATTAACACTCTTAGATATTGTACCATTACCTAAGATTTTAATTAATTCTTTTTCATTTTTTAGCACTTTTTGGGCAACTAATGTTTGATGGTTAATTTCATTCAATCCTAATTTTTCCAAATCACTTAAGTTTAATAAGACATATTTTTTGGTTGTTAAATTAGTAAAACCAACCTTTGGTAAACGACGGAAGATAGGAGTTTGTCCCCCTTCAAATCCAGGGCGAACACCACCACCGGTGCGGGCATTTTGCCCTTTATGTCCTTTACCAGCTGTTTTTCCTAATCCTGATGAAGTTCCTCGTCCTAGTCGTTTCTTACTATGACGAGATCCATCAGTATACTGTAATCCGTTTAATTTCATTGTTCTGTCCTCTTATCCTTGTAACTCTTCTACGGTTTTACCACGTAATTTTGCAATTTGATCAATTGTTCGTAAATTACTTAAACAATCTAATGTTGCACGAATCATATTAATTGGGGTATTTGATCCTAATGATTTTGTATAAACATCTGCTAAACCTGCTAATTCAATCACAGCTCGGGCTGGTCCTCCAGCAATAACTCCTGTCCCTTTGCGAGCTGGTTTAATTAATACTTTTCCTGCTCCAAAATGACCAATAACTTCATGTGGAACAGTTGTTCCCACTAGTGGCACTTTTACTAATTGTTTTTTTGCCTCTTTAATTGCTTTTTTGATTGCATCAGGAACTTCGTTTGCTTTTCCAGTCCCAAAACCAACGCGACCTTTTTTATCACCAATCACAACAACTGCCGCAAAGCGGAAATGACGTCCTCCTTTTGTTACTTTAGTAACCCGACGAATTGTTACGACTTTTTCTTCAAACATATTTTCATCACCACGACGATCATTATTACGTTCAAAACGTTGATTGCCTTGCCGAAAATTATGTTGTGGTCCTTCTTTTTTTGCTGCTGGTTGAGCTGAGTTTCCTGTATTTGGTTTTAAATCTGTTTTATTCTCTGCCATATCTTCTTATTGCTCCTTTTAAAATTTCAGTCCTGCTTTACGAGCAGCCTCTGCAAATGCTTTTACTTTGCCATGGTATAAATATCCACCGCGATCAAATACTACCGTTGTAACTTTTTTATCAAGTGCTTTTTTTGCAATTTCAGCGCCAACTTTTTCTGCCGCTGCAATATTGCTTGTTGATTTTAAACCAGCCATTTTTAATGTTGAGGCTGCAACAATTGTTTTTTGCTTCACATCATCAATTAATTGAGCATAAAAATGCCCATTTGATTTAAACACATTTAAACGAGGAACAGCTGTTGTACCATTAATTTTGGCACGAACACGAAAATGTCTTCTTTTTCGTTTTGCACTACGACTTTGACTTTGTAAATTTGCCATTGTTGATATTCCTTTCTTCTGCTATTTACCAGCAGATTTTCCTTCTTTACGGATAATCTGTTCGTTTTTGTATTTAACTCCTTTACCTTTGTAAGGTTCTGGCTTACGATAATTTCTGATGTTTGCAGCTACTTCCCCAACTAATTGTTTTGAAATTCCTTCTACAATAATTTGTGTTGGTTTTGGAAGTGTAATTGTAATTCCTTGCGGAATTTTATATTCAATTGAATGAGAATATCCTAAACTTAACGTTAACTTATCACCAGCTAACGCCGCACGATACCCTACTCCATTAATTTCTAATTCTTTTTTGAAACCTTTGCTGACACCTTTTAACATTCCTTGAATTAAAGAATTAATTGTTCCATGTAATTGCTTACTATGTTTCACATCATTTGCTCTAGTTGTTGTCACAACACCTTCTTTGGCAGCAACAGTAATAACACTTGGAATTGCTTGTTCTAATTGTCCTTTTGCGCCTTTTACAATAACATTATTTGGTTGAATTGTTACTTCAACACCAACTGGAATTTTTAACTCTCTATTACCAATTCGAGACATTGTTTTGCTCTCCTTTAAATATTTCTATCACACATAAGCAATAACTTCCCCACCTAAGTGAGATTGTTTTGCTGCTTTGTCTGTCATAATTCCTTGGTTTGTTGAAATAATTGCAATTCCCATCCCATTTAAAACTTGAGGTACTTCTTCAACGGTTACATAAACTCTTAAACCTGGTTTTGAGATTCGTTTTAATCCTGAAATAACTTTTGTTTTACCTTTATACTTTAAAGTTAACGTTAAGTCTTTTTTAATATCTCCTGATACTTTAAAGTCTTCGACATAGCCTTCTTCTTTCAAAATCTCAGCAATTCTTACTTTCATTTTACTTGACGGCATTTTTACACTTTTGTGTAAACGTTGATTAGCATTGCGAATTCTTGTTAACATATCAGCGATTGTATCAATCATCATAATTAATTAGTCTCTCTTTCTATCATGAAGCTTTTCTAACCCCAGGAATTTGTCCTTTACTTGCTAAATTTCTAAAGCATAAACGACATAAATCAAATTTACGTAACACAGCATGAGGTCGTCCACAGTTTCCACATCGAGTATAACCTCTTACCTTGAATTTTGGATGGCATTGTTGTTTAACTTTTAATGATTTTTTGGCCATATCTTCTTTCCTCCTATTTTTTAAATGGCATTCCCATTTTGCTTAATAATGCTCGAGCATCAGCATCATTTGTTGCACTTGTGACAATTGTAATATCCATTCCCCGTACTCTTTTAACTTTATCATAGTCAATTTCAGGGAAAATAATTTGTTCTTTAATTCCTAATGTATAATTTCCACGCCCATCAAAGGCATTTTTATTAAGCCCACGGAAATCTCTTACTCGTGGTAAAACAATGTTGATTAGTTTATCTAAAAACTGATACATTTTTTTCCCACGTAAAGTAACTTTTGTTCCAATTGGCATTCCTTCACGTAATTTAAAGGAAGCAATTGAACCTTTAGCTTTGGTAACAACTGGTCGTAACCCAGTTATTAATGCTAATTCATTTGTAATATCTTCAATTACTTTACTATTTTGTGTTGCATCCCCAGCTCCCATGTTAACAACAATTTTTTTAACAACAGGAACTTGCATTATTGATTGAAAACCTTGCTCTTTGAATAATTCTTTAACAATTGTATTCTTATATTTTTTTTCTAAATTAACATTCATTATTAATCATTATTCCTTTCTATGCTAAATGCGCTTTTGACTTACGAGCAATGCGAACTTTTTTACCATTATCAGCAATTTGATAACTAATTTTAGTAATTTCTTTTTTATTTTTTGGATCAATTAATGCAACATTTGAAATATGAACTGAAGCGGGAACTTGTTGAATTCCTCCTTCAGTGTTATCTTGTGAAGGTTTCACATGTTTAATATTTGTAATCCCTTCAATTACCACACGACTTTTTTCACGTAAGACACTAATGATTGGACCTTCTGTTCCTTTATATTTTCCGGCTATAACTTTCACTAAGTCACCTTTTTTAAATTTAACTTTATTCATAAATAGTCTCCTATAATACTTCTGGTGCTAATGATGCAATTTTTACAAAACCAGCATCTTTAACTTCCCGGGCGATTGGCCCAAAAATCCGTGTTCCACGTGGGTTTTTATCATCTTTAATTAATACTACAGCATTTTCTGAAAATTGAATTTGTGTTCCATCACTTCGTTTTAAACCACGTTTAGTACGCACGATAACCGCTTTAACAACTTGTCCTTTTTTAACAATTCCACCAGGGGTTGCTTTTTTAATTGTACATACAACGATATCCCCAATATTAGTAAACTTTCGTCATGAACCACCCAAATTTTTAATTACTAACACTTCTTTTGCCCCAGAGTTATCAGCAACTTTTAATCTTGATTCTTGTTGGATCATTTTTTTATTATTCTCTTCT
This sequence comes from Spiroplasma endosymbiont of Ammophila pubescens, assembly GCF_964020965.1. Lineage (NCBI taxonomy): Bacteria > Bacillati > Mycoplasmatota > Mollicutes > Entomoplasmatales > Spiroplasmataceae > Spiroplasma > Spiroplasma endosymbiont of Ammophila pubescens. The sequence goes on along the minus strand of NZ_OZ026611.1, from coordinate 435,894 downwards.
TACTAACCAATTGCTTTTTCAATAACTTGAATTAGACGAAAGTGTTTAGTTTTTGATAAAGGACGCGTTTCCATAATGCTTACTTTATCTCCAATATGGGCTTGATTTTGTTCATCATGTGCTAAATATTTTTTTGAATACTTTACACGTTTTTTATATAAGGGGTGGTTTTTATATGTTTCAACTAAAACAGTAATTGTTTTTTCAGCTTTATCTGAAATAACACGTCCTTGTAAGACTTTACGACTATTTCTTTCCATTATTTTTTTCTGTCCCTTTCTTAGTTGTTTTGTCATCGGCTTTTTTTGTTGTTTTACCAGTGGTTAAGATTTTATCACGATTTTCTTTTCAATTTGTACCATAAGTATATTCTTTTGCGTTAGGGTCTTTTGTTTTTAATTCTAAATCAATTTTAACTCCTGAATCACGCCCTTTTGCAGTGCCACCCATCGCAACAGAACTTTTAATTGCTGCTAATTTTTCTTTTGCATTAAGTTCAGTTGTTTTTTTAGTTGTCTTAGTTGGCTCTGCTTTTTTTGTTCCTTTTGGTACTTCAATGTCTACTTTAGCCGAAGTAACTGATTTAACAGTTACTATTGTTTTGTCGCTTGGTGTTGTTTTACTTTTTGCTGCTGATTTCTTTGCCGCAGCTTTTTCTTTAATTAAAGTTTTTAATGTTGTATCTTTATCAGTTTTAGTTTCTTGTACAACATCTTTTTTAGCCACTGAGGCTTTTTTCACAGCTGATGTAACTGCTTTTCCAGTTGTCAATTTTTCTTCCCCAATAACTTTTTTCTTAGGAGATTCTTTCCCACCGGCTGGTTTCTTTGCCGCAACTGGTGTTTTTTGTTCATCAAGAACATTTGCTTCTCCTATTGTTGAAACAACAGCTTCTTCTGTTAAGTCCATTGCGTCATTTAATGGTAAATCCATTAAACTTGGCATTTCTCCTTCAGCAGCTTGTTGCTCAGCCATCATTTTCTCAATTTTTGCCTTGCGTTGTTTTGCAAATGCTTGTGATTCTTTTTCAATTTTCGCATATGTTTCATTTAAATTAACTTTAACATTAATTGCGGTGTTTTCCCCAGCATTTTTACGAGCAGATAAGATTGTTAAAATACGAGCAATTTGCTTTTTTAATTCCCCAATGCGATGTGGTTTTTCTAAATTCCCCATTGCTGATTGGAATCGTAACGCAAATAATTCAGCACGTGATTCTTCTTCCAGTTTTTTCAATTCTTCAACTGATTTTTTGGTTAAATCATTCATCTCTTACTCTTCTCCTTTTTTAACAATCTTACATCTTACTGGTAATTTATGCATTGCTAATCGTAATGCTTCACGGGCAGTTTCTTCAGAAACACCTGCTACTTCAAACATGACCGTTCCTGTTTTAACAACTGCTACTCATTCTTCAGGTGAACCTTTTCCTGAACCCATTCGAACTTCTAATGGTTTTTTTGTTTTCGCCATATGAGGAAAAATTCTAATTCAAACTTTTCCTCAACGTTTCATATAACGTGTCATTGCAATCCGCGCTGCTTCAATTTGGCGGTTTGTAATTCACGCTCCATCTAGTGATTTTAATCCAAATTCTCCAAAATCTACTTTCGTATTTCCTTTTGCTTTTCCTTCATATTTAATACGATGCGGACGACGATATTTTGTTCTTTTTGGTAATAACATTATTTTGCCTCCTTAGCAGCAGGGTGTGATTTTGGTCCTTGATCACGACGATTATTGTTTGAACGATTAAAGTCACGTTTTTCAAACTTTGGTTTTTCATCACTTGTAGAAACTAATTCTTTGTTTAGGATTTCTCCCTTACAAATTCAAACTTTAACTCCAATTTGGCCATAGGTTGTTAAAGCTTCGGCTAAAGCATAATCAATATCACTACGTAAAGTTGCTAATGGTACGGTTCCTTCGGTATATCCTTCTGTTCGTGCCATATCTACACCACCTAAACGTCCTGAAACGGAAGTTTTAATTCCTTGTGCTCCAGCTTTCATTGCTTTTTTAATTGCTAATTTTTGAACACTTCTAAATGAAGCACGATTAACAATCTGTTCAGCAATGGTATTTGCCACTAATTGTGCATCAGTGTCTGGGTTTTTAATTTCAACAACATTAATTTTTACTTCTATTTTACGATCGCCAATTGTAACATGTACTAATTTTACTAATTTTGCGATGTTTTTTCCTTCTTGTCCTAAGACAACACCAACACGAGCAGTTCTAATAAAGATAACAATTTCTTTTTTTGTTCGTTCAATTTCAATTTTAGAAACACTTGCTCCTTTTAATTCTTTCATTAGAGCTTTTCTAATCTTGATATCTTGATGCAATCATTTGACATATTCTTGCTTTTCAGCGTATCATCTTGAATCTCACGTTTTAATAACTCCAACGCGTAATCCTGTTGGACTAACTTTTTGACCCATCTCTTGTTATCTTCCTTTCTTATTGTTGTCCATCACTAACAGTAACTGTGATGTGACTTGTTCTCTTCAATATTTCATATGCTCGCCCATGTGCACGCGGACGGAAACGTTTTAATGTTGGTCCTTCGTTAACGAAGATTTCTTTAATAAATAAGAGATCAGCATCCAATCCATTATTATTAACGGCATTTGCTACCGCTGATTTAACTAATTTTTGAACTGGAACTGATGATTTTTTGTTTGTGTTGTTAAGAATAACTATTGCGTCTCCCACTTTTTTATTCCGAATTAAATCGGTAACTAGTCTTACTTTTCGTGGCGATATTCTAATATTTCTTAAGTTTGCTCTTACATCCATTTATATAATACTCACTTTCTGAATTTAATTATTTTTTCTTCTTCTTATCATCGCCATGTCCACCAAATTTTCTTGTTGGTGAGAATTCTCCCAATTTATGACCAACCATATCTTCGGTAACATAAACTGGAATATGTTCTTTTCCATTGTGAACAGCAAAAGTATGACCAATAAATTCTGGGAAAATAACGCTTCTTCTTGATCAAGTTTTAACAACTTCTTTTTTATTCGTAGTATTTAATGCTTCAACTTTTTTTTGTAAATGTTTATCAACAAATGGCCCTTTTTTCAGACTTCGTGACATTGTTTTACCTCCTATATATAATCTCTCTAATTTTGATTTTTACTTTCAACTATTATTTGTCAGATTGACCCTAATTAGCAAGATTATTTAGTACGTCTTCTAACGATTAATTTAGTTGAAGCTTTTTTCTTGTTACGAGTTTTCACTCCTAATGCTTTTTTACCTCATGGTGTCATTGGTGCTTTTCGACCAACCGGAGCTTTACCTTCTCCCCCACCATGAGGGTGATCATTTGGGTTCATAACTGACCCACGAACAGTTGGACGAATTCCACGTCAGCGGTTTCGTCCTGCTTTTCCTCAATTTACTAGGGCGTAGTCTTCGTTTCCAACTTCACCAACTGTTGCTCGACATTCTCCTAAAACTTTACGAACTTCACCTGATGTTAATCGAATTGTGACATATTTACCATCTTCATCTTTCCCTAATAATTGCACTGATGAACCAGCTGAACGAGCTAATTGTCCACCTTTGCCTGGACGTAATTCTAAATTATGTAGAACAGTCCCTTCTGGAATGTTTTTTAATTTCATGCAGTTTCCAACTTTAATATCTGTTTTTTCACCACTAACAATTTGCATTCCAACTTTGATGGTTTTTGGTGCTAAAATATATCTTTTTTCACCATCAACATAATTAACTAAACAAATAAAGGCATTACGATTTGAATCATATTCAATTGTTGCAATTTTTCCAATAATATTATCCTTATTACGTTTAAAGTCAATAATACGATATTTAACTTTGTGACCGCCACCTTTATGTCTTGTTGTAATAACTCCTTGGTTATTACGACCAGCATGTTTTTTCCGAGTTTCAATTAATGATTTTTCCGGGCGATCAGTTGTCAACACGGAATAATCTAATGACGTCATATTACGACGACTCGGTGTGACTGGTTTAAAACTCTTAATTGGCATTTTTATTTATCCTCCTATTTCGCCAATAAACAGTCCCAGATAGTGTATCCTGGAATTATTTATCTTCTCCTAATAAATCTAATTTCTCACCTGGTTTTAATTTAATAATTGCACGTTTTGTGTATGTTGTCTCTCCAACAAATTTTCCCATTTTCTTTTCTTTTGGGTCATAATTAATAACATTAACTTTTTCAACCTTTACTTCAAAGATTTTTTCAAAAGCTTTTTTAATTTGAACTTTATTTGCTGTACGCGCAACTTCAAAAGTATAAACCCCATTCGCCATATTACGATATGTTTTTTCTGATAAAATTGGTTTTTTTATGACATTTATAATATGCATTATGCGTACACCTCCTCAATTGCTTTTATTGCTTGTTCTGTTACTAATAATTTGTTTGCATTTAATAAATCATATATATTAATTCCAGCTGATGTAATTATATTTACCTTTTCAATATTACGTGATGATTTAAAATTAACTTCATCACCTTCTGTGGTAATAATTAATAGTTTTTCACCATTAACTTTTAAATTATTTAAAACTTCAACCATTGCTTTTGTTGAAGGTTTATCAATTCCAAATTGATCAATTATCATAATATTTTTATCTTGAACTTTCAACGATAATGCAGATTTAATTGCTAATTTTCTAACTTTTTTATTAACATGTTTTAAATAATTTTTCTCTGGAGTTGGGCCAAAAACAATCCCTCCTCCTTTTCATTGTGGTGCTCTAATTGAACCTTGGCGAGCACGACCAGTTCCTTTTTGTCTTCAAGGTTTTCTTCCCCCACCAGATACTTCAGTTCTTGTCTTAGTTTTGTGTGTGCCTTGACGCATTGCGGCTTGTTGCGCAATAACAGCATCAAACATTGCTTGCTGGTGTGGCTCAATTCCTCAAATGGCATCATTTACACTAATTTCTTTAACGCTTGTTCCCTTCGCATCAAGTACTTGTAATTTCATTTTAAAATTCCTTTCTACAAAACTATTCTGTCTTTGATGCTGGTGCATCAGTGACTGCTGTTGGCGTTGTATCAACTACTGCATCAACAACTTCTTCAACTGTTTTTTCTTCTTTCACTGTGGGCTCTGGTGTTTTTGTTTCAACAGTTCTTTTAACTAGTTCTGTTGGTATATTTGGTTTTAAACCTTTAATTGCTTCTTTAATAACTACAAACTGTTTTTTTGGACCTGGAATTGAACCTTTTACCAATAAAGCATTTTTTTCAGTATCAATTGCAATAACTTCTAAATTTTGAATTGTTACTTTTTCGGTTCCCATATGTCCAGGCATTTTTTTAGATTTTAAAATCCGATTTGGGGCAATAGCTCCCATCGACCCAACACCACGGTGATAACCTGAACCATGTCCCATTGGTCCCCGTGAATAGTTATGTCTTTTAATTGAACCGGTAAATCCTTTTCCTTTTGAAGTTCCTATAACATCAACGAATTCCCCAGCAGTAAAGATATCAGCTTTAATAATATCGCCATGATTATAACCATCCATATTTCTGATTTCTTTAACGAAGCGCTTAGGTGTTGTATTCGCTTTTTTGAATTGTCCTTGGTCTGGTTTTGAAACCAAATTAATTCTTTTATCTTCGACAGCTAATTGAAGCGCTTGATAACCATTTTGTTCTTTTGTCAATACTCGTAAAACAACATTAGGTTCTACTTCAACTACTGTAACTGGTATTAATCTACCATCGGTAGCAAAAATTTGTGTCATACCAATTTTGCGTCCTAAGATTCCTTTCATTTCTTTCCTCCTTGAAAATACGTCATGTATATCTTGTTTATAAATTAAATTTAAGAATGGTTATTTATTTCATTTCAATTTCCACACCACTTGGTAACTGCACTCTTTTTAAAGTATCAATTACCTTTGGACCATCAGGATTAATAATATCAATAATTCTTTTATGTGTTCTTATTTCAAATTGTTCTCTTGAATCTTTATATTTATGAGTTGCTCTTAAAATAGTAATGATATTACGATCAGTTGGTAAAGGGATTGGTCCCTTTACCTCTACTCCTGCTGCTTGAGCTGCTTTAATGATTTTTTTAATTGATTGATCAACCACACGGTGATCAAAACCTTTTAATTTAATTCTCATTTTAGTTTGAGCCATTACTTTTCCTCCTAATTTATTCATATTTTTTGTGTAAACATTAACAACGCCTATTAGTGTATCAGTGATAGACCAAAAAAGATGTTCCCACAAAATATACATGCTTATTTATTTTATTGGATAATAAGCAATAATGCAAGTCTTTTTTAAGAAAAAAAATAAAATATTTTATCTTTTTTACTTCTTTGTTTCATCTAATTTATAATTAATATTATAATAAAATTGGAATAATTACATGTTGAAAAGTAAGGAGAAAAATGGCAAAAGAAATAGAAAATAAAACTATTATATTAAAAAAACAAAGGACAATGGTTATGATTTGCGTTATAAAAAAATTCAAGAACATAAAGCACAGGTGGTTAAAATTCAACTTGAAACTTTAGCACGTAAAACATCACGAAGCCATGAAATTTACCGCAAAACAAACAAAAAACCACAGTTATATAAAAAGAAAATCATTGATAAAAATAATCCAATGTATAAAATTTTATTAAATGCTCAAAAAAAGAATAAGCAATTAAAAAACCAAGCTTATAGAATAAAGGATCCTAATTATATTGATGTTAATAATATGACTGTCGCTGACCGAATTAAAGTTATTAAATTAGCTAAAAAAAATAGTCCTTATTATCGGCAATTATTATTAGAAACAAATACAAATGCTTTATCAGAATTAGCGCGAAAACGAAAAATTGCAATGATGTAGCAAACCCGCCAAAATAAAAAAAGAACTAAAACCAAAAAAATATAATCTGGTTGTTCTTTTTAAAAATTACTTATGATAACTTTCATTATTAATAATCTTAAAACTACGATATATTTGTTCTAATAATACTAATCGGCATAATTGATGTGGTAAAGTTATTGCTCCAAAGCTTAATTGAAAATTAACCTTTGACAATAATTCATTATTATTAAAACCATGACTGCCTCCAATAATAAACAATAACTTTGCTTTTTTAAAATCTTTAACTTCCTTAATATATGAAGCAATTTGTTCACTTGTTAAAATTTGACCTTGTGATGCTAATAATACTTTATAATATTCTGAATAATCTAATAGTTTTTTTATTACTAATGCTGTTTGTTCATTAATTGTTACTTGTTCATTCTTATTATTAACTTCTTTTAATTCAATAATTTCTAATTTTGCATAATGCTTAATTCGTTCAAAAAAAGTTTCACAGCCCATTATTAGATACTTTTTATCTAATAAACCAATTGCCAGAATTTTAATATCCATTATTTATATTGGTCAGTAATTGAATCAACATTAATTGTTCATTTTAGAGCTGGGAAAGTATAATCTGTTTCTGGTGTTGAGAATTGACCACGTTTACCAACTTCCTTATCTTCCTCATCGGTTAAAATTCCTTTATCATCATTTTTTTTAACAAAACCTAATGCAATTTTAATATTTTGATAAATCTTAGCAGCATCTGGAATCGCATTAAAATTATAGTGATGATAATCATCTTTTAAATTCTCAAAGTCATAAAAACCATAACTTAGGAAAAATCATTGATGACCATAAGTTGGACTATCTTTTGTACTATTTGGATTTTCGTAAACAAGATAATTTGCATAACATACTAATTTATCAATTGTTGATGTAAAAGTAAAACGATTATGTTCTCCTTGAAACTCAAAGCGAATTGTCACATTAGGAATAACAATTGCAAGATAACGTGCTGATTGATATCCACGATTTTGATCAATTTGATCATAACCTTGATTATAGCCATTTTTTGGATCATTTAATCATTTAAGAATCGTTGCTATAGGTGATAATACTTTTAATGATGAAGGTGTATAAGGAGTTTTTTTGCCATCTGGTCAAGTTTGTTCTTTAACTCAATCTTTATTTTTTGTCTTTTCTGCATTTCCAGTCATTGTAACCAAATTATCATTTGTTTTATTTAAGATTGTTTTATTTTCATTTGCTAGGAAAGCAACTTGACTATAGTATGAGTCATAACTAGTTGAATAATTGTTAAAAAATTCTTCTCATAATACTTTTTGATTAATTTTTTTACTATTATCAAAAGGATCTTGCGCATCAGTTTTTGCAGTTTTAATTAGTTCATCCTTTTGTCCTTTTAAACCAGATGCAATTTGTTCATCAGTTCACTTTGCTCCTTTACCAGTTGTTACACTATTATCTTTTGTTAAATTTATACCATGTAAAATAGGGTTAATTGCATTATTAATTAAACCCAATTGCCCTTCCTTTAAACTGTATTCATAAGGAACACCATTTTCATCTTTTCCTGATTGTGTTACATCATCAATTCCATTTGTTGATTTACCAGTTGCTGTTGGAGCATGACTAAATTTTTGATTTCCATTATACATAAAAGTAGGAATAGGATTTCCTTGTGGTGCACCACCACAAGCAACAACTGATGCTGATGATGTTGTAACCAAAGTTGTTGCTGCAAAAATTGATAATAACTTACGCATTATAGTCCTCTTTTCTTAAACACTAATTTATTTTTCACTAATTAATATAGTATCCTAAATTTTTGTATTTTGCAAACCATAATCAGCAAATGAACCGTGTTTTTTTACAAATAATAATTCAACACTCCCAGTTGGACCATTTCGATGCTTTGATAAAATTAATTGTGCTTTTTCCGTTTCTAACATTGGTCCTTCCATATTATTTGAATCGTGAGCAGTATAATATTCTTCTCGAAATAAAAACATAATAATATCCGCATCTTGTTCAATTGCTCCTGAATCACGTAAATCAGACATAATTGGCCTTTTGTCTTCTCGTTTTTCAACTGACCGTGATAATTGGGATAAACAAATAATCGGAACCTCTAATTCACGTGCTAATGCTTTAAGTTGCCGCGAAATTGTTGAAACTTCTTGTTGACGTGAATCACCAAAATGAGTTCCAGTGCTAAGTAATTGTAAATAATCAATAACAACTAAACCAACTTCGTTTTCACGACATAATTTTCTTAACTTTGACTGTAATTCAATGACTTTCAAACCTGGTGTATCATCAATAAATAATTTTGTTTGTTTTAAAAAATCCGCCGCCTTGGTGATATTTTCTCAATCACGTGTTTGTAACCCTTTACCAGTTCGAACTTTAACAGAATCAACTGTTGAATAACTTCCTAGCATTCTTTGAATTAATTGTTCCGCTGGCATTTCAACTGAAAAAATAGCAACTGCTTTTTTTGATTGAGCAGCTGATTTAACAGCAAAATTTAAAGCTAATGCTGTCTTTCCCATTGAAGGACGTGCCGCTAAAATAATAAAATCCCCTTTTTGAAAACCTGATGTCATACGATCTAAATCACGAAAACCACTTGGACTTCCTGTTAACATTTCACCGGAATTTTCTAACAATTCAATTTTTTGGAGTACTTTATCAACTTCATCATATGAAGTTTTAAATAAATTCCCTTTTCGCTCCTTTTTAACATCTAAGATTTCTTTTTCTGCGTGACTAACAACTTCATCAATTGGCTGATGAGCATCAATCTGACGATTAATACTATCAACAACAGCCTTTAATCGACGTGAGGTTGTATTTTTAATAATAATATCTAAATATTCAGATAAATTAGCATCTGTTGTATATGATTGAAATAAATCAGTTAAAAATTCAATGCCACCAATTTTATTTAAAATATTATTTTTTAACATATAATTGCTTAATGTTGTAATATTAATAGCAACCTTTGCTGAAAATTGTTCTTGTAAAGTTTTGAAAATTACTTTGTAATTCATTACAGTAAAATCTTCTTCTGTTAAAATTGAAAAAACTTCTTCAGCTGCTGTAATGGAGTGTACAATTATTGCTAAAACATTTTTTTCCGCATCATTAATAACATTAAGTTTATTTAATTCTGTTTTATTGATGTTTTCCATTAATTAACTCTCCTTTTTTTCTACCATCACTTTTAATGTTGCAATTATATTTGGAGCTAATTTAATTTTTAGGTAATGTAACCCAAAACTTGTTAAATTATTACTATCAATAAATTTCTTTTTATCAACTTTTAAGTTAAATTCTTTTGCTAATCGATCTTCAATTTGTGTTAAAGAAACAGAACCAAATGTTTTATTATTATGAACTTTTAATTTAAAATTCAATGTTAATTCTTCTAATGCTGTTTTTAATTCTTCTAAAGAAGCTTTTGTTGCTGCTTCTTGTGCTGCTTGCTGTGATAAAACAACATTTAATTTAGCCAAATTAGCAGAAGTTGTTGGAATTGCAAAACCTTCTTTAATTAAATAATTTTTTGCATAGCCATCAGCAACATCAATTACATCATTAACTTTTCCTTTTCCTTTAATATCTTTAATTAAAATAACTTTCATCATAATCACCTACTACAAATTATAACGGAAAACTTTTTAAAATAATTTTAATAAATAAAAAACAAATTATTTTCTTCGCTTTTTAACCAATATCTAATAAATATAACGATAGCACCGCTTTTTTAAAAACTTTATCCAAACGTTTTTCAGCTTCGCTATCTTCTTGATATGTTAAAGAATTCCGATATTTTGTATGTTGTAAAAAACTAAAAATATCATATTCTAACTTAGGATTAAAATCTTTAATTTAAGCTCGTTTTTCTTCTAACAGTGGTAATAACTTATTTAAAGCAATTAACTTAGCACTAATATTACCATTATTTGCAAAATACTCAGTAAAAATTATTTCTTTATTAATTTTGTTATCATCATTATCAATATTTTTTAAAGTTTTATTTGACATTAATCTTGGTTTTCTTCTTATCTTGCTATTACTACCAGTACTATTGTCTTTAACACCAAAACGTTTTACTTTTAATCCATTATTAATTGCATAAACAATTTCAATACCAAATCAATCTAATAATTCATAAATTTTTGTTGGATAACTATTAAAAGCAACTGATTTGTAATTATTCAAAGCACTAATTATTGGTCCATACTTTTCCATTGATAAATTAGTAATATTTAATATATATTCACAAAATTTTAATAATTCTGAATCTTCAATAAAAAAATTATCAATTTGGTTATAAATTAAATCATAATTTTTTCCTTCGTTTTTCTTATTTATTTTTTCCATAAATTCAAATCTAAATCATTTGTTAAATCAATACTATAACTTTCTTTAATAATTCCTAATTCATGTAATTCATTATTTGCATCTAAATTAATATCAAAAAATAAAATTGTAGAAACCACATACATTTTGTACTTTTGTGGTATTTACAGTTTTAGAAATAAATTTTATTAATATTTTAAATAAGGAGTTGAAATTATGCAAACAAAGCAATATTTTATTTTGCGGTCGTTAGTGAAAAAGTATGGAAAAGATATTGTTATTAATACTGTCAATAAGATTGCAAAAGATATTGAAATTAAAAAGTAAAAGAATAAATTATTCCGCGTAATTTATTAGCGGATAATTTATTCAATATGATATGAAAAGATTACGATTTGATGAATTTTATTGTTTAAATTGTTATAAAGGAGTTGAAAAAATTGAGTAGTTTTATTAAGAAAAATCAAAATATAGAAAATTATTTTATTAGAAAGGAACTTATTCCTTTTTAAACAGATAAAGCAAGTTTTATAAATTTACCTAATCATAATCGCTATATTGGTTTTTGATTGAGTAATAAATTTATTTATCCTAGTGAAAAACATTCAGATCAAGTAGCAATCGGTTTAATTTATGATAATTCTTATCGTATTGTAAAATATGATTAAAATTTAAAACAACACGATTGAAAATTTTTAACTGTAACAGAAATAATTGATTTGTATAGTCAATATAAACATAACTATTTTACGCTTATGCATAAAGCATTATTTCAAAATGAACCTAAAAAAGTAAAAACAAATATCAATAATAATTTAATAAATTGAAATGACGAAAAAGTAGAACAATTAATTCGCGATTTGGAAGAATTAGATAATGAGTTTATATAATTATTGAGTTCAATTTGTTAGTTATATAATTGGTTCTAATGCCCCAGAATTTTTATATGTTATATCGTTTGTGTTATTTATCATTTTATTTTTTGGAATGTTTTTTAAACTTATTCAGAAAATGTGGAGTTTTTAAAGATGCAAAATGATTGAGAAAAATTAAAAGAGTTTTTTATTCATGTCTTTTTATTTATAAATAAAACAAATGTTGAAAGTATTACAATGTGGAATTTAACACAAAATGAATATTTAACTTTGATGATTGGTGTTTGAATTGTAATTTTGTTTTTAACTTGGTTCTTATTGTGAATGATTTTTAAAATAGTTGGGTATTTTAAATAATGAAAAAGTTTGTATTTTTTCTAATAAATTTTTGTTATATTAGTGGTTCAATGGTTTTGTTTAGTTTAATTGATTTATTACTTTGAATAATTTCTTTAAATTTTACTGGTTTAGTATTTTGATTATTATTTGTTTTACAATGTGTATATTTTGTTTGGTGAGTTTGAAAAAATGTTTTTTATCAGTTAAATGTCTTTCGTTTAGTTTACTTTATTTGAGATAATCCATTATCCGTAATTATTGGTAAATTAGGAACTGGTAAAACATTGCTTTTAACTTTTCTATCACAAGTTATGAAACTTTTAACGAATAAAATTTATAGTAATTATCCAATTGAAGATGATGCAATAAAACTTTTAACTTTTAATAATTTAGATTTTACTGATAGAACTAAATTAGTCCCACCTGATGATAGTTTAATTTTGTTTGATGAGAGTTTTTTATATATTGATGGAACTAGTCCCCACGAAGTTAAAAAAGTTCATGGTGGTAAAAGTGTGTGAATTGTTTTAGCAAGACATTTTAAAAATAGATCGATTTTTACTGTACAGCGTGAAGGTATGATGTGAAATAATATTTGTCATTTAGCAAGTGGTATTATTATTTCTATTTCATTGAAAAAACCCGTTAAGTCAAAATTAGGTAATATTTTTAATCGTAGTTTTGTTATGCGAATTGGTATTTTCCAAGATATTACAGATTATTAAATTTGAAAAACAAAATCAGTAGAACGAACAGCAGAAGGTAAAAGAGCAAAACATAAGTCGGATGTTGGATTAGGAATTCGGTTTTTTAAGATAATTATTCCGCTTGAATTTGCTAATAAATATGATAGTCATTGATTATCATTTGTCCGTGATTTAAAAAATGATGAAGTTATTAATAAAAAAGAATACTTTTGAAAAGATATATCAAAATTAAACAATAAACAACGCTTAGAATTGTTTGATATTGATATTTTGAAAGAAAATTTAAAAGCAAAAAAAGGGAAAAGAAAAATAAAAAATGAGTAATTTATTAAGTGAAAGCGTTAATAACGATAATTGAAATAAGATTTTTAGTTTTATTTTTGATACTTTTTTATTTGTTTTTGATGTGATTTGAAATACTAAATTACCAATGACAAATATAACAATTGCTTATTTTTTAATCTTTTTTATGGTTATTAAATTATCTATTTATGCAATTCACGGAACATCAATTAATTATAACGATTTAGGTTCAACAGTTAAAAGCGGTGTTATTAATAGTTCTAAACTATACGGTGCCACTGTTCGGGGTGTTTCTAGTACTAAACAAGGTTTACAAAAACATATTAAAGAACGAAAACAATTTAAAGTTAGTCGCAATAAACAACAGTTATCAAGTTTAGTAAGACAAGCAAAAACAAGAGAATTAGGTTTTAAAAGAATTCATACCACTAAAAGAATAAAAAAATAAGTAAGGAGTTAATTTTATATGATTAAGTTAGTTTTATTGGTAATGGCAATCGCTATATTTGGAATTGGTTTTATTACAGTTATTATTAATCAGTTGACATCGGCAAAAAATATTATTATGGATTTATATAATTCTGATACTTGGTTGTTATCTATTTTTGATAAAATGGCGATTTTATTTAGTCATCCGTTAATGTTAACAATATCAAGTTTATATATTATTGGTTTTATTATTTCAAAAACATTATATAGTTAGGAGTTAAATTTATGAAAAGTAATGTAGAAAATAAAAAAGAAAAGAAACAAAATGGTTTATTTATTTCTTGGGTTGATTTAATTTTATATCTTATTATAAGTTTTTCGTTAACGCTTGTATGTATTTTAGATACAGTTTCAACGATTGAAGAATTAAAAGAGAAATATGCTGGTATAAATTTTTATATAATTTATGGTTTATGATTTGATATATTGTGATATATCTTAATAATTCATTATTTTTATGGTTATTTATTTAATGAAATTATCAAATTAATAAAAGAAAATCATAAAAATAAGTTGGTAAAAAATAATGCGTAAGTTTTTAGTATTATTTTCGTTTATACCAATTTTATTGATTTCTTTTTTCTCGTTAGGGGCAATGACATTACAACAAAACCATCAATCACAACAAACAGAAGAAAAAGCAAGAACAAAGCGGAATGTAGAAACGGGCATTAATGAAACTGATTTTATTAATACGATGTTTTTACGCAGTACTTTTTTTGAAAATTGAAGTGATACCAATTATTTTATTAATCCTACTTTAAAAACATCAAGATCACTAACTTATAATGATAAATGGTACTTAGATTTTTTAAAGGATAGTTATTCAACTGGTGTTTCTTATGATAAACCAAGTGATAAATTTATGGATTTATATAAAAATTGAGATAGTTATGTTAAACAGTATAACATTAATAAATTTTATGATGTTGATAAAAAACAATTTTTAAGAGAATTAACGAATTTTATTTATTCGTTTGCTAATAAATACAATTTAGCGACAGTATTAAATAAATTAAAAGCAAATATAACTGATTTACAATCAGTTAATTTAAAATTTCAAAAATGAAAGTTAATTGATAAAAAAGATTATAGTAATGAGATTAAAAATATAAATAATAAATGATATATTGGTATTTTTCCTAAAATGTGAAGTTCAGGTAAACCCATTATTCCGTATAGTATTTTTAAAGCAATTAATGATGGAGAGGATATTTCTATTTATGGTAAATTTGGTAACGGGTTTAAAACTTCAAATGATAATGTTTATCGTTGAGATGGAAATGGTGAACCAATTGAATTACCAAATTTTGATAAAAATACTGGTGAAATTACAGATTGAAGTGTTGATAATCAAAATAAAGTTAAAGATTTTTTAAATAATTATTTAGATGTTATTATTCAAGAAAACATTAGAGTTCAACAAAGGGGTAATCCCGGTTATGATAATCCTATTGTTGGAACACAAAGAATAATTTTTGATTTTGAAATTATTGATGAAAGTGAAAAAATTGGTAGTTGATATGTTATTAAAAAATCAATTTATAGGATGATTTTAACGATTGATAAAAGTAATAATATTATTGCTGGTAGTTTAGAACTAACACATATTAGGGCACGCAGTTTTTATGTATCTGAATCTACTCATAAAGATGAAAAATTAGGTTTTTTGTTTACTTTTATGAAAGAAAAAGAAAATATCTTTAATTTTGAAGGAAATATTTATTCTATTGGACAATGAAATCTTTATAATACTATTTATTATCAAAAAATGACTGGAAAAATAGATATTAATAACTTTTTAAAATCTTTTTTTGCTTATGCTTTGATTCCTATTTTTCAAAATCGGAGTAATTTTATTGAAAGTGGTTATATTGATAATTTACAATATGATACTGTTTTGATTAACTTTTTTGGTTTAAAATTAGAAAATTTTAAAGATGTTATTTTAGATGAAAATGGAAAGTCAATAAAATATTTTAATGACTATAATAATTATATTTATAAATTTGAAAATAATAAAAAAGTTTTAAAAACCAAAGCAGAGAAAAAAGAATTTGAAGAACAAAAGAAAAAATTTTTAGTTTCTTATGATAAATTTAAAGAATTATTGAATAGTATGTTTGTTGTATCTAAAAATTTTTATAAGGATTATTTACGAACAATGTTTGATTTAGATAATAATACTTATACGCAAGGATATAACAAAAAATATAGTTTGTTAGCAAATAATGGTTTTAAAATTTATCCACGATATTTTTATTTTTCTGATAAATATAAATTATTAGATTTTAAGATGTATTCAGCCTATAAAAATCTGTTTTATAACACAAATTATGGAGATGTATTTAACTATGATTTTTCAGTTTCAAATTATTATAATATTAATCAAAATGAAGGATATGTTTTTGAAGATGTTTTAAAAGATAAATATGGTTTAAAATATAAGAAAATGGAAGAACAAAAAATCGGATATAATGTCTTTGAATTACAAGCCCAAAAAGAAAATGATATGTATCGATATTATGACTTTAATTTTGGTATTTATAACTGACAAGAAATAAATAATGGTGGATTATTTCCCGATAGTCAATGATGACAAGCACAATATGAAAGTTGTAGTTGATATAATTTAGCGTGTCATATCAGAAATACGGCAATTTGAATTGTGAATAATATTCCTGGTATAAAACAAGTAAACGAACTAGCGAGTGGTGTTGGTAAAATTTTTCAAACAATATATAGTTTTTTCAGTCAAACATTCGAAGTATGAAAATTTAGTCCTGCATTGTATAGCACAATAACTAATTTATTTTTATTAATTATCTTTATGAAATTTGTGCGATTAATTTAAAAAGGAACTATTTTTAAGTTCCTTTTTAACCTTTTCAATTTGTAATTTCACCAGTATTTTTATCAAAATTTGGTAATTCAATTGGTTCACCATTTCCATCTCAACGATAAACATTATCATTTGAAGTTTTAAACCCATTACCAAATTTACCATAAATAGAAATATCCTCTCCATCATTAATTGCTTTAAAAATACTATACGGAATAATGGGTTTACCTGAATTTCACATTTTAGGAAAAATACCAATATATCATTTATTATTTATATTTTTAATCTCATTACTATAATATTTTTTATCAATTAACTTTCAATTACTATCTTTTGGTGGTTTTTTTGGTTCTGGTGTAGGTTCTGGTTTATTATTCCCGTTTTCATTGTTATTTGGTTTTTTACAACTAATTAATGTTGTTGTACTTGTTGCTGTTAATCCGATTGCTCCTAAAATACTAAGTCATTTTTTCATATTTTACTTCTTTTTTATCAAATTCTATTGACATTATATATATATATATATATATAAGTATTTTTAAATATGTTTTAGAAACGATACTTACTTATTATGGTTATGATTGTTTAAAAAAAGTTTGAAGTTTTATAAAAATTATTATTAAATGATATAACTATACTATATTATTTTTAAAAAATGAGGTGAATTAATGAAATATATTATTAATAACTCTAATTTAGGCGATTTACAAGCAAAATTGCAAGATTTTTTAAGTAAAAATTATAAAAATAAATACTATAAAAGAATAAAAACAAAAATATTTGCATATATTAATTTATGTAAGGAATTTTTTTAAAAACTAAGTTGTTATTAAAAGACTTGATTAAAAAATATTTTAAAAATAAATTTTCAACTTTTTATTACTGAGCAAAGAAAATTTTACTTGCATATACAAATAATAATTTTGAAGATTTATTATTAAAATCAACAGTTCCTAATAATATTAATTATCAATATAGTAATGATGTTCGCGAGAATATTTGTGATTTATATTTTGAATATTGTGATAAACACGCTGGGGGTGTTTTATCATTGTTTTATAATTTAAAAAAAGGAATTCATGGTGAAGAATTAAAAAATAAAGTACCAAAAAATTTAAAAACATTTTTTCGTTGACTTAAAAAAGATAGGCGTTGATTAAAAATAAAAAATAAAATTAAAGAAATTAAAAGAAAACATCCAAGATATGAAGTTAAAGAATTAGGATTATTACAAATGGATGCTAAATATTTTATGCCAAGTAAATTTCCAGTTGATAAAAAGTATTATGTTTATGATTTTATTGATGAAAGAATGAGAGGAGTATTTGGTTATATTTATAATAAATTAAGCACCAATAATGCTATTGATGCTGTTAAAAGAGTAATCAGTGATTTTAAAAAAATATTTGGTATTAAAATAACACGAATTAGAACTGATAACGGTTCTGAATTTATTAATAGTCATCGGAATAATCAAAAAAGTATTGTTAAAGAAACTACTTTTACTCAATTTTTAACAGATAAAAATATTTTACATCAAACAACACCTGTTCGTTCTCCGTAGTCAAACGGTAAAATTGAAAGATTTCATCAAAATTATACTAAGTTATTTGTATTTGATGAAAAAATATTGGATGCAGCTGGTTTACAAAATAAACTAAATGATTATTATTACTTTTATAATTTTGAAAGAGGGCATAAATCTTTGAATTTTTAAACACCATTTGAATTTTTAACTAATTTAACTAAATAATTTTAAATTTATAAAGTTTTATTTAAACTATTTTTTAGTGTGTCAATTTTAGAATTTTTATTTATATATGTATCATTTTTAATGATGTTTTTATATTTTAATTATATTTTTTATTATTTTTTCTTGTTTTGTTGCAATCTCCAAAATGTGTGTGGTATACTACATATTAATATTTAATATGCTTTTTTAATTAATTGTTTAAATCTATTTTGAAATGGTGGACCCGAACGGGATTGAACCGTCGACCCCCTGCGTGCAAGGCAGGTGCTCTCCCAGCTGAGCTACGGGCCCAAAATTCTTATAAAAAAATGGTCGGGCTAAATGGACTTGAACCATCGACCTCACCCTTATCAGGGGTGCGCTCTAACCAGCTGAGCTATAGCCCGAAAACCTAAATCATTATAACATTAATTTTATTTAAAAAACAACCATAAATTTAAAATATTTTAAAAAAATAAAAAGCAAAATTAATTTGCTTTTTATTCTACAATTGGGTCTAATTCTTCAATATCAAGTGCCCTTTTACGTTTTGCTTTTTTACGATTCTGTTTTTCTAATTTTGTTTGCATTTTAGCTGCTTTTAATTCTTCTTTCATTAAACTTTTTGTTTCTTTTTTTGAAATTTTGGAATTGTTATTAAATTCTTGTTCATTAGCAAAATTAAAGAATTCATCATCATTAGCTACATTAATTGGTTTTGTTACTTGTTTTGGTTGCTCATATTGTTCTGGTTGTTCTGATTGTTGATTAAGAAAAACCGGATTAAAAACAAAAGCTTGTTCATAGTATGGTTGATTGTTGGTTGGTTGGGAATAATTTCCTTGTTGTTGTACTTCCTCTGAATAAACATTTGGAGTTATTATAGGCTCTGGATTAGTAATTGGAACATCATTATCATTATATTGTTGTCCTAATATTTCATCAGTTACAACCGGATTATTTTGGCCTTGATTAATAACTGTTTGAGGATTATATTCTTCAACCGACGATTGAACTAGTTGTTCTTCATACCCATTATTTGAATATTCATCATTTTTCTGTGTTCAAGGAACTGAATCATCTTTTAATTGATTATTTTTTTTTATATTCAAATCATTGCTGGCATTATTTCAACCTGATTTTAAACCTTCATTATTTTTAATGTGCGGATTTCTTTCAAAATGTTCATTATAATCTGAATTATTATGCTCACAAGTACAACCTCATGGTCCATAAGGATTATTTTGTTGCCCATAATAATTTGGATACATACCATAACACATTCCTCCCATTTGCGAAGTTGGTGGCATCATCGGATAAAATGGATATGGCGGTGGGGCTACTTGTTGCGCTGGAGCTGGTTGTTGAATAAAAAATACTTGTGGTGAAGCACCATTGGTCGGGTATGGCGTAATAATTTGCTGAGGTTGCGATGAATATTGGGGAATTGAAGTTCCTGATGAATAATTATTTGAAAAAGCAGGAGTTGGTGATAATGTTAAAGTGCTAATAAACACTTCTGCATCACGACGACTTCTAAATAGTGCAATTTCACTATTAGTATCATGTGACTTTACTAAATATCCTTCTTCATTTGATAAAATATAAAAACCATTATTCATTTTTTGCACCTCATTTTGCCCTATTTTCTACCCATACCTGTTACTATAAATTGTACCATAAAAAAGTAAAATAATATATAATATCATATTTATTTTTTAAAGAAAAGCATACTAATTAAAATTATTTTAATATTTAATTTTTTTCAAACATAAACCATATGGTTTTGCACAATATTTTGTTGTTGCTCCTTTAGGCGGGTAGTTTAATTGTGCTTGTAGTTCAGTTAAACTAACTTTGGCAGCATAACAAGCTAAAATATTTTGTGTCAACATGCGAATTTGATAACGAATAAAACTTTTCCCCTTAAAATGAATTTCAATTTTTTTTGCTTTGTTTCGTTTAACCCAAATTTTGTTAATTGTTCGTACTGTTGCAATATCCTCGGTTGGTTTAACCCCTGCAAAATAAGCAAAATCGTGTGTTCCAACAAAAATTTGACTAATTTGATGTAACTTTTTAACATTTAATGGTGCATTAACTTTAAGTTCATAACGGTGGTTAAAAAGATCATACTCTTGATCATTAATTGTATAAACATATTCTTTTATTTTTGCAGTTCGAACACTAAAATTTTCAGCTACAAACTGATATCCTTTAATATTAATATTTGGTGGTAAAGTTTGACTAATGGTTTTAATAAAAAAAGCTAAATGTCGTGGTTGGAATGGTAGTTTTACTAATACCTTTTGATCACAAGCGTGCACACCAGCATCCGTTTTACTAGCTCCTAAAGTTCAAATTTTTTGATGACAAATAACAAAAAATGCTTTTTCCAATTCACCTTGAATTGTTCGAGCATTTTTTTGTTTAACTCAGCCACTATAATCATAACCATCATATTCAATACTTAATAATAAATATAACATTATCATCCTAAAACAAATTCATCAATATGTGGAATCCGAATTTGTAAAAATCCTGTTTTAATTTTACCAAATATTCATCCATTAGAATTGTTATCTCAATGTCAAACTTGATAAAAAGTTTCATATTGCCCCATTGTTACTGATTGAGCAATAATAATACTAGCAATTCCAACCCCAAAAATAAATAATAACACATCAGGAAAATGAATTCGATAATGACGATAACGTGTTCGTTTGGCATGGGGGTCATAACCACGAGCATCCATTGCATATGCTAAATCTTCAGCTTTTTGAAATGCTGATACTAATAATGGAATAATTAACGCTGTTGTTGACTTAATTTTATCTTTAAAATGGCCATTTTTAAAATCAACCCCACGTGAGGCTTGCGCTTTCATAATCCGTCCCGCTTCTTCAATTAAAGTTGGAATCATTCGTAAGGCAATTGAAATAATTGTTGATAAAATATGAACTGGAAAGCGCACTAGTTTTAATGGACTTAATAAATCTTCTAACGCTAAAGTTAAATCTAATGGGCGCGTTGTTGCCGTTAAAATTGTTGTAATTAAAATCATTAAATAAATCCGGCATGCCATATAAAGGGCATTAAAAATAGCTTTTTCAGAAAAAGCAAATCAACTTTTTCCTCCCGCAGCAACAGAACCTGTTGCTGTTGCTTTTCCACCTCAATGTCATCCAATATAACCATCCGTAACTAAAAAGCAATTAATTAACAACAAAATAATAAACATAAATAAGATTGGTTTTAGTAATGCTCGTAATAACCTTGGCGGTAATTTGGCTAAAAAGAACAAACTAAAAATTGTTATTCCTAAAATGGCATAACCGGTAAAACCAGTTGAAAAAAAGATTGATATCATTAATGATAACAACATAAATAATTTTACCCGTGGATCCATTCGATGAATTGGGGAATTATAAGCAATATAACGTCCAAATGATAAGCGCATCTCTTTTATTCCTTTCTTTTTTGTTCTTTATGTTCAATAATTTTTTTTGCTAATTGGTCAATATTACGAATATTAACATTTGTTAAATCAAGACCTTTTTTTTGTAATTGATAAATCAAATGATAAATTTTTGGTGATTCAATTAATAATTCTTGTAATAAATTTTTATCCTTAAAAATTTCAAATGGTGATCCAACTTTTAAAACTCGGCCTTCTTTTAAAGCAATAACTTCATCAGCAATTTCTAAAACATGGTCCATATTATGCGTTACTAAAATAATACGTTTATTTTGTTCCTTATTAATCCGTTGAAATAACTTAATAAAATCCTCTTCACCTTCAGGATCTAATCCAGCAGTTGGTTCATCTAAAATTAGAGTATTACCCTCCATCGCTAAAATTCCTGCAATCGCAACCCGGCGTTTTTGCCCTCCTGATAAATCAAACGGTGAACGCTCTAAATAATTTAATGGTAAACCAACCATTTCTAAGTATTTTTTAGCATTTTCTCGAGCAACTTCTTTACTTTCACCTAAGTGAACTGGACCAAACATAATATCTTTTTCAATTGTTTCTTCAAATAATTGATATTCTGGAAACTGGAACACTAAGCCAATTGATTTTCGTAATTGTTTAATATTTTTAATGCGTTTTTGTTTTGCTTTAATAATAAAACCATTTGCATCAACCACTCCTGTAGTTGGAATTAATAAACCATTGATATGTTGAATTAAGGTTGATTTGCCACTTCCTGTTGATCCAATAATAGCAGTAATTTTCCCAGGTTTAATAACAACATTAATATCTTGCAAGGAAGTATATTCATAAGGTGTTTTAGAAGCATAAACATAAGACACATTTGTGAATGTAATATCAACATTTTGTAATGCTTCAATTTTAGGTTGTTTTTTTACTTTTGACATATCTCATCCACCAACTCTCTAAGATCTAGTGTATTTTTCACTTTTAAACCATTTAAGCGTAAACTATCAACGACTTTTGAAACAAAAGGAACATCTAAATGAATTGATTTCAAAAACTCTTCATCATACAAAACTTCATGTGGTTTTCCACATTTAACCATTTGACCTTTATTCATAACAATCACTTTATCAGCATTTAAAATTTCATCCATATCATGCGTAATTGAAATAATTGTTTTTTCGCGTGATTCTTTTAAATCCACCATAATTTGTTTAATTTCTTTTCGTCCTTTTGGATCTAACATACTTGTGGCTTCATCAAAAATGATAATATCTGGTGATAATGCTAGTGCTGAAGCAATTGCAACCCGTTGTTTTTGCCCTCCTGATAGCATTAGTGGTTCATGGTCAAGAAAATTATTCATACCAACTTTTGCCGCAGCTTTATCAATAATTGCTTGCATTTCTTTTTGCGGAATTTGGCGATTTTCAAGTCCAAATGCAATATCATCACGAACTGTTGATCCAATAAATTGATTATCTGGATTTTGGAACACAATTCCTAAAAATTTTCGAATTCCCGTAATTGTTGATGAATGAACTTCATTACCAAAAACTTCAATTTTCCCTTTTTGTGGGCGTAAAACACCAATAATAATTTTACTAATTGTTGATTTTCCACTACCATTATGTCCAATGATTGTAACATATTCCCCATGGTTAATTTCAAAACTAACTCCATCAACAGCATTAGGATGATTTTCCCGATAGCGAAATTCAACATCAGTTAATTTTAATGAAATATCATTTAGTTTCTCTAACTTTGCATTTATTTTTTTTGTTTTTTTTGCCATTTCTTCTCATCCTTAATGTTTTTTTTACATAATATTTTAATTATATACTCAATATTTAAAAATATTAATTGAAATTTTATCTTTCCAATTATATCATTAATTATATATAAAAATTATAAATACACAATAAATCATTACTTTTTTGTAAATTATCTGCGCTCTATCAATAACCGCCATCATTAAAAGAATTATCATCTAAGTCAATATTTTGAACATAGACATCCCGTGGTTTTGATCCATTTTGTGGACCAATAATCCCATTTTCTTCTAAAGCATCAATTAAACAACTAGCACGATTATATCCAATTGAGAATTTTCGTTGAATTAAAGATGTCGAGGCTTTTTGATTTAAAATCACAAAATGTTTAACTTCTTGATACAATGAATCAATATTATCGTTTTCATTGCTACTTCCTGTTTCACTATTTATTTCAATATTTAAAAACTCTTCATCATAATCAGGTTCTTGTTGAGCACGGCAAAATTCAACTAATCGTTGGATTTCATCATCAGAAATAAATGCCCCTTGCGCACGGGTTGAAATATTTTGCCCGGCAGGCGCATATAACATATCACCATATCCAATTAGTTTTTCAGCCCCACCTTGGTCTAAAATTGTGCGAGAGTCAATTGCTGAGGTAACTGAAAAAGAAATTCGCGATGGAATATTTGTTTTAATTACCCCGGTAATAACATCTGTTGATGGGCGTTGTGTTGCAATCACCATATGAATTCCAGCAGCACGAGCTAATTGCGTAATTCGCATAATTGAATCTTCAATATCTTTTCCAGCTGTCATCATTAAGTCAGCTAATTCATCAATTATAACAACAATATAAGGTAAGCGATCTTTTGCTGTAACTTTTTTATTAAACGATTTAATATTGCGGACTCCACGTTCTGATAGCATACTATAACGACGTTCCATTTCAGCAATTATTTTTTTTAAGGCAGAATTTGCTAATTTAGTATCTGTAATAACTGGCGCTAATAAATGGGGTAAATTATTATAAACAACTAGTTCAACCTGTTTTGGGTCAATTAATAATAATTTAATTTCCGATGGTTTTGTTCGTAATATTAGTGATGATAAAATGGTGTTAATACAAACAGATTTTCCACTACCTGTTGAACCAGCAACTAATAAATGTGGCATTTTATCTAATTCAACAAAAATAATTTCTCCGTTCACACTGCGACCAATGCCAACTAATAATTTACGATCTTGTTTTTCTAATGGTAATCGTTCCATAATTTCACGTAATGTTACTTTATTACTAATTTCATTAGCAATTTCAATTCCAACAGCTGACTTTCCCTGAATTGGGGCTTCAATTCGAACATTTTGAGTCGCTAAAGCATATTTTAGATCATTTTCTAAATGCATAATTTTGTTAACTTTCACTCCTGGTTGCATTTGAACTTCAAATTTTGTAATAGTTGGGCCAATATTAATTCCTTGGACACTAGCAGCAATATTAAATTGTTGAAAAACTTGATTAATTTTCACTGCTTTCTTTTGCGCAGCAAGTTTATTTCGTTCATTATTACGACGGTTATCTTCATTTGGACTTAATAAACCTAAATTTGGTAATTTGTAATGTGGATTATTAAAAGTATTTCGGCGCGAAATAGTTTGACTATTTTTTTTATTAATCTCAATTGACTTGGGTTTCATAACACGGTGGGGTGGTTGATACGGCATGTCAAAATGTTGTTGATCCATTAATGGTGGCTCATAATTCGAATAATATTCATCTTGATATGATTCTAATGGATGATAATATTCTGAATTACTTTGTCGATGATAAATTCCTTCATTAATATCAATTGTTTCAAATTGTTCTGATGGCGTTGGATTAAATTTTTCTGTTGGTAATTGTTCATCATAAAATGATGTTTGCTTTAAAGTTGTTGAATTACTACATCGATTAATTTTTCCAAAAGGCGTGATATCAGTTGCTGAATTCAACTTATCACGTGTAACATCAATATTAATATCTTTTCCATAAGAAGAACCATACACTGGTAAATCATTAAGTTTTTTATTAAGCGTATTATTACTACGGCGATTACGTGGTTGAATATATTGATCCGGTGTTAATTGCATTCGTGAACGGTGCGGCAATTGCGAAGAATGTGGTGACTGTGAAGGCCCTGAATAATAATCATTAAAAGGTTCTTTTGCATTGAAAGGTTCTTTTCGTAATTCTGGTGTAGAACTAGTTTGATTATCAAAACGAACATAATTTTGTTTCATTTTTTTCTTACCAACAAAATCATCGGCAATTAAATCATCAATTAAATGTTGGTCATTTAAGGCTGTATATGATGGCATTTGAATTGTAATATCTGATACTTCTGTTGTATGCATAACTTGTCGAGCTGAAAATAATTCCTCATCAGGAATATTAAAATTTTGGTAAATATTTTGCTTTTGACGTCGATTTGCTGATAAACGTAATACACGTACACCTTGTTGCTGATGTTCATTTTTTGGTAAAAACATCCCAATTGCTGTTCCGGTTGCGACTCAACTTTCTCATAATAAAAAAACTGATAAACACAAAATTAATGAACCAAAAATGGTAGTATAACTAGCAATCCCAGCTAAAAGATTGCCAATCATACCCCCTCCAGCATATAAAGTAATTCAAGCACCATTAAAACCAACAAATGTTATCGGATGGTTTGGATTAGGATTAAAAATTGATGCATCTTGTCAGCGTTGCAAATAATTCTTAACAACATCTAAAAAAACAGTTTTATCAAAATACGCCATTTGCCCTTTAGCATATTGATAAATTAACAAAATGCTACTTACCAATCAGCAGGACAAAATGATAAAGGTTACCACCATTCAAATTACCCGTGATTTTAATCGAATCCGTACTCCAATAAAAATTGTCAAGCCTAGCACTAAGCATACAAAATACATTAAATATTTAAACCAGCCAAATGCAAATGTAAATAAAACATCATCAATAAATTGCCCAATTAAAGTAATTCGCCCTATGGCAAGAATAGTAAAAAACGTCACTAATAATGCCCCAATTACTCACCCGATGGAATCATTACGACGCTGCTTTTTTTCGACTTTTAAGATTGCAGTTTTCTCATTCTGATCATTTAATAACTGATCATCATAAGATTTCTTTTCCATAGTGCAGCCCTCCTAAAATTCTAAATATTTAGAAATTACTTTAAATATTACCATACATTTTAAAAGCTTCAAATATTTATCTACTACAAATATATCATAAAATTAAATTTCATTCACAATTGCTAAAATAATTGGTGTTTTTCCTGTTTCTGTTTTAACAAATGAACTAATTGTCGATCTAATTTCATTTTTTATTTCATTGACATCATACATTTCACCAACAACAGCTTTTTTATAATGTTTCTTAATAATTTCAATAATAACTTTTTGCATTTTACGGAAAATATCATTATTTTCTTGAATATAAATTACTCCTCGCATTTGCGTGTCAATTAAAGAAACCAATTCCTTTGTTTTACTATCAATTGAAACTCCTATAATAACAACTCCATCAGTAGCTAATTGCTTTCGTTCATTTAAAACAACTGCTCCAATGTCACCAACGCCAATCCCATCAACATATAAATCAGCGGTTTTTACCTTATTGATTTTTTTCGTATATTCACCATCAATAAATTCAAGACCTTCGCCATTATCAACAATAAAAATATGTTCTGGATTAATCCCAGCTTCAATTGCTGCCATTTTTGCTTGCACAAAATCTTTATATAAACCTTTCAATGGCACAAAATATTTTGGATTAATAATTGAACTCATTAATTTAACATCTTCATAACTTGCTGTTATTGTTCAAACTTTTTTATCCGATAAAGCAATTGTTTTTGCGACAGTTCGTGCTAATTCATCTAAAACATTGGCATGATTTAATTCACTTCCTGGGTTTGGCGGTGTTGTTAAAATAATTGTATCACTTTCTTTAATATCTAGAATATCATCATTACCAGAAGCAATTTTAATCAAACGACTATATAAACGTTCTCCACTACCAGTTACAATAATTAATGATTTTTCTTCTTTAACTGCTTCTTGTAATCCTTTTAAATTAATTCCATTGAAATTTAGTTTTTTACTATCCGATAACACTTTTAATGACTCTAATAAAGTTTGACCATAAATTCCAACTGAAATATTATTTTCACGAACTAAATCAAATAACTCACTAATTTTATGTAAATCTTGATCAAAACAAACTAAAATAATACGATCTTTTGTTTCTTTAACAGCTCGTTCAACATAATTTTTAATCTTATGGTTTGGTGCTGTATAATCACGGCGTGAAGCTGATGAGGCTTCTGATAAAAATAATAGTACCTTATTTTTAGCAATAATTTGATTTAAATGTTGTAAATCTGTTGCAAAATTAGGGTCTGCTTTAGCATCAAAAATATAATCTCCAGTATAAATAATTGTGCCATCAGGTGTATGCAATGCAAAACCAAAACTATTTGGCATATTTGTTGTTGTTGAAAATACTTCAACCTTGCATAAACCAAAATCAAGAATATCTTTTACATTGATAACATGAAAACATTCTTCTTTCCCACGAACTTTAAAACGTTGTAAATGGAATTTTAAAATATTACAAGTTAAATCACTTCCATAAACTGGTAGTGCCAATTCTTTTAAAATATAAGTAAGTGCTTCAGAACATTCATCCGAAGGTTTTGTAATAAAAACACCTTTAATTCGAGTACGGTTTTCCTTTAGATAATCAAAATTAGGAATTACTACATCAATTCCTAAAATTCCACGTTCCGGATTTTTTGTTCCCGCATCAAAAATAAAAATATCTTGTTCTACCTCAATGCAGTATAAATTTTTACCTCGCTCGTCTAATCCACCAAGAGCGAAAAAATTAATTTTTGCCATAATTAAAATCGTCTACTTTCTATTCGCTGTTCATTAATTAATACTTATTTACATTTTATTTTTTAAATGTATTTATACATTTTTCCCCTTAATACAAATGTAATCTCTCTAAATAAATGTAATCTTAATTATTATACATTACTATTAAAAAAATATCCAAATAATCGGAAAAATATCATATTTCTATTATCATAACACATTTTTTGAGTTAAAATAATAATATTTAAAAGGATGTGAAAATAATCTTGAAAGCAATTTTTCCAGGTAGTTTTGACCCAATTCATGATGGTCATCTTAATATTATTAAAAAAGCAAGTACTCTCTTTTCAAAATTATATGTTGTAATTACGAATAATTTAGAAAAATCAAATCAAACAAACATTAAAACGCGTGCTGAACAAGCTGCCATAGCTTGTCAAAACCTTAATTTAAATATTGAAATTGTTATTAATGACAAAATGTTAACTAGTGATTTTGCTAAACAATTAGGGGCTAAATATATTATTCGAGGTCTACGAAATAATAACGATTTAAAATATGAAATGGAATTAGCTTTTGCTAATAAACAATTAAATAAAGATCTTGAAACAATTTTTTTTATTGCCGATTATGGTTTGAATGAAATTTCTTCAACTTTTTTAAACCAAATTAAGCAATTAAAAAAATAAAAAAATATTGAGTTTCAATATTTTTTATTTTGTCTTTTATTTTCCTAATAAATTAAACATATTTTGTTTATAAACCTCAACTCCTGGTTGATCAAATGGATTTATCTCTAACAAGTAAGCTGACATTGCACAAGCTTTCATAAATCAATATGCTAAATAACCAAACATTTTATCATCCATTATTGCAAATTCTAAAACAATATTTGGAACATGCCCAACTTTTGTATGAGCAGCAACAACGCCTTCAACAGCAATGGTATTTATTTCATGCAATGTTCTTCCAGCGAGATAATTTAAACCATCGGTATCTACTTCTGCTTTTGGAAGGTTAAGATTAATTTGTGGTTCTTTAATTGCAATAACTGTTTCAAATAAAATATTTTTTGTCCCTTCTTGAATGAATTGGCCAAGAGAATGTAAATCTGTCGAAAAAACACACGATAATGGTAGTAAACCCTTTGAATTTTTTCCTTCTGATTCCCCAAATAATTGTTTCCATCATTCGGTAATCATTTGCATTTGTAACTCATAAGTTACAAGCATTTCTGCTTTATATTTTTCCTCTTGATTTAAAATATAACGTCCAACAGCATATTTATAGGCATGATTAGTGAAATCATCAATTAAAGTATCTTGATAAGCTTGTTGTGCTCCTTTAAAGACATTATCAACATTAATACCACTTACTAACATTGCAAAAATACCAACTGGAGTTAACACTGAATATCTTCCCCCAATGTCATCCGGAATAACAAAGGTTTGATAACCTGCTTTATCAGCTAATATTTTTAGAGCACCTTTCTCTTTATCTGTAATAGCAACAATTAAGTTGGATACTTTTAGGTTTCCTTCTTTTTTTTCTAAAAGCTCTTTGCAAAGACGAAATGCAATTGCTGGCTCAGTTGTTGTCCCTGATTTAGACACAACACAAATTCCAAATTTTTTGTCTTGAAGATATTTCAAAACTTGTGCTGTATAAGTTGAAGACATTGTATTTCCAATATAAATGATTTCTACTTTTTGTTGACTATATAACCCATTAATCATTTCAATTGCTGCTCGCGCGCCAAGATAACTCCCACCAATTCCAATTACCAATAAAACGTCAATTTCACTAGCTAATTTCTTTGCTGTTTGTTTCATTTTTGCAAGCTCTGCTTGATCATAATTATTTGGTCACTCAACTCAACCAAGGAAATCATTTCCTAATCCTGTTTTATTATGAATCATTTGGTGAATATCTTTAACTCGCCCTAAATATTTGTTAAAAACAGATTCGGCTAATGCATTAATAAAATCTACTTTAATCATTTTAATAATATGCCTGCTTTCTATCTAAAAAACCTTACATTTGTAAAAATTTTAATTTATTTACTTGTTAGTGAATTAATTTTTTCACTTAACATTTGGAATCCTACTCCTGTTTCTTGAATTTGACTATTATTCTTTTTCAATAATTCAGGTCGGCAATTCTTATAACTTAATTTTACTTGTTTCTTAACTGGGTCATAGTCTAGTACCTCTACTTCAACATTGTCACCAATATTAACAAATTCTTTGATATCTCTTACATAGTAATCTGAAATCTCACTAATGTGGATTAATCCAGCAGCATTTTTTAATTCACAAAATGCACCAAACGGTGTAATGTTTGTAACTTTTGCAAGAACTTTACTTCCTTTTACATACATAATTCGTCATATCCCCTTTCTGAAACTGTACTAATTATACCGCTAGAACTATGAAAATCATTTTCTAAATAATAAAATATTTTGCATAAATATCTAGCATAAAAAAAGTATCGTTTATTATTTTAATAAATTAATTCGATACAATCCGTTATTTTCGCTATTATTTTCTTCTTGTTCGATCTTTTCTTCTTTATATGAATCAGTGTAATTACAATTTGGATAATTAGTACACGCCTTAAAACGTTGACGTCGCTTATTAAATTTCAAAATAATTTCACCAACGCCACATTCTGGACAAGGACCAAATTTTGGACCAGTTTGATGAATATAACGACATTTTGGAAACCCTGAACATGCAATAAATTTCCCGTATTTTCCATATCGATATACTAAATCATTTCCACATTCTGAACATTCAATCCCCACCTTCTCAACTGGAATTTCTTCCATTAATTCCATTGCTGCTTCAATGCGTGGTTCAAATCGTTCTCAAAATTCTTTTAATAATGGTTTTGGTTCTGCGTCACCGTGTGCAATCACATCCAAACTTTCTTCAATTGTTGAAGTGTATGTTTCGTTAATAATATCACTAAAATATTCTTGTAATTTATCACTTGTTAAAATCCCTTTTTCAGTTGCTTTAATTGCTTTGTTTTCTACAATAATATAACCACGATCTTTTAATGTTCGCATAATTGGTGCATAAGTTGATGGACGTCCAACCCCAATTTCCTCTAATGTCTTAATTAATTTTGCTTCAGAGTAACGACTCGGTGGTTTAGTAAAATGTTGAATTCCATATAATTCATTTAAATTAATAATTTGATTTGGTTTTAACATTGGTAACTTTGCAATTTCTTCATCACCTTCTAAAACATAACATTTTAAAAACCCATCAAATTGAATCGTACTTCCTGTCATCCGAAATTCATAATTATTATTATCTAAAATAATTGCTTTACTTAATAACTTTGCATTCGCCATTAAACTAGCTAACGCACGATTATAAATAATTTTATATAAGCGTAGTTGATCACGACTTAAATATTCTTTTGCCGCTTCTGGTGTCATTGTTAAATCAGTTGGACGAATTGCTTCATGAGCATCTTGCACATTTTTTTTATTTTTTGGTGGTGTTTTAACTTCGCCTAAATATTTTGTTCCATACTTAATTGTAATATAGTCAAAAGCATCCTGAACAAAATTGTCACTTAATCGAATTGAATCTGTCCGCGGATATGTTATAAATCCAGTAATATTATCTTTAACTTTAATTCCTTCGTATAATTGCTGAGCAATTAATGATGTTTTATTTGAAGCAAAACCCATTTTACTACTTGCTTCTTGTAACATTGTTGAAGTAGTATGTGGATTCGGTGATTTTTGCTGTTTTTTACTTTCTTTAATTTTAACAACAACAAAATCTTTTTTTAAAACTTTTTTAACTTTTAGAACATCTGCTTCTACTTTTAATTCAATTTTTTCATCCTTAAATTTTGTTAATTTAACAACTGCCTTTTTATATAATCCTTCAACAGTCCAATATTCCTCTGACACAAAATTTTGCCATTCTTTTTCTCGTTCAACAACTAACTTTAAAGCAACCGATTGTACTCGTCCTGCTGATTTTGACTTAATCTTTTTCTGTAACAATTTGCTTAAGCGAAAACCAATAAAACGGTCTAAAATTCGTCGAGTTTCTTGTGAATGAACTAAATTCATATCTAAATCTGTTTGATGTTGAAATGCATCTAACACTGCTTCTTTTGTAATTTCATTAAAGCGAACACGGCGAGATTTGTCACCACAATTTAAGACTTCATTTAAATGATAAGCAATTGCTTCTCCTTCTCGGTCAGGGTCGGTTGCTAGAATAACCAAATCTGCTGCTTTGGCTTCTTGTTTTAATTTTTTAACAATTTCTTTTTTTCCACGTTCCATTTTATAACTTGGTTCAAAAGTTTTAATATCTACTCCTAACCCATACTCACCTTTTGTTGATAAATTACGAATATGTCCTTCTGATGATAAAACTAAATAATTTTCGCCAAGATATTTTTCAACTGCTTTTGTTTTAGTTGGGGACTCCATTATTACCAGCGTCTGTGCCATGTTTTCTCTCCTTTATTTTTTAAAACACATCAATAATTATTATACATAATATTTTAAAAAACTATTTTGAAATTTATTATTCTAAATTAAAATATTTTTTTTATTTTAGCAATTATTATATTAATTCCTTCAGTAACACTAGGAACAGTAAAATACAAAATAACAGTTATTGCAATTAATAATAAAATAACACCTAAAACACTGATCATAATTCAAAAAGCTTTAGCATTAAATTTTGATTTAGTAACTACTCCAAATTTATTTTTTTTAATTTTTTTGTTTTATTTTCTTTTGCATGATAAAAATTTTCAATTAATTGATCATATTGTTTTTCTGTCAATCCAAATTGGGCCATTGCTTCATAATGATCCATTTTAAGATGACCATATTCATCAAATATTTTTGGATAAATCTCACTAGCTCGTTTTTCCCCTAATGATGTCTTAATTATATAATCCTTATATGTCCCAAAAGCTGGTTTTGTATCCTTTACTTTATCAATATCAATAAAGGTTATTTCATCATCTAAAACATCCGTTTCTATTATTTCTGGATTAGATTCTATTAAATCAAATTCTGGTGATTTGACACCTAAAAAATCATGAATATCTTCAGCAGCAACCTTATTAACATCATTATCATTTTTTGCAATATTATTGTCTTTTTTTCAGGTGAATCTCCTACTTTAAATTCATCATTAAAAAAGAAACTATGCGTATCATCTTCAGGATTAGAGTTATCATCTAAATTATCTTCAAAATCAAGGAAATTAAATCTATCTTCTACATTATTTTCAGTTAAAGATGAACTTTTTTCTGGTTCAGAACTAACAATTATTGGAGAAACTTTTTTTTCATTTAAAGCATCAGATTGGTCATATTTTGACTTTAATAATTTAGAATCAATACTATCTGTTGGTAAATGTACAGAATTATTATTACTTGAATTATCATCCTTTTTTGCTCAAGTATTAACCAATTTTTGGTTTAGTGCTTCTGCTTCTTGCAAATGGCGTAATGAAGTATCTAATGTCTGTTTTAAGTTTTGATATTCATCAAAATTAGATTTTGGTCGACTGCGATGACGCCCAATAAACTCATCCAAAATATCAGAAATATGTACTGCTCAATTATATTCTTCTTCAACACTTAATGGTAAACTTGGACGACGAAAATCATTATAATATCGTTCTGTCCCTAATGGAATACGAGAATTATAAGGAGATAAATAATAATCTTCTCTAACAGGTTGAGATTGATATTGAAAATTATCATTAATTCTAGCATTATTGGCTAAATTATTAAAATTTTGTCCAACATTATGTGGGCTATATTGATATGGTTGTCCTAGTGACAAACTTTGATTTGGTTGTAGTCCTGTCATTGGATATTGAATAATTGGAGAATATTGATATTGTGCAAATAACGGTGGATATAGAGGTTGCGGAATTGAATACTGAATTAATGGTGGTGTTTCACACCCATAAGAAGGAAAAACAGGATATTGATAATAATTAAAAAAATTCGGATGGTGATGAATCCGACAATTATTGTGACAATTACTGCTATAACCCTTTTTACTGTTTTGACACATATGTTTACCCTACTTATATTAATAGCTTATATTTATTATATCATAAAATAATGTTTTCTTCTATTAGCGTTATTAATAAAGATGCTGTTTTATTTTTTTGGGGAAAATAAAAAAGGGTTATCTTATTTATAATTAGTTTATTAAAAAATTAATTAGAAAGGTACCCTATGTCTTATGATTATAAACCAAATATCAAACTTACTAAATAAATTTAAAATTGATTTACCTACTTTATTTAAATTTGCTAAAGTAGAAATTACACCTAAAAATTTATTAGAATGATTTCAACATAAAAATATTGATTTTTTAGAAAGAATTATTAAATCTGCAATTGAATTAATTGATTACAAACTATTAAAATCTGAATATGTCCAAACGCGTTTTATTTTAAAAGGATTGTTTTAAAGAACAATTATTTTTCAACATGGAAAAATCACATTTTATCGGCGAAAATATTTAATAAAACCAGAATATCAAAATAAAAATAATCTTAATTATGTATATTTCTTAGATACTCAAATTGAAATTGATAAATATTAAAAAATTGATCGTGAATTTCAGATTGAAATTGAAATAATAAGAATTAAACTTTCATTAGAAAAAATAATATTAAATATTTTATGAAATATTTTTTCTATTTTAAAAATTTTTCATATATAATTTTACTAGACTATAAAATTACTATCAAACTAATATTAAATACATATCTTTAAATAATTAAATTATATTAAAACTTGCAGAGAGGAATTAGCAAAAATGAACAAAGCAATTTTTTGTGATTTAGATAAAACTTTATTTGATAATAACCGAAATTTTAGTCCGCTTACATTAGAAACAGTTAACTTAATTCAAGCAAAAGGAATTCCCTTTATTCCGTCAACAGCACGAGCAGCAAAAAATACAATTGAAGTTGCACGACAATTAAACGTGGATAAATATGATGGTTATGTTGTATCAAACAAAGGTTGTAGCATTTATTCATTTAAAACAAATAGTTTTTTATTAGATATAACGTTGACAAAAGAAGAAATTAAGGAAATTTTTAATTTTACTTATCAAAAATATAAAACTTCTTTTTTTAGTAATAATAGTACTTATGTTAATGAATATAATGAAGTAACTCATAAATGAACAACATGAACACAAACAAATTATCATATTGTGACTAACCCAGAAGAAATTACCGAAAATATTAAAACAATTGTAATATCATTGGAAGTTGGTTTAAATGATAAGGAAACTAAAACTTTCATTAAGGACTTGCAACAATTATGACCTAAATTAGATGTGGTATCATACTATAAGAACACATTTTTTCAAATTTCTTGCAAAGAAATTTCAAAAGGAAGTGTCTTACAATTTTTAGCGCAGCATCTAGGTGTTGATGTTACAAATACTTATGCTTTTGGTGATTCACATAATGATCTTGAATTAATTCGAGATGCAGGACGTGGACTTGCTGTTTCTAATGCTATTGATGAGTTAAAAGCAATTGCTGATAAAATTATATTATCAAATCAAGAAGATGGTCCAGCCAAATATTTGCGCCAACATTTTGATATTTAAAGCAATTATTAATTATTTTAAAAAATAAACAAGAAAAATATAAATTAAATGCTACACAACAAAAATTTGAAGAAAAAAATATAAATAGATTATTATGTATAAAAATAAAAAAAAGTATTTATGCAAATATTGTAGATATAAATAATAAGCAAACTTTGAATATGGAAAAAAGTGTACATAAAAAATAAAATTGCTTTAGGATTGAGTTATTCTGTGTTCAACAGAGCTCAATCCTTTTAATTTGCTTTGTGATCTAATTTCATTATAAAATTTAAGATATTCTGAAACCATTCAATATACATATTCTTTATTTCTAAAAATACGTTTTAATGTTTCAAAAAAATCAATTTTAAAAGTTTTAAATCAAGAATCTGTATGACCATTATCTGGTGAAGAACCTCTTCGTGACATTGAAATTGTTATTCCTATTTTTTTACACAAGTTTGTAAACATAAAGTTTGTAGAATTCATATTTTAGGTTTTCTCGCTTTTACTCAAGAATTAATTATATTTTTTATTATAAAAAGCATATCAAGCATTTTCCTAATTTGATAATCTAAAATTTCATTTGTATGAAAATCTTTTACTATTGATAAATAATATGTTTTATTATTAATAGTTAAATATGTGATATCTGTCCCAATTTTTTGGTTAATTCCAGTTGTTGAAAAATTTCTATTTAAAATATTTTCATATCTTAATATATCAAAAATTTTTTTATAATTAAATTTTTTCTTTCTGATTATAACTGTTAATTTCATTTTTAAATTATATAGTTTTTTAAACATAATGTAATCATGTTGTAGTCATAAATACCGTTAAAATTATGATACATTGTTTGTATAATATCCGCAATTAAGTTATTTCATTTATTATATTTTGGTTTTCCCAATCATAATCAGCTATGATAACCAGTTCTAGAAACCTTAAATACTTTACACAATAATACAATTGTATAAATATTAGATCACTCATAAATTTTTTTATATTTTTTTTACACTTAGGAATAAATACTTTGATAATTTTTTAAATTATTTTGCATATTCATAAATTTTTTTGTCATTAACTCTAATGGTGTATTGGTAACAGAATGTTTCCTTTTTATGTTTTTAACTTGTGTTTCGTGACTTCATTCTAAACTTTTTTTCACCTTTTAAATTATATGTTTTAATTCATAAATAAATGGTATTTCGTGAAATATTATATTCCTTTTAAAGTAATTTTACTGTTTTTCCACTTTTTCATATAAAAAGAACATCTTTTTAATAAAGTTTTAATATAATTTTTATTTTTTATGTCTACTTTATTTTAGATGTTCACTTTTTTACTTTACTAAATTAATAATTAACAAATTGATAATACATAAACATATTCCAAGTTATGTGCTTCCGCAACTGGGGCAAAAACAAGTTTACCTTCAACTGTCTGAACTCCTTTTCGAATTGGCGGATGTGTTTTGCATAATGTTTTAAAATCAGTATTCGCAATTGCTAGAACATATTGGATTGTGGCATTTGTTAAAACAATTGTACTTGTTTTTGGGACTGCCCCTGGCATATTTGTTACTGAGTAATGAATGACATCATGCATAATGAAAGTTGGATTATCATGGGTTGTTGCCTTAGTAATTGTTTCAACACTACCACCTTGGTCAATAGCAACATCAATAATAATACTATTTTTTTTTTTTTTTTCATTTTTTTAACCATTTCTTCCGTTACTAATTTTGGTGCTGATGCTCCTGGGATTAAAACCGTTGAAATAACAAAATCACTTGCTAAAACTGATTTTTCAATATTAGCATGGTTAGATTTTAAAATATGGACTTGTTTGCCAAACAAGTGATACAATTGTCAAATTCTATTTTCATTAAATTCAATTAATGTAACATAACAGCCAATGCTTGCTGCCATATTTGCTGCAGCTGTTCTAGCAACACCACCACCAATAACAGTAACCTTCGCTCGTTCTGTTCCAGGTGTTCCATTCATTAATAAACCACTACCACCAGTTGTTTTAAACATAAAATACATTGCATTAGCAACTGCTAACCTTACAGCAACTTCACTCATTGGTCTTAACAATGGCAATGAATTATTTTTTTAACCTGGTTAAATCTGTTAAATGATTTTTAAAATCTTTTTTTTTAAGGTTTCTAATAGTGTACTAAAATAATATAAATCAGTAACAAAATTATCCAAATTATCTTCTTGTATTAATATTTGATGTTGAATACTATTTAAATTCTCTTTCATTCTTTACCTCTGTGCATAAAATAGTTAATATTTTCTATTGTTTTAGACTTGATTATATCACATTTTTCTTCCTTGAAATGATGGTTGTATTAAATTTTATTATTTTATAAGCTATTAATAAACAGTTTGATTAATTGTTTTTTCTTAATTTAATTATTACTCAAATTTTGAGAAAATTTTTTTTTTTTTTTAAAAAAATTTCTAATTGCTATTTAACCCTTATTCTTATTAACTTTACGATAATAAAAACCTTTTTTTCTTAATTATACTTCCTACAAAGTGTAATTTTTAGAAAAAAAGTTTAAATAATTCCTATGAATTTATTTACTAATTGTTATACCAGATTTACCAGCTAATGCTGCTTTAGCTTGTGCTAATTCAGCAATGATTGCTATTTTTTGCAATCCAGAACTAGCAAACTTCATTGCAGCTTGTACTTTTGGTAACATACTACCTGGCGCAAATTGATTTTCTGTAATATATTTTTCCGCTGCAGTTAAAGTTAAAACATCTAATGCTTGTTGGTTATGTTTTCCATAGTTGATTGCAACTTTTGCTACCGCTGTTAAAATCATCAATTTATCAGCTTTAATTAATTCTGCTAACTTTGCACTAGCAAAATCTTTATCAATAACAGAAGGAACTCCTTGATAAGCAGTCCCTGTTTTCACAACGGGAATACCTCCACCACCAACGATAATTACAATATGTCCTTGCTTAATTAAATCTTCGATAATTTCTTTTTCAACAATATCAATTGGTTGTGGTGATGCAATTACTCGGCGTCATCCCCGTCCAGCATCTTCCTTAACAGTAAAGTCATTTTTTTTAGCTAATGCTTTTGCCTCTGCTTCAGGATAAAATGCGCCAATTGGCTTTGTTGGATTATTAAAAGCAGGATCTTTCTGGTCAACTTCAACTTGTGTTACAATTGTTACAACATTTTTCTTAATTTTACGTTTATTTAATTCATTTAAAATTGCATTTTGCAAATGATAGCCAATATAGGCTTGTGACATTGCTCCACATTCGGGAAATTGCATCATTGGAATTTTATTATTAACATGGGCTGCTTCATCAAAAGCATTGTTAATCATTCCAACTTGTGGTCCATTCCCGTGAGCAATAATTAATTCATCACCATTTTCAATAATGTCGACCATTGCCTTCACAGTATCTTTTACAATTTCGTGTTGTTCACTGGGGGAATTTCCTAATGCATTTCCTCCTAACGCAACAACTATTCTTGCCATATTTACATATCCTTTCTCTTAAAATGAAAATTTGCTTACTCAATTGGCATTAAGAATCAAGGAGTGGTGTTTGAAATTGGTAATAAAGTTCCAATTCCTAACAAGATGATTGTTGCAACAATAATTCCAACAATTAATGGTCATGATGCTTTTATAAAACTACCATAAGGAACTTTTGAAATTGATAACGCTGCCATTAAAATTGAACTTGTTGGTGAAATTAAATTAATAATTCCATTTGCGAATTAAAAGGCAGTAATTGTTCCTGATGTTAAACCTGTTGCTACCCCATTAGCAATAGGACCTAAAATTGGGAAAACAGTTTGGGCAAATCCTGAACTAGATGGAATTACAAATGAGATAATTAGGAAAAAGAAGACTGCTATAATAAAGCCTGTTTTCCCTAATGTTGACATTGGTGTAGATAATCCACTAACTAATTTGTTTTGCATTCCAGTATTTGTCATAATAAACCCAATCCAAGCTGCAAGGGTAATAACCAAGCAAACAGATAGAATATCAGCTGAACCACTAATAAAACTATTAACGTATTTTTCTTCTCCTTTTCAATTAATTAATGCAATAATAATTGATGCAATAAAGAATAATGCTGAAATTTCCATAAATGATCATTGCCTTAATGGAGCAAAGAAATTAGCAATAAATGAGGCATGCTCACTAACTA
This sequence comes from Spiroplasma endosymbiont of Ammophila pubescens, assembly GCF_964020965.1. Taxonomy (NCBI): domain Bacteria; kingdom Bacillati; phylum Mycoplasmatota; class Mollicutes; order Entomoplasmatales; family Spiroplasmataceae; genus Spiroplasma; species Spiroplasma endosymbiont of Ammophila pubescens. Next base: position 395,379 of record NZ_OZ026611.1, on the reverse strand, counting down.
ATTTTGTAAAATTAACAAAGACAGGAATTCAAAATTTATCCCATCCAATTAATGAAAAAATCATTAAGACAAAACTAATCATAAAAATCGCCATAATTTCTTTTCGTTTATTATTGTATGCTGGTAAATCATCAACAATTGCAAATTCTGCTTCATAAAAATCTTTTTTATCAAATAATAGTGATTTCCCTGGTGTACGACGAACACGTAACGCATATCAAACAACAAATGAAATTCCACCTGCTGTCAATAATAATCATGACACGGCTCTTCAAATAATTCCTGTTGTTGATGTTAAATCAGACACACTAGCAGCATTAGCAGCAACTTGGATAACAAATGAATTTAATGTTGAACCAATACAACCAATTCCAGCACCAAATAAAATTGCCATTACCGCTGTTAACACATCAAAACCAGCAGCTAATAAAACAGGAATAATAACTGGGTATAAGGCGATTGTTTCTTCCCCCATTCCATAAGTTGTATAACCAACTGAAAATAAAAACATTACAATTGGAATAATTCAAATTTCACGGCCTTTCATTTTTGCTACTAAACGCCCAATCCCAGCATCTAATGCTTTTGATTCAATAACGCGATGCCTAAGAAACCTCCTAAAACTAAAATAAAGACAATAACATCAACTTTACTTTTAAATCCTTGCATCGGAGCTAAAAATAAGTCAAAAATTCCGGCAGGTCTACTATTGTGAAGTTCACCATCAGCATCTTTTCATGAACCAGTTGTTCCTGGAATTCAAGAGACAATAATAATTAAGAGTGTAATTCCTAATAAAATTGTAAATGCTGTCGGCAATTTAAATTTAAACTTTTTTTCTTTTTTACATCCATTTTTGCACCCCTTTTAACCTTTCATAATTAATAACCTAGCCACGAATTGTTGCTAGCATTACTGCTTTAATAGTATGTAAACGATTTTCTGTTTCTTCAAAAACACGTGAATATTTTGATTGGAAAACTCCATCAGTAACTTCTAATTCGCCAGTTCCACTAAATTGTTTAATCACTTGTTGCACAGTATCCATATTTCCATCATAGAAACTTGGTAAACAATGTAAAAAGATAGCATCTTCTTTTGCTTGTTTCATTTTTTCCATTGTTACTTGATATGGTGTTAAATCCTTAATTCTTTTTCCTCAAACAGCAGGATCTTCTCCCATTGATACTCAAACATCAGTGACAATTGCATCAGCATCTTTTGCCGCTGTTTTATGGTCTTCAGTTAACGTAATTGACCCACCATGTTCTTTGGCAATTGCTTATACTTTTTTCAATAATTCTGCATTTGGTCATAAATCCTTTGGCGCACAAGCAACAAAATGCATTCCTAATTTAGCACTAACAACCATATAACTATTTGCCATATTAAAACGAGAATCACCAAAATAAACAAATTTTAGCCCTTTCATATTGCGTTGTCCTTTTTCTTCTTGCAATGTTAAAATATCAGCTAACATTTGCGTTGGGTGAAATTCATCAGTTAATCCATTTCATACTGAAACACCTGAATATTTTGCTAATGCTTCAACATCAGTTTGTTTAAACCCACGAAATTGAATTCCATCAAACATTCTTCCTAATACTTTTGCAGTATCCTCAATTGATTCTTTTTTCCCCATTTGACTACCACTTGGTCCTAAATAAACAGGGTGTATTCCTAAATCAAATGCTCCGACTTCAAAAGCACATCTTGTTCGTGTTGAATCTTTTGCAAATAATAAAGCAACAGATTTTCCAGCTAATGGTTTTTGCTCAGTTCCAGCATATTTTGCTTCTTTCAATTGTCTTACTAAATCTAATAAATAATAGATTTCTCTTTGCGTGAAATCTAATAAAGTTAGAAAACTTCTTCCTTTTAAATTTACAGCCATATTATTTTTTCTCTCCTTTTAAAATATAATATTAAGATTTTAGATATCCTCTCTTCAAATTGACATTGACATACAATGAGGTCCCCCACGTCCACGTGATAATTCAGCTGAATCAATAACGTGCACTTTAACACCAGTTTGTTTTAAAATTTCAATTGTAATTTGATTTCTTGAATAGGCAATCACTTTACCAGGACGAATTGTAATAACATTTGTCCCATCATTTCATTGTTCTCTTGCCTGTACAATTGGATCTTCTCCACCACATTTAAAAATTTGAACTGGCTTACCAACTTCTTCTGATAAATAATCTTTAATTGTTTGGCATCGTGTAAGTGAAGTGCAATAAATCAACTCCTTTCTGAGTTGATTTATTGCACTTCACTTACACGATGCCTTTCTTTAACTCCATTTTTTGTAATTTCAAAAATTTTAAACTCACCCATTGCTTCAAAAATTAATGGATGTGCGATAAATTTATCATAATCAATATTAGTAAAAACAGTATCTAAATGCATAAAAGCACGATTTTTTGTTTTTAAATCTAATGCAATAACTTTTTCATAACTAACTGAATCATTTTCAATTAGATTTTTTGCTACTATTTTAATAGCTTCCATTGATGTCCTTTGTGAAACACCAATAATTAATGTTTTTGCATTTAAAACTAAAATGTCTCCACCTTCTAAAGTTTCTTTTTCATTACGATCATATCAAAAATTAATTTTTCCTTTAAAACGGGGGTGATGTCTTAAAACAACATCAGAAAATAATGTTTCACGATTTATAGTAACCGTAAACATTTTATGAATAGTTGCTCTATTTCCAATTGATGCAAATGGATCACGTTGGAATAAAATATTTGGCATTGGATCAACCGCTAGCGGATAATTATTTGTAATTTCTACTCCTAACTCGTATTTTGTTACCCATGCTATCATTTTATTAACAAGATCTTGATTATCTAATTTGCCTAAATAAGTACGTAACTTACTAATGTATTCTTCTTTTGCACCAGATTCTTTTAAAAACTGTTCTAGTAATTCTTGCCGCATTTTTGAATCAGTGTCTAAAACTTCAGCGACTAATTTTTCAATATACAACACCTCAACACCTAAGTTCCTAAAAGTTTGCGCAAAAAAGTCATGTTCTTTTTGTGCAACTGCTAAATCTTGTGTATCATCAAACAATAATCGTTCCAATAAATTTGGTGATAAATTAGCTAATTCATCACCAGGGCGATGTAACAATACTGTTTTTAAATTACCTATTTCTGAATAAACATTAATATCATATTTTTCTGTCATGTTACTTGTCCTCTTTCTCTTTCTACGTCCATTTTTATTAAAATCCTTTAATAAAAATTAAAGATAAACATGCAAAACTAAAAAAATGCAAATTACTGTTAAATACACAGAATACCTATCAAATTGTAATGTCCTTTAATGCCATTTAAATAAATATACTTAAAATTGATTATGCTATCCTTTTATCAAATATATTTAAACAATACACTTTTCGATATTGCATAAATAAAAATGCCATTGTTTACTTTTTTTATCCTTATACTTTTATATTATTCTTTTTAATTTTAAAAACAAGTCTTTAAAGTTTTTTATTATTTTTTTATCACTAGAAATAAAAAAACAATAAATTTTTATTGTTTTGCTGTGTTAATGATATTTGTTGCAGTTAAGATATTAATTAATAAATCATGTAAGCATTGAATAATTTGAACTAAAGGAACGACTTTATTACGATATTCTGTTGTTTTTTCAGCAATTTCTAATCGTTTTCCCGGACTTAATGCAATGACAAAATTATGATATGCTTGGACCTCTTCAATAATTTTTTCTTTATTAAATTCTGGTAATTTAATTTTTCCATCATTATAATCTTTTTCAATTTGATCAATATTTGCTAATTGTCCTTTTAATTTTTCTTCTTCTTTTTCAGGAGAAAAATCAGTTAACATAATATCACGTTGTAAAAATAAACCTAATTGATTTACTAAATTTCAAATTTCCAAGGCATCATTAGCATTATTAATCTCTTTTAAACATTTATCAAGCGCTGGGTCAAGTTCTTTAATCTCATCATCATAAATTTTTGTTAATTCACCAATTTCTACTTTCATCATATTTACAAAAAGTTTATTTAAATCAACCGGACTAGTTTCTTTTGCACTAGTCATAAAATCATTTAAAAATCGTGGTAATGGAATAATTGCGTTAAATAATTTGCTTACTTCAATTAATGTTGTAACTTTTTTCTGATCAATTTCTTCTGGTTTTTTATCTTGTAAATATTCTGCTCTAATATCATCAAATAATGGTTTGATTTCTGTTTTCACAAAATTAAATAAATCTTCAAAATTAGTTTTAAACTTTGCTCCTGCTAAAAAAGCTTCTATTTTTGGATTTTTTTCCGCTGTGTCTTTTGCATAGTCTGTTTCAAAAAAATTAATATATTTTGTTAAATAACTCATCATTCCTTTTTCAACATCTGTTCAGAAATTACTCTGTTCTGTCATTTTTTATCCCTCTATTCTTCTATAATTTTTATGTATTTCAATTTTACCGTAAAATAAGAATTATTTAAATTTAATTTATTTTTTCTTGACTTTCTTTAATTTTCTGGTGGTTAACTAATAAATTATTTAAATTAACAACGAATGTTATTAATAAAGCAATAATGATACTTAACACAATTAAATATAAAAGATAATATTCTAACCGTCGAAAATTTTAAAAAAAAATATGGTACATAGTAGTTATTTGCTGGCATACTATAATTTCACAATTTTTCATCAATTGGAATTAATAATAAAACTCCCTCCCGAACAGCAATAAAAATAGTATAAAAAATTGGATGAAGATAAAACTTATATAACTTTTGTAAATAAAAATTTTTATAATTAATACATTCTTTTTCAACCACAATGCAAAAATAGATAATGAAAATCGCGGGACACAATCAATGCTGCACTGTTGTACTAATTCAATAAATTGCGAGGCTATGCCAACTGGCAGTAAACTTTTCACCAGTAATGGTACCGATAACTGTCACAAGTGTAAAAAATAAAAATGTTAACAAGGCAGCAAAGACAATGTATAAAATAAAAAACTGGTTTGTTACAAAATGACAATTTTGTAATTTTGTAAAGTAAATTAATCCTCCGAAGGCAAATAATAAAATTAAAAAATCAGTTTTGACACTTTATCAACTAACAAAATATCATAAATAACTTAATCAATTTAATTGATAATAAATTAAACTATAAAAATAAGTTAAGAGTAAAACAATAATTTCTAAGCTAAAGAGAATGCTACAAAACACTAAGTGTTTAATTCGTTCTGTTTTTTCCATCGTGCTCCTTTTGTTGATGATATTTATTGTATAAAACATTTTTACTAATTTTATATTTATTTGCAACAAAATCAATTGCTTGTTTAACGCGATAATTTTGCTTTGTAATTAATTGGTCAATTTCGGCAACTAAAATTTCATCTGCAATAATAGGAACTGGAAGATTCGCCGCCCCATCAACAACAAGGACATACTCACCAAAAGCAGCATTTTCTTCTTGTTGTAAAAACAAAAGCACTTCACTTAACTGTCCACGATATCATTGCTCATGAATTTTTGTAATTTCCTTACCAATGACAATTTTACGCTCACCAAAAACTGATTTAACTATTTTTAATGTTTCTAAAATTCGATGCGGTGCTTCATAAAAAATAATAGGATATGGAAATGATAGCAGTTGTTCTAACTCATTAATTTTTTTTGTTTTTGCTTTATTTAAAAAACCAAAAAATAAAAAATGGTGCGGATTAAGACCCGAACTAACAATGGCGTTTAAAGCAGCATTAGCACCACTAATCGGAATTACATCATAGGGATAATGTTCCAAAATATGGTTAACAGCATAATAACCTGGATCACTAATCAGTGGATAACCGGCATCACTAATAATTGCAATTGATAAGTTTTGTGCTAAATCATTTAACATTTCTGTTAAGCGTTGCATTTCATTTTCTTTATTTAAAGAAATTAACTGTTTTTTACAATTAAAATAATTTAATAGTTTAATTGTGTTCCGCGTATCTTCACAATAAATTTTTTGAACATCATGTTTAATAACTTCAATTGCTCGTGGTGTCATTTCTTGCAAATTACCAATTGGAGTTGCAATTAAGTAAATTTTCGGATTATTACTTTTAAAACTATATTGTTTAATTTTATTTGCCATTATAAAGACTCATTAATTTATCAAAACTAGTTGCTTTTTCTAAATATTGCACCATAATTTGATAAACTCTTTCTAATAAATCATTATTAATAAGTTCTAACTGACTAGGAGAAAACTTTCCTAGTACTCAGTTTCGGGTTGGAATTTGGACATCTTTACCAATTCCTAAACGAATCCGTAAAAAATTTTCGCTACCTAGTTTTTGAATTAAATCTTTAATTCCATTATGACCAGCACTTGAACCATTCTTTTTTAACTTAATAACATTGAAAGGAATATCTTTATCATCATAAATGACAATAATATCTTCTAATGTTAATTTATAAAATTGTTTAATTTGATAAACTGCAAATCCACTTATATTCATAAAAGTCTGTGGTTGACAAAAAAGAACTTTCTCGTTGTTAATTGTTGTTTCTCATATTAAAGCATTAAAAGCATTTTTTGACTTTGCTAAATTAAATTTATCTACCAACTTAGCAATGGCTAAAAAACCAATATTATGTCTTGTATAAGTATATTCATTACCTGGATTCCCCAAACCCACAATTAACTTCATTATCTCGCTCCTTTTTTAATTTAGCACTCGTTGATAAATCTGTTCAATATTTCGTAAAAAATAATTGTTATCAAATAATTTTTCTAATTTTGGTAAGGCTAAATATTTTGCTATATTATTATCAATCAAAACATTTTTAAAATCAATTTGCTGTTGTTGTGCGATTAAAGTACATTTTTGAATAAAATCATAAACTTCTTCACGTGAATAATTAGTTTCTTTTAAAATATTTGTTAAAACAACTTGACTAAAATAAATTTGATTGGCTTGTTGTAAATGTTCAATAATTTTCTCCGGACTAACAACCAAATTATTAATAACACCGATCATTCGTTTCAATAAATAAACTACTAAATGATATGTGTCGGGAATAATAATTCGTTCATTACTACTATGGGAAATATCACGCTCATGTCATAATAAGTTATTTTCAAATGTAACATTCATATTACTACGCACTAAACGAGCTAAACCAGCAATATTTTCCGCACTAATTGGATTTTTTTTATGTGGCATTGAAGATGAACCTTTTTGACTTTTGATAAATCCTTCCGCAATTTCAGCCACTTCTGAACGTTGGAAATGGCGAAATTCAAGCGCCATTTTTTCTAACAAACTAGCAATTTGACTAAAACTTGTAAATAATGCAATATGATAATCACGTGATGTTACTTGCGTTGTAATTGGGTCAAGGTTTAGCCCTAATTGTTTTGCCACATATTCTTCAACTTGAACTTCAACATGCGCAAAATTACCAACTGAACCTGATATTTTTGCAACAGCAATTGCTGAACCTGCAGCATCAAATCGCGTAATATTACGCTCTAATTCAACATATCAAAGTAAAAATTTTAATCCTAATGAGGTTGGTTCGGCGAACATTCCATGGGTACGACCCATAATTAATTGATTTTTATAAGTAAGAGCTTTTTCTTTTAACGCTTCTTTTAATTCAAGCATATATTTTTTAATAATATAGTTTGATTCTTTAATCAAATAATTTTGACTAGTATCAACAATATCAGTTGATGTTAAACCATAATGAATTCATTTTTTTTCTGGTCCCAATGTTTCTGATAACATTCTAGTAAAAGCAACAACATCATGCTTTGTTTCAACTTCCAGTTCTAACATTCGTGGTAAGTTTACTGTTAAATTAGTTTTAATTTTTTCAATATCTGTTGTGGGAATTAATCCTAATTGTGTCCATCCTTCACAAACCAATAATTCTACTTTTGCTCAGGTATTATATTTATTTTCATCACTTCAAATTTTTCCAATCTCTGGAACAAAATAACGTTCAATCATTAAAAAATCTCCTTATTCATTAAAATAGTTTGTTCACGGTCAGGACCAACAGAAAATAAACTAATTGGAACACCAACGATTTCTTCTAACTTCATTAAATATTGTTGAGCATTATGTGGTAAATCTTCAAATGTTGTAACATTACTAATGTCCTCATCTCAGCCTGGCATTGTTATTAAAATTGGTTTACACATCTCATATTCTTTAATTGTACTTGGAACATAATCAATTTGTTGTCCTTGATATTCATAGCCAATACAAATTTTTAATTCCTTAATAGTAGCTAAAACATCTAATAACATAATTGCCATACTAGTATAACCACTAATTCGCAACGAATGTTTCATTAAAATACCATCAAATCATCCAATTCGGCGCGCACGCCCCGATACAGTCCCATATTCACGTCCTGTTTCACGAATATATGTTTCAACTTCGCCAAAAATTTCTGATGGAAATGGCCCGGTTCCAACACGAGTATTATATGCTTTAACAATTCCTAAAACATTATTAATATAACGCGGTGCAATCCCAACACCAACCGAAATTGAAGCTGCTGTTGGATTTGATGACGTAACAAAAGGATAAGTACCATGATCTAAGTCTAACATTACTCCTTGTGCGCCTTCAAACAAAACTTTTTGATGCGTATGAATTGCATTATCAACTAAAATTGAAGTATCAGTTACTAGTGTTTTAATTTGTTGAAATAATGCCAAATATTCTTTTCAAATTAATTTTGGGTCAAATCCTTCACTATTAAAAACTTTTGTTAAAACTTCATTTTTAAATTTTAAATTATTTTCTAATTTTTGTAAAAATCCTTTTTCATCAAATAAATCACCTAATCTAATCCCAATTCGTTCTGCTTTATCTTGATAACAAGGACCAATTCCTTTTTTTGTTGTTCCAATTGAATCTTTTTGGCGATACTCTTCTTGCAATTCATCAATTTTCATATGATATGGAAAAATTAAATGGGCACGATCACTAATTCGTAAATTTTTACAATCAAAACCATGTTCTTGTAAATAATTAATTTCACTAACTAATTTACGTAAATTAACAACACAACCATTCCCAATTACATTAATTGATTTTTTATTAAAAACACCAGAAGGAACAATACTTAACTTATATTTTGTTCCTTTAATGACAATTGTATGTCCAGCATTATCACCACCAGCTCAACGAACAATAACATCTGCTTGTTGAGCAAAATAATCAGTAATTTTGCCTTTTCCTTCATCACCCCACTGGCTCCCAACAATCGCTAGTGTTCGATAATTTGTACCACTCATAACTTATTTCCAACCTTTCTACGGTTTAATCTTAATATAAATCTACCTATTTTTTCAAATTTTTCATCTTATTTATTGTTAATTACTGCTTGCACAAAACCATTAAATAATGGATTTGGTTTATTTGGCTGAGAAGTAAACTCAGGATGATATTGTGTAGCAAGATAAAAAGGATGGTTTGGGATTTCAATAACTTCCACTAAGTTTTTCTCAGCATAAAGACCACTAAATACTAATCCTGCTTGTGCTAATTGTTCACGAAAATCATTATTAACTTCATAACGATGGCGATGACGTTCCAAAATCTCATCTTTCCCATATAACTTATGTACTAATGTGTTTGGAACTAAAGTTGTCTTATAATTACCTAAGCGTAATGTTTCTCCTAAAGCATCGGTTTTATCCTTGCCACGAATAATATAAATAATTGCATTTTTTGTTTCTGTTAATTCTGAAGAATTAGCATCCTGAATGTGACAAACATTACGGGTAAAATCAATTACAGCTGCTTGCATCCCAAAACAAATTTCAAAGAATGGAATTTTATTTTCACAAGCAAATTGACATGCTAAAATTTTCCCTTCAAAACCACCAGGAACCAAAATCCCTTTTGCATTTTTAATATATGGAACTAATGAAACATGCATATAAATAACATTTTCTCGTCCTTGTTCCATGCGAACTTGACGAATTGCTTTAATAAAAGGCAACGATTCAATATCCCTAACTGTCCCCCAAATTTCAGTAATAATAATATCTGCTTTTGATGTTGATGCCGCATGATAAACTTTCTTTTTAATTTCATTAGTAAAATGGGGAACAACTTGAACTGTCCTACCTTCATATTCGCCACGGCGTTCTTTTTCAATTACATTTTTATATATTCGTCCTGAAGTAATATTTGATTCTTTTGTTAAATTTTCATCAATAAAACGTTCATAATGTCCTAAATCTAAATCTGTTTTCAGCACCATCTGCTGTTACAAAAACTTCACCATGTTGATAAGGACTCATTGTTCCAGGGTCAACATTTAAATATGGATCAAATTTTTGCATAAAAACATTTAATCCACTTGCTTTTAATAAAACACCAATTGAAGAAGCTGTAATGCCTTTCCCTGAGCCACTGACAACTCCACCAGTTACAAAAATATATTTTGCCATTGTCTTATCATCCTTTCATCCTCAAATTAAAAAGAGTTTAGAAATTAACATGGTTGTCACTTCTAACACTCTTTAATCTTGGTATTAATTATTTTCTTCCATTTCTTTTTCAAGAGCTTTTCAGTCAATTTCTTCTGTAATACCCAATTTAGCTGCTACTGTTTCATCGTCATCATCAATAGAATAATCATTTTCAATTAAATCATCATCAACTTCTATTTCAACAAAATCATCTTCCTCGTTATCATCATCTAATGTATCATCAAAATCAAGAGTATCAATTAATGATTCTTCTTCATCATTTTCCTCTTCATCTTCTTCATCTAAATCAATATCTTCAAATTCTTCTGTTGTTTCAAACTGGTCAGTATAATCATATTGTTTTTTAATTTCATCATATTTTAAGAATTCACGTAACCCTCACATACCTTCACTTGTCAACACAAAACGATTATCTAACACCAAATCAGTATATAATTCTGCAATGACATCTTCTTTGCTGGCTCCTTGAACTGTTACATCACTTTTTGATGCAATATCATTTCAAATATTTTCAAAAGTATCGCTATTTTTTTTCTTTTTTAAATATGAATACACTAATTCTAATAACTCTACATTATCGTTCATTAATTTAAATCTTTCTTATTAATCATTCTCATATTTTTCTCCAATTGAAAATCAAATTGTTGTTGCTGTCTTTTTATTATTATTTTTAAATGCTAAGACTTCTGAAACTTCCATAATGCATTTAATTCCTTTTGATGTATCAATATAAATTGGTTTAGTATCACTATCATATAATTTAACTGGTTTTAGGTTATATTCAACCATAAAGTAATTATAATGGTTTTTATATTTTTTTATCAAATTATTTTTAATTTCTTTGAAATTTCTTTTTACTGGGTTTATTTTTTGCAAAAAATTTCGCGTCGTGAACATTTCAATTAATGTAACTAAAATTTCATCATTTTCATTTTCTAACATTTTTAAATATGTAAATAATGTATAATCATCTAATGTACAATATTGATCTGAATTCATCATTTTTCCTTCCAACAGTGGAATTAATAAAGTAATTATTACTTTATTTTTAAATTGATAATTGCTATGATATAAATCATACAATCGTTTGAACATCATTTGAAAAGTTAAATCAAATCCAATGCTTAGTGAATGTAAATAAATTTGCTTATACATATGATAACGGCCAATTAAAAATGATTCAATTGCATACTGTACTTTTAACGGAAAAACAATCTTTTTATCTTTAATAAATAAATGCCGAATAATTCACTGTGTATCAACATGACTATAACCTACACCACTTGTTTGTCCATCACGTAATAAATAATCCATTCGGTCAGCATCTAATTGTGAAGATACTAACGATGATAAAACCCCGTCCGGATGTCTACCTTCAATCATCATACATAGTTCATTAATTTCTTCTGGACTAAATTCAACCGCTAAGATTTTATTAATATTTGTTGTTGGATTTTTAATTAATAAAGACGAATAATCTTCATGATTAATATTCTGTTTTGTGATATGATTAGTCATTTCAAATGTATGTGAAAATGGACCATGACCAACATCATGCAGTAATCCTGCTAATTTAACCAATAATCGTTCATGCGTACTATACATTTCTTGAAAACTTGCTGTTTCTAACATTTTACTAACTAAATGATAAACACCAATACAATGTGAAAAACGCGTATGCGACGCACTTGGAAAAACAAATTGCCCCCCTGCTAATTGACTAATGCGACGCAAGCGTTGAAATTCTGGAGTATTAATTAATTTTACGGTAATTTCTTCATTAATTTCAATATCGCCATGAACACTATCTCGGATTGTTAGTGGTAATTTCATTTTTTCGTTATTGTAATTTAGTAATATTATTAATTACTTGTTCTTTCCCTAATAAATAAATAACCTTGGCTAGTTCTGGTCCATGTTCTTGATGAGAAGTAAAAATTCTAATTGGCATAAATAAATTCTTTCCTTTCATAGCATATTGTTCCCCCATTTTACTAATTAATTGCTTAATATTTGGTTCATCTCAAACTGGCAATTGACTTAACGCTGTTTTAAAAGATGTTATCATTTCTTCATAACCGCTCAATTCTGTTAACACTGCTTGCGTTACCATTGATAACTTTGTTGTTGGTTCAAAAAATGGTTTTGTTAAGGTCACAATTTCTGCACCATATTGAAGTTCTTTTTTATAAATTAATAATAACATATTTACTCATTCTGATGTTTTTTTTGTTAAATCATAGCTTTCTGCTAAAAAAGGTCGAACAAAAGTTAGATAATCCTCATCATTCATTGCTTTAAGATAATAATTATTCATTCAAGTTAATTTTTTAACATCAAACATACTTGACGATTTACTAAACCGCGTTTCATCAAAAATTTTAATTAATTCATCATGACTAAAAATTTCAACAGTGCCCGGAAGCGATCATCCTAATAAACTAATAAAATTAAAAATTGCTGTTGGTAAATATCCTAATGTTCGATATTGGCTAATAAATTGCATTAAATGACTATCTCGTTTTGACAACTTTTTATGTTGCTCATTAACAATTAAGGTTAAATGAGCAAAAATTGGTGGCTTAGCATTAAATGCTTCGTAAATCATTAATTGTTTTGGTGTATTAGAAATATGTTCTTCTCCCCGAACAACATGACTAATTTCCATTAACATATCATCAATTACGACCGCAAAATTATAAGTTGGAATTCCATTTGATTTTAAAATAACTCAATCGCCAATATCTTTTCCTTCAAAATGAACAGGACCGCGGACTAAATCATTAAAATCATAACTTGCTTCATCAGGAACGAAAAAACGTAAATTATATGGACTTTGTTTTGCTAATTTTTCAGCAATTTGTTCAGAAGTTAATTGTCAACATTTGCGATTATAACGTGGTGAAAAATATCCTTTTGCCAATTGTGCTTCACGGTCTTTTTCAAGTTCAGCTGGTGTACAAAAACAATAATATGCTTTTTTTGTTGTTAATAATTTTTGCGCATATTTTTGATAAAGTTCTAACCGTTCTAATTGTCGATATGGTCCATAAGTCCCTGGGCGATCAATTGTTTCATCTGGTTGAATTCCTAATCAACGTAAATTATCTAATTGTGACGCAATCGCTCCTTCAACATTTCGTTCAATATCTGTATCTTCAATTCGTAGAACAAAAACACCATCATAATGTTTTGCAAATAAATAATTAAATAATGCTGTTCTTGTATTACCAATATGTAAAAATCCCGTTGGACTTGGTGCGTAACGTAATCTGACTTTTTGTTTCATTTTAATCCCCCATTCTAGCTTTTGACCTAATCATTTTGCTTTAAAAGTAATAATGTTGTATAACTTTGGATAATATTTGGAAAATTTTGTTCAGTAGTTGTTGCTTTTAAGTTAATTTTTTCAGCCGTAATTTGTAATAATTTTTGTAAATTAGTTTTAATTGCTTTTTTATGCTTTTGCAAGTGTGGTTCATCAATAATAATTGTTGCATCAATATTACTAATTTGATAATTCTGTTCAGTCATTAATGTTAATGCTTTTTTTAAAATTAATTGTGAATTAAGTTTTTTATTTATTTCATCAAACCATTCTCCTAAATCACCTAATCCTAAGGCTCCAATAATTGCTTCACTAATTGTATGTAACAAAATATCACCATCAGAAACAGCCTCAATTTGGTATTGGCATGGAATAAAAATTCCCCCTAAATAAAAACCAGTTCCTACTTTTAAATTATGTAAATCATAACTATTGCCAATTCGCATTATTATTTCTCCCTAAACATTAAATTTAAAAAAACATATATCGCCGTCTTGCATAACATAAGTTTTTCCTTCGCTTCCTAACCGACCATTTTCTTTTACAGCTTTTTCACTACCATATTGCACTAAATCATCATACGAATAAACTTCTGCGCGAATAAAACCACGTTCAAAGTCAGAATGAATGATTCCTGCACACATTGGTGCTGTTGCTCCTTTTTTAAAAGTCCATGCTCGTACTTCTTGCTTACCAGCAGTAAAAAATGTTTGTAAACCTAATAAAGCATAAGATTTTTTAATTAATTGACTTAAACCAGCTTCTTTAATGCCATAATCAGCCATTAATAATTTCCGATCATCTGGTTCTAATGCTGATAATTCTTCTTCAATTTTAGCACAAATAACAACGACTTCAATTGCTTGTTGTTGAGCATATTCTTTAACTGTTTTAACATAAAAATTATCTGGTTGGTTTAAATCACTTTCTGCAACATTAGCAACATAAATAAAAGGTTTAATTGTTAATAAATTAAAATTCTTTACTACTTTTAGTTCATCATCTGATAATGTTAAATCTTTTAATAATTTATTTTGTTCTAATCCTGTTGCTAACTTTAATAATAATTCATACTCAAAAACATCTTCTTTTTGTTTTAAAGTTTGTGCTTTTTTGCTAATTTTATCAATTTGTTTTTTAATTTGTTCTTTGTCAGAAATAATTAATTCTAAATTAATAATTTCAATATCACGAATTGGATCAATTGTTCCTTCAACGTGGGTAATATCTTTATTATCAAAACAACGGATGACCATACAAATTGCATCAGTTTCGCGAATATTTTGCAAAAAAGCATTTCCTAAACCTTCACCTTTATTAGCTCCCGCAATTAATCCAGCAATATCATAAAATTCAAAGGTACTATGAATTGCTTTGTGCGGAGCACAAAGAGTAATTAAAGTATCCATTCGTTCATCAGGAACTTCTACCGTCCCAACATTTGGATTAATTGTTGCAAATGGATAATTATCTGCTTCAACTTGTGAATTTGTAATTGCGTTAAATAAAGTTGATTTACCAACGTTTGGTAAACCAACTATTCCCATTTTTAATGCCATTATGTTCTTCCTTACTATTAATTAATCATCAATTAAACCTAATAATTCTAAAATACGGTTTAAATCTTTAATTCCAGTATACTTGATAACAATTTTGTCAGTATCAATAACTACTTTTGTTCCTAATTTTCGCATTATTTTATTTTCCAAAAATTCATTAACAGCTCGTTTTGATGAATCCTTCTCTGAATTTTTAATTAATGGTTTCGTTATTTTTGGATTATATTCTTTGACCAATTCTTCAACCTGACGCGCATTTAAATTTAAATTAATAATCTTATTAATAATATTTTTTAATTCATTTTTGTCAACATTTAAACTAATTAATGGTTTAACTTGCCCCATTGTTACTTTATTTTCTAATAACAAGGTTTGCACTTCAGTTGGTAAATTTAATAATCGCATCGTATTTGTGACATGACTTCGTGATTTTCCAATTCGTTGTGCTAATTCTTCTTGGGTTAATCCTAGTAACTCAATTAATTCTTTATAAGCATTAGCTTCTTCAATTGAATTTAAATCAACCCGTTGAATGTTTTCAATTAAAGCAACTTCTTTCATCTGCTGATCATTAAAATCAACAACAATTGCTGGAATCGTTGTTAATCCTGCTAATTTGGCAGCTCGACTACGACGCTCTCCGGCAACTAAATAATAACCATTATTCGTTTTTTTTACAATAATAGGTTGAATTAAACCATATTCTTTAATTGATTGTGCTAATTCTGTTAATTCTTCTTCATTAAAATTTTTACGGGGTTGATGCGGATTAGGAAAAATTTCCGCTAATACAATTTCATTCGCTGTCTCTTTTAATACATCATTGCTTTCAATCCCTTTAATTACTTTGTTGATTCCTTCACCAAAAATTTTATCTAACCCTTTTGAACTTAATCGACTATTAGTATTACTTGCCATTGTTTGCCAACACCTCTCTCGCTAATTCTTCATAAGCAACTGCACCTGCACCACCTTTATCATATTCAAAAATACTCAAACCATGTGATGGTGATTCACTAATTTTAACATTTCTTGGAATATGTGTTCGATAAACTTTTTCATTAAAATATTTTTTAACTTCTGTCATCACTTCAAATGATAATTTTGTTCGTGAATCAAACATTGTTAAAACAATTCCTTCAATTGCTAAATTTTCATTAAACATTTTTTGTACAAAATGAATTGTTGTTAATAACTGTGCCAAACCTTCTAAAGCATAATACTCTGCTTGAATTGGAATTAAAACAGAATCAGTACAAGCTAGTGCATTTCGATTAATTAATCCTAAGGAAGGGGGACAATCAATTAAAATAAAATCATACTTATCGCGAACCGGTTTAATCCGCTCTAATAAAATGCTTTGGTTATCTTCTGTTCTTTCCATCAAATAAATATCTGCTCCCGCTAATGAAATGGTTGCTGGTGCTAAATCAACATTAGTCATAATATTTGAAATAATAATATTTTTTAATGGGATTTGTCCAACTAAAACATCATACATACTTTCATGAATTTCTTCTTTATTAGCACCTGTACCCGTTGTTGCATTTCCTTGGGGATCAATATCCACTAATAAAATCTTTCGTCCAGTACGTGCCAATCCGGCCGCTAAGTTAATCGAAGTTGTTGTTTTACCAACGCCACCTTTTTGGTTTGTGATTGCAATAATTTTTCCCATAATTGTCCTTTCTGTTCTGTTGCATTTGATAATTTTATACATTATTATTATATAACACTTTATCCAATTGGAAATTTTTTTATTTGATTAAACCGACGAGGATATGGTTCTGCAGTTGCCTCTGTTTTAATAAAATAACAAATGTTTCGTTCACCAAGTTGTGAAATCGTTTCATGTTGAATTTTTTCTAATTTTAAATTTAAAACTGATAAAGTTTTTTGCGCTGCTTGTAATTCAGCCTTAACATTTGGTCCTTTATAACAAATAATCCTTCCCGATGTTTTAACCATTCGCACTACTAATTCTAAAATCACCCCTAAATTAGCAACAGCACAAGAAACAACAAGTTCAAAAGATTCAGCATGCTCTCGACTATATTCCTCTGCTCGAGCGTGAATAATTTCAACATTTTTTAATTGTAACTTCATCACTAATCGTTGTAAAAATAAGCATCGTTTTTCTAATGCTTCAATAATTGTTAATTTAATTGTTGGGCAAATAATTTTTAAAACCAGCCCTAGAAAACCAGCCCCACTGCCAACATCACTAACTGTCATCTCCTTTGACAATGAGAATTCTTTTAATAATAATCCTGAATCAAGAAAATGTTTAAGATAAACCTCGTCTTCATTAATAATTGTAGTTAAATTCATAATTTGGTTTTGTTCAACTAAATATTGATAATATAATTGTAACTGTTTTTCTTACTCAGGTGTAATTTCTAATTCTGGTAACGCTGTTTTAATTAATTTAATCATCAATATCCCCCTAGAATTTTTAATTTCTTTTAACATTATAACAATATATATGGTAATATATAAACATTTAAAAAATAATTGAGAGGATTATGAAATGAATAAAAAGCCTTAATTGTGTGGTTGATTATCAAAATGACTTTGTTGATCCTAAAGGAGCGTTATATGTTCCAGGAGCAGAAAAATTATATGAAAAAATTGTTGCTTTAATTCATGAATTTCATCAGAATGGTGATTTAGTTATTGCGACAAAAGATTTTCATCCTAATAATCATTGTTCGTTTGTTAAATGAGGTCCACATTGCATTACAAATACATTTGGCAGTGAGTTATATAAATTAACTACATCGCAATTTGACCATATTATTTTAAAAGGAACACAACAAGATTTTTATAGCTACAGTGGTTTTTTTAGTGATAATCATACTTCAAATGGATTACATGAATTTCTTCAAGAACACAAGGTTACTAACTTAGTCATTGTTGGTGTTGCTACAGATGTTTGCATATCAGCAACACTTGTTGATGCTATTAAATTAAACTATCATGGTATTATTGACTTAAATGCTAGTGCTGGACTTAAATCACAAATTATTTTTTTAAAAAAACTATTATGAATAAACAACATAATAGTTTTTTTTAAAAATCATCATCATCACCATTATTAGAATCAATATTTTTGACACGCATAATTGTTTCACCATTTGGTAATTGACCAATTCGCCCTTTACTACTTCCTTTTCATTTCACTTGATAGTATATAATTCCTTGAGCATGTAATAGCTTTAAGATTTCAATTCAATTATATAGTTCACCACGATACATTCATTGTTTCTCACTATGTGCTTCCACTAAATCTCGATTATAAAAACTATGCGGATGTGATCACATCCTAATTTGCCGAATTGTATTTTCTCGTTTTGAAACAATTTCTAAATTTTCTGCTCGATTATCACGAGGATTACTATTAATATGATCAATTGTCATATTTGGCGGAACTGAACCAATAAATAACTCAACAACCAACTTATGTAATGGCCTTGTTTTTGTTTTTCCATCTTCACGACGACGAATTAAATAATAATTAGTATTTTTTGGCTTCTTTAATTCCTTAACTTTCTTTGTTACAATATTACGAATACGCCCCATATTGCTAATCTCAAGATAAGGAAATTCCCGGTGAACCTTTCAAATTTCTGCTTTTTTTGTTTTATTCATTTTAACCTCTTATTTTTTCGAAACTGCTTTATGATCCGTAATATAAAATCGATATGGTTTTAATTTAAAATTTGTTGCATACTCAATGTTGACCCGTGGTGTAGTTGTAATTTCAATTGCAGTTGATGCTGTATCTTCGGCAAGATATAAAACTGAACTTTCTAGCAGAGAAAGTCCATCATCAGCTTTAGTAATTTTTAAATAGCGTGATAACTTTCCAGGACCATTTGCTAACCGTGGTGTTGAAACAAAGTCAGGAACAGTTTCATCAATAATAATTTCACCAGCGCGTAATAAAACTGCACTTGGAAAATCAACTTGGTCAGTAACAATATTAAAACAATGATACATCCCATAAATGAGAAAAACATGTGCAAAGCCACCTTTTCAAAAAAGTGTTTCATTACGAGAACTACGTTTATTGTTAAAACCATGATTAGCATCATCTTCGGGTCCATCATAAGCTTCAGTTTCAATAATTTTACAAATAATTTTTTTCCCATCAATAATTCGAACTAAATATTTTCCTAATAGTTCGCGTGCAACAACAATAGCATTTCGCATAAAAAAAGTATCCTCAGTTAAACGGTTTACATTTATCATTTTAAAAAAAGCATAACAAAAATTAATATTAATTTGCTATGCTAACCTAACCAATTTTTTTACATTGGTCAAATTCAACTTCAGTAGGTGTCAAACGACCAAACATTTCTAAATTTACTATCGCAATCCCTTTTGAAGTGTCAATTTTTGTTACTTGTCCTTCCATATCAGTAAAAGTTCCTGATAAAATTCGAACATAATCATTCAATTCAAAGTTTGCCACAAATACTTTTTTAACTTTTTTCCCTTGCTGTGTTGCTGTTTTTTTAGCTGCCAATGATTTTGAAAGCATTTTCCTTGCTTCTTGATCTGTTAAAGGAAAAGGTTTTGTTCCTCGCCCTGATGAGCCAATAAATCCAGTAACCCCTGTTGTGTTCCGAACAATATATCAAGCTTCATCGTTCATAATCATATTAATAAAAATATAACCTGGATAAACATTTTTTTCTTTTTCTATTAGTTTTCCACCTTTTTTAGCTAAAACTATCTCTTTTACAACTCTAATATCAAAAACAACATCTTTCATATTTAATGATTCTACCCGTTGAATTAAGTCATCACGAACACGGTCTTCATGTCCAGAATAACAATTAATTACATATCATTTTCCAGGATACTTTGTAACATCTTCTAAAGTTTCTCTGTCTTCACTTTTATCATTATCAATGATTTCATCTGTTATTGTGTTTTTTCCTAACATTACCTTACTTTACTCCTTTTAAACTTATCTATTATATAATGCGAGCAACAGTTAGTAAATGATATAAAACTAAATCTAATACTAAATAAAACACCGCAAAAGCAATAATAAATAAAATTGTGATTAAAAACTTGCGTCCTAAACTACCCTTACTTGTTCATCGAATTTTTGTGACTTCTTTTGCCATTTTGACAGGAAATTCACGAAAAGCTAATTTTCAATTTGTTTTTTTACTTTTATTTGAATTTTTACGCTTAAAAAGACCTTTTTTAATTTGTTCACCATTCTCATCAACCTCTGGTGTTGTGCTTACTTTTTTTGTTCCAAGTTGAATTGGTGCTGTTTTACTTGCTTTTTTTTGAAAAATTAGCGCTGCTTTTTCATTTTTCTTTTGAATTTTTAACGCTTTTTTTTCTTCTTTTGTTAAAACTGTTTTAACATTCTTTTTTGATTTTTCATTTTTTTTCATTGCAAACACCTCTACCTTGTTTCTTTATGTTTAGTATGTTTATTACATGTTTTACAAAACTTATTTATTTCTAATCGTTCTTTTTGTGTCATTTTGTTTTTAAATGTTGTATAGTTTCGATTTAAACATTCTGAACATACTAATATAATCTTTTCGCGCATAATATTCACCATAATTAATTATAGTATATTAATAACAATATTCATATACTTAATTAACTATTTTTGTAAAAATCTCTTGTTTTTTGCATAATTCGTTGCATTGCATTATCAACTTGCCGATAATTTAACCCTAATAAGTGGTGAATATTATAAATATTTTCACCAGCAAATCATAACCGAAATACTTCTTTTTCTAATGGTGATAATCGTTGATAAAATATTTTAATAATTTGTTTTTGTTCATCAAAACAAGCAATTTTATTTGAAAAATTTTCATCTTGATTAGTAATATTTTCATTAGTTAATTTAATGTAATAATTTAAAACTTTATTTTTTATATTAAAAAATTGACGAATTTGTTTATGAATATCTCATGTGTAACGTTAAAAAATAAAATCTTTTAATTTTTTTGACGAATGGGGATTATACATTTTGGCACTTTCTAATACTGAAAAATACTTTAAACTTTCTAAATCAGCTAATTCAATTGGTAAACCAAAATACTTATAAAAAGTTCGGCGTTTAACATCTTCTAGAAAGGATACATATAATTTATATAAACTAAATAATGCTGTTTGATTATGACCTTCTTGAAATAAATAAAGTAATTCATATTCATTCATCGTAACAATAGTCAAATCATTTCTAAATTAAATTTTATTGTTGCAACATTTTAATTTGATAAATTAAAATAGCACTAGCAACCGATACATTTAAAGAATCAAGATGACCTGTTGTTGGAATATAAATATTAAAATCAGAATGCTTTAATAATTTTGCACTAATCCCTGTTCCTTCATTACCCACGATTAGACAAATTGGCGTATTATATTTTAATTCACTTACATTGTGGGCTGTTGTAGTTAAACTTGTTGCATAAATTCAAAACCCTTGTTTTTTTAAATATTCAATTGCATTAGTTAAATTATTTACTCGACAAACTGGAACATAATTAAAAGCACCTGCAGAGGTTTTGGCAACAGTAGCATTAATATCAACTTGGCGTTTTTCTAGAATAATAACCCCATCAACATTAAACAAATCACAAGTACGCAAAATTGCCCCAAAATTATGTGGGTCAGAAATTTGATCAAGGACTAATAAAAATGGATGCCTATTTTGTAATGCTTTTGTTATTATTGCAGTTAATGAATAATTTTCTGGCTTGCAAATTTCCAATACCAGACTTTGATGCTTACTAGTTTGTACAAGAGCTGTCATTTTATCTGTTGAACAAAAGACAACTTTAATTTGACGACTTTTAGCTAGTTTCAAATAATAATCATTATTTTTCCCTTGTGGTAATAAATAAAGTTTATTAATTTTCACTGCTGGATTTAGTAATGACTCCACAACAGGATTAATTCCGTAAATGTATATATATTCTTGCATATTTTCTTCCTTTTCCTGTTTTATTATTCATAACCTATATTAATAAATTTCTTTATAAGTATTATAATTTAATTTGATATTTTTTAATAGTTTCTTTTATTTTTTTATTGCCCGAGAATAAAGTGCTAAATTTTTCTCTGGTTTATTTTTAAACTTAGTTGTTAAAGTTGGCATAATGCCAAGATTTGCTTTCATTGGTTTTAAATCTCGTTGTTTTGGATTTGTAACATAGTTGACTAATGCTCCTAACACAGTTTCTGAAGGAAATTTAATTAATGGTAAATCCATTACATATTGATAGACATTTAAAGCGCATAATAAACCTGCTGCCGATGATTCTAAATAACCTTCTACCCAATAATTTGACCAGCAAAAAAAATATTATTATTTTGTTTATATTGTAAAAATTAATTTAAAACTTTTGGTGAATTAATATAATTATTTTTATGTAAAACTCCATATCGAACAATATCTACTTTTGCTAAACCTGGAATAAATTGTGTAATAATTTGTTTTTGTTCTGGCCATGTTAAATTCGTCTGTAAACATACAATATTATATAAATTATCAATGACATTATCTTGCCGTAATTGAACCACTGTAAATGGCTGCTTACCATTTTTGTCTGGTAAATTATTACTACTCATTGGTCCATTCAAAAGAATTTTTCGTGATGTTTGTGCCATAATCTCAATTGGTTGACAACCTCTAAAATATTTTTCAAAATCTGCAATAGGAACTCGTTTTGCCGTTACTAATTCTGTAAGTAATTGATTAAACTCATCTTCTGTTAATGGACAAATAATATAATCTTTTTGTTCTGAATGTCGTGCGCCATAATATGCTTTTGAAAAATCAATTCCAGCTTTTGTTACAATTGGGGCTGAACCATCATAATAATACAATGCTTTCTTACCAACTAACTTTTTAAGATCAAGAGCAAAATTTGTTGTCACTAGTGGTCCAACAACAATAATAGTAATTTGTTTTGGATCTATTTTAATAAATTCATCATAAATAATGGTAATATTAGGATGTTTTATTAAAGTTGCTGTAACTTTTTGTGAAAATAACTCCCGATCAACACTAAGTACATCATCAGCAGGAACTTGAACATCATAAGCTGTTTTTAAAATGAAAGAATTTAATAACTTTAATTCTTCTTTTAAAATTCCAATTGCATTTTCTCTTGAAACACTACGAAAAGAATTAGAACAAACTAATTATGCAAATGTATCTAATTTTTGAACTGGATTTTTAAATAATGTTTTTGCTTCATATAATTTTACTTTTAAACCACGTTTTGCTAATTGGTAAGCAATTTAACAACCTGCTAACCCGGCACCAATAATATTAATTTATTTTTGTTTCATTCCGTTACAAAATATCTTTTTCTACTAAAACCTTACGAAGTTCATCTGCTTTGACAAAATCTTTATTATTTTTTGACTTAATTCATTCTAATAAATATTTACGAATTTCACCACTAATCACTGGTAACTTAAAATTAAAATTCATAATATTAAAAATAATATTATAAAAATCACTAGCAAGTTGCAAATTAAGTTTTTTATCACGTAATTGAGTATTAATAATTTTAGTCATTTTACTAATAATAGTTAAAACATTTGGACTATTTAAATTATTTGCTAACTCAGCAAGAACTTTCTTAACATTGTCACCATGTTGTGCTAAATTATAATTTAAGTTATATTCAGCTAAATATAAATTTACTGCTTTTAAGACTTTAAAAATCTTTTCGGTTTCACCTTGTGTACTAATAATTAAAGTTTCTGTTACATTTAATGGTTGTGTATAATTAGTCGCATATAACAAATAACGTAATGTATTTGCTCCGTATAATTTAATAAAATCACGAACTAAAATAGTATTATTTAATGATTTACTCATTTTTTTATCAGCAACATTTAAATGCCCATTATGCATTCAAATGTTTGCAATTTCCTTATTATTTTTTGCTAAAAATTGAATTCGTTCATTTTCATGATGAGGAAAAACTAAATCAATTCCGCCGGCATGAATATCAATTGTTTCTTTATGAAAAAATTTATCAATTAAGACAGCACATTCTGTATGTCAACCTGGGCGACCTTGATATAATTTACCCGTTTGATCATAAAAGGGAAAAGAAACTCCTTCGGTTGTTTGCTTTCATAAAGCAAAATCATATTGACTATGCTTATTAGCATCATGTTCAATTCGAATATTAGTTTCTAATTCTGAAATTTTTTTATTAGCTAATTGTCCATATTGTGCTTGATATTTTGCAATATCAAAATATACACTACCATTAACTTCATATGCAGCATTAAGTTTAACTAATTTTTGAATAAAAGTAATAATATCTTTAACATGGTCTGTTACTCGTACTCGCTTTGCTGGTGTTCTAACATTTAAATTAAAAACATCTTCTTCAAAAGCTTTAATATAAAATTCTGCAATTTCTTGTTCAGTTTTATGTTCTGTTGCTGCTTTAGCAATAATCTTATCATCAATATTCGTGTAATTTTGAATATAATTAACTTCAATATGT
The DNA here is from genome assembly GCF_964020965.1 of Spiroplasma endosymbiont of Ammophila pubescens. Taxonomy (NCBI): domain Bacteria; kingdom Bacillati; phylum Mycoplasmatota; class Mollicutes; order Entomoplasmatales; family Spiroplasmataceae; genus Spiroplasma; species Spiroplasma endosymbiont of Ammophila pubescens. Next base: position 370,439 of record NZ_OZ026611.1, on the reverse strand, counting down.
TGAAATTGTAAAAAACTAACTAATAAATCAACAATAATAATTGCACGAGCATTACCGATATGAATGTAATTATAGACAGTTGGTCCACAACCATAAATATTAATTTTTTTTGCTTGATCATAATCTGTAAAATTACGAGTCAAAGTATTATATAATTTCATACTTCACCCTCTTATCTATTTGCATTCAATTCCATTTTTTTTAAATGAAATAACAGCATTTGAATATCAGCTGGATTAATTCCTGAAATTCGATTCGCTTGACCAATTGAAATTGGTCTAATCTTTTTAAATTTTTCTCGTGCTTCAAGTGCCAAGTTATCTACCAAATCATAATTCAAATTAACTGGAATTAATTTATTTTCCAACTTAATTGTTTTTAAAGCAATTTCTTGTTCTTTTTTAATATATCCTTCAAAACGAATATTAATTAATAAATTTTGTTTTAAAAATGATTTTAAATTATTTAACGGTGGTAACTCCTCCTCTAAATATTTTAACTCAATATTTGATCGTTTTAATAAATTATAACCAGAAATGCGTTCTGTAATGTTGACAACACCTAATTTAGTTAGTTTTTGAATTAATGGTGATTTTGCCGTAAAATAAGTTTCTTTTAACAATTGCATTATTTCATTATAACTTTGCACATTATTTTGATATTCAATTCAACTTTTTTGATCAATTAAACCAAATTGATAAGCATAATTTTTTAATCGTTCTTCAGCATTATCATTGCGCAATAATAAACGATATTCAGCACGAGAAGTTAATAAACGGTAAGGCTCTTCTGTCCCTTTTGTAATTAGATCATCAATTAACACTCCAATATAAGCTTGGTCACGACGTAAAATGAAAGGTTCTTTTTGGTCAATACTTAAAACAGCATTAATTCCAGCCATTAAACCTTGGCAAGCAGCTTCTTCATAGCCACTTGTTCCATTAATTTGACCCGCCGTATATAAATTTTTAATTTTTTTTGTTTCTAACGTATGTTTTAATTGTGTTGGTACAATTGCATCATATTCAATTGCATAAGATCATTTTAAAACTTCAACATTTTCAAATCCTGGCAAGGAACGTAGCATCTTTTTTTGTACATCAATTGGCATTGAAGTTGAAAATCCTTGCACATAAATTGTATTTAAACTCTTTGATTCTGGCTCTAAGAAAATTTGATGACGTGGTTTATCAGCAAACCGCACAATTTTATCTTCAAAACTTGGGCAATAACGTGGCCCTGTTCCTTTTACATTTCCAGAATACATTGCTGATGCTGTTAAATTTTTTTGCACAATATTATGTGTTTTTGATGTTGAATGAATTAATCAACATAATTCTTGCTCTTGTAACGGTGTAAAGGTTTTTGTTGAATAAGAAAAAGCTAGTTGCAAATCACTCCCTGGTTCTGGTTGTGCTTTACTATAATCAATTGAAGTATTAAGAACACGTGCTGGTGTACCAGTTTTTAAACGAAATAACTCAAGCCCTAAATGTTTTAACTGGGTTGATAATCCTGCTGTTGTAATGTCGCCATCAGGTCCTTCTGCTTTTTTTGTCATTCCTTGTAACACTAAAGATTGCATATATGTTCCTGTTGTTAAAATAACTTTTTTTGCAAAAAATTGTGTTTGATCTTTTAACATTACTCCATAGCAATTATTGTCATCATCAACCAATAAAGATTGAACTGCTCCTTCATATAAATCTAAATTATCTTGCTTTTCAATTACTTTTTGCATATATTTTGCATATTCAATCTTATCTGATTGAGCGCGTAATGCTCATACAGCAGGACCACGTGAAGAATTTAATAATTTCATTTGTAAAGATGTTGCATCAGCTGCCTTTGCCATTTCACCACCAATGGCATCAATTTCACGAACAACAATCCCTTTAGCTGGACCACCAATTGAGGGATTACATGGCATTAATGCAATTTTATCTTTATGCAAAGTAACTAATAATGTCTTTTTTTTCATTCTTGCTGCAGCTAAACTTGCTTCGACACCAGCATGACCAGCACCAATTACAATTACATCATATTTTTTCATTAAACTCCCTCCTTTACTAGTTTTATTAATTTAATTCTGCTTCAATTTGTTTTAATTTTTGTTCTACATTAACACGATTAAATAAGTTTTCTTTTTTCTCTATTGTTTTATTATAAATGATTTCTTGCGTTAAAATTGTTTCAAATGTTAAATCATTTAAATTAACATTAAAATAATCGGCAATTTTTTGCGCATTATCAACTAAAACTGGCTGCAATAAAAAAGCACTAACAATAATAGTATAAGCTAAACTTGCTAAAGTTTCATATAATTGCTCCATATTTTCGTTTTTTTCTAACTCTCAAGGTTTATTTTCTTCAATATATTTATTCGCCTTATTACATAATTCCAAAATAATGTTTAGTCCTGCTGAAATTTGATAAACATCCATTGCCTGCTGATAATTCTGCACCGCTTGGATACAACTTTCAATTAGCACATTATCCAATTGTTGTTGTTTTACTAACTGACCATTAAAATATTTACTAATCATATTACTTACTCGTGATACCAAGTTCCCTATATTATTAACTAAATGAGCATTATATGATTCTAAAAACATTTCATAAGAAAATTTACCATCATTTTCAGTTGGAATTTCATATCCTAAATAAAACCGTAATGTATCTCGACCATATTTATCAATTAAATATAATGGATCAACAACATTTCCAATTGATTTACTCATTTTAGTATCTTTAAATAAAATTCAACCATGCGATAAAAGTTTATTAGGCTGACGTAATCCTAAACTTTCTAGCATACTTGGCCAATAAATCGTGTGAAAACGAGCGATTTCTTTTCCTAATAGTTGCAAAATCTCAACATCCTCATTATTTCAAAATTTATTAAATAATGTTTCATCATTTGATAAATAACCTAATGCTGTTAAATAATTTGATAATGCATCAATTCAAACATAAATAATGTGTTTATCATTTTCTAAGGTTTTAATTCCTCAGGAAAAAGTTATTCTAGTAACAGATAAATCAGTTAAGCCTGGTAAAATAAAATTATTTAACATTTCATTTTTTCTTGGTTCTGGTTCAATAAAACCAGGGTGATTATTATAATAATTAATTAAAAATTGACTATATTTTGAGACTTTAAAAAAATATGTTTCTTCCTTTACTTTTTGTGGTTTATTACCACAAACTAAGCACTGGTTTGTTACTTTACCAATTTGTTCTTCAGTTAAAAATTCTTCACAACTAACACAATATAAACCTTCATATTCTCCTAAGTAAATATCTCCATTATTATATAATTTACTAAAAATTTTTTGGACTCCAACTTCATGCTCTTTATCAGTAGTACGAATAAACTTTGAATATTCAATTCCTAATTTATTTCATAATAATTTAAAATTATCAACAATCATTGTTGTAAATTGATATGGTGTTACCCCTGCTGCTTTTGCTTTCTTTTCAATTTTTTCACCATGTTCATCGCTGCCTGTTAAAAAGAAAGTTTCATAACCAGCCATTTTTTTATAACGATTAATAATATCAGCTAATGTGGTAGTATATGCATGTCCAATATGTAATTGCGCACTTGGATAATAAATTGGGGTTGTAACATAAAATAATTTCTTGTTTTGACTCATAATATATCCCTCTCATTGTTATACATTTTAACAATATAAATTATATCGCATTTTTGCCAATAAAATAAGGGTTTTTTAAAGACAATTAAGGTCTTTAAAAATTAATAAAATAAAATAGTTATTTCCATAACTATTTATTCATAAATAAAACTTATTTTTATGCTGTTACTTCATGTAATTTTCGTGAAGAAATATTGCGTAAACCTTCATTTAACATTTCTGTCATCTGATAAGGAATATAAATAAAATCTATTTGCATTAGTTTATCATCATATTTTTCATTTAATATTTCAACAGCATCAGCATATAAATCATCGCGTCATTCTTTAATATCTAATTTTTCTTTAAAATAACTAAAAGCTAATGTTTTAGCATTTCGTAATAATGAATCAATTCGTAATGACAGTTTTTTATAAGTATCTGCCAAGGCTAATTCTAAACGATATGTAAAATCCTCATCGGTAATAACGCGTCCATTGTTCTGAATTAAAAGAACATTATCATATAATAATTGGATTGGGTTTGTTGAGTCATGAATTTTTTCTGTATTTAAAATTAATTTTAGTTGATCACGAATATTACTAAAATGCTTTTCTAAAATAGGATTTTTCATTTTTTGCTCTCCTTAATTGCTTTAATTGTCTCCATTATCAATAGTAAATAAACAAACGGATATTAATTATAGTTTATTAGATTATTTTTATAAGAGTAATTCTTATATAAATATCATAGCATAAGAAATATCTTTTTTTAGAAAAATAAAAAAACACTAAAATATTTTTTAGTGTTTTGTATATTTTAATTAGACTGTCGCAAAGTATAATAATGTACGTACCATTTGTGATACATATGACATTTCATTATCATATCATGCATATACTTTAACTAATTGTTTACCATCACGTTCAATAATTTTTGTTAATGTTGCATCAAAAATTGATCCGTGTGTTTCACCAATAATATCTGATGAAACAATTGGTTGTGTATTATAACCAAAAGTTTCTGAAGCTGCTGCTTTCATTGCATTATTAATTTCTTCAACTGTTGTTGTTTTTTTCAATTCAACTGCTAAGTCAACAATTGAACCAGTAATAGTTGGAACACGTAAAGCCATTCCATCAAATCGACCTTCCAATTGTGGTAATACTAATGCAACTGCTGCTGCTGCTCCCGTTTTAGTTGGAACAATATTTGAAAAAGCAGCACGTGCTCTTCTTAAATCATCATGTGCTAAGTCCAACAATCTTTGATCATTTGTTACCGCATGAACAGTTGTCATATATCCTTTTTCAATTCCAAATTTTTCGTCTAATACTTTTGCCATTGGTGCTAAACAGTTAGTTGTACAGCTTGCCCCTGAAATAATAGTATCTTCTTTTTTAATTTCCTTATGGTTTACATTATAAACAATTGTTTTAACATCGGTTCCTTTTGCTGGAGCTGAGATTAAAACTTTTTTTGCTCCGGCTGTAAGGTGTTTTGAAGCACCAACACGATCAGCAAAGAATCCTGTTGATTCAACAACAACATCAATGCCTAATTTACCTCATGGTAACTCAGCAGGATCTTTTTTGGCATAAACATTTATTTTTTTCCCATCAACAATAATAACGCCTTCTTCTGAAGAAATTTTTCCTCTTTTTCATCCTCCTTGGGCTGAATCAAGTTCTAATAATGTTGCTAAGGTTTTTGCCGCAGTTAAATCGTTAATTGCGACAATTTCAACATTTTTTTCGTCAAATAATCTTCTAAAAGCTAAACGGCCAATACGTCCAAACCCGTTAATTGCAATTTTTGTCATCTACTTTTTCTCCTCTACATATATTTGATACCTTCTTAGTTTGCAATAAAAATATTGCATACTTACAATATATTTTACAACCTATGGAGTCAATTTGCAAGAAAATTAGAAAATATTCAAATTAAAGGTTACTTTATCATCAAAATAGAACCAAATAATAAATTTAATCTTTTTAACCAAAACGACCTGTAATATAATCTTCTGTTTTTGATTCACGAGGATGAGAAAACAATAATGCTGTTTTATTATATTCTATTAACTGTCCCATTCAAAAAAATGCAGTATAATCAGAAATTCGTGCCGCTTGTTATAAAGAGTGCGTTACAATAATAATTGTAAAATTCTTTTTTAAATCCAAAATTAACTCTTCAACTTTCGCAGTTGCAATTGGATCTAATGCACTTGTTGGTTCATCCATTAACAAAATTTCTGGCTTTAACGCAATTGCACGAGCAATACATAATCGTTGTTGTTGTCCTTCTGACAAACTTAATGCTGAATCCTGCAAATTATCCTTAACCTCATCTCATAATGCGGCTTGTCGTAATGATGATTCCACCGTTTGGTCGAGAATTCTTTTATCAAAAATTCCTAAACTTTTTAATCCAAAGGCAATGTTTTCATAAATTGACTTTGGAAATGGATTCGGTTTTTGAAAAACCATTCCAATTTTTGTTCGCAATGAAATAATATTTTGATGATACTGATAGATGTTTTTACCATTATATATAATTGCACCATTAACTCTTGTACCTTCAATTAAATCATTCATTCGATTAATTGCTCGTAACAAAGTTGATTTTCCACATCCTGATGGTCCAATTAAAGCTGTTACTTTGTTTCGCAAAATATTTAAGTTAATATTATTAAACAATGCTTGTTTGGTTCCAAAATTATAATAAAAATCAAATTTTTCAATTCCTAAAACAGTATTTTTTTGTAACGAAATTGGATTTTTTAATAATGTATGTTGATGTTGATTTATTAAGCGGCGAAAAATTTTTTTAAATCATTCTTTAATTTTATTGTTAAAAGATTTTGTTGTTTTTGTTATCATAAATTTGTTCCATTTCCTCTTGTAAATTTTGAATCTTTTGTTCTAAAGCGCTAATTGATAGCTGATAATTATCCTTCTTTTTCTGCTGATGCGTATTTGTTAATTGGGTTTTTAATTTTGTTAACTTTGTTTGATATTCTTTTAGTAATTGATTATCGTAATCTATTAGTTTTGTTATGATGTTCTTAACTTTTTTTGAGTTATGTGAATTTTTTTGAAGTCGTTTTTTCCAAGCATTTTTTTAGTTAGCAAAGAACCACAATAACATTTAATTAAAATACTAATTGTTATTCACCATTTTGGTTGGTGATTATTTTCAAATAAACCAATAACTTTAACAAAAATATTTAAGACTAATACAAATAAAATAATAATAAAAGCTAAATGATGAATAATATGATTTGTTAATTCAGTTAGTGAAACTTGGAGTTCATTAGACACAACTAATAATAATCCTGATTCATTAACTAATTGAAAAACTTTTGGTCGTATAAAAAATTATAGGGTAACTTATATAATTTAAGAAATTAGAACGCTTTAAGCATTCCACTTACACTATTATTTTAAACCAAACTATTTTATTGTCAATATTTATCTCTTATATTTTTTATTTTTATTATTTTTGCACACTAAAAAATAATTTTTATTTATTTAACATCTTTAAAAATAATAAATTAAAAACTAAATACTTAAATTTTAAACTTTAAGAACTTCAACTAAATTATTTTTATTAATTACAATATTTTTCATTTCTTTATTATTTTTCATATTCGTTTCACTATTAGTTTTAATCATTGAAGCAGTTAATAAATTATTAAAAGTTAATTTATTATAAATTTTGCCTCCTCTACCTTTAACACTTTTTGCTTTCGAAATATCACCTTCCATATGACAACCAATATTATTAGAAAGAATTTGATTACGAATACCTTTTTCATTATTTTTAATATATTTAATTGTTTTTAATAAATAACTTCGTTTATTTCCAACAATATATGGCAAAAGAGAATTTAATAAATCTAATAATTCATCATATTTGCCATTATAAAAATAGTGTTTTGCTACATTATATTTTATTTCTTGCATTTTATTTCTTTTTCGATATGATCATAAATGTTCAAATTTTTTAACTAAATGATACTTATCTAAACTTACATCAATAATATTATTTTTAAATTATTTCGCAATAGCATTAGCTATAGTTTCAATATAATTTGCACCATCACCCAAAACTAAAATCTTTGTATCTTTTTTAATATTATAACTATGCATTGCTTCAATAACTTTATTTGTAAATACCTTAATATTAGTTAAATTTTTAATTTTATGTGGAATATTATTCATTTCGAAAACACCTTTTTTATTTTCAATTACTGGTCTTTTTTTAGTTGATTTTTCCTTATCAAACCCAGTATGTATACTAGAAATTAATATATGTTCTTTTAATTTTTCTTTGGTTTTATCATCTCGCATAATTTGAAATGTACCATCCGCTTGAACATATATAGTATCTCCAGTAATATCTATTTTATTACTTTGATTAATATGAATATAGTCAATTTTATCTAAATAAACATTCTTATAAATATTTGATATTGTCATATTACTAACTTTTGAATCCGCAACTGTATCTATAACATCACTATATCTTTTTCCATCACCCATAAATAATAATATTTTTTCTCGTAATTAATTTTCTGTTCTTTGTCATTTTTCAATTCCCAAATATTCGTCTAACAAAAAAACAGATACATTTCTTTTTAAAATTTCATCAAAATAATAATATCTTCTTCGAGGAATAGTTACACGGCATTTTTTTGTTATTATAGTTTTATTTCTTTTTTCTTTTATTTTATATTTTTGATATTCTGGATTTTCTTTTGTCATTTTAAACAATTCATCATCTGTTTCAATCAATTTTTTAGTAATATCTTCAACATATTTTTTATCATTTTCTTCTTCAGCGTCTTTAAAAAAATCGATATTTGTAATCATTTTAGCATTTCCATCTTCTAATTATTATCAAATAATACTCACACACTAACTCTACTTTAAATATTTGTCAAATTAATTTTATAAAAAAAATTAATATAATAACCTTATTTTTATAGAAAGAATATGATTTTAATAAAATATACATCAAATTAAAATACACTTTTATTAATAAGTATGATATTGCCATTAAAATATAATACTAAAAAGAGAGAATTAAAATTATTTATACATATTAAGATTTTAGGAAATAGTCAACAAAAAGTTGGATTTATTATTTATAACATATAAATTTTTAATTTTTATTTGGTGTCTTGTTTGTATCTTTATTTTTTCTTTAATTTTGTAGAAAACTCTTTTCTACAAAATTAAAATATTTTTTTGATGATCACACTTACCACAAATTTTACAATACACATACATAAAAAAATACCCCTTTTGAATTATGATACTTAATTTAATAATTTTAGTTTATCAAAATAAAAGTAATTTTAAAATACAAAATTATTTATTTAATGGAAGATCACAATATAAAATTGCCATTTGTTTCCTAATATTATTACAATAATAATCATTCTATTTTTCCTATTCTTTCTAAATATAGATGTCTTGCATATATATATAATGTCAGTAGAAATTGAAAAAAATATTCAAGGAAGAAAGAAAATAAATAATATGAAAAAACTTTTAGGATTATTAGGAACAATTATGATAACTGGAAATGCAATACCATCAGTAATTGCAGCAGCACCGAATAGAAAACACAGTATTAAAAAAAGACAAAATAACGAAAATACCTCAACTACTCCAAAAATGCAAGATGAACAACAATCTCAATTTTTAGCAATTTCAGATAGTAAAGTTTATATTATTGAAAAAGAAATTACTTTAAATAAAAATTATTCTGATAATATTCAAAAAATGTTACAAGAACTTATTGATGAAAATTATATTGATCCGTTAAGAAGTATCAATATGGGTGGACTTATAAGTAAAGAACTTGATAATAAAACAATTATTTCTAAATTAGAAGAATTAGAACCAAAAATGGCTGATTGATTTAAAAAACAACAAAATAACAAAGAAAAAATATTAATATTAACATTAAAAAATAGTGATAATAAAAGTATAAAATTAGTAATTAATTTAAATAACTTTTACTTATTAGGATTTATTAATAATCAGAATCAATATTTTTATTTTGATGATGAACTTTTAGAAAAAATAAAACAAAATAATCAAAATGAAATTACTGAACTAGAAAAAATAAAAACTGATTTAGAAAAACTTAATAAATTAATCAAAGAAAAAAGCAAAGATAAAGCCGAAAAAGAAAGCTTAGAATGAAAAATTAAGGAAAAACTTAATAAATTAAAAGAATTAGATAAATTAAAAGAACAGGTAAAAATTGAAAAAGATCCAGAAGAAATAAAAAAAATTGAAAACAATATCAAAAATATTAACAAATTAATTAAAAAAGAAATTAATAAGGCAAAAGATTTAAATAAATTAAATAAAGAATTAATTGAAGCAAGAAAAACAAAAAATAAACAACAAATTGATGAAAAAAATAAAAAAATAGAAAAATTAAAAGAAGAAATATTAATATTTATTCCTTCTGTAAATTATAATAATTATAAAGAATATTTAGATAATAAAATTAAAAATTTACAAGGTGAAGGTTTAAAAATCGAGGAAATAAAAACTAAAACTATAAATAAAAAAGTAGCAGAAAAATATAATTGTCAAAAGATTAATTTAAATTATACAGGGGCATATACAAAAAATGGTTTAAATGTTATAAAAAAAGAACAAAATAATAAACATTTTTTTGAAGAAATTAATATTTCTCAAGATATTTTAAATAATGCAATTAAAAATTTAACAAAAGTTGATAATGAAAATAAACAAAGTCAAGAAATTAAAAATGATTTAGTAAGAATAATTTTTATTACAAGTGAAGCTATGAGATTTCAATGTGATGAAAAAACTTTAGAAATTTTTGCAAATGTTAAAAATATTAAAAAATTAGAAGAAATAATGGCAAAAAATAAAAATATAAATATGAATATATTAACTGAAATTCAAGAAAAAGTATTTAAAAATAATCAAACAATTAATTGAAAAAAATATATAGATAATGAAATAGAATTACTATGAAATTGAGGTGAATATTCAGAACAGATAAATAAATTTAGAATAGAAATTTGAGAACAATTAATAAAAGAAAAGAGTATTAATGATTTTTTTTATAAATTTAAAAATGAAATTAACGAAATATTAATAAAATCAGAATCAGAAATAATAAATGAAAAAATGATAGAAATAATAAGTTTATTTGAAAAAACATGAGAAAATGAAAAAGAAGAAATTGACAAAATATTAAAATTAGAAAGTAATTTTAATGAAAAAGAAATATTTTATAATGTTAATAAAATATTAAAAGCAAAAAAAGATGTTGCTAATTCTCTAAATAATTTATTAAAATTAATAAAAAACAATATTAAAAAAGTATTAGAAATAATAGAAAAATTAATTGATAAATCAGAAAATAAAATTTTTGTAGAAATAAAAAGAGATATTATAAATAGATTAGAACTGATATTGGGATTACACTATAATAAAAAAATTATTTCTTTTAAAAGAAAAATTAACTTTAAAATAGAATCTCCTCTTTTATTTATTTTAGATTTTAATTGAGCAAAAAATCAAATTAAAAAAGTAAAAAATGAAATAAAAAAAGATAAAATACTTGTTTTTAATTTTATTAATAATGATACTTCTCTTTTATTTTCTTCTATTCAAAAAAATAATTTAGATATTATTAAACTATTAATTAAATTAAATATTAATGAGATAACAATAAATAGTTATTTTTTAAATATTTTTACACCATTATTGTTAGCAGTTCAAAATGATTCTATAAACATTATAAAAGAATTATTAAAACATCCTAAAATTAATGTTAATATTACAAATGAATATGGTGATACACCCCTAAATATAGCATCATCAAAAAATAATTTAGAAATTGTCAAAGAATTATTAAATAATCAAAATTCAAAAGATAAAATTAAAATAAATGAATCAAACCAACAAAAAGGAGTACCTTTATTTTATGCAATATATAATAATAATTTAGAAATTGTAAAATTATTAATTAAGAAAGGGAAAGAATTATACAAAGATAAAAAATTTGAAGAATTTATTAATGCAAAAAATAATTTAGGTTTCAACCCTTTATTTGTTGTGATAAAAAATGACGATCTAGAAATTGTAAAATTATTAATTAATAATGGTGGTGATGTCTATGCAAAAAATAATTTAGATATTAACCCCTTAGATTATGCAAAAAAGTATAAACAAATAAAAATAATAAATATTCTAGAGAAATTTATTGAACTAAATAAAAAAATAAATATATGTAAAAATATTTTATTAAAAGAAGATTTAATACAAAAGCAAAAAACAAAAATTGAAAACAATTTGCAAGAAACCCAAAAAAAATAAAAACATTATTACAACCAACATATGAATATGATGTTCCAGCAGATGGAAGTTGTTTGTTTTGATCTGTTGCAACAGCTTATTTATTGCCAGTAAGAAATAATAATGAAGAATTTAAAAACCGATTTATCCAATTATTTGGTGAAGAAAATTTAAAATATTTACAACTTATTAAAAAATTATTAAAGCAATATGATTTAGAAAATAATAGAAATTTAAATCAATTATGATATCAAAATCAAATAGCAAATAATTTAGTAACAAATGTGTTTCGTAATCGTGTTGTTGATTATATAAGAGGTAATTTAGACAATCCAACACAAATAAATTCACAGATAAATCAGATTGAAACTTTTCGCAGTGCAATTCAGATAAGCGAAAATGAAATTAATATTAATAATTACTTAGAAAGAATGAGACAATCCTCATCGTGGGGTGGACAACTTGAAATTTTAGCGATTGGTAATTTGCTAGGTTCTAATATTAATGTAAATAATAGAAACATATTTGAAACAAATAATCCAAATGTAAACTTACAAATATTTCATGTAAATGAAAATCATTATAATTTTATTTTGTTACAAAATACAAATGAAGAAAATATTATAAATTCAAAAGAAAAAAATACAGATATACAAAAACAACAAAAATTAACAGAAGCAGAAAAATCAAAAGAAATATAACAATTTCAAATAAATCTACTGGAAGTAATAATAACAATATACCTATACCTTCAGTAAAAAAACCAATAAACATAAATATTGCAAATTCACAAGAAACAACAACTAAAAAAAACAATAAATAAATATAATTCTCTATCAAAAGAAGAAAAACAACAAAAATTAAATGAAATCAATCAACATTATCAATCATTACCCGAAAATGAACAAAAAGCATTTAAAGATAAATTAAGAGGTGTTGGTTTAGGACTTACTTCTACAGGAATTTCTGGTACGGGAATTTTAGGAATTTCAAAAATGACTGGCATATCACCAATAAAAGGTTTTTCAAATACTGCTAATTATATCAAAAATAGTTTATCAACCACTCGTGCTGTTGTTTCATTAGAAGCGGGTGAAGCAGTAGAAATGACTCCGCTTTTATCAGAAAGTACCTTTATTAGTCCAAAATGAAGAATTTAAAGAATTATTAAAAGAATTAGGGAATATTTGTAAACAATTATTAATTCCAGTTATTGAATTACTTAAAAATTTATTTCAAGCATTAATGCCAATTTTAAAACCAATTTTTACATTATTTAATGGATTAGCATCTATTTTTGCTAAGATTGGAAAAGCAATTATAACTTTTTTAATACCTCCATTTAATTTTTTAATTAAAATTTTAAATAGTATTATATGACTAATAAATAAAGTATTAACAGGGCTAAAATATTTAACATTTGGATTAGTAAATATTTAAATCTCATCATTACCAGAAATTCAAAAACCAGCATTACAACAATCAACTCTTAATACAAAAAATATAAATAATAGTAATACATTTAATAATAATTTTAATATTTCAAATAATATGGATATTGAAGAATCAACAAATCAAATACTTAGACAAATAGGAAATAAAATAAATAGGAGTTAACATTTTATGATAGTTAGAACATTTAAAATAAAAACAAGTAATAATGAAATTATTGACTTACAAAATACTACTGATATATTAACCATTTCTTTTAATAATCTTGGCATTGGTTTTAATAATTCTTTTTTAAATGTTAAAAATAACTTTATTTTAGAATCAAATAAAAAAATATTAAATGAATTATCCTTAAAATTATTATTTATAAACCCTAACGCATATCAAAAATATCGTGATTTTATTGAAAAAATAAAATATGAACTTGCTAACTCTGAATCATTAAAATTAATTTATGGTGTTACATATAATAATAACTATAATGAATATTATTGTGATGTATATATTAAAAATATCGGTAAAAATGAATTAAACCAATTCAATAATTTAGAAATTGATTTTATTTTAGAACAAGTTTCTAATTGAAAAAAAGAAATTCAAATTGAGTGAGAATTAATTATTGATACAAGTGGCGGAAAAAAATATAATTATAAATTTGGAGCATTTAAATACACAAGTATTTATGATCAAACAAAGAAAATAAAAAATAATAGTGATTTACCAGCAAAAGGCGAAATAATCATAAATTGTGCATCAATAAATCCACATATAAAACTTCTTAAAGATAATAAAGAAATTAGCGAATGTAAAATTTATGAAAAAATTAAGGAAAATGAAGCAATTATTATTAATACAACTATCGAAAATCAAAAAATTATAAAAGTTATTAAAGATAAAAACAATAAAATTAAACAAGAAATTAATATTTACGAAAAACAAGATTTTAATTTAAATACATTCTTTACAATACCAATAGGAGAATATAAAATTAAATAATTTAATGATCTACCAACATCAAAATTAGCAGGGAGTTTAGAAATAAAATACTATGAAGAATATTTATCAGTCTAATTATCTTAATATTAATATTTTTTCACAAATTAATTTAAACTTTAAAGATAATAGCATTGTTGAAAAGTATAATATTTATGAAGATATTTATGTTTTACAAGTTTCAAAATTTATATTAAGTAAAAATAATATAAACGCCATTATTGGGGATTATGTTTATATAACTAATGATATTAATCAAAAAATATATTTAGGAATAATAACAAATATCGAAAATATTAAAGAAAATAAATCTTGCATAGTTAGTTGTAAACCAATAATTGGTATTTTTGATTTTAAAATATTAGTTAAAAATAGTATAAATAAACCTATTTGGAACGGATTAAATACAATTTTTTATAATTATTTTAATCAAGATAGTTTTTTAAAGGAATTTTGAAAAAATAACTTAATATGAACTAATAAATCAAATAATAGCAAATATACATTTATACAAGATAATCAATCAGAAGTAAGTTTTTTTGATTTTTATAAAATTATTTATAACCAAACAAGAAATTATTTATCTTTTGAATTAGATATTAAAAATAAAAAAATTAATATAACTTTTAATTCACAAAATAACGAAAAAAATTATTTAAAAGATAACATTAATGATATTTATAATTTAAAAATAGATTATTTTACAAACAAGCAATCAATAAGTTAAATATTTACGATGAAAATAATAATTTTAAAGAAAATTGATATTTACTTAAAAATAATGAAATTATTAATAATAAAAAATTAGAAAATTTAAATAAAATTTTAAATATTTGAAATAATAAAATTTCATCAAAAACAATACAAATTCCAATTGAAAATAAAAAAATAACATTAGAATTAATTAAAAATGCTCCAATTGGTACTAAAATTACAAAAATAAATGATGAAGAATTTTAATTTATAAAAATAGAAAATAAAGAAAAGCCCATAGAAAATTGACTTTTTTCCATATCTGATCATTGGAATGAAGAAAAAGTTTTTCAATTTATATATAATGCTAATGTGCTGGGAAAAAAATAATAATTTATTATCAAAACAATGAAAATAATTTAAATAAAATAGCAAAATATAGCATTTTTAATTGAAATGAATTTTTAGAATTAGAAAAATTTACAACAGAATCGCAAACAGAATTAAAAAATTTAGAGGATGTTAAAAAATATATTGAAAATATTAAAAATAAAAAAGATATTAAAAATAGAATTTTACCAATTATAAATAAAACTGCTAAATTAGATAAAAAAATTAATATATTTGATTATGCTAAACAAGAATTACAACAAAGCAAATATTCACATGTCATTGAATTTGATATTAATAAAAATACAAATATTTTAGATTTAAACAAAATAAAATTAGGCGATAAATTTATTCTATATTTTAATAACAAAGAATGTGAAACAATATTATCCGCAATTCAATATGAAAATAACAAAAATACCATTCATTTAGTATTCGGAAAAGCAATAATTAATTTTATTGACATGTTAAAAACAAAAAATATTTAATTTTAATAGACAATTTTAATTAATGACGGTATCATCGTCATGTAAATTAAAGAGAAAGGAGTAAATATATGAAAATTAATGATTTAAAAATAAAAAAAATCAATGACTCAAATGAAAAAGGCTATTTTAATGTTGAAAAAAATTATAATAAGGTTAAAGACTCAATATCAATTTCCATAACAGTTAATAATATTGATGATGCTATTGAATTTTTAGAAATAAGTAAAAAAATAGTTTAATTTAAACTATTTTTATTTATAAATATAAAATACTAACAAGTAATTAATATTATTTTTTTTAACTCCTATTTATTTTATTTCCCATACATCTACACACTTTGTTTGTTAATGCTTCTATATCTTCAAGTTCAGATAATCTAGTATTTGTATCATTTGTATATTTTTTAAATTCTTCTTCTAATAAAAATATTCTTTCTTTTAATTCCTTATTTTCTTTTAAAATTAAATCTAAATTATTTTCATTATTTTTATTCATATATTTTTCACCTCCTTAATTTAATTAAAAAAGAGTGAAAGTCTTATTCACTCTTACTTGAAAAAATTATTAATTAATAATACAATTTATAGTAGGAATGATAGTGTCTTTATCATTCTTTTATTTATTAAATTAATATAATAATATCATATTTTTTTTTAGACAATTTTAATTGTCTTTTTTTATTTGACATTATATTTTAATGACGGTATGATGACACACGACCAAATGAGGTGAATAAAGTTGGCAGTTGTAGGAAAAACATTTAATAATTATAATATTGAAGCAGTAGATGACGCAAACATACAAAATTATTTTTTATCAAATAACACAGAAAACAAAGTGGGAATTATTAAAAACAATGAAAAAGTACTTTATACGCAAAATAATAACAAAATTATTTTTAACCAAAACTATATTTTAATTTATGGCAGACTATTAGAAATTGAAGAAAATACAGAAATAGAATTAATTCAACCCAGCAATCCAAATGAAACTTATTACGGATATGTAATAATAAAAGTTAATTTAGGACAATCTGATCCAGTTAATTTAGAAATTAAATACAATAACGGCTCAAGTCCAAATTTACAAAATGACAATCTAATTAATAAAGAAAATGGCATTTATGAAATAGCATTAATCAGTTATCAAGCAACATCAAATAATATTACAAATATTAAAGAAGTAATAAATTACATTAAAACAGACCAGTTAATTAAAAATATAAATGAAATTAAAAATTTTAAACAAGAATATGAAAAAATAAACAATGAAATTAGTAATGCTGATCAAAAATCAAAAGATGTAGAATTGAGAATAAATAGTCAAATTAATAATATTAAAAGGAGATTTAATGTTTAATGGAACAAGTCCTTGAAATTATTGCAATTATATTATCAGTATTTACTGGTGGGGGTGCTGGCACGATGGCAATGTGATTAAATAAGAAAAATAAAAATATTAAAGAACAAAATGATAATTTACAAAAAGAAAATGAAAACATTAAAGGAGAATTAAAAACAATCAACAAAGAAATAACAAATATACAAAATATAAATAATATTTACATTAAAGAATTTAATGAATTAAAAAGCGAAATTCAATTATCCATTTTACGAATTGAAACAAAACTAGATATTATGACTGTTAATTTCAACAACAAATTATCAAATAACAACGAAATAAATATCAAACATAAACAAGGAGATAAGAAAAATGAAAAATAAAAAAATTAAACTATCCTTTTTAAAAATACTATACTGAACTATTCACGGATTAACATTAGGAATACCTGCATTATTAGCACAATTTAATAAATTACTAATTAAATTAAAAGATAAAATTAAAAAAGAATGTGATCAATTAGATGATGAAAAAATAGAAACAATAATCAAAAATGATGATGACACAAAATAAAGGAAAATAAAAAATGGGAATTAGAAAAATAACATTTGATAACGGCGATATTATTTTAGCAAAAGACCAAGCAATATTATACGATTTATTATTAAAACAACAAACAAAAACACTTTTATCTAATGGTGAAACTATATACCAAAATTCAACTGGTTTTTTAATTCAAAATGAAAATGAAAAATTAAAATATACATATAAAAATACAGTTTATGGTCTTGAATTAATTTTTAATACGCAATTATATTTAAGTGTTTGTGGCCGTATTATTAAATTAAAAAAAGATACAAAATTACTTGTAGATAAAAATTATGTAGCAAATAATGAAAATTATTATATTGTAGTTAGAGTTGATTTAAATAAAGAAGCAAAAATAATTAATGGTGAATTAAAAGAATTTGGCAATCCCATCGAAATAAAAATAATTAACAATGTTTCGAAATTAATCCAAGATAATTTAAACCAAAAACCAAATGACGGTATTTATGAATTTCCATTAATAAGTTTTAAAGCAAAATTTAAAAAAGATATTTATGATCTTGAAACTATTGAAAATATCAAAGATGAAAGTAAATATTTATTGCCACTTTTAATGGAATCAAATCGCAACCCATCAAAACTATTAACAATCACCCAAAAAATTCAAGAAGAAAAAGAACTATTACAAGAAAAACAAAACCAACTAAAAGATATTAAACATTATTTAACAAATTTAGAATATAGAAAAACGAAAGAATTAAATGAACTTGAAGAATATATTAAAAACCAATTAAGAAAATTTAAAAAAGTTTATGAAAATGAAAAACCTTTTGATACAGTTGATAATAAATATTATTTTGTTGTGTGGCGTGGCGATAAAAATGATAATTGAAGAATTGCAAAATTTAAAAATGATAATATATATATAAAAATAGATGAATATAATAATTTTTGGGGAATTCGTAAAGCTTTTGTTAATAATTATAGCGATGGAATTGTTATAAATAAAATAAAAGATAATCAAGAATTAAGATATAGAATTTGGCCTAATAATGATTATTTTAAAGCAGTTTATCGTTGAGAAGGTGAAGGTGAGCCAAATATAAAAGGAAAAAATGTATATTTTTTTGATTTAATTAAATAAATTATATTAATTTTTATAATCTATTTTTTTGTTATTAACAAAAAAAGAATAAGTCCTTATTTATAAAACTATATTCTTTTATTTTTTTTATTTTACATATATATAAAATTATTTTTTTAGTTTTTAATTTCGCCATCACTGTTAATTTTTAACATTGGTGGTTCATTTTTCCCATCTCAACGATAAACTGCTTTAAAATAATCATTATTAGGCCAAATTCTATATCTTAATTCTTGATTATCTTTTATTTTATTTATAACAATTCCATCGCTATAATTATTAACAAAAGCTTTACGAATTCCCTAAAAATTATTATATTCATCTATTTTTATATATATATTATCATTTTTAAATTTTGCAATTCTTCAATTATCATTTTTATCGCCACGCCACACAACAAAATAATATTTATTATCAACTGTATCAAAAGGTTTTTCTTGTGGTGCTATTCATTCTAATTTATTGCCATTTATAATTTTGCTGTTTTTCTCTTTTAATTCTGCTAATTTTTCTGATGTTAATGCACTATTATCGCATGCAATTAAATTGCTACTTCCGTTAGTAATTAAAATAATTACACCTATTATACTAAGTAATTTTTTCATTTTTCTATTCCTCCTCAATTATAAAATAACTTCCCACAGTATTTGTAATAATTTTTCAACCATGGTTAGGATTAGATAAAAAATAATTATTTATTTCTTGAAAATGATTATAAAGAATATTAATTAAAGTATTAATATTTTCATCAGTAATTGATCCGCCTCAGCCGCTATGATCTTCTTTATGAAAATTACTAATTTCTGATTTGATTTTATTTTTAAATTGTTGATAATTATTTGCATTTTCTTGATAAATTTGTTTAATTTTATTTCATTCATTGATATTAATATCTAATTTTAGTTGATCATGAGCTAAAAATTTATAGTATTTTTCAATTTCATTATATTGATTATGTGATTCATGTTTAACTATTTTATGATTAAAATTAATTCATCAAAAAATAGCAGTTCCTGCAATTACTAATCCCCCAATTACTAATGATAATCCTAAAGTTTCGGGAGCTAATGATGCGGCAGAACCAGCTTCCGTTCCAATAACTACCCCTTCAGTTGCCACAACTGCGGATCCTTCTGTAAATGATAAAGTTTCAGCCGCTGTTAAACTTTCTGCTACAGTACTAATAAAGCACTAATAATACTTATTCCTATTCCGATTGCACCCATTGAAGATGATAACCCCAAAAGGGCTGTTTTTAATAAATTAATGGTATTTATTAATAAACCTCCAATAGATACTAATTTTCCGAATATTAATACAGTTGGTGCCATAACTGTTAATATACCTAAAATTTTAAATATTAATTCTTTTTGGCTAACACTTAATGAATTAAAAGTATTGATTATTTTTTTAATTGAAGGTATTAAATTACTATCAATAAAATTAACAAACTTTTCAAAAATAGGGAATAAACCTATTGCTAATTCCATTTTTATTATTGATAGTTTTTGTATTAATTCACTTCATTTATTACTTAATTCTGTCGATTTTTTAATATTTTCATTTGAAATTAATGTTAAATTTTCAAAATTATTAGTTAAATTTTTTATTTCCTCATTACTTTTTAATAATAACGGAGCAATTTTACTACCTAATTCATAACCAAAAATTTTAAAAATAAAGTTACTTTTTTCTGTTTCATTTGTTATTTTAGATAGTGCATTTTTTGTTTCTAAAAAAATAGTTTCAGTATTTTTTAATTCCCCACTAGTATTTTTAATATTAATTCCTAATTGTTGAAATGCATCAGTACTTTCATTAATAATGCCTTGTGACAATTCATAGGTTGTTTTATTTAGTTTTTGAAATAAAATTTCAATATTTTCAGTTTCTAAACCAATCTTTTTAGCAATAAATCTAAATTTTTGTAAATTATCAGTTGAAATATTAATTTTTTGTGCTGTTTTATTTAATTCTTCACCAAATAAAATCGTATCTTTTGTTATTTTTCCTAAAATAGCCTTAATACCAATTAACGGTATTGTAATATAAGCACTTAATTTTTTACCTCTATCTGATAATTTGTTTCCAAATTTAATAAATTTATCGCCACTTATTTTAGATAGTTGTTTGTTAGTTTCTTTTAAGTCGCTATTAAACTTAATTATATTACGATCAATTCTATCAATAGTTAAATTTGTAAATTCAATTTCCCTTGGTATTGCATTAAATTTCTTTTGTAATTGAGACAATTCAACATTTAATTTTTTAATTTGTTTTTCATCTGTTGCATTTTTAAGTGCTATTTCAGTTTTTTTAATTTGATTTAAATATTCTTTTTGATTTTTTTGTAATTCATTTACTTTATTAATTAATTGTTGTTTTTGTTTTGTTGTATTTTCAATATTTTTGTTATATTCAACAATTTTATTTCTTAAAATATCAATTTCTTTACCATTTTTAAATTTTAAATTATCATCAAGATTAGCAAGTTTTCGATTTGAAAGATTAACAGTATTGGCTAATTTTTTGACTTCTGTATTTATATTTGATAAATTTGTACTAATTTCAAGATGCATTCCTTTGATTTGTTCTGCCATTAAATTTTAACCTCCAAAAAATATTTTATTTATTTTTTCTTGTGTTGGTTTTTTAGAAAAATTATTATCATCTTGATATCTTTCTGAATGTAAAGCTATAATATTTAAAAATTGTTTTAAGGTAAATAATTTTAAATCACTAACTAAATAACCACATTCTTTAATTAAACAAATAAAAGTATTAGTTCAATTTTTATTTAAATTTTGATTAACTACTTTTTTTCATTAATATTATTATTTGAAATAAATACATCTGCTATTAAATTATTTAATTTTGTTACAAATGCTTCATTCATAATTTCTGATAATGGGATACTTTGGAAAAATTCTTTATAATCTAAATTATTATCATAATTATATGCAAAAGAAAACAACATATCTAATAATTGTTTATATGAAAATTTTTCATTCTTCATTTTTTTAAAATCAGTAATTAAATCACTACCAGTTAATTGTTCATAAATTACTAAAAAATAAGCACTTGTATTAATATTTATATCAACATTCCCAACTTTAATTTTTTTGTTCATATTTAACTCCTTTAAATTCTTAAATATTTTTAAGAATTTTTAATTACAACATCAATCGGATTTGTTTGACCAATAGCGTTATTTTTACCTTCAATTTGAACTTCTACAGTTTTACCATTTGTAATATTAATTGGTCAGTCTTCACCTTTACTTTCAATAAAGTAATCAAAATCACTCTCGGTTAAAGAACTATTTACTGCTTTTACTGCTTTTAAAACAACAGTTTTAAATTGTGGTTTTAATTCTTCTGGTGTTGTACTTGCTGCGTTTGTAACATGAATAGTTGGTTTATCTAATTTATTAATTTTACTAATATTGATTTTAATTATTTCAGAATGTATTTCACTATTTTCTTTATATACTTCATTAAATCAACTATTAAAAATATTTTTATTAGTATTTTCACTAATATAACTTTTAATAATATTATCTTCTGCTCTGGGCAGGGCATTAAATTCAAATGAATAAGTATCTGCTTCAACATTTTCGTTTTTTGTATTGTGTGTTTCATTAGACCTTTTTAAATTAACTCGATAAAGTCATATTCTTCGTTTTTCGGTGTCACCATCAATTTCAAAACCCATTGCCATTTCTTTTGGTTGAATATTTGATTTTTCAAATCTAATATTATTTTTATCTTTTATTAATCCAAAAATTTCTTCTAAAAATATATCACTTGGTTTAATAATAGTTAATGTTCCAGTATAACCTTGATTAGAATGAGCAATATAATAGGGAATATTATTAGCATAAATAGTAGTTGTATTTTCAGCAATATTTAACGCTAAACTGGTAGCACCTTTAATTGCTTTTGGTGTTTCATAACTGATTTTATTATCTATTGTTTTAATAATTGCATAATGAACATTTGAAAGTCCAAACTCAATTAAATTATCTTTGTTCATATTTTTTCTCCTTTTAATTATTTTCTTGTATTAATTAAATAAACTTCATATATTGTTATATAAATTTTTTCACTATTTAAATAATAATTTTGTACTTTTTTGAAAATGATTTTATTATTTTCTAATATTTATTCTAATTCTTCTTCTAATAAAAAATTTCTTTCTTGTGTAAAAATTGATATTTGAATTACTTGTTTTTTCACATATGAAATATTATCTGCGTATAAAATACTTTGATTAGTAATATCATAGTATGTAATGTAATTTGATAAATTATTATCATCTATTTTACCAAAATTATAAAAAATAGGTATTTTAAAATAATTTTTAGAAATTAACCCGTTTATTAATTTTAAATTTTTTTGTATTGAGTAATTCATTTAATTTTAAACCCCATTTTTAATAATATTTTTTATATTTTCTATAAACTCATTAATATTTTTGTTATATGCGGGTCGCATAAACGGTCGTGCTATAATTTGTGTTCCAGACCAATAATGTCTTACACCAAATTCAATTAAGTGAACTATTTGATATTTTTTCTTTGCTCTTATGTAAGCAATTATTTCATCTTCATTTTCTTTAATTTCTAAAATAAAATAATTTCGTAAATGATTTTTATTGTTTTTGCTAATCGGAACTTTTTCTTTTATTTCTGCTAAAATTTTATTTCCAGTATTCATAACTTCATTTTTTATTTTATTTTGAATATCAAATGTATATTATTGAATAGATGAAACCATTTCTGATGTTATATCTTTTAAAGAATTAAATTTTTTCTTCATTTTTTTATTCTCCAATATTATATGTTAAAAATAATTCTAAGTAATCATTTTTAGGATCATATATTCTTTTAATAAAAAATTCTTTATTAGTTCCAAATAAATTTATTTCAACATAATTTTCGTTATTAAAATTGTGTTTATAAATAATAATTTTATGTTCCATTTTTAATGTTTCTTGGTTAGCAATAAAATAATCATTAATATGTGTAGATAATATTTCTCCAAAAATATTTTTTCGGTATTTTTCTTTTAAAATTGGGCGATTAATTTCATCTTTAATAGTTTGCTTAAAAATTAATATTATTTTGTCATTAAATTTTCTTTTATTCATTTTGCTCAATTTTTAAATTTTAATTGTCTAATATGCCAATAAAATAAATCTGGTAATTCATTAATTTCTCGACCAAAATTATGTTTACAATAAATACCTATGATATCTTTTATTTGTTCATCCTTATCAGAATTAATAACAATTATAGGAATGCCGGCAGTTAATAAAATTTCTTTTGCAGATAAAATTAATGTTTTAAGTTCTTTATCAAAACTTTTATCATTTTCTTCTAATCTCAACAATAATTTAATATAATTTAAAAATTCTGTTGTTGTTTCTACTGGCATAATAATTTATCTCCTTTTTACTCTCTTACCACATTAACAAATGCTCATTTTGCGACAGTATTTCCATCGGCAATGAATGTTGCTTTGTATGCGATTAAATCTTGATCAAATAAGAAGTCTGTTGATTTAGTAATGTTTAATTGTTTTTGAAAGTTTCATTTATATTGACTTAAATCCCCAAATGTTATAAATGTTGATTTTTCTGTTTCTGAATATTCTGGATATTCATCGCATAAAATAACATCATAACCAAAAATATTGTATTTTAATGTTTCATCACTTTTTGTGTGGTTTCAAATTGGTCTATCATTTTTATCTTTAATTGCTTGAATTTGTGTAAAGAAAGTAGATTTATTCATAATAAACTTAACATTATTATGATAACCAGTTGGAAGTAAAGAAATAATTTTTTGAATTGTATCATAAGAAATATTTTTTTCAGTTTGTGCTAATTTATGTTTAAGAATATTATTATTAGTAATTATTCCTTGTGGTTCAAGTTTTGCAGATCCTTGTCCTTTTGCAATAGCGTATTCAATGGCATTTTGTACTTCTATTGCTAAACTATCAATAATAAACTTTTTAAAATTATCTATTGTCATTGCTTCTGCACTTTCTGAAATAGTTATCATTGTTCCTCATCTATATCCATTTAATTGGACTGATTCAAAATCAATTTTTCCAGTTAATTTTTCGCCTTCTTTGCTTCATTTTACGCCAACATTTTCATCTTTTTTAATAGCAAATTTTAAAAAACCATCAATATTTGAAACTGATACATTTTTAATTAAATCAGATGTACCTTGTAATTTTGCAATAATATTTTCTCATATTGTTGTTGGTACTAATGGTGAAGCATCTTGGTTTCCGCTTGAATTTGTGCCAATTTGTAAAAACTTAATTTCTTGATTTGTTAATTTTTTGTGTTGCAATTTTTTTAATCAAGCATTTTTATATTCTTTTGATTTTAAAATATCATCAGTATTTTGTAAAATATTTTTATTTTCATAATTATTGTAATTATAAAGGTTTTCAATAATACGAGATTTTTCTGGTTGTTCTGTTTGATTATCTTCAATAACTTCTTGTTCAATTTCATTTTTAATCATTTCTAAACGATTGAATTCTGATGTAATTTCATTAATTTCTTTAACAAGTTCTTTAAATTTTTTTACATCTTCATCAGATATATCCGCTTTTGTTTCAATACCTTTTTTTAAAAGGTTTAATTCTTCTTTTTTTGTTATTTTTTGATTTCTCAATTCTTTTAATTTATCATTTAAATTTTTTGTCATTTTTTTGCTTTTATCTCCTTGTAAAATTTCTTCTATTTCTAGATTTAACATTTCTTTTTGTAAAATATTAAAATTATTAGTATTTTTACTTTTAATTTCTTGCACTTCACTTTTGGGATTTGCACCCAATGGAACTAATGAAACTTCGTTTACTTCAACTTGTTTTAAGTATCTAACAATATTTCCTTTAATTTCTTTATCTTCTGTTTCTATTGTTGTATAACCTATGCTTAATTGCATCGGTCGATTGCTTTTTTGCATTTGTTTTGAAATTTCATATGCTTATTTTCCAACCGTAATATTTGTATTAATTTGCATTTTAGCTCATAATCCATCTTTTTTACTTTCTAAGTATGCTATTCCAATTGGATTTTTATGTTCATGACCTCATAATAATGGAACTGCTGGTGTGTTTTTAATAGTTTCAATAAAACTATTTTCATCAGTAATGTCACCGTGATAATCAATAACATTATATTTATTAGCAATTCCGATTATTTCTTTAATGCCATCATCATTTGTTTGTATAATATTTTTTACTTTAAAATTAATTTTTTTATTAATCTCGTTATTAATTGTTTTGTTCACTTTTATCTCCTATATTTTTATTTTTAAGTTGTTCTCTTTCTTGCCAATCAGAATTTTTTGTCATTCCATAAATATCTAATCCCTCAACACTTTCATATCCCTCTTGATTTCTAACTTCATTCGGTGATAAAACACTATGTTCTAACATTTTTGCGTAATATGCTGTTTTATCTTGTAAATTTCCCAGTAATACTCGTTTTGCTGAAAATGATATATAGTTTCCTAATTCTAATTCTTTTTTGCTGAAAATTTTAAAACTAAATTCTTGTTCTCATTGTGTTAATAATGGTTGGATAACAGAACTAACATAACCTTGATATTGCTCTGGACTATATTTTCCATTAACAATTTCAGAAGCAACATTATAAAAGTTATAAATATTATTTCGATATTGCTCCATTTGTTCTTTATTTAAGTTAGAAATATTACAATCTACTTCTTGAAAATCTAGACCATTATCTAAAATGGCAAAACCGCGATATTTATTTTGTAAATTATTATCTACAAATTCTTTTAATTTTTCTTGTAATTGTTCTGGGGCAACTATATTATTAACTTTTAATATACCTTTTAAATTACCTGATTGTTTTAAATTATTAATTGAGGAATTAATCATCTCTTCTAGTAATTTTGTTGAATATTCTAATGATTTATTTGGAATTTCTCCGAATAATCCTTTATTATAAAATTTTCGTAAATGTATTAAATCATCATATGGTAATACTAAATTTGTGTTATTTAAATAAAACTTTATAAAATATTGATTATTTTTATCGAATAAAATTTCTAAAAAATCATACTCAATAGGAATTAAAGAATTAATTTTTTCATTTTCTCATTGAATATAAATAAAAGTATTTCCTTGTAAAAACAAATTAGTTGTTATTTTATAATAAAAATCATAAGCACTCATACCTAAATTTGGTCTAACATTTAATAAATATTTTAAATTATATTTATTTGTAGTTTTAATATTTTCTTTTTCGACACATTGTGGTATTGCTTTTAACTGGGCAATATCACTCGCTATTCGATTAATTGTACTTTTAACAACATCAATTTCATAATTATTAGTAAAATTTGATAAAAAAGTTTTAAAGTCATGATTAATATACATAAAATTTTGTTTTTTTGATAAATTATTATTTATTGTTTTTTGTTTTTTCTTAAATCACAGAGCAATTTTATTACCCTCCTTACTTAAATAAATTAATTTAAGTCGTCACGATGATACCATCATTATTTAAAAAAGTACAAGTTTTTATAAGAATTTGTACTTTAAAATTAATTAATCATTAAAATTTTTCCCGATATCTGTTTGATAAATTTTAAAATGTTGTTCATTATTTATATACATTTTATAAGCAAATAATAGTGCCATAAAACCATCAATTCTTTTGCGTGAACTTTTTTTAATTGGCATAACATTTTCTTTACTATCTGTTATAAGTTTTGTGTTATCTAAATTTCATTTAAAAATAGGGTGATTATTATAAATAATTTTATCATCATAAAATAATGGAGAAATCAATTTTATTAATGGTGATATTGTATATAATCCACAACAACCACCAAAAGATAGTAATTGAAAATTAAGTGCTCGTTCTAGTTTGCCAGATAATAAATGATATATTGCAATTGTTAAAAAGCAACAAACTGATGATTTTTCTATTATAAAATTTAATTTTTCAGATAAATCAGTTTGAAATGTTGGGGCACCTTATCATACAATTATCAAAAAATAATCCTCATATTGAATCTTTATGAAATATTTTTAAAAAAGAAGCATTAGATAAACTGGAATATACTTTTGATGAGTTTAAATACCAAACAAATTTATATTTTAATTGATATAATCTTAAACGATTAACAATATAAAGTTATTATTTAATAAAGTTTCCGAAATGGGGTTTCACATCACCAGTCTTAAAGAAGCCTTAATTCATTATCATGGTTTGGGTTTCACTAATATTCAAAATTATTTAAATCTATGAAAATGAAAATACCAACATAAAGGTTTAACACCAAAACAACAATCAATGGTATTATATTTTAACGTTTAAAAAATTTAAAGCAAAATCATAATCTTACACAAAATTAGTTTTCAAATTGTCATATTGATGATTTTTTTATTTCATCAAGAGTTTTCGACAAAATTAAAGAAATTATTGAGTTTTAATTTTAAAATAGTATACTATAAATTGAAGGAGAAAAAACTATATGTATAATAACATTTTTAATGAAAAACATATTATTTTAGATTCAACAGCTAAAACTAAAGAAGAAGCTTTTTTAGAACTTGCTCAATTATCTGAAAATCTTGGATATGTTTCTGACCGCAATGAACTTGTTAAAGGTTTTGAGGCCCGAGAAAAAGAATCTTCAACAGGTTTTGAAGATGGTTTTGCAATTCCTCATGCACGAATTAGTGCTATTACAAATGCAGCGGTTTTATTTATTCGTTTCAAAAATGATGTTGATTGAAATGCAATGGATGGAAAACCAACGAAAGTTGCAATTGCTTTAATTATTCCTGAAGCTAAATCAGGAGAAATTCATTTAGGAATTTTAAGTGAAGTAGCACGAAAATTAATTGATGAAGATTTTAAAAAAGCAATGAAAGTTGAAACAGACAAAGCAAAAATTTTAGCAGCATTATTAACTGGGATTGGAAAAGAAGAGGTTCCAACCAAAACTACTCCAACTGGTCAAAAGCCGTTGCTTTTAGCAATGACAGCTTGTGCAACAGGAGTAGCACATACTTTTTTAGCTGCGGATAAGTTAAACCAAACTGCTCTTAAAATGGGATACGACATTAAAGTTGAAACACATGGAGCTGAAGGTGTTCGCAATGATTTTACAGAGAGAGAAATTAAAGAAGCCAAAGTAATTATTGTTGCAACGGATATTGGGCTTGATATAAAAAGATTTAGTGGAAAAAAAGTTTATAACTGTCCAGTTGCAAAAGCAATTAAAGATCCAGAGGGGGTTATTAATGCCGCTCTAAAAGAAGGAAAAGTGCAACCAACTGGAGAATTTATTACTAGGGGTGCTAATGATAGCAACCAAAAAGTTGGAATAATGAAGCACTTAATGGCTGGGGTTTCATATATGGTTCCAATTGTTATTTTAGGAGGAATTTTTATTGCTATTTCATTAGGATTAGCAAAAGCAATTTATGGTCCTAACTATGAGAATTTTCATGGTTCATTAAAAGGAATGGGTTGAATTCCTGATGCTGGCAGAAAAACAGCACATTGAGGAGAAATATTTTATACTGACCCATTAATTGACCCAAAAAACTTTTTCTATTATCTTAATGTTATAGGGGTATCAGCTTTTACATTAATGATTCCAATTTTGGGAGCATTTATTGCTAATTCAATTGCTGGTCGTTCAGCAATTGCTCCAGCTTTAATTGTTTCATTTATTGGAAATAATGCTGTTAACTTTTATCCTTTACCAGGAATTGAAGCAGTTAATACTCCAACTGGATTCGTTGGAGCAATTGCAGCCGGATTAGCGGTTGGATATACTGTTAAATGAATTAATACTTGAAATGTTCCAAAAGGATTAAAACCAGTAATGCCAATCTTCTTTATTCCAATTGTTGTCGGCTTTATCTATGGAATGATTATGATGTTTGTGATTGGCTCAACTGTTGGTTGAGTAATGGGTAAATTCCAAGATTGAATTTCACGAACATGAGGTAATACTTCAAATGCTGCTAATGTAGCAATTGGATTAGGCTTTGGACTATTGATCGGAGCAATGGCTGGTTTTGATATGGGTGGACCAATTAATAAAGTTGCATTCTTGGCATGTACAGGTTTAATTGGTTCAAAAATTTATACACCAATGGGGGCAATGGCAGTTGCAATTCCAGTTGCGCCAATGGGAATGGGAATTGCAACATGAATTTTTAAACCATTCTATAATGAAGAACAACGAACAATGGGTTCAACAGCATTATTTATGGGGTGTATTGGAATCTCAGAAGGAGCAATTCCATTTGCAGTTAATGATCCAAAACGTGTTATTCCAAGTAACATTGTTGGTTCAGCAATTGCGGGTGCTTTAGCTGGTGCTGTAGGAATTGCTGATTTGGCTGGTCATGGTGGACCAATTGTTGGATTCCTATCAGCGTTAGGTTGTGGTAATGGTGATGGTGGAGTTTATGGATGAGCTAGTGCTTGAGGATGGACATTACTAGCATTCTTATTTATGATTATTGGGGCTTTAATTACTGCCTTTATGTATGGTTTCTGACAAGTTGTAGATAAAAAACGTACTGGTGAAACAATTTCAATGAAACAATTTGTGGTAAAAAAACATACTGATAAAGTAGTTGCTAATAAAAAATCTCAAAAAGTAAAAAAAATGTAGTATACCACACACATTTTGAAGATTGCAAGAAAAAATAATAAAATATATAATTTAAAATATAAAAACATCATTAAAAATGATACATATATAAATAAAAATTCTAAAATTGACACACTAAAAAATAGTTTAAATAAAACTTTATAAATTTAAAATTATTTAGTTAAATTAGTTAAAAATTCAAATGGTGTCTGAAAATTCAAAGATTTATGCACTCTTTTAAAATTATAAAAGTAATAATAATCATTTAGTTTATTTTGTAAACCAACTGCATCCAATATTTTTTCATCAAATACAAATAACTTATTATAATTTTGATGAAATCTTTCAATTTTACCGTTTGACTGCGGAGAACGAACGGGTGTTGTTTGATGTAAAATATTTTTATCTGTTAAAAATTGAGTAAAAGTAGTTTCTTTAACGCTACTTTTTTGATTATTCCGATGACTATTAATAAATTCAGAACCGTTATCAGTTCTAATTCGTGTTATTTTAATACCAAATATTTTTTTTAAAATCACTGATTGCTCTTTTAACAGCATCAATAGCATTCTCAGTGCATAATTTATCATAAATATAACCGAATACTCCTCTAATTCTTTCATCAATAAAATCATAAACATAATACTTTTTATCAACTGGAAATTTACTTGGCATAAAATATTTAGCATCCATTTGTAATAATCCTAATTCTTTAACTTCATATCTTGGATGTTTTCTTTTAATTTCTTTAATTTTATTTTTTATTTTTAATCATCGTTTATCTTTTTTAAGTCAACGAAAAAATGTTTTTAAATTTTTTGGTACTTTATTTTTTAATTCTTCACCATGAATTCCTTTTTTTAAATTATAAAACAATGATAAAACACCCCCAGCGTGTTTATCACAATATTCAAAATATAAATCACAAATATTCTCGCGAACATCATTACTATATTGATAATTAATATTATTAGGAACTGTTGATTTTAATAATAAATCTTCAAAATTATTATTTGCATATGCAAGTAAAATTTTATTTGCTCAGTAATAAAAAGTTGAAAATTTATTTTTAAAATATTTTTTAATCAAGTCTTTTAATAACAACTTAGTTTCAAGAAAAAACTCCTTACATAAATTAATATATGCAAATATTTTTGTTTTTATTCTTTTATAATATTTATTTTTATAATTTTTACTTAAAAAATCTTGTGATTTTGCTTGTAAATCGCTTAAATTAGAGTTATTAATAATATATTTCATTAATTTACACCCACCTTAAGAATATATAGTATAATTATAACATTGAAGATAATTTAAAAAGAAAGGATAAAAATATGAAAAAAATAATTAGTATTTTAGGAGCAATCGGATTAACAACAACAAGTACAACATCATTAATTAGTTGTGAAAAACCAAATAATAATGAAAACGGGGGTAATAAACCCGAGCCATGATATAATCCACAACAACCACCAGAAAATAGTAATTGAAAATTAATTACTACTATTGAAAATGTAGACAAATATAAATGAGAAGATAAAACTTATATTGGAATTGTTAAAAAGCAACAAACTGATGATTTTTCTATTATAAAATTTAATTTTTCAGATAAATCAGTTTGAAATGTTGGGGCACCTTATCATACAATTAATGGAGTATAATATATTGTTAATTCGTTTTATCAATGACAAGAAAATAATGAACCAGAATTACCAACCATTAACAAAAACACTGGTGAAATTACTGATTGAAAAGAACAAAAAGGAACTAAATAACAGTTCCTTTTTATATTAATCTTACAAATTTCATAAATATAATTAATAGAAATATATTTGTTATTGTATTATATAATGCTGAACTAAATTTTCATACCTCAAATGTTTGATTAAAAAAACTATATATTGTTTGAAAAATCTTACCAACGCCACTGGCTAATTCGTTTACTTGTTTTATACCAGGGATATTATTAACGATTCAAATTGCAGCATTTCTGATATGACACGCTAAATTATATCAACTACAACTTTCATACTGTGCTTGTCATCATTGCCCGTCAGAGAACAATCCACCATTATTAATTTCTTGTCAGTTATAAATTCGAAAATTAAAGTCATAATATCGATACATATCATTTTCTTTTTGGGCTTGTAATTCAAAGACATTATATCCGATTTTTTGTTCTTCCATTTTCCTATATTTTAAACCATATTTGTTTTTTAAAGTTCCTTCAAAAACATAACCCTCATTTTGATTAATATTATAATTATTTGCAACTGAAAAATCATAGTTAAATACATCTCCATAATTTGTGTTATAAAACCGATTTTTATAAGCAGAATACATCTTAAAATCTAATAATTTATATTTATCAGAAAAATAAAAATATCGTGGGTAAATTTTAAAACCATTATTGGCTAATAAACCATATTTTTTGTTATATCCTTGTGTATAAGTATTATTATTTAAATCAAAAATTGTTCGTAAATAATCTTTATAAAAATTTTGAGAAACCGTAAACATACTATTTAATAATTTTTCAAATTTAGTTTTATTAATATTGCTTTCCTTAATTAATACATCTGTAAAATTAACTAATTTTAAACCAAAAAAGTTAATTAAAACCGTATCATATTGTAAATTATCAATATATCCACTTTCAATAAAATTACTACGATTTTGAAATACTGGAACTAAAGCATGAGCAAAAAATGCTTTTAAAAATTTATTAATATCAATTTGACCTTTCATCTGTTCAAAAATCTCTTTACCAGTATTAGGAGTATTACCCTGATAATAATTATATATTTCAGCACTAAAATTAAATATATTTTCCTTATCTTTCATAAAAGAAAATAAAAAACCTAAATCATCAGTATACCGATAATTATTATAATCATATCCATTTCAATATTAGTTAAGATGTGTTAACTCTAAACTCCCAGCAATAATATTTTTTCGTTCATCAATCGTTAAAATCATTCGATAAATTGATTTTTTAGTTAAAATAGTACCAATACTAGACTTATTCAAATTATTAATAATTTCAAAATCAAAAATAATTCTTTGACTACCTAAATTTGGATCATCATAATCTAGATTACCGCCTTGTTGAACCCTAATATTTTCTTGAACAATAACATCTAAGTAATTATTTAAAAAAAAATATTTAATTTTATTTTGACTATCAATATTTCAATCAGTAATTTCACCAGTGTTTTTGTTAATGGTTGGTAATTCTGGTTCATTATTTTCTTGTCATTGATAAAACGAATTAACAATATATCATACTCCATTAATTGTATGATAAGGTGCCCCAACATTTCAAACTGATTTATCTGAAAAATTAAATTTTATAATAGAAAAATCATCAGTTTGTTGCTTTTTAACAATTGCAATATATCATTTATTATCTGGCAAACTAGAACGAGCGCTTAATTTTCAATTATCTTCAATTAAATTAACTGATTGTAAATTATTTATATTTGTTTTTAATTTATTTAACATCTGTGTTAAATTATATTTAGTTGTAAAAGAATAAATAAAATTTGTTAATTCTCTTAAAAATTGCTTTTTATCAACATAATAAAATTTATTAATATTATATTGTATAGCATAATTATCTCAATTTTTATATAAATCCATAAATTTATCACTTGGTTTATCATAAGAAACACCAGTTGAATAACTATCCTTTAAAAAATCTAAGTATCATTTATCATTATAAGTTAATGATTGTGATGTTTTTAATGTTGGGTTAATAAAATAATTTGTTTCTGACCAGTTTTCAAAAAAAGTACTGCGTAAAAACATTGTATTAATAAAATCTGTTTCATTCATTCCTGTTGATTGTTGCTTAACAATATAATTTTGCTGATTTAATGGTTTAAACGCTGTTAAAGTAATAAAAGGAATTACTAAACTTAAAATGCCTAAAATAAATATTGAAAATAAAGATATTGTTTTTTTCATATTTAACTACTCCTAACTATAGAATGTTTTTGAAACAATAAACCTAACTATATATAAACTTGATATCGTTAACATTAGTGGATGACTAAATAAAATTGCCATTTTGCCAAACAAAGAAAGTAAAAAAGTATCAGAATTATATAAATCCATAATAATATTTTTTGCTGATGTCAACTGATTAATAATAACTGTAATAAAACCAGTTCCAAATATAGCGATTGCCGCTACCAATAAAACTAACTTAATCATTGCTTATTTCACCTTTCTTTTTATTTTTGATGATATATTCTATTAAAAAATCAATAAAACTAATTAATAAAAGTGTTAAAACAAGTCAAATTAATAAATATCCTAAACACATTAAATTTCCAACAATACCAAAATTTATAAAAAACTCTCTAAATTTTTCAAAATCAGCAAAATATAATAAAGCGATACCTAAAAAATGACATAAAATAAAAATTAATGTTTTTCATCATCATTTTTTTAAAAATCTCAAAATTTTATTTTTCATATTTACAACTCCTTACTTTTTTTTATTCTTTTAGTGCTATGAATTCTTTTAAACCCTTGTTCTCTTGTTTTTGCTTGCTTGCTAAACTTGATAACTGTTGTTTATTGCGACTAACTTTAAATTGTTTTCGTTCTTTAATATGTTTTTGTAAACCTTGTTTAGTACTAAAAACACCCCGAACAGTAACACCGTATAGTTTAGAACTATTAATAACACCACTTTTAACTGTTGAACCTAAATCGTTATAATTAGTTGATGTTCCGTAAATTGCATAAATTGATAATTTAATAACCATAAAAAAGATTAAAAAATAAGCAATTGTTATATTTGTCATTGGTAATTTAGTATTTCAAATCACATCAAAAACAAATAAAAAAGTATCAAAAATAAAACTAAAAATCTTATTTCAATTATCATTATTAATGCTTTCACTTAATAAATTACTCATCTTTTTTCTTTCCTTTCACTTTTTTTGCTTTTAAATTTTCTTTCAAAATATCAATATCAAACAATTCTAAGCGTTGTTTATTATTTAATTTTGATATATCTTTTTAAAAATATTCTTTTTTATTAACAACTTCATCATTTTTTAAATAACGGACAAAACTTAATCAATGACTATCATATTTATTAGCAAATTCAAGGGGAATAATTATCTTAAAAAACCGAATTCCTAATCCAACATCCGACTTATGTTTTGCTCTTTTACCTTCTGCTGTTCGTTCTACTGATTTTGTTTTTCAAATTTCATAATCTGTAATATCTTGAAAAATACCAATTCGCATAATAAAAAAACGATTAAAAATATTACCTAATTTAGATTTAACGGGTTTTTTCAATGAAATCGGAATAATAATACCGCTTGCTAAATGACGAATATTATTTCACATCATACCCTCACGCTGTACGGTAAAAATCGCTCTATTTTTAAAATGTCTTGCTAAAACAATCCACACACTTTTACCACCATGAACTTTTTTAACTTCGTGAGGACTAATTCCATCAATATATAAAAAACTCTCATCAAATAAAATTAAACTATCATCAGGTGGGACTAATTTAGTTCTATCAGTAAAATCTAAGTTATTAAAAGTTAAAAGTTTTATTGCATCATCTTCAATTGGATAATTACTATAAATTTTCTTCGTTAAAAGTTTCATAACTTGTGATAAAAAAGTTAAAAGTAATGTTTTACCAGTTCCTAATTTACCAATAATTACGGATAATGGATTATCTCAAATAAAGTAAACTAAACGAAAAACATTTAACTGATAAAAAACATTTTTTCAAACTCACCAAACAAAATATACAGACTATAAAGCAAATAATAATCAAAATACTAAACCAGTATAATTTAATGAAATTATTCAAAGCAATAAATCAATTAAACTAAACAAAACCATTGAACCATTAATATAACAAAAATTTATTAGAAAAAATACAAACTTTTTCATTATTTAAAATACCCAACTATTTTAAAAATCATTCACAATAAAAACCAAGTTAAAAACAAAATTACAATTCATATACCAACCATCAGAGTTAAATATTCATTTTGTGTTAAATTTCAAGTTGTAATATTTTCAATATTTGTTTTATCTATAAACAAAAAGACATGAATAAAAAACTCTTTTAATTTTTCTCAATTATTTTGCATATTTAAAAACTCCACATTTTTTGAATAAGTTTAAAAAACATACCAAAAAATAAAATAATAAATAATACAAACGATAAAACATATAAAAATTCAGGGGCATTTGAACCAATAATATAACTAACAAATTGAACTCAATAATTATATAAACTCATTATCTAATTCTTCCAAATCGCGAATTAATTGCTCTACTTTTTCGTCATTTCAATTTATTAAATTATTATTGATATTTGTTTTTACTTTTTTAGGTTCATTTAAAAATAATGCTTTGTGCATACGCGTAAAATAGTTTTGTTTATATTGATTATATAAATTTATTAATTCTGTTCCAGTTAAATACTTTCAAGTATGTCGTTTTAAATTTTCATCATATTTTACAATAGGATAAGAATTATTATAAATTAAACCAATTGCTACTTGCTCTGAATGTTTTTCACTAGGATAAATAAATTTATTACTCAATCAAAAACCAATATGGTGATTATGATTAGGTAAATTTATAAAACTTGCTTTATCTGTTTCAAAAGGAATAAGTTACTTGCTAATAAAATAATTTTCTATATTTTGATTTTTCTTAACAAAACTACTCAATTTTTTCAACTCCTTCATAACAATTTAAACAATAAAATTCATCAAATCGTAATCTTTTCATATCATTAAAACAAGTTTCACATTTATATTCAAAATAATTAATCATTACTTATCATCTCCTAACTAAATGTTTGTTTAATAAACAATGTTATATTTAATGTTTATATATTGTTTATTTATTGATAAAAACATTGATTATTAACAATGTTATACATAATGCTAATATATTGCTTATTTAATGTTTAATAAACAATGTTATTAACAATGTTAAATATATAAAATAGTAAAAATTGGCACACTGAAAAATACTATTAAGTTTTAAAGTAATAGTAAAATAAAGACATTTTTTTCTTGTTTTTATAAAAAACCCCAATTTTCTTTATACGACCAAAAAATAAACTAGTGTGCCTTAATTTTGTTTAAAATAACTTAAAATATAGTGTTATATTCTATTAAAATCCTTTAACCATATGACGGAAAAAGTTTAATATCTTAATAATAATAAATAATCCAAATGGAATTAAAATAATTCACGCATCACCTAAAAAGGTCATTAACTGTGGTAAAATACCATATACAGTTTTACTTTACCCATTGCATTTTGCATTACCTAACCCAGTTCAAATATAATCCATTCCAGTCCCAAAAGTAACTGCATCTGCTAAAAAATTCATTATTTTCTATCCTCCTTTTTTCAAGTTCTTTTTTTTCTTTTTTCTTACCTTGAATTTGTCTAACTTTTTGATAAATTGATAAACCAATTCACGCAAAAATACCTAACAAAATCAAAATAACTGACACGATATAACTCCTTTCAATAAATTAAAAAATTGAAATTTGCAAACTCGCTCCACTCGTTGTTGCTTTGCTCCACTTAAAAACATTATTAAATAAATTATCCGCTAATAAATTACGCGAAATAATTTATTCTTTTACTTTTTAATTTCAATATCTTTTGCAATCTTATTGACAATATTAATAACAATATCTTTACCATACTTTTTCACTAACGACCGCAAAATAAAATATTGCTTTGTTTGCATAATTTCAACTCCTTATTTAAAATATTAATAAAATTTATTTTGTAAAAAATGTAAATACCACAAAAATACAAAATGTATGTGGTTTATACACCATTTATAACACCTCTTTATTTTGTATCTTCTTTTTTAATAACATCTTCAATACTATCTTGTTTTTGTTGTTTTTTATGTGTTTTGATAAATCTAATTGTTTCAATAAT
Source organism: Spiroplasma endosymbiont of Ammophila pubescens (assembly GCF_964020965.1). NCBI lineage: Bacteria > Bacillati > Mycoplasmatota > Mollicutes > Entomoplasmatales > Spiroplasmataceae > Spiroplasma > Spiroplasma endosymbiont of Ammophila pubescens. The sequence continues at coordinate 331,734 of NZ_OZ026611.1, read as the reverse complement.
TAAAACAATAACTCCAAAACCATTAAGCATTGAACCAATAATTACATATGCAGGTCAACCAATTCCTAATTTAGTAGGTCCTATAAAACAAATAATAATTCCTGCGATAAAAAACAATGATGAAACTCCAAAGATTTTCAAAAACATAATTACATCTTTAACTTCTAATTTTGACATAATAACATCTCTTTTCTATATAGGTGTCCCTTCACCCTGATATTCATAAATGCTAGGGTCAAAACCAGATAAATCATTTCAAGTTTTGCCATTATCATTACTAAATTTAAAATATAAAGAATTAGGAGTGATACCAAACATTAATTCGCTAAATGGTTGTGTTTTACAAGATAAATATGATATTCAAAATTTTGAATTTTTCTGAAATAAACCAGAAAATTTAATTCAATTTAATCCTTTTAATACTATTACATAAAATTTATCATTAATTAATTCCGTAGTATGATTAATAATTTTTTTCCATAAATGATTATTATCATATGTAATGGAATTGTAGACTGCTTTTGATGTTGGTACTTCTTCATCTGTTGACTTATCATTAATGATTTTTGTTATTGGTACTTGAATATTATTTTGTACTTCTCTGACTATTTTTGTAAATCTTGGTATATCTTCGGGTTTTTGGTCATTATGAAAACTTAAATCACCATATATGTATATATTTTTAGAACTAACATATCTTTTACAAGCTATATAATCAATTTCTATATTAGAATTTTTTGTTAATTTATCTTGTTTTTTATCTAATTTATCATCATTTTCTATTCTTTCAGTTTTTTCTTTTTCTAATAAAGCATCAACTTCTAATTGTGTATAATATGCTTCTAAATCTATCATAGTTAAATCAATACCTTCTTCTTGAAAAGTACGAAAAATTTTCTTTAAAGTTGTTAAATTAGCCAATGATTTTGCATAGGTAGGCATAGACCTTGTCAAGTAATCATAGGGTAATTTTGCGATGAATAATTAATATCACCAACACTCATATTTGCCGAAGTAAAAAATTCAATTGGAATGCGGTTAAATGTTTAATGCTCAATCGTAATAAACACCATATTAATACAAATTTTCTTTAATAATGGATCTTTAAGTGTTTCAAACTTTAGTTTTGAAAATGGATAGTTTAAGTAATAATTAATCATATTTTGGGCTCTTAAAGCAAATGTTTTAAATTATAATTCTACATCACCTTTAAAGAACTTATTATAACGAACTGGAACTTGTGTAATTTTACCTGTCATTGGAATAAAATTATTATAATTTTCCAAAGTAACATTTTGTCATAATTCATTTAACATTTAATCATCTCCTTATCATTTATTTTTTTTAGAATATATTTTATTTAAAATAAACTTTTTACTATTTTTAATAGTGTTTTTGTTTTAATTGTTTTGTTTAAATCTTGTTTTGTTCTGAGTTGTTTATATGCTTGAAATACTAGTCCATTACCCAATAAATTGGTAACCGCACTATCTTCTAGCGTATTTAACAATTTATCTTTATTAAAGTTATTTTTAAATTGTTCTTGCATTTTTAATATCTTAGCAATTGTCCGATATATTTTAAAACTATCTTTTATTAATTGCTGATAAGCAAGCGGGGCAAAAGAAACTAAATTAAACAAACTTGTTTTTTTAAATCCCCAACCAATAAACCACTCACTGTTCATATAGAATTTAAACGGTTCAGGGGCCAAAACAAACTGTTCTGCTTTGATTAAAGTTGTCATAACTACAATGGGGGCATATTTAGGATTTTTATAATATATTGTTAAAGCAACTTCACCCGCAACTGATAAAGGAACAATTTTTACTGCTAAAAAAACATCAGAACCATAAGCAAAAGGTAATAATTGGCTTTTTTTAATAGTCTTAGTTTCAAATTTAGACAATATTTTTTTAGTTTTATCAGTAATTTTATTAATTACTTTTTGTTTAATAGTAATTATTTGTTTTTCAATTGGGGCTAATAATTTTTTAGTTAATTTTTGAATATAAAAATTTGGGTTTAAATGATTTAAAATTTTATTTAATTTAATTGGTGTTTGGTGCAAGATATTTAATAATTTATTATTGTATACTTCGCTACCACGCATTAAATTAGCATTTAATAGTAGATTTTTACCAACACCTTTTTTATGAAGATTAGTCATAATGTTATATCACTCATTAGTATTAATTTTACTTATTTTATCAATATTTAATCCATATTCAGACAATCATTTATTAGCATTTTTTTCATTCACGCGTGGTATTTTTTGAACTAATTTAGGACTTATTTTTTGAATATTTTTCTCAATTTTTAAAAAATTATTAATTGTTTCTAAATTAGAAACTTAAAACCTTTATAAAAATCATTTTGGGCTAATTTTCCAATTGTATATAATAAAGTTTCATTATTAGTCTGCTTTGTAAAATCAAATATTAATTTATCAGATAAAATATTTTTACCTGTAACTTGCCTTACAACATCTTCTAAATTATTAGCAGTTATTACACCTAATTTTTCAAGTAGTTTAGTTTCTTTTGCTAATTTTAAAATTCTAGTTGTTCGAACAGCACGCGTTAATTTACCAATTCCACCAATTGCTGGTAACAAATTTAAGGCGGTACTTTTTGCTGTTACTTCTGATTTTAATTTATCATATATTTGATTTACGGCAAAATCAGTTGCTGTTTCTACTCCAAACGAGATAAATGCTGCGGCAAAATTAGATAATCCCGCACCAAGACCAACAGCCAAAGCAATACTACCAGTTAAAAATGATAAACCAAGAGCTAAAACTTGAATTCCTAAAAATTCTAATAACTGTAAACCAAAACTTTTTTCTTGTTGTTGGATTGACAATCTAGTTGGATTTTTTTAACAGCATAAATAAGGGCTGTTTTAGATGTTCCAATTGGCATATCATTTATCAAACGAAAAATTACTATTTTTTAGTACTATTAAGAATTTTTAATTTTAACATCAATCGGATTTGTTTGACCAGTAGCGTTGTTTTTACCTTCAATTTGGACAAAAACCTTGGTATCATTTGTAATATTTATTGATCAATCAACACCAGCACTTTCAATAAAGTAATCAAAATCACTTTCAGTTAAAGAACTATTTACTGCTTTTACTGCTTTTTCAATTTTTGAAACAATATGTTTAATAATTCCTTTTGGTTCAACCACTGCTCCACCTAAATATAAAACTCTTTCCATAATCAAAGTATTACCCATTCCAGTACCTAACGCAGCAGCACCAACTCTTAACGGAGTATGATTTTTTTTGCGGAAAATAAGAGGGTCATATTTTTTGCTAAACTTAAAGACAATTGCATTAACACCATCTGGTAATAATTCAATTGTTCCTTCTGAACCATCTTTATTAATAATTGGTAATTTTTTAGGAACCATATAGTATGTTGTTCCTTCAACAGTTTTCATTGCTCCACTTGTTGTGATTACACTATTTATTTGGTCGTTTGCTCAAAGTTGTAATAAAATCAGCCGAACCTAAAACAATTGTTTCTGATGAAGTAAAGCCGTTTTCATATATTTTATCCATAATTTCATCATGAATTTGTAAAGCATTTGTATCATCTGCTTTTTTTGCCTTGAATAGTTGTAACTGTTCCTTTATTAATAATTTCTAAAATTTTATTGCGTTTATAAGCAACCTCAGTATCCATTGCTTGTTCAATATCGGCAGCCCAAAGATTAGGATTAAAATCATTTTCTACAGGATCTAATTTACGAGCAAAAGTTAAAATTGTATCTAATTCAACAACTCCATCTTCAAATTCTATTGTTGAATATTTTAGAAGATTATCATCGGTATTAAATACTTGTCCATCTTTTCCCAAATCTTCATTATATTTAATATTTTTCTTTCTTTTATATGTTAAACCAAATTTATTTGCTTCTTTTCACGCAAATAAAGCTTCTCAACTTAATTTTTGTTGATAAGTTTGTAAATATCAAGTTTCAAACGTTTCTCTATCATTAACTGTTGCTTGGTTAACAATATCGCCAAAAATTATTTTTGGATCCATATTTTTATTCCTTCTTTCTATTTATTAAATACATTGTCTGTATCTAAAATATTGTTTTCTTTGTTTTCTACTTTTGGTACGCCCCCATTATTAACTGTTTGTACCTTAATTAATTCATCATAAACACTTTGCAATTGTGTTTTAATGATTTCAATATCATCAGTAATATCATAAGATTTTAATAAAACATTTTTAAAATCTTCATTATCAGTTAAAGAATTAATAAAATCAATTACTTCAATTTGTTTTAGTTGAATTGTTTGTTGTTCAATTTGTGAAGTTAACTCAGTATTTTTTGCTTGTAGTTCGTTGATTTGCTGATTATTATTTTCTAAATTACTTGAATTAAATTCTTTAACTTCAGCAGTATTTTCTAAAATAATTTCAGCAGTTTTAATATCTAAACTACCATCTTCATTTTTAATAGGTTCATTATTTTCATTTATAAGAACATATTTTACATTTTTTAATGCCATTGTTTTTCCTCCTATTTTTTAATATTTGTATTTGTTCTTTTTCTAATCGCTTTTTGTATAATTTCAAAACTATCTACTCTAAAAGACAAAAAAATAGCGTTTAGTTTTTATATTTAACTGATTAAATACTGAGCCTTTAATTTTTATCTCATCATCTTTTTTTAATTTAAAAAACTCAGTTAAAACAGATGGGTTATATATTGATAATGTTGAGTAATTTAATCCTTCTCACTGACATTTAGCCGAACAAGCATCAACTTCAACACCACCAGCAACCAGTGCCTTAATTTTTGTTTTAATAGGATTTTCATGTAATCTAACAGTTAATTCTAACTTATTAACTTTTTTATTTTTTATTTTAGGTTTATTAGTTATTGATTTTTTAGGTAAATTACTTTTTGTTTGAGACATTATTTAACATCCTTATTAGATAATTTGTCATATTTTTAACTGTCAACTAATATTCAATCGATAGAACCTGTTGAATATGGATTTTTGTAAAAATCTTCTTTATATAATTGTTGTTGTTTTAATTCTTCAATTTCAGTACCTAAATTTTGATTAAAATTATGTGCCATATCTATTTGTTGTTTAAAACTATTTGTTTCTTGCTCTTTTTCAGCAAGTTCTTTTTTAAGTGTTTCATTTTCTTCTTTAAGTTTGTTAAATTTAATTGATTCTGTTATTGTCATTATTTATCACTTCCTTTTTTAAAAAATATTGTAAATGTTTTCAAGCATCTAATTTGTGCTCTGTCATTTTAATATTTCCTTTATAAATATAATTTTTATTAACAACTGGTGATTGTAAAACATAATTTAAATTAAATAGATATTTGCATAAAACTTTTAAACCACCAATGAATTTAGGAGTAGATAATGGATTTTTTATTTTTAAACCTTTGTGAAGTTGAAAATTTTCAATTATTACAATAACTTTATTTAAATAAGAACAAATTTTATTTTTAAACTCATTTAATATTAAATACATATTATTTATTGCTTCTTCTTCATTTTTGGAATTAAAAGTAATATTATTAATTATTTTATTTTGTAAAACATTATAAATAATAATACCAGTTTGACCAATTCCAGCAGGGTCAATTGCAATAATATATTTTAATTTATCTGGTTTATTTTTTTGTCAATTTGTAATATTTTTCATCCATCTGATGCTAAATCTAAAATATCGTTAATTTTGTAATGTTGCATATAAGAAGCAATAATATCTCACTTGTTTTCAAATAAAATTAAGTACATTTTTGCTCATTCTAAACATTGCAAATCATAATGCTTTTTATGATGTGAAATACGACAATTAATAGGTTGACAATTAACTCAATCAAAAGATGTTGTTATTTCATTTCAAGTTTTATTAATATACAAACTTTTATATTCTGTCATTATATATACTCCTTAATTTTTTTATTTGTTGATCAAATTTCATCATTAATATCATTTACTGTTACTGGATAAGCTAATATCATTAATTCTTGTAATTTATTTTTAATTTTTTTATTTCATTTTTTCATCAAATATTTTCCTTTCTGTAAAAAAAACATAATATTCCCTTATTAGTTAATATTTTGATATTTAGTAAATAATTTATTTTAGTATTTAATTACTTCGCCGCCCGCTTCACTTTAAAGATGAGCGGGGGCGGATAGGATATTTTGATAAAGTTTACCCCCATACGGAAATAAACAAAAAAAAATACCCAGTTATTAATTACGCTTCATCCATCCCTACACAACTTTATATAAAGAAAATAACCTTTTGGAGCTCCTCCCTCTTGTTTTTTAGTGTCCGATATTGTTTTTTTCGGTTTAACAGCACTCTTTTTATGAAAACAAGCCAAAAAACACATGCTCTGACATTTCGCAAGTGATTAATCTTGCCGAGAATTAAAAGAAATAAATAGGAGTAGTAAATCCAATCGCTTTCACATTTTCTTTAAGACTTCGTGCCATAGATGAGTTATCCATCTTTAAGCATCAAAAAATATTAAGTTTTAAAGATTGAATTTTGGATTAATCGTTAGATAGTATCTTTATTTTTTTATCTCATTATCTTTTTTAATTCTTTGTTTATTAAATATATTTTTTAGTAATTATATTTAACAATTAACTAACAACTAAATAAAACAATTATTCAAAATTTTTTAAGAAAAGAAAGGATGGATTTTTCTGAAAAAACATATTTTATTAAGTGTAAAAGATACTATCTAACGATTAATCCAATAAATATAAGTATTTTTTACAAAATAAAAAGCACTTTATTCTTTTTCAATAAAGTGCTACATTTGCATTTACAATTTACAGATTAAATGACAATTGATTTTGACTATTGTTTACCAAAATTTTATATTGGCCAAACATTCTTCTACCATAAAAACTAATCATTCCTCCCCTATCATAAGGAAGCAAATTATTGTTATCAAATAAATCCTGAAATGGAATATATTGTAATTGTTGCAAATTATAACTCACATCATAATTAAATATTATATTTTGTTCACTTCTAATAGCTTTTTTAATATTCATTGAATCCTCTAATATAAAAGAGATGCTGAAAGCGAAAAATCAGGATAATGTTTCATTAAATTAGGAATATTCTTTAATAATTGTTGAAATACTAAATAAGTAATTAATTTATTTAAAAAATTTCAAGTAGAATACATAAAAGTTTTAGTTCATGTTTCAATTTTATCCTTTGATTGCAAATAATCCGTAAGAATCTCTTCATTAATTAATATATCCTTTCATATAATTATTAATTATTTAATTGACATTATTTAACTTTAAATTTTAATACGTTGATATTACAATAAAAATATTTTTAATACAGATTGATATTTTGATATTTTATTTAAACCTAATCTTTATTTTTTTTATTTTCCATTAAAGATTATTTTTTAAAAGTATCAAATGGACCAACGCTATTATAACATAGTTTTTAAAATTGTAAAAAATATTTAAGTAATAATCAACCAAAAAATTTTAAAACTCACTTTATTTTTTCATACATTTTAAGCATACTTATAATTTCCTCATAAACAAATATAAAAACCTAGAATATTAATCTAGGTTTTTATATTTGTTAATATAACTATTTTTTCTACTATGATTACCATCAATTACCATCAAGTTTACATATTTGCATAATTAGCACATTTTGTTAACTTATGTTATGCATCACTATCTTTGATAAAAAAACATAGCATGTATTTTTGATAATCTACAATAAAATATTACACTAATGAATGATTCGCCAATATCTAGCAAGTAATTATTAGCGAAAATTTATTGTTTTCCAATTGCAAAATAACTACCAATTGTATTTGTTATGATTGTTCACCCATGACTAAAATTATCTTCAAAATAACTATTTATACTTCAAAAATTATTAAAGACAGTTTTAATTAATACATTAATATCTTCATTTGTAATTGCTCCCCTTCAACCACTATGGTCTTCTTTATGAAAATTAGCAATTTTAATTTTTACTTGTCTTTGAAATTCTTTATAGTTATTTGAATTTGCTTTATAAATTTGTTTAATTTTATTTCATTTATAATAACTAATGTCTAATTTTAATTGATCATGTGCTAAAAATTTATAGTATTTTTCAATTTCATTATATTGATTATGTGATTCATGTTTAGTTGGTACTGTGTTATTAGGACTTAATTATCAAACTAAAAATGATGTTCCAGCCATTATTAAGTCACCAATAACAATTGAAAGTCCTAATGTTTCTGGTGCTAAACTAGCACTAACTGCTGCTTATGTCCCCAGTATTATTCCCTCTCCAAGCGCAGTTGCTGCCGCTTCTGCTCCAAGCATAGTCCCTTCACCAAGCGCAGTTGCTATTCCCTCGGTTTCTATTTCTGCTGTTAAAGTTTCAACAGCTATTAATTCACCTGTTGATGATAACAATAATGATGTTAACTCCATTGAATCAGCAGTTTCAGTTATAGTACTAATTTGTCTTGAAAAAATATTACTAAAACCATTGGTAAGAAAAGATTGAATATTTTTAATAGCACTTCCCAAAGCATTCATTGGTGATACTCCAGCCATTTTTGAAATCCCTAACATTCCAGCACCAGATATTCCACTAGAAGTAAGACCTAATCCAATATTTTTTAATTTATTTTTAAAATTGGCTTTATCATTTTCACATAATGTTTGATAATAATCATTTATCTCATCTAACTTATTTTGCTTAGATTGTTTTGAAAGATTATTAAACTTGTTAATCATATCTTTAGCTTTACGATTAGCATTTGCATTGGAATCATTATCTGGTTCATTTTCATCAGTCTTATTAGAATTTTGTTTGTTTTTAGCATTTAAAGTAAATGTTACTTGTAAACTCCTAATATATCTTGAATTTTCATTAGATGTTATCATTGCTGAAGTTAACGTTATATCTCTAATAGAAATTTGATTCAAATCTAATGTTGGATTTAATTCACGTAAATGATTTGAAATTGTTGTTGGTAAATTATCCGGTAATTCTCCTAAAGCTGTCTGTACCAAAAAATTATTTAAATTTCGTGGTTTTGAAACTGGGGATAAAAGTTTATTTTGTTTTGTTCTTTCACTTTTAGGTAAAACTGTTGCATAAATTGGTTCTTTAGATTGGTTTTTACTATTTTCTTTTTCATTATTTGATCTTATTATTGGATTTGGAATCTCATTTGATGTAATTTCTCCACCATGAATTTCATTTGATGTAATTTCTGTAGTTGGAATTGGTGGAGCAGGTCGATGAGGTTCTAATCTTGTATGAGAATTATAAAAAATTGAATTACCAATTCTTCCTTCTGAAGAAATATTAAAACTTACAACAACATAATTATTATTAGTAGTATTATCGGGAACATCTGCAAAAATAATTCGAGCTCATCTATTATTATAGACTTGTGCAACTCTTAGTTCATTGACTCTTAATCCAGGATTTAAAGCAACAATTGCATACAAAATATCATCTTCATCACTACTAATAATATTACCTAAATCAATAACTTTGATTAAATCACTTAAATTTTTTGTTTTTTGTGATTGATATGGATTAACAGCAAGGACATTTGGAAAACTTATACCACTAATTGTTAATACAGTTAATAAACTAAATAATTTTTTCATATTTTTTCTCCTTTTTTATATTAAAATTTTAATCAAAATTTTTTACTTAATTAACGTAATATCTCATAATTTGAGTATAAAATATTTAAATTATTTTAAAAGCAAAAAATAAAAGAAGTGATTTTATCAAATTATTTGTAAATTACTGAAAATAGTTTACAAATAATTTGATTTGTAAATTGTAAACAAAAACAAAAAAACTTCAAATAAATATTTTATTTGACAGTTATTTTAAAAATTATTTAATAACTTTTATTATTCATTAATTATCTTATTAATTAAATTATCATATTTATTTAATAATGCTTGACTTTCAGAATAAGAAACATTTTTTAAAATCATTATAATGGCGTTTTTACAAGCATAATTTGCAGCTGTTAATGCTTGTGCAATAACCTCATCACTAGCATTTGTAACAGCTTTAACAATTTCTGCTGTTCGTACTTTTAATTTTTCATTAGTTGCAATTAAATCAACCATTAAATTTTGATATACTTTTCCTAATTTAACCACTAATGTTGTCGAAATCATATTGCACACTAATTTTGTTGCTGTTCCCGCTTTCATTCTAGTACTACCAGTAATAACTTCTGGTCCTGTTTCAATTGCAATTACTTCATCAGCAATTGCTAACATTTCCGAATTTTTTTGTCATACATAAACCAATTGCTAATGCACCAGTGGTTTTAGCATATTTTAACTCTGCTAAAACATATGGTGTTCGTCCAGAAGCACCAATCCCAATTACAGTATCTAACGATTGTAAATTTAATTTCTTTAAGTCATTTACCGCTAAATCATGGTCATCTTCTGCTCCTTCAACTGGTATGTGAATAGCACTATCGCCACCGGCAATAATCCCAATAATACGGTCATTATCAAGTCCATAAGTTGGTAACATCTCTGATACATCAAGAATTCCAATTCGCCCTGATGAACCTGCTCCCATATAAATTAATCAACCTCCTTGGTTAAAACGGGAAAAAATTAAATCAATTACTTTAGTAATAACTGGTATTTTTGCTTGCACTGCTTGGGTAATTTTTGCATCTTCATTATTAATAATTGTTAAAATACCTTTTGTATTTGTTTGATCAATATGAGTACTATTTGTATTACGTTGTTCTGTGTCTATTTTTGACAAATTAATTTTATTCATAACATCCTTCTTTCTTTTAATAATTTTATTCAACTTTAACATGATCAATTTTTTGTCGTTCTGCTTTTGGCAATTTATAATATGCAACTATTCAAAAAAAAAAAAAAAATACCAATGATTGTAATAAATGCTAATATTCATAAGATTTTTTGATATAGTTTATATTTACCGTGTTTTTAATATAACTCTTTCATATCGTTTCCACCCGCTTTAACAATTCGCGAGTATCCAAACATTGTAATAAGCCATCCTGCTAAAATTGCAATGGCACAGCCAATAAGATAAATCCCCACTGCTAATGGAACATTACCAGTATCAGTAGTCATTATAAAGGTTGCTAAAATTCCTGAAGGGCCAAACATTGCATTTAAACCAAAAGTAATATGTCCTCACATATACACTGCACCAATAAAGAAGCCACCAAAACCTGCTCCAATTGAACTTGTAACGAATGAACGAATTCGTGGTAAAGTTACTCCATAAATCATTGGTTCTCCAATTCCAAAAATTGTTGGAATCAAGGCTCCTTGAATTTGACGACGCAATAAACTCCCTTTTGCTGCCATAATTCATAGGGCAATCCCAGTACCAACTTGTGCCATTCCTGCTATTCCTAAAATTGAAAATAAAACATTAACTCCTGTTTGTTCAATTAAAATTCCGTAAATTGGAACAAATCCTTGGTGAATTCCAAAAGCAACTGCAAGTAAGAAAATTGCGACTAAAACAAAGGCACCAAAAGGATTGGTGTATAAATGTGCAAATAATCATGCTACTGCTTGGTATAAATAACCTGAAATAGGGATTAGTAAAAAGATATTTAATAATAATAGGCCAAATAATACTAATGTTGGGGTCCCAATTGTGTCTAAGACTCCTGACATAAATTTACGAACACCGAGCTCCATTCATAAAGCCGCTGTTGCTGTTAATAAGGCCCCTAAAATATTTCCTGACGGATATCCAAACACTAAATTATCATTAGCATCTATGCTTGGACGAAAGCCAACTGTTAATCAATTTGTTGGTGGATTAGTAATACTAATCCCTAAATAATTAACATGATTAGCATCACCAACGACTAGCATTGGAATTACACTACTTACAAAAACTGGCGAATAAATTGCAGCAGTCATTGCTCCTAAGACACCACTGCCTTCTCAAACTTCACAAGTTCGTCATCCAACAATAATTATAAAAGCATTTTTTCAAATGTCTAGAATTAAGTTTAATGCCTTAAATCAAGATAAGGCAGCTGCTGTGGCATGACTAGTATCCATTGTGCCACCATATGCAGATTGCATAATTCCAGCAATTCCCGATAAAATCCCTGCCCTAATAAAACCGATAATCATTGGTGAAAAGATTTTTGAAAATTTAGTAAAAAAAGTTTGTACTTTATTTTATTTTTCTTTCATTTCGCCTTTTACAGCCTTCGCTGCTTGTGCAGCACTAACAAATTCATCCGTACCATCATTTTCGTTATAAGCATTTTTATTAGCATTAACTAATTTCCCAAAAGCTTGTGTAACATTTGCAACAAAACCTGGCCCCAAGACAATCTGTAATTCTGTTGGTGATGGTTTCAAAACACCCATTACATTTGGTGTTGCTTTTAATTTATCTAGATCAATCTCTGCTGTTGGTTTCAAATTAAGACGCAGTCTCGTTAAACAATTGGTATATGAGACAACATTATCCGCTTTGACAATATCAACAATATCTTTTGCTGTCTGTTTCGGATCTTTTGCCATTTCATTTTCCTCACTTTTAATAAACATATATCTATTTTTTTGCTACCTATGTATATGATAAAAGAAAGTGTAATAATTACAAGGCGTAATTCTTAATCTGTAATTTAATCTCAAAATTTGGAAATTTTAAAATTTTGGTACTAATGTTTTTTCTAACATAACGCGATAATATTCTAAATCAGTTGCTAACAAAGAAAAAATAAATCATATCTATTGCAAATAATAATGCAAAGCGACTAGTTGTTGAAATTAAACGTTCAATTGATTCATTGCTACTAATTGTAATTTCATAATCTGCTAAATTAGATAAAGTATTATTTGATTGTCGACAAACGATTGCAATTGGAGTATGATTTTATTGACAAATTCTTGCTAATTTAATTAAATCTAATGTTTCACCTGAGTATGAAACAAAAAATGCTAAATCATTTTCATTTAATTGCTGTGCTAAAAAATATCCATTATGAAAATCATTAATTGCAATAATATTAAAACCAATCCGTAATAATTTTTTTTTTTTTTTTTGAAAATCCTTTGTAACATTGTATGTTCCGCCAATTGCAAAAACAACAATCCGACGTGCTTCTTTAAAATGTTTAATAACATTATTAATAATACCCTTTTGATTTAATGTTAATCGGAATGTATCATGTAAACTACGAATAATATTATTATACGTATTAAACATTAAACTATTATTAGTTTCACCAATCATAATGCTTTCTTCACCAGCCAGGTTATGGTTAAAATATTTAATAATATGAATTAATTCTTTATATCCATCTAAATTTAAATATTTGGTAAGCGATTAATAGTAGCAATTGATGTATAAGTATATTCAGCCATTTCCTTAATCGTAATTTCAGGAACAATCATTAAATTTTGTAAAATATATTTTGCGATAAAAGAAAACCGGTGATCAGTATCTATAATAATATCTTTAATTTTACGAATAATTTCATTTTCAGTCATATTACATCAACTCCTTACTTTTTCTTATTATGCCGTTCCATAACGAGTCACATAATCATTATCGCAAAAAAACCAAGACCAGCAATTGATAATAAAACAATCGCTGGAATTAACAATTTTAAAAAATAACATAATAACCCAATTAAATCTAATAAAGTCATTCCTAATAAACTACCATTAATTACTAACTTTTGTTTTGTTGTAAAGTTAAATATTTCAAACCCTCATTAAAAATAAATTATCTTATTTAAAATAAATCCTTAATATTAACTATACGCTATTTTTACTGTTTTTAAAACCTATTAATGAATTAAAATAAAACTATGGTTTAGAACCATAGTTTTATTAAATCCTGTTAACTTTCCATCATAACAATTTCTTGAATATTTAATTGATTAATTTTTTTCATTGAAATAAAGTACGAGATAACATATAAAATAATAATTCCTCCTAAGATAATTGGTAATGTAATTAGTCCTGTTCCAATTGGAACATAGAAATTAAAGAACATTAAAATCCGCTGGGTAATTGTCCATGCTAAACCTCAAGTGATAAAATATCCCAGTAATCAACCAACAACAGCAAAGGAAATAAAAATTCCTAATGTTAAATTATTAATTTCTCAACGACTATAACCTTGTACTTTCATTGTTGCAATAATTTTAATAAACTTTTTAATAAAGAGATCAATTGCAAAATATATTGTAATAACAGAAACTATAATGATAATGACAATAAAAATTAAAGCAACTGATAAGGCAACAATAATAACCCGACTCATAATTTTAGCTTTAATACCAACATAATCAGCTGTCAAAACAGATGAGTTATAAGAAGTCGTGAAATTATTTAATGATAAATCACCATTTGTTGATGATAACGCATAACGATTAATTTGATCAGATGGTTGTAATTCGGTTGTATATTTTCCATTGTATCATTGCATTATATTTAAATTATTATCAATTTTATTTATTGGAAATGAATTAATTTGATTAGCATCATTGATACTAATAAACAAGCGTGGTGTATCATAAGTTGCAATGCTTTTAACAATTTTAACTTTAACTGGCTTTTGTGTTAAAGATGGTGCTGCTTTAATAAAATTATTATCAACAGCAGCTTGGTATCATGTTGTTGGAATTCCATCAATAAAATCGCCACTATATGTTCCACCAAAACTAAAATTATATGGTTTAATAACTCAATACTCTTTATTATCAACTCGTTCTTTTCGAATAATTTTATTTCCGTCAACTGTTAATTCTTTTAATAAAATCCGTTGAAGATCATTACTCAATGTAATTATTTTTTTACTTCAAATTGCTTCCATAGTCGAATTCGTTGGAATTCATAATTCAACATTATTTAAATTATGATATTCACTCTTCCGATCAGCAGTAACATAATACTTCGTTTGTGAATTTGTATTATAAGTAAAATAACTTTTATCTAATGAATACAAACTTTGATAATTATTTACATTTCATCCAACAGCATTACCACTTAAATTATATTTTCAGTTTTGATATTTTAAATCTGTATTATTGTTAGTAAATTCTGTTCATTCATGGTAACCAGTATTATATTGCAATGTTGTTACTTCGGGAGTTAATTCAATTTCCTCTCCAACATTAAGATTTAAACGATGTAATGCAGTAACATTAGCAATTGCATTAATTACGGTACCATTATTATTTGCTAAAATAGCACGCTCAGTGGATGATAATTTTAACATTTTTGTATTTGGATTAATTCCATAAATAGGAAATTGTTTATCATTATATGTTCCATCAAAACTAGTAAAAACATCATCAGTTGCTGGATTATAACTCATTGTTCCAATTCCTAATGCAAAATGATTTGCTCGATCCGGATTTTTATTTCAATCTTCTTTAACTGCAGCTGGGATAATCCCATTTGTTGCTTTACTAAAACATGTTCTTCATAACACAGGATAATCTTCCTTATCAGTAAATGGTGGGTATGGAATTGCCCCAATGCCTAATGTTTTTGGTAATACGGTACATAAAATTTCTGATACTAAAGTTCGAACACTATCACCAGCTGAAGAATTTTTTACTAAGTTATTTAAATAATTAAAAATTCCTAATGATAAATTAGTTCCTGATAAAGTAACAAAATTATAAGATAACATATCTTTTAAAATCCCAGCTACAGTTGGCTCTTGTTTCACCGCTTTTAATGGTTTAATTATCGCTTCTCCATCAATACTATAGTAATTTGCTAGTGGTGTTATCCCACCAATGGGATATAAATCTTGTTCAATTAGATCAGTTGACTTAGGAACATTATCAATTCCATTTCATGCATAAGTTTTATAATAAGAAAAAGGATTATTACTTATGACATTATTGTATTTAACTTCACTACCATATTTAATGTTTTTATAATAATTTGTATTAAAATTTTTTGCATAGACTGGTGCTAATAATGAGACAGTCAAAGTAAATGTTACTAAGGCAAAAATTCCTAAATAAGTAAATGCTTGTTTTAGTGAAGTTGATAAAATAACCATCCGGAAACGACCCACAAAAGTTTTAAAATGGGAACTACGTACAGTACGAGCTAAACTATTATTAACTTTTAACTCACGCATTGGATGAATTAAACTTAAAACTTCTGTTTTATTAATTGAAAAATAACAAGTAATAAAAGTAATTAATGATAAGAAAATAACAAAGAACCCAATTAGGAAGAGCAAAATCATTCAGTTTCAAGTAAAACTTCAATTGATTATAAAAAACATATTAAATAATTTTACAACGAATAATTGGACGGTAATTCCAACTAATCAACCGGTTGGTACTGCAATTAAAATACTAACCATTAAAATGCTTCAATAGGAAAGTGCAATTTCACGTAAATAATAGCCAGCAGCTTTTAACATTCCAATTTGTGGTGACTCACGTTTAATCATTTCTTTAATAATAATATATGAAACAGCAAATAATGTTATGGCAAAAATAATAATGAAGAATAAGCCAATATAAATGTAAACATTAATTGTTTTTGCTAATAAATCATAGCGTCGTGTTAATGAACTTGTTACTTCTTTTGGTTCAAAAGCACCAATTGAAGGATCATTGCCCAGTGGTGTTGAATTTTTGGTTAGCATTTGATCATAAAAATCTAATTGATTAGAATTATTTGCATAATATTTTTTAAAAATTGCTAAATTCTCGGTTGGTCTATTTGTTAAACTTTTTAAGAATACTCGCGAATTATCCTTTAAACTAATTAAACCTTTATTATTATCTTCTGCTAATAAAGACATTCCATAAGACGATAGATAAATGACAACATCCATTTTAAAATCAGAAATAAAATCAGTTTCATAAATAGTTGGATAAATATTTAAAGTATCACCACCACTTGCCCCAATTGTAAATGTTCGTTCGCCAATTTGGATATTATCACGCAAATTTTTATGATGTACTTTTAGATAATTAGGACTAACAACAGCATAATAATTGCTAATTGTCGATTCATTTAATGATGGTCCTGACCACTCATTAACTTTATCAAAAAGCTTTAATTGTTCTTCTTTTAATAAATCATGTCAACCAATTACTTTATATTTTAAATTATTAGCAATATCCCAAGTTGTAACTTCTTGTCGAATTGCAATATCAAAATTGCTAACAATGCCCAACATTGTGTAATAAGTATGTACAAAATTAAGAAAAGAACTTCGTTCACTATAATTACCAAAAAAAGTAACTTTATTAAATAAATCACCAATAACCATTCGGGCTTCATTAATTCCTGTTTGATTTAATTTATCAATATATTGCCACGATGATTGTGCTAAATACTGAATTCGTGTTTCCTTGTTTCCACTTGTATCAATTACATTAAAACGAGTAGCAACGCCAAAACTACCACGAAGTCCTTTTTCAAATAAAGTATTTTCTGAAATATTAGTTACCACTGTTTTATTATCTTGTTTCCCTAATGTTAAAGTAATATCAGGAATATCAAATTTAGTAAAATCATTATCAACTGTTTTTAAATTATAATCTCATCGTTCAATTGCTCGCTGTTCGGAAGTTGCTTTTCCATTAATAAAATTAGCGATACTTACTTTAATTTCTTCATTCGTTGCATTACTTTGCTTTTTTAAAAAACTAGTATTAATATAGTCCGTAATAATTCCTAAAAAGTTCTTATATATTTGCGTTGTATAAAATAGTTTAAAATATTGGTCAGCTAAAACATTATAACCCATTGCTCGTAATTTTGCTATTAATGAGTTTTGATAATTTGGCGCAGTTGTTCGTAATGTTAAATTTAATGTTAAATTACTAATTTTATCATTTGTTAATTTAAAATTAATATCAGATGGTTTTAATGCAGTAAAAACATCTGTCGCTGCTGCACCAATTGTAATTTTTGGATATGTTAATTTATTATCATTGTTTTCTACTAAAACATATTCTGTATCAAAAGCAAAACTTGGAGTAATTGTTTGCATATTTGAATTTTCAAAATCCATTGCTGAATAATGAAATGAATAATTATAATCAAAACTACCATAACCCATTTGTCGATTTGCTGATTGTAAACTAGTGACCGTTGTAAATAGACAAGAAGTAATAATTGAACAAATAAAAATCAAAAGAAGCAAAGAAATGAATTGCCCTTTTGCTTTAATTATTCCTAAAATCCCTTGCTTCATTAACAATATTTTTTTCATGTTTAGCCCTTATATTCCACTTTTAATCATTTTCAATTGCATCATAATAACCTTTTCATTGCCCGCTACTATCTTTTGCAAATCATTGAATATTAGAAATTACTCAATATTGATGACTATCATCACCAGGATTAATATTCATTCAAGTTACTTTATATTTATAATGCACTTTTTGGTAATTATTTCCTAGACCATCATATTTCATAAATCAATCCAAATCATGATTACCTAATGCATTTAAATAAGCTGCATTTAAATCTTGATAAGTCTTAATGTCTGCTTTTGAAACATATCATTTTTGATGTAAATCTAAATTAGCAGCAACATCAGCATCACCTGTTCCTTGATATTCAATATCATACGATAATTTATTTTCTTCTAATTTACCATTGCTAATATTTCAATTTGCTCCTAATAATAAAGTATTTGAATAGTCATATAAAACATTATTAATTGCTAATAAATCTTTTCGTGTTTCTGAATTTGGATCAAAATATAATTTGTTTAATAATACCCTTACTGGTTGCGCACTATCATTAAACCATGTAAATGCTAAATCCATAAATGAACCCTTTGCTGGTGTCGATGGGTCATCACTGCC
This sequence comes from Spiroplasma endosymbiont of Ammophila pubescens, assembly GCF_964020965.1. NCBI lineage: Bacteria > Bacillati > Mycoplasmatota > Mollicutes > Entomoplasmatales > Spiroplasmataceae > Spiroplasma > Spiroplasma endosymbiont of Ammophila pubescens. Next base: position 312,843 of record NZ_OZ026611.1, on the reverse strand, counting down.
TGTTAATAATTGTGCAATTTTTGTTTGATTTTGTTCTTGGTCACTTGCTTCTGATCATGGCAACTTGCTAACTTCTGTTAACGCATTAGCACTTTGTAAGATTCCTTTTGATAAAGCAACAACAAAACGATTAATATCATTAACACTTAAGGTTCCTAAACCACCTTCTGATTTTGATAACATCATTTTTGACATTGACTGTAATACTACTTTAAATCCAGGAGTAACTTTATTAGCAGCAAGTGTTAAAAAACTACTAATTGAATTATTTGCTTCTTCTTGGCGTTCTAAATTTGCTTTAGTATATAAATCATCAAGATATTCTCCAAAATCAGTAAATAATTCAGCCAAAGATTTTGTTGAATCATCTTTTTTAAACAATAAATCAGCTAATTTTAAGTTTGGTGTTTTACCATTTCACATTGCATAACGATTTTTATATTGATCTTCTGGATTAGTTAAGTTTAGTTCCGGTTTCATTGGTTTTACTGCTAATAAATCACTAAAAACTTGTGATTGTTTAGTGAAAAAATCATCAATTTTTTGTTGAATTGCTTGTCTTTCAGTATTATCTTTACCTAAAAGTTGCAACGCTTTTGTTACCCCAAATTTTGCAAAAATATAATTTGCATTTTCTTTTGTTGGGTCATTAGGTAATTTAGGAGAAGCAAAAATCTGATAATAAATAGCTCCTAAAATACTTCCCATAAATGTTCCATCACTATCTTTTGATAAAGCTAAAAATTTGTTCAATTGATTAATATATGCTTTTGATTGTGAACGGTCTGTAAACATATCCGTCATTGAAATTAACTGTAAAATTATTGCTAATTTATCTTGTTCTTCTGATTTTTGGGCTGTTTTAAATGGGCCTCCTGTCGCAAATTTTTGATTATTAATAAGGAAGTTCTGATTTGTACTCGTATCAAATTTAATATCTTTTATTGCCACTGGATTATAATCCATATTTAAATTATAAAAATAAGTTGCGCGTGGCATCTCAAACATTGCTTTATTACATGCATCAATAATGTTTTGATTAATTCTGTTATTATCACATTTAGTTGGTAAAATTTCCTTTGAAGTTGAATAACTTGACATTGGTCCGCCATCAAATCAATAATTTAACATATTACTATTTTCTGCTAAATTAGGAATTGTTGGTAACGGGTCTTTATCAGAATAATCAGGAATTTTTTTCTTAGTTTGTTTTTCTGTATTATATAATTCATTATCTAATAAATTCATATAATCATAATTTGATGATAAAGTTGTTAACGGCATCCCATCATTTTTATTTAAATATTTACCTCGATAGTAATCAATATCAACAATATTACCATCCTTATCTTTATATGAATCAGGTAATCGCATTAACATTTGTAACATTGAAGGTGTATATGTATTTAAATTTTCATGTCGATTCGCAATTGTTAGTTTTGTAAATAATGTTGTTTGTAAAATTTTTGATTTTAATGGTCCATTAGGTAAATTTTCAACTGATGAATCTTTATATTTGTCTTCTACTGCTTTTGTCTTAGTTTTACAACTAGCAGTAAGAGCTGACGTTATTACTAACGTTGCTGCTGCTAAAATATTAAGTAACTTTCGCATTATTATTCCCTCTTTTCTTTTTATAATTAATAAATAACTAAATCATTGAATTAGTAAAATAAATTAATTCTTATTTTATTCTTGAAGGATCCTTCTTCAACCATTAATTTCATTTTTTAAGAATTTATTTGGTAAATTTTCTAAACCATTTTTTTCACTAATATTAAAAAAACGAATATTATTTAACAATAATAAAAGTGCAACAAGTTGAATTGAATTATCATCATTAATTTGTCATAAATTTTTCATTGTTTTCTTGGTAGTTTTTATTAAGAAAAATAAATCTAATAAACATAAAACTTTAATTATTTTTAAAATAATTTTAAAAAACAATGAACGATCTAAAATTTTTAAGTCTGCTGAGCCATTTTCAAAATTACTAATTAAAATTAAGAAAGTTAAAATTCGGAAAGCAAAATCATGTAAAAATGTTGTTTTTAAATCAAATAAATAAAAAAATGTAATAATAAAAACAATTGAAATATTTTTTATTAATCATAATGCTAAAATATGATTACTATTAATATGATAAAAACAATTTCACAATTGCTTTGTTATTAAAAATGAAAACAACAATGAGAACAAAACAAACATAACTAATTTTAAAGTATAGTTTAAAAATTGTTTATTTATTAAGATAATAATTGCAATAAAAAATTGTATAACTAAAATAGTGCTAAGATAAATATTAGTATCTGTTTTACTTGCATAAATTTGTAAAAGAATGATTTGTAAAATTAAAAGCACAATAAATTCACTAATAGCAAAAGTTGCATTAAAGAAATATTTTGCTACTAAAGATTTTGCTTCATTTTTTCTAGCGCGAATAGTAAAAAAATATTTTACAATCTTTAAAACAAGATAGAATAAAAGAAAATTAGTAAGAAAAACTATTGCAATACGTTCCAATAACGGATTAAAGAAAAATGAAATTGAATTTAGGATATTAAAACTTGATCATTCATGTAATAAATTCATTTTTCTCTCCTCACAAATTTCAATATAATCCGATATTGCTTACTAACCATATTAAAGCAAAAAAATAGAAAAAACAAGATACTAACTCTTGTTTTTAAAAAAATAAGGTGCTTTTATTTAAACAAAAAGACTCTTATTATAAAAATTTAAAATATCTTGATAAATCTCCTTTTTAATTGGCTCATTCAAAATCTCATGACGAGCATTTGGATATAATTTAACTTTAACTTTTTTTCCTGCCTTTTTATATAAATCAACAGTCTTCATAACCATCTTTCCATATTTTCCAACTGGATCATCAGCACCTGCAATAAATAGTAATGGCAAGTTATCTGGTGTATTTTTAATATTTTTCTTATTTGTAATAAACAACAATCCTGTAAACATATCTTTAAAAGCACTTGTTGAAAAAACTTGTCCTGTTAATGGGTCGTTTGCAAAAGCTTCTTGAACTGTTTTATCTGTTGATAATCATTCAGTTCCTAAATTGCCTTCTTTTTTATAACGAGCATTTAATGGCGCATAAGAAAATTTATAAATAAAATTATCCTTTGATTTTGGTCCTTTCATTTTTTGCCCAATTTTAGCCATTTTAACTGAAAATTTTAACAATCGTTTTGAGTAATGTGCTGTCCCACAAATAACTAATGCCGCAATATTTGTGCCATATTTTATTACATAATGACGTAACATAAAAGAACCCATTGAATGACCAAACATTACAATTGGTTGGTTTGGATAACTTTTTTTAATATAAGTTGTTACTTCATATAAGTCATCAATAATTTTTTCTCACCCTTCTTCTTCGGCAAAGAAACCAAGATCTTCGGAAGACTGAGCTGTTTTTCCATGCCCACGATGATCTTCAGCAATGACAACATAATCATTTGCTACTAAAAATTTAGCAAAATCATCATAACGAAAAGCATGCTCTGCACTACCATGAACTAGTTGAACAATCCCCTTAATGTTTTTATCATTATCAGGTTTCCATTCATACATATGTAATTCAACACCATCCCGTAAGGTATGTTTCCATTCTCTAAATTTCATTTTCATCATCCTTTCAATTTAACATAAAAATAGTTTTTTACTCTTACAATATTATCCTTCCTAATTAATGTATAAGTAAATTATACAATAAATTTCTATAAACATTTGAATAACTCAATCCTCACTCTAAAAATATTAGCTAATCTATTATAAATAAATTTATGATTTGCAAATAAAAAAGTGTTTATTTTAAACACTTTTTTATTTGCCTTGATTACCAGCACGATGAAGGTCACGGAATGGACCATCAACTGCAATTAACTCATCATACTTACCATTTTGAATAATTCCTTGCCCTTTTCCTAAGACAAAAATTTGATCAACATTTTTAATTGTACTTAATCGGTGCGCAATTGAAATTGTTGTTTTACCAACCATAATTTTTTCTAATTCAGCTTGAATTTCTTTTTCCACAATATTATCTAAAGCACTTGTTGCTTCATCTAAGATTAAAATTTGTGGGTTCTTTAAAATCATTCGGGCAATAACTAGGCGTTGCTTTTGTCCACCTGATAACATAAACCCTCGTTCTCCTAAAATAGTATTATAACCGTCTTTTCAACTCATTACTAAATCATGCAAGTTGGCTTTTTTACAAGCTTCAACTACTTTTTCATCTGTTGCATTAAACATTCCGTATTTAACATTATAAATTACATCTCCAAATAAAATTTTTGGTTCTTGTTCAACATAACCAACATGTGTTAAATAACTTTCTAAATTTAATTTTTTTAGATTAGTGTTATTAACAATAACTTCTCCACTTGTTGGATCATAGAAACGTAATAATAATTTTGAAATTGTTGATTTACCACTTCCAGTTTCTCCAACAAAAGCATAACTTTTTCCTTTTTCAAATGTAACTGTTGTTTTAGGTAAAATAATAACACCTGGTTTTTCAGGGTATTCAAAAACAATATCTTTTAAAATAATATCACCTTTAACTTCTTGTATCTCAGGCGCATTACGGTTTGGATCAATGGTTGTATCAACACGAATTAATTGAATAATTCGTTTTGTTGAAGCTGTTGCACGTGCTAATCCTGGAACTAATCCAGTTAAAGTTCAAATTGGAAATGCCAAAGTATTAACCCCTGTAATAAAGGCTGGCAAAATTTTCATAATACGATTAGTATGTTCTGCTCCTTTATTACCATATAAAATAATACTTGCTAAAACAACAATCACTGTTAAACTTAATGCACATAAAATAATAATTGTTGTCATTCGTGCTTGAATACGATTTAAACGACGATTAACACGGTAATATTCTTTATGAATTTGTTCAAAACGAACACGTTCATATTCTTCTGTCCCTGTTGCTTTAATTAGCGCAATTGATGCAATTCGATCGGTCACATCTCCATTAACATCTGTAATTTTAGCACGAACATTTTCTGTTTCTGATGCTTGTGAACGGAAAGTTACTGCGACAGCAACCATAAATAATGCTGTTGATCCTAAACAAATCAATGCTAATTTTCAATCAATATTTAATAATGAAATTGCACTACCAATAAATATAATTGGAATACTAATTAAGTTAGCTGGGGTTAATTGTGATTCATCCCCAATAACTTGTGTATCATTAATTAATTTAGTCATTGTTTCTCCAATTTTTTTATCAGAATAATAACCAATGTTTAAATTAACTAAATTATTTAATACCGCATTACGAACATCAATTTCAATATTCCGCCCTAGCATTCCACCTACTCGTTCACGAATATTTGTTGTAATTACGGCAATTAATAAATCAACACCGATGATAATTAATCATATATATCATCGTAAGCCTGTTGTGAGTGAACTTGGATCATCTCCAAATTCAAATAAAATTTCACTCATTAATTGATTAATTAAAAAAGTCATTATAACAATTGAAGTTGAACTTAGTACTAATGCAAATAAAATTGTAAATGAACGTAATAAATAACGACGGTAATAAATTGCAACTAACTTAAAAAAACCAATTCGAGGTGCCTTGATTTGTTTCATCATTTCTAATGGCGTTTCTTGTTTACGAGCTTGATTTTTTTCATGTAATTCATTGTAATCTAAATTCTTTTCAATTTTATTAATATCAATTAATTCTTTAATTTTCCCCATAACCTCACCTCATTTCTTAAAAAATGCGAGCTTAATATTTGCTCTCTTATCAATGTATTATATCAAAAAAATAAAACTTTTTTAAAATTTTAAAAAAGTTTTTATACATATATTCCATATCGATCAACTAATTGTCTTGTTCGTTGTTCTAATAATAAAAATAAAGTATCGTTTATAATATATTTAGCGGTAAAAATTCCAAAGAAAATTCCGATAAAAATTAAAGTATTTTGTCATGACTCAAAAATAGATGCCATCCCAGTATTATCGTGATAATGATCATGACCAGCATGCGCAACAGTAACTTGATTAAACCAATCAATCGGATTACTTATTATATTCCCTGTCGGATCTAATATCTTCAAGCTATCGTATAGAACATGAGCATTGTCAGCATCTGGATGCGTATGACCCATATTTACTAAAATCTTTGCAACAATTAAAAATGAAATTGCTTCAATTAAAGCACATATTGGCACTATAATAGTAAATGAAAAGATTTTTTTCCCTCATTTAATATTAACAATTTTATGATGATGGTCATGCACTTTTTTAACATGATGATATTCATGAATAGTATGATCATCAACATTTTCTGGAACAGTAATTTTATGACAAGCATTAAATAAAATATAGTAAACAAATCAAGTTACGAACACAACTAAGATATTAGAAATCATAGAGAATGCCATTTCAAGTCAAGTATGATACCCATCAATTAAATTATGAATTCAAGGTAATGCAATTCCTTCTAATAAAGCAAATCCTAATCCAACAATTGCAATTGAATAAATAATTACTAAAGTATCAAAAAATCGTAAACCAAGCGTTGCCCCCCAAGGAGTTGGAACACTAAAAACCTCTAGTAAACTTAATCCAACGGCCATCGCTAAAAAAATCGCAGAAGAAGCAATTTTAAACGTAATTGACCTCTGATTATATAATTCCTTATGAAAAACTGACTTTTTAATCCGCGTTCAAATCTTATCATTTTGCACTGTTAAAACATCGTTAGTATTTTTTTTCATTTCTTTTTTCCTTTATTATTTATAAAAATTATAATTTATTTTTATAAAAAGTCAAGTTAAATTATTAGTTTTATAAAAATAAATTATAACTACCTAAACAAAAATAAAAATAGATATTAATCTATTTTTATTAGTAAAGTTACAACATCATAACCCACGTTCTGTTTTTTATTTTCTGAAATAAAATACTAGTTATTTATCTATCAATTATTAAATTGATCCCCTTGTTTTTTCTGCTTTAAAACAAGAAGTTCCCTTACCAAAATTTAGGTTTCTCGCTTGTGGGGTTTACCCGTTCCATTTTTTAAATTTCTTTAAAAACTCGTTTCTGTGGCACTTTTATAGAAAAAACTCCATATTATTTAATAATAACGTAGGATTTTTTTCAGCCGTCATAAGTAACCTTATGCCTAATTTTATGAATTAAATTAGCACAAACACTACAATCATCACAGATTGTGCGAGCGTGGAGTTTCCTCTATTAACAGGATGTTAATAGCAACTAGTTCTGTTATAACTCATGTATATTATACTATATCTTAGAAATTAATTAAATAAATCTAATCGTTATTTATTTTTCCTTCTAAGTTATGAATACGTTTTATTAAATCAGCTTTTGAAAAACCTTCTTCTTCTAAGCGGGCTTTTTGAGCTTTTGTTTCATCAAGCTGAGCTTTTAAAACATCATTTTTATCTTGCAAATCATTTAATTGTTGACGCAAGTACTTGATTTCCTTATTAAAATCATTTGTAATTCCTTCAAAAACTCGATAATCTGTCGCAACCATATCTAAGAATGTATCAACTTCATTTGGATCATAGCCTTGATAATCAACTTGAAATTCCTTATTAATAATATCCGTTGCTCGTAATTTAATTGTTTTCATTTTTTACACCTCATTTGCAAGGAACAAACTTCCTTTTTTGATAATTAATTATTGAAGGAGGAAACAAAAATGTATCTGCCCAATAATCGTGGCATGTTTTTAGAATCTTTACTTAATTATACTATTCAAAAATATTTTGATAATAATACTGGTCTTTTTTTTAAAACGACCAGTAAATATTACCCCGCTTGAAAAACAACAGCATTTAATCACAAAAAGTTATTTTAAAACAAAAACTGGATGTGATTATTATGGACTTTATCAAGGTTATTATATTGAATTTGAAGCAAAAGAAAGTACTCAACAAAAATTTAATTTAAACAATCTTAAGACCCATTAATTACAACAATTAGCATCAGTTCATAATCATCATGGCATTAGTTTTATTATTATTTACTTTCATTATTATGATCGTTATTTTATTTTATCATATCAAAAATTAATAGAGTGAATAAAATTAATGCCAACAAAACAAATACCACTTTCATATTTTATTGAAAATGGCCATGAACTTTTTTTAGTTTTTCCTAATTTTCTTGATTTCGAACCAATTCTTAATCAATTAATCAATTATATTTAGTTAATGATTTTGGTTTATTTTTAAGATAATTATCAATAAACTTCAGTAATTCTTTAAAAGTTAGTTTTGCATTTTGATGATTATTAATAATTATGGTTAATTGAAAATCAGAAATTTTATTTTCTAAATAAGTATTTAAAGTTGCTTTTTCGTGTTCATTTAAAGGATGCTGTAAAATTTGATTTACTTGTTCAAATAAAATCTTTTTTTCAACATTTAATTCTAGGTTTTCAATTGCAATAATGATCTTATTAAAAATTAGGGATAAATCCATTTCTAAAACACCTTTTTTCATTTTAATATCAATAAAACCAGCTTGTTTCAAATGATCTAACATCTTTTTTGCTTGAGCTTCACTAAAATTAGAATGATTTGCAATTTCTAATGGCGTAATAAACCTTTTATTAGAAGAAGAACAGTTCATAATCAACATGATTAATACTAACTGTTCTTCTGACAAATTTATTAATTTATAATGACTTAACAAAAAACGTCACTTATTAATACTTCCTTTGTTAAATAAACTATTTAACATAACAATTAAATCTTTCCTAATTGTTAATTATTGTTTAAATCAGTTTTTAATTGTTTACCTGCTTTAAATTTAGCTGATTTAGAAGCTGGGATTTTAATTGTTTCTCCTGTTGATGGATTTCTTCCATCTCTCGCTGCTCTTTCAGTTACAGCAAATTTCCCAAATCCTGCAATTGAAACTTCTTTTCCAGCAACTAAAGCATTTTTAATATGATCAAAAACAAAATTTGTAATTTCTTCTGCGTGTGTTTTTGATAACACATCAGTAAATTTTTCGGCAATTTGCGCTGCTAGTTCTTTTTTTGACATAATTACACCTCTTCTAATAAACCTTGTATAAATTTAGGTTTATATTATCTTACCCAATTTTTATAAAAATGTATACCTTTTTAAATAAAAACATTATTTTAATAAAGTTTTCTGATTTGATAAAGCATTTTTTAAAATAATCAATGCTACAATATTATAGTAGTAATGCAGGATATTAAATTACTACAAAAAACTAAAAAACAAGGAGAAATAGTTATCAATGATTTTAAAAATAAAATTAGCTTGAAAGCAAATTTATAAACTATTTTTTGCAATAGTTGGCCTTGCTATTTTAGGATGAGCGTTCATTAATGGAATTTTAAATCAAAATGATATTACGAACCATTATAATGGCGATTACACCGTATATACATTAGATTTTTTTACAACTTTTACATGCTTATCAAACCTAAGAATCTTATTCTGATTCTTAATTATTGGAATTCGCCATCATCAAGAAAATAAAAATAAAATTCAATCATACCCAGTTGCACTAGCAGCAGCTTGTTATATTACAATTATTTTTATTATTTACAATTGTTTATTACTGCCAACACAACCTTTACCAGGCAGCGCGATAGGGTGAATTACAACAGTTATTGACCATATGATAAATCCAATTGCATTTGTTATTTACATCTTATTTTTTATTGAAAATAAACAAGAAATTAACTTAAAACAATTTTTTAGAAAAAACTTTTGAAAATATTTACTTTTCCTATTAGCATATTGCTCTTATGTAATGATTAGAGGAGAATTACGTCGTTTGTCTGGTAACTATTTTACTTGACCAGGCAATGAACCAGGGGTTATTGAAAACCGATGATACCCCTACTTCTTTTTAAATATCCATACTCCTTTTTTAGGAATTCCAGGATATGTATGATTTTTCATTGCTTTTTTGCTATTTTAGGAATCCTAATTGGTAGTATGTATTTATATAATTATTGTAATAATAAAATTATTAAAACAAAATTTTACCAAACATTGCAAGAAATAAGTATTAACAAAAACCATCATAATAGAAATTATTATGATGATAAACTATAAACATTGTTTATAGTTTTTTCTTTGCCCTTCATATTACAGTTTACATATTGATTATATTTTTCTTTTAATAAAAAATCTTTAGAAAAGTATTTAATAATTATAAGCATTTTAGTATTGATGAACGTGTTATATTAAGTCAGTTATTAATATCAAAACTATTTTACATAAAATTAATCGTTTTTATAGTGCAAAGTATGTTTGTCTGTAAGTATTATGCAAAATTATATATAAAAAATTTATATATTATATAATTTAATTCCTTTTCCAATTCCTTGTCATGCTCCGCAATAAATATAAGAACCTGTAACACTTATTCAATGATATGATAAAATTTGAATATAAAAATTATTATTTTCATAATATCAAGTTAAAGCAAATTCTTGGAATGCTTTTAAATATGGAAAACCTGGTGATTGGAAGCTTTACACTATAAAACGATTTTCATTATTAATATAATGAGGAACATCATAATTTGGATCAATAATTTTTGCATTAATTATTTTTTTACTTACTTCACTGTCATTGAAGTAAGATAGTTTTGTTCCATAATATGCTTCTTCCCCTCAGCTAATTTTTGAAAAAAAATCACTTTTTTCACCTAAAAACATAATTTTTTTATAATTAATCGAATTATTTGTTCCAAGATTAAATGTATGAGATAGGTGTCAACCATCGCTTTCTATATATCAATCATTAAAAATAATTTTATTTTTTTTATTATCTTCATTATAGTAAAGTTTTATTTCTGTTTTGAATGTTGTTCCTTTTTTTGTTCAGATGATGAACTAAAAGCTGTTACTTTTGGTATACTTACTCCACTAATTGCTAATACAGCTAATAAATTTAAAATTTTTTTCATTTTAAATTCACCCATCTTTCTGTCTTATTTTAAACTAAGACAACATTATTTTATATTGGAAAATTAAAAAATTATTTTTTTCATATAAAATATGTTATTATGTAATTAATAGATTTATTGCACTTGTATTTACAATTTACATATTCAAAATATTTTTTATTAGATTCATTATAAATTACATTTTTTCATAATAATTTTATTAATAAAAGATTCCGTATAACTAGTAGCATTTTTATTAAAATCCTTCTTTATTATTCAATCATTGTCAACATAAATAAATCCTTTTTCAAATAAAGCATCACAGCTAAATAAACACTTAGGTACTACAATATTTTTATCCCTTTTCTCATCCTCATCACATTCAACACGTTTTTTATAAAATTTGTAGAAACCACATACATTTTGTATTTTTGTGGTATTTACAGTTTTAGAAATAAATTTTACTAATATTTTAAATAAGGAGTTGAAATTATACAAACAAAGCAATATTTTATTTTGCGGTCGTTAGTGAAAAAGTATGGTAAAAATATTGTTATTAATATTGTCAATAATATTGCAAAAGATATTGAAATTAAAAAGTAAAAGAATAAATTATTCCGCGTAATTTATTAGCGGATTATTTATTTAATAATGTTTTTTAAGTGGAGCAAAGCGACAACGAGCGGAGCGAGTTTGCAAATTTCAATTTTTTAATTTATTGAAAGGAGTTATATCTTGCCAGTATGATTAACATGAATATTTAGTATTTTGATTTTGTTAGGTATTTTTGCGTGAATTGGTTTATCAATTTATCAAAAAGTTAGACAAATTCAAGGTAAGAAAAAAGATAAAAAAGAAATTGAAAACAAGGAGGATAGAAAATAATGAATTTTTTAGCAGATGCAGTTACTTTTGGGACTGGAATGGATTCTATTTGAACTGGGTTAGGTAATGCAATGGGTAAAGTAAAAGATGCTGTATATGGTATTTTACCGCAGTTAATGACCTTTTTAGGTGATGCGTGAATTATTTTAATTCCATTTGGATTATTTATTATTATTAAGATATTAAACTTTTTCCGTCATATGGTTAAAGGATTTTAATAGAATATAACACTATATTTTAAGTTATTTTAAACAAAATTAAGGCACACTAATTTATTTATTTTTTATTAATTTATTTTATATAACTATTACTTTAAAACTTAATAGTATTTTTCAGTGTACCAATTTTTACTATTTTATATATTTAACATTGTTAATAACATTGTTTATTAAACATTAAATAAGCAATATATTAGCATTATGTATAACATTGTTAATAATAAATGTTTTTATCAATAAATAAACAATATATAAACATTAAATATAACATTGTTTATTAAACAAACATTTAGTTAGGAGATGATAAGTAATGATTAATTATTTTGAATATAAATGTGAAACTTGTTTTAATGATATGAAAAGATTACGATTTGATGAATTTTATTGTTTAAATTGTTATGAAGGAGTTGAAAAAATTGAGTAGTTTTGTTAAGAAAAATCAAAATATAGAAAATTATTTTATTAGCAAGGAACTTATTCCTTTTGAAACAGATAAAGCAAGTTTTATAAATTTACCTAATCATAATCACCATATTGGTTTTTGATTGAGTAATAAATTTATTTATCCTAGTGAAAAACATTCAGAGCAAGTAGCAATCGGTTTAATTTATAATAATTCTTATCCTATTGTAAAATATGATGAAAATTTAAAACGACATACTTGAAAGTATTTAACTGGAACAGAATTAATAAATTTATATAATCAATATAAACAAAACTATTTTACGCGTATGCACAAAGAATTATTTTTAAATGAACCTAAAAAAGTAAAAACAAATATCAATAATAATTTAATAAATTGAAATGATGAAAAAGTAGAGCAATTAATTCGCGATTTGGAAGAATTAGATAATGAGTTTATATAATTATTGAGTTCAATTTGTTAGTTATATTATTGGTTCAAATGCCCCTGAATTTTTATATGTTTTATCGTTTGTATTATTTATTATTTTATTTTTTGGTATGTTTTTTAAACTTATTCAAAAAATGTGGAGTTTTTAAATATGCAAAATAATTGAGAAAAATTAAAAAAGTTTTTTATTCATGTCTTTTTGTTTATAGATAAAACAAATATTGAAAATATTACAACTTGAAATTTAACGCAAAATGAATATTTAACTCTGATGGTTGGTGTTTGAATTGTAATTTTGTTTTTAACATGGTTTTTATTGTGAATGATTTTTAAAATAGTTGGGTATTTTAAATAATGAAAAAGTTTGTATTTTTTCTAATAAATTTTTGTTATATTAATGGTTCAATGGTTTTGTTTAGTTTAATTGATTTATTGCTTTGAATAATTTCATTAAATTATACTGGTTTAGTATTTTGATTATTATTTGCTTTATAGTCTGTATATTTTGTTTGGTGAGTTTGAAAAAATGTTTTTTATCAGTTAAATGTTTTTCGTTTAGTTTACTTTATTTGGGATAATTCATTATCCGTAATTATTGGTAAATTAGTAACTGGTAAAACATTACTTTTAACTTTTTTATCACAAGTTATGAAACTTTTAACGAAGAAAATTTATAGTAATTATCCAATTGAAGATGATGCAATAAAACTTTTAACTTTTAATAACTTAGATTTTACTGATAGAACTAAATTAGTCCCACCTGATGATAGTTTAATTTTATTTGATGAGAGTTTTTTATATATTGATGGAACTAGTCCTCACGAAGTTAAAAAAGTTCATGGTGGTAAAAGTGTGTGGATTGTTTTAGCAAGACATTTTAAAAATAGAGCGATTTTTACTGTACAGCGTGAGGGTATGATGTGAAATAATATTCGTCATTTAGCAAGTGGTATTATTATTCCTATTTCATTGAAAAAACCCGTTAAGTCAAAATTAGGTAATATTTTTAATCGTTTTTTTATTATGCTAATTGGTATTTTCCAAGATATTATTGATTATGAAATTTGAAAAACAAAATCAGTAGAACGAACAGCAGAAGGTAAAAGAGCAAAACATAAGTCAGATGTTTGATTAGGAATTCGGTTTTTTAAGATAATTATTCCGCTTGAATTTGCTAATAAATATGATAGTCATTGATTAAGTTTTGTCCGTGATTTAAAAAATGATGAAGTTATTAATAAAAAAGAATACTTTTGAAAAGATATATCAAAATTAAACAATAAACAACGCTTAGAATTGTTTGATATTGATATTTTGAAAGAAAATTTAAAAGCAAAAAAAGGAAAAGGAAAAATAAAAAATGAGTAATTTATTAAGTGAAAGCGTTAATAACGATAATTGAAATAAGATTTTTAGTTTTATTTTTGATAATTTTTTATTTGTTTTTGATGTGATTTGAAATACTAAATTACCAATGACAAATATAACAATTGCTTATTTTTTAATCTTTTTTATGGTTATTAAGTTATCAATTTATGCTATTCACGGAACATCAATTAATTATAACGATTTAGGTTCAACGGTTAAAAGCGGTGTTATTAATAGTTCTAAACTATACGGTGCTACTATTCGGAGTGTTTCTAGTACTAAACAAGGTTTACAAAAACATATTAAAGAACGAAAACAATTTAAAGTTAGTCGCAATAAACAACAGTTATCAAGTTTAGCAAGACAAGTAAAAACAAGAGAACAAGGATTTAAAAGAATTCATAGCACTAAAAGAATAAAAAAAATAAGTAAGGAGTTGTAAATATGAAAAATAAAATTTTGAGATTTTTAAAAAAATGATGATGAAAAACATTAATTTTTATTTTATGTCATTTTTTAGGTATCGCTTTATTATATTTTGCTGATTTTGAAAAATTTAGAGAGTTTTTTATAAATTTTGGTATTGTTGGAAATTTAATGTGTTTAGGATATTTATTAATTTGACTTGTTTTAACACTTTTATTAATTAGTTTTATTGATTTTTTAATAGAATATATCATCAAAAATAAAAAGAAAGGTGAAATAAGCAATGATTAAGTTAGTTTTATTGGTAGCGGCAATCGCTATATTTGGAACTGGTTTTATTACAGTTATTATTAATCAGTTGACATCAGCAAAAAATATTATTATGGATTTATATAATTCTGATACTTTTTTACTTTCTTTGTTTGGCAAAATGGCAATTTTATTTAGTCATCCACTAATGTTAACGATATCAAGTTTATATATAGTTGGGTTTATTGTTTCAAAAACATTCTATAGTTAGGAGTAGTTAAATATGAAAAAAAACAATATCTTTATTTTCAATATTTATTTTAGGCATTTTAAGTTTAGTAATTCCTTTTATTACTTTAACAGCGTTTAAACCATTAAATCAGCAAAATTATATTGTTAAGCAACAATCAACAGGAATGAATGAAACATATTTTATTAATACAATGTTTTTACGCAGTACTTTTTTTGAAAACTGGTCAGAAACAAATTATTTTATTAACCCAACATTAAAAACATCACAATCATTAACTTATAATGATAAATGATACTTAGATTTTTTAAAGAATAGTTATTCAACTGTTGTTTCTTATGATAAACCAAGTGATAAATTTATGGATTTATATAAAAATTGAGATACTTATATTAAACAATATAATATTAATAAATTTTATTATGTTGATAAAAAGCAATTTTTAAGAGAATTAACAAATTTTATTTATTCTTTTAAAACTAAATATAATTTAACACAGATGTTAAATAAATTAAAAACAAATATAAATAATTTACAATCGGTTAATTTAATTGAAGATAATTGAAAATTAAGTGCTCGTTCTAGTTTGCCAGATAATAAATGATATATTGCAATTGTTAAAAAGTAACAAACTGATGATTTTTCTATTATAAAATTTAATTTTTCAGATAAATCAGTTTGAAATGTTGGGGCACCTTATCATACAATTAATGGAGTATGATATATTGTTAATTCGTTTTATCAATGACAAGAAAATAATGAACCAGAATTACCAACCATTAACAAAAACACTAGTGAAATTACTGATTGAAATATTGATAGTCAAAATAAAATTAAATATTTTTTAAATAATTACTTAGATGTTATTGTTCAAGAAAATATTAGGGTTCAACAAGGCGGTAATCTAGATTATGATGATCCAAATTTAGGTAGTCAAAGAATTATTTTTGATTTTGAAATTATTAATAATTTGAATAAGTCTAGTATTGGTACTATTTTAACTAAAAAATCAATTTATCGAATTATTTTAACGATTGATGAACAAAAAAATATTATTGCTGGGAGTTTAGAGTTAACACATCTTAACTAATATTGAAATGGATATGATTATAATAATTATCGGTATACTGATGATTTAGGTTTTTTATTTTCTTTTATGAAAGATAAGAAAAATACATTTAATTTTAGTGCTGAAACATATAATTATTATCAGGGTAATACTCCTAATACTGGTAAAGAGATTTTTGAACAGATGAAAGGTCAAATTGATATTAATAAATTTTTAAAAGCATTTTTTGCTAATGCTTTAGTTCCAGTATTTCAAAATCGTAGTAATTTTATTGAAAGTGGATATATTGATAATTTACAATATGATACGGTTTTAATTAACTTTTTTGGTTTAAAATTAGTTAATTTTACAGATGTATTAATTGAGGAAAGCAATATTAATAAAACTCAATTTGAAAAATTATTAAATAGTATGTTTGCGGTTTCTCAAAATTTTTATAAATATTATTTACGAACAATTTTTGATTTAAATAATAATACTTATACACAAGGATATAACAAAAAATATGGTTTATTAGCCAATAATGGTTTTAAAATTTACCCACGATATTTTTATTTTTCTGATAAATATAATCAGTTAGATTTTAAGATGTATTCTGCTTATAAAAATCGGTTTTATAACACAAATTATGGAGATGTATTTAACTATGATTTTTCAGTTGCAAATAATTATAATATTAATCAAAATGAGGGTTATGTTTTTGAAGGAACTTTAAAAAACAAATATGGTTTAAAATATAAGAAAATGGAAGAACAAAAAATCGGTTATAATGTTTTTGAATTACAAGCCCAAAAAGAAAATGATATGTATCGATATTATGACTTTAATTTTGGGATTTATAATTGACAAGAAATTAATAATGGTGGATTGTTCCCTGACGGGCAATGATGACAAGCACAGTATGAAAGTTGTAGTTGATATAATTTAGCGTGTCATATCAGAAATGCTGCAATTTGAATAGTTAATAATATCCCCGGTATAAAACAAGTAAACGAATTAGCCAGTGGCGTTGGTAAGATTTTTCAAACAATATATAGTTTTTTTAATCAAACATTTGAGGTATGAAAATTTAGTCCAGCATTATATAATACAATAACAAATATATTTCTATTAATTATATTTATGAAATTTGTAAGATTAATATAAAAAGGAACTGTTATTTAGTTCCTTTTTGTTCTTTTCAATCAGTAATTTCACCAGTGTTTTTGTTAATGGTTGGTAATTCTGGTTCATTATTTTCTTGTCATTGATAAAACGAATTAACAATATATCATACTCCATTAATTGTATGATAAGGTGCCCCAACATTTCAAACTGATTTATCTGAAAAATTAAATTTTATAATAGAAAAATCATCAGTTTGTTACTTTTTAACAATTGCAATATATCATTTATTATCTGGCAAACTAGAACGAGCACTTAATTTTCAATTACTATCTTTTGGTGGTTGTTGTGGATTATATGATGGTTCTGGTTTATTACCCCCGTTTTCATTGTTATTTGGTTTTTCACAACTAATTAATGATGTTGTACTTGTTGTTGTTAATCCGATTGCTCCTAAAATACTAATTATTTTTTTCATATTTTTATCCTTTCTTTTTAAATTATCTTCAATGTTATAATTATACTATATATTCTTAAGGTGGGTGTAAATTAATGAAATATATTATTAATAACTCTAATTTAAGCAATTTACAAGCAAAATCACAAGATTTTTTAAGTAAAAATTATAAAAATAAATATTATAAAAGAATAAAAACAAAAATATTTGCATATATTAATTTATGTAAGGAGTTTTTTCTTGAAACTAAGTTGTTATTAAAAGATTTAATTAAAAAATATTTTAAAAATAAATTTTCAACTTTTTATTATTGAGCAAAGAAAATTTTACTTGCATATACAAATAATAATTTTGAAGATTTATTATTAAAATCAACAGTTCCTAATAATATTAATTATTAATATAGTAATGATGTTCGTGAAAATATCTGTGATTTATATTTTAAATATTTTGATAAACGTGCTGGTGGTGTTTTATCATTGTTTTATAATTTAAAAAAAGGAATTCATGGCGAAGAATTAAAAAATAAAGCACCAAAAAATTTAAAAACATTTTTTCGTTGAATTAAAAAAGATAAACGATGATTAAAAATAAAAAATAAAATTAAAGAAATTAAAAGACAACATCCAAGATATGAAGTTAAAGAATTAGAATTATTACAAATGGATGCTAAATATTTTATGCCAAGTAAATTTCCAGTTGATAAAAAGTATTATGTTTATGATTTTATTGATGAAAGAATGAGAGGAGTATTCGGTTATATTTATGATAAATTATGCACTGAGAATGCTATTGATGCTGTTAAAAGAGCAATCAGTGATTTTTAAAAAAATATTTGGTATTAAAATAACACGAATTAGAACTGATAACGGTTCTAAATTTATTAATAGTCATCGGAATAATCAAAAAAGTAGCGTTAAAGAAACTACTTTTACTCAATTTTTAACAGATAAAAATATTTTACATCAAACAACACACGTTCGTTCTCCGCAGTCAAACGGTAAAATTGAAAGATTTCATCAAAATTATACTAAATTATTTGTATTTGATGAAAAAATATTGGATGCAGTTGGTTTACAAAATAAACTAAATGATTATTATTACTTTTATAATTTTGAAAGAGTGCATAAATCTTTCAATTTTCAGACACCATTTGAATTTTTAACTAATTTAACTAAATAATTTTAAATTTATAAAGTTTTATTTAAACTATTTTTTAGTGTGTCAATTTTAGAATTTTTATTTATATATGTATCATTTTTAATGATGTTTTTATATTTTAAATTATATATTTTATTATTTTTTCTTGCAATCTTCAAAATGTGTGTGGTATACTACAGTTTTTTATAAAATTAGTCTAATAATATTAACAACAAAATAAAACATAAATAAATAAAAAAGAAAATCATTTGTCAAGTTTTTGCGGGATAATACTAATGGTGTTGACAACATTATTATTTAAACTACTTATGAAATAACTTTTTATGAAAAACAAAAATCTAATGTGTTTTTGTTTACCATATGTTACCAGAATATAAACCTTAAATTATTCAAAACTATAAAATATTTGTTAAATAATAATGTGGCACCTATTCATTTTTATGATGCTAAAAAATGAATAAAAAATGGTTAGTACTTTAGTTATCAAAATTAATACTGCTGAAATTATAAACTAATACATAAGAATGAAAAACCTCTTACAATAAGAATCTAAGATTATATTGAACAGCTTAATATCCTTTTTAGACACCAAGCAAATCCCTCTGCTAACTTATTGTAATTTTTTACATAATATATTCATTTTTGATGAAAACCTCTTACTTGTTAAGAGGTTTTATTTTTTAAATTCTACTTCTAAACAATATATTTTTGTTTGTTGTAATGGTAACTTATTAATTCATGGTTTTTGGTCAAGCGGAATTGTTTGATAATTAATGTCATCTTGATGGCCATCTCATGGTTCAACACAAATATATTTTGCATTATTTTGACATTTTCAAATTAATACATTTGGATAATCTTTTGTTGTTAAACTAATTTTTCGAGTTGAATCAACAATTAAAACTTTGTTTGTTGTTTGTTTTAGTAACGCATAATATTAGCCAGTTGTAAAATCATATTGATTTATTAAAAACTAAGAATTTGTTTCTTTCTTCATTTCTGAACCTAAAAAAGTCACATCAGGAATATGGGTAATTATTTATGGATTATCAAAAATAATTTTACCAGTATGCTCATCACAAATAAATGCTGGATGTCAACCAAAATTATATGGCAATGGTTTTAAGTCAAGATTAGTAATCTTAACTTTATTAATTAATTTATTTGCTTCTAATTGATATGTTACTTCCAATTTAAACAAAAATGGATACTGATGATAAAATTCTTTTGTTGCTCTATATTCAACCACTAATGTATCTGCTGTATAAGTAAGAACTTTTCAAGCAGTAATTACACGAAAAAAACCGTGCCCCATTATCGTATAAATTTTATCTGCTAATTGATATTCATTATTAATTAACTTTCCTGTGATTGGAAAACAAATTGGTCACGATTTTTTTCATGTACTATCTTGTTGATAAATATATTCCTTTCCAGCTTTTTTTAATGAAATTAATTCAAACGGATCAGAACTAAGAGTTGCTTCTAAATTTTTGTTTTTTAAAAAATACATTATTTTTTATTTTCCTTTGCTGCTTTATGTCAACTAATAACCTGTTCGATGTGGTTTATTTTCCATAATATTAACACCTCCACTTGTTCCAATTCGCGTTGCTCCTGCTGTAATCATTGCTAAAGCACCAGCTTTAGTACGAACTCCACTAGCTGCCTTAACTTGCATACGTTCTCCAACTGTTTTTTTCATTAGTTTAACATTGGCAATCGTTGCACCTGCTTTACTAAAACCTGTTGAAGTTTTAACAAAATCAAGACCTGCTTCTTCTGCTAACTGACACGCTTTAATAATTTCTGTATCAGATAATAAGCATGTTTCTAATATTACTTTTACAATATGTTGCCCAGCTGCTTTTTTACATGCTGCCATATCGGCACGAACTAAATCATAATTATTTGATTTAAACTGACTAATATTCATTACCATATCAATTTCTGTTGCTCCATCGGCTAATGCCGTTGAAATTTCTGTCACTTTTGTTATGGTAGCATTCGCCCCCAATGGAAAACCAACCACAACGCAAACATTAACTGTAGTATCTTGTAATAAATTATGCGCTAATTGAACATAAGTTGGATTAATACAAACGGATGCAAAATCATATTCTTTTGCTTCAGCACATAATTTTTTAATTTCTACTATAGTTGCATCTGGTTTCAATAAAGTATGATCAATATATTTATTTAATTTCATTTAATAATTCTCCCTGTTGTTCTTCATTAATTTGAACTGCTTCTAAAACACGAATCGCCGAAATTGAGTAATCTAATAACCGCTTCATTTCCGAATAGTTCTCACTATTTATTATATTAATAAAATACTGTAATTCATAGTACATTTTATTATTATGTTCTGATCCTAATGGTAAAACTGTTGTTTGATTTGTAAGGCGATTATATTTTGTAATTGTTTCTAATTTTGTTAGATTAGTAACATTAATTGTAGTATCATAACTTAAAATTTCACTAGGACTAATGCCTGTCGATGCTTTTGAACAAACAATACTAGTTAAAATATTATTACTATGTTGTAAAAGAACAGTATTATTAATATCAACACCATTCTTTAACTTATGACTCATTGCTTTAACATCTTTGACTGGTCCAAATAAAGCAACTGCTAATTCAACAGGATAAATTAACATATCATATAAAGAACCTTTTCCTAAAGTCTCATCAAAAACAGAATTATATTGGTCTAATAAAACTTCTTTCATTCGACTTGAATACTGGTTGCAATGAAAACAATCTAAAAAAGGTTTAATTTTATTAACATTTGTTTGTAAAATTTGATAAGCTGGCAAATGTAAGGGTTTAAAAGCTTCCATCAAAAAAACATTATTAATTTCTGCTATTTGTTTTAATTCAATTAATTCATGTGCAAAAAAAGTTGCCGATTTTTAAACTAAAACATGCTTTTGTTGTTGCAAAAAATTTAGCTTTTTCTAAACTACGTGAATAAAGGGAAGTAATTTTAACTCCTTATACATCACGACAAGCATCAATAAATTCACTCACAATATTGCCTGTACCAATGGTTCCAATCTTTAACATAAAAGCACCTCACTATGTACCTTTCATTTTTGTTAAGTGTTGGTAAATTAGTTATTTCATATTAACATTAAAAATAATTTCACTTGTTAGGAAAAAGTTACTTTGACCGCTTTTAACTGAAACTATATAACGTTTTTGGTCTTCATGATATGTTCCTTGTAAGTCAAGACCATCCAAATTACTTTGGTTAAAGGCTGGGCCACCTAATGTCTTAGTAGCAACATCATCTAATTCACTTGGATCTTTAACTTCTAATTTTGGTGATGCTAATGATAATCAATTTTTTAAATCTGGACGAAGATCAACATAAGATTTTGTTTCTAAATTTCCTCACATTACTGAACCTTTTACTGATTTTGCATCTGATTTTGCTTCCATTTTGACATAAACTTGATTAAAAGTAAATTTATAATTTAAAAAGTTAACCGTAATATTAACTTCATCTCAAGGCAAATATACTGGAGATAAATTTTGAATTCCTTTTGTAATTGCTGAAGTTAAATTAATTTTATCATTAACGATTGCATTATCTTTTTTTAAACTAAATTTTTTGGCAATAATTTTATCATAAGAAAATGAATTTAAGTCTAACTTGTCCCCAACAATATTATTATTGTTGCCACCATTTCTTGAAGGCACACATGCAACAACATTTGATCCAATAGTAGTCCCAATCATTATTGCTCCTAATAAACTTAATATTTTTTTCATTTTTTCATCCTCCGTTATTAATTTCTCTTTTTTTAATTATAAACTAATTATTATTTTTATCATCATCAAACAAAGGATTTTCGCTCTTTTTTGCTTGCTGATCATTTGTTAAAATAGTATTATTTTTTTCCTGTTCTTTTGCTCATTTTTCAGAATCTTGTCAATTTTTTTTAACAATAAAAATTCGTTCTTCAACACGAACAATTGATTCCAAAATTGAACAAGCAATTGTACCAACAAAGACTGTTGGAAATCATACATATCAAAAAATACAAATTTGGGCTGGATTTAAAACTTTTGTATTAGCTAAAATTAAAAAAAATAAACTAATCACAAAAATCAAATATTGACCAATATAAAAAATTTGCATAAAAATAATATGTTTACGTAATAATTGAAATGGTGTCTTTTTTAACTCATGAATACGAACTAAATGATAAATAATAAAAATAATAATAGCAAAACCAATTAAAACATAGCCAATTTTGTAGCCAGTTACTGCTGCAATATCTCATTTTTGTAATCCTAAAATTAGAAAAATTAGTACTAAAGTTGTATATAATATTATATTTGCAACACTAACTAGTGTTTTAATCGATACTACTTTTATCATCTTTGCCTTCTCCTATAATTCTTTTTCATACATAATCATTGCTAAAAGTGCAACTGGTGCTGTTTCAGCTCGTAAAATTCGTTGCCCTAATGAAATGGGGTAATATTGATATGAAGATAAAACCGCAATTTCATGTTGAGTAAATCCACCTTCAGGGCCAATTACAACTGTAATTGTTTTAAAATCATGTTGTAAAAACTGTTTTATTGATAATGTTTCTGCAACGTTTTCATAGCAAACAAGATTAACATCACTTTGATATTGTTGTAACACCTTTAAATCACTTTCAACATCATGTACGAACGGTACTTGATTACGGTAAGATTGTTCTGCTGCTTCCTTACAAATTTTTGTTCAACGTTCAATCTTTTTAAAATTATTTTCACCTTTTAATTGTACCACACAACGACTAAACTGAAAGGGAATGATTTCATTAACTCCTAATTCTGTTGCTTTTTGTAATAAATAATCTCATTTTGCATTCCGAATTAGACCTGCAATTAATCGTACTTTAATTGGACTTTCATGATTTTGCTGTAATTTTTTAATTAATTTAAATAAGTACTTTTGTGGTGCTTGTACTTCTAATATCGTTAAATAATGTTCACCATTATAAATGCAAATAATTTGTGTTTGGTCTCTTAAACGCAAAACTTGTTTAATTTGTTTAACATCATCTTCAGCTAAAATAAAGTAATTATTTTCTAATTGATTGGCAACAAAACGGTGCATTATTGTTCATCTCCTAATATGTCTTCCATTATCTTATCTAATTCTTGGTACAGTTCTGGCAGTGATTTGTTAGTGGTTATTTTATAATCAGATTTTATCTGTTTAAAAAAAGTTGCTTGAATTTTTAATAACTGTTCTGTTTGTTCTGATGATTGTTGATCACGAGCATTAATTCGCGTAATAATGTTCTTTTTACTAGCAGTAATAAATATTTTTGCTATAAAAGAAAGCGCTAATGTGCTTAAACCAATTGCTTCAATTAAAAATTTTTGGTTTGGATTATTATTAATAATTGTGATAATTTGTTGATTAACTTTTGGTCATAAATAATTATTCAACTTATTGTTAGCAAGAGGATTAGTAAAAATAATTGTTCGTAAACGCTCACGATTAACAACACCATTAATAACTATTCCCGGAAAAGTTTGCTCTAAAAAAAACAAAACGGTTGGCTCTTGCATAATTTCTTTTGCAATTTTATCCGCATTTAAATAAGTGAAATGATATTTATTTTGTAAGTATTCACAGGCACTTGTTTTTCCTGCTCCAATATAACCATAAACACCAATAATCATTTATGCTTAATTCCTTTCTAATTGCTTGTTACTAAAATTAATTTAAATTTAATAAATTTTCTGCAACAATAACATCAAAAATGGTTTGGGCAACAGGCATTGTTTCCATTGGTGTATAATGAATACCATCATATTCATTTTGATCTTCAGGATGTGGATTTGCTGATAATTGTAAATTAACAACAGGAATATTTAATTTTGCACAATATTTTTGATAAGCTTCTGGTAAGGATGTCAACAATTCACCATCATGCAATGTTAATACTTTTGGTGGGCAAACTACTAAAACATGATAATTCACTTCTTCTTTATTATCTTTATGCAATACTTTCATTTTATTAATCAATTCCCCTAATGAATCAACAATTTTTGTTTCAATTGGATAATCTGGGATTTCTTTTAATTTTGCATAAGCATCATAACCAAAATAATCATTTGTTCCTAAAAAAATCATGAATAAATCAATTGGATGTGTTTTTTGATATAAAACTGATAAATTGTCCATTCCATTATCTTGGGGAAAACCAAAATCAATTAATGGCTTAATAATTGTTCGTCCTGGTTGGGCATCAGTTTGAATTTCAATTTCTCCTGTTTGATAATATTTTGTTAATAAATTTTCTAATTTTACTGGTCAATTATCAGCATCTGCCATTTTGCCAGTTCCCATCGGTAAATAACCAAAAGTTAGTGAATCTCCTAAAATTGCAATTTTCTTTTTCATCCAAACCTTCCTCTCTGTTATACCATTATTTTATCTTACTTCATTATAATTAAGATTTAATTTTTAAAACTTTCTGAAAAAATAAAATAATCCATGCTAAACCAAATAAACCGCGTAATGCATTAGGCAATGTTTGATAAACTCGTAAGTATTGCGCTAAAGAATAAAATAAAAATAAAAATGCAATAATAAATGAACAAAAAATTCATAACAAAATAATTACAATAATATTTAGTCATTCATTATTATTATTTTGTAATTGCGCTGTAAACTCACTTGATGAACGAAAGCGAGTAAAAAAATAAGCTAATGGTCATGATAATAGATATTAAAAATATAAAATTGGAGATAATAACAAAAATAAAATAACTTTTATAAAAATAAGGCTTGTTGATTGTTTCACTGTTTTTTCGCTTCTTTCTATTTTAATTTTATAATTTTCTATTAAATAATGCAATTCAAACTAAAAGTGCACTCAATATATTAATTATTATTATGAAGTTTTTTTAATGCATATGCAACTGGTGGAAAAATAGCAACCACTAACAACATTTCTGGTAAATAATTCGTTGCTAAAATAATTCAAGTAAAAGTGTGAAAAAAGCGTTGTTGATCTGGGCCAGTATAAATTAAAGGACCAATAAAATACATAAAAAATAAAACAAAAATAGTATTTAACGTAGCTGCAGTAAAAGCAATAATAATATTATAAATTTTTAAATAATGTCGTTGGTATCAAGTCAATTCTGTAATTTGATTAGTATAAATTTTTGTTTCAATTTTAACCGAAGTTTTTGTTAAAAAATAAGCTAAAACACCAACACAAAGTCCCATTAAAACCCGTGGCACAACAGAAAACAATGGATTAAGAAAAATAAAACTAGTTGGACCTGGTGAAATTAATGTTTGAATTAATGAGGATAAACCAAAAATAAGACCATAAATTAAACCTGCTCAAATTAAATTTAAATTCATTGTAATATATAAAGCATACATTCCTATTAAAAATAAAATATGCATTAAGGTTAAACTAACTGGACCAATCGTAATATATCCTAATGATGGAACTAAAGCAAACAATAAAAAAATTGCAATAATAATACTATTAATTGTAATCATTCTTGTCGTTACTTTTTTCATTTATTCCTCCAATGATAACTAAATCATTTAATTGTCTATTAGTCCTTTATGTCTCATTTTCATGTTGCTATTTTTTTCTGATCAGCAATCGCAATATATGGCAAATTACGTAAACGTTCTTGATAATCTAAACCAAAGCCAATTAAAAAAGCAGGTGGAACATCAAATCCATATCAATCAGCAACTAAATCTACTTTCCGACCAGCTTTTTTATCTAATAAAGTAACAACTTTTACACTACGTGCTCCTTTTAGATATAAATAGTCTTTAATCATTTTAATTGTTTTACCACTATCAATAATATCTTCGACTAATAAAATGTCGCGATTTGTTATTGGCATTGGTAAATCAAGTAAAATTTGGGGCGTATCTTTACTCTTAATACCACCAAAATAAGATGAAACAACCATATATTCCGTTTCACATTCAATACCAATTAAATAAGAAATAAATTTTGCCATAAAAGGAATACATCCTTTTAATAATCCTAAGCATAAAATCGTATTATCTTTTGCTGGATATTCATTAAGATAATAATGACTAATTTGTTGCCCTAATTCAAAACATTTTTCATCAATTTCTTCAGTAGTAATTAAAATTTCTTTTACAAGGGGATGTATCTTCATTTTTCTGCCTCACTAAATATTAATAATTTATTTTAATAATATAATTATAGTATATTATAATACAATTAATGCTTAATTAAAAGATACTTAATCTTAAAAAATAATCCAGAAATTTAAAACTAAATGTA
Source organism: Spiroplasma endosymbiont of Ammophila pubescens (assembly GCF_964020965.1). NCBI lineage: Bacteria > Bacillati > Mycoplasmatota > Mollicutes > Entomoplasmatales > Spiroplasmataceae > Spiroplasma > Spiroplasma endosymbiont of Ammophila pubescens. Next base: position 285,505 of record NZ_OZ026611.1, on the reverse strand, counting down.
ATTTATTTTATTAATCTTGGTAAATAGGATGCTCAAAATTCGTGTCATAATTTTCACGCTTTTATTTTCAAAGCATCACTTGCTAAAAATAAATATACAAATCCTTCTGCAACAAAATCACCAAGATTATTAAAAGAATAACTACTTAAATGAAATAAATTTAAAATTTGTTCTTGCGTTAAACCTTGGTTATTCTCAATTTTATTTGCTAAAAAAACTTTAATTTCTTTAATAACATTGACTTGACGACTAAAATTAATATCAACGGTATGCCCCAATTCATGAAAAATAACATTAAAAATTTCACTAGAGCTTCATCAGCCATTTCGCCAAGAGTTAAATCCGTTTACTTTATGACTACAAAGCAAGATATTTCGTTCAAGCGCAATAGTTTGTTTAAACCCTTCTCAATATGTAGAACCAACAACCGAACCACGATTATCATTAATTCTTAATATTCTAACAAATTTTTTAACAATATCTTTTGATCAAATATTACTAATAAAATTATAAAATTTTACTAATAATGCTTTTAATTTTTCTTGATAATCTGGACAAAAAGTATTAATAACTTGTTGTCATCCTTGTTTTGTTTCATCATATCAAAAATTAGATAATTCTTCATAAGACTTAAAAACTTCTTGCGTATAAAATGGTAAATCAGTATTTTGTGCTTGCATTAAAAAAGCATTTGTTAAATTTTTTTCAAGATATGTTGTTTGATAATTATCAATTCATAAGCCATTATAACCACGTTGATAAAATCAAGTTGAATTAGGAACATATTGATATTCTAAATCAATGCTGTTTTTCCCTTGCTTAGGCTTAGATGAAACCTTGGGAATTACTGTAACTGGTGGTTTTGGAACTAATTCTACTAATGGTTCCGGATTCATCTTAATTGGAACATTAATAGGCAAATAAACAGTATATAATATTCATAAAATAAAACTCAGTAAAAATATTACTAGTAAAATCAATGCAGTATTAATAGTATAAATTAGTTTTTTTCATTTTTTCATTAATAATAATTCCTTAAATTTGATATGTTTAATACTTTGACCTTATTCTTTACATACTATAAATAAAAATAAAAACATCACAAATAAATTTTAAATTTATCAAATTATTTGTAAATTATTATTATGATTTCACAAATAATTTGATAAAAAATTTTTTTGTGCCAATACTCTTGCTTTTTTTAGTTATATATTTTATTTTTGCCTTATCGTATTAATTAATAATTATTTTTTATCTTAAAATTACATCTTTGCTATTTTAAAAAATTTTTTACAAAAAAAAAAAAAAACTTGGTTAAAATAATTATATATTAAACTTATAGGAGAATTAAAATATGAAAACTGAAATTTATCGCAGCATTGTTAATTGTTTGGAAAATATTAGAATGCATTTAAAATTAAGTCAATTAAAATTTGTAGCTTTTTTTGTTCTTACTCGCGAAGGCTATCGATTATCTATAGCTAAAGATACTAATAAAAATAAAAACTATGTTAAAATTGATTTAATTAAATTAACTATCATAACTCAACATCAAAAAAAGTCAATAAACATAAGGGTTTAAAAAATAACAACCCCATAAAATAAGGGTTTTAGAGCATTGTTTTCCGACATTTTAAAAAGGTTTTAAAAATAATATTAATTACTAGAAAGGAGTTATAAAAATGAATAATAAATATTTTAATATTTATCCATATCCTTTTAATCAGTATCCATATAATGAATTAGATGATGATGACATATGATATTTACATACTGGTTTAAATAAAGCAGAAAGAAAAGAATTAATAAATAAAATATATGGTCAAAACAAAGACTTTTATGTTAAAAAAAACATATTACGGTAATTATGTAAAAAATACATTTTTTCCATTAGATAGAATTGAAAATAATATTCGCAATAAAACTGGTATTAAAAATACTGGTGAAAATGAAACTAAACTATTAAATAATCGTATTCGTACTCAAGGAAACTGTATTCGTAAAGCAATACATAATTTTCAAAATGCAGATAAGTTAACATTTTTAACTTTAACTTATGCAGTTAATGAAACAGATATTAAAAAATGCAAATATGATTTAATGAAATTCTTTCAAAATATAACTAGATATCGTAAAAAATATAAAAAATGTAAAGATTTCAAATATTTATATGTATATGAATATCAAAATCGCGGAGCAGTCCATTTTCATATAATTTTAGATTGTTATATTCCTAATAAAATAATACGAAAATATTGACCTTATGAAATTAATAAAAATATCAAAGTTCAAAAAGGAACTAATGAACAACTTATAAAATATCTTTCTAAATATATGGTTAAGTCATTAACTAAAAATGAATTAGAAAAAATAGAAGTTGCCAAAGAGTTTGATATTGATTATAAACCTAAAAATGTTGCCTCAGGTAATAAACTTAATAATTTATTTGATTTGAATATTAAGTTATATCAATTTAGTATAAATTGCGATAATGTAGCGACTAAAACTGGTTTAATAAATATGCCTTTTGATGATTTATGAGAAATATTTATTCACCATAAAAATAAGTTTGGTGAAAAACAATTTTATAGGTCGTATAAAGAAAATTGGGGTTTTTTATAAAAACAAGAAAAAAATGTCTTTATTTTATTGAACTAAATAATATTTAAAAACAAAAACCCCAATCTTTTACATGCGACCATTTTATAATAAAGATTTAGGTATATTTATTGGTTTACAATATGATACTTACATAGATAATGATATTTTTAGCAAGATTGAAGAGTTTTCAATTAGTAAACAAAGAAAAAACCGATTGCTCGGTCAGAAAAAAATGCTTAATTAATTAACTCTTAAATTATATAACTAAATATTTATTTTGTCATTAATATTTTAAAACATATTAATTTTTCGTCGTTGTAATGATATAATTTAGTTGTAGATTTGTTATTACAGTGGCGAATCTACTTTTTAATTTGACAAATAAATTTTATAATGATAATATAAAAATAACTTAGATTTGTGAGAGAACATTTCTAAGTATTCAAATTGTTATTACAATTTCACTGTAAGGATATTTAGATATTTTCTCTTTTTTAGTGGACTATTAAATACTAAAAAATATTTTATATTCAAATTGTAAATATCAGTTTATTTATTAAATATAAAATAATTTTTAAATAATGGGGTAATTGTTTTAATGTTCATATGGTATTAAACAATAAAGTAGTTAGTATTTTAAAATTAATTTATAATGTTAAGTAATAATTTATAATTATGTTCTTGTTTTTAATGTTTTAAAATACTACTATTCCTATTAACATTTTTAGATTTTGTTTTGGTGTGACTGTATTAGTTTATGATAATTAAATACGATTTAAAGTTTCCTATTTAGTAGTTAATCCCTACTTAACCATTCTACGCCTATATTGATAATTAATTATTTGGAAAGGAGTTTTAATGATTTTAGTTTTAGATAATGGTGAAAAATATAAAGTAAATGATAGGGAAAAGAAAAATCAAATATTAGATATTTTTTACAGTTCTGTTGATCAAAAATGGAGTACTTATGTTGTAATGTCAGAACAACAATTTATTTTATTAAAAGATTTAGCAACTCATTATCATTTAAAAAATAAAGATGTTTTTATTAAATTATTAAATGAGTTTAATTTAGATATTAGTTTAGAACAAGTTAATATTTTAAAAAATAAAATTACTTATAATAAAAAGTATATTGTTCGTACATTTAATATTAACCGTGATTTGTATAGAAAAATGTTATTAATTAGAGAGATGTTTAATCTTAAAAGAGTAGTTCAAGTTTGAAATATTTTATTAGATTTATCAAAAAAATAATTAAGTTATTAGTATAAATGGGTAAGAAAAATTATTTACGATTTAGTTAGTATTACAGTGCTAATTTTTTTATTTTAAAATAAAAATATTTTTATTTTAAAATAATGGAATTAGTAGTATAATAATTTTGTAATTAAATATTTAAAAAACCTTTATACTGGTTCTGTAAAGTGTTATAATTTAAAAGAGAAAGAAATCTCAAACAACATTAAAGTAAAACATAGATTAGAACCAGTAGTCTATGTTTTTTTTGTTTGTATAAAGCGTTTTAAGGTCTAAATTAGACAGCGAAAATAAGCAGTCATATAAAACTTAAAAGTAAAAGCAGATACAAATACAAGCAAAACAAAGACAGACACAGACAGAGACAAACAGACAAGCAAACACGCCGGAGGAGGGACTTTATGTCCTCTCAGTGTGTTGTTTGCGGGGTACAGGTCGCGCAGCGATCTAGGGGCGGAGTCCCTTTCCTTGATTCATATATTCATATTTTAATTCATATATTCATATTTTATCAACAATTTTATATAACTTAGAAAATTATGATTTATGAAAAAAAATCAGCCTTAATTATTGAGGAAATTAATTCCTGTTTTACCAAATATTACCAAAAATTAATTTCTTTACAGTAGTTTGCTAAAAATATTTAGCAAATTTTAGTTAAACTTTTTTATTAAATTATTACAAAAAGGAGGTTAATTATGACAAATACTGAATTATTTTTTCAACATTTTGGACTAGAGTTATTTGGTACAATGATATTAATAATTCTAGGTAATGGCGTTGTTGCGAATATTTTACTAAAAAACACTAAAGGAAATGGCCAAAGTTTTTTTGCCATTACTGCTGGTTGAGGATTTGCTGTTCTAATTGGAGCAATGATTAGTAGCGCTTTGCATGGTGTTGCTCATTTAAACCCAGCTGTTACCATTGCAATGGTTGTTCAACAAACTTTTTTTATTACTAATGGTTGATTCTTATTACCTGCCTTGTTATTAGGACAAATTGTCGGCGCAATCATTGGTCAAATTATTGTTGATGTATTTTATTGAAAACATATTAAAGATACAGTAACTGATAATCCCGACTTTATTCTTGCAATTCATGCGACAGGTCCAACTCACCGCAACCCATTTTTTAATTTTTTTGCAGAATTTATTGGAACTTTTGTCTTAATTGCCGCAATATTAGCAATTGGAAAATATAGTAGTGGTAATTTAGGAGCATGATCACCACTTTTTGTTGGTTTAACAGTTTTTGGAATTGGTTTATCATTAGGGGGAACAACTGGTTATGCAATTAATCCAGTGCGTGATTTAATTCCAAGAATTGTTCATTTTGTATTACCGCTTAAAAACAAAGGAAAATCAGATTGAAGTTATAGTTGAATTCCAATTATTGCTCCAACCACAGCAGGAATTGTAACTAGCGGAATTTTTTTATTATTTTAGTATTATTCAATGGAAAGGATACCTCTTATTATGGTAAATAAACCAACTTATGATGTTTGCACCATTGGTGGTGGTGTCATTGAAGCTGCGATTAGTAGCGAATTAAGTCGTTATCAATTAAAAACCATTACCATTGAAAAAAATAAAAAAGTAGCAATGGAAACATCAGCTGAAAATTTTGGAGTTATTCATGGTGGATTTGATCCAACTCCGGGAAAATTAACAGCAAAATTAAATATTGAAGGACACAAACTTTATCAAACTATTTTTAAGGAATTAAATATTCCTCATCAACAAGTTAATTCATTAGTAATTGCCTTTACTGCGGAAGAACAAGCACACTTACAAATGCTATATGAACGAGGAATGACGAATCATGTAAATCCAAAAGATTTACGCATAATCGAGCAAGCAGAATTTAGAGAGGGAGTAAATTATTCGGTTGGTATAAAATTTCCAAAAAATAAGAAAAAGATAGATATAAAATTCTATCTTTTTTAATTAGGTTAAAATTGTCGTTAACCTTGCTTAGTTTAAGAAAATAACAGCAAAACCAACCAAATAAAACTCTCCTACTTGGAATGTCGTAAAACCAAGTAAGTGAGAATAAATAATATAGGGGTGGCCGTACCGCTACGACATAATGGAGGCAATTTTTTAGGCAATATAAAAGAGTTATAGTGGTTTGGAGATAAATATTTAACCTGCAATGGTTAAAGGGTAAGTGTTCCACAATAAAAAAATTTAGAAATCTTACTATTTATAAGGAGGTTTTGAAAGTGTCTTTAAAAGAACTCTTTTGAAAAGAGTTAAAAATTAAATTAGCAAATAAGACAGTATTAATTAATCAATGTCAGTGTTATATCAATGAGTACTTTACAAAATTAACCAGAAACAGAAAAGGCGGTTGATATTGTAAAAAGTATGCTAGGCATTGCTTAGCAAAATTAGAATTTATTAATAAACAAAAAATAAGTTATAATCTTTGATTTTTGACTTTACAATGCAAAAATAATCACCAAATTATTAAAAAATTAATTTTTAAGAAAAATAAATGATGAATTATTAATATCAAAAATTAGAAAGGAGAAATTATATGGTTGAAAATAATATCAAAAATACGATTAGCGAGTTAATTAACGAAATTAAAACAACAACAGAAAACAATTTAAGCAATTTAGAACAAATTATGGAAGCTTTAATTGATAAAGTTAATAATATTGAAAATATTTTAAATCAAATACGATAAAAAAATTAAACCAACTATTTATTAAAATTAGTTGGTTTTTTATTTTTGATAAATAAAAAATAAAGGATATAAAAATAATGAGGAAAAGTTGTCCTAAATGTAGATCAAAAATAGATGGTGATAATAAACATTTATGATGCACAAATGTTTATTGTATTTTTGCAAAAAACCCATATATTTTTAAAAAGAAAAAATAGATAAATATGTTTGTTTGTGACTCTTATTTTATTTTGTTTTTTATTTAATTTTTTAGATGATCGCTTAGTTATTTAAAATGTTGTGAAATATTAGAAAATTTGGAGGAAATTTAATATGTTTGATAAAAAGCAATATAAAGAATGAAACATATTATCAAAATATTTAAGTTGAGATGAAATATTTAGATATTTTAAAAGAGTTTATGATTATAAAAATGAAGAAGAATTAACTCAAGCACTTAATAATTATTTAAACAATTTACCAATTAAGGATATTTAAGAATATGAAAGAGCGATTTTAAATAATTAATATAACAGAATCAATTAAATTTAACAAAGTTAAAGAATTAATAGAAAAAGCTAAACAAGAAATTAGATTATGTAATAATGGTTTATTACCAAAAACATTAGATGATTTAGTTAATTTTTATGAAAATGAAATTTCTGAAAAAGATAAAGAAATTGAATACTTAAAAGATGAAATTGATACGCATATTAAAGGGTATAAATTGTTAAAAATTAATTATGATGAATTAGAAAAATCACAATTATTTAAAGAAGATTTTTACAAAAATCCATATTCAACAGGTTCTATCGATTGAATATTAGTTGACAGTTCAAAATATGACAAATTACCTAGTAAGGAGTATAAAACATGTATTTAGTTATAAAAGATTCAGATAATATAAAAGATCATTATAAAATAAAAGATTTAATTTCAAAAAATACCGATCATGAAGAAAAAGAAAACTTTTGATATAAATTTGGTTTATAACAATATTGAACAGGATATTGTTGATCAAGTGGAACAATAGATAATATAAAAGATATTGATGAATATTTAACAAAAAAGTTTAAAGAATTACAAGAAAAATCGTGAAATAAAATTATAGAAAATTATGTTGAAGATAAATTTGGTTATACAGTGGTAAATCATTTATCTGATATTAATTGAAAAAAAGAGCCAGACAAAAATATAGAACCAGTTCGTTAAAAGTGGTTATATGGTTTAATTAATTATTTATTTTTAAACTACTATTTGATATTAATTTTAGGAAAAATAAAATTAAAAGCAAAAAAAACGAGGTGATTATCATAAAAAAGATTATTCAAAACCCAAAGCAAGATTAAATGGAAATATAATTATTGACTGTATATGCTTTGGATAATAGTTTAAAAGCAGTTGGGAATGTTTCATATAAATTAATAAACAATCCAATAACAGAAAATGCCCCCAATAAACCAAATGAAATTCCCCAAACAGAGGGAATAATACCTAACACTCCTAATAAATCAAATGGAAATAACGAAAATAATGGGAATGAAGAGAAAAATAATCCAAATAAACCAGAAAAACCAAACAAACAACCAGATCCTAACAAACCTAATAAAAATAATGAAAGTGATTGAAAAAAGTTTTTTAAAAAACCAGTTTATTTATTTTTTATGACTTTGATTAGTTGTGGGATAGTTGGTGGTTTTATAACTTGAATTATCATTAAAAATCAATTAAATAAAAAAATTAGGGGCAAAAAGTTGAAAAAAATAAAAGCTATAACAAAGGCAAAAAACAGATAAAATATTGGTTTATTTTTTCTTTATTTAAATACCCTTATTACGCATTTTAAGGGTTAAATTAGATATGAAAAGTTATTTTATAATATTATATAAAATAATAAATCATTATATAAAATATTTATTTCTTAAAAAACGGCATTTTAAATGCCGTTTTTTATTTTAAAGAAAGAGGTGCAAAATATGAAAAATGTAATACCAAAAAAACTAAAAGACGCCAAATATCGATTTTGACGCAATATAACAATAACAGATGTTTTGATAATTGCTGTTTGAGTTGGATTAACAATTATGTTTATATTTGGTTTTCAATGAAAACTATGAATAAAATTATTATCATCAATCATGATTTTAATTAGCTTACCACTAATTATTACAAATAAAAACAATAATTTAAAAGGATGACAATGCTTATATTATAAAATAAATTTCCTATTTAGTTATAAGAAATATAATAAAAACAAAACAAGTTTACTGGTACCATATAATAAAGTTATTGATGATAATTATATTGAAACACACGGAATTTTAAAGTACCCTTTAAAAAAACTTTAATTGGAACAATTAAAATAAAGGGATTCGATATCACTTTATTAAGTGGCGAAGAGCAAATATTAAGATTACGAGATTTGCAAGATGTTTTTAAATTTGCTAATTTTCCAATAACTTTTTTAAAGTTAGAATTACCATTAAATTTTGATGACAACATTAAATATTTACAAAAAAAAAATTAATAAAACACAAACTCGTTATAAAAACAAAGAAATTAGTTTTAATCAATTTGTAAAAATTACAAAACAAATTAAAAATAATATTGCTTTTTTAAAAAAAGAATTAATTAAAATAAACGATGAAATTAAAACTGAAAAATGTTTTTTTATTTTTGTATATGGAAATAGTCAAAAAGATTTAAGTGAAAAAATATTATTTTTAGAAGATAAATTATATAAAGGAAAAATTAATTGCAATACTTTATCTAATTACGAAATAACAAAAATCTTAAAATTAATATGAAATCCATATGAAAAACCATTAAATAAAACAGATTTTAATAAAAATAAAGATAATTTAGCAAAATTATTGCAATTTAACTATCTAAATATTAAAAAAATTATTTTATAGCAAATGATTTATATTATAAAATTAATACTATTCATGACTACCCTTTATTTATTAATGATTTATGAGTGGCATGTTTATTTTCAAATGAGTAAACTATTATTTGAAATATAAATCCTTTAAATTATGATGAAACAAAAAAAGCGATCAACAGTGCCATTCAATCAACCCAAACAAGACAAGCAATGACAAAATCATATATTAATACAAATGAAAATAACTATGAATTAGAAACATACTATCATTTAATTGATGAGGTTAATGGTGGTGGTGGTGAATTATTAAAAAATGTTAATATTTTATTTTTAAATTATGGAACAAATAAAAAAACATTACTACAAGCACAAACACGATTAACAAAATCATTAAAAGAAATGGATATTAAACTTAATCCATTGTGATATCAACAATTTAATGGTTTAAAAGGTTTTATACCCTATAACAATAAGGTCATAATAAAAAAATATGGCCGAGAAATGCCAACAAGTACCTTAGTAGCATCATTTCCATTTATTTATAGTGGCTTATATGATAAACAAGGAATTTACTTAGGAACAAATAATATGGGAAATGTTGTATTGTTAGATCAATTTAAAATTACCAGTAAAAGAACAAACCATAATATGTTTATTCTTGGTTCATCAGGAATGGGAAAAACATATTTGTTAAAAAAAATAATAAATTATCATATTCAGATGGGACAAAAAGTGATTGTTATTGACCCTGATCGTGAATACCAAGAATTATGCAAATATTATGATGGAAATTGAATTAATGCAGGAGATGCTTCGATAGGAAAAATAAATCACCTACAAATTTTAGATAATAACTTTAGTGATGAATTAGAAAATACCAATTAATCGCCCCTATCAAATCATTTACGATTTTTAAAACAATGATTCAAAACGCTTTATCCTGATTTTAACGGGTGAGAAATTAATTTATTAACAAAATATTTGAAATTATTATATCATCAATTTAATATTACAAATAATAGTGACATTAATAAAATTAATAATAATGATTTTCCAATTATGAATGATTTTTATTATTTATTAGAAAAAGAATATAAAAACAATAAAAATAAACTTTTAAAAGAATTTATGGATTTAATAGCAACTGATTTTTTAAATGATGGAAAATATCAAGCACTTTGAAATGGTCACACAACAATAAAATTTAATAACAACTTTATTGTTTATGATGTTTATAATTTGTTTGATTTAGATGACAAAAAAACAAACGCAGCACAATTAATTTTAATGCTAAATATTATTAAAAAAGAAGTAAAATAAAATCGTTTTAAAGATAATAATCAAATTGTAATAATTGTTGATGAGGCTCATTTAACAATCGATAAAGATAATCCAGTTGCCTTAAATTTTATGTATCAAATGACAAAACGAATTCGGAAATATAATGGTGCTTTGGTTGTGGCAACACAAAACATCGCTGATTTTGTAGAAAATGAAACAATTTTAAAGAAAACAACAGCAATTATTAATAATAGTCAATATTCGTTTATTATGGGGTTAAAACCTAACGACTTAGAAAAAGTTATTAATTTATATAAAAGTTATGGCGGATTAACATCAGCAGAACAAGATTATATTACTCGTAGCGTAAAAGGACAAGGGCTATTTTTTGTTTCTGGATTTGAAAGATATTGTATTGAAATTCAAGCAAACAAAAAAGAAAAAGCAGGATTTGGAAAAAAAGATAATTAAAAAAACAAGTAAATTTACTTGTTTTTTTAATTTTTATGAAGAATTTTGTTAAATTTTTGCTTTTTTAGTAAAAAACAACAAAAAAATTCAAAAAAGGAGGAAAAAATGTTTAAAACAAATTTAGGAAAATTAATAAATGGTGATGCATTAACTTTTATTAAAAATTTAGAAAATGATAGCGTTGATTTAATATTAACTGATCCACCCTATTTATATAATTTACCAAAAAGAAAAAACGAGCAAATAAATGAAAATAATATATCAAAAAGTATAAATAAATATATTAATGCTATCTATGATAATAATTTGCATAATTCATTTGATATAAATACTTATTTAGATGAGTTTTATCGAATTTCAAAAACTAAATTTATATTAATTTGAATGAATAGATGACAAATTAAAGATTATTTAGATTGGGTTTATAAAAATAATATGAATTTTGATTTTTATTTATGAGAAAAAACAAACCCAATGCCAACTAAAAATTTTATTTTGCAATATAAAGAATATTGTATGATTATTTATTCTAAAAAATACTCAATTCCAAATTATCAAAATAATTATGAAAATAAAAAAAACAATATTTAAAAGCCCAATAGGTTCAGCTTATAAAAAAACAAAACACCCAACAGAAAAACCATTATATATTTGGCGATTTGATTAAAAAACATAGCAAAGAAAATGATTTAATTTTTGATCCTTTTATGGGCGGTGGTACAACTGCATATGCTTGTGAACAGTTAAACAGAAAATGACTGGGTTGTGAAATAAATAATAATTACTTTGCAATGATACAAAAACGATTAAAAAAAATACAACTTAAATTAAATTTTTAAAAAATGAATAACTTTCAATTAATCAAAAACATAAATTATGTCGCAGTTTTAATTGCCATGATGGTTGTATTATCGCAAACTATGCGAATCCAAATTATTCCAAGAACATCAATTCCATTATTTTTAATCCCCATTTTTATAAGTGGATTTATTTTAAATTGATATTGGTGTTTCTTAATTGGATTTATAGAACATTTTCTATCTGATTTAACATTATGAGGTTTTACTTTGGGATCATTATGCTGAAATATTGGAACAGGTTTATTAGCAATTTTAATTAAATTAATTAATTGAATAAAAATAAATCATAGTATTAAAATTATTCTTATTTTATTATCAAACATAATTATTTATCTTCCGATTGATTTTGTTCTTTTTTGATTAAATATTGGTGTTTTAAATATAGAAAAAATAATTATCGGAATATTAATTACGAACACAATATGTTTACCAATTTTCTATTTTATAACATTAAAAATTAAAAAAAGATTAAAAATAATTTTATAAAGAAAGGAACTATCAAAATGAAAGAAACAGAAAAATATATAAGTTATCAAGTTATGACAAATAATTTAATTTTAACAAAACCTTATTATGATATTAAAGGTAATAAATGAATTGAGTTAAGGATAAAAAATTTATTGTATCCTTATGCAAGCATTAATATAAATAGCAAATATTTTAAATTACAATATAACAAAGATTATTGTTTTATTACAATTTTTAAAAATAAAAACTTTTATATTAAAAATAAAGATGGAAAAATTGAGGGTGAGGTTAATTGAAAAAAACTGCACCCTTTTTTATTAGAAATGGATAAGCAAGTTTTAATTAAAAAAGCAGAACTAAAACAAATATACCAAGAAAATTTTAAATATTTTAATGGTAATAAATTTCCAAAAAAAGATGATTAATTAGACAAAATAAAAATGAAATTTTTGAAATATTTTAGCTTTTTAAATTTAATAAATTTTAAAGGATAAAAATTTCCAAAAAAGGAGGATAAAAAGATGGAAAAAGAATATAAATTTAAGTCATCACCACCGATTACAACTTTTAAAAAATATAAAAGTGGTACAGTTGACAAATTAATACGACATAATTTTAGAATTAAAGTACCTGAAAATGTTAATCCTTATTTTACAAAATATAATTTTTATTATGTTGGTGATACAAGAGCAAAAATAAGCAATGACAAAGGTTTTTAGTTAACAAATAATAAAAGATTTGAATTATTAAAAAATATAGAAGAAGCTTGAAATAAGCAACAACAAAAATATAGTGAAGCACAAAAATCAACTTTTAAAGAGTTTTGTAATAAACATAATACTTATATAGAAATTGTTTTGCCAGCAACAAGACAATAATGATTTGAAAAAATGGGAATATGTAAATTTACAGATATTAAAATATAGGACAAAACAACAGATACTCGTAAAATGGGACACTTAATTCCTGAAAGTATAAATTATCATAAATTAAATGAATGAGCTAATATTGAAATAAATTTTATGAAACAATAAATGAAAAATAATCTTAAAACAGATATGGGATATTTGTATTCAGCAGTTCACATGGATGAAACAACTCCCCATATTCATTTTGATTTTATTCCAATTAGTAAAGTTTTTTCAAAAAAACTTAATGGAGAAAGATACATAATTAGTAATAATAGGATTTTGGGGGTAAAAAATAAATACAAAAATTTCATAATTATCATGCTAATTATTTAACAAAAGCAAGTTATGAAATAGAGCCTGGTGAAATTGGTAGTAAAGGTAGTTATAATGCAATTAATTTTCGACAAGTTAAACAATTTGAACGAAATAAATTAGAAAATGAAATTAATAATCTATTTGATGAATACAAGTCTAACAAAGACAATATTAAAGAATTTAGCAAAATTAAAATTATTAGTTATAATTATGATGGTTTAATTTATGAAATTAAACAATATTTAAAATATGAAAATAATTTTACAGATTATAAAATAAACCAGTTAACTAAATATTTAGATTTAGCAGAAAAAATGAAATACTACAAAATTATAACTACTGTTGCTAACCCAAAAATAGCAGATTTTAAAAATATGAGTTTAATTGAAGAAGAATTTAATGAAATGGTTTTTAAAATCAATCCAATTATGCAAAAAGGTTATGATTTGGTGAGTAGTATAGAAATAGAGTTATAAAAATATGTGAAATAAAATCAAAAAGAAAAAAATAAGTTTATTAATTGGTTTATGTTTTGTTTCAATTATTTTTATTTTTTGTTTAACATTATTTGGAATAGGTTATTCAATTTTTATTAATTGAAAAGAAATTACAATATTTATCAATGAAATTAAGCAATTTCAAATATTATCATGATGAAATTATATAATTAAAAGTAAATACGGATTATTAATAACAGTTGGGCTAAGTTTAGCGTTTTATTGCTGATTTTTTTATTTTGTTTTATTTAGTAAAGTGAAGAATAAAGAAACTGCAATTAAAACAACCAATAAAATAGATTTTGGTGATAGTAAATGATTAAGTATAAAAGAAATTGATGATATTAGTGAAAAAGTAAATATCAAAGATAATTATAAAAATACAGACTTTGTTTTTAATTGTAATAAAAACAAAAAAGATTTATTGTTTAACTTAAAAAATAATATTCATAGTGTTATTGTTGGTTCAACAGCAAGCGGAAAAACACAAGGCATAGTATTACCAACAATTTATTTAAATGGAAAATCAACCACTAAACCAACTATGATTATAACCGACCCCAAGGGTGAATTGTATAATTTAACCAGTGGTTATTTAGCAAAAAATGGTTATAAAATAAAAGTTATTGATTTTCGTAATTTAGAAAAAGGAAATACTTGAAATCCATTAAAACTAATTTATGATGACTTTATTAAAATGATAATGACAAATAAGGAAAAAGAAAAAATAAAATGAAAAATAAAGTATAAAGATAAAATTAGATCACTTAGTCGTATGTTAATTAACAAAAATCCCGAAGATGAATTTTGGAATGAATTAACAAGTATGATTATTCAAGGAATTATTTTAGCAATATTAGAAGATTATGAAGATAAAATAAACAAAAATAATTTGATAACAGAAATCGAGGAAACTTTAAATCAAGAATCATTTTCCAATAAATTTAATATGGCATCAGTGGCAGCAATCGCTAGTTTTAAAAAAGATTTAGTTGAATGACTAAATAATCGAAAAAATACCAGCATTGCCAAAATAACCGCAAGTCAGGCTTTGGTTGATAGTAAAGAAAATCTAACACTAGATGCTATTTTAATGACTGTTGCAAAAAGTTTAGAAATATTTAACAATGATTTTATTCGTAATTTAACATCCCAAAATGATATTAATTACAATGATTTTATCGAATATCCAACAGTTTTATACATAATATTTAGTGACGAAAATGATAATTACTATAAATTAATAGCAATATTAATTAGTCAAATTTATCAATTTTTAACAAATAAAGCAAGTGAAATAATCGAACAAAAACTAGAAAAACCAGTATATTTTATTTTAGATGAATTTGCTAATTTAACAAAAATAAACAACATTGAAAAATGAGTTAGTATTTCGCGCAGCAGAAACATATTTTTTCAATTTATTTTACAAGATATCAACCAATTAAAATTAAATTATGGTGATACAATAGCAAAAATTATTTTAAATAACTGTGGGATGCATATTTTCTTACATACCAGTGATTTAGAAACAATAAAATATTATAGTGAATTATTTGGAACAAAAACAATCGAACAAATTAGTATTAATGAAAATAAAAGCAATATTATTGTTTCAAAAAATTTAAAAAGTCACCCCTTAATGTTAACTAGTGAGTTAGCAAATTTAAAACAAGGACAAGGAATTGTTAAAATAGCACGCTATAACCCAATGAAAACAACTTTAAAACTATAAAAAGATTTAAAGTTAGTAGAAAAAACAAACATATTTCAATTAAAAGAAATTAATTATATAAATTTTAATAAAGAATATTTTTATGATATTAAAAATAACAAAAAAGAAATAAAAGAAAATGAAATTAATGAATTTATCAATTTAACAACAACAGAAATTAAGACAAACATTAATAATTTAAAAATACAATTAAGAGAGTATGAAAATACAAATTACAAATCTATTCAAAATAAAACAATGATAAATTTACTTTTAGTAAGATTTCACAAAGTGGTCAAGCTGAAACACTTAAAAATAAACGAAGTGGGAGGATATCTATAAGGTTAATCAACTAATTAAATTAGTACTACATGGAGCAGAAGAGTAGTCGTAAGTGATTAACTAAATCACACCTAAGGGAAACTCTACCTAAATGAGAAAAAGTTAATAAAGTTATTTAACAAATAACTAGTGAAATTAAAAGAAAAGAAAAAGAATAAGAAGGTTAATTAATTTATCTCTTTCTATCGATAAAAATAATGTAATAAAACTGCTGACAAATTATTTTAAGCAGTATAAAATTTTACTATCATTCAATGATGATTAAAAAGGAATATAAGTATGTTAAATATTTTTAATAGTTTTAAAGATATAAACTTTGTTGAAGAAGTAAATATCGATGTTAATTTAATAGGAAAACAAAAAATGAAAGAAAAATATGAAAACCTTGATCAAGAATTAAGAGAGCAAAACCGTAATGGAAAAAATGGTTATATTTTGTGAGAGAAAAAGAATAAAATGATAAAAACTCCCTTTGGCAATATTATAATTAAAGCTTCCAGATTTGGTTATCGTGATAAAAAAGATAATAAATTCAAAACAACAACTTTATTAAATAAAAAAATTGGTTTAAAAAATAATCAAACAATTATTTTAAGTGTTAAAATAGAACTTTGAAAATTAATGGATAGTGCTAAAAGACAAAGAGATATTATGGATATGTACCCAAAATTAAATATATCAAAGATGACAATCACAAACATTAATAAGGAAATTGATTTTGCTAAATTATTTAAAGAACAATTAAAAACAAAGACTGAAAAAATAATTGTCCAAACACCATATTTGTATGCTGGAGTTGACGATTCTTTTAGTAATTTAACAAAATATAGAAAAATAGAAAAAAAATATGTTTAGAACAGCATATTTTCATACTGGGTATGATGAAATAAAAAGCACTAAAAATAAAAATGTTCTAAAAGATAAAAAAATTTTTATTGTTATGAAATCAGTAAAAAATAAATACTATCTTATTAAAAAATATAAAAAAGAATTTTTACATTTTTTAAATCAAAATTTTAATATTGAAAATTGTAAGTTAACCCTAGCAGGTGATGGAGCAAAATGAATCCAAAAATTTGCAAATGAAATTGGTGCAATTTTTATTTTAGATCAATTTCATTTAATGAAAGAATTAAAAACAATATTTCCTTATCGAAGAAGAAAACTTACTAAAAATTTAACTGATAATAAAAAAAATAAGAAAACAAATTTATTGAGATATGAATAAATTATTTAAAAATGGCGATCCGGATGAAGCAATAAAATATTTAAAAAAATTAATTACAAGAAAAAATATTAAAGAATATCCATTTTTAAAAGATAAAAAAGATAAAATCAATGGTTTCATTAAATATATCAAAAATAATTCTGAGGGTATTAAAGTTTATAAAGAAGATTGATATATGGGGTCTTGTACTGAACCACAAATTTCGCATAATGTCAAATGATTAAAAGGATATGGTGCTAAATCATATAGTGAAAAAGTTTTTAAAAATATGATTGCATTGAAAATGGCAAAAGAAAATGGTGTTAATTTAATTGAGTTTTATCTTAATAAATTAAACAAAAAAAATGAAAAAGAATATAATTATTATTTTAAAAATGAAGATAAGTATAATCAGCAATTTTTAATAAATAAAAATGTTGCTCACCAAGCACAATGTTTTGTCTAAAATTTAAAGTAAAAATCAATAATTTAAAATAAATTTATTAAATAATTTGCGAATTATTATTTTTTGTATTGTAAATTATTACTTTTATGTTATGATTAAACTAATTAAAAAAGATAAATTTATCTTTTTCTTAGGAATTTTATTTTAATAGATAAATATTTATTAGAATAAGGTGTAACCAACCGAATAATTTACTCCCTCAGTTAACTTGTCAAACCTTTGCTGGGTCCCGTCCAATTGAACCATTAGCAAAAGATTTTTATTTAAAAGCAACACATAATAATCCAAAATTTATTAATGTCGCTGGAACAAAATCGCCTGGTTTAAGCAGTTCCCCAGCCATTGCTAAATATATTTGTCAATTACTAACTGATGCTGGTTGTCAGTTAGTAAAAAACCAAGGTTTTGATCCAATTCAATTAGAAATTATTCCAACAATTTAAAAAGGAGCAAACTATAATGTCAAAATATATTAATTATTAGCCTTGATGAAGGAACAACAAGTTATCGTACTCTTGTTATTAATCAGCAAGGAGAAATCATTTCTAGCGATGCCTTAGAATTTAGCCAAATTTTCCCGAGAGCTGGTTGAGTTGAACATGATGCTGTTGAAATTTGAAACTCACAACGGACAACTCTTGTTCAATCGTTAAATAAAACAAAAATAGGGCCAAATGAAATCGCCGGAATTGGTATTACCAATCAACGTGAAACAGTTGTTATGTGAGACAAGCGTTCAAGATTGCCAATTTACAATGCCATTGTCTAGCAAGACCGTAGAACAGCCGCTTATTGTGATGAATTAATGGCTAAAGGAAAAAGTGATATAATTCAAGCAAAAACTGGTTTAGTAATTAATCCATATTTTTCAGCAACAAAAATCAAATGAATTTTAGATAATGTTGAAGGTACCCGCCAATTGGCAAAAGAAAATAACCTTTTATTTGAAACAATTGATACTTGACTAATTTACCGCATAACAGGAGGAAAAATTTATGTCACTGATTCAACTAATGCCAGTCGAACAATGCTATTCAATATTCATACTAAACAATGAGATGATGAATTACTAACTTTATTAGATATTCCAAAAAATATTTTACCAACAGTAAAATCATCATCAGAGATTTATGGTCATACTTTCCCCGGCTTATTGAGTAAAGAAACTGACATTCAAATTCCAATTGCAAGTACTATTAGTGACCAACAAGCCGCTTTATTTAGGTAATTATGTTTAGAGCCAGGGGAAGTTAAAAACACTTATGGAACGGGATGTTTTATTTTAATAAATACTGGTGAAAAACCAGTTACATAAAAAATGGCTTATTAACAACAATAGCCTTAGATTATCAAAACAAAATTACTTATGCCTTAGAAGGGTCAATCTTTGTTGCTGGAGCTGCTATTCAATGACTTCGTGATCAAATTAAAATTGTTTATCATGCTAGTGAAACAGATTGATATACTAATCTTGTCCAAGGTGACCAGCAAGTTTATGTTGTTCCTTCCTTTACCGGGTTAGGATCACCTTACTGAGATTCTTATTCACGTGGTGCAATTTTTGAATTAGAGCGTGGAACAAAACGAGAACATTTAGTTAAAGCAACCACTTGCTTATCAATCATATGATGTCATTACTGCCATGGCTGAAGATTTACAACAGCCAATTAAACGAATTAAAGTTGAAGGTGGTGCTAGTCAAAATGAATATTTAATGCAATTTTAAGCTGATATTTCACAAGTTGAAGTAATTCGCCCGCAAAATATTGAAACCACAGCCATGGGAGCTGCTTTTCTAGCCGGATTAGCTGTTGGATTCTGAAAATCACCAGCAGAAATTAAAAAAATATCCGCTGTTGGAAAAAAATATCATGCTAAATTAAAACAAGAAATTGTAGCAAAATTATTAAAAGGATGAAAAGTTGCTGTTAAGCGTACTTTAAACTGATTAAAAGAGATCGAATAAATTAATACGCTTAAGTAAGTTAAAATATTTTTAATTTTAAATAAAATGCATATGATATCAAATTTTATAACATATTTTTAAATTTAAGATAAAAAAATGTGAGTATATTTTTACTCACATTTTTTATTTATCTGATAAATTAATAAATAATTCTTTAAAAATAGGGTTGTTTTTAATTTCATTTATGGAGACAACAATTTTATCAGAATTAATTTCTAATTTTTTCTTTTCATATTTCAAATCAATATCCATATTTTTAATTTTACTATTAATTTGTTTTTTTAAATTATTGCTCGCCAATTTCATTTTTATTACCCCTCTTCAATACAATATAATACTATCATATTATTACATATAGTATCAAAACGATGTTTCAACTATTTTTTAAAATTTCAAATATTTGGTATTGTTACGTTCTTTTATCACCATAAATATTTATATAATCATAATAAAAAAATAACCTTATAAAAGGTTATTTTTTTAAATCAGCAACATGTTTTTTTAAATTATAAAATGTTTTAATTCCATCATATTCAGCTACTGTTCCTAACTCATCTTCAATTGCTAATAAACGATTATATTTTGCAATTCTATCACTTCGTGACATACTTCCTGTTTTAATTTGACCAGTATTTAAAGCGACTGCTAAATCAGCAATTGTTGAATCTTCTGTTTCTCCTGAACGATGTGAAACAACTGCTGTTCAATCTGCTTTTTGTGCTAATTGAATTGTATCAATTGTTTCAGTAACTGTTCCAATTTGGTTTAATTTAATTAAAACAGAATTTGCGGCGTTACGAGCAATCCCTTCTGCTGTAATTTTTGGATTTGTAACAAATAAGTCATCACCAACAATTTGAATTTTATGTCCCATTGTTTTTACTTGTAATTCAAAACCAGCTCAATCACCTTCTGCTAAACCATCTTCAATTGAAATAATTGGGTATTTATCAACTAATTTATCTAAATATTTAATTAATTCTTCTGTTGTCATGGCATATTCTTTACCAGTAACTTTTTCAATTTTCTTAAAGTGATATTTTTTATCATCAAAATATAATTCTGATGAAGCACAATCCATTGCAATCATAACACCTTCTTTACCTGGTTTATATCCTGCTTTTTCAATTGCTTCAACAATTAAATCTAAGGCAACCTCAGCTGGTGTTTTTGTTTGAAATGAAGCTAAAGTTTGATCTTTATATGCTCAATTAAAATGCGGAGCAAAACCACCTTCATCACCAACAGCAGTAATATCACCTTTATCATGTAAGATTTTTTTTAAAGTATGAAAAATTTCTGATGATCATCTTAAAGCTTCTTTAAAAGTTTTAGCTCCAACTGGCATAATCATAAATTCTTGGAAATCAATTGCACTATCAGCATGTTCTCCTCCATTAATAATATTCAACATTGGAACAGGTAATTTTTTCCCATTTACACCACCTAAATATTTGTATAATGGCATTTCTAATTCCGAAGCAGCTGCTTTTGCAACAGCCATTGATACTCCTAGCATTGCATTAGCACCTAAATTCTTTTTAAAATCAGTTCCATCTAAAGTAATCATGGCATGATCAATTTCAACTTGGTTTGTTACTTCCATTCCAACCAGTTGTTCGGCAATTTTTGTATTAACATTCCCAACTGCTTTTAAAACACCTTTCCCTTGGTAACGTCCTTTATCACCATCTCTTAATTCTAATGCTTCACGACTTCCAGTTGAAGCTCCTGATGGTACCATTGCTGAACCATATCCGCCAAATTCTGTTCAAACTTCAACTTGAATAGTTGGATTTCCTCGTGAATCAATTACTTCACGAGCATTAATTTTCTCAATTCTCGACATAATTTTTTACTCTCCTTCTAAGTGTATAATGTTATTATATTATTTGTTCAAAAAATAGTAAACAAAATCGGTTGAAAATCCAAGAAAAATACTACTTTTATTGTTTTTATTTTGGAAAAACTAAAATATTTGCTATGATATTATTAAATATGTTATTAAATTTGGACAAGAAGGGAGAACATATGGAACAAAAAAAACCAACAATTGTTTCAGGCATTACTGCGACAGGACAATTAACTTTAGGAAATTATATTGGGGCGATAAAAAATTTTATTGAATTACAAAAAGATAATAATTTAATTATTTTTGTGGCAAACTTACATGCAATTACAATTCCAATTAGCAAAGAAGAATTACGAAATAACATTAAAAATATGGTTGCATTATATTATGCATGTGGTTTGGACCCACAAAAAGCAATTATTTTTGTTCAATCAGATGTCTTAGAAGTTACATTATTAGCACATATTTTATTGTGCAATACAACTATTGGGGAATTATCACGAATGACACAATTTAAAGACAAATCAATAAAAATGAAAGCAGAAAATGGAACTGAATTTATTCCAACCGGATTATTAACTTACCCAACTTTAATGGCCGCGGATATTTTATTATATGATGCTGATTTAGTTCCAGTTGGAAAAGACCAAAAACAACACATTGAATTAACACGAAATATTGCTGAACGAATGAATAATCGTTATCAACAAGATTTATTTAAAATTCCGACCGACTTTATTCCACCAATTGGTGGTAAAATTATGGATTTACAAAATCCAACTAAAAAAATGAGTAAGTCTTCTAATGATTCTAAGTCTTTTATCAGCTTATTAGATGCACCCAAAATAATTCGAAAAAAAATCCGTAGTGCTGTAACTGATTCAGAAGGAAAAATTGCTTATAATCCTGAACAAAAACCAGGCGTAAGTAATCTTTTAACAATTTATGCTGTTTTAAAAAAAGTAACAATTGAAACAGCTGTTAAGGAATTTGTTCAACACGATTATGGCCAATTAAAAGAACAAGTTGCCAATACAATTATTGAAGTTTTAGAATCAATTCAAAAAAAATACCACAAATTAATGCAAGATCAAACAATTGATGAATTAATTGATTTAGGAGCAACAAAAGCACGAGCAATTGCTAATAAAAAAATAACAAAAGTTAAAAATGTTGTTGGATTAAATTATAAAAAAAGTAGCCTTTAAATAAAAAATAGACACATAAAGTATAAAATTTATGTGTCTATTTTTGTTATATTTAGTTTTTAATTTGGTATTTTAATTCATTTAATTCTCACATATAATTACCATTTTGGTCAGTTACTTTAAAATTAAATTTTCCATTTTGATTAACTTTACTAGTATCTAACTGATCAAAATGAAAAGTAATTTTATTTTTTAAATAACAATATAATTCATCAATATTTTCAATTGTTTTAATATTACTAATTTTAAAATTATTTGAATCACTATAAACATTTGTTAGCCATAATTTAATAATTTCTGCTGTTGTCATATTTTGTTTAAAAATAAACCTTGGATGATTCTGAATATAATTAATTAAATATTCTTGTAAATCTTTATTAAGTTCATAACTTCAAAAAACATTTGAATTTAAATTAATTGTTAAATAATAAATCGTTGTTGGAAAATGGCTACCATCTAAAGTATATTCTTCCATTGTTGTTTGTCCCATCGTATAAGTATACTCCGTTGTATTACGAATTAACGGAAACAAAATAAAATCACGATATAATTGATTAGCTGTTGGCAAATGGGTTGGCATACTTGCAATATATGTTTTATAAAACATTAGTTGTTGGTAGTTCAAATGCTAGAACATTTGAAGGATTATTAAAATTATAATTAATAATTGATCATAAAGTATGAGCTTCTCTTTCTTTTGAAAACATTGTGAAAATTGTATTATCATCTTGATGTTTTATTCAATATTCATCTTCATCATTAATGGGTTGTAACATAAAATGTGTTAAAAACTTGCCAACCACTGGCTGCAATGTTGCATCTTGGGTTGGAATATAATAATGTTCTGGATAAATACAACTAATCGTTAAAATACTTGGAGTTGTAAACATTATCATCGTTCCAAAAAAACTAAGCAATTTTTTCATCGAATCATTCCTTTTGATAAACTATCTTTTAAATTATAACAAAAAATAGTGATTAAAAATTAAAATTATTTGGATCAGCTCCTAATCTTACCTGTGGTAAAGCAAATAATGCTGCCATATCTTCATCATCTAACATAAAATCATCTAGTTCACTATTAGCAATAATACGTTCCTTATGAGTTGATTTTGGAATAACAACAATATTTTGTTGTATTGCTCATTTTAAACAAATTTAGGCAGGACTTTTCTGGTGTTTTTCTGCAATTTTAAGAACAGTTGAATTTGTCATACATTGTCCTTGCATTAAAGTTGCTCATGATTCAATAATAATGTTGTTTGCTTGGCAAAATTTAACAACATCAGTATTATTTAAACCAGGATGAAATTCAAGTTGATTAACCATTGGTTTGATTTCACTAATTGCAATTAACTCTTGTAAATGGCTAACTTCAAAATTGCTGACTCCAATTGCACGAATTTTTTTTGCTTTATACGCTGTCTCTAACGCACGAAAACATTCATTTCGTTCGGCAGTGGGCTAATGAACTAAACATAAATCTAAATAATTCGTATCTAACCGTGTTAGTATGTTATCTACTTCATGTAATGCCACATCGTACTTATGATTAGCATTTCAAATCTTACTTGTTAAAAAGATTTCTTTTCGTGGAACACCACTATCTTTGATTGCTTTGCCAATTAATTCTTCATTTCCATATATTTGAGCAGTGTCAATATGACGATAACCATTTTGTAATGCGGCAATAACAGCTTGATAAACTTCATGCTCATCAGTCATTTTATATGTACCTAACCCAATTAATGGGATTTCAACGCCATTAAAAAGTTTTAATTTCATTGTTAGTGTTTTCATTTTTATTCTTCCTTTCCTTGTGTTGGCCTTTACATAATTATAACTTTAATTAAAATCAATAACAAGGAAAATAAAATTGAAATTCTGTTAACAATTAATTTCAAAAATTATTAAAAAATATCTTACTTCTAAGATATTTTTCTTTTATCGTCATTCATTTTAATCTGCTGGTTGTTCTAACTGTTGCTCATTTAAAATTTTTTGATATTGACTATGAATTTTATTATGTGTTGTATTTAATTGTTCAATATTAGTATTAAATTTTGCAAAATTTTTCGTAAACTCTTGTCAACGTTCAACTCAACGATCAAATTCACCTTTTATTTTTAATAAATTAGTTTTAATAACTTCAATATTTTGATTAAAAGCAACTTCACGCATATGTTTTTCTAAAACAAATAAAATTGCTGATAATGTTGTTGGTGAAGTAACTCACACCCGTTTTTTAAATGCAAAAGTAATAATATCATCTGGAAATTGGCAATAAATAAATGCGAATAAATCTTCGGAAGGAACAAACATAATTGCACTTGAAATTTCATTTTCAAGATTAATATACTTAGCAACTTCATTAATTCGATCTTTTAAATCTTGTTTAAAAAGATTTAAATATTTATTTTTAATTGCGGTATCACTTGCTTCTAAGTATTTATTATAATTTGTTAATGGAAATTTTGCATCAATAGCAATGTTTTCTTTTGCTCCACCAGTTTTAACTAATGCATCAACAACAGTTCCTGTCGGCAATTTATATTGGCGGTCTCATCCTTGATGACTTTCACCATACATATCACTTAAAACTTTTTCTAATAAATATTCACCTAAATTACCTCGTTTTTTATTATTTAAAAAAATATCATTTAAAGTTTTAACTTTTTCTTCAACTTCTTTTAATGTTGTAGTTGATTCTTTTAAAACTTTTAAATTTGATAAAACATCAGTAAATGATTTGGAAATAATTTCACCTTGATGGTTTAAATTATTTTTTAAGTCAGTATCTTGCTTTGACAAGTTATTTTGAAAATTACTTAATCCTTCGTTTAAAATTATTAAGTTTTGATTAAATTTAGTATCATTTTTAACTGAATTTGTTTGAAATTCACTAATTAAAGTTAATAATTCTCTTTTTTGTTCAGAAAGTTGATTTTGTAATCCTAATCCTTGTTTCTCTAATAATTCTTTTGATGCTTGAATATCTTTCTGTAATAATGCTGAATCATTATTTACAAGCGGTTTTTTATGTGTTTTTACTAAATAAATTATTAGAAAAGTAACTAAAATAACTAAAATAATTCCTAATAAAACATATGAAATTGTTGTCATTGTATTCCCCCTAAATATTTTAATGTTTTATTGTATTCCGCAATAATTTTAATTATAGCCTGTTCAAATAAAAAAATAAACTCATAAGATTAATGAGTTTATTTTTTCTTTTTATTCAAATGTAACATTTAATTTATAAGCTGGAATTTTTGTCATTAAAGAAGCTAAAGTATCAGAAGCTGATAAAATTTTTGAACCTGGTTTAGCCTCAATAGTTGCTCCTTTACCATCCTCATTAAAAGTTACTCAAATTTCATTATATCAAATCTCCTGATATTGATCAGCAAATTGTTTTCCTAATAGCTTTGTAACAAGATCATAACGAAGTTCGTTTTCAGTTTCTTTTGTATAAATCTTATCTAATTTAACAGGGATTAATTTTTCTGTTGGTTTAACATTATCTTGCGTTAAAAACTTACGTGGTGTTGTCTTAACTGTAAAATTAGCAGTTATTGTTGAATGATTAATAACATGCTCAACTTCCGTTGTAATTTTTAAAGTCCCTTCCCCATTATCTTGATTAATTGATATTTCAATTCCACCATTTAAAGCTCCCATCATCGCTTTTAACATTGCATCTTTATATAAACTTGCGAAACGATTTCGATCCCCAACAAACTCCATAATTGCTGCTGTCATATTCATTTTTGTACCCTCAAGGTCTTTTTTATAATCTGCTCAGACTGCATCAGCGAGATAAATATCACCAATATTTTTTAATGGAAATGCTTGCGAAAATGTAATTGGTTCATTAACAATTTCAACTGCTGAACCAATAAAATTACCACCTGGTTTTGGCGTAATTACTCATTGACTAATTTCTTGATCAAGATTTATTTCAATATCAGAAAAAGTAAAATTTGTTCCATTTAAACTATTAACAACAGTTAACACTTCATCGACGGTTAATTTTGTACCAGAACCATTATCATATGGCAATGATGTAACAGTAATAATTTTACTAATATCATTTGTTGTTCATTTTAAATCAACTTTTTTTGTTAAAAATGGGCGATTTGGAACATCTGGCATAAAACGAATAATTGCTGTTTTCATTCCTGGCGCTAAATCAACATCTAAGTTATCAACATCATAACCTGCTTTTTTTAAATTTGCTTTAATAGTACCAACAGTTGGTATTCCTGTTGTATTAATTTCACCCCTAGTTTTAGGACTATGACATGCAATTGCTGTCCCAACAATTGGACTTGATAGTGATACTGATGCTAAAATCATCATTAATTTTTTCATTATTTTGTTCTCCTTTGTTTTTCAATAATTTTTATTACATAATTAATATTAAAATTAGTTTATTAATTTTAAAAAGATTATTTTGTTAAAATTTTGGTAATAATACTGCCCTGTTGTGGTGGGGCTGTTTCCTTTTTAAAAAGAATTAATCGATATGTTTTAATAATATTTGCAATAATAAATAAAATAATAATTAGTTTTTTTAATAAAAAAATAACTAATATATTAATTCGATATCGCATAAAAAGATACGGTTCCAAAATATTTAAAAATAATGTTAGATTAAGAAACGGATTAAAATAAATTAAATCATTAATTTTATACCAATAAATTAAATAAATCCGTAATATGACTAAAGCAATAAAAAAGATAATAATAAATAAAGCATAAAAGAAATAAAACGAAATTAAAATTGATTGATAAAGTTGAAAATAAAACTGCGTAAAACGACTAAGTAATCCTGTTATCGTAATATTTCAATAAATAGTGTATGATAATCAAAAAATATTTGCTAATCATAATAAAATTACAATAACATTAACTTTTAAAATATTATCTCATTGTAAGATGATCCGTTTATAATGTTTAAAATCACTTAAAATTTGGATTAAAACAGCTAAGAAAAATAAAAAAGCATCCGTTATTAAAACAATATAAGTTAAATTTAATGAAATACTAACAAATGCTCAATTTGTATAATGTGGTACAAAACAAGGTAAAAATAACGAAATTCCAAAATATAAAGTAAACAAAATAAAATATATATTAAAAAATACTTGAAAATACTTTTTGAAATCTGTTTTCATTTTAATCACCCACACATATTTCCTTTTATTTTAAATTATATCTTTCGTTATATTTAATTAAAAACCCTATTGTGAACCAATAATTAAAGTAATTATAATTATCATTTTAATTATTAATAACATGTTCTAAGTAATTATACCGTGGAAAGTTTTAAAATTAAAATTAAAATTTTATTTTTTAACATATAATTAAAAAGAAAAGAACCTATATTTTTTACTAAATTCCTATTTAATTAACAACAATGAAATAAAAAACGAGGAAACTATATGCAACAAAAAAATAACATCTTTTTTATTAAAAAAAAAAATGAAATATTTATTTTTTTTGCAATTCCATTATTCATAATTTCTCTTATTAGTTTAGGAGTTCTTATTGCAACGGGATGATATCAAATTGACTACCAAATTGCTGCTGAACTTGCAAAACCTTTATCAAATGAATTTGTTAAATATTGAGTCCGTTTTTATGATCAATTAGGAAATACTGAAATTGTTATTGTAATTATCATTTATCTAACAATATTATTAGAAACATGGTTTTTGCTTAAAATAAAACAAGAAAAGAAAAAATTTATAAAAAATTATTGGATTACTATAATCTATTATTTCCTAGCCATAGGAGCATGACTTATTGGTAATATTGTTAATTTAGCCTTAATTCCAAGTCTTGACGAAGGCTTTGGGCCTGGAATTGACTATCTTCTATTTGATAATTATAAGTATAAATTAACAAGTGCTATTTTAGTTTTTCTTTACCAATCATT
Organism: Spiroplasma endosymbiont of Ammophila pubescens; assembly: GCF_964020965.1. NCBI lineage: Bacteria > Bacillati > Mycoplasmatota > Mollicutes > Entomoplasmatales > Spiroplasmataceae > Spiroplasma > Spiroplasma endosymbiont of Ammophila pubescens. The sequence continues at coordinate 256,579 of NZ_OZ026611.1, read as the reverse complement.
CTTATTAGGAATTGGTCTTTATTATGTTCGCTATCGGTTAGTTAAAACTAACCGTTTGTTAACAGAACAAACATGAATAAAAGCAACTAAAGGATTAAGTTTTTTAATTAGTACATATATTATTATTGTGATTTTAAAAGGTGCAACACATCGAATCTATTATTATAATGCTATTTTTGGTGATTTAATTGATGCCCATCCTGAATTCTTAGCTGCTTATCTTAAATCGAGTTTTCATTTTGGATATAATTTAGGTAACGGTTATCTTAATAATATTCCCTCAGAATGACAATATCCTTGGTGAAAACCACCAATTGGTTTATTTAGTAATGTTAATATGGCAACATTTAAAACCCCATGAGAATACGCTTTCCCAAGTGGTCATATTAATGCTACATATTGTACTGGCTCAATTATTCTTTTATTTTTAAAAAATAAGCAGAACAATAAAATTAACTGAAAAATAAAATTATGTTTTATTATTTGATTAATTCATGTTTTAGCAATGAATTTTGCTGTTGTAATGGAAAGATTCCACTGGATTTCTGACACTACATTTACCTTTATTTTTTCAACTGCCATGATTTTAGTTGTTCATTTTAGTATTAATAAAATTTTTGCAAAACACTTAATTTAAAAAATGGACTAAAATGAAAAGGTTTAGATGCTAATAGCATCTAAACCTTTTCATCGTGAAGAATTATATTTTAAATAATAATAAAATTATCTTATGAATTAATTAAATGATAAGTATCTTCACAAATCATTACTTCTTCATTTGTTCGCATTGCATAAACAAGAACATCTGCTTTTGGAGTTGAAATTAGATTTTCCGTTTCATATGACCTTTGATTTGCTGACGAAGATAATTCTAAGTTTAATAAAGTAACTTCATTAACAACTAATTGGCGCATTTCATCAGAATTTTCACCAATTCCAGCGGTAAAAACAATTGCATCTAGTTTTGTTTTTAAATCATTAGCATAACTAACAATATATTTTGCAATTCTTTTTGTACTCATTAACAATGCTAATTTACTACGTTGATTATTCGTGCTACTTTTAAAAACATCACGTAAATCAGATGATACTCCCGAAATTCCTAATAAACCAGATTCTTTATTTAAAGTATTAGTTATTTCATCTAATGTTGCACCAGTTTGATTTGCAATAAATTGGTGAATTGAAGGGTCAATATCGCCACTTCGTGTCCCCATAATTAATCCTTCTAATGGGGTTAAACCCATTGAAGTATTAAAACTTTTACCATTTTTAACTGCACAAATTGAAGCACCATTGCCTAAATGACAAATAATTGCATTAACTTCAGTCACTGGTTTTTGTAAAATTTCAGCTAATTGTTTTGTAATATAACGATAAGAAATGCCATGAAAACCATAACGACGGACTTGATAATTACTATATCATTCATAGGGAACTGAATATAAATAATTTTCTTCAGGAATTGTTGTATGAAATGAAGTATCAAATACTGCAACATTTGGAACATCAACAATCTTACGAAAAGCTTCAATGGCAGCAATTGCTGGTGGATTATGCAGCGGAGCTAATGTTACCATTCGTTTAATTTCTGCAAATACTTCATCGTTAATAATTATTGATTGTGTAAACTTTTCACCACCATGCACAATTCGATGTCCAATTCCTTGAATGTCAGTAAAATCTTGAATAATATGATGTTCTTTTAATTTAGCGATTAAAACTTTCGCTGCTGCTTTATGATCTGGAAAATTTTCTTTTGTTTGAAACTCCTGACCATTAAATTTAAGGGTAAAAATTCCATCAATGTTAATTCGTTCAGCTAATCCTTTGCAAATTACTTCATAATTTTTTGCTGAATCAACTTTATATAATTGAAATTTCATTGAACTACTACCCGCATTTATTACTAAAATCATTTTTCTTTTTTTCCTTTCTAATCATTTGATTTATATATACATAAATATGCTGTCACTAAAACAGTATTGTAAATGTCATTAATAGTAGCACCACGTGATAAATCATTAACTGGTCGGTCTAATCCAATAACAATTGGACCAATTGCTTCAAATCCCCCTAATCGTTGGGCAATTTTATATCCAATGTTTCCCGCATCCAAATTTGGAAAAACAAAAATATCAACAGGTGCTTTTAAGACTGATGACGGCGCTTTTTTATTACGAATAGCATAATCTCACGCGGCATCAAATTGAAACTCACCATCAACAGAACAATTTTTTAAATTCTTTACTTGGACAAGTTCATAAGCAGTACGGACTTTATCAACAGAAGTCCCACGCCCTGAACCTTTTGTTGAAAAGGATAATAATGCCATGTTTGGCTTTTGAAAACCAAAAACTTGACTAGCTTCATATCCTAAATAAGCAATATCTGCTAATTCCTCAGCCGTTGGATCAATATTCAAAGCACAATCAGTAAAAATATAACGTTCATTATTCCGAACCATTAAAAAAAATGATGAAACTAATTTTACACTTGGTTTTGCTTTAATAATTCGCAATGCTGGACCAATAATATCTTTTGTATCATAAGTAATCCCACCAACCATTCCATCAGCAAGACCTTTTTTAACTCATAAAATTGCTAAATAATTACATTCACGAACTAATTCTTTAGCTTCTAATAATGAAATTTTTCCTTTTCGTAATTCAACGAAATATTCTGCTAATTCTGTTTCATTTTGCTCTTCGGCAACAATAACTTCGCTTTGTAATTCATCAATTGTTGTAGGAACTTCTGCTCGTGTTGCAAAAACAAGAATTGGCGTAATATTTGTACCAATTAATTGTTTCGCTACTGTTTGAATTCGTTCAGAATTTCCTTCTGGAAAAATAATTTTTATTTTGTGAGAAAAGGTATTAATTTTTTCAAGTATGTTTTTTAAAATGTTCATTTTTTATTCCTTTCTGCTATTAATCATTACCAAATAATTATATTACTTTTTTTAAAGTTTTTAGAAAAAGTAGCAAATTAATTATAATTAATTAAAAATTTTCCTATTTTAATTGTTGAAGTTTTACTATATCAAGGACAGTATTTCGAGTCCCGTCATAATGCACAGCACTGCCAAGATGAATAGCATCACAATAATGACTAATTTCGCGATAATTAGTCAAATTAATACCACTACCTCCTTGAATTTGAACACCATAATTCCGAAGACTTTGTAAAGTTACTAAATTTTTCATAATTGGAGTTATCCCACCTTGGGTTAAAACTGTGCTAATTCCTAATTGAACTAATTGTTGAATAGCAGTAATTTTATCTTCAATTAAATCAAAAGCCCTGTGAAAAGTAATTGCTAATGGATGTGCTAAGGCAATTAATTCTTCCATCCGTAATAAATCAATTTGATGTGTAGGTGTTAAAATACCGACCACAATACCTTCTGCCTTTGTTGTTTTAATATAAGCAATATCTTTTTTAAGTTGAAAATATTCATCAGCCGGACAATAAAAATCAGCATCACGGTGACGAACCATTACCCGAATAGGAACTTTAATTCGTTCAGTACATTCTTGAATAACTGCATAAGATAGTGTTAACCCTCCGCGCGATAAATAAGCACATAATTCAATTTGGTTAATATTTCCAGCTTGTTCAATAATTTGGCATTCTTTGTAGTTTCTTGCAATAACTTCAATAAACATTTATTCTTGCTACCCACTAATAAATTTAATGCGATTAATAATCCCATTAATTTTATTATTATATGTTCCTAACTTAATATTTAATAATAAGACATTATTAGTTTTTAACAAATTAGCATAATCTTTATAAATACCAGCAAAAGCAGTAATACTAATTTCGCTACTTTCATCATAACAATCTAAGAATGCCATTTTATTGTTGTTTTTATCAGTAATTACTTTTACTCGCTTCACGAGAACTAAAATATTTGTTGATCGTAAACTTAAACGCAAATTACTAATTAATGTTGTTTTATCTTGGTACCCTGCTTTTTCACGAATATATTTTAATGGATGATTCGATAAATAAAATCCTAAAAATTCATATTCTTTTTCTATACATATAACTTCATCGTTTGGTTCAATTACTAGTTCTGGTTTTTCAGCTAATGAAAAATCAACAACCAAATTTTCATTCTCTTCTTGCGTTTTAATCAACTCAATATAAGTAAGAATCCGGTGGTAATTATTAAATAAGGTAATCCGGTTCAACTTAAAAACATCTAATGCTCCAGAAAAACATAATGCCTCATAAGTTTTTCGATTTAAGCCTTTCTTATATAAACGAATAAACAAATCATATAAATCCATAAACATCCCATTAGTTTGATACTCTTGGGCAATTTTATTAAAAAAAGCAAAACCAATTTGTTTAATAATTAATAATGGAACACAAATTTGATTATCAATTGTATGATACTGTCGATATGGAGCATTAATATTTGGTGGCACAATTGTTAAATGATTCTTTTTTGCTAAAGCAATATAATCATTTGTTTTATGTTCATCCCCAATAACATGTGTCAATAAACTAGCTAAAAACTGGGAAGGATAATTTGCTTTTAAATAGGCCATTTGATAACCTAACAATGAATATGCAACTGCATGGCTCCGATTAAACCCATAGGCAGCAAATTTATAAATTAATTCTCAAATTTCTTGTGCTATTTTTTCAACATAATGATTTTTAACAGCCTCTTCAATAAATTCAGTTTTCATTTGGCTCATAATTGATGCATCTTTTTTCCCCATTGCACGACGAAGCACATCAGCTTTAGCTAGTGAAAAATTAGCAACTTTTTGAGCAATTAGCATAACTTGCTCTTGATAAACAATAATGCCATAAGTTGGTGCTAAAATTTCAGCTAGACGTTCATCAATATAGGTAACTTTTGCCAAATTTTTTTTTCGTTTAATAAACAAAGGAATATTATCTTGTGGACCAGGACGATATAATGAAGACGTTGCAACAATATCTTCTAATTGGTCTGGAACCATATCAACTAAAACCTTCGTCATCCCTGGTGATTCTAATTGAAAAATCCCTTTTGTATCCCCTTGCGCTAATAATTGATAAGTTTTTTGGTCATTTAATGGTAAGGTGTCAACATCTAATTTTACTTTTGTTTCTTGGTAAATATTATCAATCACATCATGTAAAATTGTTAAATTTCGTAATCCTAATAAATCCATTTTTAGAATTCCCAATTCTTCTAAATAATTCATTGAATATTGTGTTTGATAAATTCCATTATAGCCTTCTTTAATTGGAATAATTGTTTGTAAGCGTTGTTGTGTTAAAACAACACCTGCTGCATGGGTCCCTGTTTGACGTGGTAAACCAATAATTTTTTTTAAATGCAAAAACACTTGGGGATATTTCTTCTGATAAATTTCAAAAAGAGGATTAGCATTAATTGCTTCTTCATAATGATAATTATATTCTAATGGAACTGCTTTGCTCATTTTATCTGCTTCTTCAATTGCGATATCAAAAATTCGACAAATATCTCGAATTGCCATTTTCATCCCAATTGTTTGAAAAGTAATAATATGGGCAACATGTTCACTATCATATTTTTCAAATAAATATTCAACAACCATTTCTCGTTTATCATCTTCAAAATCAATATCAATATCTGGTAAACTTTTTCGCTCTGGATTTAAAAATCGTTCAAAAAGTAAATTATAAGCAATTGGATCAATTGTTATAATATTTAATAAATAACTTACAAGACTACCAGCAGCACTACCGCGGCCAGGACCAACAAAAATATTTTGTTGTTTTGCATAACGAACATAATCTCATACAATTAAAAAATAATCATTAAAACCCATTTTATTAATCACTGTTAATTCATAAGTTAATCGTTGCAGATATGTTGTTTTAGAACCATTAATTTTTTTTTGTTTTAAAGCTGTTTGACAAATTTCTTGTAAAAACTGTTGTGCTGTCTGCCCTTCTGGGGTTGGATAATGTAATAAATTATCAAAAATAGTCCCTTTATGTAAAGGAAAAACATCAATTGTCGTAATAAATGTTTTAATATTGTCAAAATATTGTTGATAAAAGGGGGGTGGTGAAACTCAACCATATAAATCTTTCATCTTACTTTCTTTAAATAAAATTTGTGTTTTAATTGTATCAACAACTTTATAAGCAGTAAAATCTTCACTTGTAAAATATTGTACTTTATTATTTCAAATAATTTGTTCATTTGCAACTAATGCTTGCAACGACTCTAACAACGATAAATTCCCATTATTAATACCTAAATATAAATCCGTTCCAACTTTTAAAATTTTTCTTAGCGTTTGATATAACTCAGGTTGATAATTATCTGTTGTATAATTAATAATAATATTAACATCTGTTGTTAAAAACTTACTAATTTCCTCTAATGTTAAATTTTGCTTATGTTCAGCATTAATCATTATTAAAGATGAAATTTCAACTAAATTAAAATAACCATTTTGATTACGAGCAAATAAATTCATATTATAAAGAATATCATTCAAGAAAATAATAACATTTAAGCCAATAATTGGTTTAATTTTATTTTTTTGACAAAGCTGGTGAAATTCATAAACCCCAAACATATTATTATCACAAATTGCCAATGATGATAAATTAGTTGTCATAGCATAATTAAAATATTTATCAAAAGTAATTAAAGATGATAATAAACTATAACTTGTTCGAACATTTAAATGGGGAATTGTCATCATTGCTACCTCACTCTCCTATCATTGTAGCGAAAAAGAAAATAAAAACCACAATTGTGGCCTAATTTTATAATTTAATTGCAATAATAATGATCATAATTACAATTAAAAGCGCTAAGATCCCAAAAACTAAATAACGTCATAAACGGGCTTTTTTCTTTGGAACCATTTCTTTTAATAATTCTTTTTCTAAATCAATTGCATTTTCATTATAAAAAGAATTTTGTTCTTTCTTCATATTTATTATTTTAATATTTTCATCTTTAACATCACAAATAATTGAAAATTCTTCATCAATTAATATTGTTTCTTCTAATAAGTTTGTTCGTGATTGTTCTGCTTTTTGTAATTCAGATTCATTAACTAATTGTTTTGCTACTTCTTTCTTTTTTTGAAAAAAACTAGTTTTCTTCTTCATAAATCACATCCTTACCAACCACATATGTTGTTATATTTTTTTTAATTATAACATCAATAATTTCTGTTCACATTAAATTCTTTTCTTGAAATTCTGCTTGTTTTAAACGTGGTTTTGTAACAGGATTCTTTGGAACAAATAAACTACAACAATCTTCAAACGGTAAAATTGATGTTTGATAAGTATCAATTTGTTTTGCAATATCAATAATTTCATTTTTATCAAAACACAATACTGGCCGCAAAATCGGCAATGTAGAAACATCATTGATTGTATTAATACTTTCAATTGTTTGAGAAGCAACTTGTCCTAATGATTCTCCAGTAATAATTGCCTGACATTTTAAATCTTTAGCTAATAAATTAGCAATACGATAAAACATTCTTCGCATAATAATAATTCGATAACTAGCATCAAGAATATGCATTAATTCATGTTGTAACATTGAAAAATTAACCACATGCAATCGTTGCTGATTTTGACCAGCGTAATAATTTAATTTTTGAACTAAAGCTTTAACCTTTTGTAATGCTTCTTCTGTCGTATGTGGCGGTGTCGCAAAATGTAAATATTCAATATTCATTCCCCGTTTCATTGTTAAAAAAGCTGCAACTGGTGAATCAATTCCTCCTGATAACATTACTAATCCTCGTCCAGATATTCCAACTGGTAAACCACCAATTGTTTTAATCTTATTAACAAAAACATATGTAAATGTTCGGCGTACTTCAACATCAATTTGCAAAACTGGTTGATGAACATCAACTTTAACCTTTGTTTGTTGTAATATTTTTGGTGCTAATTGTTGCTTAATTTCCGTTGATGTCAGTGGAAAAGTCTTATCATTTCGGCGCACTTCTAATTTAAAAGTTGCTGGTTGATAATAATTTACGATATTAATTGCACAATTAGCAATCTCTGATAAATAACAAGCAACTTTTTTGGCTAATGATAACGATGATGAACCAAAAACATTTTTAACAATGTTAACAATTTCCATACTAACCGTTGCATCTAATAGTTCAATAAATAAACGATCAAATTCTTTTTTAATTTGATATTGATTTTCATATCCTGTTAATTTTGTTTTAATATTATTAACTAAAACTCTTGTAAAATCATTACGGTTTTTTCCTTTGGTTGTTAATTCTCCATAACGAATTAATATTACATCAAAATTCATTTTATACTCCATTTTCTATATTTTTCCTTGTTCTTCATGAATAATTTTTAACACTAAAAATAATGAGTCATCATAATCACCATCGCGATAAGCAATCTGAGCATTACGTAACTGGTCATCAACATCATCATTTGTTAAAATAAATTTTTGTGCATAAACTAATGTTTCTTGTGATAATAAATCTAATAAAATATTATTTTTAATTTTTTCAAACAATTTTAAAACTTCTGTTTTCAAACGATTTAGTTTACCTGTTACTTCATCAACTTCACTAGGATTATTAACATCAAATGATATTCGTTTAATTTTTTCCAAGGATTGTCGATAATCACTAATTGCTTTTTCATATTTTGTTAATAATTTTTTATATTGTAATTGATTTAAGCGGACTTCAGCTTGTAACAAAACCACTTCTAACAAATGAATTGTTTTTCGAATTTCAGTTTCTGCAAAATTACGCTTTTCAATAATCTTTACAACATTTTCTAATGCTTCTTGGGTTACAACAGCATTTTCTAATAAATGTACTAATTCTTGATTAAAATTAACATAATCGCGATCATTACGATTAATTTCTAAGACTAAGCGGTTAGTATCATGTGTTAAATCTTTTATTTTTCCCATTGCTTCACGATAAATGCCTTCTTCATGTGCCGTTAATGTTGATGAACTACGTAATGCCTCAATTTGTCGAGAAATCGCATTAAAACTCCGTTCAATTTTATTAATATAATCCATTACAACTTGATAATATTTTTTAAAACATGAAATAATTGCTTTTTGGTGTTCAATACTTTGATCAAAATCACTAATTTGATTAATAATTTCAATTGTTTTCTTTGTTGCTTTTTTATATTGCAAGTTATCAATATATTTAGAAATTAAAATTTTAGTTTCATCAATCTTTTGGGTTAATTCATCAAAACTATACTTTAATAAATCACGACTACTTTCATCTTTATTGAAAAGAACATATTTATCTTTTAATAAAGAAAGTTTATTTGGAACCACTTTTGTTAACAAGGCTTTAATTTGTGGAATATTGTCTAAAATTTCAACAAAAATAGTTAAGGAAGTAGTAATATTGGATAAAATTTGTTCTGTTTTAACAAAATCACCCGCTGTTAAATAATCTTCAAATTCATCAAACATACTTTCAATATTTCGTTCAAAATCACTAATTTTTTTAGAATCTAAAGATACATTCATTTGCAATTTAACTGCATCTTCTAACAATGAATTAAACATTTTCTTATGTGCCAAAATATAATCTCGTTGTAATAATTCAATTCGCAATTGACTGTTAATTTCATCTAATAACCGACGAGCTTCTTCTTCTAATAAAGTTAATTCTTTTAACAACGGAATAATTTTTTGTACTGCTACTTTCGGCATTTTCTTGGATGTTGTTTTATTAATTTGATATAATTTACGAAATACTTCTAAACAACTTATTAATTTTTTCTCATAAATAATTTCATACTTTGTTCGTCAGATAATCAAGTCTTTTGCATAGCGATTATTATAACGAGCAATTTCAGAAATCCGAAAAATTTTATGTTTTAACGGTAATCGTTTTAAAATATCAAATTTTTGTAAAACTTTAATTTCAATTGTTTTTAAATAACGCTTTTGCCCTCACAACACTAATGTTATTATTAATAGTAACAAGCAGACAAAAAATAAAATTAATAATATTAATTTAATTGTATTATTAATAATATTTTCCATTTTGCCTAGCCCCCAATCATTACTATATATCAATTGAATTATAGCAGTTGCAAAAGATATTACATTAAAAATTAGAAAAAAATATTGAATTATCCTTGATTTTATTATACAATATTCTCTAGACAACACAGAGAAGCAGCAGAATTGCATAGTAATGTTCTTAGTTTTTTATTAATTAAGATTTAATGTTAAAGTAACCCTAGCTGTTAGGGCGAAGTAAAAAACTTCCTTTATTAGAGCAATTCAATGAATCTTTTTGTATGTCATAATGATATATAGGAGGTTTTTTTAATGGCACGTTATCATGGAAGTATATTTAAAAAAGCAAGAAGATATGGTTTTAGTATCTTAGAAAACGGCAAAGAGTTTTCAAAAGGGAAAAAAAGAACAACACCACCTGGTCAACATGGACAACGTCGTTCAAAATTATCAAACTATGGATTACAATTACATGAAAAACAAAAAGTTTGTTATATGTATGGTTTAACAGAACGTCAATTCCGTAACACTTACAGTAAATCAAAAAAAATGAAAGGGATTGCCGGAACAAACTTCTTAATTATGTTAGAATCACGTTTAGATAACATCGTGCATCGTATGGGACTATCACAAACAAGAGCAGGAGCTCGTCAATTAGTAAATCATGCTCATATTCTTGTTAATGGGAAGAAAGTTGATATTCCATCGTATAATTGTAAGCCTGGTGATGTGATTAGTGTAAAAGAAAGTTCACAAAAAAATATTAAGATTTTAGAAAGTTTAGATAATCAAGTTAGTACATTAGAATTTGTTAAATTTGATAAAACTAAAATGACAGGAACATATGTTCGTTTCCCTCTTCGTGAAGAACTAAATAGTAATATTAATGAAGCACTAATTGTTGAATGATACAACCGTTTAGTTTAAAAAACATCTCTTTTGAGATGTTTTTTTATTTATTAAAGTTTTACATATTGTTTTCAAGCTTGTTTATAAACAATTCCACTATAAATATCATTTAATTCAGGAAAAATATAATTATAGATTCCGCCTACCCCACAGGTTTCACCCGGATTTTGGGCTGGATTTGGATATTCAACAATTTTAATATGTAAAACTAAATGTTCTAATAAATTGCAATAGACTAAATGATCAGCTTTTTGATAATCAAATGGATTTTTCTTTGCATATGTCGGAGTTGATAACATAATTGCTTTATCTTCATCAATATGATGAATATATAAGCCTTCATTTCCCCGCGTGATTCCACTTGTCTTTTTAGTACAACCAAAATCAGAAAAGTAATCTTTTGCAACTGGCCCATATTTTTTTAATAAATAATTAACGCATTCAGCATATGACTGTGATAATAATTGTTCAATTTCAGTCATAGAGCATACTCCCAATCTTAAAATTAAGAGCGTGTTTTAATTATTATCTAGTTAGTAAATAGTACTTAAATTGTATCACTCAAAAAAAAAAAAAAAGTTTTAATAAAAAACTCTTTTGAATAATTACTAGGTCCAATTTTTCTCACTGATATTGTTATACTTCTGCTAAAAAAGTATTTCTTTGAACAAAAAAGGTTTTTGTTAAAATTATTAAATTTTCTTTCAATTCATTTTTAACTAAGATTAATTCCTCGTGTTTGTAATAATCCAACAGCTGCTTTATCAACTACAACAATAACATCTTGATGCATTTGTAAAGCTGTACAAGGTCATAACTTACTAATTTCACCTTCAACTAGTTGCTTAACCGCGTGTGCTTTATTTGTACCATTAGCAATTAAAATAATTTTTTTTGCATTTAAAATTGATTTAATACCCATTGACACTGCTTGCTGGGGAACATCACCTGGTGAAGTAAAAAAACGAACATTAGTTTCAATTGTTGAAGGAACTAAATCAACAACACCTGTTAAAGAATTAAAATCTGCTGGTGGTTCATTAAAACCAACATGCCCATTAGTACCAAGACCTAATAATTGTAAGTCAATTCCCCCTGCTTTTGCAATTAAATTATCATATTCTTTCGCATAAGCAATATAATCACCTGTCCCTAATGGTACATAAGTATGCTTTTTATTAATATTTAAGTGATTAAATAATTTTTCATTCATAAAGTAACGATAACTTTGTGGATGGCTTGATTCTAAACCAATGTATTCATCTAAGTTAAAAGTTGTTACTTTACTTCAGTCTGTCTTATTTTTTTTATAATCTTCAATAATATATTGATAAGTTGTTTCTGGTGATGAACCAGTTGCTAAACCAAAAACAACTTTTGGATTTTGCTGCACATAATTTACAAAAATTTGTCCAACAACTTTCCCAATTGCATTTTTATCTTCAACAATAATTAATTTCATTTTTTATTCCTCCTTATTGTTTTATAATTTTTAAAACAAATTTCTATTTTTGTGTTAAATGATGTTGTGAATAAGCAATTTCACCTTCACATAAGGTCATTAAAACTTTTAAGTCAGCATCTAACACAACTAAATCTGCTAATTTATCAACAGCGATTGAACCAGTCGTTGAATAAATTCCTAATTGTTTAGCAATATTAGTACTAGTAACTAATGCTAAATCTTGGAATGAACAATTAGTAAACTGCTGAAAATTACGAACACAATAATCATAGGTTGCAACTGACCCCGCAATTGTAGTTGTGCCTTTAATGACAACTTGTTGTCCAGTTTTAACAACTGGCAATGGCCCAAATTGATATTCACCATCAGGTAATCCTTTTGCAAGCATTGCATCAGTTACTAAGCAAATTCCTTTTGCTCCTTTAATTTTATAAGTTAAATTAATGATGTTTGGATTAATATGAATTCCATCACTAATTAATTCACATAAAATTTCATCAAAATTTAATGCAGCAGGAACAACACCAGGCTGACGATGATCATATTTGCTCATAGCATTATATAAGTGTGTTACATGGTGGACTCCCATTGCTACTCGTTTTGCGACTAAATCATATGTTGCATTTGAATGTCCAATTGATGGTAAAATTTGATGTTCTAATAAAAACTTTGTAAAAGTACCATTTTCTTCTTCAGGCGCATATGTGACAATCCGAATGTTATTATTTGAAGCTTCTATTCATTTTTCTAACAGGTGAATGTTTGGTTCTTGTAATAATGTTTCATCATGTGCACCTTTAAAATTATGGGAAATAAAAGGTCCTTCTAAATGGGCACCAATTTGTCGTGCTTGCGGGCCCTTATTATAATTTTTCATATAATCTTGATATACCGTTAAAATTTTTGTTAAAGTATCATCACTGCCAGTAATAATTGCTTGGCAATATTTGGTAATTCCTTCTTGTGGTACTGCTTGAGCAAATTTTTGAAAACTAGCAATTGTGACTTTTTCAGTATCTTCACCATATCCACCATGCACATGACAGTCAATAAAACCAGGCATAATAATTGCTTGTTGTAAATCATAACCTCTTTGGTCAGTATGACCTGCTGTAATTTTAATAATTTTATTATCTTTAATTTCAATTCAACCATTTGAAATTACTTCTTCTTCACAAATTATTTTCGCATTTTTTAAAATCATTTTGTCTCTCTCATCTTTCTATCTTAAAACTTAAAATTTAGTGGTAGTTTTTTAAGATCAAAGGTAACTTTCTTATGCCCCAAGCAACGATAAAGCAATGCTAAAATTAACATATGATTATTTTCCCGAATCAAATAAGTTTGCTTTCCAACCGTAATTTTAACACCAATATCAATAAATTCAACATTTGAAATATCTGTTAAATTAAACTGAACTACTTTCTTATTATTATTCTTATCTAAACCATCAATAATAAACCGCTTATTAGTAATTAATAGAACACCCTTACAAAAAAACTTAATATCTTTATGGGTTGTAAAAAGATGAATATTAACAGTATTATTTTTAAAATGGCACTTTTCCTTTGGTTGTAAATCAAATGCCACTGGTAAAACTTTTAAGGGGCGTCATAATGTAAAATTAACTTCTTCAACATTATAAATAAACTCTTGTTCACGACCAGTTAGCACTAAATCTAATTTCCGTTGATATTTATAAAACCGATGAATAAAATCTTGGGTATAAGCAAAATTTTTTAAAATTCAACGTTTAAAAATTCAATATTTAAAATTACGGAAATTCTCAGTTCCTATCTTTTTCTGATAACGGTCTAAGACAAAGCGTGGTTTATATTTAAAATTGTCTTCATTTAACGCGAACTTTCACTCTTCACGTTTTAAATAAAAGGTTATATCTTTTGTCAATCTTGAAAACATTCCCATCACCTTTATTAATTATATAACAAAAATAAAAAACTCTAAACTAATCTACGATTAATTTAGAGTCTAGGGTTATTTTTAACTAAATTCAATGGTGGTTCAGGACAGAATTGAACTGCCGACACTTTGAACTTCAATCAAATGCTCTACCAACTGAGCTACTGAACCACGATTGGCGGTCTTGACGGGACTTGAACCCGCGATCTCCTCTGTGACAGAGAGGCATGATAACCACTTCACTACAAGACCATTGGTTGCGGGGGCAGGACTTGAACCTGCGACCTTTGGGTTATGAGCCCAACGAGCTACCACTGCTCCACCCCACAATTTTAATACTATCATAACCTAACTTTTAATTGCAAGTTTTTTTTAAAAAAATGGCGGAAGATGAGGGATTCGAACCCCCGCGCGGCTTTCACCGCCTGTCGGTTTTCAAGACCGATCCCTTCAACCAGACTTGGGTAATCTTCCAAAAAATGCTCGGAAAGCAACTAAATAATAAATGGTGGACCCTACTGGACTTGAACCAGTGACCATCCGGTTATGAGCCGGATGCTCTAACCAACTGAGCTAAGGGTCCATGGTAGCGAGAAAGAGACTTGAACTCTTGACCTCCCGGGTATGAGCCGAGCGCTCTAACCAGCTGAGCTATCCCGCCATATCAAGTTTAATTGCTTTACTAAAGTTAATGGTGGACCCGAACGGGTTCGAACCGTCGACCCCCTGCGTGCAAGGCAGGTGCTCTCCCAGCTGAGCTACGGGCCCAAAATAGTATAAAAAATGGTCGGAAAGACAGGATTCGAACCTGCGACCCCTCGGTCCCAAACCGAGTGCTCTACCAAGCTAAGCTACTTTCCGAAAAAAAATAACATTTAAATAAATGGCGCGCCCAGAAGGATTCGAACCCTCAACCTTTTGATCCGTAGTCAAACGATCTATCCAATTGATCTATGGACGCATAAGAAATAAAGCAGTATTTAAATGGAGGCACTAGTCGGATTCGAACCGACGATCGGGGAGTTGCAGTCCCATGCCTTAGCCAGCTTGGCTATAGTGCCATAAAATCTAAATCCCTACTATATTATCATATTCATAATTCATTTCAAGATAAATAAATAAAAAACTTAAATTCATTCTATTATTTTTATTTATTCTACAGCAATTAAAAACGGGTATAATGTTTGATCACCATCAATAAATTCATATTCAACATCAAAACTTTCATCTAAATATTTTCGAATTGCATTAATATCGAGTGTTTCTGCTTCTTCACCAGCAAAAATTGTAACAATTTCTGTTGATTTTGTAATTGCTCGATCAAACAAGTATTTCATTGTTCGTGATAAGGTTGGAAATGAACAAATAATTTTTTTATTCATAATTCCCATATATTCTCCTTTGTTAATTTTAACACCATCAATTGAAGTTGTTTTTGCTGAAACAGTAATTGACAAACTTGTCACATTTTTAAGACTTGCTTTTAATGTTGAATAAATCTTTTTCGGTGTTTCTCCCGGTTCAAATGATAAAGCTGCTACCATTCCTTCTTGAATTGATGTTGTTGGCACAACATAGACATTGGAATTACGTTCAATTTTTGCTGCTTGTTGCGCTGCTAAAATTGCGTTACTATTGTTTGGTAAAATAAAGACATCAACCGCATCAACTGCTTCAATTGCACTTAAATAATCATCCGTTGATGGATTCATTGATGCTCCACCATTAACTGTAAATTGAATATTTAAATCAGTTTTGAAAAAATTAGCAATGCCATTTGATGGTGTGACAGCAATAATAGCGACCGGATTTTTCAATTGCCGATCAATTTTAATTGTTTTAACATGTTTGGCTGCTTGTAAATTCATATTTTCAATTTTAATATTCTTAAACTCACCATGTTGTTGTAAAAAAGTTAAAATATAACCAGGAAGTAAAGTATGGACATGAACTTTTAAAATATCATTATCAACAACTGCAACAATTGATTTTCCACCTTGATCTTCTAATGTTTGGCGAATTTGCATTACATTAATTTTATTAATATGCTTATGATCTAACATTACAATTGCTTCAGTACAATAACCAAATTCTTCATTTTGTAAATCCATAACAACATTTTCACCAGTATTTTCAACCTGTTTTTTTCGTTGTGGCACAATTTTTCCTGTTTTTCAATATTCTGTAATGCCTTCAAATATTTTTACTAAACCAAAACCACCTGAATCAACAACACCAACTTCTTTTAAAACTGGCAGTAACTCCGGAGTATGATTCAATGACTCAGTTGCAAAATCAACAATTTTTTGGAATAACTCTGGAACAGGAATTTCTTTTTCTAATGTTGAAACATGTTCCGCAGTTTCACGAATTACAGTTAAAATTGTTCCTTCAACCGGTTTCATTATCGCTTTATAAGCAACCTCATTTGCTTGTGAAATTCCTGCTTTAACTGAATCAAAATTTAATTCATCAAATTCTTTTAAACCATTGGCAAAACCACGAAAGATTTGTGACAAAATAACACCTGAATTACCACGAGCTCCCATAATTAAGCCACGTGCAAAAACATCAGCAACCTTACTAATTGACTCCGAATTGAGTTCATTAATTTCCTTAACAGCATTAGTCATCGTTAAATTCATATTTGTTCCCGTATCGCCATCAGGAACTGGAAAAACATTTAATTTATCAATTTCTGAATAAAAATTATATAAATTATTATAACCGCTGATCAGTGAATCTTTAAAAGATTTTGCATTAAATTCCATTTCTATCACCTTTACATTTTTCATCAATTAATTTCCCTTTTTTAGTTCTCCTAAGTGATATAACTGTAAATCTTGCATCATTCAAATATCTCATTTTAATAAATTTCCTACCTAAATTAATAAGTCTTGAATATTTACATTAACATAAATCATAATATCGTTCGAATAAATATCCAGTTTTTCTAATTCATATTTAATCCTAATTTGTATTTCTCGGGCAATATCTTTAATATTTACTCCTTCTAGCAAAATAATAAAGATATCTATATAAAAATTACGACCATCTTGTCTCAATTTAATTGACTGTGAGTAATCTTTAAGTAGCATTATCACATTATCTTCATTATTTTCAGTATCATCAACCTTTGCGAATCCAGCGACCCCAGGAACTGTAATTACTGCTGCATGAACTAAATCTGCAATTTTAGCTACATTAATTTTTTCAATCATAAAAATCACCACTAAACTAAATTAACATTATTAATTATAACTAGAAAATATAATAAAGCAATAAATTTATTATATTTTCTTAATTAAATTATTAACTTTTCGTTGTCTTTTCCATTTAAAATTATTTAAAAAAATAATCAATATTTGTTAACATATGACTAGGACTAACAAGTTTCTCTAATGTCTTCTCTTCCGCTAATATTAATTCTTGATATTTTAAAACAAAGTCTTTTGTATTAATTTCTTTTTTTTCTGAAACATTTTTAATTTTAATACATTCATTAATATCCTCTCAAGAAAATCCATGTTGTACTCTTAAAGAAGCTATTGCATGAGCAATACTATGGTTTAATGATTCTTGATTACGTTTTCCTCCAATTGTATTATCAAATGATAAAGTTTGAGTAAAAGAATAATGATTATTCCCTTGTTCACTTGTTTTTCGTACTGTCATTTCAATCATAATATTTTCCCTCCTAGATGTAATCTTACTATAAATTAAAGTTAATTACCACCTTTTAAAATTCAATCATTAAGTAAAATATTTACTAAATACTAAGTAACTAAACAATTTTCAATTATAAAATAACTTACGATATTATAAAAAATATTATTTTTTAATAAAATGAGTTATTATATAAGTAGTGTATGATTATTTTAATTAGTAAATAACGTTACTGTAAAATAAAAAAGGTGTAAACATATGAACAAAATAAAATTTTTATTTAATTTAGATAAAGTGGATAGTGATTTTAAAACATTATTAAAAGATTTTAACAAGTTAGAAAATAAATATTTTAAAATAATAAAAAAAGATAAAAATCTAAAAGAAACAATAAATTTAGAAGAATTATCAGATATTAAAAATGTTGCAAATTAATTATACAAAGAAGTAATTTTTCCTTATTTTCAACATAAAAATGAAGAAATTATTTCAAATGGAAAAGAAATTATTGAAACAATTCGTGGTACTTATCAAAATTTAATAACTAAACTTAATAACTTTGTATTAAATACAGACAAAGCAATAATTGATGCACAAAAAAAATACCCAATGATATTTACCTAAATCAAAAATAAATCCAATTGCAAAACCACCACGTTTAAAATTATCTAATCAAGAATTATTAAATTTAGAATCACAACCAGGACCAAATGCGATTCAAGCACAAGCAATCAAAAAAGCAAACCACCTGTTCTTCCCAAACCACATTTAACAGATTTACAAAAAAAGAGTATTATTACAATTAACAAACAAGTAAAAAATATGAACCAACAAGAAAATCAACCAGAACAGGTAACACAAGTTGAAGAAAATTCAAGATAAGATAAAGATGGATGACACTCTTAACAATAGTTTTATTCGTTTTTTAATTTAAATTTAGCAAAAACTAAAGGTTTTCATAAAAATTATATTTATACTTGCTTTTAATTTAAAAATTAGTTATTATTTTATAGTATGTAGATATAAAGGAGTGAAATTATGGCAAGAAAATGTGAAATTACTGGTAAAAGCGCTTTACAAGGAAACAAACGTTCACACGCGTTAAATGCAACTCGTCGTAAATGAAATGTTAATTTACAAAAAGTAAGCATTGTTGTTGATGGTGAAGTTAAAACATTACGTGTTGCAACAAGAACTTTAAAAACATTAAAGCGTAAAGGTCAAATTGCGCAATAAATAAAGTTCAAGGACACAGTCACAAAATAATAAAAAAGGAAGCATAAATTTTAAAATTTATGCTTCCTTTTTCTCTAAAATACGATAAAATTAAAAATATACAAATGCCCATGTGGCGGAATTGGCAGACGCAGTAGACTCAAAATCTACCGAAGAAATTCGTATCGGTTCGAGCCCGATCATGGGTACCAAATTTTAAAGCAAAAAATAATCGGTTTTAAAAACCGATTTTTATTTACTATAAATTGCAACAACTTGTCCTGTTAAAACATCAATATTCCCGACTGACGTAAGAAATTCATTACTAACTGCATTAGGCGATAATTCTGACAATTTTAATTGGTTAGCATTATATTTTAAATTACTAATTGTCACAGTTGCTGCTTGCAAACTAAATAATGAAAAATAACGATAACCTGCCTTTTGATAAACTTCATTCATTCCTGGTTTTAATAAATAAGCATAAGTATTATCATTCATAAAAATAATATTATAGCGATAAATAAAGTTAAAACAACTCAACTCCATATCAAAGCGATTACCTTGTGCAATAAAAATAATTTCTTGTGGTTTTAATTTTAACGCTTCTTGTAAGGCTAATTCACCATCAATATAATCTTTAATTTGGGAAACTATTAATAACTCTTTTACTTTACTAGTAATTAGTTTTGCTTCTGTTGTTGTTAAACTATCTTGGTCACAACAAAAAAGATCAAAAGTATCAAAAGTTTTAATTAAATCTAAGACACCTCGTTCCACACCAATTTTATAATAATCTTGATACTGCTGTAAATCTAAATTTGTTTCTGAACAAACAATTAAAACTTTATTTGCTTTCATCTGCTAATAATCCTTTCAACCTTGCTGCTAAATCAACATGGCCAAATAAATAACTACCCGCTACTAACACATCAACCCCATATTGTTTACAAAGGGTTGCAGTTTCAGCATTAATTCCCCCATCAACTTCAATTAGTGTTTTGCCATTATTTTGATCAAGATAATGTCGTAAAATTTTAATCTTTGCTGCTGCTGCTGGAATAAAAGATTGACCACCAAAACCAGGTTCTACTGTCATTACTAAGACTAAGTCAAGACGATTTAAATACGGGTAAATAATTTCAACTGGAGTTGATGGTTTAATTGCTAACGCAATTTTTATGTTTAATTTTGTTCGTAAACTTAAAAATTCAGTTAATTGTGGTTCAGTTAATGCTTCATAATGCAAAGTAATTGCTGATGCACCTGCTTTAATAAAGGGCAGCAGGTAATTTTCAACACTACTATTTTTAATTTTAACCATTAAGTGACAATCAAGATATAAATCGCTATAACTAGTAATATCAGCTAAAATCTTTGGACCAAAAGTTAAATTTGGTACAAAATCACCATCCATTACATCAAAATGAATTCATTGAGCACCTGCTTTCTTAATTGCTGCTAACTCTTCTTGTAGGATTAAATAATTTGCACTTAAAACACTTGGTGCAACAAAATATTTTTTCATCATTACCTCTTTCTATTGTTCTTGCATAATGCGAACATAATCATTATAAAAAAATTGTGGAATAACATCTGCTTGAACTAATGCTTTTATTTTGCAATGTGGCTCATGTAAATGCAAGCAAGTTCGAAACTTACATTCATTAGCATATTGATTAAATAAATGATAAGAGCGGGCTAATCCTCCTTTTTCATAATCTCTTAAATCAAATGTTGAAAAACCTGGTGTATCAGCAATCATTCCATCTAATAACTCATATAATGCACTAGCCGTCGTTGTATGTTTTCCGCGGCCTAATGCTTTAGAAATTTCTTGCGTTTTAATTATCTCTTCTTGTAATAGCGTATTTAGAGTTGATGATTTCCCACTACCAGTTTGCCCAGTTAACACTGTGATTTTATTCTGAAAAAGTTGTTCAAATTGTTGTCATACTTTTTTATCATCTTTTTTATTACTAATAAAATAAACTTCATAACCTAACTTTCGATATAAGTTAAAATATTTTTGATAAAGTTCATCTGTTTTCACTAAATCTTTTTTAGTAAAAACAATAACTGGTTTTAAACTTTTGTATTCAATAAATGCTAAATATTTATTTAATAAATATGAATTAAAAGCCGGTTCTTCCATTGCTGTAATAATAATAACTTGATCAACATTAGCAATTCGTGGCCGGTATAATTCATTTTTACGCGGTTCAATTTGATAAATAATTCCTTGCTTGTCATTTTGAATTTCAAATTGAACATAATCACCAACAACTGGTTTAATTTCTTGATGACGAAATAATCCTTTTGCTTTGCAAGCATAAATTTGATGGTCAATATCATTTTTAACATAACAAAACTCGCTAACAATGCGAATAATCATTCCTGTTTGATGCATATTATTCTACCCTGGTAAAAACAAGCAAAGACAAACTAAGGCAATAATGAAACAAACTAGTAAGAAACTAAATCATCAAGCAACATTAATTCTTAAAAATCATGGATAAGAACAATACCGATCATAAAGCTTACACTGCTTACCTTTTACTTCAAACATATTTGATAACTTTAAAGGTTTTTCCGAGCGATGTTCTGATGTTTCAATTGCTTGTAAACTAGTATTAAAATTTACTACTGTTTGAAACCGCTCACTAGGATCTTTCGCAATTGCTTTTAAAATAACATTTTCTAAACTTTGTGGAATTAAGGGATTTACTAACCGTGGTCGTAGTGGCAATTCTTTAACATGTTTAACTGCAACAAAAGTTGGATTTTTTCCAACAAAAGGAGCCATCCCAACAGCTAACTCATATAACATAATGCCTAAAGCATAAATATCACTGCGTTTTGTTGCTGGTTTTGATTGGACAATTTCTGGTGCCATATATTTTGATGTTCCAATGATTTTGCCACATTCTAAATCTTCACTATTTTCTAAAATTGCAACCCCAAAATCAGCAACCTTGATTTTACCATCATATGAAATCAAAATATTTTCTGGTTTAATATCACGATGAATAATATCATTATGATGAGCTTCCGTAATAGCTAAATTAATTTCATCAAAAAAATATAATAATTCTTTAACAGTGCAAGGACCTAATGTTAGTAAACGATCTTTCAAAGTATAACCTTTAACTAATTCCAAAACTAAACAATGACGATCATACGCCTGAAATGAACCATAAACTTTAACCACATTATTATGGGAAAACTGCGCAATTGAATTATATTCTTTATTAAAACGTTCTACTGCTTCTTTATTTTTTGATAATGTTAATGTCATAATTTTAATTGCAACATGCCGCTTTAATAACATATCATATCCTTCAAAAACTTCAGCCATACCACCATCTGCAATTTTAGCTAAAACCTGATAACGATTGTGTAACACTGTTCCAATTGTGATTTGTTCCATTTTCTGCACCCTTTTACCTTATTATTTTAACTTGTAAACATCATAACACAAAAAACTAAGAAGAAAAAAACAACAAATAAAAATAACAGTGCTTTAATCTGTTATTTCAAAAACAATTCCGGTTAAATTATCAGTTGATAGATTTTCTAATGCCCGATCAATTAAAATTTTAACCTTATCGTTTAATTTATTTGTTGATTTTAATGTTTCAATTAAATCAATTTCATCAACATAATCATGAATTCCATCGGTGGTTAATAAATACTGTCCTTTAATATCTTCAATAACATAAGTATCAATTTTTAAATTCTTTGTTGGTCCTAAAGCACTTGTTAATACTTTTCAAAAAGTATGCATATTATATTGTTTT
Organism: Spiroplasma endosymbiont of Ammophila pubescens; assembly: GCF_964020965.1. Taxonomy (NCBI): domain Bacteria; kingdom Bacillati; phylum Mycoplasmatota; class Mollicutes; order Entomoplasmatales; family Spiroplasmataceae; genus Spiroplasma; species Spiroplasma endosymbiont of Ammophila pubescens. The sequence goes on along the minus strand of NZ_OZ026611.1, from coordinate 233,577 downwards.
TTATATTGACCTTGAAATTCTAATTCTTGTTTTTCTCGATATTCTGTTGAATTTTCCATATTTTGGTCAGTAGTAATTTGATAAATTTTATCATGATGTAATTTATATAACCGTGAATCACCAATATTAATAACATATACTTTTCCATTAGCAATTAAGGCAGCAACAACTGTTGTTCCCATATCACTTGTATCAGCATAAATTTGAGCATAAGTAACCATTTCCTGTTGAATTGCTAAAATTGTTTGACGAAACCATTTATTAATTTCTTCATCGGACAAATGATTAAAATTTGTCCGTTTAAAATGTTCCACTAAACTATCAACAGCCATTTTACTGGCAACTTCGCCATGTTGATGACCACCCATCCCATCACAAACAATGGCAATATAATTGTTAAAACTATTATTGGCAAAATCAAAGTAATCTTGATTACTACTACGATAAACACCAATATCAGTTTTGTATCCAAACCGTATTTGCATAATTATTTTCTAATAATCCCTTTATTTTTAGCTCGTAATTGACCACAAGCAGCATCAATATCGTGCCCAAATTCACGACGAACAATACAATTAATTTTTTGCTGTTGTAAAGTTTCAAAAAATTGATTAATTTTTGTACTGCGTTGATACCCATTTTCTGCAACTGTATTATAAGGAATTAAATTAACATAAGCATTTAATCCTCGAATTAACTTTGCTAATTCTAATGCTGTTTCACGACTATCATTAACATTCTCAATTAAAATATACTCAAAAGTAACACGCCGATTAGTTAACTCAATATAATAACGAACTGCATCCATTAATTTTTCTACTGGATAAGTTTTATTAATTGGCATTAATTGATTACGAATCGCATTATTTGGAGCATGTAATGAAATTGCTAAATTAACTTGGGTCTTTAATTCTGCAAATTGTTTAATTTTTGGAACTAACCCACAAGTAGAAATTGTAATATGGCGCGCACCAATTTGATAACCTTTTGAGTCATTAATAATGTTGACAAACTTAAGCGTATTATCAAAATTATCAAATGGTTCGCCAATTCCCATTACAACAACATGGCTTACACGTTCATTTGTTGTTGCTAAATAACGATTAACCATCATAACTTGTTGAACAATTTCGGCAGTTGATAAATTCCGGGTTTTTTTTAATAGTCCTGAGGCACAAAAAGTGCATGCCATATTACAACCAACTTGTGTTGTAACACAAACAGAATTACCATAACTTTGAGCCATTAAAACTGTTTCAATTTTATAACCATCTGCTAACTGAAACAAAAACTTTACTGTTCCATCTTTTGACTGTTGTTGAACAACAATTTTTAATGGCTCAATCGTATAGTATTCTTGTAATTTATTACGATCAGTTTTAGAAATATTTGTCATTTCATAAAAAGAATATATGTTTTTGACATATATTCAATCAAAGATTTGCTCTGCTAAATACTTCTTAAAACCATGCGTAACTAAATCTAATTGTAATTCCTCTTTTGGATATCCAAAAATTGATGTCATTATTTTCCACTCCATTTTTATATATTATAATTTTATCACAAAATAGCATTTGTTAAAATAGACAAAAAAACATTAATTAAAAAATTAATGTTTTTTTTGATATCTATTTAATTTTAACCCTGTTTTGAATTTAAATTTGCTGTCTCTTTATTATTACGCATTTCAGCTAATAATTCACACATATACGGTTTAATTACTTCTTGTTCTCCACCATAAATAATTTGAACCGATTGACCACGAATAAGCATTCCGGTGCTGCCACCTAACCCTTTAATTCCATCTTGATTGACAAGTTTACTATCAACAACTGTAATTCGTAAACGTGAAGCACATGAGTCAACTGCCGTAATATTATCAGCACCACCTAAAAATTCAATAATTTTACGTGCTTTTTCTCTTTTTGCCGCATCACCATTTGCACCCTTCGCTGGTGTTGATGAAGTTGTTTCATTAGTACCTTTTTTTGCTTTAAAATCAGCTTTAGTATATAGTTTTGTGATACCATCACGACCAGGAATTTGAACTTTCCCATATTTAATTGCTAAATAGAAAGCTGCAAAATAAATTCCAATATATGGAATTCCAACTACAAAAATTCAATAGAAGTTTGTTTCTTTTCCACCAACAAATGGAATAATATCGAAGACAATAAAGTCAATAAATCCATCTGAAACGGTCATTGATGTATGCACATGTAATAATCCCATTAACATAAATGAAATTGCACATAATGGCATATGAACACCATAAAATAACCATGGTGCTACAAATAAGAAAGTAAATTCAATTGGTTCTGTAATTCCTGTTAAGAAGCAAGTAAAGGCTGCTGAAAAGTAAATTCCCATTACTTGTTTTCGATTTTCTTTTGGAACACTAAAGTACATTCCTGCTGCTGGTAATCCAAACATCATAAATGGGAACTTCCCAGTTTGGAATCGTCCTAAATTTAACCCAATATGTTGAATTATTGTAAAGGTAATTTTTGGATCAGCAATAACTTTATATATAATTGTTTGATCACCAACTGCTGCTATTGTTGAAGCATTTAGTTCTGATACTCAACTAGTAATTGCTGCTTGTGCTTCTCCAACTGTAATTGTACTTAAATCAATATTAGCATCAATATAACCAGCTCCTTGTAAATCTTTAAGGAAAGCCATATAACTTAAAGAGTCTTTTGAAACATTAGCGATTAAATCTGCCATACTTCCCCCGGTTTGTGTTCATCATAATGGTGAATAAAACACATGATGTAACCCAAATAGCACTAATGATCGCTTAAAAATCTCAAAGATTAAAGAATCTAACCCTACTGGTAATTTTCCTGAGTTATTTCCAAATCATGCTAGCCCAGTTCCAATTAATGGTCAAATAATCATAAAAATAAAAGCTAATGGAATTACTGCTATAAACATAATAATTGGAACTAATTTTGTCCCACTAAAAAAACTTAACGCTGAAGGTAATTGTGTTTTATGAAAACGATTATAAGCGAAAGCCGCAATCGCTCCAACAAAAATACCAGTATTTAATGAATTAATTCCTAAATTAGAAGTTAATAATTTATTTTGAACTGCTCATATTTGACAAGTGTAAAATAACAAGTTAAATTGATCAGTTACTCGTGCTGAACTAACAATTGTGACAGTAACATTCCCTTTCACTAATTCTTTATAAATATCACTGGTTCTCATTCATTCCAATAATTGTTCACCCGTTAGTAAAGTTGGACTGGCTGATGTTACACCATCAACAGTTAATTCCATAATTGGTGAAGCACCCCCTCAATATTAACAACATATTGAATATGAGCATATGCCTCATTTAATAATGACAACTGAATTGCATTAAAAACTAAAAACCCGACCACTGAAGTCAATGCTGCTACTCCAGCATCATCCGTATAGGCCATTGCAACAGAAATACAAAATAATACTGGCAAATTGCCAAAGGCAATATCTCCCATTTTATTTAAAAAATTTCCAAAGTATCAAGCTGCTGAAGCAGAATCAACTTTTGATGAAATAGTCGCACCAACTCCTAAGAAGATTCCAGCAATTGGTAATAGAAATGCTTTACTTAATTTACTTAAAGTCCCATTGTCCTTTGATTTGATTGTTTTCATCAAGCCTTTGACATAAAAGGTTTAAGCTTGGCTTTCTCACTCATTTTTGATTTCTCCTTTTAAAATAATAAATTAATATTTCCTAAATAATTATAGAATTTAACTAACTTAAAGTTAGGTTAATTACTACAAAGCAAAGTTTTTTCATTTTTTTAAAATAATGATAATTTTATAAAACCAATAAAAAAGAACGGAAATACTAATAACATAACAAAAAAAGAACTATATAACGCAATATTACGTTTAATATAATTTCATAAATCTAAATTTTTATTATTTTTAGCATAATAATATTCGCTATTAGCTAATCGTTTCTTTTGGAAAATTCAAATAATTAACAATATTGTCCCCACGATAATTCCAAAAATTAAAATTGATAAATAGGTAATATGTTGTGGCGATAAACTTAACATCATTGTCTTTTTTTACTCTTTCTATTAAAATAACTTGCTTACATTTGGATTTTTATATAAATTTTCATTATTTTATAATTACATTATAGAATAATTTTATTGAAAAATATTCATAATTTGCATTTTTTATTAAATTAACAAATTATTTTCCACTTTATTATTCGCATAATATGTTGTAAAATAGAATTAGTTGATATTATGAAAATAATTTTCATGGTGCGGTTGATGAAAGGAGTTTCTATGTTGTCTCTGTTAACATATGATAAAAATACTTTGACTGATACTGAACTATCAGTTATTGAACAAATTATTCAAAATCCTGTGTTATTTACTAGTAAAACAATAACTGAATTAGCAAAAGCTTACTATGTTAGTGAATCAACTATTACCCGAATGGCAAAACACTTATGATTTAAAAATATTAAAGAATTATAAATGCATATTTATGAACGATTAAATTTTCTAAACAAAAATTACGAAACTAATGAAACCATGAATTTAAAAGATATCGCTAACAATATGCGTGTCTATTATTCTTATAGTATCCATGAAACAATTGACAATATTGATTTAGAAGTCTTAGACCACCTAATTAATGATATTGTTATTAAAAAGCGAATTTTCGCCTTTGGCATTGGTGCATCTTTTCTTTCTTGCCGGGTTTTACATAGTAACCTTAATATGATTGGTTATAACTGTTATACAACAGAAAACATTCATTCGTTAATGGTTACTCTTTCAAATGCCGAACCCGATGATTTAATTATTATTTTTAGTAAATCAGGAAAGACAAATGAAGTTGTTAATATTATTAATTTAGCAAATAAGCTGAACATTGATGTGGCTTTAGTTACTAATATTCCTAACATTGATCAATTATATAAAATTAAACATAAAATTTTATTTGAAATTCATACAAAAGAAAATGAGCATTTTACAGCATTATCTTCTAAAATTGTTCAAATTTTAATATCTGATATCATTTTTCGAAATTTATTAAAAATTCATCCAAATTTAGAAAATAAGATTAAGGCGGCTAACGCAATTACCGAAGACTACAATCAAAGTGCTAATAAAAATAAAGACTCTTTTAATTAAAAGAGTCTTTATTTTGTTCATTTTCAAACATCTCTTTTGTATAGTTAAAAACACTACCATACTTTTGAAGAATATAAGTTACTGCTAAATCAGCTTTAATTTTTCCTGCTGATAAATAGATAACCCGCTCACAAAAACGTTCAATTTCTTCCATATTGTGTGATACGAGCAACATTGCTCGTTGATTAATAATAATATTTTGTTCTAAAAATTGAAAAATAGTTTCTTTAACTGCAATATCTAAGCCAGTTGAAACTTCATCCAAAATTACTAATTGTGGATGATAAATAACTGACAATAAAATGTTTAATCGCTGTTGCTGACCTCCTGATAATTTAACAATCTTTTTTTTAGCAACTTCTGTTAACTGATAAGTGATAATTAATTGTTTAATTTCATCCTGCTAGAAAGATAACTGAAATACTTTACAATAATATTTAATCATATCCATTATTATTAACCCAGGTGGATATTGGGAATTTTGAAACTGCATTCCAATGGTTAAATTTGGTTGATAAATAATTTCACCATTATTAGGCTTTCGCACACCAGCAATAATCTCGCTTAATGTTGTTTTACCACTTTCATTAGCACCAATTAAACCAATTTTTTCATGTTGATGGATTATTAAATTAACATCTTTTAAAACAAATTTTTGATGGTATTTTTTTCTAATAGCTTTGACTTCTAAAATAATTGCCATAAAATCCTCCTACTTTAAAGTAAATTTTTCTTTATTTTACCATTAAGGAAAAGATTTTCATTTTAACTTTATCGTAAATAAAGCGTAATTTGCCAAACTATACAATTTTCAAGAAAAAAGATTCCATTTTATACTCTCCAAAGAAGTATTATAATTGATCTTAGGAAAGTAAAATTCTCAATTCCAACAATTTTTGATATCATAAATATTCATTAACAAGATTTAAAAATATATATTTTAGGCATAAACCATAATTGTAACAGCAATGAACAATATGACATAAAATAAAAAAATTATAGAAACCACATACATTTTGTACTTTTGTGGTATTTACAGTTTTAGAAATAAATTTTATTAATATTTTAAATAAGGAGTTGAAATTATGCAAACAAAACAATATTTTATTTTGCGGTCGTTAGTGAAAAAGTATGGAAAAGATATTGTTATTAATATTGTCAATAAGATTGCAAAAGATATTGAAATTAAAAAGTAAAAGAATAAATTATTCCGCGTAATTTATTAGCGGATAATTTATTCAATAATGTTTTTTAAGTGGAGCAAAGCGACAACGAGCGGAGCGAGTTTGCAAATTTCAATTTTTTAATTTATTGAAAGGAGTTATATCATGCCAGTATGATTAACATGAATATTTAGTATTTTGATTTTGTTAGGTATTTTTGCGTGAATTGGTTTATCAATTTATCAAAAAGTTAGACAAATTCAAGGTAAGAAAAAAGAAAAAAAGAAATTGAAGACAAGGAGGATAGAAAATAATTAATTTTTTAGCAGATGCAGTTACTTTTAGGACTGGAATGGATTCTATTTGAAGCGGTTTGGGACAAGCAATGATGAAAGTTAAAGATGCTGTATATGGTATTTTACCGCAGTTAATGATCTTTTTAGGTGATGCGTGAATTATTTTAATTCCATTTGGATTATTTATTATTATTAAGATATTAAACTTTTTCCGTCATATGGTTAAAGGATTTTAATAGAATATAACACTATATTTTAAGTTATTTTAAACAAAATTAAGGCACACTATTTTATTTATTTTTTATTAATTTATTTTATATAACTATTATTTTAAAACTTAATAGTATTTTTCAGTGTGCCAATTTTTACTATTTTATATATTTAATATTGTTAATAACATTGTTTATTAAACATTAAATAAGCAATATATTAGCATTATGTATAACATTGTTAATAATCAATGTTTTTATCAATAAATAAACAATATATAAACATTAAATATAACATTGTTTATTAAACAAACATTTAGTTAGGAGATGATAAGTAATGATTAATTATTTTGAATATAAATGTGAAACTTGTTTTAATGATATGAAAAGATTACGATTTGATGAATTTTATTGTTTAAATTGTTATAAAGAAGTTGAAAAAATTGAGTAGTTTTGTTAAGAAAAATCAAAATATAGAAAATTATTTTATTAGCAAGGAACTTATTCCTTTTGAAACAGATAAAGCAAGTTTTATAAATTTACCTAATCATAATCGCCATATTGGTTTTTGATTGAGTAATAAATTTATTTATCCTAGTGAAAAACATTCAGATCAAGTAGCAATCGGTTTAATTTATGATAATTCTTATCGTATTGTAAAATATGATGAAAATTTAAAACAACACGATTGAAAATTTTTAACTGGAACAGAAATAATTGATTTGTATAGTCAATATAAACATAACTATTTTACGCTTATGCATAAAGCATTATTTCAAAATGAACCTAAAAAAGTAAAAACAAATAACAGCAATAATTTAATAAATTGAAATGACGAAAAAGTAGAACAATTAATTCGCGATTTGGAAGAATTAGATAATGAGTTTATATAATTATTGAGTTCAATTTGTTAGTTATATAATTGGTTCTAATGCCCCAGAATTTTTATATGTTATATCGTTTGTGTTATTTTCATTTTATTTTTTGGAATGTTTTTTAAACTTATTCAGAAAATGTGGAGTTTTTAAAGATGCAAAATGATTGAGAAAAATTAAAAGAGTTTTTTATTCATGTCTTTTTATTTATAAATAAAACAAATGTTGAAAGTATTACAATGTGGAATTTAACACAAAATGAATATTTAACTTTGATGATTGGTGTTTGAATTGTAATTTTGTTTTTAACTTGGTTCTTATTGTGAATGATTTTTAAAATAGTTGGGTATTTTAAATAATGAAAAAATTTGTATTTTTTCTAATAAATTTTTGTTATATTAGTGGTTCAATGGTTTTGTTTAGTTTAATTGATTTATTACTTTGAATAATTTCTTTAAATTTTACTGGTTTAGTATTTTGATTATTATTTGTTTTACAATGTGTATATTTTGTTTGGTGAGTTTAAAAAAATGTTTTTTATCAGTTAAATGTCTTTCGTTTAGTTTACTTTATTTGAGATAATCCATTATCCGTAATTATTGGTAAATTAGGAACTGGTAAAACATTGCTTTTAACTTTTCTATCACAAGTTATGAAACTTTTAACGAATAAAATTTATAGTAATTATCCAATTGAAGATGATGCAATAAAACTTTTAACTTTTAATAATTTAGATTTTACTGATAGAACTAAATTAGTCCCACCTGATGATAGTTTATTTTTGTTTGATGAGAGTTTTTTATATATTGATGGAACTAGTCCTCACGAAGTTAAAAAAGTTCATGGTGGTAAAAGTGTGTGAATTGTTTTAGCAAGACATTTTAAAAATAGATCGATTTTTACTGTACAGCGTGAAGGTATGATGTGAAATAATATTCGTCATTTAGCAAGTGGTATTATTATTCCTATTTCATTGAAAAAATCCGTTAAGTCAAAATTAGGTAATATTTTTAATCGTAGTTTTGTTATGCGAATTGGTATTTTCCAAGATATTACAGATTATGAAATTTGAAAAACAAAATCAGTAGAACGAACAGCAGAAGGTAAAAGAGCAAAACATAAGTTGGATGTTGGATTAGGAATTCGGTTTTTTAAGATAATTATTCCGCTTGAATTTGCCAATAAATATGATAGTCATTGATTATCATTTGTTCGTGATTTAAAAAATGATGAAGTTATTAATAAAAAAGAATACTTTTGAAAAGATATATCAAAATTAAACAATAAACAACGCTTAGAATTGTTTGATATTGATATTTTGAAAGAAAATTTAAAAGCAAGAAAAGAGAAAGGAAAAATAAAAAATGAGTAATTTATTAAGTGAAAGCGTTAATAACGATAATTGAAATAAGATTTTTAGTTTTATTTTTGATACTTTTTTATTTGTTTTTGATGTTATTTGAAATACTAAATTACCAATGTCAAATATAACAATTGCTTATTTTTTAATCTTTTTTATGGTTATTAAATTATCTATTTATGCAATTCACGGAACATCAACTAATTATAACGATTTAGGTTCAACAGTTAAAAGCGGTATTATTAATAGTTCTAAACTATACGGTGCTACTGTTCGGGGTGTTTCTAGTACTAAACAAGGTTTACAAAAACATATTAAAGAACGAAAACAATTTAAAGTTAGTCGCAATAAACAACAGTTATCAAGTTTAGCAAGACAAGTAAAAACAATAGAACAGGGATTTAAAAGAATTCATAGCACTAAAAGAATAAAAAAATAAGTAAGGAGTTGATTTTATATGATTAAGTTAGTTTTATTAGTTGCGGCAATCGCTATATTTGGTACTGGTTTTATTACAGTTATTATTAATCAGTTGACATCAGCAAAAAATATTATTATGGATTTATATAATTCTGATACTTGGTTATTATCTATTTTTGATAAAATGGCGATTTTATTTAGTCATCCGTTAATGTTAACAATATCAAGTTTATATATTATTGGGTTTATTGTTTCAAAAACATTCTATAGTTAGGAGTTAAATTTATGAAAAGTAATGTAGAAAATAAAAAAGAAAAGAAACAAAATGGTTTATTTATTTCTTGGGTTGATTTAATTTTATATCTTATTATAAGTTTTTCGTTAACGCTTGTATGTATTTTAGATACAGTTTCAACGATTGAAGAATTAAAAGAGAAATATGCTGGTATAAATTTTTATATAATTTATGGTTTATGATTTGATATATTGTGATATATCTTAATAATTCATTATTTTTATGGTTATTTATTTAATGAAATTATCAAATTAATAAAAGAAAATCATAAAAATAAGTTGGTAAAAAATAATGCGTAAGTTTTTAGTATTATTTTCGTTTATACCAATTTTATTGATTTCTTTTTTCTCGTTAGGGGCAATGACATTACAACAAAACCATCAATCACAACAAACAGAAGAAAAAGCAAGAACAAAGCGGAGTGTAGAAACTGGTATTAATGAAACTGATTTTATTAAATTTAGATGTTATTATTCAAGAAAATATTAGAGTTCAGCAAGGTGGTAACCCTGATTATGAAAGTTCTATTGTTGGAACACAAAGAATAATTTTTGATTTTGAAATTGTTGATGAAAGTTTATGAAAAAATAGTTTTAAATCAATTTATCAGATGATTTCAACGATTGATAAAAATAATAACATTATTGCTGGCAGTTTAGAATTATTTCATAATTGAAAATATGCAGATGAACCTGTTAAAAATCAAAAGGATAAATTAGGTTTTTTGTTTACTTTTATGCAAGATAAAGATAACATATTTAATTTTGATGGAAATACTAATTCATATTTAGAAAATGGAAATATTAAATATTATGAAAAAATGAAAGAACAAATTGATATTAATAAATTTTTAAAAGCATTTTTTGCGTATGCTTTGGTGCCGGTGTTTCAAAATCGGAGTAATTTTATAGAAATTGGTTATATTGATAATTTACAATATGATACTGTTTTGATTAACTTTTTTGGTTTAAAATTAATTAATTTTAAAGATGTTTTAATTGATGAAAATAATATTAATAAAAATCAATTTGAAAAATTATTAAATAGTATGTTTACAGTTTCGAAAAATTTTTATAAAGATTATTTACGAACAATTTTTGATTTAGAAAATAATACTTATGCACAAGGATATAATAAAAAATATGGTTTATTAGCAAATAATGGTTTTAAAATTTATCCACGATATTTTTATTTTTCTGATAAATATAAATCATTAGATTTTAAGATGTATTCTGCTTATAAAAATCGATTTTATAATACAAATTATGGAGATGTATTTAATTATGATTTTTCCGTTGCAAATAATTATAATATTAATCAAAATGAGGGTTATGTTTTTGAAGGCACTTTAAAAAACAAATATGGTTTAAAATATAAAAAAATGGAAGAACAAAAAATCGGTTATAATGTCTTTGAATTACAAGCACAAAAAGATAATGATATGTATCGTTATTATGATTTTAATTTTGGTATTTATAATTGACAAGAAATTAATAATGATGGATTATTCCCCGATAGTCAATAATGACAAGTACAATATGAAAGTTGTAGTTGATATAATTTAGCGTGTCATATCAGAAATACGGCAATTTGAATCGTTAATAATATTCCTGGTATAAAACAAGTAAACGAATTAGCGAGTGGTGTTGGAAAAATATTTCAAACAATTTATAATTTTTTTAATCAAACATTCGAAGTATGAAAATTTAGTCCTGCATTATATAGTACAATAACTAATTTATTCTTATTAATTATATTTATGAAATTTGTAAGATTAATATAAAAAGGAACTATTTTTAAATTCCTTTTTAACCTTTTCAATCTGTAATTTCACTAGTATTAGGATTAATTATTGGTGTTCGTGGTTCTCCAACATCATCCCAACGATAAACAGGAAAATTAATTCCATATCTTAAATGTTGTTAGTATGTATTGTGATTTTTTATAAAATTACTATCAAAATAAACTTTTTCGCAGATATATTTATCAATAATTCGAACATAAAAATATCATTTATTATTTGGTTTTGAAAACTCACTTTCTCTATTATTATTTTCAATTAATTTTCAATTACTATTTTTGGGTGTTTGTTGTTGATTTCAAGGTTCTGGTTTATTACCTCCGCCGTTTTCATTATTATTTAGTTTTTCACAACTAATTAATGTTGTTGTGCTTGTTGCAGTTAATCCAATTGCTCCTAAAATACTAAGTCATTTTTTCATATTTTACTCCTTTTTTATCAAATTCTATTGACATTATATATACAAGCATTTTTAAATATATTTTAGAAACGATATTTTACTTATTATTGTGATTGTTTAAAAAAGTTTGAAGTTTTATAAAAATTAATTTAAATGATATAACTATACTATATTATTTTTTTAAAAAAATGAGGTGAATTAATGAAATATATTATTAATGATTCTAATTTAAGCGATTTACAAGCAAAATTGCAAGATCTTTTAAGTAAAAACTATCAAAATAAATATTATAAAAGAATAAAAAAGAAAATATTTGCATATATTAATTTATGTAAGGAGTTTTTTTGAAAATAAGTTGTTATTAAAAGACTTAATTAAAAAATATTTTAAAAATAAATTTTCAACTTTTTATTATTGAGCGAATAAAATTTTAGTTGCATATGCAAATAATAATTTTGAAGATTTATTATTAAAATCAACAGTTCCTAATAATATTAATTATCAATATAATAATGATGTTCGTAAAAATATCTGTGATTTATATTTTGAATATTGTGATAAACGTGTTGGTGGTGTTTTATCATTGTTTTATAATTTAAAAAAGGAATTCATGGCGAAGAATTAAAAAATAAAGCACCCAAAAATTTAAAAACATTTTTTCGTTGAATTAAAAAAGATAAACGATGATTAAAAATAAAAAATAAAATTAAAGAAATTAAAAGACAACATCCAAGATATGAAGTTAAAGAATTAGGATTATTACAAATGGATGCTAAATATTTTATGCCAAGTAAATTTCCAGTTGATAAAAAGTATTATGTTTATGATTTTATTGATGAAAGAATGAGAGGAGTATTCGGTTATATTTATGATAAATTATGCACTGAGAATGCTATTGATGCTGTTAAAAGAGCAATCAGTGATTTTAAAAAAATATTTGGTATTAAAATAACACGAATTAGAACTGATAACGGTTCTGAATTTATTAATAGTCATCGGAATAATCAAAAAAGTAGCGTTAAAGAAACTACTTTTACTCAATTTTTAACAGATAAAAATATTTTACATCAAACAACACCCGTTAGTTCTCCGCAGTCAAACGGTAAAATTGAAAGATTTCATCAAAATTATACTAAGTTATTTGTATTTGATGAAAAAATATTGAATATAGTTGGTTTACAAAATAAAATAAATGATTATTATTATTTTTATAATTTTGAAAGAGTGAATAAATCTTTGAATTTTCAGACACCATTTGAATTTTTAACTAATTTAACTAAATAATTTTAAATTTATAAAGTTTTATTTAAACTATTTTTAGTGTGTCAATTTTATAATTTTTATTTATATATATTTATCAGTTTTAATAATATTTTTATATTTTAATTATATTTTTTATTATTTTCTTGCAATCTCCAAAATGTGTGTGGTATACTACATTTTTTTATTTAAAAGTACTAATTTTGATTTGTTGTTTTAAACTTTCCACTAACAATTTGTCAGCAATCCCTTGACTAAATGCTGTCGCTGATCCAGCACAAATACCAGTTAACATTGCTTCTTGATAATCATCTGTTGCTAAATATGCTCCAACAAATCCAGCAACCATTGAATCACCAGCGCCAACTGAATTAATTAATTGTCCTGTTGCAGTATTACCAACATAAACATTTGTTGGAGTAATTAAGATGCTCCCATCCTTGCCACTACTAATTAAAACATTCTGTGCCCCTTGTTCTTGCAATCTTTTTCCTAAAGCAACAATTTCTGTTTTTTGAGTAAATTGGTAATTTGTTTCAAATAGTTCATTTAATTCCGCTAAATTTGGTTTAATTAAGAATGGTTTAGCTGATAAAGTTGATAATAAAACATCCTTTGTTGCATCAACAACAAATAAGATTTCATTTTCATCACAATAAGTACTAATTGTTTGATATAAATCAGATAGACAATTGCGTGGTAATGAACCAGAAATAATTAAACAATCATTTTTGGTTAATTCTGTTTTAAGAATTGTTAACAGTGCCATAACATCATCAGCACTAACAGAAAAAGCAAGACCATTTAATTCTGTTTCTTGTTTTATTTCTAAACTTTTAATTTTTATATTAGTTCGGTTTTTACCATTAACTTCATGAAAACAAGCACCAACCTTTTGCTCTATCAAATAATGTTCAAACATTTCCTTATTATCACGCCCCAAAAAGCCTAATGCTGTAGTTGAATATCCTAAATGTTGCAACATTACGGCAACATTAATTCCTTTGCCACCAATTACCTCATACTCACTAATCGCTTTATTAGTTTCTCCTACCTGGAAATTAGGGACTTCAATAACTTGGTCAATTGCGGGATTTAATGTTAATGTATAAATCATTTTTTCGTACTCCTTCCCTTTTTATTTTAGTATTATAAAAACCCAATGAGTTGGGTTTTTACTTTTTAAATTAAATTGCTAAAGTAATTTTATTGTTTTTAACATCATGCATTCTTCAAAATCCAAGAATCAAGGCACTAATAAAGCTTCCAATAATTAGTGCAATAACTGAAATTAAGACTGCTACTCCAATTGAAGCACCATGATTAGCAATACTAAATCAATTTTTACCATTATCTTGAATTTGCAATAGCGGAAAGACAAAAACCCCTCCGTGCGGTGCTGCTAAGGTTACACCAAAACCACTAACAATTACGCCAGTAATAGCACTTCCGGCTATAATTGATGGAATTGTTCGTTTTGGGTCAGTAGCAGCAAATGGAATTGCCCCTTCGGTAATAAAACATGCGGCTAAGAAATAGTTAGTATTTCCTTGCTCAACATCTTTTTTTGATCAATATTTTTTAAACATTCTTGTACATAGAGCTAATGCTAATGGTGGTACCATTCCTGCTAACATTGCACAAGCCATAAAGACTGTTCCCCCATTCGTTGAACGAATTCCTTCATAAGATGTTTGTGTGGCATCAATTGTTAAGGTTCCAAAGACATAGGCAGCTTTATTAATTGGTCCACCCATATCAGCAGCCATCATTAAACCAATAATAATTCCAATTAAAGCATTTAAATTATAATCAGCAATTTCTTTTAAACCTAAACTTAAACCGTAGTTTAAATATCCTAGTGGGATATTTAATCCAAACATTAACACTCCTGCTGCTAAAGCTGTTAGAACAGGGATTAATACAATATCACTAACTCCTCGTAGTGATGGATGGAACCGAGCAAATCCTTTTTGGCATCCATATACAGCAAAGGCAACAAGATAACCACCAATTAAGGCTCCAAAAAATCCTGAGTTAAAGTTTGAAATTGAATCAGGGAATAATCGCCCTCATGTATTTGCTCATCCCGTTTTATTTTCTGCATCATATAACATTCCAGGAGCATTAGCAATTAATCCTACTATCATCCCGGGTAATAATCCTTGTGATCCCACAATCGAGTAACATACATAAGCACCTAAAATTGGAACCATCATACCAAAGATTACTTTTCCTAATCCTGAAAATCATGCAGCAATATCACGAGTTACCCCAAAATCTTTTCCTGTTTTACCTGAATCTAATAAGAAACCAATTCCTAAAATAATTCCTCCAGCAACCACAAATGGTAACATTCGTGAAACTCCTCCTAAGAGGTTTTTTGTTACATCTTTAAAGTTTTTTAAACTTAATTCACCAACTTCATCGTTACCACCTTTGCCACCTTTGCCAATTGTTAAACGTTTACCATTCAAAGCATCTTGAATAACATTAGGGGCATGGTAAATAACATCTTTTGTACTTGTTTCTAAATATGAAACACCCTTAAAACGATCCATTCCCGTAATTTTTTTATCAATCCCAAGAATAATTGCTTTTGCATTAGCAATGTCGGTTGCTGTTAAGACATTTTCATTACCGCTACGCCCTTGCGTTTCAACTTTAATTGTTAAGCCCATTGCCTTTGCTGCTTCTTCCATTTTTTCTTTTGCCATATAAGTATGGGCAATTCCAGTTGGACAAGCTGTAATACCAATAACATCATAGTGACCATCGGTTTTCACTTTATCGTGGTCAGTAACTGGTTCAATAAATGCTTTAAGAATATCAGCAAAAGTTTTTGCCGCACGAATTTGGGTTACAACTTCACTTTTTCCTAAAAAACCAGCTAATTTTGCTAGTGCTTGTAAATGTTGCTCTCCTCCTTGTTCTGGCGTAGTAATCATAAAAATGATATCAACTGGTTTGTTATCTAAACTTTGTCAATCAACTGCCTTTTCTAATGTCATAATTGCAATTGATGGTTTAGTAACACTACTACTTGAACAGTGGGGAATTGCTAAACCATCACCAACACCCGTTGGACCTTCTGTTTCACGTTTTTCTAAAGCTTTAATTAGCTTTGCTGAATCAGTAACTGTTTCATTGTTAACTAATGCTGTTGCTAATCTTGCAAAGACTTCAGCTTTATCTGTCGCAGAAGTTTTTAAAAAGGTTGTTGCTTCAGTAAAATAATCAATTACTTTCATATTTTTTTATCCTTTAATCCTTTCTATGAACTTGTAATAATTTCAACTTCCGAACGAGAAGCGAATTTTACTAATGATTTAATGTTAAATTTTGATTAATCAGCAAGAATATAACTTTTTGTTGCTCGTTTATTAACCTCTGCTTTAATCATTGCTTCATCTGGGTCGGTCGTATATAAATCCTGACCATTAATCCCATTCACGCCTAAAAAAGCACAATCAATTTGATATTTTTGTAAAGTCGTAATGGCTTCTCAACCAATTAATGCTCCTGTTTGGTGTTTATATTTTCCTCCCAAGACATAAACATTATTAAATCCTCCTAAAGCTAATAGTTCTACATGGAAGATTGAATTAATAATAATTACTAAATCATCTGCTGGTTGTAATAACTTAATTAATGCTAAGGTTGATGAACCAGCATCCAAATAAAGATACATTTTTGATTTAATTTTTTTAACCGCATGGCGAGCAATTAAATATTTTTCTTCTGCATGCTGTTGGATTTTTTCATTTAATTGTTCTTCTATCCGAACCTCATAACTCTTTTGTAATTTAACACCACCATGGGTTTTAATAATCCTTGTTGCTCCATTTCCGTTAAATCACGGCGTAATGTTGTTGGTAATAACTGCAATATCTTCTCACCAATTGTAATTATATCTTATTTTTAACCAAAAACAACCAAAAATAACATAAAACAACCAAAAAAAACCATTACTTTGTAACGGCTTTCTCAGTATAAACTTCAATAACATCTTGCTCTTTTAAATCATTATAGTTTTTAATTGTTAACCCACATTCAGCCCCTGTTTTAGCTTCTTTAATATCATCTTTAACATGTTTTAATGATGCCAATTCACCACTATAGACAATAACTCCATCACGTAAAACTCGAACTCGTGATTTTCGTGGAATAATACCATCAGTAACATAACAACCAGCAATAGTTCCAATATCAGAATGACGGAAAATTTGACGTACTTCCGCTTGTCCTAACACTTCTTCAACTATTTCTGGATCTAACATTCCTTCCGCTGCGGCAACTATTTCTTCAGTTAATTTATAAATAATTGTATGCAAACGAATTGCAACACCTTCATCTTCGGATTTTTTCCGAACATGAGCTGTTGGACGAACATTAAAACCAACAATAAATGCTTGACTAGCTAAACCCAATGTTACATCACTTTCAGAAATTGCCCCAACAGTTGCTCGTAAAACATTAATTCTTACACCTGGAATATTAATTTTTAATAGATTTGCTTTTACTGCTTCAACTGTTCCTTGAGTATCAGCTTTTAAAATAATATTAATTTGTTTTAATTGTCCATCTTTAATTTGGGCTGATAAACTTTCTAACGAGAAATTTTGATTTTTATAACGTTTATTCATTGTATCAATTGTTTTTCGTTTTAAAGCAATTTCACGTGCTAATTTTTCATCTCGAAAAACCATAAAACGGTCACCAGCATTTGGTACTTCATTTAAACCATGAATCATAACTGGAGTTGATGGTCCTGCTGATTTAATTTTTTTACCACTCTCATCAGATAAATCACGAACATAACCAAAAGTATAACCAACAACTAAGGCATCTTTAATATTCAATGTTCCTGATTGCACCAATAGTGTTGCAACTGGTCCTAAACCACGATTTAAGTGTGATTCAAGCACTGTTCCTAACGCAAAACGATTTGGATTTGCTTTTAATTCTATTAAATCAGCCATTAATAAAATTGTATCTAATAATTCATCAATTCCTTGTTTTTGTTTAGCACTTCCTTTAACATAAGGAGTTGTTCCTCCTCACTCTTCTGGAGTTAATTCTTCTTGTGATAATTGCATTAAAATATTATCTAAATTTACTCCAACTTTATCCATTTTATTAACAAAAACAATAATTGGTACGCCAGCTGCTTTGGCATGATCAATGGCTTCTTTAGTTTGCAACATTACACCATCATCAGCGGCAACAACTAGGATAACAATATCTGTTACTGCACTCCCTCGTGCGCGCATTTGTGTAAAAGCTTCATGTCCAGGAGTATCAACAAAGGTAATCTTTTCACCATGTTTCGTTTTAATTTGATAAGCCCCAATATGTTGTGTAATTCCCCCATGTTCTGTACTTACCACATTAGTATTACGAATGGTATCTAATAGGGTTGTTTTCCCGTGATCAACATGGCCCATAATTGTGACAATTGGTGGTCGTTTTTCTAACGAAGCAGGGTCATCATTAACTTCAAAACTTTCAATTAAGTTTTCATGTGTTACTGATTTTTCACGTTTAAAATCTAACCCGAATTCTAAACATAACTCTCCCAATTTATCTTCAGTTAAAAAAGTATTTTGATTTAACATTATCCCCTTACTAAAAAAGTATTTAATAATTTCACTAACGGGTTTATTAATTTTTTGGGCAAACTCAGCAATAGTTAATGCCTCATCATAAACAAAAACTCCTTCGGTAACATGTGCTTCAACCGTTTTTAATTGTGATTGAATCCGATTTCGTTGTTTTTTAGCTAATGTTTTTTTATTTTGTTTGTTATTTTGACTACTCATCTGTCCCTCCTCCTTTTTGAATTTTAAGAATTATTTAATAATTTCAGCAACCGTTGGGCAAGATGTTGGTCACTAATACCAATCATTTTAACATTATTTGTTCCTAAGGCTTGTTGGGTTAAATTAAAATCAAGGCAACTAAAATAAGGGATCTTATAATAAAAACATTTTTGTTGATATTTTTTTGCTTGCGTAGCACCAACATCACTGCTTGTTAATACTAAATAAACAGTTTTTTGTTGAATGGCAGTTAACAAACAAGCCCCTGTGATTAGTTTACCCCCTCGTTTGGCTAGACCAAGATAACTATATCCTTTTTGATCTATCATTGTTAATCTCAATCTTCGCTAATTTCACAATATAACATTTCGTAAAATTGATCGGTTAACTTTGTTTTTAAAGCACGTTCTAACGCGTGACTCTTTTTTGCTTTTTCATAAATCTCTAATGTTGGTCGTAAATAAGCACCGCGCCCATTGGCCTTTCCGGTTGGATCAATAATAATTTCCCCGTTTGGTGTCTTAACAATTCGTACCAATTCTTTTTTTGGTAACATTTGTTGTGAAACAACACATTTTCGTAAGGGGATTTTTTTATGATTTGTCATCGATATCCCTCCTAGTTAATTACTTATCTTGATCATAATAATTATCATAGTCGTCATAATTAATTTCATCGTCATCATCATCTTGATTTTCAAATTGTTCACTCTCAAAATAAGAAAGATTGTCTTCAATTTCTTGAATTTCATTTTCTAATACTTTAGGAGTTGATTCTGTTAAATCATCAACATGATAATTTTCTTCATCTAAAATCATTGTTTCTTCAGCCATTTGTTCTTCAATAATTTCAAATTCTTCAACTGGTAAACTGGCTGTTATATCAACAGTATTTGTTTCAATAGTGGCTTTTGGTTTAATTTTATCTTTTAATTTAACTTGTAATGCACTAAGTTCATCAGTTGTTAAATTTCCATTTCATAAAATTTCAACTTGTTTCGTTAACGCTTCACTATAACTCATAATGTTTAGTTTTCATTTTGTTAACTTTGCAACTAATTTTGCGGCACTTCCTCCTTTTCCAATTGCTAATGATAATTGCTCATCAGGAACAACAACGTCAGCTTCTTTTCCTTCATCATTAGTTGTAATTGAAATTACTTTTACGGGTGATAATGAGTTAATAATAAATTGTTGACTATTATCATTATAAATACAAATATCAATTTTTTCATCTTGTAATTCAGCTGTTACTTTATTAATTCGACTGCCCTTGCTACCAACACAAGCACCAATTGGATCAATATTTTCATTTGTACTATAAACAGCAATCTTACTACGACGCCCAGGATCACGAGCAATTGCTTTTATTTCAATTACTTGCTCAAAAATTTCTGGAATCTCACGTTCTAATAAACGATATAAAAAATCATTGCTTGTTCGTGAACCAGTAATTTGTCCTGCATTTTTTGATTTAACAACATCTTCTGCTAAAAAAGTAATTGGTTGGCCAACTTCAAAATAGTCAGAAAAGATCAAATTTTTTCGAGGAATATAAGCAAATGTTCGTTCGACTTCAACTAATAAGTATTTTTCTTCAGCAGCAATAACAACACCTGTTATTAAGTGCCTTTTTTGGATAATATATTCATCAAAAATTGAATCCTTTTCTGCTTCTTTAATTTGTTGTTTAATAATTTGGCCAACTTGGAAAATTGCTAATCGTGAAAATTCTTCTGAATTAACTGGTTCATAAACTTTATCATCAATTGTAATTTGCTCACCATATTTTTCTTTGGCTTCATTTAGACCAATTTCTAATAAATCATCTTCTACTTTTTTAACAACAGTTAATTCTTTTTCAACTTTAATTTGTCCTGTTTTTTGATCAATCTCAACAATAATTGTTGCTTCTGGATCAAAATGTTTTTCATAAGCCTTCCTAATTCCTTCTTTAATTGAATCTAAAATTAAATCACGGCTAATTTGTTTTTCACTAACAATTTCATCAATTGTTGCCAATAATTTTGCACCATCAATCATGCTATATAACATTCCTTTCTTAAAATTTAACCACACAACGCGCAAATTTAATATTTTGATAATTTGTTTGTAATGTTTTGTGAGCACCTTTAAAAAAATAAGTAATAGTAAGATTTTGTTGCTGATCAACCATTGATAATTCACCAGTAACTTCAACTAAATTATTGACTTTTTCGTTAAATTCTAAATAAACATACTCCTTAACATGTTGTTGTAGTTCATTTCAATTTCGTAATGGTCGCTCAGCACCTGGTGTTGAAACCTCTAACAAGTATTCTTCTGAAAATAAATCAAGACTATCAACCAATTCATTAATTTCTTCACTAATAACTGTTAGGTGATCTAAATCAAGCACAGTTGTTTTATCTTCAATTAACACTTGTACAACATTTGTGTCAAACTCTTGTAAATAATTAATTGCAAACAAAGTTAAATTTTGCTTTGCTAAATAATTTTCCAAAGCTGATTTCAATTTTGTTTCTTGTTGTATAAAATGTTCCATTCAACACCATCCTTTCTTAATCAAACATAACTAAATTTATGGCATTAAAGAAAGAGCACGGTTGTGCTCTTTCTTGACCTATTTTAATTACTTTATTATTATAATACCTTATTAATAAAAATACAACAAAATTAAGAAGATAAATTAGGAAAGATAGAATAAAAATAAAGTGTTACATCATATTTCAGTTCTTTTTTAAGATATCTTTCCCTATATAAACGACTTGTATTTGTTATAATAAACTTAAGAGAAAGTTATGATTTTTCACTTTACTAACATAATAATTTTTAAAAATAATGCTAAATTCAAAAAGAAAGGAAAGTTAATAATGAAAAGAATATTAATTATTTTAATGTATAAACAACACACGAGGAGTTCAAGTTGCAGGTTGTTTACTAAGGGGCGTCAATTTTGATTAAAAAATGGGGTAATTTTTATAATGCTATGATTTCCACCAATTATAACTGGTTGTTGAAATCAACAAGATTTTGATGATTATTAATAAAAATAACTTTAAAAATAATTTATTATCGCGTCTAATTACAACAATATTAATAATTTTATTTTTTTCACTTTTAATTCATTATAGTTGAAAGATTAATTGGCATTGATTTATTATTAACATTTTAATATTAATAAGTATCAGTGTAATTGTTAATGTTATGGATTGATATTTACAACTATATATAATTAAAAATGATAAACAAAAATTTTTATTTAAAATAATGAAAAACCGTACCTATTCCCAAAATTTTAGTTCATTGACAGAACAAACTAGTATTGTAGTTAATTTAAAAAGAGAGTGAATTTATTATTGTTCAGTTTTAAGTGTTTATTTTATTCTTATTATGCCTTTATTATTAATATCATTAAATAATTTATCTTTAATTACTAAACTAATGTTAATGATTCTTATTTTTATTTTCTATTTATTATTAAATTTATACAAAGTAAGTTATAATAATCAACACATTATCTTAAAATATAATGAAGAATTAAACAAGAAACAGGAAACGAGTAAAAATTTTATTAAAATAAAAACAAAAAATAAATATGTTCTTAATAAAATTATAAATTTTATTCCACTTTATTTAAGTATTTTCGGATTAATTGCTTACATTGTTTTATATCTTATCAAACACTACTTTATCTATATAATTATCCTACTAATGAGATAATTAATCCAATAAATAAAAAATTAATTTTAGTATTTTTTACATCATATAATTATGTTCACATTATTTTATATCATTTTTTGATGCTTCTGTTCTTAACATGAATTATGCAAATAATGACATTTTATTTATTAGATCTTAATACCTTTAATAACAATAAAAAAGATTACTAATTAAAATTTGTTGTTTGTTAAATCTTTTTGCTATTTTAAGTTTTATAATAAAATTATGACAAGTAAAAATCATTAATTATAAAAAACTTTAATTAATTGTAAAAATTATGAATATATATTCTTAGCCAAAAAAAGACTGATTTTCAGTCTTTTTTTTGGTGATTGTTATTAATTTTAGTTTAAATTATTTTATTCCAATTTTTTTCAATATTCATTAACCAACCTCAAATTCTATTATATGTAAAAATGAATATTTATCATTATCAATCTTAAGGTCTTTGCTACTTGGATTAATAAAGAAACTATATATAAAACTATTATCATAAAAATTAATTAAACGCAGGATTGTATTAAAATCAGTAGTTTCATATAATGCTTTTACAATAAAGGATTTTTCATTTTTAGTTCAACTAATTTTAAAGTTGATACTCGGGGTCCAAACGTACTCAAATAGTTTTAGATGAACATTAAATTTTGAATTAAAATTTTTAAAAATAGAATTAAAAATTCAAGCAAGAGTTTTTAATTCTGATGTTTGTTTTAAACTACCAACCGTTTTAACTACATCATCAAAAATAGTTTGGTCTAGTTTAAAAACAAGACGATAATTATAATAATATGTTTCTAATTTAAAATAATGTCAAAACCCCATTACTATTTTTGCAAATTTCTCAAGCTGCAAATCAAAGAGATTTTTTGCCATTAGTATGTTAAAATGTGATTCTAATTTTATCTTAGTTCAACGATTTTTAAATGGTAAATTTTCAATACTAAAATTAAAGACATTAAAGTACGTAAAATCATAAACAATATAATAATTTTCATTTTTTTTACTTTATTTAAAATAAATCTTTTTGGTCGCATGTAAAAGATTGGGGTTTTTGTTTTTAAATATTATTTAGTTCAATAAAATAAAGACATTTTTTTCTTGTTTTTATAAAAAACCCCAATTTTCTTTATACGACCATCTTTTTTTATAAAACTTTAAGAAGTTTTCCGGCGTCATTTTTTTCAGAATACTCCTCTCCTGCCCATCCTAACACAGAATCCTCTTTGAAAAAAAAGTGCTGGTTTGAAAATATATTAACATAGTCTGAACTATTTAGATCACGCATAGAAAATAAAATATTTTTATCCTGTAACTCCTTACTAAATAATGGGCCAAATAGTTCACTTAAAATTAAATTCACTTAAATATTCATTTACTACAATTTTTCAATTTTCTTTTTGAAAGATATTATTAACAAAACTAATAAAATACTCCTCAATCTTATCTTGCATATTACCTAAAACATCTAGATTATTAGTTATAACTACTAGAGCATTAATCTCATCTCTCGCTTGCAATCCTTTAAATCTCACTTCATAACCAATATTAACTTCCACTCTAATTTCCAATGCCTCTTGTGGGATATCTTTTAATAATCTTACGATGCTATCAAAATTAATATTATACAAAGTAAATAAAATATTATCCTCATTTAAAAACAACAGCATTGTATCAACATAATAATTTGAATAGCGATCTCGTAAACTTTGATTCAAATTAGCAAAGTTTACTTTAAAACCAGTAAGTAACTGTGTTAAAAAACGATATTTACTAATTGTTTCACCTATTAAAGTTAAGCCATCATCCCTTGTTTTTAACTCTCCTACTAACTCTGCAAAAAATGGTATTTGATCCGGATAATCATTAATATCAATTGTTGCCTTTGTATCCCACCACGCTTCAAAAGTTTGCTTTACTTCCTGTTTTATATCATTTAAAATACCAAGATCTTGATTATGATCTAATTCATTTTTATCATCGCGTTCATACTTTCCTTGCCCGGTACAACTAGCCAGCCTAAACACACTACCACTGCCTAACACAAAAGCACTAAAAATGGTTAATAACCGTTTCATCAATATGTCACCTTCCTTTTGATTGATACTTATCATTATATTGAATAAAAAAACCCATACCTTTAACAATTAAATTCCCCCATAACAATATTTAATAAAATTATTTGCTGTACCAAATTAAGCAACTTTAATTTCATAATCATAATGTTTTTTCCTTTCATTAGATGCAAAAAAAAAAAAAAAATAAAAAGAAGTTCATTATTAATTATATGAACTTTTCCATTAGTAAATTATTTAAATAAGTTAAAATCCTTATTTTATTATATATTTATGATCTGATGAAATATGAAAATTGTTATTTTGATATGTAATAGTAACTAATTCTTGTTGAAGCATAAAACTTACTTGATAACCATGTTTTAATTTCCCATACACATCTAATTCAAAAGTAACTTGTTCTAATTTGTCAAAACAATAACTATTATTTTGAATTAAAGGAATAACAGTGTTTGCTTTGACAAAAATTAATATTTCATCAATCGCACATGCAAACTGATAACAACATTCCCCTAAAACTTTTATTTTTTTGACCTAATAAAAACCATTCACCTCTTGGTAAATAAACTTGGCGTTGTGTTGTATTTGATGTTAAAATTGGAGCAATTAATAAGTTACTACCAAGATAAAATTGATCATCAATTAGTTGGGCAATATGATCATTTTCATTTTCTAAAACCATTGCTCGTAAAATTGGAATTCCTGTATTGACTGCTTATAATTCACACATTTTAAAATATGGTAATAATTTGCGTTTTAATTTCGCATATTTTATCGCATTAGCTAAAACAATTGCTGAAAAGTTTCATGGTTCTCGTGGTCCAATCCCATGAAAGCGGGATAAAGGTAATAACATTCCAACTTGTGTTCAACGCATATATAAATCTTCATTAAAAGGTTCTGTACTATAAAAACCACCAATATCAGTTCCCCATGCCATTTCACCTGCCATTGCTAACGATAACACTACATTTAAATGAATTTTTAATTATGTAAAATTTGAGTAACTATCTCCTGATCATTTACCAGAAAATTGTTGTATCCTAATGTACCCTGGACGACAAAAGGTTGATGTTTCGTTTGGTCCAAAGTATGCTTTACTAGCATTATAAACTGCTTGGCAATAAAGAAATAAATAATATTGGCGAAATTGGTTACCAGTTAAACCATTACTAAAGGAAGCATTAGGGGGTATCCCATCCCCATAATCTGGCTTCACAAATCGGAGCCCCAATTTAAATAATTTTTTTAAATTCACCTTGATATAAAATTGTTGCTTTCGGGTTAGTAAAATCAAGAATACCACAATTGGTTTGATATGTTTCTATTCCCGTTAATGGATGAGTATAATCATTATAATTAATTGTTTTTACTAAATAACCATTTTGATACACTACTTATCAATTATAACTATCATCAGCTTGTAAATATGGGTTAATTCAAAAACACACCGCAATATTTTTTTGCTTTAATTTTGTAAATAAGGTTTTAAAATTACCAAATGCATTTTCATTATATTCAAAATTACAACTTTTTGTATAGCGATTTTCTAACCACTTTGGATCTAAGCAAATAACATCTAATGGAAACTGTGCGATTTCACTTTTGTTAATTTCTGCTCACAATTCTGCTTGATTATGATAATACAACCGATTGCATCAAATACCATAACTTAAAGCTGGAATTGCTGTTGGTTTTCCTGTTAAATTAATATATTGCCTAATTAAATCCTTCATATTTTGTTCCGTGAAAAGAAATAAATATAGCATTGGTTTAAAAGATAACAAACTAATTGCATCTGTTACTGGTGAACCAATTTAAAAACTAGTTTGTTCACCAGTATTAACTAATAAACCTCACTTTTTTGTAAAATAAAATAATGGTAAGCCATTATAAGCTAAGTCATGGTTAGCAACACAAGAATTATCACTATTCCAAATCGTTGTTTCAACGCCATTTTTAACTAATGGTCGAAACTTTTCTCCTAAACCATATATTTTTTCATCATTCATTAATCAAAAAGAAACAAATGGTTGTCAATAATCATCCTTAATAATTTTTCATCCTAATGGTGGGGTTGAATAATTTTCAAATACTTGGTATCCCTTTCGGGTATTAGTGCTAAATTTAATTTCATTATTAGCATTAAGTAATACCATTTCAAATGGTTCTTTATAAATTATTAATTGTTCTCCGTGTAATAATTTAATTTTAAAATAAGTAGTATTTTCAATTGCAATAACCTGTTTTTTTTGCTAAACCTTTTAAGTGCTCAGAAAAACGGTTATTAGGTTTTTTTTGATAATATTGTAAATTAATAATTCCATTTGCAAACAATGTTATTTACAATGTTGATTTTTGTAAATTACTTAATGTAACTTATAAGTACAAAATATCATCTTGATACCAAAAATCACTAATTTTTATTGCAATAATATAATCATAATTAATATCAAAAATTCGTTGTTTTTGGGGAAAAGAATATCCAAGTAACTTTTTATCCTTAATCATTATCGGTTATGTCCTTCTTCAATTTGTTTATCTA
Organism: Spiroplasma endosymbiont of Ammophila pubescens; assembly: GCF_964020965.1. Lineage (NCBI taxonomy): Bacteria > Bacillati > Mycoplasmatota > Mollicutes > Entomoplasmatales > Spiroplasmataceae > Spiroplasma > Spiroplasma endosymbiont of Ammophila pubescens. The sequence goes on along the minus strand of NZ_OZ026611.1, from coordinate 206,176 downwards.
AATATTCATCAATCTTTTCCTTTAAAATAATTACTTTTGGTCCATAAACAATTTGATAATAATTTCCTTGTTTTATAACACCAAGTGCTTTTGTTTCCTCTTTAAACTTATTAGAAACTTTTTTATCATCTTTAACAACAACACGTAAACGAGTCATGCAACAATCAACTTCTTCAATGTTTTGTGCTGTTCCTAATAAACTAACAATTTTGTGAATAATTTGCTCTGAAATATCTCCTGCTTGGTTTTTTTCCGTTAAGGAAGAGCTATCTAATGGAACTTGTTCACCAACCCCAGGAATATTTGGTTTTAATTTTTTAGTTAACCCATAAAAAAGCATAAAATAAAGAGCAAAGAAAAGAACACTTACCAATAAAAATCAACAACCATCTAATCATAAATTAGTTTTAATACTATCTGTAGTTAATGATGTTGGTCTTAATACGAGAAAATATTTCATTATAATTTCAATTGCACCAAAAGCATGAATACGCATTGGAATTAAATCCGCCATTCCAAAAGCCAATCCAGTCATAATCACATGTACTAAATATAGTAATGGTGCTGTATACATAAAAATAAATTCAATTGGCTCAGTTACTCCGGTTAATAAACAAGCAAGCCCCTGAAATGTAAATTGACTTGTATTTAATCTGATTAGTTTTACTAATAGCATACATCATCCCCATTACAGCACCAATTAATGATCTCGTTGAAGTAATCATTTGTCCAACTTTAAAGCGAACCGGTTCAAAAGCATTCATAGTAATTTGATAAACATCATTAACTCCAACTTGACTACTAATAATATTACTAGCGTAATCTGTTCAATGATTTTTAACAACATTTAACGCGCTAACCCATGTATATCACATTTGTTCTTGCCCTTCTGATATTAAACTTTTTGCATCAACTAAATTATTATTCGTAACATAAGTAAAAAAAACAACTAATTCTTCTTTCGTAATTTGTTGATTAATAAATAAGTTATCAGAATAAGTATTAACATTCATATAATTTAAAACTCCTCCGAATGAAGTATAATTCATTGGAATTGTAATCATATGGTGTAAACCAAATGGTAACAATAATCGTTCTAAAAAACCATAACCAAAGGGTATAATAAATGGAATTTTATTATTTAGCGCAATACTCTTCCCAATAACATTAATTCCCGTTTGAATTAATGGTCAAAGCAACGATAAACATAATACTATTGGTAAAGTAATAACAATAACAATTAATGGAACAAACCTAGGACCATTAAAAAATGACAAAGCATTTGGTAACCGATTAAAAGCAAAAAATTTATTATAGACACTAGCGCCAATAAATCCAGTTATAATGCCTCCAAAAGCATCAAAACGTAACGAATATACTCCCTCTTGATTACTAAAATAATCTTTTTGATTCGTTCATTTTCCTCCTAAAATGTAATTCATAAATTCTGAACCATCAGGACCATTCCGTGTTAGAAAAAAAGTTGCTCCAACACTTAATAAAGTTAAATAAGCAACAGCCCGGGCAAAACAACCACCAGCTTTATTTTTTTGCTCATGAACCACTAATTGCAATTGCAAATAATAAACCAATATGACGAAATGGCATTCAACTAATTGTTTCAATAATTGCTCCAATATGATTTACTACCTTTGCAATTGCCGCAATTTGACCAAATCCTAATGGACCAATAATTTTTCCAACAAAAATAAATAATCCAGCAACAGGTAAAATAGCAATCATTGTTAAAATTGCTTTTGTAAATTTATTAATTGCAATCTTAAAACGTGAATTTTTTCTCCTTCAAAGGTGCTTTTTATTTTTTAATTTCATAAAATAATTTTCTTTTACTTTTACATTTCCAGACTTTGACATTTTTTCACCTCTTTTTTTCATTTTAATTACCCTAAATTAAAAAAGAACTTGTTACAACAAGTTCTTTTTTAAAAATAATTTTTTTTATAAAATTCAAATTTTTCTGGTTGGTATGTTTCCTTACTACATTCAATTACTTCATCATATTCAGAAAAAGAAATTGAATATTTTTTGGTAGATAAGTTTTAAAATCTAATCTTAAATATTTGTAATCAATAGAATTCGGTAATTCTAATAGCAAATAATTATAATTATTAATTAATTTAATTTTACGAGATGAAATATATTCTAGCAAACTATCTTCACAAGCTTTATAATTAAGATTTTTTAGAATTGTTTTATTAACTCATATAATAGAATATTTTTGTATATTTTTTTCATCATAATAACGAACTTTAATTAAACTTTGAAAATCTTTTCCTAAACATTGTCAATTATCAATAAAGTAATTATCAAGTGGAATATTAACAACTTTCAATTTATTAATACCTTTTTTATGTTTTTCTTTAAAAGATAAAGGTTTGCTTCAAAAATTGCAATTTAAAGTAAAGTATCCTTTCCCTTGCAATACATAAATCATATTTTTTGTAATTAGTTTTCTTAAGGTATTACGAATAGTGGTTCGACTAACCTTATATTTTCGCATCATTTCTGCTTCTGATGGTAATTTAAAACCTGAGTAATGATTAATTATTATTGATTCTAAAATAACTTCTAAATCTTTATTTAACATATCATTATTTTATCATTATCATTGAATAAAAAATATTTTTTCTTTTAAATATTTTTTCTTTTATTCTTTTCTTTCGTGATAATTTTGTATTTAACTCCTTTTGAATTTTTTTCATATATATCATCTCATTATTAATTTTATGTAAGTAATAATTTTATATAGATATCAATATAACCTATACCAAAAAGTATGTTTTAACTATTAGCATCCAAAATATACTATAAGATTTGTTTTTTAATTATAAAAATATTTTGTCCATTCCTTAAAAAGAAGTTTATTATTCTTATCTAAAGATTAGTATTCTTATTATTTTAACTGTAAAATTTCATTAATAATTTGTTCAATTTCATCATCAGTTGTATATGAAAAATGATGTTCAACATTATTTGCATCAACATAAAGATAGACATAAACATTGATTGTTAAGGTATTAATTTCAACTTGTTGATTAACTCCTGCTTTAATTGCCATTAATGCTGCCGTATAATTTTCAAAATAAAGGTACGGATCTAATCCTTGCTGTTGACGAATATGACTAAAGATTCGATAAACTTTATAAATACCATCTTCAATTATATTATCAAATGTTACTAACCGATTACTTCATGTCATAATTTCTGTCTTATTAACATAACGTGCTGTTAAAATTAAGTTTTGACGTAACTGGTTAATAGCATCTTCCGCACTATCACCAGAAATTTTATAATTTCCAAATACATCATAAGCAAAATATTGTTTTAATAAAATTCCTGCTTCTAATTGAAATAATTTCTCTTGTGCTTGTGTTAAAGCTAATGCTAACCCATCAATTGATGAAATATTTTCTACATCTAAGTAAGTATACATTAAGGTTGTTTTAACATCACCTAGTAAAAATAAATAATTATCTAAGTCATCTTGTGAAACATAAAAATCTTCGCGCAATTTATACTTAACAATTCCATCCTCTATAATAGTTGGACCTTGTAATAACTGCGGTTTTAAAAAATTATTATAATATTTGACACTTTCAGTAACAGAATATTTCTCACCACGATTGCAATTAATGTCATATAAAGTATCAGCATAAACAAGGTAATCATTATAAGCAATTCCGTCAGTTGTTCTTTTATCTAATGTTAAAAAATCACGATAATAAAAATTATTAAATCAAACATTATAAGTTTGTCGAACATAAACTGTTGGAATTTCGCCGGGATTAGTAATGTTAATTTCAATATTATCTCAACGATAAATTAATTTTCTTGATTTTTCATTCTTCTGCTTATTGTATAAAAATAAATTTGCTTTATAATCTTGTGATGAAGTTAAACTATTTCAATCAACATCAGCAATTTTTCAATTATGCCTTCCGCTAACAGGTTTAAAAGTAATATGATATTTTTCATTATTTACATTAATTACTTTTCAATACGCATATTTTGACGTTGAACATAAAAGACCATAGCATTCTCTTATTTGCTCTCAATTACTATTTGAATTTAATTCTAATAAACTTATTGGTTGTATGTATTATTTAAGGGTTTTAATTAATATCTTAGAAATTGTGGAATAAAAATACCACTTACTTATCTAAATTATATTATTTTTAATTTTATTGTCAACAATATTTTAACATTTTTTAAATTTTTCCATGACAAAAATACATGTTTATTAAAGTTATTTAATTTATTAGATAAAATTAATAAAAATATAAGTTTGGTTGTAAATTATTATTTACAAAATTATTAACTGAATAATTAATTCTATTTTCTTCTAATGGTTCATTAGTATTAAATAAATTAATTTTATTTTTAAAATTCATCATACTAGTATTTAATTTATTTTTAAGAGTTTTTTCATGATAAATTGCTTTTTTAACCAAAACACCTTTACAGTAATGTGATATATCACCCTCAATATGACAACCAATATTATTTCATAATGTTTGATTTCTAACACTTTCTTTATTATTTTTAATTAATTTAATTGTCTTTTTTAAGAATTTCATTTTTGATTCTTTTATAAGAGAAGCGCTGTTTTCTAAACATTCTAATAATTCTTCATATTTAGCATTAAAAAAATAATCGATTGCTTTATGGTACGTTTCTCTGTTTTCTTTGTTTTTACTTTGATAAGGATATAATTTTTTAAATCTACTTGTAGGGTGGAATTTATCTATCGTGTAATGTACTTTATTTTTAGGAAAATATTCTTGAATAAATTTTACAATATTTTTAATTCAAGGTGCGCCATCGCCTAATACCATAAATTCAATATTGTCATTAATATCATAATAACTGGTAATTAATGTAAATAATTTATTAACAAAATTAGTTAATTTACTATTTTTTTTAATATATTCTGGAATATTATCAAGTTCTATAACACCTAATTTATTTGCAATTACAGGTCTTTTTTTCGTTGATTTTACCTTATCAAAACCAGTATGAACAGTTGAAAATATACTATGTTTTTTTATTTTTTCTTTTCCTTTTTTCTTTTCATTTCACATTTTTAAATAAGTTCCATCAATTTGAATATATAAAGTATGAGGTATCTTTATTTTTTTATCAGTTTTATTAAGATAATATTCTTTATCAGTTTTTGCATTTTTCATAATATTTGAAATTGTTTTTATACAAATTTTTACATGTTCCATAGTATCTAAAATATCTTGATATGTTTTTTTCTTGCCAATAAATGATAATATTTTTTCTTTAATAGAATTATCTATTCTTTGTCATTTTTCAATTCCTAAAAGTTTATCCAAAGGAAAAATATATTCTTCTTTACCTGTTTCTGGATTAATTTTATAATATTTTCTTCTTTTAAAAGTTATTTTCCCATTTAAAATAGTTAATGTTCTTGGTTTTATTTCTTTTACTTTATAATCTTTAAATTCTTTTAAAGTTTCATCAATTTTATAATTTTTAAAAATTCATTCATCACAATCTTCTAAATTTTGTTGAATAATTTCAATACTTTGTATATATAACAAATTATTAAAATTCTTAAAAAAGTTGTTATCAATATTTATCATTTTTTTACCCTCTTTTCTTAGTTCTACACATTAACACAAAAATAATAAAAATGCAAAAAAGATATTATTTTTTATTTATTGTGTTATAATTTAATTGTTAATTATTAGCAAATTAATTTAACTGAAAAAAGTAAAGTAATTTACTTTTTTTATTTTGATGTAAAATATAGATAATAAAAAAATAACCGTGTCAAGTTCTTCTGTACATGTTTTTCTCTACTTATATTTAACCATATAAAGGAGTAAAAAATGAAAGAATTTAATCCAAAAACAGCAAGTTTACGAACATTCTATCGTAAAATAGATGAATTTTGGCAAAATAAATCACCTAATAAACCATATACTTTGAACGATTTAACTAATGAATTCAATCTTTCTCGCAAGTGAAGATGTGATACTTATGCGAGCGAGAAGATAGTTCCTTTACTTGAAAAACAAGTTGATAGAATTGAAAGTGAAATAATTAATTTTATGATGAAATCACCTGATGGTGCTAAATTATATTGACAACGAGCATTTAATTTTATAAATATTCACTACAAGAAAAAGAACTTGAAAAAGAATTAAACTTAAATAATCAACAACCAATAATTGTTAATTTACAAACAGAGATTAGAGATATTAAAAAAGAAAGTGATAATAATGCTTAATCATTTTACTTATTTGTTAGAAACACCTTATTGGTTATTACAAAATAGTACTATTGTTAATAAATATCCATTTGCTAAAAAGTTTGAGTTAGTTAATGAAATTAATCAAATTGGAACACGATATAGTGGTAAAACTATATCAAATATTAAAATGTTTGGTGAATTATTAAAAATTAGTTTATTAATTAAAGAACCAATTTGTATCATTGCTAGTATGTATTGGAGTAAAGATTTAAAAGATAGTGTATTTCAAAATATATGAAATATGTTAGATGAAAATCATATTCCTTATACTATTAATTTATCAAATTTTACTTTTACTTTATCAAATGGTAGCAAAATATATTGTAAAGGTTTACATTCACCTAGCAGAAAAGAAAAATTAAAAGCTTTTGCTGATTTAAATAAATATAAATTAGTAATTGATTGAAAAGAAGAATGTGATCAATTTCAACAAAAAGATTTAAGTGATTTAGAATTTGCTATTCTTGGTTATCAAAATAAAATAACAATTAATACATGTAACCCTGAAAGTTTAAAAAGATATATTGTTGGTTATTGTAATGAATTATTACCTTTTAATGAAGAAATAATGCGTAGTAAATATGAGCAAATTAAGTATATTGAAAAATGAAATATGAAAATTATTATTCATTATTCTAGTTGAAGATTAAATTATGAATTACCACAAGATAAAGTTAATGAACAATTAAGATTAGAACAATTAGATATTGAAAGAGCAAGAGTTTGGAGTTGAGGATTGCCTGGCAATACTTGTGGATCAATATTTGCAAGATATATTGATATTATGCGAGCAACAGATATTATTCAACCAACTAAATTATTAGGTGGTGTTGATATTGCTAATGCTACTAGTCCTAAAGGACATACAACAGCGGCTAGTTTTTGAATATATAACTCATTTGATAAAAAAGCCTATAAAGTTGCTGAATATACTCATTCAAATGCTACACAACAATTTAAAACTGAATTAGAACAAGTTAAAGATATTTTAGAGTTTTATAACAATCAATTAAATCAATATTTTAATTTAATTCAGCAAGGTATATCGATTAATGTTGATGATAGTGCTTATTCAACATTGCAAAGTTTAAACCGAGAAAAATATAATTATTCTTTTGGTCAATATATGATATTTAAACCAGCACAAAAACAAAAATTTAAAGTAAGACATCGTGTAGAGGCATTCACAATATTAATAAATACTAATCAATTAAAATGATTATGAGAAAAATGTCCTATAAGTAAAACCCAATATGAATTAATACAATGAGAAGATAAGCCTGAAGCAAGAGAAAAAAAGTATTAGACTTATATGATGATACATTTGATAGTGATTTTTATGCTTTACATTTTGAATTAATACCAATGGTTAAGCATAATAGTTCAGCAGATTATAAATTATGACAAGAAGGGGAGTGAATAAATTAATGAAAAAAGATATTTATGTAATACATGATGAGTGTGTAATAAATGCAAAAAGACCTTATATGTCTGTTTGTGGACAAGTTAAAAAAAGACTTTGTCAAGAATTAAAAAAAAGATAATATCGCAATGTGTAAATTAAATTTATATAACGAATATATTAAAAAGTATCAAAAAGTTAAAGTATGTGTACAAGTTTTAGCAAATGAACCTAGTTTATTAACAGTAAATATAATTAATTATGCACTTATCTTAAATTTAAAGGAGCAAAATAACCATAAATAATACCTATCCATCTTTACCAAACTTAAATGATATTAATAGTGTTTTAAAATTTTATAATTATGATTGAACTATTAATTTAGCAAATATTATTGCTCGCCATCAAATGCGATTAGTAAATGGTAAAGATATTTTATTTAAGTCGCATCGTAAAGACATTTTAGAAAAATTAAATTGATGATATGAAACTTATAAAATAAAAGAAAAATTAGATAAAAATGAATTAACAGCAAGTTTAATGGGTAAAACTATTTTTGGTTTATTAGAAACATCAGACGGTAATATTGATTTATGAATTAACCCATTTAACTTTACATCACGCGTAAGTAAAATAAATGAAATTGAACAAGGTGCTGATATTTGATTAAATTATCATCAATCAGATAGTGGTTTTATTTTAAATTTAATTTGTACCAAAGATAAAATAATTATTAAAGGTTGACCCAAAAATAATGAAGTAGTTGTTGGTCAAAGTAAAACACAAATTAAAGATGATGTTAGACCTGTTTTAGTTCAAGAATTTAAAAATAAATTAGGTATAGTACCTTTTTGAGAAATGATAAATGAACCTAATTCTTTATTTTTATCAACATCAACAACTTTAAATCCATGACCTACAATGACAAATTGTTATAAATTACAATTTGATTTAGAAGATAGTTTTAATATTAAATCAAAAGAACGATGAGCAAATCGTACTCATTGATATGGGGTATTAGATGATGATTTAATGACTGCTTATAACAAAGGCAATAAAAAAGTATTACAATATGCTTTTGATGATATTTTTATTCAATCAGGTCAATCAGCCGTAGATGGTCAATTATCCCAATCTTTACAAGTAGTACAAGGGACACCAACCTTATAAACATATACACAAGACCAAAAAGCAATTATTGAACAAGTATATATAGCATGTAATTTTTCTAATCCTTTTGGTGATGCCTCAGATAGTGAAGAAAATAAAACCCAATCATTAATAAAAAAAACAAAAGACTTAGAAAAACAAGCATATTTACAAGCATATCGTAAACAATATTATACCAAAATGTTTGATACTGTTTTAAAATATTATGGTTTATGAGATGGAAATGGTGAACGCCCTTATGGATTTGATTTTGTTAGTGCTAGTTTAGTAGACCAAATGCGACAAAATGAATTAATTACTACTAGATTAGATAATTGAACAATGGAGCCAATAAGAGCAATAACTGAATATGATAATGTTGGTGAATTAGAAGCAATCAAATATTATGAAAAAATTGAAAAATACTGAGATAAAAGGCATGCTCAAGAGATAGAACATAATAATAAATTAATGGAATATAATGAAACTGGTAATAATCAAAATGCCTTACAAGGTAGAACAGAAATTAAGGAGAATTAACAAATGCAAAAAATTAGTCCAGCAGCTATGCAATGATTAAGAACGGGAGCAGGTGCTACTGCAATAGATATAAGAGAAAGTATAAAAGAACATAGACATTGAATGGTATTTCCTTTTAATGTTTATAGTTCATATATTCCTGATACTGAAACAGGTTAAAAACCTAATAATGCTAAACCAAGTGATTATGGTAGTTATTCAAGAATATTTGATAATATGGAAAGTACGATTGCTCAATGACAAGGTAGTTTAAAAATAGTCCAAAAATATAAAGGTGAAGAAATTAATATATTAACAATTGATGATTTTAAAAATCAACCAATTAACTCAACAATATGAACCAATAATGAAACACCTTTTGCGATAAAATTAAAAGATGAAAATAATAATCTTTATTGAAAATTAATTGATGGTGAAAATATTTATGATATTAATAGAATGTTAGAATACTTAAACCAATATAAATTAAGTTATTTTATTAATAATGATAATAAAGCTGATAACTTTTATACAAAAGAGGTTAAAGTTGGTAAATATTGAGATGCTTATATGGTTGATGATGTAAGTTCTATTAAATTTGGTGATGCTAAATTTGAACAAGTATTTACTCAACAATCAACAGAACGACAATATACTTTATTAATTTTAGATGAAGATATTACTAAATTAAATATTAATGATTATTATAATTTTTATACTGTATTTAATGACCGTGGTTTAAATATTGGTGGTGGTGATATTAATTATGCTCCCAAAGATAGACAATGATTATATCCATCAAATGTTATTAATTATTATTCACCTTATGATGGTAGTTTTTTATGACAAGAAATTATCTTTTCAAATATTAATGACAAAATTAGTCATAGTGGTTTATCAGTAAAACAATTTATTCAAACAAGTGCCCCAGGTGAAGGTTATTGTTTTCCTAAAATAACTTATGATGAAAAACTAAATAAAGGTATTGTTGAATTAGATGAGATTTTATTAAAATACCCAGGGGTTAGAGCAATGGCAGTTAAATTTTATGGTAATCCTATCTTTTTTGATATACCAGTAATTGGTCGACCAATTATTAAAGGTCAATTTAATAAAAAAGTAATGAATTCTCGTGATTTATTAATGTATAACATGTTTCCTGCACTACCTGATAAAATAAATACTTATGCTTCACCCGAAGTAAGTTGATATAACATTCAAGGTATTCAACCAACTATTATTACTGGATATAAAGATTGAAAAAAAGATATGGAAAGTAGATATGACTTTTAAAAACAAAAAATAGTGAAGGTATTGTTATAACTGATCCTAGCACTACATCAGCAACCAATTCTACTATTGGTAGAAATATTCATAAAGAAGATGAAGATTCTAAATTTTATTGATCAAAAGATTGAAAAATAACACCACCAGCAAAATTAAAAACAAACGGCGGCACAGTTGATAATATCATTAGTACTCAAGCATCTTCATATTTTAGAAGAAAAGATGAATTTGGTAATACTGTTGGTCAAGTTCAAATTGAATATAATAAAATGGGTAAATGTAATGTTTGAGATATTTTAAATATGAATAATTTTATTAATCGCCAAATTACAGTATTACCCTTAAACTATACGCAAAAATTAGTTTTTAACCCTTTTACGATACCAGGTGGGGTTGGTAAGTTCTTAAACTTTATTTCATTTGGTATTCCATGAGGTTGATTAATTAATCAAGATGAAAAATCATGGCCTAATTTTCAATGACTTAATGGCTTTATGAGTGCTAATGTTTATAGTTTTTATAATGATGCTTTTTGATCTGACAACTCAAAAGGTAAAGGTTATCTACCATTTGAAATATTTAGAGAACAAGGTAATGATAAGGTTGGTGCTATTTTTGGGGCAAATGTCACTAGTTTAGATTTTACTACTTTATTAACTGATAAATGCAAAGGTACTGTTTTAACTAATGATGGTAAACCAACTGAAGAATTAATTTATTCAACTTATAATTTAAAACAATTAAATTATAAAACTAACCGAGTTTATTTAATTAATGAACAAACCAAAGCAGTAGATTCACAAACACCAGTTAGTGATAGTGAAAAAGATAATGATTGCGAATTCTTACAAACACCAGATGGTACAAATTGTAGTTATATAATTGATATGTTTTCTATTCAAGCATTATATAAAGGTAATTTTGAAATTATCTTTTATGCTGATAACCCATATACTAATAATGAAGAAGATTATTTACGCTTATCTGTATGGAGTTTCAGAGGTAAAACAAAAAGTGTTTTAAATAATTATTTACGCGATATGACAACTAATTATAAAACTAGTTTTTTATTACCACACGATTATGAAATACCAACCTTTAATTATCCACAATATGTATTACCACCAGTTCCATATAACTATAAACCTTATACCAATGATATTATGCCTTCCGATGTAGTACTACCATTAAAAATTAAAATTATTGCACCAGCACAATGTAAGAAAATAAATCCTTTTGATAGTTATCTTAATTTATTTCCTGATGAATTTAAGGATGCTTATTATGAAGAAGAAATTTATTTAAAACAAATTGACCCCACAATTCAAAGTATCAGTAAATTCCAAGATGCTTATAAAACAATAGAAATAAGTAATCTTAATAATTTACAAGTTTAATGTGGGCCATGTGAGATAGAGTATTTTATTCCTAATAGAAATATTAATTTATTATCTGGGCCTTCTTCTGGATGTGAATTAAATTTAGGCTCATTAAACAATATAACTTTATATAAAACTGGTTGTTCACAAGTTGATAAAATTAATTTTCCAAATAATTTTACAATAGATATAAAAGAAATAACTAATGATATTCAAACATTTGAACCTATTGCACATACTAATGGTTTACCAAGTGGCAATTATCAAAATAATTATGTATCTGAAAAAAATAATAAATTTATTAACTTTTTACTTCAAATAACATCATTAAAAAATAAAATTGATGATAAAATTAAAGTAATAGAATTACAAGCATATTATACAAATGATATGAAATTAAAAATTAGATTTTCAAAAACAATACTTGCTCAATTAGAATTAGGTGTTGGATTAATGTATTGAGGCAATGATAAAAATATAATATTAGATGTTTCTAACCCAAATGTTTTAGGTATTCGCAATAAAAGTGATAATCCAGTTAAAATTACAATAAAACCAAGATAAAAAACAAAAAAGAGATTTACATCTCTTTTTTCTATTTTTACTTAACTTTTATATTACCATTTTCATCAATATCTAATAAATCAGATATATTAGTATCTAAATTTCAACGATAAACTGATTTAAAATAGTCATATTTTTTACTTCATCATCAATGTATAACTTTATTATTTCTTATACTTAACATATATCCACTATTAATATCAAAAGTTAGATATAATACAAAGTCACCTGAATTATCAAGTTTTATGCGTGGTGCCTGTAAAATTAACTTTTCATCATATTTAAATTTAGTTAATTTTCATTTATTACTTTAATCATTAAACCATACAACAAAAAAATACTTATTGTTTACTTCTTTAAATGGTTTTTCTTGTGGTGTTATTCATTCTAAATTGTCTCTAATTTCTTGGTTAGTAGTATTTATTTTGTTTTCTTCTTTTAGTTTTTTTAATTCATCTTCGCTATATTGTGGTTTATTACAAGCAACTAAACTTGTTGCACTTGTTCCAATTAAAGTGATTGTGCCTAAAAGACTTAATATTTTTTTCATATTTTAATTCTATTTATAATATAGCTGCCAATAATTCTGGTTCTGCCATTTTTCAAATTGATGAAAAAATACTAATAGCTTTTTCGCAAAATAATTGAAAAACATTTTCATGTATTAGTACGATACCGTTTTCTATTTGATTAAATAAAATATTAAAAATTTGTTCCCCCGTCATTGAAATTTCTGTAGTTTGATCTGGAATAAATTCACCTTGACTGTCTCTTCATGGATCTCTAATATAATAAGTATCTTCAAGTATATTTTCTTTATTTGGTTTGATTCCAACAATTAATGCAGCATGAAAACCGCTGCTATCATATCTTTCGCCAAAATATTCTTTATCAAAGAAACCATCAAACATAACAGGAACTTGTCTAGAAAGAGTTTCCTATATTAAATGTCTTATCCACATTCTTTTTTCTATATCATTTAATCTATTTCAAAATCATTTATTTAAATCAATATTCTTTAAATTAAATCCCAAATTTTTCTCAATTATCGCGTTTGATTTTAATAGTTCAATTACTTCTGATAATTTAACACCATTATTTGCATTTATTTCTGGAAAAAAACTTGCAATTTCTTCTTGTTCTATTTCTTTAAGATCTTTATTATTAAGAATATTATTATCAAATATATTTTTTAAAACTGCAATAACACATCATGAATTAGTTATTTGAAATTGCATTGGTTTTTTCATGTTAGTTTTTCTTAAATCAATTAACACATCTTCTAATATTGGATATGTTATTTCTTGTCTTTTAACTCTATTTAAATTTTTTAAATTATTTGTTTGTAAATAACTAATTTCATTATTTTCTAATTTAGTTTCTTCTTTTTGATAAGGACTAGCGGCAATTGTTGTTGGTACAGCAGTTCCACTAATTGTTAATACACTTAATAAACTAAGTAATTTTTTCATACTTGTTTTTCTCCTTTTCTTAGTCTTGAAACCTTACTCAAGATCTACCTGCATTATATATATATATATATAAGCAAAATTAGCGCTTATTTTAATAAATTTATCTTTTAAAATACTCTTAATTACGCGTTTTAAGGGCTAAATTAGCAGTAAAATATATTAAATTATATTTTATTCTTCTCTATATTAATAGTTGTATTATTAAAATAATAGTGTAAAATAATGTTAACGATTTATCCTTTTAACAAAAAAGTAATTTACGGTTTATGCTTTCCGCCTTAAAAAGACTTATGCTGACTTGTTATTCGAACAAGAATAAAAAAAGAGAGGTTTATAAAATGGCACTTACAAAAGAACAATTAATCGAACAAGGTTTAAGTGAAGAAATTGCAGATAATATTTTAAATGAATTTCATAATGAAACAAAACAAATTATTGAAGGTATACAAAAACGAAAAGATACTATTTCAAAAGAAGATTATTTAAAAGTTGCTAATGAATTAGATGAATTAAAAACATTTAAAGATGTTCCATCTACTAAAATTGAAGATATTAAAACTAATTTAGAAAAAGTTAGTGGTAGTTCTTTATCTGAAAAAATGCAAACTTTAAAAGAATTAAAACCTGATTTGTTTGTTGAAGAGCAACCATCAGTTTCACCAACTAATTTTATTAAAGAAATGATTGAAAAATCTAGTGAAAATATGACTGATGAAATTGAAACTATTAAAGAAAAAGGAGCATATACTCCTGATGAAATTAAAAAAAATAACTGATTATACACTTAAAAACCTTAGATAATAAGGGAGTGAAATTATGGCAACAATTAATTTGCCATAAGTACCTTTTACATTACAAGGTAATACAACAGATCAAAAAGCGTATGTTGATATGGTTAATGCTTTATTGCGTGGACCTTTATATAATGAATATGCAAGTATTATGCAGTATGCTACTGCAACCGCAGAACAAGTTGCTTGATTACCTAATGCAGGACAAGCGTTATATAATTTAACTCATCGTGTAGTATGACAAGATGATTATTCATTACCAAATGGTGGGACAACTCAAACAATGGGATTAACAAGAATTCCGGTTCCGATTAATAAAAGATTTAATTTAAAATTAATGAATGAGGCTTTTGACTTATCATTAATAGAACAAAATATTAAAAATAGTGTTATTGCTGATGCTATTTCTAGTGTTGTACAAAATAAATTTGTTAATTTAGAATGTGAATTAATTCAGGCTATCTATAATTATTGTTTAGCAGATGGTCAATATGAAGTAATTCCATTTCGTAGTTATACAACAGAAAATGCTGATGATGCAAATAAAGCATTTTTTACATTAAATGAAACATTGATTGAATTAACAAATCAAATTAGTAATTTATATTTTGGTTTGCCAACTGATAAAATGTTTATGGTTTTAGGACGAAGAGCCTATTTAGGATTAACACCTGCTTATTTAAAAGTAATTGGTTCACAAGCACAATTAAAAGCAATGGTAAATGGTGAATTATATGAAAATACAGTAATGGGTATTCCTGTATTAAAAAGCTTTCATTTAGAAAAAACATATACAAAAGGACAAGTTAACCGTGATAAAGGTTATAATTTTACTAATGTAAATGGTTTAATTATTAATAAACAAGTATGAGCTTATCCAATTAATATGGATACTATTCAACAAGTTTTAGATAATGATACTGCTAACCCTAAATGAATTGGTAAAGTTCAATATACAACACCAACTATTTTATATCCAAAAACATGTAAAATTATTTTGGAAAAACAACCAAGCCAAGATGAAATTACTGCCGCTAAAAGTAATCTAAATAAAACTTTTAGAGTTCCAGTTGATTATCTAATTTCAGCATCAAAACCAGAATCAAAACCAAATAATCAAGGTTAATATAAAATGAATTTACTAATATTACGTGTTTTAACTTTATTAGTATCTAATTTAGAAAATAAACCTTTAATAAGTAAATTTGTAAATTTAATTAATAGAGTTAATCAAGTTAAAAATAAAATATTAAAGCCAATTAATTATATTAGTGATAAATATAATAAAATTACAAATAAAGTTGAAGATATTTATCAGTGATTAAATCCATTTACTTATTTAGATTTAATTAAAAAAGGTCATAAAAAAGAAATACAACAAATATTAAGTCAATTAGAAAAAGATAATAATATTAAAAATAGAGAACAATTTAAAAATAAAAATTATTTAAATACTAATTGACAACCTTTAAATAGTAGTTGACTTGATAGTGGTATGTTTAATATTACAAATAAGTTAACTTTAACAGGTAATTTAACTATTTTAATATATACAAAAACAGCAAAACATCCAAAATTTTATGGACCTTATGTTTATCCTAGTGTTCCAGTTGAAGTTTGAAAATTATTAAGTAATGCTGTATCTAATGCAGGAACTTTATTTTGACGTTATTGATTAAGAAAATGATTACCTAGTCATTTAAGAAATTATATTAAAAAACGATTACCGCAAGCATTAAAAGAAAAATACCCAAAAAGAACTACTAAATTAACATTACCAACAGTTCAAAAATTAAATCAAATTAAAAAGTTTATTAATAATTTATTAAAAATTGGACATTTTAATTTTAATTTTGCTGGTGAAATTAATAATAAAAAATGGTATCGTGAACGCCGAAGTGATGTTAAAAATATTAAGAATTTATATAAAACACCAGTTAAAAATATGTTTTACAAAACTAATCAAACTATTAAAACAATTAAGAAAACAAGAACAAGAATTAATAGTTATAAGCCAAGTAATTTAAAAAATAAATATCGTAATCAATTAAGAGGTGTTTTATATGGAAAATAATTTAAGTAATTTGTTATTTATAACAGTTGAAGATGTTAAAGAAAGTAAACTTTGACAACCTATTAATGATAGAAAACAATCTGTTTATAATGATAATTTAATTTATAATGCTATTTTAAAAACTAGTTTATGAATGGATAGATTATCAGGTGGAACAATTTCCGATAAGATTAATAAAAAAGAATTATTTCCATGAATAAAAAAAGATAATACTGGTTTAATTGAATATGATAAATGATTAAGTTATATTCAATCTGCTTGTTTATTAGCAGTTATGAATTGATATTTACCAAAAGGTGTTAATGATTTAACTGGTAGTGCTTCATTTTCACAAGGTTGTTTTGCTTATTCACAAACTAATGACCCTGAAGCAAATGAAAATATTACCAGAGATGTTAAAAATGCTTTAAAATTAGCAGGTGAAATAATTAATATTATATCTAGTAAAACAGTATCTAGACCTTATAATTATAGTTTAGATAATTATGCTCATTCATGAGAAGAAGAATATAAACATATTAGTAAAAAAACTTTTTATTCAACATTATTATTTTGATTAAAAGAACGATTACAAACAGATAATAGTATTAATATTTTTTATCCAACTATTAATGATTTTTCTAAAATTGATTACAACGAATATATTAAACTTATTGTTCCTTTTGACAATGATAGTATTTATTATGATGAAATTAATAAAGTATGAAAATCTAATGGTGGTAATATTATTAATCCATAGTCTATAATGAAAACATTAAATCTTAATGATTTTGTTATTATTGAAGGTAGTAATAATAAAGGTAAAATATCTGTAACAAATGGTTATAATGATGAATTAGCAATTGATGACCCAACAAGTGGTGGTGAATTTGTTAATTATATGAAAACACGACAAATTGGAATTAAATTAATACATACTGAAAGTGGAAAAGCGAATGCTTCATTTAATCAAAAAACGGATGAATTAGAAATTTGAGATCCAGCATTTAAAAATAATGATATAACTGCTAATTTTGAAATTATTAAAACAAGTACAACATCAGAATTAAAAACAACTGATGATACATTGTCAACTACTAAATATATTAATGAACATTATCAATTAAAAGGTAGTGGTTATAATAATTGAGAAGTTGTTAATACTAGTGATTTTGTATATTTTTCTAACAAAAAATATAAAATTAAAAATTATGATTCTATAAAATATATATACAAAATATGAATTGGTATTAATGAAAATAATAAAGAAATTATTAATATTATGATTGAAACATATAAAAATCATTATGAATTTAATTTAACTGCTGGTTTTCTCCCTATAGATATTAATAAAAATGGCGAAATAATTTCTGGAAATAATAAATTAATGGCATTAAATGTTGAAAGAAAAAAAGTAAGTTAGAAAGGAGTTTAATTAATGAAACAAGATAAAACGACTTGATTAAAGGGTGCCTTACCTTGAAATTGATTTAAAAAAAACCCTATTCCGACTTATAATTGAACTCATAAAGATATTAGAGAATGAGAAAGAAAATATAAAATTCGTAGTTGAGTAGTTAGTTTTTATACATTGATATTTTTAGCATTAAATTGTTGATTAGAATATGGTATGATTAATGGCATTAAAGACCAAATTAATTGGTATAATTATGGACAATATTGAGGTAATGGAATTGCTATTTTGATAACACCTTTATTTACACACGGAATTCAAGGTATATTTGTTGCTAGTAGTAAACCAAAAGTAGATATGAAAATTGATATACCAAGATTAAAAATATCTAAAATGGGATTAGTATTTACAATATTACCTTTAATTACTTTAATAATTTCTTTAATTATTATTTGAATTGATAAATCAAAATGAAAAAAAGATCATTTAAGACATTGTTTTGACTGCCGTATTAATCCGCGTGTCGTTCAACCACGAATAACTAAACAATGAAATAATTTAGATGGCATAACAGAAGAAAAATTAAAAAATATACAAAATGAAAATATTAAAAAACAAAAACAAGAAGAAAATAAACAAGAATTAAATATAAACAAATAATTAAATTTTATTAAAATAGACTATATTTATAGGGGTGGTTGATATTTTTGGGTGGTTATATAGTTTAATTTATAAATTATTTTGTTGGTCGTATAAAGAAAATTGGGGTTTTTTATAAAAACAAGAAAAAAATGTCTTTATTTTATTGAACTAAATAATATTTAAAAACAAAAACCCCAATCTTTTACATGCGACCATTTTGTTCTGAAAGGATGGATGGCCACTGTTTAAGTAAGGATGAGAAAGGAAGTAAAAAATGTTAAATGATACATTAATGATTGTTTTACTTGTATTAGCGGGTGCTGGTGGAATGGGTAGTCTTGGTATTCTTGGATTATCTGCTAAAAAAATTAAAAAATATAAAGCAGAAATTAGAGAATTAAGAACTACTGTTATTGCCCACGAAAAACATTTACGAGGATCTGAATATGCAACAGAATTAGCATTAAAAACAGGTCAAATTAAAAATGTTAAAAAGCAAGTTAAAGTAAACAACAAAAAACAAGAACAAAAAGATGCTATTAGACAACTAACAAATAGTATTTAAAAAAAATAACCTTAATTGGTTATTTTTTTATTTTTCCTTTATTATGTTTTATATAAAAATTAATAAGATGTTCTATTCGTTGTGAATAAGTAAAGTCATTGAATTCATTTCAAACTTTTTCTTCATTTTCATTTAAGTAAACATTAACATTTCGAATTAATTTAGAATAATATTTTCTTGTTTTTTAATTAAATGAATGTTTTATAATATTATCTTTCATAATTAGCAATAATAATAGCATCGCGTAAATGATTACTTATATTTTCATTATTATATTTTCAACCTTTACCATATTGATAAGTTAAATTAGCATCTTTTTCAAATTTTCATATACAACTATCATTATATTTGCTCAAATTTTCCATATTTTTAAGAACTGATTTAGTATGGCGTGGTGATACTCAATTGATATTTAATAATTTTTCTGTTTTATATTTAATTGCCCCTATAAATTTTAATAAATCATCTCTATCTTTACTCGCATTAGCATATGTATATAAATAATCTTCAATATTAATAATTGCTTCTGCTCTTAACTCATCTAAAATAATATTGGTTTGTACAATTCAATCACGATTTGTATATTCATATTTATCAATTAATTTATTATCTTCAAAAAAGCAATAGCCGTATTACCAGTTCCTGATGGGTTAATACCTATTTTTATCATTATCTTAAAAATCTTTCTTTAAATTGATAATAAAAATCTTCGCTTTGTTTTCTAATAAGAACTGGTGATAATTTTTCAACATTTAATTCTTCTTTTAATCAATTTTTACCTTTTGAAATAATATCTTGTTCTATTTTTGTATTTGTAATAAAATTTTTAATATTATTAAAATGCTGTTCACTCATTCAATTTGGATTTGAATTGTTAATAATTTCTGTTTGTTCTTTTTCTTGCTTAGAATTAATTTTACTTATTTCACTATTATCGGGATCTAATTCTTCGGTTGGTAAACCTAATAATTTACTTAAAACATATTTAACTCCATAAGTTAATGCTGACCCAATACTTTTAGCGGGGTCAGTATTTTTACCCGTAAAAGGTCAATAAGTTTTAATTTCTTCTGTTTCTTTACATAAAGTTAATTCCATTTCAAAATATGGGATATCATTAATTACTTTTAAAGTATCTTTTACATAACTTCAAATATATGTAATATGATGTTTTTTAAATTCTTTTTTAACTAATTTTAATACTTGTGCTTCACCAAAATAGTTATACATTACTCTACCATTCATTTGCATTGTTTGATTTTTTTCTAAATATAATGATAAATCGTGTTGTATTTCACCAATACTTGCTATTAATGTTTTTTTAGTTTCTTGTGGCATTTTCTCATTCCTCTCTTTCTTGTCATATTAAAATTGCTTCTTTAATTTGTTCTAAATTTTGTTTAGTAATATAAACTTTTTCTTTAATTACTATTTTTAATTTTGGATTTATAATTATCATTAATATTTTTTTATTTTCTATACAAAAGTCTTTTTCTAATAAATAATAAAGTTTTAATTGTCAAATATAGCGTTCAATATCTGTTTTCTCATTAGAACTAGTAATTTTTCAATCACATATTATATATTCATTATCAGTTATTATTCCAATAAAATCAGTTGTCCCACACATTAAAGGACTATAAAGTGTTTTTTCAGTTTCATAATATTTAAATTTAATATCTTTAAAAGTTTCTTGATATAGTTTTGTAAAATTTTTAAATAATTCACGATGTGATTTTATTTCACAATCAATAAATTCAATGAATTCATCATCAAAATTATTTTTTATTCAAACATCAATCATATTATGTAAACATATTACACGAGTTTGTGCTAATTTTAAAATATTCTCATCAATTTGTGAAAAATTTTTTGGCACTAAAATATTAACAATTTTACTTACACTAGGTATTAAAATACTATAATTATGTAATTCATCATTAAAAATATATAAAGGTTTTAAATCTAATCTCATAAAATTGTTTCATCATTACAAATATGTTGATTATCATTATTAAATAATTCTTTTGTCTCAGATGAATTAAATTCTATTTTTTCTTGTGGTTTATTAGATTTTTTTAAATCATTATTTGTATGTAAAAATTCATAATTAGATACTTGAACTATTCATTCAGTTTTATTATCTTTATTTTTAAAAGATTGTAAAACACCAGTAATTGATATTTGACTACCCTTTTGACAATATTTTTGTAAAGTAATTGCTTGTTTATTTCAAACTTGACAAGGAATAAAATAAGTTTCTTTTTGTTTTGAATATGGACGAGTAATTGCTAAATTAAAAATAGTATATTCTTTTCCATTACTTGTTTTCTTAATTTCAATATCTTTTGTTGTTCTACCAATTCCAATAAATTTATTCATTATTAAATTTCCTCCAAATTCTTTTCTTCAATTAAACTATCAATATAGTAATAAGCACTTTCTTCTGAATGACATTCTTCTAATGCTTCATTAAATAAGTCTTCTTCGGTATAAACTTTTCCATCTTCATCTTTATACATATTATTCACATCCTTGTCATTTAATATTTTCATTTTCTAAATCAATAATTGTTGTTAATCATTCATTTTCATTTTCAACACTAGCAGTAAGTTTTGCTTCTTTTAATGTATAAAACGATTTAGTTAGAACTTCATTTTCATATTTCATTACTAATAAGTATTTTTTTCCATAATTATTCCTCCTAATGTTGTTTACCTAATGTTCAATGTTCATCAGTCATATCTTCAAATGATACTGAATAACTTTTAAGCATTAATTCTTGTAATTTATTTTTTTGATCGCATTTAAAACAATAACCTCAATATTTTTGTTTAAGACAAATTTTATTTAACTTTTTCATATTTACCTCCTAAATTATTCCTTTTATTTTTTGGTCGATTTGTAATATTTTTCAACCATCTGATGCTAAATCTAAAATATCGTTAATTTTTTAATATTGCATATAAGAAGCAATAACATCTCACTTGTCTTTAAATAAATTTAAGTACATTTTAGCTCATTCTAAACATTGCAAATCATAATGCTTTTTATGATGTGAAATACGACAATTAATAGGTTGACAATTAACTACAAAGTACTACAATGTTCTACATTTTGTAGTTGTTTGTAAATTTGTTAGGCCGTGTATATACACCTCTTCATCCGCACCATTTCAGGTCAAAGCGTTTAGTTTTTAAAATAAATCTACTCGCACCTTGAAGAGCCTAATGCTAATCGCAAATTTATTTATAATGTGATCACCTCTTTATTTTATTGTCGTTCGATGTTGACCTCGCACTTATCACGACTATCGCTTGTTAAAGCGTCTATTATTTCCAGACTGATTACCGTTGGGCTAGACCGCCTCTGGTGGGAATGAGTTTAAACTCATGTTCTTATGAAAGCACTTAGTTATTTAAAATAACAGTACCACACTGCATTAAATTGTTTTATAAAATTTAAGTTTTAAAAAACCCGTTTCTCAATCAAAAATAATTTTTGAATTTTCTAAGCGTTTATAAAATCGTTTTTGTTTTTTATTTTTTGTCCGATTTAATAAATCTTTATGTTTTTCACAAGTTCATAAAACCTTATTTGATGAAAACTCTTCAGTAATAAATGATATTGTTTTATAGCAGTTATCAATATCACAAATTTGTTGTTGCTTATTTTTCATTACTTACTCCTTTCTTTTATTAAGTTTTTTTATTAGCAAATTAATTAACTGAAACAGAGAAAGGACAACACCTTAAAATTAGAGAAAAAACAGGTACACTTTGTAAAGATTTCTAATATATTTAATAAATGTGTAAACAACTTAAAGAGGGTATCAAAAAGTTGTAATAAAATTTTCTATTTTAAGATTTTAAAATGCTGTCCTTTCTCTGAATCAATTAATAATTTTGGTTTTACAAATAAAAAAACCATTTTAGTAAATGGTTTAATTATTATTCTTATTCAATTTCTATGTATTTGTTAAAATCCTTCTTTTTTACATGCGACCAACTTTTCATTTTTAATATCATCAAGAACAAAAGTATCACCATGATAATAATTGTTTGTTTTACCATTATGTGTAACAGATATCATGTCTCTGCTTCCCGGTGATAAATAATTCTTATGTGATACTACTGTTTCTAAATAATTTTTATAATTAATAGGAAATATTTCAGAAAAACTTGTTCAAGTTGTTTCAAAACTATTTTGAATAATATTTTTTAAACTTTCTTTTGTTCCATAAACATCTAAATAATTGGTAAATTTTGATGCTTTTAAATGATATCCAGTTGTTAATGAATTTAACAATTTATTCTGATCATCCTTATTAAAAACATTATAATAATACCCATCAATATCATAATATAATGACTTTCGTAAGCCACCTTTATAAACAAAACCATTCTTTACTTCTTCTGGTGAATCAAATCAATCTTTGCCATCATAACTATAACGTGGTTTAACTAAACCAGCATGTGTATATGTATTTAAGGCTACTTGTTGTGTTAATGCCACATTACCAAATGCATCACGATATACTAATTGAAAATTGTCAAAATTAGTATCATAAATTTTACTTGCATCTAATGTACGATATTGATAATCTTGGATTATTTTGCCCGGATTAGATGCCGTTTCAATTGTTTCAATTTTATTAGTCTGAAAAATATAATTATTTAAATCATTTTGTGAATAAAAGGTATGGTTATCATAACTATATTTTGTTTTTGTTCTTGCCATAGTTGATGTTGCTTTAATCGTTTTAAATAATGCATCACGTGGCGAAATAACTTGCTCTGTTTCATTATCAAACATTGGTGCCATACTACTAACAAATGTTGATGTTACAACTGTTGTTAGTAAAATAAATTTTAAGATATTAGGTCTCATTTTGATATACCTCCCCATTTCCTTTTACTAATTGGGTATTATCATTAATTCATTTATAAAAATCTGACTTATTACTAAATTTTTGTTCATCAAAATAGACATAATAGTTAGCTACAACATCAGAATGGAAGGTAATATCAATATTGTTGTAAAAATAAGTTAGCGCATCATTCAAAGTATAAAAATAATAATATTTCCCATTAAATAAAACCCCATACACATTATTAGTTATATCTAATTGTTCGTTTAATTGATGATAATTAATTGTTTTAATTAAATCAGTTGATAAAATCGTTTTTCTTTCTAATAATGTATTTTGAATATAACTTCGTTGTTCATCTAACAACTCTACAACAGTATCATATTATCACTCAATTCCTTTGATATCACGAAATTTATATTTAATAATAAATTGATCATTTGTAATTTTTTCTTGCATACTTTTCACAGCATCAATTGAATTATTAAATCATCCATCAATTTCATCAAAATATAAATCAAGACCAAATGTTGCAAAATATTTATCAAAAACTTTTTTAACAAATTTATCTAAATTTTTTTGTCCATCAGATGGGTCATCAATATTAACGGCAAAAATATCAGTTTCATTTTTACCCATTACATTAATATAAAAATATCTTGTATTAATAAAAATGCTTGGATTTTTAATAATATATTCTTTTAAATATTTAATTGCCTTTTCACGTTCAGTAAACAAATTACCTAACACTAAAAACAATTCTTTTTGCTTTGGGTCATTTGAAATATTATTATTTGAAAAAAATGGAACAATTTAAACATGGGATGCAAAATTTTGCCATCATATTTTAAATTTTAAAATGTAACATATTTTAATGGCGATAACAAATTTCCCATATCTCAAATTGCTTTTACAACTTGAATTCCATTTGCAATTTTTCCAATTATTGCCAAAATTGGTGCAATTGGTGCTGCAAACATTTTATCCGTTTATTCATGTTCTGACACATTAGCTGTAATTTTTGAACCATCAGCATTAATCGTAAATAATGATGAATTTTGAAAAATACTTGGTGTTAATGTTTTTAAAACTTCTTCTTTCGTAAATGTTTTACCATTATGATTGTAATGCTTTGTACCACCTTTTACAAAAGTTTGTAATGATGTAGCAACTTTTTTTGCAACAGCCTCTGTCACTGTTTTGGCATTTTTAACAAACTCAACAATTTGATCTAATGTTCCAGAGACTGTATCACTAATTTGCTGTAATTTATTAATAACTCCAGTTAAGACATTAGCCTTGGCTGGTGATTCATATAAAAACTGTGATGGACTAATTATACAAAGAATTTTCCTCAAAAACTACTTGTTGCTGGAACTTCCGCATTATTAACTGTTGGATTATATCCCATTGTTACTACTCATTTCAGAACTTATCTAATATTATATAAGAAAAAAAATATAAAAACAAGATTAATTATAATTAATAAAAAAATAACTCAAAGAGAGTTATTTTTTAATGTTATTATTTACTAATTGAAACAACTGTTCCGGCACCAATTGTACGTCCACCTTCACGAATTGAGAATTTTGTTCCTTCTTCAATCGCAACTGGGGCAATTAATTCAACTGTCATTTCAACATTATCCCCTGGCATAACCATTTCAACACCACTTGGTAATTTAATTGAACCTGTAACATCCGTTGTACGGAAGTAAAATTGTGGACGGTAGTTTCCGAAGAATGGTGTATGACGTCCACCTTCTTCTTTTGTTAAAACATAAACTTGTGCTTTAAATTCTTTATGTGGTTTAACTGAACCTGGTTTAGCAATAACTTGCCCACGTTCAACATCACTACGATCAACTCCACGTAATAAAACCCCAACATTATCTCCAGCTTTAGCATCATCTAATAATTTTCTAAACATTTCTAAACCTGTTGCAACAACTTTTTTAGTTTCATTTTTTAATCCAACGATTTCAACTTCTTCATTAACTTTAACAATTCCACGTTCAACACGACCTGTTGCCACTGTTCCACGACCTGTAATTGTGAAAACATCTTCAACTGGCATCATAAATGGTTTAGCAGTATCTCTTTCTGGTTCTGGAATTCATTCATCAATTGCGTTCATTAATTCCATAATTTTTTCTTCTCATTGAGCATCACCTTCAAGAGCTTTTAAAGCTGATCCTCTAATAACTGGTGTTTTTTCACCATCAAAACCATATTCGCTTAATAGATCTCTAACTTCCATTTCGATTAAATCCATCATTTCAGTATCGCCATCCATCATATCACATTTGTTTAAGAAAACAACCATTTTTGGTACACCAACTTGTCTTGATAATAAGATATGTTCTCTTGTTTGAGGCATTGGCCCATCTGTTGCTGCAACAACTAAAATCGCACCATCCATTTGTGCAGCACCTGTAATCATGTTTTTAACATAATCGGCATGTCCAGGACAGTCTACGTGCGCATAGTGTCTTTTATCAGTACGATATTCAACGTGTGAAGTATTAATTGTAATCCCACGTTCTTTTTCTTCAGGAGCTTTATCAATATTGTCATATTTTTGGGCTTCTGCAAATCCTTTTTTAGCTAATACAGTTGTAATAGCTGCTGTTAAAGTAGTTTTACCATGGTCAACGTGGCCAATTGTTCCAACATTTACGTGTGGTAAACTTCTATCAAATTTTTGTTTTGCCATTTTAATCTTTTCCTCCTATATTTTTAATTAATAGACAAATGCCATAACTATTGTAAATTAATTCTTTTTACTTTGCAATCTTTTTTTAGTAATGGTAGATTAAACCATTGTGTAATAATTAATCTGTTGATTTTCCTGCTTTTTTAATAATTTCTTCGGTAATTGACTTTGGTGCTTCTTGGTAATGTGAAAACAACATTGTATAAGTTCCCCGTCCTTGGGTAAAGCTTCGTAAGTCAGTTGCATATCCAAACATTTCTGATAATGGAACTTTTACCTTTACAACTTGGGCATTTCCACGTTGATCATTTCCTTCAATTTGACCACGACGTGAAGATAAGTTTCCCATTACATCCCCATAGTATTCTTCTGGAACAGTAACTTCAACAGCCATAATTGGTTCTAAAATAACTGGTTTACATTTTTTAGTGGCTTCTTTTAAAGCTAAACTAGCGGCAAACTCATAAGCCATTTGTGATGAATCGACATCATGGTATGACCCATCATATAATGTTGCTTTAATATCAATCATTGGATATCCTGCTAATTTTCCTGTTTGCATTGATTCTTCTAAACCTTTTTTAACTGAACCAATGAATTCTTTTGGAATTTTTCCACCAACAATTGCGTCAACAAACTCAAATCCTTTATCATGATTTGGTTCAAACTTAATTCATACGTGTCCATATTGTCCACGTCCTCCTGATTGTTTAATGTATTTTCCTTCTACTTCAGCACTATCTTTAAATGTTTCACGATATGAAACTTGTGGTGCTCCAACATTAGTTTCCACTTTAAATTCACGTTTCATTCGATCAACTAAAATATCCAAGTGGAGTTCTCCCATTCCAGCAATAATTGTTTGTCCTGTTTCTTCATCTGTTCATGTTCGGAAAGTTGGATCTTCTTCTGCTAATTTTTGTAATGCTAAACTCATTTTTTCTTGGTCAGCTTTTGTTTTTGGTTCTAAAGCTAAATTAATAACTGGTTCTGGAAAAACCATTGATTCTAAGATTACTTCATTTTTTTTATCACAAAGCGTATCTCCTGTTGTTGTTAATTTCAAACCAACTGCTGCTGCAATATCACCAGCATACACTACTTCAGTTTCTTCACGATTATTAGCATGCATTTTTAACAAACGACCAATACGTTCTGTTTTATCTTTTGTTGAGTTTAATACAGAATTTCCTTTTTTTAACACTCCAGAGTAAACCCGGAAGAATGTTAATTTCCCAACAAATGGGTCTGTCATAATTTTAAATGCTAATGCTGAAAATGGTTCACTATCATCAGCATGACGTTCAACTTCAGTCCCATCTTCTAGAACACCTTTAATTGATGGAATATCAAGTGGTGAAGGTAAATAATCAATTACCCCATCCAACATTAATTTAACTCCTTTGTTTTTAAAAGCACTTCCACAAAAGACTGGGAAAAAATCACCAGTTAATGTTGCAGTACGAATTGCACTTTTAATTTCTGGAATTGAAATATCATTACCATCCAAGTATTTCATCATTAACTCTTCATCAAAGTTAACCGCTGCTTCAATTAATTTCATTCGGTATTCTTCAACTAAGTCTTTTAAATCATCTGGGATTGGAATTTCTTTTGCTTCTTCGTTTGCTGCTCCATCATAATGATAAGCTTTTCGTTCAACGATATCAATAATTCCTGTAAACTGGTCTTCAGCTCCAATTGAAATTTGAACTGGATGAGCATTTGCTTGTAAACGGTCATGAATTGTTTTTACTGAGTATAAAAAGTCAGCTCCAATTTTATCCATTTTATTAACAAAGACAATCCGTGGTACACCATATGTGGTTGCTTGACGTCAAACCGTTTCTGTTTGGGGTTCAACTCCTGATTGTCCATCAAGAACAGCTACTGCTCCATCTAACACACGTAATGATCTTTCTACTTCAACAGTAAAATCAACGTGTCCTGGAGTATCAATAATATTTAAGCGCATATTTTTTCAAAACGCCGTTGTTGCCGCAGAAGTAATTGTAATTCCACGTTCTTGTTCTTGAGCCATTCAATCCATTTGGCTAGCTCCATCATGGGTTTCACCAATTTTATGAATTTTCCCAGTATGGAATAAAATGCGTTCTGTTGTTGTAGTTTTTCCAGCATCAATATGTGCCATAATTCCAATATTTCTCGTATTTTCTAGAGAATATTCTCTTGCCATTTTTCTTTTCCTTTCTATTTTTTATCAACGATAATGAGCAAAAACCTTATTAGCTTCCGCCATTTTATGAGTATCATCTTTTTTCTTAACTGCTCCCCCAATTCCATTTGAAGCATCAATAATTTCATTTGCTAAACGATCAATCATACTTTTTTCATTACGTAATCTTGCATAATTAATTAATCATCTTAATTCTAACGTAACTTTACGATCTTCATTTACTTCAATTGGAACTTGGTAATTAGCTCCCCCAATTCGGCGAACTTTTAATTCTAAATGTGGCGTAATGTTTTCAATTGCTTTATTAAAAACTTCTAACGGTTCAGTCTTTGTTTTTTCTTTAACAATCTTAAATGCTCCATATAAAATTGTTTGAGCAACTCCTCTTTTCCCATCAATCATAATTTTATTAATTGCACGTGTTACTAATTTTGAACTATAAATTGGATCTGGTAAAACATCTCTTTTCTCTGCTTGGCGTTTACGCATCGTAATAATCCTCCTTTTTGTTTAATTAAGCTTTTGCAGCTTTTGGTCTTTTTGTTCCATATAGTGATCTTCCTTGTTGGCGGTTATTAACTCCAGCAGTATCTAAAGTACCACGAATAATATGGTAACGAACCCCTGGTAAGTCTTTAACCCTTCCACCACGGATTAATACAACACTATGTTCTTGTAAGTTATGTCCTTCACCAGGAATATATGCTGTTACTTCCATTCCGTTTGTTAAACGAACACGAGCATATTTTCGTAACGCTGAGTTCGGTTTTTTTGGTGTCATTGTTGCAACCCTTGTACAAACACCTCTTTTTTGTGGTGCTGTAACATTAGTAGGTTTTTTTTGTAAAGAGTTTAGCCCTCTATTTAAAGCAGGAGCTTTTGTTTTTCACACTTTATCTTTACGTGGTTTACGCACTAATTGATTAATTGTTGGCATTAAGCTTTCTCCTTTCTGTTTCACATATCCGAGTGTATCAAAGAATACAATCCATACATAATATTACATAAAACAAAAAATTAAGTCAAGATTTATTCTAAATATTCCTAAGAAAAAAGACCTAATGGTCTTTTTAGTATTCTTCAGCTTTTGCTGCAATTCCAGCCGTAATAATATCTTTGGGATTTTTTAATCCTGTTCCCGCCGGAATTAAATGTCCTAACATAATGTTTTCTTTTAAACCTTCTAAACAATCAACTTTACCTTTAATAATCGCTTTAACCAATACTCGTGTTGTATCTTGGAATGACGCTGATGATAAGAATGACTCAGATTCTAATGGTGCTTTTTTAATTCCAAAAATAACATGTTTTGCTGTTGGCGGTTTTTTCATTGAACGAACAGCGTTAATTGTTTCATTACGATAGCGTTTAATTGTTACAATTTCTCCTGGTAATAATTCAGTATCACCAGCATCAATAATTTTAACTTTATTTAACATTTGTTTAATAATAATTTCAATATATTTATCAGAAATTTCAATTCCTTGTAAACGATAAACTCGTTGTACTTCTTTTAAAATATAATTATGAACATCTTCAATTTTGGCAACTTCTAATAATTCTTTAATATTAATTGAACCTTCCGTTAATTTTTGACCACGAGCAACTTTGTCACCAATTTTAACTCTTAAAACAGCATTATATTGCGTTTTATATTTTCGTTCATCACTATCTGATTTAACATAAATTGTATGAATTCCACTTTCATCACGAATATCAATAATTTTTCCATCAATTTCAGAAATAACTGCAATTGATCCTTTTGGTGTGGTTACATCTAATAATTCTTTAATCCGTGGTAGCCCTTGGGTAATATCAGCTCCCCCAGCAACACCACCAGTATGGAATGTTCGCATTGTTAACTGTGTTCCTGGTTCTCCAATTGATTGCGCAGCAATTGTTCCAACTGCCTCACCAATTTCAACTTCCATTCCTGTAGCAAGGTTTTTCCCATAACAACGTTGGCAAACACCTTTTTCTGCTTCACAAGTTAAAACAGAACGGATAATAACTTCCTTAATATCATTATCAACAATTTTTCGACTATCTTCTTCAGTCAATAATGTATTAGCAGTAATAACTTCACCATTTTTTAATTTAATATCTTTTAAATTATAGCGACCAACTAAACGGTCAAATAATGGCACAATAATGTTAGCATGTTTTTGCTCAATAATATCTGATACAACAAAACCACGACGAGCATTACAATCTTTCATTGTAATAATAATTTCTTGTGAAACATCAACTAATCGTCTTGTTAAATATCCCGAGTCGGCTGTTTTTAAAGCAACATCAGCCATCCCTTTTCGTGCCCCATGGGTTGAAATAAAGAATTCTGACACTGTTAAACCTTCACGGAACGAAGACTTAATTGGTAATTCAATAATGTCTCCTTTTGGATTATTCATTAACCCCCGCATCCCAACTAATTGGGTAAAGTTTGAAACATTTCCCCGTGCTCCTGAATCCGCCATCATAAAGATTGGATTTTTTGGGTCTTCACGTAAAACATGTTCTAATTCAGTTTGAATGTTATCTTTAACTTTTGATCATACACTAATAATGCGGTGTTGTTTTTCAGGGCTGGTCAACATTCCCATTTTAAAGTAATCATTAATTTCTTTTACCTTTTGATCTGCCGCTTTAAATTTTTCTTGTTTTTTATCGTAAACTTTAACATCGCCTGCTGATACTGTTACTCCTGATTTCCCTGAATATTTGAAACCAAGATTTTTCATGTTATCTAACATTTCAGCAGTCTTATTAGCTCCATATTGTTTAAAGTAGCGGTCAATAATATTTGATAAATCTTTTTTCTTAAATGGTGGATTAACTTTTCAACTCGCTAAATATTCGACTAAATTAACATTGTCTTTAATTAATGAGCGAGCAGGTAATGCTGTTAAATTTTCAACATTCGGTTCATTTAAGTATGGAAACTCTTCTTTAAAAATCTGATTAAAAATAATTTTTCCTGGGGTTGTAATAATATAATCTTTCATTTGTTCTGGCTTGAATTTTTTATTTACAAAACCAACAACAGGAATAGCAACTAAAGCATGTAAAACAACAGCTCCAGTTTCATATGCAATAACAGCTTCATTTAAATCTTTAAAGATTGTTCCTTCCCCTAATTGTCCTTTTTCTTCATATGTTAAATAATAATTCCCTAACACCATATCTTGGGTTGGTGTAACAATTGGTTTACCATCTTTTGGTCCTAAAATATTTTGACTTCCTAACATTAAACTTCGTGCTTCAGCAACTGCTTCTTCTGTAATTGGAACATGAACCGCCATTTGGTCACCATCAAAGTCAGCATTAAAAGCAGTTGTTACTAATGGATGTAATCTAATTGCTTTTCCTTTGACTAATTTTGGTTCAAATGCTTGAATTCCTAATCGATGTAACGTTGGCGCACGGTTTAATAACACTGGACGAGTCTTAATAACTTCTTCTAAAACTTCTCATACTTTATCATCTTGATTTAAAATTAATTTTTCCGCAACTTTAATATTTGCTGCTAAACCATCTTTAACTAATTTGCTAATAACAAACGGTTTAAATAATGTAATGGCCATATCACGTGGCAACCCACATTGATACATTTTTAAGTCAGGTCCAATTGCAATAACTGACCGTCCTGAATAGTCAACTCGTTTTCCTAATAAGTTTTGACGGAAACGACCTTGTTTTCCTTTTAAAATACTTGTTAATGATTTTAATGGTCGCTTATCTTTTCCCGTTACTGGTCGTGCCTTACGTTCATTATCTAATAAAGCATCAACAGCTTCTTGTAGCATCCTTTTTTCATTATTAACAATAACACTTGGTGCTCCCATTGCTTTAACTTTTTTTAATCGTTCATTTCGAATAATAATTCGACGATATAAATCATTAATTTCTGATGTTGTAAAACGACCACCATCTAATTGAATAATTGGACGAATATCTGGTGGAATGACTGGCACTGCTCGTAAAATCATTCATTCTGGTCGTGAACCTGATTTTTTTAATGAATCTAAAACTTCTAAACGTTTCATTAATTTATTTTGATCTAATTGTGTTTTTTTATCTTTTAAATCTTGCTTAATTTTTTCAATTTCATCATCAATGTTTAGATTTTTTAATAATACTTCAACAGCTTCTGCTCCAATTCCAAATCGTGCATTAGTATGACGATTAATGAACTGAGCACATTCATCCATTGAAAATGGCAATGAAGTATTTTTTAAATCTTCAATCATTGTTTCTCCCACTTCATAAGCAATTGTGTTAGGTTCTAGTGTATCTAAAATTTCACGCAATGTCTTTGTTAATCGTTGACGTGTTTGTGCTGATGTTTTAGCATTTCCTAAATCTAATACCATTTTTTGTTTCAATGATTTTGCATCACCAGCATCTAATACAATATATGAAACAAAGTAAACAACTTCTTCAAGTTCTTTTGTTTTCATATCTAAAATTAAAGCAATTCGACTAGGTGCTGCTTTTAACATTCAAATATGTGTTACTGGTTCTTCTAATTCAATATGTCCCATTCGTTCACGACGAACAATCGCTTCAGTAATTTCTACTCCACAACGTTCACAAATTTTTCCCTTATTTTTTGATTTTTTGTACTTCCCACAAGCACATTCAAAATTTTTGGTTGGACCAAAAATCTTTTCATCAAATAATCCATCGCGTTCTGGTTTTAATGTTTTATAATTAATTGTTTCTGGTTTTTTTACTTCCCCATATGATCAACTACGAATATCATCAGGGTTTGCTAAGCCGATTTTAATCATACGATTATTTTTTTCATTATTTTCAATCATTTTTTCTTCCCCCTTAATCTAATTCATCTTGATCATTAATTTCATCAAGTTCATCATCAATGTCATCTAACTCATCATCGTCTAAATTATCTACCAAGTCAAAACTATCTTCAACTTTAACAAATTCATCTAAATTATCATTTTTTTGTGGCTCACGATTAGTACTTAAAATAAAGTTATCAATATCAAATTCATCTTCAAATTCATCACTATCTGTTAATAAGTCTTCATCAACATAATCTGTCTCATCATAACTCTTAATATTTTTAATGTTTCCTTTTTCGTCAATCATATGAATATTAAATCCTAACCCTTGAATTTCACGAGTTAGCACATTAAATGATTCTGGAATTCCTGGTTCTGAAATCTTTTTATCTTTCACAATTGATTCATAAGCACGTGTTCTTCCTTTAATATCATCAGACTTAATTGTTAAAATTTCACGTAATGTATGAGCTGCACCATAAGCTTCTAACGCTCATACTTCCATTTCTCCAAAACGTTGTCCCCCATTTTGGGCTTTTCCTCCTAATGGTTGTTGTGTAATTAATGAATATGGTCCAACATTTCTTGCATGTAATTTATCATCAACCATGTGTGATAATTTCAACATATACATTACTCCTACCGAAACTGGATTATCAAATTTTTCACCTGTTCGACCGTCAATTAAAACTTCTTTCCCAAAGTTTTTCATTCCTGCTTTATCCATAATTTCAATTAATTCTTCATTTGTCATTCCATCAAAAACAGGAGTTGAAATTTTTTGTCCCAACTTTTTCGCTGCCATTCCCAAATGAATTTCTAACACCTGTCCAATATTCATTCGTGATGGTACCCCTAATGGATTTAACATAATATCAATTGGTGTTCCATCTTCCATATGTGGCATATCTTCCAACGGTAAAATTTTCGAAATAACCCCTTTGTTACCATGACGACCAGCAATTTTATCTCCTTCTTGGATTTTTCGTTTTTGAACAATATAAACTTTAATAACTTCTAAAACATCAGCTGATAATTCATATTTTTCTCGTGGAAAGCGTTTAATTGCTTGGATAATTCCTTCACCACCATTTGGAACTCGTAATGAATTATCTTTAACATTTTTTGATTTTTCACCAAAAATTGCTTGTAATAATTTATCTTCTGGTGATAATTGGGTTTGTCCTTTTGGTGTTACTTTTCCAACTAAAATATCACCGGGTTTAACTTCTGTCCCAATAATAACTAATCCATCATCATCTAAAAATTTTCGTGCATTTTCAGAAATATTCGGAATCTCACGAGTAATCTCTTCTGGACCTTGTTTTGTTTGACGACGTTCAATTGTATATTCTTCAATATGAATTGATGTAAAAACATCTTCGGATACTAACCGTTCTGAAACAATAATTGCATCTTCATAGTTGTAACCATTTCATGTTGTAAAAGCAACTACTACATTTTGTCCTAATGCTAGTTCTCCTTTATCAATTGATGGTCCATCAGCTAAAACTTGTCCTTTTTCAATTTTTTGTCCTTGACGTACTAATGGGACATGAGTTAATGATGTTCCTTGGTTACTACGAACAAAAGTGTCTAAATTATAATTTTTTAACCCTTCTTTTGTTTTTAAAACAATTCTTGTTGCATCAACAAAATCAACACTTCCATCATATTGTGAAACAATTGCTAATCCCGAGTCACGAGCAGCAGCATATTCAACTCCTGTTCCTATATATGGTGAATTTGGCGCAATTAAAGGAATTGCTTGTCGTTGCATATTAGCACCCATTAAAGCACGATTGGCATCATCATTTTCTAAAAATGGAATACAACTTGTTGCAATTGAAACAATTTGTTTTGGTGAAACATCAACATAGTCAACATCGTTTCGTCAAGCAATAATATTTTCTCCTTGGAAACGTGCAACCACTTGTTCATCTAAAATTTCACCCTTATCACTTAAACGAATATTAGCTTGTGCAACAACATAATTTTTTTCTTCATCAGCTGTTAAATAATCATTTTCCATTGTAACTTTGCAACCAATAACACGACGATATGGTGTTTCAATAAATCCATATGAATTAATTTTGGCATATGTTGCTAAGTTATTAATTAACCCAATATTAGGCCCTTCTGGGGTCTCAATTGGACAAATACGACCATAATGTGAGTAGTGAACATCTCGGACCTCTAACCCAGCACGTTCTCTTGATAATCCTCCTGGTCCTAGGGCTGTTAATCGACGTTTATTTGTTAATTCAGCTAAAGGATTTGTCTGATCCATAAATTGTGATAATTGTGATAAATTGAAAAATTCACCAATAATTGCTGATAATGGCTTATTATTAATAATATTTGAAGGTTTTATTTTAAATAAATTTGAAGTTGACATTTTTTCTTTAACATTTTTTTCAATTCTTAGTAAACCAATTCGAAATTGATTTTGTAATAATTCCCCAATTGTTCGAACACGACGATTTCCTAAGTGGTCAATATCATCAACTTCCCCAATTCCATCTGTTAAATTTAATAAATATGAAAATGTCGCCAAAACATCAGGAACTGTTACATATTCATCAGTTGCATTAGGATCAATTCCAATAATATTCGCTACACGTGAACGAACTTCATTATCAACATACACTTTAATTTTTTGGATTTTATTAGAACAAATAATTTCATCACTAAATTTAACTTCTTGTAAACAAGCTCCTACTTTTAAAATTCCTTTTAATTTGTTAATAGCTTCTTTATTCATTAACGTTCCCTCGATAAAAACAACTTTACCATTTACATCTTTAATGTCTTCAGCTAATATTTTGTTATAAATTCGATTTTCAACTGATAATTTTTGAATTAATTTAAAACGTCCTGCTTTGGTTAAATCATACTTACGTTTATCAAATAATAATCCATATAAATATTTTGTCGCACCATCTGGAGTTGCTGTTTCTCCTGAACGAATTTTTTTATAAATTTCTTGAACAGCAATACTTTGGTCATATGAAATATCACCTGTGTATGGATCTAATTCATAGGTGCTTTTTACTAATTTATTATCGCTAAAAATTTCTAGAGCATCTTCTTTAATAAATCCTAACGCCGTTAAGAAATTAGCAACCGATACTTTTCTAGATTTATCTATTTTTACATAAAAAACATTCTCAAATTTTTCTTCTTTTCCAACTTTAATTTTTTTATGATCTGATTCAAACTCTAACCATGTCCCTCGTGATGGAATTAAATCAACATAGTAAACATTTTCTCCATTTTTACGATTTAAATCAATTTTATAATATGCTCCTGGTGAACGAACTAATTGTGAAACAACGACTTTTTCTGAACCATTAACAATAAAAGTTCCTTTTCCTGTCATTAGTGGAAAATCACCAAAAAAGACTTCGCCTTCTTTTTCAATTGTAATATCAATAATTAGTTTATCATCTAATCTTTCTTTAATTGTTACTGTACATGTTGCTGTTTCATCGCCAGAATGAATATCATAATAAATAACATCAGTTGATTTTTTTAAAATTGTAATCATATGCCCAACACGTTCTTCAATTCACGCTTTAATTAATTCGGGTTCTCCCTTAACAATTGCTTTTTCAACTTCTAAATCTTTTGAATTAATTGTTAATTTTAAATTTGAATAAATTGGTGCTTCAAAGATTTTTGACTCATCTTTTGCTTGAGAAATTGTTCTTCGTGGCTCTCTAAATTCTCAATCTAACATCTCTAAAACGATATTTCCTTCATGTCCAACAATCGGAAATACCTCCCCGAACACTTCGTTAATCCCTGTTTTCTTGAATCAATCATATGTTTCAGTTTGAATTTCAATTAAGTTTGGTAAATCTAAATTCCCACTTACTTTTGTGTAATCAATTCTTTTAGCGTAATGCCCAAATTCTTTTTCTTTTAATGCCATTAATTATTAACCTCACTTTTCACAATATACGCTTATAAATTTTATATTGGTTTGACACAAAAGTCAATTCTTTTTATTAAAAGTTGTAAAACTAAATTACTTATCAATTAAAATTCATGCTCATCATCCATGAGTAACATCAATATCGTCACCATTTGAACCGTAGGCTACATAGAAAATTGAATTTGTTCGATTTAAACCAAATGTAAATGCTAAACAAAATGAACCTCAATAATAATTGAAGACAATTCGATTTCGAACGGTTTCATTATTATTATTATTTCCAACTCAAACGGCTTTATCTTTGACCAAATTATAAGCATTAAATAACTTAAGATCAGGTAAATTCTCTACATTTGAACTTTGTTTAAAATTACTTAATAATTCTTTAAAAATTGCATTAGCATTATGTGTATTTCTTTTAAATTTATTAAATAACTTTTCACCAACATGAAATACACTAATATGCTTAAAATTAATTTCATCTTTAAAAGTTGAAACTCGTTTTTTAATTTCAACTTGATAATATTTATGAAACGCAACAATTATTTTTCCAAAATTTATTAATTTAATATCTAAACCTTGACGACTAATTAAAATATTACTTTCAAAATTTTTACCATCGATTTTTAATGTTCCAGCTAATGGTAAACCATATAGTGAAATAAAATTTAAATTAACACATAATTTAGCTAACATCATATGATTATCACTGACATTAAAAATAGGTAAACTTTTTTTTATAAGCTGTAACAAAATTTTCAGCTGTTAAGCCCGATGGATTTATTCCCTCTCCTGCCCATAAGGCTGGTTGATAATTACCAATGTCAGCTGTTTCAAGTAATTGTCCTGAATTTTCAGCTGTTACCGTTCCTAAAATTAAGCGCATTAAAGATTTATTACCAGTTTTATCAAAAGCAATTGCCGCACGAATTTCTTGGTTAATTACATTATTTTTCTTAATTTTTTCATTAAATTGTTGAATAAAAATTTTATCTAATGGTTTAACATTAGTATTATAATTAATTTCAAAATCATCATAAATTGATTTGAATTCATTGTTTTGATCAATTATGACATTTTCATAATTACTTAAAAAAGTTAATTAAATATTTTTTGATTTTTGCAATTGATTTTTCTAAAATTTTTTTAATTTCATCTGGTTCATTTGTAATAACATAAGTAACTGTAAATGGGCGCATTTGTCTTAAGGATTTAAAACTTAAATCTAACATAAATTCATACTGAATTTGAACTGCCCGAACACCAGTCGTTGTAGTATTAGTTAATTTATTAATTTTATCTAAATCAACATAAGTTAAAGTAAATTTATCTGCTTCTTCAAGGTGATACAATGGTTTTTTCTTTAAAGTATTAAAATAATTTGGATATGTTTCACTAATTTTAACATTTAATTTCTTAAATATTTCTTTACATTCATTTTGAAATTTTTTTAATCCTAAATTAATCTGCGTATTTGAACGGTCAAGAACAACCAACTGGTTACGTTGATTAACTAAATCATAAAATTGATTTGATTCTGGAAATTCGTTTGAATTTTTAATATTTCCATTGCTATCATAATTTATTATCTCATTACTAACATCACTGGCAATTTTCATTCAAATTAACATCTCATTTTGTAAATTTGAATTAGTATAATTAGTATCACGATATTTTATCATTCGACAACTTGTAATTTTACTAGTTATCCCAGTGGTAAATAATCCGACAACACTAAAAATAATGAATAGTTTTTTCATAAATAGTTTTTTCCCTTATTTTTTACAGAATATATCCTCAGAATACATTAATTATAGAAAAAAAATAAGAAAATGTAAATAAAAACAACCGATATCGGTTGTTTTTATCGTAATGACTTATCAAATGGAATTCCTGATGCTTTTGGTACTTTTGAATTTTTTGAGAAAATAACCATTGTTATTAATGCAAAGACAAATGGTAAAATTTTTAATAACTGATTTGATGGATCAGCAATATTTCAACCTACAAAACGTCATAATATTCCTGCTAAAGCAATTAAAAAGCTGAATAAGACTGCTCCCAATGTAATATATTGAATTCGTCATTGCCCAAAAATCATAATTGCCAAGGCAATATATCCTTGTCCTTGGACGTCACCACGAAATTGCCCAGAAACATAATGAGTGAACATTGCCCCTGCTAGGCCTGCTAAGCATCCAGAAATAATAACTGCCTTATATCTTGTTTTAATTACATTAATTCCAGCTGCATCAACTGCATTAGGATTCTCACCACATCCAACATAGCGTAGTCCTGTTTTTGTAAATCTAAAGAAAATAAAGGTAAAACCTGCTAAAACAATTGCAATAATTAAGAAAATATTAATAATTTGATATGAATCAATCCCAATTGTACTAAAACCTGTTTGAATCATATTTCCAGCCGCTAAGGATGGAATGCTTACAAAAAATAATCCGATTCCAGTTGCTAATAAATTTAACGCTGTTCCAGAAATTACTTGTTGTGCTTTTAAAGTAATTGAAGCAAAACCATGTAATAAGGCAAAAGTCCCACCACAAATTGTGGCAATTAATAAAGCAATAATTTGCATTCCATTACCATATTGTGATAATACTTTACCAAGTAACGCATAAACTAACGCACCAATAATCATAATTCCATCAATAGCAATATTAACAACTCCTGCGCGTTCTGAATACAAACCAGCCATTGCCGCAATTAACAATACTGCAAAAAGAATTGAACCATTAGCAAATAATTGTGAAACTGCTTCCATTATTTTTTTCCTCCTTTTTGCATTTGATAAGCGGCATTTTGACGATGATATTTTGCTTTTAAAATTTTATTATCTTCTGAAACAACTTTTCGAATATGTTTTAATTTTTGATTTAATTCCTTTTTCCACTGTGGCATCTCTCTTTTATGTTTTTTGCGCATAGCTTGATATTCAAGATTAAATTGTTGTTTCATCTCTTTTAATTGCAGTTTTAAATTTTGTTTTAACACAACCACTTCCTGTTGAATCTTAACATCTGCTTTTACTTGACGATTAATTATTCTTAATTCCCGTTTAATTTTTTTCTTACTTTGATAATTTGCTATTTTAAATTGATACATTTCACGACGTTGTTGGCGTTTTAATGCTTTAATTTCTTGATTTAATTTTTTAGTAATCAGTGCTTCTTCTTTTTGCAATCTTTTAAAATCATTTCCATATTTTTGTTGAATTTGATTAAAAATAGGATAATAACTTTCACGTAATTTTTTAATAGCTTCCTCTTGCTTTAAAACTAAATCACCATATTGCGACTGTAAATGTGATAATTTAGCATATAATTCTTTTTTCGGAAAATTATAAAACTGTGATAATTCTTGTTTTACTTGCCCTTTTACTTTTCATACGGCTTGATAATAATTATTTTTTAAAAAACTAATTTCTTGTTTTTTTAATAAATATTCATTTTTCACTTGTACAAAATGGTCTAATGCGGAACCAAGGGCAATAAATGTTGCTAATTTATATTTTGTTTTAAGACCACGTTGCCTAATTTTTGTTGCTTCCTTATATTTTAAATTTTCAAAAAAACGAATTTCTGTTTTTAAAGTGGTAATTTTCCCGGCATATAACGTTAATTGATCATTAATTTCATTCCGATATGCTTTAATTTCTTCTTTAGTTCCTTCTTTTTTTAATTCTTGCATTTTAATTCGATATATTTTATTCGTATTTTTAATTTGTTTTTGATAGTCCTTAATTTGTTTTTGATATTTATTATATTCTTGCTTTCATTCTACATTGTGTTGAATATTTCATCAACGACGCAATCAAAAGATCGGTTTAAAGTAAATAAATAATGTAGAAATTGCAGACATATAAATAATGATTCCGAAAATCAATTGTCCCATTTGTTTTGACATTTGAAAATCAGGTAATTGCGTTGCTTGCAAAGCAGCTGTTTTAATAATTCCTCATAATAAAGCAATTGGTAAAATAGCAAACCCATTTGTAAAAGCAACTAATGCAACAGCAATTGCATCAAAACCGACAACTGGTAATGCATCAGTTGTAAATTGTAATACTGTTGATTGTGTCATATAATATAACATTCCTAACACGCCCGCTAAAGCACCTGATAATGCCATTGAAACAATAGTATATGCTTTAACATTTGTTCCAGCGTATAAAGAAGCATTTTTTGATTTTCCAACCGCTTTAATTCGAAAACCTAAAACAGTATAATTCATAATAAAAATAATTATTCCTAATAATAACATTGCAATAATAAATGGAATAATTCATAATTGCCCATTCAATACTAAATTAAAATTTGGAGCTGTTTTAACAATATCAATTGTTGAATTTTGATTTGAATTTCACATCCCATGCGTTGGATTCATAAACATTCATTTCATAACATACCAAACAATTCAATTTAACATAATTGTTGAAACAACTTCATGAATATTAAAATAAGCTTTTAATGCTCCAACAATTGCTGCTAACATTGCACCAACAAGAATTGAAATAAATAAAGCTCCAATTACGCCAGCTCCTTGACTAATTGTGGGGTTCTTTAAACCTAAAACAATTGTCATACTACCTGCTAATAACATTTGTCCAGGAACACCAATATTAAATAATCCAGCTTTAAAACCAACCGCAACAGCTAATCCCGCAACAATATAAATTGCTCAATAAGTTAATGTCGAATCTTTTAATAATGGGTGAAAAGCTAGTCGAAAAACATAACTAAAAAATAATAATGGATCTGATGCATTTGCACCGATAATAATAAAACTAAGCAGAACTCCTGCAATAATTGCAAAAATAGATGCCTTAAAATAGTTCATTTTAGTTTTAAATTCATTTGAACGAAAGAAAATTCTTGTTTTTTGTTTTAATAATCATCCATAATTTTTAATTTGTGTTTGCATTAATTTTTATTCCTTTCTTATGATATCTTCCTGCCATCATTAAACCAATTTCTTCACGTTTAATTTTATTGCCAGTAACTTCACCAGTAATGCGTCCATTATGTAAAACAACAATACGGTCAGCTAAACTCATAATTTCTTCTAATTCATATGAAACTAATAAGACTGCTTTCCCTTGTGCTTTTTCTTCCAAAATTTTATTATGAATATATTTAATTGCTCCAACATCTAAACCCCTTGTTGGTTGAACAACAACTAAAATATTATGTTGTCGTGATAGTTCTCGCCCAATAACTAATTTTTGCTGATTACCTCCTGATAAGCTGCGTGTAACAGCAAAACCAGAATTTGCATCTCGTACATCATATTTATTAACAATTTGTTGAGCATATAATTGAATTGCTCCTTTATCTAATAAACAATAATTTGAAAATGGTTTTTGATTAATATTTTGTAAAACAACATTATCAATTGCATTGAATTCTAAGATTAAACCATATTTATGACGATCTTCAGGAATATGAGACATTCCATTTTGATAGCGTTCATAAATACTTTTTTTGGTCACATTAATATCATTAAAAATTATTTCTCCAGAGGCTCCTTTTTCTAATCCGGTTAGAATATTTACTAATTCAGTCTGTCCATTTCCTTCTACTCCAGCAATTGCAACAATTTCTCCTGAATGAACGGTTAAATTAAAATCATCTAAAGCCATTAAACGCGTTAGGCCTCTTTTCTTTACTGATAAATTTTCAATTCTTAATAAAACTTCTTCTCGTGGTGCTTGCCCTGAATTTTTAATTTCAACTAAATTATGGCCAACCATTGCTTCAGCAATTTCTTTCTCATTTTTATCTTGCACATTAAAAGTTTCGACAACTTTTCCACGTCGAATAACTGTTGCCCGATCAGCAATTTTTTTCACTTCATCTAATTTATGGGAAATAAAAATAATTGTTTTCCCATCTTTTTTTAAATCTAACATAATATTTAATAAGCCTTCAATTTCTTGTGATGTTAAAACAGCTGTTGGTTCATCAAAAACTAAAATATCTGCTTCACGATATAAAATTTTTAAAATTTCAACTCGTTGTTGCATTCCAACTGAAAT
Organism: Spiroplasma endosymbiont of Ammophila pubescens; assembly: GCF_964020965.1. Classification (NCBI taxonomy): domain Bacteria; kingdom Bacillati; phylum Mycoplasmatota; class Mollicutes; order Entomoplasmatales; family Spiroplasmataceae; genus Spiroplasma; species Spiroplasma endosymbiont of Ammophila pubescens. The sequence continues at coordinate 162,053 of NZ_OZ026611.1, read as the reverse complement.
ATTTGCAATTTTTGAACTAAAATCAACTTGCAAATTATATTTAATTGCAATTTGACTAATATCACGTGTTTCTTTTGAACGATCTAAAAATACTTTCCCTTTTAACTGTTCATATCCTAATGTAATGTTATCAAGTACAGTAAAAATATCAACTAATTTAAAATGTTGATGAACCATACCAATTCCTAATTGATTCGCTTTAATAGGATTATTAATATATTCTGGTTTTCCATTAATAAGGATTTCTCCCTTTGTTGGTTCATACAAACCAAATAAAATACTCATTAATATTGATTTTCCTGCTCCATTTTCGCCAATTAAAGCATGAATTTCACCTTTTTTTACTTTTAAGGTAATATCATCATTTGCAATTAAATCACCAAAGACCTTGGTAATATTATTCATTTCTATTGCATATTCATTATTGTTTTTCATATTATGTCCTTTCCTTCTATTGCAAAGCGGTTTCAATTGCATTTAAAATATAAGTTTTCAATGTATCACTATTTTGATAAGTATTTGCTAATGTTGTTGTAAATACTTTTGCTGCTACAGGAGGGACATCATCAATTCCTCGGGAATAAACATCTTGTAATACTTTAATAATTTTATCAAATGCTGTATCCTTTGTTAAATCATCAGTTTTATTATGAATAAAATTAACAGTATCTTCATTAATTGACTTTGTTGTTTCAATCCCTATCCAAGTTGGATAATGAATTGATGATTGATCAGTATTAATTCAACATTCCGGTGTCACATGATTATTGTCTCAAGTATTAGTATTAGATGAATAACCACATTTATCTGAATAAATATTATTGAGAGCTTCTTTAGTTGAAGTTGCAATTTCTTTTAAGGCACTTGTTACGATTATGTCTTCTCCATAAATTTTAGATTGTTCGGTATCAACACCAATAACTTTAGCTGGTGATTTATTATATTTAATTCGGCCAATAGTATCTTGGGTTTGCAAACCTGCAACAGGGAAAATAATACTTGCTCCACGAGAAAGTAATTCATCTGAAATATCTTTCCCATGTCCAATTTCAAATGATTGTGAAAATCATGATTCATTATTTTTTATAACATTTTGTACTTTTTCAATTTTTTGTAAATCAGTTACTGCTGGATTCATTTTTTTAACTTGTGCTAAAAGATCTGTTCTAATGTTAAATAAGTTTGGTAAATTGCTGTTACTAATGATTGCATTAAAAATATCAGCAGCCACTAAAAATCCTCACATATAATTTGAAACAGCGCTAGGATTATCCATTCCACCATATGTAGATATTTTTAAACCTAAAGGATATTTGCTTTGATTAGCATTTAATCATAATGCTGTTGCAATTCCTGCAAAAAATCCCGATGATTCAGCTTCATAATTTATTCCAACAACATTTGTTGCTAATGGTTTTTTGGGATCCATTCCTAAATGAATATTTTGGCTACTTCCATCAATATAAATTAAATTATCAACTATTTCTGCACCTCATCCAATGGTATTACCATGCACAAAACCTGGCAAAATTAATGTTTTTGCGCCAGAAATATATGCTGTTAAATAAGCTGTTTTAAGGTCAGATGGTGTTTGACTTGCTGGTTCATAATAATTAGCTCGATGGTGACTTTTTTTTCACTCTGATGGTAAAATTTCTTTATCCTTTTGTGAAATGACATATTTACTTGCTCCATCTCATGCTGATTCATTAAACGATGCATCGGTCACAATAAAAGCATCGGTAATAACTCAAATATTACTATCAAAATAATATTTTTTAGCACATGCAACAGGAAAAAGACTCGAACCATTTATCAAAGTTGCTGCTACAAAAACACTGAGCAATTTTCTCATTGTTTATTTCCTCCTTTTTATTACTAATAAATTATATTTTTTAATTAATTATTATTCGGCAATTGAATATTTCCTTTCATACTTAAATTACTATGTTTAATGCCCTAACAATGTAATATCTCATTGCCAATTTATTTTTAACATATTTTTAAATAAATGAAAAGAAAAAAACTACTTTCTAAATAAAAAAAGTTAAATTTAATCAACCTAAGTTTAACTTTTTTAATAAATTTATTTATAATATTAACCAATAAAATAATAATTTTTATTTGTTAATCTTTTTACAAAATGGACAATTTGTTTCAAATGGAATATCTTGTTTAGTATATTTAGAAATATTATGTAAATTAAGATGATTATAATCAGCAAATTGATTATTATTTGCCCTTATTTCTTCTTGAGATGAATTACTATTTTTAGTTCGATAATAATTGCCCAAACCATATGAACTTTCACTTGAGTTAGCAACACCATATGTGTTAGAATAACCTTTTTTATTATATAAATTATAACGTGTTGATACTAAGTTAATATCACTAATTTGAGGATAAAACTGATCAATTGGTACAACACCGTGATACTTAATATATTTTTTAGTTTCAACATCGTTAATTTTTTTTGCAAAATCTGCTGATTTTGCCTCTAACGATTCAACTTTTAAAGTTAAATTTTTTAAGTGATTTTGCACTTCTCCTAATGTTTTTGTGTGTGTTGTATGTAAGTTAATTGAATCCTTAATTAATTCTTCAATTCTTTCAAAACGATATTCAAAATCATTTGAAATAACTTGTTGTAATGGTGGTTCTTCTACAAATGGTGTTTCCTTAATTGGTTCTGGCTTTTCCTGATTAAAGTATTCAATTACTTCATCATCTAAATTTGAAAAATCACCATTCATAATTTTATCATCTAATTCATCTAAACTATACGATACTTCGTCTTTTAAAATTGGTCGAATTTCTGGTTGCAACGATTTATTTGTTTCATTTGTAACAACATCATGTAATAAATAACCTTGATGATCTTCTATTTTATTCTTATTTAATTCATCTGCGTTAACTTCTAATTGATTTGTTCCTTTAACATCTGTTGTAAATATTTCTGCAGGTACACTATCTTCTGTTTCTGTTAAAATAGTATTTTGTTTTTCATTCATTAAGATATTAAACATATCTGCTCCCACATTGTTTGGTTCTGTTGTATCTAGTGGTTCAGGAGTTAATTCTAAATTAATTGCATCATTTTTTATCTCATGCTCGGGTTTTACTTCATTAGTTCTTAAGATTTCATCTTCAACTAGCGTTGCCATATTATTTTCTATTTGTTCTACTGTTTGTTGTTCAACTGATAGGTCTGAAAGCTCATTGTTTTCAGAAGATTGTATTTCATCATCATAATTATCTTCATTTGCAACTGAATCAATTTCATCAAGATGCCCAACTTGTGAATCATCTAACCCGGCTAGTTCAGCAAAAGGGTAATCATAATTATCTGGTACATTATCTGTTTTTGTTTCTTCATCATCTGATGTTTTAATATCAGGTAATAATTCTTCTTTTAATTTATCAATATTATGATCAGATGGAATAAATATAATTCCTGTCCGTTGTGATTCTTGGTTTGCTAGTTTAATATTGTTGTTCATAATTTCTATCTCTTTTTTTGTTTTACCATTATCTACAACATTATTAAAAGTATTAATTTCTAAACTAATATTTTCTGATGATTCATTAATGTTTTCATTCAAGACATTATCAATTACATTATTATCTGTTGCTAAAATTTGATCATTAAGAAAATCAACTGTGGCTTGTGAATTATTACTAAATATTTCAGCAATACGCATTAATTTTAATTCATGCTCTGGTTCTAACTTTAATTTTCTTACTAATCCATTTGCTTGTTTAGCAAGAACATTATAAATTTTAGCTTTCTTTTTAATGAATTTAGGTTTTACTTCTGCTATTTCTACTTCTTCTTCTACCATTTGTTTAATATTAAGTGCTTGTTGATACATTTCACTTCATTTATTATAAAGTTTTTTTTGTTTTCTTGTCATTGGTTTCTCTGATGTTCATGATGAATTCAAAAATTCATCATCTAAAAAAGAAAAATTTGGTTTTTCATCTTCTGCTGCATTAAAATCAGCATTTTCGTTTACAGCGCTTGTTTTATCAGCAAAAATTTTAATATCAGCATTAAACTTATAATCAGCATTTGATTTTACATCCAAGAATGGAGCAGGAATTTCCTCAACTCGTTCATTTTGTGGAGCATCATTTGCTGAATTTTGATCTTCTAATTGGTCTGATTCCAAGTTTGATTTTTCTTGTTGCTTAACTTCATTAACAACTGGTGGTTTTGATAATTCTTTTGATTTACTTTGTTTTAAATCAGTTTCCGTTGTATTTGATTTTGTTTCAAAAACCGCTAGTTTCTGTGGATTTGTCATAGTTTGTGTCATATCATTAATTAAATTTGCTAATTCATGTTCATCAACATCATTTTTATTAGAATTAAATAAATTATTTAATTCATTTGATGAAAAAATCGAATTTGATTTTTGATAAGATAATTTTTTACTATCATCCTCTTTTGCGTAATCATTGTTTTTGAAATCTCTTTCGGTTTCTCCAATCCCTGCGATAGTCGCGTCAACTCCCAAAGTTGCGCTTCCATGATACTTTCCCTCTTTATTTACCTCTCTTTCAAGTTTTTTATCTTGGTGGTAAATAACAATCATATTTCGTTCTTCAACAAAATTTTGTAAAGACTCAACATCAAATAATGATGATTCAATAAACAATAAACCAATAAACATTAATGCTGCTAATATTAATACTGCTACTTTTCCATAAATTAATGCTGCAATAATTAATGTAACAAATATTATTTTAATATATGGTTTTGCAATTAATTGTCCTTTTTTAACACGATGCAGTTGAACTGATACTAGTGTAATAACTAATAATGCAACAAAAATTGTTAAAGCAATAATTGTGTATCATCAAATATCTCCTGTCAAATAACTTAAAATTTGTTCTTGTTTAAAAATTGATGTTTGAAAAATATCATTCATTGAATTTAAAATTGATGGAAGCGCAACAGATTGTATTATCAAAAAGTTTAAAATAGCAGTAAAAATTTGAACTATCGCTCCAATTATAATTAAACTTCACCCTAATGTTACTAAAAACACAAACATTTTAATTATCCTCCTCTATCTACTTTCCACCGCGCATAGCTCAATAATCAAAGCCAATTGTTTCATCATCCTCATCTTCTGTTTCAACATAAGCAAAATTTGACATTGGATGATAAGAATCAACTGCTTCTTTTGTTGGTTCTTTAGTAACGATATTATCATTTTCATTTTTAATAATATATCGTTTGTTATAAGCACTAACTTCATGCGCAACCAATTGGTCTGTTGCATAATTGCCATACATCTGTTTAACATAAGTTTCAATTAAAAGTGGATTTAATCCAACAATAAATTTAAACTGTAAAATTCCTTTAAAAATAGCTTGTACTAAGCTAAATATTTGTTTAAATTTAACATATCTCACTAAATCAATATTATTAAAAATTACTACAATATTTTCTGTGATGTCATAAGCACGTAAAATTTCTTCAAATTCTCTTCTAATATACTCTAATGGATCATCAAATTCTAACTCATTAACAATTACAATTGAATTAGAATCATTAACTTGTTCTAATGATTCACTTTGTTTTAAAGTTCGTGCAAATAATTTAACACGATCTCATAAAACTTTTTTATCCTCTAAACTAACTTTTGGTATTCCCTTAATAATTTTTTTAAGTAAAAATAAAAATGGTGAAGCATATAACTCAATACGTAATAAATCAATATTAACAAGCGGCATTGAAAAAAAAGAAGTAGCAATTTCAGACATTGAATCACAATTTCCTTTATCCATAACTGCTAAGAAAAATTGCATTTCGTTATTTTTTTCTTTAAAAATTTTCATTAAATCACGAATAATTTCAAAACTTGATAATGTAATTCCATCAATCTTAAGTTCATTAGTTTTAATATTATGATTACTATTCTTTAAAAAGTCTTCTGTCAGTTCCCCATCTTCATTATTACCTTGTAATAAATTTATATTTCGACCATTACTTTTCATATTTATTGTATTTGTTTCATCAGTATTTAATTTCATATTTTTCATTCTTTCGAATGGATTGATGTACATCGCGTAGTCCTCCTGCTTCGTTTATTTATAGTTAAATTATATCATTTTTCTAAAAAAAAATTATAAAAAAATTGCATTATGAAATGCAATTTGGTATGATATTATCCTTTTCTAAAATTAACCATTGTGCTCTTTCTTTAAATCCGCAAGTTCTTGTTCTAATTGTTTAATTCTTTCTTCCTTTTTTCCTAAGGATGGATTGCTACCATCATCATCTTTTTTACGATAGTCCCTCATTATTTTTCTTGTCCCAATTCGAAGATTATCTTTATTCATAAAAAAGAAATGCTCCATAAAGTAACCAATAACTCATACACCTAAAAATAAGATTGTAATTAAGAAAGCAACAATATATTTTTCTTGGTTAATAATAAATAAAACAGTAAAAATACATGTTAACAAAATTAAGATACATAAAACAACAACATTAATAATTCGATATCATGATCATTGTTTTTTATTTATTTTTTTTTGCCATTTTTTGCCTCCTTATCTAATAAATTCTTTTGTTAAAGAATTATAAATCTTTGAAGGACGATTATCTAAATAACCAACGTCAACAATAATATCAACATTAAATTTTTGAAGATCATTAAATTCTTTAGCATAATTTTGACCGCTAATATTTACACTTGTCCCATAAATTGGCCCAACCTTATTAATAATTTTTTTTAATCATTTTGATTTTGTAATTCTAATCCCAATTGTATTATCTTCTGTAATGTTATAAAGCTTATTAATATCATCTTTTATGTTACCTATTATAGTAATAGTTTCATTCTTTTTAAAGAGTTTTAAATCATCACGTGGTAAGTCAATAAAATTCTTCGCCATACGAACTGAACTAACAATAACTGATAAATACATTTTTTCTGATCGTCCTTTAACTTTAAAAATTCTCGCTTTTGCTACTGATGAACTAATAATACACGTCATGCCATAAATAGTATCTGTTGGAACAATAATAACTTTTTCTGCTAAATAACCAGCAATAATCTCTTTGCGATCTTTTACAGTATATACTTTCATATATAATTAGCCTCCTTTCTTATGAACCCTTTGAATTTGATTTAATTTGTTCATTGCTAATATGATTACTTTTAATTTTTGAAATATGTGAAAGAGCAATAATTGATAAAACAGTAATGAAAGCAGATAATAGAATACCACTTGCTAATAATTCATTTCCTTGTAATCAAAAGTAATCTAAATGTGTTGTTTTAAAAAGTGGCTCCATTACTGTTTCTTTAAAATTATCACTTTGACTATTTCAATAATCAACTGCTTTTGTTAATTCATATTGAGAAACCAGAAACATTACTAGTGAAGTCCCAGTTACAATTAAAAAACTAACATAAAAACTAATAAAACCTTTTTTAGTTAAATTTGGTTTTTTCAACATTACAAAAGTAAATGCAAATAACATTGAAATAATTAAAGCAGAAGAAACAATTGGTACAACACTAATAAAAATTTCTGACCCAGGCATATTCATTGTCATCTCAAAATAATCAATATTTGGTTGATCTAAAATACTAGTTGTATTCGGTATAATAGCATTAATTGTTAATTGTGGATAAAAGTAAGAAAATAAAAAAAACCGGTTTGCATCAGTAAAACTACTGCCAATAATAATTGTATAAACAAATTGGGGAATAAAAACCATACTTGAAAAAAAAACGACTCATAGTGAAATATTAAATTCATTTGGAATTAAATATAGACTAATAAACTTTTTAAGACGACTTTGATTAAATGTATCTTTTAAAACAAATAATTCTTCTTTTTTAGTTGGATTAATATTATCATTTAATAATCATTCTAATTTAAAACTAACTTTCAACATAATAAAAATAATAAAAATCATTTGTAATCCTGTAATTCATCAAATAGCATTAAGACCAATTCATGTTAATGGATATTTATTGTTTGTTTCAGGCCCTGTTGCTAAATTAATTAATGCTTTAACAATTGCATCTCGATTTGGAATATCTTTATGAATCATATCTTGAATATTTTTAACAAACTCAGGACCAGTATAACCACCTCTTAAAGAACGACATCACTCTGTAAATAAATCATAATAATATTCTGCAAGTGAAAATAATAAACAAGCACTAAATAAAAAAGAGATAATAAAAACTGTTCCAATTAACAACATTCTATTATTAAAATTAACTGTTCGTTTTTGATGATGAATGTAAAAAACACTACTAATAATAGCACCTGCTAATGTTCCTAATGCAATATATGGCAAACCAAAGATTAAAAACTCATTTGGTAGATTAGGTGTTGTAAATGTTGTTAAAACATCATTAGGTACTGTTGCAATAAAATTAAAGTATTTTTTTAAAAGTTGATCATTATGTGATACATATATAAAAGTAAAATATGGGACCATAATAAATAAAACTAATAAAAAAGCAATACTAATAATGCGAGTTCTTTTAATATTTTTAAGTTTATCTTCCATATCCTACACCTCACACTTAAGTTTCTTTTATTTTACTACAAAATATTAATAAATAACATTCGTCATTTTTTATTTATATCTTTTTGAAAATAATATTTCTGATTTGGAAAATATTCTTTTACTAATTTTTCTAAATCTTTTTTTTGGTCATAACCATGTTCAAAACATAAAATGCCATTTTTTTTAACAACCTTCTGTCAATTTTGAAAAATTTCTCGATAAAAATATAGGCCATCAATATCACCAAACAAAGCAACATGTGGCTCATAATTTTTAACACGATTACTAATATTTTGATTCTTTGGAATATAAGGTGGATTACAAACTAGCAGATTAGCTTTAATCTTATTTTTAATAAATGGTTCTAGCATATCACCTTCCAATAATTTAACATTTTTGCAATTTAACTGCTTAATATTTCTTTTTGCTACTTTTAATGCTTCAGTTGAAATATCACTAGCATAAATTGTTAAACTTGGATTTTCTAAGCCTAAACTAATTGCAATTGCTCCGCTCCCAGTTCCAATATCAATTAAAGTTAATGGTTTATCACCATTATTAAGCAATATTTCATCAATTATAATATTAATATTATCAACTAATTCTTCTGTTTCATAGCGAGGAATTAAAACATTATAATCAACATAAAAATCATATCCATAAAAATTTTGTAAATTAGTAATATGTTGGATTGGTTTTCCATTACGATATGCCATTAACTGTTGTCAATAATCATCAATCTTAAAATTAATTTTATCATTTTGAATTGCATATAATTTTGCTAATGAAGTTTTCATAAAAAATGCTATTAAAATTTTAATATCGACAAGATAATTAGCATTATTCGAGTCTTTCAAATAATCTTCTGACTTTTGAATTAATTCATTAACTGTCATTAGTTTCCTTCCATTTTCAATCTTTGTTCTTCATTAATTAATGCTACTACAATTTCATCTAAATTACCTTCCATAATTTGGTCTAATTTTTGTAGTGTTAAATTAATACGATGATCAGTAACCCGATTCTGAGGATAATTATATGTTCGAATTTTTTCACTCCGGTCGCCTGTTCCTACTGCATCTTTTCTTAATGTTCCACGCTCTTCATTAATTTTACGTTGCTGTTCTTCATATAATTTACTTCGTAAATGTTGCATTGCTAATGCCTTATTATCATGTTGACTACGGCCATCTTGGGAAGTTACAACAACTCCTGTTGGTAAATGAGTAATTCGAACAGCTGAATCAGTTGTATTAACATGTTGTCCCCCTGCTCCTGAAGCACGGTAAGTATCAATTTTTAAATCAGCAGTTTTAATTTCAAAATCAACTTCTTCAATTTCTGGTAAAACAGCAACGGTTGCTGTTGATGTATGTACTCGCCCTTTACTTTCTGTTTTTGGAATTCGTTGAACACGATGTGCCCCTGATTCAAATTTCATTTTTGAATAAACACGATCTCCTTTAACCATAAAGGAAATTGTAGAAAAGCCACCTGCTTCTGATTCATTTGCTTCAATTAATTCTACTTTTCAATGTTGTTGTTCTGCATATTTTATATACATTCGATATAAATCACCAGCAAAAATGTTTCCTTCATCACCACCTGCTGCTCCACGAATTTCAAAAATAACATTCTTATCATCATTAGGATCTTTTGGCAATAACATTACTTTTAACTCTGCTGTAAGTTGTTCTTTTCTTATTTCTGAGGTTTTTAATTCTTCTTTTGCTAATTCAATTAACTCATAATCCTTTTCTGTCTCTAAAATTAATTTTGCTTCATTAATATTATTTAAAACATTTTTATAATTTAAGTATAAAGCAACGGTTTCCTCTAATTGTGCTTGTTCTTTTGCTAAACTAGTTAACTTTTTTACATAATTAACTATTTCTGGTTTTGTTAATTCTTCATTAATTAAATTTCACCGCTTTAACATCGTTTCTAATCGTTCAATTGTTTTTTGATTCATTTGCTTCACCTCTTTTTTAGACACTTAACAATTATAATATATTTTAAATAATAATGATTAATTTAATTCATTATAATAAAAAAATCATAATAATTAATGACTTTTTACTGATTTGAAATTAATGTTTTAAATTTTGGTAAATTTTTTAATTGGTCAACTAAAGTTAAACGATATTCGCAACTTTTATTTTTTTTAATGGGATGTTTATGAATAATTTTTTGGCTAATTTTAAAAAAATTACCATTAACAATCACATTGTCATTTTCCTTAATTAATAAGTCTTCTAAAATTATTATTTTGGAATTAATTGGCAAATTTTCAACAAAATGAGCTTTAATTTTTTTTATATTTTTTGGCTTACTATTTATAATAAAATAAACTTCAGCATTTAATCCACTTTTTGTTAACATTTTTTCCTCCTACATTAGTATGTTACTTCATGACAATGACGACAGCGAGCTTCATATTTATCCTTTTCACCAATTAAAACAATTGGATCATAATAATTAGCTGGTTTCCCATTAATTAAACGTTGGGTTCTATTTGCTAAATTTCCACATTTAACACAAATTGCATGCAATTTCTTAACCTCTTCTGCTCGTGTCATTAATTGTTCAACATTAATAAAAGCTTCACCTCGAAAATCTTTATCTAAACCATTAACAATAACAATAATTCCTTTATCTGCTAAAGAATCAGCAAGTTTAACAATATTATTATCAAAAAATTGGACTTCATCAATCCCAACAACATTTGTTGTTGGTTTAAGGTTTGTTAATAACTCTTCAGAATTCTTAACTGATATTGCTTCAACTGCTTTTTTGCTATGACTAACAACTTGGTTTTCACTATAACGATTATCAATTGTTGGTTTAAAAACTTGAATTTCAAATTTAGCATAACCTAGGCGAACTAAGCGGCGAATAAACTCTTCGGTTTTTCCAGCAAACATACAACCAGTGATAACTTCTATTCAGCCTATTTGAGCTTTATTATTTAAAAAATACATTCTTAACCTCCCATATATTTAATGTTATTTTTAATTACAAAACTTAAGTCTTTTAAAACTCGTTTTAAATCTTCTCACTGATAAATTTTTGCACCGCTTGCTAACTGATGACCACCACCACAGTACTTTTCTGCTACTTTATTAATAATATAAGTATTACTACGAATGCTAAGGTTTATATAACTCTCTGCTTTATTTTCAATTACTCACATTCAAATTTTAAATTCTTTAATATTACTCATAATATTAACCCATGGTTTAACAGTCTCATAACTCATATTATTTTTTTTTAACATTTCGTCAGTTATCTTAACATAACTAATTTCTTTATCATAAATAACTACTTGCGATAACAAATAATTTTTAAAGCATACATTAACTCATGATTCTTCATATAAATTTTGATAAATTGATTGCAAATCAAAACCTGTCGCAACTAATTGCCCTGCTAACATAAAAGTATTGTGGCAAGTTTTACTATACATAAAACGATTTGAATCTGTTACAATTCCAGTAAAAATTAATTTGGCTGCCTCTGGTGTTACTATTAATTTTGATGTTAAAACTAACTCAGCAATCATTTCTGAAACTGCAATTTTAGTTTCATCAATTCATTGTATATCACCAAATGACGTAACATTAGGATGATGATCAATTTTAATAATTTCTTTTGCTTTCTGCCAATATTTACTATCAATTCGTTCAATGTTAGCTGTATCAGTCACAATTACTAATGCATCTTTATAATCTTCTGCTTGAAGAAGATCAGGTGTTGCTAAAAAGGCTAAAAAATCATTTGGTGCACCATCAACTAATACCCTCTTATTTGGAAAATTATCTTTAATGAATTGTGCTAATCCAAATGCTGAACCATATGCATCACCATCTGGTGAAATATGACGTAAACAAATAATTGTCTTATAATCTTTAATTTTTTGTAAAATAATTACTTTTAAATCTTGCATTTGTTTTCCTCGCTTATATGTTAGCAACTAAATTATTGTTAACTTTATCATAAACTAATAATGCATTCTTTTCAAAATATATTGTTGTTGTTTTTTTTAAATTTAGTTCTTTTTCTGACACTAAAATTTTAAAAATAACTTCATCATTAACTTCAAAAAAGCAAACAATTGATTTAAAGACTTTTTTAATTGACTTAACATGTCCTTTATATAATAAATGTAAATCTTTGTTAAATTCCTTTGTCTTTTGGAGTGAGATTAATTTTGGATTAACTGCTAAATAATATTCTTTTTGATCAATTAATTTAGTTCCTTTAGGTAATTTAATCTTAATTTTTTCATTTTCTAAAACATTTTCTGTTATAGAATATTTCATGCTAAAAACATTTTCTGAACTATTATACATTATTTGATATAAATTAATTGTATTAGGTAAAAATTCAGCATGATTTTTTGACATCAATTTGTAATTATTATCCTTATCAAAAAATAATAATTGTGTAACATAATTTTTAATATTCTCAATGTTCTTTGTTAAAACTAAAAAAGTTAACTGTGGATTATAGTTTTTTAAACTAAGTAAAATTTCATTTAATTCATTTGCTTCATTATGAGTTAAATTGTCAAAAGTATTATGTAAAATAATTAATTCTTTCTTACTTAAAATGGCATTAATCAATCTAATTTTAGTATGATCAAAACTACTTAAATTTTTAGTAAGTTTAAATCAATTCATTTTAATATTTAAATTACTCATTAATTTTTTAACTTCTTCAAAAGCTTGATTATAAACTGTTACAACTTTTTCATTTGCTTCTTCAATAGTACGTGAATTATCTTTTTCACGAGTTTCTAATGTATTATTTAATAATTCCAAATGATATTTATGAAAATATTCTAAAACTTTTCCCTTAATAATTGTTGCTTCATCTGGTAATAAATTTGCAATTAATTGTTCTTGTTTTTGATTATAGTTAAATCATTGATCTTCTGATAATTTTGTTCAAGTAATTATATTTGAGGAATTACTTTTATTTAAAATTCCTTTAATAACACTCTTATGTTTACTATCTTTTAAAACCATATTTATAACATTAAGACGATATTTTTTTAATGCTTTTCGTGTTTTAATTAAAAGATAACGTTCATATGTAATTTCAGTCTGCAATATTTTTAAATACTTTTCACAAACTAATTTTGCCCCAATAAAACCAAAACTTTTATCTTTAAGTTTTCTTTTTTTAGCAATTTCATAACAATCACACAAATAATCTAAGTCAGAAATATAATAAATTTTATCTCATAAAGCTTGTAAAAATGCAAGATAACCTTCATATACACGAATTTCTTCTCTTTTATAAGTATAAGTATGTAAACTTTGAATAAAAATTGAATCTTTATCATCATCTAAAATTTTACTAATTTCTTTTTTATGGAATTCACTAATTTGAGTTAAATAAGTCTCAATTCATTCTTCTTTAATATGAATTGAATTAAAATATTCATTAATGATTTTATCTATTTTTAATATTAAATCTTGTTTATTTAAATCATTACCAATAAAAACTAAATTTTTATAAAAATATTTATTTTTATTATATTTTAATGAACTATCATGTAAAAATTTTGGCGTTTTTAAAATATGATAAGCCAAACGTAATTTTGTTGGTAAAAAAGCTAATCTTAATGGACCGGGTGATACATAACCAATTCTACGTTCTTTTGGTAATAAAGTTGTGATATTTCTATTGTTTAAATAAATCTTTCCATTACGTGGTTTTTTCTTTCCCAATAACAATTTTAAAAAATATAATTGTGAAAACTTATTCTCAAAATTAGTCCCCAAAACTTCTTGACTATCAACACTAAAATTTAAATTACTAAAAATAATTTTTTTATATCGTTTATACTTTAAATTATTAATTTTCAATCCCATTAAAATACCACGCTCCCAATTAATTTTATTATACCCAAATAAAAATAATAAAAAATAGTTATTGTTAAGTTAAACTTATATTTCCGCTAATTTTTGAAAAATTATGTTTCTAATTTAATAAAATTACATTACAAAATATCAAAAAAACCTTTATCTTTTTTAAGATAAAGGTTTACCAATTATTCTGCTTTTTGTTCATCAGATTTTGGTTTCGCTGTTTTTTTGTTAAGTTCTTTTTGTGCTTTTGATGCTTTTTCTGTTTGTTTTACTAATTCTTCTTTTTTATTAAATTTAGATTTAAATCGTTCAACACGTCCAGCTGCATTAGCAAACTGTTGACTTCCTGTATAGAAGGGATGGCATGAAGAACAAGTATCAACTTTTAATTCTTCTCCTTTAGTAGAACCACTTATGTACTCAGTTCCACAAGTTGTACACATAATTTTAGTATCAAAATATTTTGGATGGATTCCTTCTCTTGCCATATAACTCACCTCACTTTTAATAATATGACTGCATATTATTTGCACGTAAATAATGATAACACATATTTAAACAAAAACAAAGATTATTTAATAATCTTTGCAAATTCATTAAAATCAATTCTAACACGTGGCATTGTTGCTTTATCATCATCTTCATCATAGTATCATAACGCTAAAGCTAAGACTGTATGATATTTTCCTTGATCAAACGTACAATGTTTTGCTAATAACTCATCATATTTTTTTGCATCAAAACCACCCATAATAGTAGTTCCTATTCTTAAATCAGCAATTTGAATTGTAATAAAACTAGTTATAATATGAGCTTGTTCTGAAACAAATGCAGAAAAATGTTCTTTTTGTTGCAAAAAAGTTTGATATTTTTTAATTGCCTTTTCTAAATCATCTGCTTGATTAATAACTCGTTCTAAGCGTTTTGTTAAAAATTCAGTTGAAACTAAATAAGATGGATTGGTACCCGTAATAAGCATTATACAACTAGCATTTTTGACTTTTTCTTGATTTCAGCCAAGCATTACTTCATCAGCAAATTTCTTTTTTAATTCTTGATTTGTAATACTAACAACATTAGTTACTTCAATTCCTAATGAACAAGGTGCTAAGCGCCCTGCTTCAAGTATTACTGTTAAATCTTCTTGATTAATTACTTTTTCACTATTATATATTTTTTAATAGTTTTTCGTCAATTAATTGCGTTTTTTACTGTCATTTAATATTATTATCTCCTTTAATTTTTATTACTCATTAATTTTTGTCAAAGCAACGTTTAATACATCAACACTTTTTGCAAAAGGAGGTGAATATGGTAGATCTAAATACTCAATTTCACCAATTTTAGTTTTTGTTCAAATAATTGGGATTAAAGCATTGATTCTTAAACTAGCTTTATTATAACCAAAAATTTGTGCACCAACAATAATTTTAGCTTTTTGGTCATAAATAATTTTAATTGTTATTGGCTTCGCATCAGCAATATAGTGTGTGTGATCTGTTCCATTTACAACGACCTCTTTCACATTAAAATCATTCAAAATTGCTTGTTCTTTTGTATATCCTGTTCGAGCAATTTCACTTTCGAAAACCTGCATAATACTTGTTCCAATTCCACCAGGAAAATGATCTTTCTTTCCCGCTAAAATATTACCTAGAACCTTACCATTTTTGGCTGCAATTGTTGCTAACGACATATAATTTAATTTATTATCAATAATATTTTTTGTCATCACACAATCACCTACAGCATAAACATCTTTAATATTTGTTTCAAATTGGTTATTCACTAAAATTGCCCCAAATTCATTCATTTTTAAATCTGTTGTTTTTAAAAAATTAGTTGCCGGAGTAATCCCAATTGCAACTAATACTAAATCTGTTGCAATTTCTTCTTCCGGTGATAATTTAATTTTTGTTACCTTATTATTTTCAACAACAAGTTCTGTTACTTTGGTATTTGTTTTAATTTTAATTCCTTTTTTTTCTAAATCATTTGCTAATAAATGTGCAATATCTTCGTCAAGCAATTTTCGTGAAATTCATTTGTCAGCTTCAATTAATGTAATTTTTTTTCTTGCCAAGCCAAAACTTTCACAAAATTCTAATCCAATAAAACCTCCGCCAATAATAGTAACATTTTTTACTTTTTTTAAACGTGAACGTAATTCAATGGCAGCTTCCAAGGTTGTCCCTGTAAAAACATTTACAGCGTCTTCTCCTGCTAAATTTAAACAACGTGGTGTTGCTCCAACACTAATAATTAATTTGTTATAATTATCAATAAATTCTTGGTTTGTATTATAGTTAATTCCGTAAATAGTTTTTGTTTTAAAATCAACGCGTGTTATTTCACAACTAGTTTTAACAAGAATCCCTCGATTTTGAAATTCTTCAACAGTTCGTGCAATCATTATTTCTGCATTGTCAAAATGTTTTCCAACATAATAAGGAATTCCACAAGCTCCTAATGATGGATATTTAAACTTTTGATAAGCAATAATTTCAACATCATTTTTTAACATACGTTTTAATTTACTTGCTGCTGTCATGCCAGCTGTTGAACCACCAATTACTATTACTTTCATATTTTTCAACTCTCTTTCTTCTATAGTAATATTATAACCTTAGATTATTAAAATAAAAATAAAGGACTAAGCCTTTATTCTTTGTTTTTTCTTTTTTCCCGTTTTCGTTTTTTTCGCAATCTTGACCATTTAAAAAGAATTAAGTCTTCATTTTCTAATGAATTAGTTAAATGAGCAGAAATTGTTGTTGCTTGTAATCCCCCCGCAACATTAACAGCTGTTCGTCCCATATCAAATAAACCATCTAGAGCACCAATAATTGCATAAACTGGCACATACAATGTTCCTAATCCAATTCCTCCTAAAACACCAGCAGTAACAACACTTGCTGTCCCTGGCACACCAGCAATTCCTAACGATGCAACAACTACTACCAATAAAACAATAAAAAAATTAGCAATAGTTAAATCATATAAACAAGCTGTTGAAATAAAAGAAACAATAATTCCTGCTTGTACACCTGCACAAGCAGTTAACCCCAATGTTGTGGTTAAAGGAGCAGATATTCCAACAAGATTCTCTTTTACTTTTATATCATCTTTTAAAACTTCCATTGTTACGGGTAAGGTTGTATTAGAAGATTGAGTTGTAAAACCCTGAATTACCGGTTTGATAGCAAACTTCCATCATTTAAATGGATTTACTCCTGATAATGTTAATAATAATGAATGCCAAATTAAAGCAATGATTAAACATAAATAACCAACTCCAACAATAATTCCAATGTGTGCTAAGTATCCAATTGGTCTTGAAATAATAGCATAAGTTATCATTGACATTACAGCATATGGCATTAATTTAATAATAAACATTAAACATGACATAATAACTGTTCATCAACGGTCAAAACCATCACGAATCTTTTGCATATCTTCTGGATGTCGCTTAGTTGATTTTTTAACAGCTAACCCAATTAAACCAGCAATTACCATTACGGGAATAATTGTTGCTAAAAGAAATGGCTGTACAAAATTAGACGGAACATAATTTCAAATAATTTCTGGCAATGGCTTTGATGCATCTTTTTCATAACTGCCACTTCCGGAAATTATAAATCCACTACCAATATTAAATGCAATCCCAATAAATAATGTAATAATAAACATTACTGCAACATTTAATAATAAAATAGTAATTGTAATAATTGTTCCTCTTCGTGAAGATGAATCTTTTCCTGGTTTTGAAACAGCTCTTGCAATTGCTAAAAATACAACAGGAACAGTCATTAATAAAATTGCATTTAAGAAAATCATTCTAAATAAATTAACTCAAATTGAAAACTCATGTACTCATAAAACATAAATATTATTTGGAATAGTTTTATCCGGATTATTTGGATCTGGAATCTCTGGATTAATCATTGACCCTGATGGTTCCGTTGCATTATATGGAAAACCATTAATTGCTTGAATAATAATCCCAAAAATTAAACCAATTACTAACCCTAATAAAACACGAAAAATAAATCGCATTTTTGTTCTTTTAATTCAAAATCATAATAAAAACATCACTCCAAAGAAAATAAGAATACTAATAAGTGATTGTCAAGTTGAAATTGATAAAAAATCATGTAATGGATTACTATTGTCTGAACTGAGTAATAAATTAAAATGCATTTGTCATACCTTTCTTGGAATAAATTGATAGTTTAATAATACATTTCAAACTATCATTAACAACAAAAGGATAAAATATTTAAAAATAAAATTAATTATTTATGCTGTTTTTTTTAATTTCTTTTTCTGTTGTTTTGTAGTTAATTGTGCAAAAACCTCTGCTTTTATTAAAGTTTGTTCTTCTTTTGTCAAATAATTTAACGTACTAGTATTTTTTTTTATAATCTTTAACACTATCAATATGATTCATTACTTCATAAATTACTTTTATCTTAAATGTCCCATATTTTATTTTTAAAAAACGATAATAGGTTCCTACTAACCCTATTGTAGCAAAAATAATAACTCAAATAAATAAAATTACCATATTTTTAATAATTTCAATTTGATATTCACTAATCCCTACAGTTGTTGGCGATGATAAACCATATATTATTGCTCCAATATTATGCAATCCATAGCGGAAGGGTATTATATACGATAAAATATCAAAGAATTTTCCTTGCATAAAGGAAGGAAAAGTTCCTCAACCTGCTGATAAATTAATAATTAAGTAAACAACAGCAATAAAACAAGCCAACATTTCATTAGGAACTGCTAATCAAATTGAACAAATAATAATATTAAAAATTGATCCTAAAAATAAGAGCCATAGTCACAGTCAAACATAAACTGGCCCAATTTCGCCAAATCATAAAATTAATAAGGAAAGCATCATTAATGTTACTTGAATCCAAGATGTTAATAACATTAATAACAATTTACTAAAATAGTGTTGGTAAAACAAAGTATTTTTCGTTCTTCCTTTACGGTCATACACAAATGTTTGCGTTAAAGCTCCAACTCAAATACCAATTAACATAAATAATTCACCTAAGCCAATTCCATACTGGTTATATTCATGGCCTTGTATATTATATGGAATATCAATTATATTACCAACATCCTTTAAATGTTTCCCTAACTCATTACTATTCGTAAAATATTTTTCTTTACTAACAACATTTTCTGCACCAAAAATAAATGAAAGCATTCTTCCTTTTACAATTCCATAAACTTTTAATAATGAATTAATAATTTTTCCTTGTTCTGTAGTTAACTTCCCTTCCGTTACTAATTTATTTGTTTCATCTATTAAATTTCTTGTATTAATTTTTTCAATATATTCTTGATAAACAGAGCGGTTAACTGAACCATCTGGATTAGCTAAAATTGTATAAAGCATTGGTAAAATTAATTGTGGAGCTGCTTCGCGAACAAAACTTTCTCGTAAATTTGTAAATGTTGTCGCAAAATAACCAATTAAAAAATTTTGTTTATAAGTAGCCCAAAGATTAGTTGGATTATTTATTATTCATGTAATATCTGTCAAAAACTGGTCAGCATCTAAAATATTGCTCCCAATGTTGCGTAAAATACTAATTAAATGGCTTGAATAATGTTCTGGAATTCGTAATTGTACTCAATATTTATCAGTCGGATTAAAATCAGTTGCTTCATTTTTCAAATAATTTAATTTTAAAGTAATACTACTAATATTAATTTTAACATTATCATTTTCCTTATCATAATAATGTGGCCCCACAATAAGATTATCACTAATACTTGTATAACGTGCAATTTCATTTTCTTTAACGGTTGCTAAACAAGTTGTTTCATCTTTTGCTGTTAAATAACGGACTTCTGTTGCATTAGCAATTGATTGATCCTTATCATTTTTGGGTTTATAAATCACACATAAATTAGCATCACGATTAACAATTGCCATTGGAATTTGGTCAGTTTTAAGAAATGGATTTCAAAAAGCTCAAACACAAAAGAAGCCATATAAAAATGGCACAATACAAATTGCAATAAATTTTATAATGCGAGTTTTATTTTTAACTGTTTGTTGATGCCATTCTTTTTTAAAAACTTCTTTAAAAGTTGATAATTTTTTTTGGTACCCATAACTGTTCTCCTTAATTATCTTTACATAATACTATCCCGGTCTGTTTCTTCTACTTCAACAGTAAAAGTTTTTGCTTTAATTTTTTTAATTCGATATAAATATTTTGGATCTTTTGTTGCTTCAAATTTTGCTTGCATTTTATCAATCTTTTTAAGTTGCTGCTTTTCAAAAATATTTTGTTGATCAATTAAAATTTGTTTTTTTTATTTCTTCAACTTCTTGATTTGATACTCTTCTTAAAGTAGAATTAATACTTTTCTGAATTGGAATTTTTCTTTCAAATAAAACAGTTTGTAAAACTTTTAATTTGAAAGTTCCATATAATTCTTTTTGCCGTCATAAATAAGTTAGTCCTAAACTAATTATTAATAAAATTGGAATTCAAATTAATAAAATGCCAGCATTTTGTAAAATTTCCGTTTGATATTGTACTAAAGAACCTTCACCTGTCCCAATGCCATAAATAATATTTCCCATTCCATGAATTGCATATTTAAACGGTGTAATAAACGAAATAAAATGGAAGAATGTTCCTTGCATAAAGGCTGGGAAAGTTCCCCAACCTGCCGTTAAATTTAAAATTAAATAAATAACAATTAAATATTTTCCAACATTCCCATCACTAGGAGCAAATCATATTGCATGTTCAATGATTGTAAAAGTAATACTACAAAATAATAATCAGGCATACAATAAACCAAAACTAATTTTCAAGCGACTGTAACCCAATGCCGCTAATGAAAGTGCAAGAATTGTGGTTTGAAGTACTGTTGTAATTAACATTAGTAATAATTTTGAAAAATAGTGTTGATATAAACGAGCTCGTTTTGTTCGACAAGTACGGTTAAAAATAAATGTTTGCATTAAAACACCACTCACATTGCAATCGCTATAAAAAATTCACCTAAACCAATTCCATATTCCCAATATTGGTAACCTTGAATATTAACTGGAACTTGAAAAATTGATGAATTTAAATTTGCTCAATCACGAATTACTTGTTGTGCTCTTGCACTATATTTTGGTCAAGTTATATGTTCATCCAAATTAGGAAAAATCTCACGAACAAAGCCATCAATAAATTGTTTCCCTTCGCTTTCAATTACTTCCAATGTTTTTTTAACAATTTCATAATATTGTGGATGATTTTTTTCAACATAGTCTAAGATTACTTTTCCAATTGAAGTATTAGGACTAATAATTAATAAAATTTTTTCTAAATAATTGCTAAAATCACGACTAGTTAAATAATATGTATTAGTTGATTCATCTAATTGCGCAAAAGCTCAAAACATTGAAGTACCTAATACCTCTGGTAGGGCAGAATGAACCAAAGCAGTTTTAATTTGGGTAAATGTATATAACACTTGTCCAGCTAAAAAATTTTGTTTATATGTTGATCAAAACTGAGGAATGTTTTCTATTAAATATTCTAAAGTTTTAATAACTTCTGTTGGGCTATAATTACCAATAGCACGCATTAATTTAAAAATATTTTCTGTAAAACCACTATTAACTTGCAATTGAGCCCAATATTTATCAGCGGGTTTAAACATAGTTTCATCACCATGCAAATAATTTAATTTAATGGTCATACCATTTTGGTCTAATTCTAATCCTTTTGTATTAATATAGGACCGTTGCAAAAATACGGGTTGTTATTTAAAAACAAGATTATGTCTTGTTTTTAAATAACAACCCGTATTTTTGCAACGGTCCTTAATAAAAAAATAAAACTGGAATTTAACTTACATTAAATTCCAGTAAAAAGTTAATTATATTAAAATAATGCTCCAATTACGTAATTAACTAAACAAATCATCAAGTTCATTTTTTAATGAAAAAGTTTCACTATGTTTATCTTTATATTGTAAACCTACCTTAAAGTCAGATTGAATATTAATTTTTAATTCATCAAGGAAATGTTGAGTAATATCACCACTATTTTCTTGAATTATTTTTTTAATATACATTAATCCTCGCAGTTTTGGACTTTCTTTGCTGACAAGGTTCATAAGTGCTAAAACATGAACTTTTTCCTTAATTATTGAACGAATTTCAGCAAAATATCTATTAACCATAGTGTCTTTGTCATTATTTTCTTTAAAAATAATTTTCATTCCTTGTATTAATCTAATCTTAAAAAGATTTTTCAAATCATATTTTTTTAATTTGTTTTTTTAATAAAGCTAAAGTTCTTTCATCTAAAATAATATCAATATTACCTTGCAAGATAAACTAAAACATCATTATTAACTTTGGTATTATTAAAAGCAATTTCAAATGCTTCACCTAAAGTCAATTCTGGTTGGGATTGGTCATCATAGTTATCTTCTTTGCGAGCAGAAACCCGTCTTTCTTGAATATCACCATTTTCAAAAATTAAGCTTAAACAAGCAGTACGATTATAAATATCCACCATAATATGTTCTCATTTTTGATATTCATTCACCATTGGTAATATATCAGCAGTATATGTTTTATACAATCCTGATGTTTGAATTGTTTGAATCTGTAACGGGACACCAGTTTGTAATGCTTCAACTTGTTCATAATTCAATTTAATTGGCTGTGAATTAAAATCATCAATGGTATTTCAAGTAATTGAATTTTGAACTTTATCAGGGAAAATTGCTCCTGGTAAAATGACATTTACTGTAGTATTACTTTTTGCAATAATTGTAGTAATTGTATTTGATAATTCACCAATTCCTAATACAAAATTAAGCGTTGGACGAACTTCATAAATTGGCGCTGTTCCAACATTTAAATACTTAACATTCCCATTTAAAAATGCAACTTCAGAAGTATTAATTCCTAATGAATGTGTTCATGTTTGTCCTTGTTCTTGCGATGATGTATTAGAACTAAAATGTTCAGAAGATACCGTAGTAGATCATTCATGTGAAATATTAGTACTAACAGAAAGACTCGGAAAAAAAGAAATTTCTGCTGAAACCGATGCTCCAACAGTTGTTGCTTCAGTATTACTACTAGAAGTTGAAACACTAATAGTATTACTTTTTTGTTGGCCAACTGATCTTCCTTGCTCATTTGTAACATTAAAATTGTTAGATAAAATCATTTTATTCATCATTACTCCAATTTTAGGATAAGCAGCAACAAGCGGATGACGTGCTTCTGGCAAAACTCCTTGGTCAATTTTTCCTAATATTTTTTCAGCATCCGAATAAGGATCTCTCGTGGTATGACTATTATACGGGTCTGATTTATATTTTATAAATTTACCTGGTTTGTGTTTTTTATCATCTCAAGGAACAATTAATCCCCCTTCAACTGTATAACCATTGATTTATCAACAATCAGGAATGCCATCATTATCACTATCTAACGCATGCTCACAATCACTGTTAAGGCAAGAACTTTGTTGTTTAATATTATCAATATCTGTATTTTTTTCCATAATATTTACTTCTCCTTTTCATTCTTTGCTTTATTATTTAAAATTTTTTATCTTCTCGTGCTAAAGAAACCTCAACTTTAATACTTCCTTTACCCGTGGTTTTATCTTTAACAATAAGGAAGTTATGATAACGAAAGGTATAATCACGATTTAACAATAATTCATTTTGACCATAATACTTACTAATTTCATCAACATAAATTGCTTTTGTTCCTTTTGGTAAACTAATTCTTAACAAAATTGGATAACGCTCCTCAGAATATGATTTATGAGAGTCTTTTGATAAAGAAGTACTTAAAAAACTATGTTGCGTAAATTTTTCACCAGTATAGTCTTGCCGAATTTGCATAAATAAATCACGATTAATTTTATTATTTGCATCACGTAAATTAAGGTCATGGTCTGAAAATTGATAGCCACTAACCCGACGAAAAACAACTAATTTTTCATTTGTTTTTGCTTTTTGAAATGATTTATCTAATTTTAAAATTTTATCATTAACTTTCTTTAAATAATTTTTTGTAAATTTAAGTTCAGTTGGAATAGCTTAAATATCATGATATATTTTTCCATTTGTCTTTCATAAATATTCATTAATTGGTTCATAATGACTTCCGGTATATTGTTCCAAATACTCCTTGAATTCCTTTTTCTCATTTTTTGTTAATTTATTTTCTCAATCATTATATAATTGTCTTCCGACATTCCTTGCTTCTTCATGTCTGTCTTTATAGTGGCGTCGATTTTTATTAAATTTTTATTGAAAGGTTGTTTTAATCGTCCTCACGCTGGTACATAAAAAATAAACTCTTCAAATATCATTGCAATTCTTCCTCCACTTTATAATTAAATTATCTCTTAAAAGTAACAAAAAAAAAGCACGAAAGTGCTTTTAACAAATTATTTGCAGATAAAAATAAACAATAATGAAAAATTGTAATAATTATGTTCCAATAATTTTATTCATTTCATCTTTTATTGCTAAACTGATATTGCCAAATGGCAAAATAACAGTTTGGGCAACAATATCAATATTTTTTAATTTAAATTTAGTTTTTAACAAAACCAAATCAACTTCGTCTAAATTTTTTACTGTTACTCGCAACCGAGTTAAGGTTGCTTTAACCATTGTAATATTTGTTTTTGTTCCTAAAATACTAATTAAATCATTAATAGAAAAAGAAATCGTTTGTTTTGGAACAATAATTTTTTGAAAATTAAAAATCTTTTTCCGAAAAATAATCATTAAAATAAACAACAGCATTAAAATCATTACCACAACAATGATAATAATATATTTAGTTTGCATTATTAATCATCTCCTCTGTTATCATTGCAATGAGCAAATAATAACTTCATCTTCGCAATTAGACTCAAATCATTTTCTTTATCATAGCATAAGTTCAATGTTTTTTGACTAATTTTTAACTCTACATCGGAACTTAAAATTTCTGATTCATAAGTATCAATCACTAAAATTTTTCCTTTCAACTCACCATTTAACCTTATTATTTGATCTTGGTCTAAAATAATTGAAGCGTTAATTGTGGAAAAAGTTGAATTTGCCACCGGAGCAATTTCTTTTAATTGCCATAGAGTGGAAATATTAGATGCAATAATGGAACCATTAATTGCTCGCATATAACCTGTTGAACCAGTTTTAGTTGCAAAAACAAGCCCACTTCCTCGGAAATGCTCCAATAAATCATTATTAACATAAATGTCAATACGAATTGTTTTAACATGGTCAACAACTTTTGCTTCATTTAATGCATAGCGAATAAGATTACCATTATATTTAATTTCTAATAATGGCATTTGGCGAATATAAACTTTATTATTAATAATTGTTTTAATTGCTTTAGGATAAGTATTTTCATCATAGTTGGCATAAAATCCTAATGAACCAGATTTAATTACAATAAAAAAAACTTTATCAATAATATCTTGAAATTTATTAACTGCTCTTAATAAAGTTCCATCCCCGCCAATGATAAAAACATACTGTGGGTTACTAAGATCTTCTTTTAATTGATTTTCTTGTAAAAGTTTACTAATTTTATTAACTAACTGTGTTGATTCTTGATAATCATTTGCAATAATTGCATATTTAACCATTGTTCTTGCCACCTTTTCTTTCATTTAGCTATATTATACCTTTATTTTAAATTGAAAACTTAATTAAATAAAAAATAGTTAGCTTTGCTAACTATGATTCTTATTGCGAATTATTAATAATTCAATATCAGTAAATTTTAATAAATTAGTTTGATTAAGATGATAATGAATTTTATTATCTGATCAAAAAATATATTTAAAAGTAAAAGTAATGTAAGTTAATCCTTCTTTAGTATGAAATTTATTACATACGCCGCGAGGAACAGATTCTAATTTTTTTGTTTTTTTATCATATAAAAAACTTTGTGGTAGATAAAATAATAAAATATGGGTTAATGAAACAATTACAATCCCTAAGAAAAACATTGGTAATCAAACAAATGGTCACATATATTTTGCACCAATAAAGTTTGTATTTCAACCACCAACATTAAAACCACCATTGTTCCATGGTTCACCGCTACTTGGCCCCACAAATAATTGGTTTGTTTTAAAAATTCAGTCTCAAATTACTGCAATAACAGAAAATAATGTTAATCATAATAACTGTCATTTAAATAATAAACCACTATAAGGCTTTCCCACTAAACCATATTTATAAACATATAAATAAGCAAAAATAATTAATGTATGAAGAATAAAGTAATTATAGTAAAAGAAATTATCTAAACTTCAATAACCATTAACCGGCGTTATAATTGCTAAAATTGGTAAAACAATTGCTGAAGGAGCAACAACTTCAAAAAATTTTCGACTGGGAAAAATTAAAATAAAGCCCGATAATAACTGGTGTAAACTACATAAGTGTAATGGCATAATTTCACTTAAACCACGAATTTGTGAAGGTCCCACCGGTCCTCAAATTCACTCTGTTTTTAAAACAACTGCTAAATAAGTTACTCAAATCGCATATGTTAAGAAATAAGTTATAATTTGATAAATCCCGATTGAAATCCGAAACCATTGTCAATTAACAGTTTTTGTATAATACTTTCTGCAAACAAATAATGAACCAATAATTAAAACAAAAATACTAATGCCAACTAATTGAAAGACATAATTATGACCTTTAAAAAATCACTGGTCAGTTCAATCAGCCCCTGGCAGATATGAACCTGCTGGATCAAAAAAACCTCATGGTACATTGCTAGAACGAACAAATTGCATTACTTTTCTCCTTTGATTAAATAATTAATATCTTTTCTATTTATTTTATAACAAAATTAACAATTTTATTTTTAATAATAATTTCTTTAATAATCTCATGCTTATCTAAAAAGGTTTGAACATTGCTATTAGCTTTAGCCAAAGCTGATAATTCTTCTTCTGATGTATCAAGTGGTACTTCTAATTTAGCACGTAATTTACCATTAACTTGAACTGCAATTATAACCTCATTTTTTTGTAAATATTTTTCATCATATGTTGGTCATGTTGACAATGCAACTGATGATGGTTGATTTAATTTTGTTCAAATTTCTTCTGCTAAATGTGGAGCAAACAAACTTAACATTTTAGTAAACCCTTCAAAATACGGTTGATAAATTGGATCTTTTATTTTATAACAAGCATTAATAAAGACCATTAGTTGTGAAATTGCTGTATTAAAACTTAATTTTTCTAACATTTCTGTGCTGTTTTTAACCATTCTATGATAAACAAAATCTAACTCATGATTATTATCTTGCGAAAAATTATTATTTTTAATAAGACGATAAACGCGATCTAATCATTTTCGTGCTGAATCTAACCCATTTGGATTTCAAGGCAATGATGCTTCAATTGGTCCCATAAACATTTCATATAAACGTAATGTATCAGCCCCATGTGATTTAATAATATCATCAGGATTAATCACATTTCCTTTTGATTTACTCATTTTTGAACCATCTGTCCCTAAAATCATTCCTTGATTAACTAATTTATAAAATGGTTCAGAAGTTGGAACTAATTTTTGGTCATATAAAAATTTATGTCAAAAACGTGAATATAATAAATGCAAAACAGCATGTTCTTGGCCACCAACATATAAATCAATTGGTAATCATTTTTTTAACAAAGCTTGTGCTTTAGCACTACGTAAGTCTAACAGTTGCTTATCTTCCATTAAAATATAAGCTAAATAATATCAACAACTACCCGCTCATTGCGGCATCGTATTAGTTTCTCGGCGTCCTTTTTTTCCAGTACTGTCAATAACAGTTAATCATTCTGTGGCATTAGCTAATGGTGATTCTCCCGTTTGTGATGGTTTAATATTTGTCATTTTTGGTAATTCTAACGGTAATTCTGTTTCATCAACTAAACTAATTGAACCGTCTTCTCAATGAATAATTGGAAAAGGTTCTCCTCAATATCGTTGACGAGAAAATAACCAATCACGAAGTTTATAAGTAGTTTTAACTTTCGCTTTTCCAGCTGCTGTTAAAACATCAATTGCTTTTTTTGTTGCTTCTTCTGTCATTAAACCATTAAAAAAATCAGAATTAATATGTTTACCATCTTTATTATGTAATTTATTATGATGTTCTCCTTCAATAACATAACTAATTGGTAAATGATATTTTAAAGCAAATAAATAATCCCGTTCATCATGACCTGGCACAGCCATCACAGCACCAGTTGCATAAAATGGTAACACATAATCAGCAATTCAAATTGGAATAAGTTTTTCATTAATTGGGTTAATAGCATAACTACCAATAAACATTCCATTTTTTTCTTTACTAATATCTTGCCGATCTAAGTCAGTTTTTGCTTTTGTTGCTGCTAAAAATTTTGTAACAGCAGCTTTATATTCAGGTGTTGTTAATTTTGAGACTAATAGATGCTCAGGTGCTAAAACAAGATACTCAACACCAAAAATTGTATCAGCACGGGTTGTAAAAACATTAATAATTTCTGGATTATTTTGGACCGCAAACTTAATTTCAGCACCAACTGATTTTCCAATTCAATTTCGTTGTAACTCTTTAACTGATTCTGGCCAATCAACTTCATTTAATCCTGCTAATAATTTTTCTACATAGGCAGTAATTTTTAAAACCCATTGTCGCATTGGTTTTTTAAAAACTGGAAAATGTCCACGTTCAGAAACCATTTTTCCATTAATATTTAAGACTTCTTCATTAGCTAAGACTGTGCCTAATTCAGGACATCAATTAACATCAACATCACGCATCTCAGCTAATCCATTTTTATATAATAATTCAAAAATTAATTGTGTTGTTTTAAAAAACTCTGGTGAAGAAGTATTAACTTCTTTTTCATAGTCATAACTAAAGCCAAGTGCTTTTAATTGGTTACGAAAATTAGCAATGTTTTGCAAAGTAAATTCTGCTGGATCATTCCCTGTTTGTAAAGCATATTGTTCGGCTGGTAAACCAAATGCATCTCAACCAATTGGATGCAAAACATCATAACCTTGCAATTTTCGCATACGACTAATTACATCAGTTGCAACATATCCTTTTGGATGTCCAACATGTAAACCTGCTCCTGATGGGTATGGAAACATATCTAAAATATAAGCTTTCTGCTCTGAATTATTTGTTGTTTTAAAAGTTTGATGTTCTTCTCAATATTGTTGTCATTTTTGTTCAATTGCTTTATGCGAAAATTCCATCTTTATTACCCTTTCTAAATTTTTATCTTTTTAATTATAACATTGTTCCAAAATTTGTTAGTAATTTAAGCACTTTTAATTACATTTTTATTAGCGTATAATAAATTTATAAATAAATTACAGAATGGGAGAAAATTATGAGCATACAAGAAGCAGCAAAGTTTCGAAAAGCAATTAAAATCTATGATAAAACAAAAGCAGTTAGTGAAAGTGATTTAAAAACAATTTTAACAACTGGAGCCTTAGCACCTAGTTCTAATGGCTTAGAACCATTAAAAGTTATTATTATCAAAGATCAGAAATTAAAAGAACAAGCAGCATTAAACTGTTTTATGCCTGGCAATCAGCAAAAAGTAAAGGATGCCCCAATTTTAGCATTACTATTAGGAGCAAATGGTGATTATTTAACATCTGAAGAATTTTTAACCAATCGCTTAGAACGAATTTTTAGTGGTGAAACATTAAAAACAAATGTGCGAGGAATGAATAATTACTTAAAAAGTTATCCAAGTCCAGATATGTTTTCGGATGAACAAACACATCTTGTCGCTAGTTTTATGGCATTACAAGCTGCTGAATTAAAAATTGGATCAAGTATTATGGGCGGAATTACGCCACTGCAAGCAACCTCATTTTTTACAGAACATAATATTGTGGATCCAACAAAATGACATTTATCATTAGGAATGCTATTTGGATATTATGATGATAATGTTAAAGAAACAAGTTTCCCTCGCTTACGAATTGCTGAGGATGAATTTGTTAGCATTTTTAAACTTACTTAATAAAAATTTTCCTAAAAAATTTAATTAACTAATGAAAACATCTCTTAAAAATTTTTGAATTATTAGTTTAATTACTAATATTATTTTTTTATTAATCCAAGTTAGCATCATGACGCCACTAATATTATGTCAAAAACAATTACAGTTAAGTAATAGTGACTTATCGCAAATTTTCTTTGGTATTCTAATTATTATTATTTTAGTAATGTTTATTACTAACTGAATTTTAGTTAAAAATCCACTCAGAAAACTAAATACAACAAAAGAATTAGCACCCTGACAAGCAGACCTTGGTTTTCATATTATTACAAAATATTCACATTTGAAAACTGAATATAATGGTTATGTCTGATATTTAAAGAAAAAAGGTTTTATTCTGCTTGCTACGCTTGGAATTAACTTTGGTTTTGCTTTAATTTCTGCTGTTGTGTTTTCTATTTTAGGATAAAATAAAAACTACTTTTTTATTTCTAAATTTATTATTTTAAATTATTACTATTTTATAAACTGTTTTTAAATAAAAAAACACTTAATTATATTTAAAAAATTTAACATAATTAAGTGTTTTTTTATTGTAAAATATTTTTTAATTTTATAAAAATCCTTAGATAAATTAAGGTTACAATTAATGATTTAATAAATTTTTGATTTAAAAAGTTCATTACTATATCTTCATTAAATTAAACATTATCCATTAAAGATTAAATATCCTACTTTGAAACTTTTGTTTCTTCTTTTTGTTTTTTTGCAGCTTCTTTACGAGTCAAGATTTTCGCCGCTTTTTTCTCTGCCATTAAACGACGACGTTTCTTCATTGATATTGCCATTTTTTATTCACCTTCTCCTTTTTAAATTATTAGTAAAAACTTTGTTAACTTAATAAATCTTGTTCAATTTCGTTAGCAGTTACAAATCCTGTTTTACGTTTTAATTCATTTCCATTTTGAAAGGTAATTAATGTTGGGATTGATAAAATTCCATAATGCTGAGCAAGATCTTGTAAAACATCAACATTAACTTTAATAAAATTAACATCACTACGCGTTTTTGCTAATTCATTAATAATTGGAGTAATCATTTTACATGGTCCACATCAATCAGCATAAAAATCAACTAAAGTTAACTTTGCATCACCAATTGTTTTTTCGAATTCATCAATATTTTTTACTTCATTTACAGCCATTTTAATTCTCTCCTTTACTGAATTCTCTTGCTTTTTTATCATATCATAAAAGTACTATTTTTTTAAGAAAAACTGTTACAAATATTTTGCTGGCCCATTTTCACGATTTGATAATGTTACTTCATTTGCCATTGTTTTTAACTCATCAATCGCATTGCTAACCGCAATCCCAACTCCAGCTTGGCGAATTAATTCAAGATCATTATAAGAATCACCAAATGAATAAGTTTGACTAATATCAATTCTAATATGATGGGATAAAAATTGCAAGGCACTACCTTTTGAAATCCCCTTGCAAGCAATTTCAAAAACACGATTATTATATTGAGTAATATCTAATTGCGGTAATAATTGTCGTAACTTTGTCATTAATTAACTAGCACCTTTATCATCTAAGGACTGATGGGCAATAACACTAGCATGTGTAATATCTTATGTAATATCAGCGACCTTGGTGATAATTTTATATTTTGTTCGCATTATTTTTGATCAATAATAAGAATTCTCACCATATTTGTAAACATAAGTACTATTATTACTAAAAAAATGAACTTTATATTTGCGATAAGTAGAATCAAAAATGGTTTTAATTTCTGCTGTTGTAAAAATCATCATTCATAAAAAACTATTAGTCTTAAAAGAATAAGCACTTTCTCCATTATTTGCCAAAACATAACCATCATACTTATGAACTTTTAGTTTTCGCGCTTGACGAATTGCATCATTAGCTAGGCGCCCTGTTGTAACAACAAAAAGGATTCTTTTTTTTGAATTGAATTAACTGTTTTTTTGTTAACCGACCTAAACCGATGATTATCATTTAATAAAGTTCCATCCAAATCAGAAAAAACTGCTTTTTTCATCTACTTATGTTCATTTCTTTTTCCTTAAAATTTGTATGATTATATTATTTAGAAATATTGATCAAACATTAATTTTATAGTTTTAATAATTTTTAATAATTATAGTAGAAAATACTTAAATTTAAAAATTTTTTATAAATTATAAACTTTAAGTTAATTTTTAAAAAAAACTGAATTTTAAAAAGTAATTAAACAAACTTTTTGAAGTTCAGTTTTCAATATATTTTATGATACACCATTTTCTAATACACTTTAACTTGATTAATTTTTAAATTTGTTCAAACATGATAAACAGCACAAAAAGAAAAAGTATATGACACTAAATTCAGTTTTAAGTATTCGTTTTCAAATCATAAACCTTTAATATATAACACTGCTTTTTGTTCAACATAAACAAAAGGAAAAAAGACAGAATAATTGTACTTTAAAAGAGAAACATGATTTTGATTATAATTTCAATTTTCCTTAATATTTTCTGTATTAAACTTAATATTTGTTTTAATATTAGAAATTGTTGTCTCCTGACCACCTGCAGAAGAATCAACATTATTAATTTCAATATACTTGTATTTTTCTTTAAATTCTTGCAAACTATTAGCATAGTCTGACCATTTAATTAAATTTATTGTTTTTTCTCATACTTTTGTATCATCTGTTATTGGCCCCATTATTTTTCAATTTAAGTTTATATTGTTTGTGATTATTTTTGACACTTGGTAATGTTCTCAACCATATAAATCTAAATGATAAATTTTACCAGTATTGTTTAAAACATAAGCGATTCCTTTATTATTAATTCAATTGCAATTATAAGAAACTCCAAGTCATCAAACTTGTCAATTTGACCATGACCATGTTTTAAATAAATACCATTGTTTGTCCCAAGATATATATCTCTTGCATGTAAACGACCACCACTAGTATTTCCCGTTAGAACTTTTTTAGGATTTAAATTATTAATTTCGTTATTTGAACATAATTTATTAAATTTACTAATTAATTTATTAACACTATCATTAGCATCCGAATTTGAATCTTGTTTATTTTTATTTTCTTTAATTGTTTTTACTTCCTTATTATTTAAAGTAAAATGAACAATAACTCTGCCATAATATCTAGTGCTATTTGAATTACTACTAATTATTGCTAAATCATGTGTAATGTCATGAATAACAACCTCATCTAAATCAATATCCGTATTTAAAAATATTACTCTTTCAAAAATTGTTTCTGGTAAATTATCCGGTAAATCACCTAATTCTGTATTTAATAAAAGATTATTTAATTTTCGAAGTGGAACCAGTGGCGCAACATTATCTTGCTTATTTCTTTGACTTTTTGGCAAAACTGTTGCATAAATTGATTCTCCAATTTGATTTTTGTTAGTTTCTTCATGTGAAGTAGACGCTAAAGACTGACAAGTTCCTAAACTTGGATTATCATTATAAAATACTGAATTACTTGAATCATAAACTGTAAAATAAACATCAGTAAAATTTGTTGTGCTATCAATATTTTCATCTCAAATTATTCTAGCTACGTTTTCCCTAACATTAATTATTCTTAAACTATTTTTTTTAATTTTTTTATTTAATTTATATATTTTTTTTAAAATTGTTTCTGGCAAATTATCAACTAACTCACCTAAGATTCAATTTTTAATTTCTTCATTTAATGCTTTAAAATTTCCTTGTCGTTTACTTCGGTTTAATATTTGTACTTGTGGATTATAACTACTATTAGCATTGACCATTGGTCAACTACTTCCTATTAAACTAATACCGATTAATAAATTCACTATTTTTTTCATTTTTAGATATTCCCTTTCGTTAAAATTATTATTATTTAATAAAATATTAATTGTTCAAAAGGCTATAATTGTTATATGTATTTAAATTAAAATAATGATCTAAATTATTTTTTAAGTATTGTATTTATATTCATAATTTTACAAATAAAAAACACTCTGAAAGTGCTAATTTGTTTTTTAATTATGGTCCGGGTGAAGGGACTTGAACCCCCACGAGTTACCCCACCAGATCCTAAGTCTGGTGCGTCTGCCAATTCCGCCACACCCGGTTACTCTGTTTTAAAAATGGTCTCCTGTAAAGGACTTGAACCTTTTACCACTGGTTAAAAGCCAGTTTCTCTACCAACTGAGCTAACAGGAGACAGGCAATGGTGCTGGCTAGAAGAATTGAACTCCCAACCTATTGATTACAAGTCAGTTGCTCTACCTATTGAGCTAAGCCAGCTTATTAATATAAAAAATGGTCGGGTGTAACGGACTTGAACCGCTGACCACCTGCTTGTAAGGCAGGCGCTCTCCCAACTGAGCTAACACCCGAAAATGGTGACCTGTACGGGGTTTGAACCCGTGAATGCATGCGTGAAAGGCATGTGTGTTAACCGCTTCACCAACAGGCCGGTAAATATCAATAAAAATTTTCAAAAAAATAATGGCGCCTAGTGCAGGGCTCGAACCTGCGACCGATCGGTTAACAGCCGAGTGCTCTACCGACTGAGCTAACTAGGCATGGCATATCTTTTTAGCCTTACTCATTATATACTAAAAATGAAAAAACAAGAAACTATTTTTAGGATTTTTTTATTTTTTATGAGTTATATCTTCAAAAAGATATCATTTAAAAGAATAAAACATATTATTTTTTGTTAAGATATAGTTATAGAATTGATAAATAATGAAAGAAAGAAACAAGATACTTATACAAAAAATGAAAAATGAACAGCAAAAATGATTTATTATTACAAAACCAATTAACTTTTTAGGAATCAAAACAATTGGTAAAGATATTAAAGAGTTACCAAAAACTTTTAAAATTCTTTTAATTTGCATTGGGATTATTGTTACTTTTTTATCTTTTTTTGATTTTAATCATTTTATTGATGCTAACCATAATCCTTCTTTTTTTAGTATTGTTAATATCTTAAATACTTCCAAACCTTATTTAGGAAATATTCCTAAATGAATTGACGCTACACTTTATTCATTAAGTGGTTTAGTCAGTTTTACAAGTATTTTAAATGTTGTTTTAATTAGTTTTGGTAAAATGAGCAATTATTTTTGAGGATTAATTAGTGTGACTACATTTGGTTTTTTTTCATTTGGTTTTGGTTATACTGGTTATGCTCAATTAAATTTATTTTTTTATTTACCATTTCAATTTATTGGTTGATATACATGACAAAAAAATTTTATTTTTGAACAAGATTCCTCATTAAACATTCGAAACTCAAAATGATGAATAATTTTACCAATTTCTTTAGGTATTTGTGCTATTCTTGCGATTGCTTGATATTATGAAATTCCAGCTTTTCATTATGCATTAGTAAAAACAGATTATGCTTATTTAAACCAACCTATTGCTCATATTTTTGACAGTACAATCAATAGCATCGCAATTATTGCTTCAATTTTAATGTTTTTACGACTAAAAGAACAATGAATTTTATGATTACTTTCAAATATTTTACAACTTGCAATGTTTGCAGGAGTTAATAGTATTGGTGCTAATTATCCAATAACAATTAATATTAATATGTTAATTCAAACAAGTTTTTTTATTGCAAATAGCATCATTGGTTTTTTAATTTGAGGTAGTTATTTAAATAAAATAAAATCAGGATAATGCTCCTAATTTATTAATATTTTCTTACTTTATTAGCCATAATAAAATTATAAAACATTGTTATTTATAGAAAATTAATTAAAATAATCTTTATATATTAAATCATTATTTATCTTATTTTGTTTTTAACCAGTTTGGACAAAAGCAAAAGCAATAAAATAGCCAATAAAACAAAGATCTAAAATGTAAATTGGAATGGCAATTGTTTTAGCTTTTTTAGTAATTAAACAAATAAAGGCATAAGCAATAAATCCAAGTGCCAACCCATTTGTAATTGAAAATGTAACTATCATAATGATAATAGTAAAGAAGGCTGAAATTCCAAATTCTGGTTTAACTCACTCAAATCTTTAATTTGACTAACCATTAATGTACCAACAAAAATCACGGCAGCTCCAACAATTGCCGGAGTAATTAATTTAAAAATTGGAAAAAGTGGAATTGCTACTAAAAACATTAACCCTGTAATAATAGCAGAAAAACCACTTCGAGCTCCTTGAGAAACTCCCGTTGTTGATTCAACAAAACTAGTAACCGGAGAACAGCCTAAAAGACTTCCAGTTAAAGTTCCTAATGAATCTGCCATTAAAGCACGTGATTTTAATTCATATTTTTCACCAGTTGTTAATGAAATTTGAGTTGAAACAGAGTATAACGTTCCTGTTGTATCAAAAAATCAACAAATAGAAAAACAAAAATTGAAATATACATCGTTGGTGATGTTTAAATTTTTGGATTAGCAAATGCTGCAAATGTTGATTTTAAAGTGGTATTAAAACCATTAAAATCACTATAACTTCATCCCTTTCAATGCGCAAAATTGTGGCGAATGAAATCATTATCAACAACATTTCCGACAATCAAAGAAACTCCTAATCCTCCCAAAATTGCAATGGCAATGGCTCCCGGAATTTTTTTAAAATGTAAAAATAAAATTAACATTAAAACACCAAATCCCATTAAAATTATTGGTCAGTTAGTTTTTAAATTTCCTAATGTTGCAACCGGAATTCCGCCATTAACGACAACCCCACCTGGAGCAACGGCATTATCGCCAACAAATCCAATATTGTGTAAACCAATATAAGCAATAAAAAACCAATTCCAGCACCAATTGCTAATTTTAATGAATCTGGAATCGCATTAATAATAATTGTTCGTAAT
This sequence comes from Spiroplasma endosymbiont of Ammophila pubescens, assembly GCF_964020965.1. Lineage (NCBI taxonomy): Bacteria > Bacillati > Mycoplasmatota > Mollicutes > Entomoplasmatales > Spiroplasmataceae > Spiroplasma > Spiroplasma endosymbiont of Ammophila pubescens. Next base: position 124,657 of record NZ_OZ026611.1, on the reverse strand, counting down.
TTAGTTATTGAAATAAGGCAGAAAAATATTGCTGAAAGCATTACAGCAATTAAAGCCCCTTGATATCCTAATCCATTATTAGCAACATTAAAAGTAAAAATAGCATTTAGCCCCATTCCAGGTGCTAATCCAACTGGCATATTCGCTGATAAACGCATAATTAAAGTAGCAATAAAAGCACCAATTGCCGTGGAAATAAAAATCCCCCCAAACGCCATATTTTGACTTGGATTACTTGGATGATTAATATCTGGTGCAGAAGATAACATATTAGGTTGCACTGATAAAATATATAACATTGCTAAAAATGTTGTTAGGCCACCAATAATTTCTTTTTTAAAAGTTGTTTTTAAATCACCAAACCTAAAAAAAGCTTCAATCTTTTTTTAAACATATAATTTATTTCTCCATCTAGCTCTATTTGTAAAAATAAAAAACATTAACCTTGTTTAATTAACATAAGTTAATGCAAAATGAAGCATTAACCTATAGAGTCTTCTTATAAATGGTAAGACGTAGAAACACTAGACCATATTACTAGCATATATAGGAATTGTTTAATACATTTACTTTTTAAATATATCGAATTTCATAAAAAATTACAATCCCTTTAATAAAAACATATTACATTTTCAGAAAAAGGAAAAAATGCTTTAAAACTAGTATAAGTTTTAAAAGACTTGATAAATTCTGTTGGTAAATAGTCTATTGCTAATGCTATTAAATCTTGACGATAATTTTCTACTAAATTCGCTCAACAAAATCATCCCAAAATCAAATAAACAATACCAATAATAGATAAAATTTGAATTGTAATGTCAATTGCATTAATAACAGTATTGTCTTTTAAAAACTGTATTAAAATAACTAAAATTGTTGCTACAATAAATAAAAATATTGTAAACAACAAAAATCATGACAAAAATTTTAATCAAAAAAAGCATTTTGATTGTTTTGTTTTTTGGTTATAAACATAATAAAAATGAAAAATCATATCATAAATTTTTACAATATTTTGGTCTTTATCATCAGTACGACGAATAATAACAGCATTACTTATTTTTGAAAAATTCCGTGCTTTAACAATATGGTTTTGTTCTCCAATATTAATATCTTGTAAATCATTGTCATCTAACATTTTCCGTAATAACATCCGTGTTTTTAATGTTGTTTTTTTCTTTTTAAACCTTAATAAAATAAGACCAAATATTAATCAACCTACAAAAAACAGTCCAATTACAATAATAAAAATAAAATAAACTAATCCTGTTATTTGCGTTAAATTAAACATTTTTTAATCACGTTCCTCTCCCATATATATATCAATCATACTGTATTTAAAAAAAACAGCATTTTAAAATGTTATTTTTTTATATTCTTTCATTAATTTATCATTATTTTACAGTACCTATTGGTAGTATGATATATGTATTAAATCTACCCTTTGAATTATTTTTTCTCAAACAGGTAATTTCTATTTTTCTTGGAATTGTTAAATTAAAAGAAAGAGTATCAATTTTATTATCTTTGATATAAAACTCTTTTGGGAAGATAGGAGTTACATCATAATCATTTTTTGTTAATTTAGTGCTTAGTTCTGCATGCAATGTTGCTAAAATTGCATCACGAATTGTCTCTGATCATTCAGAAAACTGAACATCTTTAATATTCTTAACATTAACTTTTTTAATTGGGTTAATTTTAGTAATACCACTAATATCAATTGGAAATTGTAATTTTATTTCTTCTTTTTTTGTATTATTATTATTTATTTGTAACAAAGGAGCTCTATCTGAATCTTTTCTTTGCTTTTCTTCTTCCAATTTGTTTTGTTTTGGATAACTACAAGCACAAGAAACAATTGTTATTCCACTTATGCTCATTATTCCTAAGGTCATTAAATATGTAAATAGTTTTTTCATTAATAAAATATAAGTTCCTTTCTAAAATTTAATAGCATAAATAATTTAAACTATTACTTATAATTAATTATATAAAAAAGTTAAACAAAAAAAAGTTAGAATTTATTTTTATCAAATTATTTGCAAAATAAGAAGAAAATTTAAATAATAATTTGTCATTAGATTATAACTTCATTAATGAATACATTTTAAAAATAAAAAAGAGAAAATTGAATTTTCTCTTTTTCAAAACATAGTTTTTTAATTTTCTTCTCTTAAACATCCAATTGCTTCAATTTCAACTAAAGCATTTTTAGGCAAATTTGCAACTGCAAAAGCAGAACGAGCTGGAAAATTTTCTGTAAAATATTTTTGATAAACTTCATTCATTGATGGGAAATCATTAATATCTTTTAAGAAAATATTAACTTTAACAACATCTGTTAAACTGTAACCTGCTGATTGTACAATTGCTTTTAAATTTTCTAAAGCACATTTTGTTTGTTCTGTAATTGTTGTTCCTTCAATCATCATTGTTGTTGAATCTAATGGCAATTGACCAGAAATATATAAGAAGTTCCCTATTTTAACTGCTTGTGAATATGGCCCAATTGCTTTTGGCGCCAAATGTGTTGAAATAATTTTTTTACTCATAATTAATCATTCCTTTCTGACTTTTTAAAAATCATTGTTAAAATATTGATGATATTTGTTACCATCGCAAATGAAGTCCCAATATTAATTCGAAAGCAAGTTATTGGTGCTTCAACAAAATCATCATTTTTACTAACAATTAATTTATATTTTAATAATAATTTGTTAACTTCCTGCGATGACATTTTAGTCCCTTCATAATTAATTCAAACCAAATATGAGGCTTCTAACTGCATTATTTTTAACCCCCGAATTTGTTCTAAGGTTGTTTTTACAAAAATATAATTTTTAATAATATATTTTAACATAGTTGTTTTTCAAGTTAATACTTTTGGATTAGTATATGCAGCTAAATAAGCTGGAATTGTAAAAACATTTGGTGATGTAATCGAAGCAGATTCATATTGTTCATTAATTTTCTTTCGTAATTTGTTGTTAAATGTAATTAAATATGATGATTTTAATCCGCCAAGATTAAAAGCTTTGTTTGGAGAATTACAAACAATAACCTCATTATTTTGAATTGAAAATGATAGTAACGAATTAAATTTAACATTTGGTAATGCTAAATCGCCGTGTACTTCATCTGATATTATTAAAACATGATATTGTTGACAAATTGCAATTATTTTTTGTAATTCCGCTCTTGTTCAAACACGCCCACCAGGATTATGCGGATTACATAAAATAAATATTTTTGGTTGATATTTTTTTATAATGTTTGCAAAATTAACAAAATCTATTTGATAACGATTATCCTCTCATCTTAATTGATTTGTTAATAATTGACGGTTATTATTTAAAACTGCCCGCCCAAAGGGGCCATAAACTGGCGTTTGAATTAAAACATAATCATTAACATCAGTTAAACATTGAATTAGTTGATGAAGAGCATTAACTGTCCCATGTACAAGTTTGATTTTATCTTTTGGAATTGTAAGTTGATGTTGATAATAATATCAAGTACTTACCGCTTCATAAAAATCATTACTAACATAAGTATAACTATATACTCCTTTTTCTGCACGATTTAAAATAGCATTGGTAATTGGATGTGGTGTAAGAAAATCTAAATCAGCAATTGATGAATTAATGATATTATCACCAGTTAAATGATAATTATCTGCAATATATGTTTGATCTCATTTTCGTTCGGAATTTTTTGTTCGATCAATGATAATATCAAAATTATATTTCATCGCAAATTTACCTTTACCTTTCTACTTTAATCTTTGTTTTTTTCTGTTTTTGATTTAAATATTTTTCTTGTTCACTTGATGATAATTTATTATATTTTTTTAATTGTTGTTTTTTAATACTTGGAGCAATTCCTAATGACATAATATTAATTGTCCAAGTATGCACTTTTTGCTCTAAAACTGGTTTTGTTTTAATATATTTTAATCCCAATAATAATGTTGTTGAAATTGCACAACCAATAATTGCAAAAATTAATCACAGTAGAATGGCAACACCAATTGAAACAGTTCCTGTTGTTGATTGGATTCCTGCCATTGTAATAAAACCACCTCCCGTAATGGTTGAACCTAAATTAAAAGCTGCGCATAAACCCCCAGATACAGCACCTCCTATCATAAAAGAAGGAATAACACGGAATGGGTCTGATAAAGCAAATGGTATTGCTCCTTCAGTAATTCCTAACGAAGATAAGATTCATGACATTTTTCCAGCTTCTTTTTCATATTGATTTGAAAACCGACGACCAATAAAAGTTACTAAAGTAGTCGTTCATCCAGTTCCAATTCCAGCAGCTCAAAAGCATGCATATGGAACTAACAAGCTTGGATTAGTCAATTGTCCACTTGTAAAAGCTTGTGAAAATGATGCAAATGAGAAAGCTCATGCCACTTTATTAAAAGGACCCCCCAAATCAAAAACACACATCATTCCAATAATAATTCCCAATATTGCTGCTAAATTTGAAGTTTGTAAAGTTGTCAATCCACTAAAAATAACATTAATTAATAAGGTAATTGGTTGACCAATCACAAAGAGAATTAAACAAATACTAATTAACGATCCTAAAACAGGATAAACAAATCAAGTTAAGACACCTTGCATTTTTTTACTAACAAGATACTTTTTAAATCCTTTCATCATATAACCGACAACAATGCCAATAATTAAACCACCTAAAAAACCTAGTCCATCAACAATTACAGTGCCATCATTGGCGGTTTTTGTTACATAAACACAAGCTAATCCTCCTAAAAAACCTGGTGTTAAACCTGGCTTATCTGCCATAGCATATGCAATATAGGCCGCTAACACTGGAGCTAATAAAATACTTAAACTTTTACCAGCAACATCACTTAAATTATTTAATCAATTAACATGTTCCTTAATATAATCAATACCAGCAATTTGAGTAATAATTGTAATTAAAGATTGAATTGCTGTTCCAGCAACAATGACAGGCACTGCATAGGAAATCCCTGTTAAAACAGCATTTTTTAAACTAACAGCGCCAGCTTTAAAATGTAATTTAAATCATCCTTTTTCTTTTTTTTCTTTTTTAAATTCTTTAGTTGGAATCTGTTGGTTAGGTAATGGTCGCATAATTTGTGTGGCTTTTTGAAAAACCGTTTCAATATCATGTAATGGTTCAGTAACTGCTACTTTTAAAATAGGAATATCAACAAATCGTTCTTGTTCACCAACTGCAATATCAGCAGCAATAATTAAAACATTAGCATTTGAAATATCCTCTGGTGTTAATTTATCTTCATATCCATTAGCACCTTGTTTTTCAACTTTTACAGCATATCTTAATTTTTTCGCTTCATTTTCAATTTTTTTGGCAGCCATATAAGTGTGAGCTACTCCAGCTGGACAAGCTGTAATTCCTAAAACATAACCTTGATAACTTTCATTGTTAACTATCTTTTCATTATCAACTGCCTGTAATAATTCCAAGATTTCAATTTTATTAGTTGATGTTTTTAAAACTTGACGTATATTTGAATTTAATAATTTTTTAGCAACATTACTTAAAACTTTTAAGTGAATGTCATTTTTTTTATTAGTCGGAATAATTAGTGCAATGGCAACTTGAACCTTTGTATTATCAAAAGTTGACCATACTAATCCAGTTTGATAGCGAACAAAAATAACAGCTGGCTTTTTAATGTCTTTAATTCGAGCATGTGGAATTGCAAAACCATCTTCTAAACCAGTTGATGTTTCATGTTCGCGCTCTCATAATGCTTTTACTAATTTTTCGGAATTATCAATGTAACCCGCTTGATACGCTACTGCTGCTAATTCATGAAATGCTTCATCTTGATTTTTTGCAGATGAATTTAAAATAATTTGTTCTAATGAAAAAAGATTATTTTTGTTTTTATTACTCATATTGACCTCCTAAAATTAAAATATTAAACTGTTTTTGTTCTTTCTTTTATTAAAGCAAAAACAATATTTTTAACAAGAAAAAAACTATATTTTGAAATATAGTTCTAAAAAATGTAATTAATTTTATTAAATATTTTTTCGAATAATTTTTGCATATAAATAATCTAAAAACTGCATAACAGTTTGTGAACGAATTGAAAAAACATCTCAAATATTATTTTCCCGAGAATTAATAACAAAATAATCACTTAAACTAGTAATTAACTCAGTTTTCTTCCCAATAATACCAAATGAATACACAATCGGTTTAACTTGTTTTGCAATTGTTGCAATGAAAATTGATTGCCCACTTAATGTTATATAAAGAACCATATCATTTTCATTAATCATTGGCAAATATGATTCAATTGAATTTAAATCATTTTGATGAATAACATTTTTATTAATTCACCGTAATCTCTGAACAAAATTCCGGGAAACATTATATGCTAAATTAAAAGCAAAAATAAAAACTGTTTTTGCGGTAATAATTTTTTCAATTAAAACTGATAAATCAGTTTCAAAAAAATTAGCATGTAAATCTTGTGCAGATTCAATCTTAATTTTCAAATATTCATCAAAAAAAGATGTCTCATTTTGTACTAATTGTTTATTTGCACTAAATTGTTGCGAATTTAATGTAACATTTTCTGTTAAGTATTTTAATTTAAATTTTAATTCATTAATTCCCTCTAATCCCAATTTTTGGCAGAATCGAATAATACCCGCTGTTGAAGTAAAACAATGATTAGCTAATTCATTTGTAGTTAACTTACTAATTGTTGTAATATTATCTAAAATATAACGAGCAATTGTTTGATTTGTTAAATTTTTTTCATCGGTTGCTAAAATCTGCAATTGTTTTAATAAATATGTATCCATTCAACTCTCCTTTTAAACATTAATAACAAAATATAAATAATCTCTTCATTAATTTCAATTCATTGTTTTTAAAATTGGATAACTATGGTCCATAAATTTTTTATTTAAAACAAAAGCAATAATAAACATTACAAGTAATTCTAAAAAACTAATCAAATAATCACCAATATTAACAGTTCCTGACACATATGATAACATATTAAAAATAATTTGATAGCGAATTAAACCAATAATGGTTATCCCAATGGGAATTGAAATTACTCAGCTAATTAAAATAATTGGTAAATAAATCAAGAACATCCGATTAAAAATTCATAAATCAGAATACCCTAGTGCTTTAAAACTATTCAAAACTTTTAAATTATCTTTTAAAATGATATTTGTAATAATAAAAATTTGGAAAATACATGCCACAATTGAAGCAACTAAAATTAATAAATAAATTAAGAATAAAATAATTTGTAAATTAACTGTTTGTTGCAATAAAATTTTTAAATTTTGTGTTCCATTATAAATTGGTGATGGTTCATACTCTGTTTTAAATGAAGCATCATAATTATTATTTTTATCATAAACACCAATATAATGATATGTTTCATTATCGCGTAATGCTGAATATAGGTTTGCTAAACGTTTTGGCGTTAAGCGTTGATTATTATACTTATTAATTAAAAACATATTTTTCATTCCATTATCAAATTGATCAACAACAATATAAAATATCGCACTTCGATCATTAAAATTATCTAATAAAATGTCACCAATATTAATATTATTTAAATAACGATAAGCATGATTAATAATAATTGGGTATAATTGAATCCGATAATTTTTTGGATCTCAATTGGGATTTTTACCATGAAATCATTTTTTTACTTTGAATTAATTTTTTCATTTCATTAACTTGCAAAATCGCATAATTAACAACTGGACTAAAACGATTAGTTTGTGCTGCTCGTAATAAACTATCATCATCAGGTTGATCAAAACTCTTAATTTTATTAAAGAATCAATTAATATCTGTTTTTTTCTCAACATTTGGGTAAAATAACGTTGTATTATTTTTATAATCATAAAATTCAATAGCACTACCATATAGACTTTTTAAATTTCTATGACTAATAAAATTCCGATAAAAGGTTGGAATTGATAAATCAATTTTTGAATTTGTGTTAGCAATTTGATATTCGTTTAAAAACTGTTCTAATAAACTATAGTTTATTGCTTCTCGTGCATATAAATTTTCGGTATTTGCAAAAATTTCTGATTGATATGGACCATAAATAATTGGTTGATAACCTATCGTAATAATTCCATCTTCCTTACTTAGTTGATTAATAAAATATTCATAAACTGTTCCCTTAATAAATTTGGTAATTTGTTCATAATACTGGGTATCTTTACAATTTTCAACATATCATTCATAAGATCTTGCTTTAAATCATTTGTATTTAAACGACTTAATAATATTACTGTCACCAACAAATGGCCCACATACTGGATCACCAAAACCAAAAGTATTATATTTTTTTAATACTAATTCTTCTGTAAATTGTCGTATTTCGGGTTGTAATAAATAATATCCAGAAACATCCGGTTCTTTAACTGCCTCGGGATTTTCATAAACTAAATAATCATATGGTGGTGTTTCACTAGCACCATAATTATAATTATTATCATAACGATAAACATACTTCCAATTTGCATTTGTTTTTAAATTAAGATTAATTTGACTAAAATTAATAATTGTTGTTAATCCTGTAAACAACATTGCTACGGTTAACGTTGTTACAACAAGTGTTAATAATAATTTTCACTTAGCATCTAACGCAAATTTAAGACTAATTTTATATTTAAAGTTTAAATGTAATAAATGATGACCTTTTGGAATTCGTGTTTTAACTACTTTTGGTTTTAGTAAAACTAATGTTGGTCGTGACACTTCAATAATAATGAATAAAAAAGCATAGAAACAAACAACAAAACTAGGTAACAAATATGTTCCAACTATTAATCACCAAGGAGGAACTGAAATATAAGTAGTAAATTCTAAAAAACCTTGATAAGTAATATTTAAGATAAAAGAGAAGATTCAACTTGTTATTAATGATAATGAAGAAATAATAAACATTAATAATAAAAAACAAGAAAGAAGTAAAAACGCAATTGTTCCCGTTCCGTATCCTTGTGCTTTTAAATTACCAATAATTCCCCGGTTTAATAATAATAGTTTATTAACAATCATACTAATCATAATGAAAGATGAAATTATTAATAATAATGAAATTGCAATTAAAATTGACCAAATAATATCTTCTTTATTTTTAATAAGTTCTTTCATATGATGTAATGGTGTATAAACAACTGTAGAACGTGAAAAAGTAGCATTATCATAAACATTTGCAATATCACTTCAAATATTTTGAGCATGCAAAAAACCAGGATTTAGTTCTGTTGATGCAAAAGCAGCGTGAATACTAATTATGCTGTTAATAAGCTGTGGTGCATCATTAGTGATTTTTGTTAATAAATTTGTATATTCAGGGCCACGAAGTCATAAATATGGGTTATAAATAAAAGATGACTCATTTGCTGCACTATTAACATAAGCATTTGTGGCAAAACCAATCACACGATATTGGTAACCATAAATATTAAAAAGATCATTAATCTTGATTTTATTATGTGAAGCATAAGAATTATTAATAATAATTGGAAGATAATCATCGCTTACCTGATAATTTAAAAAATCTTGATAATTTCCTTTTACCATAATTGGTGTTGTCCAATAATATGGTTGCACACTTTGAATATAAAAGTTTTCTGCTTTAAAAATATCGTAAAGTCGCATTGTTTCACTCATTAGAGCACGATCAGCAACTGAACCAATAATAACAGAATTTAAAAGACGAGTTTGTAAGTCATAAATTTGTTTCTGATTTGTACTAAAATCCTTATAAGCATTAGTAAAAATTAATGTATCTATGACTAATCTAGGATTATCTGGTGAACTTACGAATGGAATCAAGTTTGCTGGATTTTATAAATAACTAACCAATTCATGATAATCAGCATTACTAAAAAAATAAACACTATCAGGAACAATATTAGTATTAAAGTTTAATATTACTTCACCGTTTTCCTTTAACTGTTCCATAAAATATGAATTTGAACTATTTGAAGCAAGCCATTTTCCTGACTGGTTACTTTCTGAATCCAATACAATTTGATAAGTATCTTTGACATTTGGTTTTAACTGAAAATAAGGACTTTCTACTTTATTATTGTCTAAATCTCCATCCTCGTTAATATAATTAATATTGTTTAAACCATATGATAAATTTTGATGGTTTGAAACAATTTTTAAATTATAATTAAATTGAAATGAAATATTAGTATCATACAAGTCATTACCAATTAATTCTAATTGAACCGTACTTAAACTGCTTGACATAATCATTCCCAAAAACAAGGTAATAATAATTCCTAACATTAAAAATAGGCCTAAAACTTGTAAACTATTTCTAGTAAAACTTAATCAAAAATTCTTAAACAAATCTCTTATCATCATTACTTTTCATCTCCATATACTTAAATTAGTTTAGTTATATTACATTGTTATTTATTTTCGAAATGATATTTTGATTTTGTTGCTAATTTTTGTAGTGCATCACGAGCAGCTAATTGCTCAGCTTCTTTATGAGTATAACCGCATCCTTCGCCATAACGAATTCCCCCAATTTCTGAAACCACAGTATATAAAACTCGATTTCCTTCTAATGGTGGTGATTCTTTAATTAATTTATATTCTAATGTTCGCACATCACCAGCTTGTAAAAATTCTTGTAATTCAGTTTTGTAATCTCGAATTTGATCAAAAAAACCAGGATTAGAAACCATTTGAATAAGGGTGTCATTAATAAAATTACGAACAACTTCTTCACCCAAATCAAGATATAATGCAGCAATCATTGACTCATAAATATCAGCTAAAATACGATTTTTTTCATATCCTTTTGTTTTAATTTCTCCTTTTCCTAATAATAAGAAAGGTGCTCAATTCATTCGACGAACTAATTCTGCTAATGTTCCTTCCCGAACAATTTTACTACGTAAATTAGTAATTTCACCTTCATTTTTATCAGGAAAACTTAAAAATAAGTATAAGGAAATTTCTTTTGCTAAAATTGCATCACCCAAAAATTCCATTCGTTGATAAGTATAACTTAAATTATTTTCATTTGCATAAGAATTATGAGTTAAGGCTTCTAAATAATATTGTGGTTCTTTAATAAAAACATGATACTGTTTAAAAAAAACTTTTAACTCGAAAAAAAGTTGTTCTGGCTGTTTGTTTATAAACTGCATCGTATAATTAATCCCCCTTTAACAATTTAACTGTCATTTTTTGCACAAAATCATTGACAACTGCGGTGCGAGTTAATTCTAAAGTACTAATTCATGATTTTTCATCACTACTACCATGCGTTTTAACAGCAATTGCTCTTAATCCTAAGACTAATGCTGCTGCATTATTTCGATAATCAAAGGTTTCACGAACTCCCCGAAAAGCTTTTCGTAACGAAAAAGCTTTTAATTTTCGATAAAAATTCTTTGTTAATTCGTGTTTAATAACACCCATTAAATTTTTAGTCATTCCCTCCAATGTTTTTAGAGCAATATTACCAGTAAAACCATCTGTTACAATAATATCAACAACATCACTAGTAATATCACGTGGCTCAATATTTCCTTTAAAAAAAATATTTTTATTATTTGCTAATAATTTATAAGCTTCTTTATGATAATCTTTTCCTTTTGATGCTTCTTCACCAATATTTAAGATTGCCACACTTGGTTTTGGATTGTGCATAATTTCTTGCGCATAAACACTAGCCATAATTGTAAAATTAACAAGATCTTGGGCATCATTTTCTAAATTAGCACCAACATCTAGCATTAAAACAGACTTTCCCTTGTTAACTGTTGGAATAAAAGGCATAAAAGCTAGTCGTGAAACTCCGGAAATTTCTCCCACAATAAAATGACACGCTGCTAAAAAAGCTGCAGTTGAACCACCAGATACTAAAGCATCTACTTTTTGATCACGCAATAATTCAGTTCCACGAACCATTGAACTATTTGGTTTACGACGAACTTGCATCATACCTTCTGTCATTGCAATTACTTCTGTTGTAGCAAAAATTTCATATTTTGTATTATCTAACTTTGCTACTGCGGTGGCAGCCTTCAGTTCCTTCTCAGCTCCAATTAAAATAAAAGTAACATCGTCATATTTCTTCATAAAAACTTTCAAAGCGTGAATAATTGGTTTAATGCCTAAATCAGTTCCCATCATATCAATTGCAATTTTACTCATAATTAAATCTCCTAACTCCTTATTTAATTATAACAAATATTTTAGTTATTTATTTAAGAACCAACATTAAAAAATTAAGTTACTTTTTAGGTAATATTTCAATTAATTGTAACTTAATTTTCCCTTTCCCATCAATTTCTATTACTTTAACTTTAACAATATCGTTTAATTGAACAATATCTTGTGCTTTTTCAACATGTTGTTTAGCTAATTTAGAAATATGAATTAAACCATCAAGATTTTCTTTTAAATTAACAAAAACACCAAATTTTTCAATTTTAACAACTGGTCCAATTATTTCTTCACCAACAATAATTGGCATTGCAATTGCTTTAATTAATTGATATGCTTTTTCAATCGCTGTGCTTTCTCTATGGTAAATTGTCACTTGGCCATCATCCTCAATATCGATTTTAACATCATCTGATTTTTCAATAATAGCTGTAATCATTTTACCACCCGGACCAATAACTTCCCGAATCTTATCAACAGGAATCATAAATGTTTTCATTTTTGGTGCTGTTGGTGCTAAATGTGCTCGTGGTTTAGAAATAGTTGTTAAAACATTATCTAAAATTGTTAACCGTGCTTCTTTTGCCGCTTCTAAAGCTTCTTGGAGAATTGCCTTATTAATTCCTGCAATTTTAATGTCCATTTGTAAGGCACAAATTCCCTTTGCAGTTCCGGCTACTTTAAAGTCCATATCACCAAGATAATCTTCCATACCTTGAATATCAGTTAAAATAGTATAGTTATTTTTTTCTTTGATTAAACCCATGGCAATCCCAACTACTGGCGCTGTAATTGGCACTCCAGCCGCCATTAGAGCTAATGTAGCAGCACAAATTGATGCTTGGGAAGTACTACCATTTGATTCTAAAACTTCGGAAACAATTCGAATTGTATATGGAAACACTTTTCCGCTAGGAATAATTTGTAATAATGCTTTTTCTCCTAATGCGCCATGACCAATTTCTCGTCGTGAAGGAGGACCAATCCGCCCAGTTTCACCAACTGAAAATGGTGGAAAGTTATAATGATGCATAAAACGTTTACCTTCTTCATCGATAATTCCATCAATAATTTGATTTTCATCTAATGCACCCAATGTTACAACTGATAAAACTTGTGTTTCACCCCTAGTAAACAAAGCACTACCATGAACAACTGGTAATATATCAATTTCACTACTTAATGGGCGAATTTGATCTAATTTTCGGCCATCTAAGCGTGTTTTATCAATTAAAATTTGGCGACGCACTTCTTGACAAATAATATTATGTAAAGCTGTTTTTAATTCTAGAGTCAATTTTTTCTGTTCTTTTTCTGAAAGTGGAACTGGAATAGAATAACTATTAATTGCTTGTTCAACTAAATGTTCAATTGTTTCATAACGTTTTGTTTTTTCTTTAATTCGAGCAGCTGTAATTAACTCTTTTGCATAATTGTTATTAACATAAGTAATAATTTCAGGGCGAATTTGAAACAACTCAACTTCCATTTTTGGTACCCTAACTTTTGCAATAATTTCATGCTGAAAAATAATTAATTGTCTAATAACATCATGTCCCGCTAAAATTGCTTGCAACATTAAACTTTCAGAAACTTCTTTTGCCCCCGCTTCAACCATATTAATTGCCTCCGCTGTTCCAGCAACAATTAATTCCATTTTGCCATTATTAATTTGTTCTAATGTTGGATTAATAATAATATTATTATTTTGATCAACAGTTACCAATGCTCCCGCTACTGGACCAGCAAATGGAATTTTAGAAATACTAAGTGCTAATGATGCCGCAAATAAACTAACCACCCGCACATCATGATCATTATCAACAGCAAGAACATTAATAACAATTTGAACTTCATTACGAAAATTTTCTGAAAATAATGGCCGTAAAGCACGGTCAATTACTCGTGCTGATAAAGTACCATATTCAGATGGTTTCCCTTCTCGTTTTAAAAATCCACCCGGAATTTTTCCTACTGAATATAATTTTTCTTGAAAAACAACTGTTAAAGGAAAAAAATCACTTTCACTAAGTTTGTTATTAACTGTTGCGGTTACTAAAACAACAGTATCACCAAAACGTACTAAAATTGAACCACTTGCTTGTTTTGCTAATTGGCCATGCTCAACAATTAGTTCCTGATTATTTATTATTTTTTTAAATACTTGTTTTGCCATCAAAACTCTTAATTCCTTTCTGTGATACTTAATCTTATTAATTTTATCACACATTATTTTATATTTACGATATGATATAAATATACAAAAAAAATAAGGAGTACATAATGAACCAAAAAGCAGTCTATATGGATAATGAAATCTTTGAAACACAAAAAGAACAAGCTTTATTATTAGATGTCCGCACTGAGATTGAATTTAAAGCGTTACGACAAATTCCAAATTCAATCAATGTTTATGTTTTTGATTTGCTCCAAGATCCATCGCGTTACTTATCAGACAAAAACCAATTAATTATTACATTATGCAATGGTGGTAATCGCAGTAGTGAAGCAGCATTAGAACTACAACAATTAGGATATCATAATGCTTATGTTTTAAGAACTGGGATTTATGGTTATTACCGTTGAAAAGAACAAGAAACAAAAAAATAAAAAGTTTTAATTATGATATTAATATCATAATTAAAACTTTTTTTAATAATTATAAATCCTCATAGAAATCATCAGTAATTTTAAACGAACTATTATTTCTTAACTTTTGTAAAATTGTTTTTTCTTCTGGCGATAATTTTGTTGGAATTGCTACAATCACATTAACAATTAAATCTCCTCGTTTTGTAGATGTTGGTGATTTGAAAAACCCATGATTTGGAATATTAAAAATACTATTTGTTTTTGTATTTGGTGGTAATTTCAAATGAACATCCCCATCAAAAGTTGGAACTTTAATTTCAGCTCCTAGTAAAGCATCTAAATAAGATACTGGTAAATTTAAATGAAGGTTATCATTAACCTGCTTAAAATATTTATTTGGTTTTACTGAAATTTCTAAATAAATATCTCCCCGTGGACCATTATTTAGACCGTAGTTTCCTTTTTCACGAATTCGCAACTGTTGATTTTCATAAATTGATTTCGGTAACTCAATTTCTACTGTTTCTTTCCCACGATAATTCCCTTGACCTTTACATTTTGAACATTTATTAGTAATTACTTTTCCGCGCCCTTTACAATCAGGACAAGGTTGTTGTGATTGAATCACACCAAAAATACTACGCTGTTCAAGGTTAACATAACCATAACCATCACAAGTTGTACAAGTATGAATGTTTTTTTTAGGGTCTTTTGCTCCAGTTCCATCACACATTTCACATTTTTTATCAATATTTAAATCTAGGTTTATTTTCTTCCCAAACATTTGTTCTTTTAACGTTAATGTAACACGTGCAGCAATATTTTCCCCTCTAATTGGTTGATTACTAAAACCACGGCGTTTTTTACCACCGCCAAAAAAGTTTTCAAAAATATCACCAAAACTACCAAAACCACCAGAGAAAATATCTTCAAAATCTCCCGTACTACTAAAACCATGACTAAAGCCACCAAAACCATTGAGGTTAGTTCCAGCATGACCAAACTGATCATAATTGCGACGTTTATTTGGATCAGATAAAACTTCATAAGCTTCATTAATTTCCTTAAACTTTGCTTCGGCATCTTTCTCTTTTGAAACATCAGGATGATATTTTTTTGCTAATTGTCGAAAAGCACGTTTAATTTCATCATCAGTGGAATTACGATTAACGCCCAATACTTCATAATAGTCTCGTTTTCCCATTACCATCTTCCTACTTTCTCTTTTAAAGAAAAGATAACTAAAAGAATTTTAGTCATCATTATTGTCTTATTTATCTTTTTTGTCATCATCATTCGTAACTTCTGGTTCAGATTTATCACCTTGTTGGTCATTCATAAATTTTGAAGCTTCAGTCATTGCTTGTTCTAATGCTGCCATTTTTGCTTCTAAACCAGTATAATCTTCTTTTTCTAACAATTCTTTAATTTCTTTGGCCATTTCTTCAGAAGCTTTTAACTGTTCAGGATCCATTTTATCCTTATTTCCTTCTAAAGCTTGTGTAATTGTTGAAAGATATGACTCTGCCTTATTACGCAATTCAATGTTTTTTAATTTTTGCTCATCTTTATCTTTATTTTGTTCTGCTTCATTAATCATTCGTTGAATTTCTTCTTCTGTTAAACCACCACCATTAGTAATGGTAACTGATTGTTCTTTACTTGTTTTTAAATCTTTTGCAGTAACTGATACAATTCCGTTTGCATCAATTGAAAACTTAACTTCAATTTGGGGAATTCCTTTTGGTGCTGGTTCAATCCCAGACAATTGGAATCGTCCTAATGATTTATTATCTGCTGCCATTTTACGTTCCCCTTGTAAAACATGAATATCAACAGCTGGTTGATTATCAGCAGCGGTTGAAAACACTTGTGATTTTGATGTTGGAATTGTGGTATTACGAGGAATTAAAACAGTTGAGACTCCTCCTAATGTTTCAATACCTAATGATAATGGTGTAACATCTAATAATAAGACATCTTTTACATCACCAGCTAAAATTCCCCCTTGAATTGCTGCACCAATTGCAACAACTTCATCAGGATTAATTGTGCGGTTTGGTTCTTTTCCTAATTCATGTTTAATAACTTCTTGTACCGCTGGAATTCTCGTACTTCCTCCCACTAGTAAAACTTGGTCTAAATCACTGGGTTTTAATTTTGCATCAGCTAATGCTTTACGAACTGGTTCAATTGTTCGTTGAACAAGGCTTTTTGTCATTTCATCAAATTTTGCTCTTGTTAATGTTAGGTTTAAATGTAATGGATTTCCATCACGCGCAGTAATAAATGGTGCTGCAATTTCAGTTTGTAATTGTGAAGAAAGATTTTTTTTCGCTTTTTCTGCTTCTTCTTTCAATCGTTGCATTGCCATTTTATCTGTTTTTAAATCAATACCATTATCTTTTTTAAATTCATCAACCATTCATTGAATAATAACTTCATCAAAGTCATCTCCTCCTAAATGATTATCCCCAGCAGTTGTTAAAACCTCAAATGTTCCATCTGCTAAATCTAAGATTGAAACATCAAAAGTTCCTCCCCCTAAGTCAAATACTAAAACTTTTTGCTCTTTATCAACTTTATCAATTCCATAAGCTAATGCTGCCGCAGTTGGTTCATTAATAATTCTTTCAACTTCTAATCCAGCAATTTTTCCAGCATCTTTTGTTGCTTGTCGTTGTGCGTCATTAAAATAAGCTGGAACAGTAATAACTGCTTTTGAAACTTTTTGTCCTAATTTTTTCTCAGCATAGTTTTTTAAATAACGTAAAATTTCAGCAGAAATTTGTTCAGGACTATAATCTTTATTATTAACATGAACTTTTTCTGATGTCCCCATTTTACGTTTAATTGAACTAATTGTATTTGGGTTTGTTACTGCTTGCCGTTTTGCCGCATCTCCCACAATAATTTCTTCATTTTTAAATGAAACAACTGATGGTGTTGTTCTTTGCCCTTCGGGATTTTCTAAAACTTTAAAATCTTTTCCTTCCATCACAGCAACACATGAATTTGTTGTTCCTAAATCAATACCAATAATTTTTGCCATATTATCATACCTTCCTCTCTTAAATTAATTATTTTGCAACTTGAACTGATGCATGACGTAAAACACGATCATGAATCATATATCCTTTTTGTAAAATTTTAACAATACATCCTGATGAAACATCAGTTGTTTTAATAATTTCAATTGCCGAATGGAAATTAGAATTAAAGTGTTCTCCTACTTTTGTCTCCATTGCGGTAATACCTTCTTCTTCAAAAACCGTTTTAAACATACGATAAATCATTTCAAACCCTGTTAAAAAGTTTTTCACTTCTGGTGTTACATTAGTAACTTGCAAAGCACGTTCAAAGTTATCTAATGTTGGCAATAATTTTTCTGCCATCCCTGCTGCACGATAACGTTTAATATCAGCAACTTCTTTATGAATTCTTTTCTTTAAATTTTCACCATCAGCTAAAGCTAATAATTTTTCTTCTCGCAAGCGTAAATTGTCTTTTAACAATAAATCAATTTCATGTTCTAAATCTTCAATAATTGCCAAATTATTTGCTTCAGCTGTCGGTGCTGTTGCTGTTTTCCCTGATTCTGACGGTGAATCAGCAGGTTGATTATTTGCTAATTCTTTCCGTAATTGTTGAATTTTTTCTTTTAATTGGTTTGGCGAAGATTTATCATTTTTTTTATTACTCATTAATCTCACCCTCTCTATCTTCTTTTTGATATGCTTCTTTAATCCGATAAGCTAATCATTCAAGAACTTCATAAAGCTTATCATATTCTAACCGCTTTGGCCCTACTAAAGCAATTCCTCCTTCTTGCATATCATCAACCTTATAAGTTGTTGTCAACAAAGCCATATCATCATTGTTAAACCCTGTTTCATTCCCAATTTGAATTGAAACAAGATTTTCGCTTGGGTTATTCTGTTGTTTTTTAAAATAATCAAACGGTGAAATTGTTTCAATTAAGCAAATAACTTGTTTAATTCGTTCTGGGTTATTATATTCCGGATTTTGGAGCATATATTGAATCCCATGAGTTGAATAACTTGGTTTAACAATACTTGTTAAAGCGTTAACAAATTGTTTTAAAATATATTCATAATGTTTTACTTGTTGTTTTAAAATTGGACGAATTACCTCAAATTTTGTTGGAATATCAGTTATTTTAGTATTTTCTAACCGTGTATTAAATAATTCAACAGAAATTTTTAAATCGTTCATTGAACTATTTTTATCAATTGTAAACATTTTATTCTCAACATGCCCATTTGTTAAAACAAAGACAACAACTGCTTGTGTTTCAGAAATTGGCAATAATTCAATTTTTTTTAATAATTCTTCTTGAAAGTTTGGACCAACAACAACTGTTGTTAAATTTGTCATTTCACTTAAAATTTGGCCTGTTTGATCAAGAATATCATTAATTGACATATTTCGATTAACAAATAAGGCTTCAATCCGGTTTTTAATATCATCAATATTTTTCTCAACCATCAAGTTATCAACATAATAACGATAACCTTTTGTTGATGGAATTCTTCCCGATGAAGCATGTTCTTTTTCTAAAAAACCTTCTTTTTCTAAAATTGCACATTCATTACGAATTGTTGCAGAAGAAGAATCTATTAAGAACGAAGCCATAATAGCTTTACTTCCAGCAGGCTGTGCTGTTTTTGTGTATTCTTCTACAATTACTTTTAAAATGTTTTCTTGTCGTTGGGTTAACACCAGCAGCACCTCCATTCTACAATTCTTATAAATATTTGGCAATTAACACTAAATAGTGCTAACACTTAATATTATAAATTTATCATTTAAAGAATGCAAGTGCTAATTTAATTTTGTGCTATTCTTAATAACCATTTCGTTCTTAACTACATCAATTGTATAAGATTTACTCTCTTGAACTTCTTCTGAAATAATAGCATGAGCAATTAACGATTCAAGATTTCGTTGAATATATCGCTTAATTGGTCGTGCTCCAAATTCACGATCATATCCTTCGTTTAAAATTTTTTCTAATACTTTTTCAGAATAACTAATACAAATGTTTTTACTATTTTCAATTCGTTGTGTTAATTCAGCTAATTCTTTTTCAATAATTTCTTTAATAACATCTTTTGATAAAGCATTAAAGGTCACAACATTATCAATTCGATTTAAAAACTCTGGTTTAAATTTTCTAGCTAATTCTTTTTGAATTAATAAACCAACACCATCATTATTTTCATTTAATAAATATTCTGACCCAATATTAGAAGTCATAATAATAATTGTATTTTTAAAATCAACAGTTTTACCTAATGAATCAGTTAAACGACCATCTTCTAAAATTTGCAACAAAATATTTAAAATATCAGGATGTGCTTTTTCAATTTCATCAAATAAAACAATTGAATATGGGCTTCGACGAACAGCCTCGGTTAATTGTCCACCCTGTTCATAACCAACATAACCTGGTGGCGCCCCAATTAATTTACTTACTGAATGTTTTTCCATATATTCAGACATATCTAATCGTACCATTTGTTTTTCTGAGTTAAAAAGAACATATGCTAAACTACGGGCAACTTCTGTTTTCCCAACTCCTGTTGGTCCTAAAAATAAGAAACTACCAATTGGTTTATTTGGGTCTTTAATTCCACTTCGACTACGAATAATTGCATCAGCAACTACTTGAATTGCTTCGTTTTGACCACGAACACGACGTCGTAAAATCTTACTTAAATTTAATAATTTTGCCTTTTCTGTTTCTATTAAACGGTCAACTGGAATACCAGTTCACTTTCCAACAATTGCAGCAATATCACGCTCAGTTACATCTTCTTTCAAAAGATGTGAACCTGAAGCTTGTTTTTCTTGTTCATGTAATTGTTTTTCTAGTTTTGGTAATAAAGCATATTGAATTTCACCAGCACGATTAAAATCACCACTTAATTGCGCTTGCTCTAACTCTTTTTTTAATTGTTCAACTTGTGATTTTAAGTTTTTTAATTTAGTAATACTTTCTTTTTCTGAATTTCATTGAATATCTAATTTTTGTTGTTTTGCTTTTAATGGTTTCAATTCATTTTCAATATCAACTAACCGTTCATTAGATGCCTTATCAGTTTCTTTTTGCAAAGCTGCTTTTTCAATTTCTAACTGAACAATTCGCCGATTTAAATTATCTAATTCGGTTGGAACTGATGCAATTTCTGTTTTAATTGTTGCAGAAGCTTCATCAATTAAGTCAATTGCTTTATCTGGCAAAAACCGGTCAGTAATGTACCGAGACGATAAGTTAACTGATGCAACTAAAGCATTATCATGAATTTTAACCCCATGAAAGGTTTCAAATCGTTCTTTTAAACCTCGTAAAATTGAAATACTTTCATCAATGGTTGATTCACTGACAACTACTTTTTGAAAGCGTCGCTCTAACGCAGCATCTTTTTCAATATATAAACGATGTTCATCTAAAGTCGTTGCACCAATACAATGCAAATCACCACGCGCTAACATTGGTTTTAATAAATTACTAGCATCCATACTACCTTGTGTCTTACCAGCTCCCACAATTAAATGCAACTCATCAATAAATAAAATAATATCGCCATTTGATTCTTTAACTTTATTTAAAACTGCTTTTAAACGTTCTTCAAATTCACCTTGAAATTTCGCACCAGCAATTAATGCTCCCATATCTAATTCATATATTGTTTTATTTTTTAAATTACTAGGAATATCACCTTTAACAATTCGCTGTGCTAGTCCTTCAACAATCGCTGTTTTTCCAACACCAGGTTCACCAATTAAAACCGGATTATTTTTTGTTCTTCGTGATAAAATTCGAATTACTCGATTAATTTCATCTTCACGTCCAATAATTGGGTCTAATTTTCCAGCAAGAGCCTCTTTATTAAGATTTTTGGCAAATTTTTCAAGAACTTTTGGATCTTTACCTGGTTCATATTGTTGTGTTAAATCCATACTTTTGCCTCCTTTAATTTTTAGCACTCTATATGCTTGTTTGCTAATTTTACAATTATATATTATCATACTAATTAGCAAAGTCAATTAAATACTGCTAAATTTTTAAAAATAATATAAATATAAAAATATTAGATATAATAAGAGATACAGGGATTAGAAACATAATTATTTTTTTAGAAAGGAGTCCCATGAAATTACAACACCTAAATAAAAAACGTTTAATTCTAATTGATTTAGATGGTACAACATTGATGAATGATGGCAAAACAATCCATCCAAAAACACAAGATGTGATCAAAGAAGCTGTTAAAGCTGGGCATAAAGTATGTATTACAACTGGTCGCCCTCATCGAGCAAGTATTCGCTTTTATCGTGAATTAGGGTTAGACAACTTATTAACAAACTTTGATGGTGGTCACATTCATGACCCATTAAAACGAGAGTTTAAACGTTTAGTTTTTCCAATTTCTTATGATGTTATTATGAGTATTATCAACCATCCTGATGTAAAAAATATTGTTGCAAATGTCTTAATTGAACATTATGATAAAGCAATTTGTTGAAAAAAAGATGAGGCAATTGAAAATTACTTTCATCTTGATGATGTGGATGATGATGAATATTTTATTGCCAATCCTTATACTGCTTGAAAAGGTCCAGCTAGTAATATGGCCTTATATTTAAAAAATGTTAATGAAAAAGATCAAATTTTACGAATTTTTGAAAATTTTAAAAACTCTGTCCAAGTTAACATTAGGCATTATAGTAGCGGTCAGGTGCAAATAATGATTAACATTACAAATAAACTTGTTTCAAAAGGATTTGCAGCTAATATTTTAGCACAATATTATAACGTTGATATTCGTGATGTTATTGCCTTTGGTGATGAAATGAATGACTTAGAACTATTGCAAAATGTTGGTTATGGAATCGCAATGAAAAATGGAAATGACAATTTAAAAACTAATGCTCGGGGAATTACACACTTAACTAATGATGAAGGCGGCGTTGGTGATTATTTACAAAAACTATTAAAAGGAGAAAATGTTTAAAAA
Organism: Spiroplasma endosymbiont of Ammophila pubescens; assembly: GCF_964020965.1. Taxonomy (NCBI): domain Bacteria; kingdom Bacillati; phylum Mycoplasmatota; class Mollicutes; order Entomoplasmatales; family Spiroplasmataceae; genus Spiroplasma; species Spiroplasma endosymbiont of Ammophila pubescens. The sequence goes on along the minus strand of NZ_OZ026611.1, from coordinate 101,777 downwards.
CATTTCTTTTTTTATCTTTAAAACAATTAAAAAATATTTTCATTTTTTTAATGCTAAAATACAATTACTAAATCAGAAAAATGATTTAGGCTGTTATATTAATTAAATTAAAATTGGAAGTATTGAATATTTAAGAATAATAAATATTTTCATAATAAAATTTTATAATAACACCTATATCATTTTTGTTTCTATGAAAATAATTTGTTATTTTTACTTTTTTAAAAATAATTTTGATTAATATAGCAAAAGAAAGGGGCAGAAAATTATATGAAAAAAATATTAAGTATCTTAACAATATCAACAGCTATTTTAAATGGAATAAGCACAATTACTGCTATTAAACCTAATAATAATGAAATTTTAACAAACTTTATTAATACTGAAACTGAATATGCTAAGTTAATAAAAATTAATACAGAAACAGTACAATTTATTGCTTTTGACGATAAAGGTAATAGTTTTATAGGCACTAAAAATGAACTTTATTATTTGCAGTATAAGAATACAAAAAAACAAAAGATTAATGTAATTAATGAATTGGTTAAAACTATTACTTTTCATAAAAATATTACTTACATCGGAACTGAGAAAGGCGCTTATATCTTAAAAAATAGGGAAACAACCGCTATTAAAATAAATAATTTTATTTTTTTTACTAATCATGAATTAAAAATTGATAATAATAAAATCTATGTTTACAGTTATATTGGTAATTATAATATTAAAATTGGCGAAACAACCGCCACTAAAATAAATGTACTTGACTATGTAAGTATTCATTTATTAGAAATTGATAAAAATCATAATGTATATTTTGCAACGAATCAGGGTCTTTATGTTTTAAAAAATGGGGAAACAACTACCACTAAAATAAATGGTATTGATGAAAATGTTTGAACAATTTAAATTATCAACAATGATATTTATTTTGGAACTGATTTTGGTGCTTATGTATTAAAAAATGACGAAACAAATCCAGAGCAAATAAATGAGGTAAGAGGAAAAATCTCATTAATAACAACTGCAAACAATATTCTTTATCTTGTTGGTGAAAATGATATGATTTATTATTTAAAAAATAACGAAGTAAATATTATTGAATTAGATTCAATAACAGAAAAAGGTATAAAAAAAATTATTTTGATAAAATAAATAATAATATTTATATTCAACAATATTTTGATGATATTTACTTATTAATAAACAAAAACAAAATGATGAAAGATGAAATTTTTGAAAAATGATATAAATTTTTAGCACCCGATGTTTTAAAAGTTAAATTAAGTTTTTACCAAGTTGAAGAAATAATAAATAAATTTGAAAATAAAGATAAGTCAGAATTTATGGCTTGATTAAATGCAACTATTTGAAATATCCCAGAAGAAGATCATTCTGGTGCGGGAGGATCAATTACAAATGATAATATTCAAACTATTACTAATCTAATATATGAGCACTATTCTGATTTTCATACAAAATATCAACAAATGAATGAAAACGATGAATTAGTTTTATCAACAACAACTAACGACTATTGAGACCAAAGTTCCTTATATATTATTAGAAACCTTTAGGATTTAACTAAATTATTTTATGATTTTTGTAAATTAAAAACAAACTCTAGAAAGAGTTGGTTTTTAATTTAAATAATAATAATTTCTAAAGTACGTACTATAAAATTCATTTAAAATTTCTCAATTAAGTCCTTTTTCTTCATCAGGTGTTAACATTCACTGGGCAAATCCTTCTGCAAATAATTCATCATTATCACTAGTTCGTCCATAACCAGATTGAATAAACAACTATGCTGATAATTGTTGTTGAAACGGAGTATTATTGCTAATTCCAACTTGATGTCCTAAATATTGAACTAATAAATCACCAGGATTAGTAATAAATGCACGAATATTTAGTTGCTCGCTACTAGATTCACAAATACATTTACCAGTATCAACATTAATATTATGATTAAAATAAATTCGATCAGAGGGCCAAACTGATGCATAATTTGCAATGGCATATCCTATTTCATGAATAATTGTTGAAATATTATCTGCTGTTGAATAAAAACCAATTTCATATTGTTTTTTGTTTACATGCTCTTGCAATGTTCGGCCACTAATAATCATACATTGGGCTAAATAATGGCCATTCTTTTTTAACTTTGTTACTGCTAAAGGGTTATTGCCATTACTTTTAATAATATCATTATTAAATTCAATACTATATCATAATTTTTGAAAAATTGGAAAACCATAAATATTAACAAATAAATTAGCAAAAGTAATTAAATTATTAATAAATAACTTTTGCCTATCAGAAGCAACAGCAGTAACCATTTCCGCAAATTGATAAGAATAAACTTGATTATTTGTTACTCCATGCACAACATTATCAAATGTTTGAAAATGGTTAAATTTTTTCTTTTTGTTAAAATTGTTAATTGACATCTGGCTTGCTTGATAAGTCATATTATTTTCACAATGATGAATAAATGCAAAATCTTCATCAGTTAACGATATCTTTTTTTTAAAAATTTACTATTAAAAGATTGTAATGTTCCTTTTACTAATTGGTTATTATTTAAATTAGATAAATTTATTTTTTCTTTACTATAATAATTACGGTATAGTAAACAATCACTATGTTTAGCATAGTCAATTTCATTATCGCCTTTTAAAACACATAAAAATAATCCTCCAATAGAAAAGATAATTATTACACTAGTTATTAAAATAATAATTATTGTAATATCTTCATTTTTTTCATAACCTTTCTCCTTAAATAAAATTAATTTTGATAGGTATAAAAATATTTTTTCATAATTTAAAGTTAATAAAATATTACATCGCACTAGAGCATTATATTATAACAAAATATTATCTAAATTAAAAATTACATTCATTTAATTCTAATTAAAAACATCCGTGAGGTACGGATGTTAAAATATTAATACTAACAAGATGATTATGACTATTAGGATCTCTCTAATAACCAACTTGATAATAACATTACCTTATTAGAAACTATTTTTTAGTTTAATAAAATTTTATTAATTATTATCATCAATTATTATCATCTTCAATTAAATCTTTTATTTTCTTTTTATCAATTTTAATTCAATTATACGCTTGTTTTTCGTGATTTAATTGTAGTCAAATTTTATAATTTGGATTTTTTGGATTATTAGCCGCTTGTCTTAATTTTAACTTTTGTTCAAGGGTTAAATGTCTAAAATCAAAAGGTTCTTCTTTATTTAAAGTTTGGGGAGAATCAATTGATGTTTTAACTCTTTTAGCTATAGCTAAAATCTCAGCCATTGTTTTTTCTGCCATTTTCTAGACCTTCATTTTGGACCTATTTACCTATACTTATATTATAACATTTTTTAAGTTTTCATTACCATTGTGAATTTTAGTATAGAAATTTAAAAATAAGATATTTAAAAAAAATATCAAATTATTTTTAAAATTATAAATTTAATTTACAAATAATTTGATAAAAACAAAATTTACTTTTGATTTTATTATTTTTTTATAAGATATTACTAATAGTTTAATTTTTAATTAAACTATTATTTTTAGAAAGGATGTCCCATTTTAAATCTATGAAAAGATTATTTAGTATTTTTAGGTGCAATTGGAATATTTAGTGTATCAGCATCAAGTTTAACAGCTTGTAAAAAACCAGAGCAAACTCAAAATACCGCAAAAGACCTAAAAAAAAGATAAAACAAATACAGATAACAAAAATTCAAAAAATGACAAAAATTAAATACTTCACCAAGGAAAAATGTTACAATCCTTTAAAATAACAAACTTTTTAATAAGAAACGAAAAAACACTAATAATTAATAATTTATTTAAAAATTCTTTCAATTTTTTTGCACTAAGAAAGAATATACTTAAATTTATAAATAAAAAAAATAATTTATATTATTGTTTTTTATTATTTTATAAAAATAATAATATTTTTCATTAAAACCTATCAAATGTTTCGAGATAAATATTATCATACATATTGAGACTCTGTAAGATTTGAATTGTTTTTTTAGTTAGTCTAATCTTTTCACTATGCTTGTTTTCTTGGATATGACGTAATAGTTCTGCTTTAACAATTGGTTGAATACTAAAATATTGGATTCAAGCTAAAACTCTAATTGAGCAACAGTACAATTATATTTTTTAGCTTCGGCAACTAGAATTTGATTTTCCATTGTATTAGCAATTGGGGAATATGCTTGTACCAAAATGTTTTTATTTTGACAATATTGTACACGATCTCATCTTTGATTAAAAGGATTAAATTCAATTTGGTTTAAATTTGGATAAATACTCGTTTCTTCAAACAAAATTTCAATCATATCCTTATCAAAATTACTTACACCAACAACATTAATTAACCCTTTCGCTTTGCATTGTAGCAATTCGGTATAGGCTTTGATAGTTTTGTAAAAATTTAAATTTGGGCGATGAATTAAAACAATATCTAAATAAGTAACATTTAATCGTTTTAACGACTCTAACACAGCATTGATATTATTTTCTGCCTCAATATCATCACATCAAATTTTTGTTTCAATAGTAATATCTTCTCGCCTTTGGTTATTAGAATTTAAATATTTTTTAATTGCTCGTCCAACAATTTCTTCATTTTGATAAACTTTAGCAGTATCAATAATTTTATAACCATTTTGTAAAGCATTAATAATCGCCTCTTCTTTTTTAAAAAATAAAGTTCCAAATGAAATTTTCTCTAAGCGAAATGGCATTGTTCTAACCTCCTCTAAAATTATTTGGTCGCATGTAAAAGATTGGGTTTTTGTTTTTAAATATTATTTAGTTCAATAAAATAAAGACATTTTTTTCTTGTTTTTATAAAAAACCCCAATTTTCTTTATACGACCAATTATTTACTATATTGTTTTAATAACTCTTCAACATTATCTGTTATTGGATATTTTGATATAATTTGATGATAAATATTATTATAACCAATAAAAGAATGGACAACATATTCTTTCTCAATAATTTGTAATGGTTTTAAAACTGTTCCACCTGTTAAACTAGCGGCAAAAAACATTGCTTGTTTATCAGCAACTAAATTTTGTTCAGAAAAAATTGTGTTGTAACTAATTTTTTTCTGTTCTAAACCTTGCTGTTCAATTTTCATTCGTAATGCTGTTTCTTTTTCATTTGGTCAAATTTGCTCATACCGAATTAAACGTGCAAACATTTTATAATTAGTTGCAATTGCTAATACACTCATTAGAACTCCTTCTGGTACACCACCAATTCCATACAAAAAATCAGCCTTCTTTAAAACAACATCAATTGCTCCTAATACATCTCCTTCATTAATTAATTCAACCTTAATGCCTAATTGACGCATTGTTTTTATTATTTTTTGATGACGCGGTTTATTTAAAATAATACATGATAAATTTTGCTTAATTTTTAATAAAGTCAATAAAATTGCTTTAATTGGTTGATTAAAATCAACTATTACAGCTAAGTCCTATGATAAAAACAATTTTTCCATATACATTTCTGGGATTTGTAACATTGTATTATTTTTAACAACAGCAATACATGAAATTTAACCCGGTTCATTTTTACTAGCCTGTATTGTCCCTTCAATGGGGTCAACTGCAATATCAATCGTAATTGCTTGTTGATGAGAAAAAGTTTGCCCTTGATATAACATTGGTGCTGCATCAAGTTCACCTTCGCCAATTGCAATTTTTGCTTTAACATCATTACTTGTTAACAATTTATTAATAATATCAACTGCTTTTTGGTCTAACATATTTTTATCATTTTTACCAACCAATTCATATGAAGCAATCACAGCTAACTGGACCGCACGTAAAAATAAAAGACTATTTGTTTCCATTGTTCATTCCTTTGCTTGCTATTAATATTTAATCATATAATTTCCAAAATAAAAATGTAAAATACCTTACATTTTTATTTTTTATTAACCTTAGTTTGTATTTTGTTTTGGAATCTTACCAAATAATTCATGAAAGACCCGCTTTCATCCAACTTTACTAGCATGAACTAAAAATTCATTGCTAGAAATAATAAAAGTACAAAAGACAATTGGAATAACATACACTCAATAATATCATGTTGGTTCTGAAATTTTATTTGGAACATTTACTGCAATAAAAATATATTGAAAAATTGCGGTTCAAAAAAACATTAATAATTGGGTTGAAGTTGTATAAGTGGGTCCAGACATTGCTAAACATGCATAATATAGCATTCGAGAACTACCCATAATAATTCCTCCAGCAATAACAATTAATGCATAATCATAATATTGAAAATTAGCAAAAATTTTATAACCATCTAAGAAACTTTGATAGGAAAAAACTGCGGCAATTGGTGTCCCTAATAATAACATTAATATCGCTGAAGAACTAGTTTTAATTGATACTGTTTCATGATTTGTAAATTTAATTTTTGAAGAACTCATTAAATGGGACATTCCTAATGCTTCCATTGTATAAAAGCCAGCGGTCACTAAAGCTAAACACATCCCTCCAATCGATGATCAAGCTAATCCTTCTTTAATTGCAAAATGAATTGACATTCCTAAAATTAAACATGTAGAAATTGCTAAAGCAGTTCAGGTATACTTACTTTGACGAGCACGAAAGAAAATAGCACTTCCAATTGACGTTAAAATAACATTTAAATTTAACAATAATCCTGGAACAGTTCCATCTGTACCACCTTGATGATTAATTGTTAATAAAACTGATAACTGAAAAAATACCATTGCAACCGGACCACCTAAAAAACCATATAATACAATTAGTCAAGTTTCTTTGTGACGAAGTAATTTTAAAAAATTAATAAAATTTTTTGGCTTATAAAAAATAAACATCACAAAAGTTGCCATTATTTCTTGAACTGTCACATAAAAAGTGGCATTAATTGGCGCTGCTAAATTACCATATGGTCCTTGTTCTGGAATAATATATAGCATTAATAGGACAATAGAATACCCAACTGCAGAAATTAATCCATACATAATTCCCAGAATAATGCGGCGTTTTGTACGAATAGTATCTAATTCATTTTTTACATTTTTTTCTTTTTGTAATAACTGTTGATCTGTGGTAACCTGATCTGCCATATTTATACTTCCCTAATCCATTCTTTTTTACTATAATACTATTTTTATTTAAAAACTATTAGTTATATCTTACACTAAACATAAAAAAAGTTAAACTTTTTTAACTTTTTTTATATAAATTTAATAAGTAACATTAATATAATCAAATTATTATTGTAATTAATTTTCTCCAAATAAAAATGCATCTCTTTTAAAAAGTTCGTAAAATTTTTTGAGGATACTGACTTCTTTAGATGCATATTCTATTAACTATTTTAAATTATTTTTTAAATCAAATTTAAATCTTTTAATACTCTGGCACCTAATATATCACTAATGATAGCTAATATTATAAATTTTAAAATAAAATTATTTCTTACTGGTAACAATGGCGTTATGTCATCTTTAATTTCAATCTTTTCATGTTGACGAAAATATTTTTAACTGCAACTCATTGATTCATATTCTTGATTTGTTCTTGAAATTAACTCTTTTATAGTTTTAAATGGTTTTTTCATATTTTTATACATTTTTTTTCAAATACTTTTACTTTGGATTTCCTTATCACTAAAATATTGATTAATTTTATCTCGTAGTGAAGCTGAAACACTCCCTCTATTGCGAAAGTAATTATCAATTTCATTTTTTAAGCCTGCCTCAATCCTTTCTCTTCTATCAAAATTTTTATTAATTTCATTTTTTAATAATACCAACTCACATTCAGAACTTTCAAAATATTTATCAATTTCACTTATTATTAAAGGAAGCATAGAATCTTCTAATTCATTTGATCCTTTATCCTCTTGTGTTTCTGTCTAATCTAAATAATTATCAATTTTATTTAAAATTGAAGAAGTTCCACTTGTTGAAGGTCTTTGCTCTGCACTTAATGACTTATTTATTGTCATTGTTAACACTTTTGCTAATTTTTCATCTAAGTTTGACTGTGTCATCCCACTAGTTGAAGGAGTAGTCATATCAGGGTACTCTGTTGTTTGTCTTTTTTTCCAAAATTCATCATGTATTTTCACTATTATTTTAACTTGACTATTTTGTATTTTTCTTCCATTAATTTTTTTCATTCAACAATATCATTATTGCTATCAACAATTTCATTATAATATTCAAAATAATCACGTTGTCAAAAACCACCTTTATATCCAATATATGAAGTTATTCGAATTGACTCATTATTTTTTAATTTTAAAGAACTATTATAATAATAACTAAAATTTTCTCATATTAAATCAGCAAAAGAATTTAACTCTTTTAAATTAAGTTTATATTTAGTATCATTATATACAGGAGGAAAGACTGATAATAAATTTGTTAATTTACTAATAAAATCATATTTACCATTGGAAAAGAAAATTGTATTTATTTTCTCTCAAATAATTTTGTTAATTTTAATTTTAATTTTTGTTCTTGTTGATCATTCAACAACATTATTTTTTCCAATACATTGGTTATTATTATATCTATATCTTTCTTGAACAGTTGTATTCAATTCCTGCTGGAAGGTAAGGTCGTCTTGATTATTTTTTAGTTCTGTTCTTTTACCAAAAATATCATTATATTTTCAAGGATTTTGTTGATCTCAATAATATGTATATCCAGAATAAGAAGTAATTTTTACAGCTTGATAATCAAGGTCTAAATTAAGAAATAAGTCATAATAGTAAGGAAAATTTTCTCAAATTAAATCAGCAAAAGAATTTATATCATTGTCTGTAATTGAATTTTATCATGCACTATGATCTTCTCTATGAAAATTAGCAATTCCATTTTTCAATTTAATTATAAAATCTTCTTTTAAATTTAACATAAATAAAACAACTATTTACATTCAAGTCTTAGCTGTTAGTGTTAATTTTAATAATTCCGATGACAAAAATTTATAATATTTTTCAAGAGCATTTTTTTGAAAAGAATACTGGTTAGCAGTTAATAATTTTGGCATTACTTTTGGCACTAACCTTGCTAATTGTTTATCTAATTCTAATTCTACAATAGGGCGTGCCGAAGATGAAACTATTTCAAATTTTTCTAGTGTTTTTCTTTCTGATCTGCTTAATTTTTGATCATCATATTTAGTTAAATTAATAATTTGGTTTGGTTTTAATTTTTCTAATTGTTTGTTAGTAGTTATATGTTCATATGAATTATTAGCAACTGTAAAAGACATCCCATTAATTCCAATTGCTGTTGCACTTATTAAACATAATATTTTTTTCATTTATGTTTTCCTTTAATTTTTTTATTATAAATTTAATATTTTCATAGTTAATTCTTTTGCCATAATATCATATACTAAGAAAAAACTAAACTTTAAAATGCTTAGTTTTTATTTTGATTTATTAACACATTGTAATTAAGTTAATAATTTGTTTTTAAATAATGTAATTAAGAAATTATAATTTCAAAGTAAAATTTTGTCTGCGTCTTGGTTCAACCCAAGAAGGTCGGATTAGCAGCAGTTGCTTTAGCTGTTAATTTAACATTAATAGTATTATTAACATATTCAAAATCTAAAAATAATTCGCCATATGCGATAACATATGTATCTTTATCAGCTGTATATCAAATATTACCAATATTTTTTCTTTTTAATTTTATTTCGCTTACTAAAGGTATTCCCAATACTATTTTATCAGAAGAGTCAAATGAAAATAAATTCACCCAACCAGTGCTAGTTTGTGAGTCAAAACTACTTCCTTCTGCTCATCCTTCATAACTATTTGATAATTCTTTTATTTGAAATAATGAGTATTTATTTTTAGGGAATAATTCTTTAGTTCAAAAAATACATTTTAACTAGAATTTATTCTTGCAAAACCATCAACTTTAGTTACAGGTGTTTTTAATTCAATTTTTTCACAAATAATATTTTTTTACTTATATTATTTTTTCTTTTTATTAAATTTATTTTTTTTCTATTTTTTCTTATTTTATAAAATGAATTAGTATTTAACAAAAAAATCTAGGTAATAATAATTCTAAGTTCTTTTTCATAATTTATTGTCCTATCTGAATTAAAAGATCAATTAAAAGATTAAGTTTTTAAATTTATCTATCTTTAACAATAAATTATTCTTAATATATTTTTTAATCATTTATTTCACTATTGGATATATTAGAAATAAAACACAATTACTTGGTAATTTATTTTTCCCAATCCCAGCAAAAGAATAATATAAACCACTATTTAAATTTTTACCAAAAGTAAATAAAGTAGCTCAACTTTTGTTTTCAGAATATTTTCATGCTAAAAATGAGCCTTCTCGTTTATTAATATCAACTATTTTTTCTCCTTTTGCTCTCTCAAATAATGGATGTGATATTAAATTAAATAATTCAATGTCTTCTAAATCCGTTGCTTCTTCAGAACTTTTAAAATCATCCAATAAAATTTTTGTTACTCCTTTTAATCCATCTCTTTGATTTTTATCTAATAATTTTTTAAATAGTAAATTAGAAACTTTAAGTTCAACTTCCTGAGTTGTAATTTTTAAACTATTTATATATTTTCAAAAAGCAATAATAATTTTCCCTCAATTATTTAATTTTTTATCAATTGCCGCCTTTGACAATTGTAAACTTACCATTAAATCCTCACCATCATTATTTTTGGCATAACCTGATAAACCTATACCATAAATATTAATATAGGTTAAATTAATTTTAAAAGTTCCTAAACTTAAATAATCTGTTTCATTAATATTTAAACCAGGACTAATTTTATTCTTATAAAAATTAACAAAATCACCTTCTGTAACATTTTCAATAGTCTTTGATCCTTCATCGCCTTTAAATCAATTAGCTAAAGTTAAATTATTAATATTTCGATTATCTTTCAAACTATCAAAGCCTTTATTTTTAGCAGATAAATCTCCCTTCATAACTTGTTCTATTAATTCAACAGCATTATAAGTTATTTCTATATTCTGAAATTCTTTTTTACTACTAATATATTCTTTAAATGAAAACTTTAATCTTTCATCTAAAGCTGTAGTTTTTTCCGAAAAATCTCATTGAACATTATCATATAAAGGCTTAAAAATATCATTTGTACTAAAATCAGCGTTTTCTAAGTTATTAAAATATTCTTGAATATTTTTAATTAAAAAAGTTGTTGCTCTGTCAGAAAGAACTTTTAATGCGGTTGTATTCTCAGTAACATTATAGATTGTAGAAATTTCAAAACTTGAAAATAATGTTTTAAAATTAATACTTACCACAGCTTTAAAATCAATTCGAACAGCACTAAATGGTTCTGGATTAATATCAACAGGAAATTTATTTTTTATCGCTTCAACATTTACAAAATTAACATTAATAACACTACGCTCTTCATCAAAATTTAATGGCATACTATTAGGAAAATAATTTGAATATTCATTCTGTAAATTATAATTTACTGTTTCAAAAATCTTCGTAAAATCATTAATAAAATAATTTGCTAATTTTTTATCTTCAGCATTGTTTAAATTCAATTTATACATTGAATTAACATTGTCAACTTTTGCATAAATTTTTGCTAAATTATTTTTGCCACTATCGACATACATCTTTTCTTTTATTTTCTCAGTAATTGCAGTAACTGCTTTATTCTGAATTTCAGATAATACTTCAATATCACGCGCAGTTGTATCTTCTTTTTTCGTCTTAGTCTTTGTATGACATGTTACAATATTTGACACACCAGTGCCGACTAAAGTTACAGCACCTAAAACACTTAATAATTTTTTCATAGTTTTTTTCTCCTATTTTTTATAAATTTAATTATTTACTTTTGCTTTCATATTTGTAAATATACCCCATTTTTTTCTTTTTCTCCTACAAACGAATAATATAAACCATGCTCTAATTTTTCACCAAAAGTAAATAAAGCAGCTCAATTTTGTTTCAAATATAGATGAACTCATTCTAAAAGATTATTGTTCGCACTATTTTTCGTTCCTTTTACTCTTTCAAATAATGGATGTGATATTAAATTAAATAATTCAATGTCTTCTAAATCCGTTGCTTCTTCAGAACTTTTAAAACTATCTACTAATACTTTCAAAGTTCCTTTTAATCCATCTCTTTGATTTTTATCTAATAACTTTTGAAATAATAATTTTGGTACTACCACGTGAACTACTCCATAACGAACATACATTGACTCATTATTGGTAATATATTTTCAAAAAGCAATAATAATTTTCCCTCAATTATTTAATTTTTTATCAATTGCCGCCTTTGACAATTGTAAACTTACCATTAAATCCTCACCATCATTATTTTTGGCATAACCTGACAAACATATACCATAAATATTAATATAGGTTAAATTAATTTTAAAAGTTCCTAAACTTAAATAATCTGTTTCATTAATATTTAAACCAGTACCAATTTTATTCTTATAAAAATTAACAAAATCACTTTCTGTTACACCCCTATTAGTTTTTCAACCATTTTTGTCCGCATATTTAAATCATTGTGATAATTCCAAGTCATGAATATTTCTACTATCCGATATAATATCATAACCTTTCTTTTGAACAGACAAAGTTCCTTTTGTTAGTTGGTCAACCAAAGATACAGCATTATAAGTTATTTCTATATTCTGAAATTCTTTTTTACTACTAATATATTCTTTAAATGAAAACTTTAATCTTTCATCTAAAGCTGTAGTTTTTTCCGAAAAATCTCATTGAACATTATCATATAAAGGCTTAAAAATATCATTTGTACTAAAATCAGCGTTTTCTAAGTTATTAAAATATTCTTGAATATTTTTAATTAAAAAAGTTGTTGCTCTGTCAGAAAGAACTTTTAATGCGGTTGTATTCTCAGTAACATTATAGATTGTAGAAATTTCAAAACTTGAAAATAATGTTTTAAAATTAATACTTACCACAGCTTTAAAATCAATTCGAACAGCACTAAATGGTTCTGGATTAATATCAACAGGAAATTTATTTTTTATCGCTTCAACATTTACAAAATTAACATTAATAACACTACGCTCTTCATCAAAATTTAATGGCATACTATTAGGAAAATAATTTGAATATTCATTCTGTAAATTATAATTTACTGTTTCAAAAATCTTCGTAAAATCATTAATAAAATAATTTGCTAATTTTTTATCTTCAGCATTGTTTAAATTCAATTGATACATTGAATTAACATTGTCAACTTTTGCATAAATTTTTGCTAAATTATTTTTGCCACTATCGACATACATCTTTTCTTTTATTTTCTCAGTAATTGCAGTAACTGCTTTATTCTGAATTTCAGATAATACTTCAATATCACGCGCAGTTGTATCTTCTTTTTTCGTCTTAGTCTTTGTATGACATGTTACAATATTTGACACACCAGTGCCGACTAAAGTTACAGCACCTAAAACACTTAATAATTTTTTCATGTTTTTTCTCCTATTTCTTGCACTTTAATTTTTTTATTTTAGAATAAAATTAAAATAGTGCCGGAGGAGGATTATTTTGTTTAATAAATAGATAAATTCATTTTGTAGTAAAAAAATTAATAACTATATCATATAAGTATCTAAAAATATAAGCAGTAAACATTAGTAATTCCTTCTCTTTCTTTTGAATAACATTATTGATACTTATTTAATTAAGACTATATTTATAATTTTTCAAAATTAATCTATCGCCTTATTCTCCATTATAAAAAAGGGAGTGTTGCATATAAACGGATATTACTTAATTTATTTAAAAACAAGAAACTTTTTTCTTTTATAAAAAAATAATAACACAAAAAAATAAAAATACAAAAAATAATTTCATATTTTAAAATATTAAAAAATAGTTTAAAAACTAAAATTAAATCTCATAATTTTTAAATCCAAAATATTTTTAAATGTTGAAAATGAAAATGTTTTATTCCCATATCCCAAACAAGATTTTACAACTCTTGAAACATCACTTTCAGCAGATACGCCAATATTTCACTCTTTATTTTGATTTAAAATACCATTTTTTAAATTAATAAAATACCTTAATTTAATTCTTTCATTCTGTAATGATTTTAAAAAAGTTATAAATTCGTCGTATTTTCCTTGTAAAAATAATTCCTTCGCGTGTAAATAATTTTTAAAGGATTCTTTACTACAATTACCACAATATATATTATTCTTTAATTCTCTTATTGCATGAAATCTATCAAATATAAACATACCATCTAAAATTTTAGCAGTTTTTTTAATTCATTTAGCACTATCCCCACCAATAATTAATTTAATATTTTCATAATTTTTAAAAAATTTTTGAATTTGTTTTTTAATAAATAAAGCATTAAATTCTGCTCCTCGAGTTTTCTTATTAAGAAAAAAATAACAATATTTTTTATTTAAAGATTTATTATTTTTATTTTTTAAAGTTACATGTGCATCATCCAAATTGATATATAAATTTTATCAATTTTTTAAATCTATTTTTTTATCTTTTCTTTTTATTAATGCTTTTCGTAAAATACGCAAAACAGATGAAAAATGCAATTTACAATTAAACATATCTAATATATCACTATATCTTTTATTTTTTACTATTTCAGCAATTATTTTTAATTTTAAATCATTAATTATTCTTTGTCATTTTTCAACTCCAAATTGTTTATCAACAAGAGGAACATATTTTCACTTACCCTTATAAAGATATTTGTAAATTCTTCTATTATAAATTAATATTCCAAATTCTGTTTTAATTTTTCTAGTTTTTATTTCTTTTACAAAATATTTTATTTTATCTCGTTTTTTAAAAATTATATTATCAATTCTTTCTATCTTTTCTTTTAACTGATTTAAAGCATTTTCATAAATATTTGCACTAAATTTATTAAAATTAAACATTTTATTATTTCCTTTCGTTAATGTATAGTATAATTAAAATAATTATAACATTTTACAGAAAGGAATAAATATATGAAAAAGTTACTTAGTATTTTAGGAACAATCGGATTAACAGCAACAAGTACAACAAATTTAGTTGCTTGTGATAAACCTAAACCAAATAATAATAGTGAAAACGGAAATAATAAACCAGAACCACAACAACCACCAAAAAATAGTAATTGAAAATTATTTAATAATTTTAATTGACTTAAAAATAATTTTGATAATAAATATTATTTTGTTATTTGAAAACATTATAATGAAAAAGAATGAGAAATAAAAAAATTTAAACACAATAGTAAATACGATATGGGTATACAAACTTATATAAATAATAATAATTTTAAAGGTTTATATCGTTGAGATAACATTAGCGAACCACAAATACCAACAATCAATAAAAATACTGGTGAAATTACAGATTGAAAAGGCTAAAAAGGAACTATTTTTAAGTTCCTTTTTAGCCTTTTCAATCTGTAATTTCACCAGTATTTTTATTAATATTTGGGGTTGATGGGATACTTTCACCGTTTCAACGATAAATATTTTTATATTGATATTTATAATCTATTCTTTTACCAATTCATTTTATAATTTTTCAACCATTTTCAAATTTTATAATACCAATATAATTTTTATTTTTATTATTTTTTTCATTAACAAAACCATTAACTAATTTTCAATTACTATTTTTTGGTGGTTCTTGTGGTTTTTTTGGTTCTGGTGTAGGTTCAGGTTTATTATCCTTACCGTTTTCATTATTATTATCTGATTTTGGTTTATCACAACTAATTTTAATGATGTTGTACTTGTTGCTGTTAATCCGATTGCTCCTAAAATACTAAGTCATTTTTTCATATTTTACTCCTTTTTTATTAAATTCTATTGACATTATATATACAAGCATTTTTAAATATATTTTAGAAACGATATTTTACTTATTATTGTGATTGTTTAAAAAAGTTTGAAGTTTTATAAAAATTAATTTAAATGATATAACTATAGTATATTATTTTTTTAAAAAAATGAGGTGAATTAATGAAATATATTATTAATGATTCTAATTTAAGCGATCTACAAGCAAAATTGCAAGATTTTTTAAGTAAAAACTATCAAAATAAATATTATAAAAGAATAAAAAAGAAAATATTTGCATATATTAATTTATGTAAGGAGTTTTTTCTTGAAACTAAGTTGTTATTAAAAGACTTAATTAAAAAATATTTTAAAAATAAATTTTCAACTTTTTATTATTGAGCGAATAAAATTTTAGTTGCATATGCAAATAATAATTTTGAAGATTTATTATTAAAATCAACAGTTCCTAATAATATTAATTATCAATATAATAATGATGTTCGTGAAAATATCTATGATTTATATTTTGAATATTGTGATAAACACGCTGGGGGTGTTTTATCATTGTTTTATAATTTAAAAAAAGGAATTCATGGCGAAGAATTAAAAAATAAAGCACCTAAAAATTTAAAAACATTTTTTCGTTGATTTAAAAAAGATAAGTGTTGATTAAAAATAAAAAATAAAATTAAAGAAATTAAAAGACAACATCCAAGATATGAAGTTAAAGAATTAGGATTATTACAAATGGATGCAAAATATTTTATGCCAAGTAAATTTCCAGTTGATAAAAAGTATTATGTTTATGATTTTATTTATGAAAGAACAAGAGGAGTATTCGGTTATATTTATGATAAATTAAGCACCAAGAATGCTATTGATGCTGTTAAAAGAGCAATCAGTGATTTTAAAAAAAATATTTGGCATTAAAATAACACAAATTAGGACTGATAACGGTTCTGAATTTATTAATAGTTATCGGAATAATCAAAAAAGTAGCGTTAAAGAAACTACTTTTACTCAATTTTTAACAGATAAAAATATTTTACATCAAACAACACCCGTTCGTTCTCCGCAGTCAAACGGTAAAATTGAAAGATTTCATCAAAATTATACTAAGTTATTTGTATTTGAAGAAAAAATATTGGATGCAGTTGGTTTACAAAATAAAATAAATGAATACTATTATTTTTATAACTTTGAAAGAGTGCACAAATCTTTAAATTTTCAGACACCATTTGAATTTTTAACTAATTTAATTAAATAATTTTAAATTTATAAAGTTTTATTTAAACTATTTTTTAGTGTGTTAATTTTAGAATTTTTATTTATATATATCATTTTTAATAATGTTTTTATATTTTAAATTATATTTTTTATTATTTTTTCTTGTTTTCTTGCAATCTTCAAAATGTGTGTGGTATACTGCATTATTAAAAAAAAAGTTCCAAATATTGAAATGGCTTTTTCTGGTCATCATATTACTAATAATTTAATTAATGCTGTTGACTTAGTTAGTCATGTTCAAGCAACAAAACATTATTTTTATCAAAAAGTTCCTGCTCGTAAAGGAATTGAATATTAAATTAACTTTTTTAAAAAGATAAATTAATAGTTTCATAATATTTTCTTAATTGTCATAAGCAAATACTTAAAATTTTATGCTATTTAAAAATTTTAGATACAACTACATTAAAAATAAAGTTATTAGCAATAGTCTTTAATTAACAACTCGCCATTTTTTTTACATCAACTACATGCATATTTAATTGGTAACTCCCCATTATAAAGACTACTATCTTTTGCTGTAATTATTGCATTTCATTGCGTAATATTTGTTACGTTAATATCATCAATATTTAAATCATGATATTTTGTTTTTAATTTATCTTTTATATGATTTTCTGTTGGAACAGGAAACCCATTTGTATTAATTGTTCCTAAATCATTTTCAGTAATCATTGAGCTTAATAAAATAGGATGGTTTACTGATTCAGCTATTAATTTTGAATTTCCATAAGTAGAATATAATACATATAAAATAAAGCTTAAAAGTAAAACAACCAGAAAAATTAAATTGAAATTTAATATTCATCACTTTTTTGATTTTTTTTTCATATTTTTTCCCTTCTATAAAATAAAACTTATATTTTAAAATGAAAAAATATTATTAAATTAAGTAAATAATTTGTACACATATTAATAAAGTAAAATTTAATTCTAAAACTAAAGTATTTTTTTTAAATCCAATGTTCTCTTTAATCTTAAAATTACTAATAACTTATTTTTGTTATTATTTAAGATACATTTTTTATTAAATATAATAATTTATTAATATCATAAATTGTTGTTTTAATTTTATTTATTAGTTCAATATTTGTAAATAAATATTTTCTTTATTTTTTTCAGTATTTTAATTATTACAAGATATGATATATTTAAACAAACAGATTCTATTAATGTTATTACACTTAAAATACTAAATAATTTTTTTCATTTTATTATTTAACTTCTCCTAAAATTTTAATAGTATAATTAAAAATTAAACTATAGCTAATATCTTATAAAAAAATTGAAAAAATTAAAACAAATTTAGTCTTTATCAAATTAGTTGTAAAATTATAAAAATCTTTTACAATTAATTTGATAAGAATATAATCAGTAAATTAAAACTTGAAAAAATATAGTTAAATAAAATAAATACTATATATCAATCAGTAGAAATCATATAACTTTTTTAAAATATCGTTATTGACACTACATATTTAATCAACATAAGGATAAAAAATATGTTCATAACAATGCAAAAGCAAATATAATTATGAAAATTTTTGGACTAAAAAGCAATAAATTGATAAAAAATAAAAAAAAAGATAATAAGAAATAATATTATCTTTTTTCCAATGTTATTTATGCTTTACAATATTTAAATTAATATCAAATTATTTTATACAATTTCCTGAATTGTCAGTATTTGTACACTGAGATTGAAACATTATAAAAATCATATGTTCAACAATCTTATTTTCCTCATTATAAATTGCAAATGCACCATCTTGTCAAATTCCGTTTTCAGATTTAAATTTAGTATCATTACCTTAATTCATATGAATGTCATGCATGCCTTTTATTCCATTATTAACATAGAACATTCCTCAAAACCCAATTTTGTATTTTGAATTATTTAATGCTGGAGTTACTATTTTGTTAAAAATAGTTTCAAGTTTTGATAATTCATCATCTTTAACAAATGGTAAAATAGTTTTATAATTGCAATCAAAAAAATTACCACTTAAATAATCAATACAATAACCATCAATACCTGTTTCTAAATCTACATGCATTTTATCTATAAGTTGAAAACAGCGTTCAACAATTGGATGATTAATATTTTCCTTAATAAAATATTCAACATCATAAGGTGCTATCCTTGACCGCACATTAATATTTACTTGATAATTTTCTTCATTTTGATCTGTAATTGTTAAATTATAATGTGGATTTCTAGAACTTCTAGTTCAGTTGTTGGTCAGATTCCCTTTTAAGAAACTATATTTTGAATTTTTTGTCATTTTAATCAGTCCTTTTTTATTTAGTAAGCAAAGTTATATATGAATAAAATATTACTTATTCGATATAATTTTATACTTATTTTAAATTAATTTTTAATTTTCACATTCACTTAAAAATAAGTATTCAAAAAAGTACTAAATAATTTAATGGTAGTTAGACAACCATTATTTTAAATACAATTTTATTTATTAATACAATTATTCTATACTATAAAAATCTATTAAATTAATTGTTGTTGTAAATTTACCTTTAGCATTTTTGTGACCAATTATAGTAATATCAAATGTTTTATTTTTAGAAGCATCATTAATAAAAACTTTTCTTAAATTAAACATGCGACTCTTATAAGGCTCAGCTTCAAAAACAATCGTAAAATCATTTTCACTTAAATTAGGATCAATTTTTTGAATTTGTTTTAAAAATTGTGTTCTAATTTTTTCTTCTAAAAGTCATGCTGTAAAATAATCATTTGGATATTTTGGCAATCTATCTTCAGGACTTGGAATTTCAATTTTTGTAAAACTTGTAAAATCAACAATTTTATATACTGCCTTTGGAAATAAAATTTCTAACTTAATACTATTCTTAGCATTATTATATCCTACAATATTAATAACATAATTATTAACAGTCTTTGCTAAATTAATTGTTTGCGGTTGATTCTGATTAAAGTAATCATTGAAATTAAAAGAAAAATCATTTTCTGTTATTGTCGCATTTAATTGTTGTCTTATTGCTGTTAAAATTGCTGCTTGTAAATATGGTCTAATTTCTGATTCTTTTACTTTTTCAATATCACCAACTTTAATTTTTAAATCTAACAAATTAATTTCCTTGATATTTCTAAGGTCAGCTTGTTCCAATGTTTTTTCAAGTTCTTTAATTTTTTCTTTTAGTTGCAAAATATTATTTTGTAATTTTTTGATTTTTTTTATGTTTATTTGTTGATTCTCTATGTTTATTTTTTGATTTAAAATATTAATTTTATCATTTAATAGATGAATTGTTGTTTCAACATTATTGATATTATCTTCTTGCTCTTGATTTGTCGTTTCAGGAATTGTTTCTTCTAAATATTGCAGTTTTTTATTATCGCTACAAGCAGTTAAACTTCCTCCGGGTGTACTAATTAATCCACATATTCCTAAAATATTTAATAATTTTTTCATTTTTCAGTATTTTTCCCTTTTCTAAAACTTAATAATTAAATTAATACTTAAAATATTGATAATATTTTTGTAAATTGTACTATGAAGTGTAGCACTTTATTTGATTTCATTATAACACCAATAAAATAAATGTTCAATATAATTTATTTTAAAAAAATTTAGTAGTTTTGTTTTAAATTTATGAATTTTGGCACACTGAAAAATAAAATGATTAAAAATTAAACATTTTTATAAAAACTTCTTTTGAAGATAGTTAATGTAAAGATTTTTTAAGTTTAGAGTTTATTATATTAGCAACTTCTTGATAATAATTTCTTGAATAAATACTTAAATCAATTCCTTTGGAAAATCAATGTCTAAAATCGCGGATTGCTCTTTCAACTTTGGGTTTTTGTGTTGGAGTTCCAGCATCACAAAAATATACTTTAGCATTTGTTATTTTTTCAATTTTTTCTCAATCAGCAAATTCTTTGCCTTGATCTTTTATTATTCCTTTGCATCTATCTTTGAAAAATCTGTTAGAAAAAATTCGTTCTACTGCGTTTGTAACTTCTTTTGTTGTTTTTTCTTTTAATGATTCAATGATTTTAAATTAGGTTAATTCTTCGATTAAAACTAAACAAACACTATTGTTTTTACCAATCATAGTATCCATTTGAAATCAACCAAATTCATATTTATCATGTTTTGCTTCTTCAATAGTTCTAAAATTTCTTATTTTTCCACGGTTATCAATTCTATTTTTTGTTTTATATTTTCTATCATGAAAATACAAATTATCTTTCTTGAAATTTAAAAATCCCAAATGAATATATTTATATAAAGTTTTAAAAAATACCGGAAATTTAATACCAAACTCTTTTTCATATTTTTTACAGATTTGTTCTGGTGAATCATGAAATTTGTTATATTTTTCATCTAGTCATTCTAAAATATTTAGCAATAATGATGATTTTTTAAAACATTTTTGTCGTTTTTGTAAATAATCTTCGTGTGCTAATTTAGCATCATATTCATTATCTTTTAACCTTTTTATTTCTCATCTAATTGTATTGCGATTTTTATGCAATATTTTTGCTATTTTAGATATATTGGGTTTACCATTTTTTCTTTTTAAAAAATCAAGTTCTAATAAATCTTTTAACATTACTCTTTCTTTAAAAGTAAAATGATGCTTTGTTTTATCCATTTTAAAAAATCCTTTCTTTTATATACAAAGTTACTTATATAGTTTTTTGAGGTTTTGGGTTAGTGGTTGATTTTCTTAAATTTTTGTGATAAAATTCCTTAAAGTTTAAAAAACTTTTGAGGTTCTTTCAAACAAATTTGGGAACCTTTATAAAATTCTTCGCTTAACGCTTAGAATTTTTCCAATTATTTTGAAAAGCGCGGCAAAAGTTTTTTAAACTTTAAGGCATTTTTCACAAACTTATGAAAATCACCGCGAGCCCAGATTAATACAATATAATCACAATAATAATCATTTAAATAACTTCCTTTCTAAAATATGCTTAAAAAGTGTTTGCATATATATATATATATATAATGTCAATAAATCTTGATAAAAAGTTTTAAGATTAGAAAGGAAATTATACAAAATGAAAAAACTTTTAAGTTTATTAAGTGTATTAACAATTAGTGGAAGCGCAATACCAACAACAATTGCCGCTAGTCCTTATCAAAATCAAGAAAATAATTTAGAAACTTTAAATAGAAATAAAAGACAAAATAATAATTTTATAAAATATAATAAAAAACTAATTATTGATAATAATGATCCAAAAAAAATATAAATCGAGTTTAAATGAAATTATTAATTATTTAATAAATGAAAACATTTTAATATCAGTTTTTGAAAATAATAGTTCAAAAATATATGCATTAAATAGTAGTTATTTAAATAGTAATCACTATATTATATTGCCTGTTTCTATAATTGATAATGAAGCGGGAGGTGAAATTGAGTTAGTTATTAGATTAAACTATTTTTATATTGTTGATTTTATTAACATTATAGGTATTTTTCAAGAAAATATTATTATAAATTATTATTGATTATCCGACTCTGATCACTCCAATTTAGAATTAAGACATATAGATAATACTATTGCAGCTGATTTTCCTCTCCAATTTGATGGACATTATAATATTCTTTTAGGAGGTGCCGATAGTAGTCATTCAATTAATTGATTTTCTATTCAAAATGCATTTACTACTCTACATAATTGAAGAAATAATAATAGTAATAATAATTTAATAAAAAAAGCTTTAGGATATATAATTTTAGTAACTTCAGAAGCTTTAAGATTTAGAAGTGTTTTTAATTTAATTTTAAATAAAATAATCGAAGGTTATAGCAATATATATTGAAATCCTGCAGAAAATAGTGGTCATACCAATGTTCGTGCTATTGTAACAAATTGACAATCTATAAGCAATAATATTATTGACGCAATTAATAATATTCAAGCAAGATTTGGTAATATCAACGAAGTTATTAATGAATCATTTTATAATTTATTATCACAATTACCATTGAATACAATTGCTCAGGCTCTTGCAAATACAGATGTTAGAATTATTCTTGGGTTACTTATGCAACCAACTTTAAATTGTGATAGAAGAACAAGAATTATAAATAACAATATAAAAAATGAATATTGTGATGCGATTAAAGGGACAGAACAAAATTACCTTTTAAAAAATAAAAAAATAACTTTTGTTAAAATTTTAGATGAAAATAATAAAGGTGACAATTTAAAAAGTGGAGATATTTTTGTTGGAACAACTGAAGGACTTTATTTTATTCGCAAAAATGGAGTAGTTTTAAAAGTAGATAATATTGATAATGATAAAAATTACCATACCGAAATAACAAGTATAAAAGAATTTGACAACGGTAATTTTTATGTTTCTACAAATAACGAAAAAGTTTATTTTTTAAATACAAAACTTATAAATGATGAACATATTATAGGAGAAATATTGTGAAATGCTGAAAGTTCTAACTTAGAAAAAGAATTAAAATTATATTATGATAAAAATAAAGAAAATAAAAAGTTAGATTTTGAATCAACATTACATAATTATTGAAATACAAAATCATTTTTACTAAATTTAGATAAAATTAACCCTGTTGAAAATTTTAATAAAATAGAATTTTTAGGAGATACCGATAATAATTGTTGAGGAACTACGGTAAATTAAGGAAGTTGAGTTTATACAAACAATTGTAAAGCAAGTTGAGGAAAAGTTAAAAAATTAAAAGGTCAAGATATTAATAGATTTTTAAAAGATAAAAATAACAATTTTAAAAATATAATTGAAAACACAAAAAATAACGTACCACAAAATAAAGAACAAGAATTACAAAAATTTTGAGATAAAGATGGTGAAGCAAAAATAGAAATTAATCAAAGATTTGGATTAACTTGATATTGAGAAAATAATAAATATTATTTAAAAGTATTCGGATTACAATATTGTGAATGATGAGCTTCTGGTGCATCACTTAATTGTCACATGAAATTAGGTAATGGTATTAGATTATATAATAATTAATTATGAAAAGATTATTAAGTTTTATTGGAACAATCATTTTAATCGGAACAAGTACAACAAATTTAGTTGCTTGTAATAAAACACAATATAGCGAAGATGATTTAAAAAAAAGAAAAAGAAAAACATAAAATAGATACTGTTAATCAAGAAATTAAAAATAACTTAGAATGAATAGCACCACAAGAAAAACCATTTAATACAGTAGACAGTAAATATTATATAGTTGTTGCTCGAAATAGTTTAAATAGTGATTGAAAGATATTTAAATTAAAAAATAATAGTGAAAAAGGTAGTGGTTTAAAAACAGATTGATGTGAAAGACCTGTTGGCTGGATTTTTACTTCTAATGGTATTTATTTAGCTACAGGTAATTTGCTAGATACTTCAATGGAATATGTATGAGGTAAAAATAAAAAATATGAAAGTTATATTAAATCAGTTTACCGTTGAAATTTAAATAAAAATATTCCTAGTTTAGCTGTAAATAATAAAACTGGTGAAATAACACTTTAATAAAAAATTTTTAGAAGATTTAAAAATTTTTTTATATTTCTAATGTAATTAATGATAATTTTTCATTATTTATATTAAATAGTTGTAAATTATTAATATTAATTTATTCTTTTGTGGGTGGGTAGGAAAATATTATACTATTTGATTGTTTTAAAAAATCAGCAACCGCTTTATTTGAATAAGATTTTTCATCTTCAACACCATTTTTATACAAATATCATGTATCATCTTTTATTAATTCTAAATATGTATTTCTATCTTTTTCACTGGCCTTAGTTAAAATAGGACAATTTTTAATTAATTCTAAGTTAATATCTTTTCCTTCAATAATTTTTTCATTTGATTTTTCAATAAAAATATTAATATCATAGTTTCCATAACCTCATATACCCGATATTTCAATTTGATTTAAAAATAATAGTTTTTCATCATAAGTTATTTTAATATTATCTTCAACTAAATTTTTAGTTATATTTATTCAAACTGCCTTAGAATAAAGCAAACTATATTATTGTGAAAAATAGTTTAAATATTCTTCTATTTTGTCATTAGAAACAATTAAATTAGTTAAATACTTGCCATATTCACCATCAGATAATTTAATTTCAGCAGGAATAAGGGAAGGAATGTTATTTGTTTATAATTCATTTGTTATGGATAATCAATTAAAATAATTTGCTTCTAATTGATAAATTGGGTTTTCTGAAATATCTTTGTTTTTAAAACTTACTTTAATTTTATTATCTTTGTTGTTATTAACATTTAGTTGTTGTTTTAAATTTCAATCAGTAATTTGTTCTGTTTTAGGTGAAATAAATGGTGTGTTTGGTTCATCTATAGCATCTCAGCGGTAAACTGATTTAATATAACTTTCATATTTTTTATTTTTACCTCATACATATTCCATTGAAGTATCTAGCAAATTACCTGTAGCTAAATAAATACCATTAGAAGTAAAAATCCAGCCAACAGGTCTTTCACATCAATCTGTTTTTAAACCACTACCTTTTTCACCATTATTTTTTAATTTAAATATCTTTCAATCACTATTTAAACTATTTCGAGCAACAACTATATAATATTTACTGTCAATTATAAATGATTTATCACTTTCTTCAACTTCTTTTCAATAATTTATTGGTTCAGGTGGTGGTCCTATTCAACCTGAAAAATTAAAATATGATGAATTTAATTTAACTTTACAATGTTCAAATTCTCAATATCTATTTTCTTTTGGATTTGGTGATGAAATTAATTCAAAATAATAAGGTGAAAGTAACTTAACATCATCATTATAACCTTTATTAATTGCATATTTGCTATATGTGTAATTTAATAACATATAAATAATTTGTTTAAATCTTTTGACAATATTATCATTAATAAGGGTTGGATTGTCTAATTTTCAGTTTTCAAATAAACCATCAATTACATCTTCTTGTTTTTGTCCTTCAAATTTTTGGCGTAATTCTGCTGCTTTATTAGTAGGATTATCTTTTTCATCGTATTTTGCCCCTTGAAATTTTCGATCATAGTTATAACGATATGTTAAATAATTTAACAAAACAATATTTAATTCTTTAATATCTAATAAATCTAAAATATCTTTTCCTTGAATATAGTTTTTGGCAATGTTTCACGGTAAAAAACTTTCGGTAAATCAATATTGAAATACTCTTAAAGTAGGATTTGTTTCAATTGAATTGGCATTGATAACAATGGTACTAAACTAGCATTTTCAATATTTGATGATGGATAAGAATAAACACCATTGACATTGCCTCAACATTTAATATTACCAAATAACATTGATTTAGGATATTTAATTTCAATCCCAGTAAATATTGTATCTTCTGGTAATGATTTTTGTAATATTAAATGAATGTTATTTTGATTTTTTCATTTAAAATCAGTCACCTTAACTAAATGAGTAGATTTAATAATATCAACCCCGTCTGGTGAATAAGGATGTTTATATTTTTCAATGATGTAACATTCATTTTTATTGTCTTCGCTAATTGGTTCATTAATGGAAACTATTTTTAAGTCATAAGACTCTAAAAATTCTTTGTCTTGTTTTGAAATATCATTGATTAAAATATCTTTTTCATCAATCATTACATAACTTGTGCTATTGTCTTGAATTGTGGTATTTTGTTGAACTTGTAATTTAAAGTTAAAGTCACTAATTTCATAACCAATAATCTTAATATATTTATCTTTATCAATAAAACCTATTTTAACGCTATTTTAAGAGTAGTTTAAGATTGGTTTTTGCTTTGTCTTAACAAGATTATTAATTTTATAAATATATAAGGTTCTGGCACGGTCTTCACTAAATAATTGTGCTAAATCAGGATCGCTGTACTGAGATTGATTAGCAAAATCTAACGGAATACTATCGATTGAATAGTCAATTGGTTCATCATTTTCCGCTAATTGTGCTAACATTTTTTCAGATGGTTTTAACATTATTTTTGTTTTCCTTCTTCGTTGGGCATATTGATAATAGTTTCGTTGTTTTTTAGTTGTCTGTTTAAAGTAGCATTTACTGGTAAGCGAACATCAATAATTAACTCATCAATATTTTTAATATTGAATGTTCTACTGTTTAAAATAGCATTATCATATTTAATTAACTTAATAATAAATTCAGTTAATTTAATTTCTCTAATATATATCATTTGTTCGTATGATGCGTTTGTTTAAATATTTACACCAGCAACTTCAGCTTGTGTTTGTTGGACTCCCTTAGCAATTGCGGAAACATGATGACGATTTATTTTATAGTAATTTGTTAATAATCAATCATATATTTTGGTTAATTATTCACCTTTAAAATTACCAGCAATATAGTCTACTGGTTAAAAATTACTATCAGGGTCTCCTTCAACTAATAACAAGTCATTTTCAATAAATGAAGCTAACATTTTACTAATTTCTTGGTCAACAACACCAGTCACTCCATTAGTATTAATGGTAAATTTACCACTATTTAATAATGAGTGTAGCATTATTTTTTCAGCAATAATATCTAAAATACTAGCAAATTGTTTACCATAATGAGCAGAAGGTTCAAAATTAGGGTTATTAGGAATAATTTCAATCGGGATAAAATTAAGTGGTAATATTTCTTCTCTTTGTAAAGTTGTATAGTTATTTCATTTAGCATCATCAATATATAAGTCGGTAATAGTACTGTATAATTGTGTTTTTAACTTTCTAATAACTTTTACTTGTTTAGTTACATAATCAATTTCTAATTTTTCAGTAATAAAAATACTCTGGTCATTTTTAATATAAGGGTCATAATCAAAAGTACAAGATACTAAATTACCTAATTCATCATATTGGTCATTGTAAAAATCAATAGTAATAAAATTAAGTTTTGAATTATTAGCAAAAATAAAATATGCACCTTTACCATTCTTATTAATTTTATATTCGTTATATCAATTCTTATTGGTAAAGTCCTGCATTTTTAAAAAGCTATTAATTAATTTAGTATCTATTTTTTGATTAGTAAGTGGATTATAAATGCTAATTTCTAAATCTCGCGGATTTAAAAAATTAGCATTATCTTCACAAATTCTTTTTTCTAAAATCTCATTATGTTTTTGAACAGTAACATTTTTACGATTAGTAATCGTTGATGCTAAATTAAGATAATAACTATCAATATCATATTCTTTTTTTTAATTTCTTTTTTGCTGGTAATAATTCCATTTATAACACCTCTTTATTTTGTATCTTCTTTTTTAATAACATCTTCAATACTATCTTGTTTTTGTTGTTTGTTATGTGTTTTGATAAATCTAATTGTTTCAATAATTAAAACAATAACTCCAAAACCATTAAGAATTGAACCAATAATTACATATGCGGGTCAACCAATTCCTAATTTAGTAGATCCTATAAAACAAATAATAATTCCTGCGATAAAAAACAATAATGAAACTCCAAAGATTTTCAAAAACATAATTACATCTTTAACTTCTAATTTTGACATAATAACATCTCCTTTCTATATAGGTGTCCCTTCACTATGATATTAATAAATGCTAGGGTCAAAACCAGATAAATCATTTCAAGTTTTGCCATTATCATTACTAAATTTAAAATATAAAGAATTAGGAGCGATACCAAACATTAATTCGCTAAATGGTTGTGTTTTACAAGATAAATATGATATTCAAAATTTTGAATTTTTCTGAAATAAACCAGAAAATTTAATTCAATTTAATTCTTTTAATACTATTACATAAAATTTATCATTAATTAATTCCATGGTATGATTAATAATTTTTTCCATAAATGATTATTATCATATGTAATGGAATTGTAGACTGCTTTTGATGTTGGTACTTCTTCATCTATTGACTTATCATTAATGATTTTTGTTATTGGTACTTGAATATTATTTTGTACTTCTCTGACTATTTTTGTAAATCTTGGTATATCTTCGGGTTTTAGGTCATTATAAAAACTTAAATCACCATATATGTATATATTTTTAGAACTAACATATCTTTTACAAGTTATATAATCAATTTCTATATTAGAATTTTTTGTTAATTTATCTTGTTTTTTATCTAAATTTTCTTTTGTTTCATTTGATAAATTATCAATTTTTTTATCTAATTTATCATCATTTTCTATTCTTTCAGTTTTTTCTTTTTCTAATAAAGCATCAACTTCTAATTGTATATAATATGCTTCTAAATCTATCATAGTTAAATCAATACCTTCTTCTTGAAAAGTACGAAAAATTTTCTTTAAAGTTGTTAAATTAGCCAATGATTTTGCATAGGTAGGCAATAAACCTTGTCAAGTAATCATATGGTCATTTTGCGATGAATAATTAATATCACCAACACTCATATTTGCCGAAGTAAAAAATTCAATTGGAATGCGGTTAAATGTTCAATGCTCAATCGTAATAAACACACCATATTAATACAAATTTTCTTTAATAATAGATCTTTAAATGTTTCAAACTTTAGTTTTGAAAATGGATAGTTTAAGTAAGAATTAATCATATTTTGGGCTCTTAAAGCAAATGTTTTAAATCATAATTCTACATCACCTTTAAAGAACTTATTATAACGAACTGGAACTTGTGTAATTTTACCTGTTATTGGAATAAAATTATTATAATTTTCCAAAGTAACATTTTGTCATAATTCATTTAACATTTAATCATCTCCTTATCATTTATTTTTTTAGAATATATTTTATTTAAAATAAACTTTTTACTATTTAATAGTGTTTTTGTTTTAATTGTTTTGTTTAAATCTTGTTTTGTTCTGAGTTGTTTATATGCTTGAAATACTAGTCCATTACCCAATAAACTAGTAACCGCACTATCTTCTAGCGTATTTAACAATTTATCTTTATTAAAGTTATTTTTAAATTGTTCTTGCATTTTTAATATCTTAGCAATTGTCCGATATATTTTAAAACTATCTTTTATTACTTGCTGATAAGCAAGCGGGACAAAAGAAACTAAATTAAACAAACTTGTTTTTTTAAATCCCCAACCAATAAACCATTCACTGTTCATATAGAATTTAAACGGTTCAGGAGCCAAAACAAACTGTTCTGCTTTGATTAAAGTTGTCATAACTACAATGGGGCATATTTAGGATTTTTATAATATATTGTTAAAGCAACTTCACCCGCAACTGATAAAGGAACAATTTTTACTGCTAAAAAACATCAAAACCATAAGCAAAAGGTAATAATTGGCCTTTTTTAATAGCCTTAGTTTTAAATTTAGACAATATTTTTTAGTTTTATCAATAATTTTATTAATTACTTTTTGTTTAATAGTAATTATTTGTTTTTCAATTTGGGCTAATAATTTTTTAGTTAATTTTTGAATATAAAAATTTGGGTTTAAATGATTTAAAATTTTATTTAATTTAATTGGTGTTTGGTGCAAGATATTTAATAATTTATTATTGTATACTTTGCTACCACGCATTAAATTAGCATTTAATAGTAGATTTTTACCAACACCTTTTTTATGAAGATTAGTCATAATGTTATATCACTCATTAGTATTAATTTTACTTATTTTATCAATATTTAATCCATATTCAGACAATCATTTATTAGCATTTTTTTCATTCACGCGTGGTATTTTTTGAACTAATTTAGGACTTATTTTTTGAATATTTTTCTCAATTTTTAATAAATTATTAATTGTTTCTAAATTAGAAACTTTAAAACCTTTATAAAAATCATTTCGGGCTAATTTTCCAATTGTATATAATAAAGTTTAATTATTATCCTGCTTTGTAAAATCAAATATTAATTTATCAGATAAAATCTTTTTACCTGTAACTTGCCTTACAACATCTTCTAAATTATTAGCAGTTATTACACCTAATTTTTCAAGTAGTTTAGTTTCTTTTGCTAATTTTAAAATTCTAGTTGTTCGAACAGCACGCGTTAATTTACCAATTCCACCAATTGCTGGTAATAAATTTAAGGCGGTACTTTTTGCTGTTACTTCTGATTTTAATTTATCATATATTTGATTTACGGCAAAATCGGTTGCTGTTTCTACTCCAAACGAGATAAATGCTGCGGCAAAATTAGATAATCCCGCACCAAGACCAACAGCCGAAACAATACCACCAGTTAAAACTGATAAACCAAGAACTAAAACTTGAATTCCTAAAAATTCTAATAACTGTAAACCAAAACTTTTTTCTTGTTGTTGGATTGACAATCTAGTTGGATTTTTTTAACAGCATAAATAAGGGCTGTTTTAGATGTTCCAATTGGCATATCATTTATCAAACGAAAAATTACTATTTTTTAGTACTATTAAGAATTTTTAATTTTAACATCAATCGGATTTGTTTGACCAGTAGCGTTGTTTTTACTTTCAATTTGGACAAAAAGATTGGTATCATTTGTAATATTTATTGGTCAATCAACACCAGCACTTTCAATAAAGTAATCAAAATCACTTTCAGTTAAAGAACTATTTACTGCTTTTACTGCTTTTAAAACAACATCTTTAAATTGTGGTTTTAACTGTTCGGCTGTTGTTTTTGTTGGGTCTGCAACATGAATAGTTGGTTTATCTAATTTATTAATTTTACTAATATCAATTTTTGAAACAATATGTTTAATAATTCCTTTTGGTTCAACCACTGCTCCACCTAAATATAAAACTCTTTCCATAATTAAAGTATTACCCATTCCAGTACCTAACGCAGCAGCACCAACTCTTAACGGAGTATGATCTTTTTTGCGTAAAATAAGAGGGTCATATTTTTTGCTAAACTTAAGGGTAATTGCATTAACACCATCTGATAATAATTCAATTGTTCCTTCTGAACCATCTTTATTAATAATTGGTAATTTTTTAGGAACCATATAGTATGTTGTTTCTTCAACAGTTTTCATTGCTCCACTTGTTTTAATTACACTATTTATTTGGTCGTTTGCTCCAAGTTGTAACTGTAATTTATTACGAATTCCACGAATAAAATCAGCCGAACCTAAAACAATTGTTTCTGATGGAGTAAAGCCGTTTTCATATATTTTATCCATAATTTCATCATGAATTTGTAAAGCATTTGTATCATCTGCTTTTTTGCCTTGAATAGTTGTAACTGTTCCTTTATTAATAATTTCTAAAATTTTATTGCGTTTATAAGCAACCTCAGTATCCATTACTTGCTCAATATCGGCAGCCCAAAGATTAGGATTAAAATCATTTTCTACAGGGTCTAATTTACGAGCAAAAGTTAAAATTATATCTAATTCAACAACTCCATCTTCAAATTCTACTGTTGAATATTTTAGAAGATTATCATTGATATTAAATACTTGTCCATCTTTTCCCAAACCTTCATTATATTTAATATTTTTCTTTCTTTTATATGTTAAACCAAATTTATTTTCTTCTTTTCACGCAAATAAAGCTTCTCAACTTAATTTTTGTTGATAAGTTTGTAAATATCAAGTTTCAAACGTTTCTCTATCATTAACTGTTGATTGGTTAACAATATCGCCAAAAATTCTTTTTGGATCCATATTTTTATTCCTTCTTTCTATTTATTAAATACATTGTCTGTATCTAAAATATTGTTTTTTTTGTTTTCTACTTTTGGTACGCCCCCGTATTAACTGTTTGTACCTTAATTAATTCATCATAAACACTTTGCAATTGTGTTTTAATGATTTCAATATCATCAGTAATATCATAAAATTTTAATAAAACATTTTTAAAATCTTCATTATCAGTTAAAGAATTAATAAAATCAATTACTTCAATTTGTTTTAGTTGAATTGTTTGTTGTTCAATTTGTGAAGTTAACTCAGTATTTTTTGCTTGTAGTTCGTTGATTTGCTGATTATTATTTTCTAAATTACTTGAATTAAATTCTTCAACTTCAGCAGTATTTTCTAAAATAATTTCAGCAGTTTTAATATCTAAACTACCATCTTCATTTTTAATAGGTTCACTATTTTCATCAATAAGAACATATTTTACATTTTTTAATGCCATTGTTTTTCCTCCTATTTTTTAATATTTGTATTTGTTCTTTTTCTAATCGCTTTTTGTATAATTTCAAAACTATCTACTCTAAAAGACAAAAAATAGCGTTTAGTTTTTATATTTAACTGATTAAATACTGAGCCTTTAATTTTTATCTCATTATTTTTTTTAATTTCAAAAACTCAGTTAAAACAGATGGGTTATATATTGATAATGTTGAGTAATTTAATCCTTCTAACTGACATTTAGCCAAACAAGAATCAACTTCAACGCCACCAGCAACAAGAGCCTTAATTTTTGTTTTAATAGGATTTTCATGTAATCTAACAGTTAATTCTAACTTATTAACTTTTTTATTTTTTATTTTAGGTTTATTAGTTATTGATTTTTTAAGTAAATTACTTTTTGTTTGAGACATTATTTAACATCCTTATTAGATAATTTGTCATATTTTGAACTGTCAACTAATATTCAATCGATAGAACCTGTTGAATATGGATTTTTGTAAAAATATTATTTATATAATTGTTGTTGTTTTAATTCTTCAATTTCACTACCTAAATTTTGATTAAAATTATGTGCCATATCTATTTGTTGTTTAAAACTATTTATTTCTTGCTCTTTTTCAGCAAGTTCTTTTTTAAGTGTTTCATTTTCTTCTTTAAGTTTGTTAAATTTAATTGATTCTGTTATTGTCATTATTTATCACTTCCTTTTTTAAAAAATATTGTAAATGTTTTCAAGCATCTAATTCGTGCTCTGTCATTTTAATATTTCCTTTATAAATATAATTTTTCTTAACAACTGGTGATTGTAAAACATAATTTAAATTAAATAGATATTTGCATAAAACTTTTAAACCACCAATGAATTTAGGAGTAGATAATGGATTTTTTATTTTTAAACCTTTGTGAAATTGAAAATCTTCAATTATTACAATAACTTTATTTAAATAAGAACAAATTTTATTTTTAAACTCATTTAATATTAAATACATATTATTTATTGCTTCTTCTTCATTTTTGGAATTAAAAGTAATATTATTAATTATTTTATTTTGTAAAACATTATAAATAATAATACCAGTTTGACCAATTCCAGCAGGGTCAATTGCAATAATATATTTTAATTTATCTGGTTTATTTTTTTGTCAATTTGTAATATTTTTCATCCATCTGATGCTAAATCTAAAATATCGTTAATTTTGTAATGTTGCATATAAGAAGCAATAATATCTCACTTGTTTTCAAATAAAATTAAGTACATTTTTGCTCATTCTAAACATTGCAAATCATAATGCTTTTTATGATGTGAAATACGACAATTAATAGGTTGACAATTAACTCAATCAAAAGATGTTGTTATTTCATTTCAAGTTTTATTAATATACAAACTTTTATATTCTGTCATTATATATACTTCTTAATTTTTTTATTTGTTGATCAAATTTCATCATTAATATTATTTACCATTACTGGATAAGCTAATATCATTAATTCTTGTAATTTATTTTTAATTTTTTTATTTCATTTTTTCATCAAATATTTTCCTTTTTGTAAAAAAACATAATATTCCCTTATTAGTTAATATTTTGATATTTAGTAAATAATTTATTTTAGTATTTAATTACTTCGCCGCCCGCTTCACTTTGAAGGTGAGCGGGGGCGGATAGGATATTTTGATAGAGTTTACCCCATACGGAAATAAACAAAAAAAATTACCTAGTTATTAATTACGCTTCATCCATCCCTACACAACTTTATATAAAGAAAATAACCTTTTGGAGCTCCTCCCTCTTGTTTTTTAGTATCCGATATTGTTTTTTTTGGTT
The DNA here is from genome assembly GCF_964020965.1 of Spiroplasma endosymbiont of Ammophila pubescens. Classification (NCBI taxonomy): domain Bacteria; kingdom Bacillati; phylum Mycoplasmatota; class Mollicutes; order Entomoplasmatales; family Spiroplasmataceae; genus Spiroplasma; species Spiroplasma endosymbiont of Ammophila pubescens. The sequence goes on along the minus strand of NZ_OZ026611.1, from coordinate 66,714 downwards.
TAACAGCACTCTTTTTATGAAAACAAGCCAAAAAACACATGCTCTGACATTTCACAAGTGATTAATCTTGCTAAGAATTAAAAGAAATAAATAGGAGTAGTAAATCCAATCGCTTTCACACTTTCTTTAAAACTTCGTGCCATAGATGAGTTATCCATCTTTAAGCATCAAAAAATATTAAGTTTTAAAGATTGAATTTTGGATTAATCGTTAGATAGTATCTTTATTTTTTTATCTCATTATCTTTTTTAATTCTTTGTTTATTAAATATATTTTTTAGTAACTATATTTAACAATTAACTAACAACTAAATAAAACAATTATTCAAAATTTTTTAAGAAAAGAAAGGATGGATTTTTCTGAAAAAACATATTTTATTAAGTGTAAAAGATACTATCTAACGATTAATCCAATAAATATAAGTATTTTTTACAAAATAAAAAGCACTTTATTCTTTTTCAATAAAGTGATGCATTTGCATTTACAATTTACAAAAAAAAAATAAAATTAATTTTTATCAAATTATTTATAATTTAAACAAATATTTTTAAAAATAATTTGACAAAATATTTTTTATTTTTATTTTTAATATAATAAATTTTTTTATATAATATAACTAATATAACGTTATTTTAATAACTGAGTAAGATTATTAATCATTTCTGTTAATTTTGTAATCAAGCCATTATAAACATTAGCATCAGTATAATCAATTCCAATATCTTTTAAAATTGCTAATGGTTCTTTACGACCACCTTGTTTTAAAAAATTTAGTAAATATTCTGGATGGCCATTAATGACATCATTATAAAGTTTAAATGAAGCAACAATACAAGTTGCATATTTATAAACATAATATGGTGAATGAAATAAATGTAAAATTCGTGGTCAACTATATGTCTTTTGTTGTAACTCATGTTTATCAAAAACAGTATAACCAAATTCATTAGATTTTTGATCAAAAAGATTTGCTAATTTATCAGCATCTAATGGCTCATTATTTTCAACCATTTTATGCGCAGATAATTCAAAATCAGCAAAATGAATTTGGCGAAAGAAAGTTGCCATAATTTCATCAATTCGATTTTGTAATAAATAAATTTTTTCTTCTTTACTTTCAGCATATTTATATAAATAATCAAATAATAAGTGTTCATTAACTGTTGAAGCAACTTCTGCTAAAATAATTGGATAACTATTTAATGGATATTTATTATTTAAATCTGCTAATAATGTGTGAACAGAATGACCGGCTTCATGTGCTAATGTATTAACTGAACCAATTGTATCATCTCAATTCATTAAAATAATTGGTTGAACTCCTGAACCACCAGATGAATAAGCACCACTACGTTTATTAGTATCTTCAAAGTAATCAATGCGATGATCACTTCAAACTAACTCTAATTGGGTTAAATATTCATTTCCTAATGGTTGTAGGGATTCACGTATCATTTTTTTTGAATCTTCAACAGTATATTTCTTATCTAATGATGCAATGTTTTTAACTAACTTCAAACTACGATCAGTTAGATAAAACTTTTTAAATTTAAAATGTTTTTTTAATAACTCATTATATTGAACAAATAAATGACTATTTTCACGACCATATTTAATTAAACTTGCATAAATTTCTTCAGATACATCATCATTATTTAATGATGCTTGTAAAGTATTTTTATAACCACGTAAGCGAACAGATTCAACACTATATTGAATGATTCCCTCATAAATTCGTGCAAAAGAATGTTTTTTATCAACTAAATGTTCAGAAAACAATTGTGCTGTTTTAATTCGAAATTCTTGTTCACCTAATGGATCAGATTTCTCCATAATTTCACTATATACAGTATTTGTTAATTCTGTTTTTGTTCCTTGATAATCAATAAAAGTTGGCTTTTTATCAGCATATGCTAATAAATCATACAATTCATAAGCTACACTTCGTGACAGTGTTACTAAAGCTAAAATTTCTTCATCACGTTCTGATAAAATATATTTTGCATTTTTAAAAAACTTACGATAACTATATTCATATGCACTTAATGCAGAATCTTCTTTAATTCATGTCATAATTGTTTTTTCACCAATTGTTTTTAATTCGGGAGCAACAAAAGCTAATTGACTTGAAATTTGATTTAAAGTATTTGAATAAGTTCCTGCTAATTCTTGATATGATAAATCAGTTGTATTAATATCACCCATATGTAAATATTGTCCCATTTTATTTGCAATTAAATCAATTTCTTCATCTAAAAAAATATATTTTTTAAAAACAGCCATTTGATTTAATTTTCCTTTAAAGGTGATAATTTCTTCTAATTTTTTTACAATTTTTGCTAAATCTTTTTTCCATGCTTCATGATTGGAATATAAATGATTGAAATCTCATTTATATTGTGCTGGTGCTTCATTTCGTTTCATTCTTTTCTCCTCTTTCTTCTAAATTTACCTTTTTATATTATAACGGAAAACAAAATATTTTTATTGTTATTCTAGATAATGTTATAATATTGTGTATATAATTATCTATATAGAAAGAAGGAATTTTACAATGGTATTATTAAATGACAAAAAACAAGATTTAACACTAAAAGCAATTTTTAAGGGTGATGAAATCAACCCATTAGTTGTCCAAGAAAACGGTGCAACAACTTTAATTTCAGAAGAAAAAACAATTTATGCTTATTTCGAAAAAGCATTAACTTTTAAAAATGTTGAAGATTTTATCCAAAATTTTATGAAAACAATTAAATATAGTTTAAATATTGATATTAACACTTTCAAAAAAGGTGCTGAAGCAAATACTCATATTTTTAAAGCACTAGCAGAAGGAATATTATATGCTTTAAATGATAATTATAATTTAAAAACAGATAAAAAAGAAAAATCAGTTTATACAATTAATTTAATCCATAACTGTGACAAGGCACCTACTATTTTTAAAGAAATTCAAATTAAAATGGAATTTGTTAATTTTGCTCGTATGTTACAAGATACACCACCAAATTTAATGTATCCAGAATTTTTTGCTGAAAAAATTACAACAATGGCAAAAGGAATCCCAAATTTAAAAGTAACAGTTTTAGATAAAAAAGAAATTGAAAAAGAAAAAATGGGTTTACTTTTAGCTGTTAATGCGGGAAGCTATTTAGAACCGCGAGTTGTTATCTTAGAATATCTAGGTGATAGTAATAAAAAAGAAAAAGTTGGCTTAATAGGAAAGGGAATTACCTTTGATAGTGGTGGATATAACTTAAAGCCATCAACAGCATTAACTGGAATGAAATTTGATATGTCAGGAGCAGCTATTGTTTGTTCAACAGTATTAGCTTTAGCAAAAGCACAAGTTAAAACAAATATTGCTGCGGTGGCTTGTTTAACAGAAAATCGAATTGGAGGAAAAGCAACTTTAACTGAATCAGTTATTACATCAATGAACGGAAAAACTGTTCAAATTGATAATACTGATGCTGAAGGAAGATTAGTTCTAGCTGATGGTATTACTTATGCTATACGTAAATTAAATGTGGATAAATTAATTGAAGCCTCAACATTAACTGGTGCAATTCTAGTAGCTTTAGGAAAATGATTAACTGGTGTTTTTGCTAATAATGATGCATGATATGAACAATTTGCACAAGCAGCTTCTAAAGCTCATGAAGGAATTTGAAGAATGCCAATTTTAGAAGAACATACTGCTGTAATGCGTAAAACACCAATTGCTGATCTAACAAATGCTGAAAGTTCACGCTTTGCTGGTAGTTCAACTGCTGCTGCCTTTTTATGTGAATTTGTAGAAGAAAAACCATATATTCATTTAGACATCGCTGGGACAGCGGATACTAAAGATGGGCGTGGAACTGGAGTAATGATTAAAACATTATTTGAATTATTTAAAGAATAATTTTAAACATCTTGTAAAAGCAAGATGTTTTTTTTATTTTGCATTAAAAATAGATTTACTAAAAGTAAATCTATAATCATCGCTTAAAAATTTTAATATATAAATCTTTGACTCCTTGACTCATTAAACAATATCCAATCACTAATGCAGCAAAGAAAGCAAAATACATTGCAGGTAATGGTACTAAACTTAGTTTTGGCCCTAATGATGTAAATGGTAAGGTCATTCCAATCAAAATGACGGCAATGCTGGATACCAATAATTGCCATAATGGCATTGATTGAAAGAATGGAATTTTTCTTGTTCGATACATTTGAACAATTAAGGTTTGGGTCACTAATCCTTCAACAAATCAACCTGTTTGAAATAAAGTAATTTGTTCAGCTGTGATGTGTTGTGGATTGGCAAGAACCCCAAAATAATAGCCCATAACAACAAAAGTTAAAATATCAAAAATTGAGGAGACAGGTCCATTAACAAAAACAAACGGTAAAATATCCTTTGTTGTTCAAGTTTGTGGTTTTGATAAAAAGTCTACATCAACCTTATCAAATGCTACTGCCAATTGGGATATATCATATAATAAATTTTGAAATAGAATTTGAATTGGCATCATTGGTTGAAATGGTAATCATGCTGAAGCAATTAAAATACTCAGAACATTTCCAAAGTTAGAAGCTATTGTAATCTTAATATATTTTAAAATATTTCCAAAAATTTGTCGTCCCTGAATAATTCCCTTTTCCATAACTAATAAGGACTTTTCTAATAAAATAATATCTGATGCTTCTTTTGCAATATCAGTTGCATTATCAACAGATATTGCAACATCGCTTTGGCGTAAAACAGGTGCATCATTAATTCCATCACCCATGAAACCGACAACATGTTGATTTTGTTTTAAAGCTATAATAATTTTTGCTTTTTGTAATGGATTTAATTTAACAAAAATATTATTTTGTTCAACAACATCACGGAGTTCAAATTCACTTAATTTTTCAATATAATCGCCAGTTATAACACCACGAATTTTTAAATGAACTCGATCACAAATTGCTCTTGTGACTTGTTCATTATCACCCGTTAAAATTTTTAATTGTACTCCATTTTTTCGCAATAATTGAATCATTTTTGCTGCAGAAGGTTTTGGTTTATCAAGAAAAGAAACAAAACCATAAAAAATTAAATTTTTCTCATCTTTTGTTGAATAATAAGTATCGGCATCATGACCATGGTTATATGCTAATCCAATAACTCTTAATCCTTCACTATTCATTCGTTCTGCTGTTGCAGAAATCATTCGTAAATGTTCTTCTGTTATCTTTTCAACTTTTCCTTTATATTCAATTCTTGTACAATTTTTAATAATTTCTTCAATTGCCCCTTTACAAATTAAAGTGTGATGCTTATCTTTACCTGAAACAACAACCGTTAATTTACGCCGATTAAAATCAAAGGGGGTTTCATCAATTTTTTGATAATCATCCTTAAAACTAGATAAATGATGATTATCAATATAATTAATAATTGCTTTATCTAAAGGATTTTTTAATCCCGTTTGAAAATAACTATTTAAATATAAATATGTTAATAAACGATCATCTTTTTTATTATCTAATAACTGATAATCAACCAATTCAATTTTATCATTTGTTAAAGTTCCTGTTTTATCTGTACATAAAACATCAATTGCCCCTAAATTTTGAATTGCTTCTAATTTTTTAACAACTACTTTGGCTTTACTCATTCGACTGGCACCACGAGCAAGATTAGAAGTCACAATCATTGGTAACATTTCTGGAGTTAAACCAACAGCAACTGAAATAGCGAATAATAAAGCAGATAACCAATCATTTTTTGTAATTCCATTGATAATAAAAACAATGGGAACCATTACAAACATAAATGATAATAATAATCAAGTCGTTCTTTTAATTCCACGATTAAAACTATTCTCTGGTGGTTTAACTTGTAATGTTTTTGAAATTGTCGCATAATATGTTTCTGTTCCCACACCAATAACAACTGCAATTGCACTACCTGAAACAACACTTGTTCCCGTATAACAAATATTTTCTAACTCTAGTAAACTTGCTTTATGACGGTTATAACTAGCATGTTTTTCAACAGGTAACGACTCACCGGTTAAACTGGATTGATTAATAAAAAGTTCATTACTTCATAATATTCGAACATCAGCAGGAACCATATCCCCACTTGATAAATAAATTAAATCACCTGGTACTAATTCATGAATTTCTAATTCTTTTACTTCTCGAATTAAACTAGTATTATTTTTAACTGATACTTCAGAAACTTTTTCATCATATTCTAATCGAATTACTGTAATTGTGTTACTAACTAAATCTGTTAGTTTTTTTGTCACGAAAAAACTGCGGATATCTTGAACATATGCAATTGTAGTACTAATAATAATCATAATAGCAATAATAATCACTCCAATAACTTCAAAACTATCGCCACCTAAAGTAAAATAACTAATTATATTATAGGTCGCAATTAAAGCCAAAACAATATTAAAAGGATTTAACAATACTTTTAAAAAATGTTTAAATCAATGAAATTTCATTTTTTCTTGTGAATTATCACCATATTTTTTACCCATTTCTTCTGCTTCATCATAAGTTAAACCAAAATTTTTAAGTTCAAAATGTTCTAAAATTTCGCTTTGAGAAAAATGGGAAATTTGTTTAATCTCATCAGTTTTTAAAAAACCAATTTCTTTTTTTCGCTCCTTAAACTCTTTATTATTTCCCTTAAATTTAGTTATTATTTTTGCCATTCCAAGACCCCTTTCTTAAAAAATATTTTTACCTAAATTATAAATTTAAGACTTTTAACACATACATTAACAATTTATAAATCAAATAAGACTTAAAGTAATAAAATTCCTAAATCAATAATATTTTTTATCCTTTTTAAATAATTTCACCTTAGCCTCTCATAATTTTATTCTTATGTTAATTATAACGAAAATAATTTAAATAAAACATAATTAATAAAAAAATAAGAATACATTAAAATTTTTAGTACTCTTATTTTTAATAACCTAACAATAAAAACTGGTTAATTAGATTGTATTGTAGTAGAAATATAGTTTGAAACATAAAATATGTTATGGAGGTCAAATCAATCTGAATTCATTCGTTTTGCAATTGAAACTTCTATTTTAATAGGAGACAACTTATCACTATTATTTCAAACAGAATTAATAGTCTCTCAATTATCATATATTTGTTCTGTTAATCCAAGAAGATATTTTTCTTCATTAACATTTGAATCAATTTCAACAGATTTAAACATTCTATTTATCAACAAATTATTAAAACCTAATTTGCTATTAATACTATAATTAACTTTAATATGTTCTTAAAATGAGGGTTCAAAAACAGCATATAAAATTGTTGTTTCCGTAAAAAAAATTATAAGAATATGTAATTTTATTTATGCTACTTTTACTACTAGTTTGTGCTAAACTTGTTAGTTTATCATACATACTTACAGCACCTATTACAGGTATTTACATTAGGAATTATACTAATTGTTCCTAAAAAAGCTAGTATTTTTTTTATGAAATAATATCCTTTCTCTTTTTAATATAACTTTAAATTAATACTATTTTATTATAACAAAGTTGAACATTAATAAAACATTATAGCATTTAATAAATTATTTATGTCTTATCCTTTTCTTTTGTATCTGACTTTTCTACTAAATTTCTTTTTAAATCCTTACTAGAATTTTTATCATTAAATGGCATTGTCATAGTTAACTTTTTATTAATTGTATCATTATCTTTCATTCATATCCCAAATCATGGCAAAACTAAAATTAGCAATAATAATGCAATTGCTAAAATGGAACCAGTTTTTTCTGGCATTACAATAGCATTTAAAAAATATGAATAGATATTATATCCAATAATAGCAATAATACAAAGTACACTAATAACTGCAGCTGGAAGAAAATATCAATTTTTAATTGTTGCAATCCGTTGATGATAACGATTTCATATTCCCAAAGCAATAATTGTTCCATACATTAGAAATGCCATCACAACACCTGCATTACTAATAAAATCGTAAAAATTATAAGTTTCTTTTGCAAAAATAGTTGGAATACCCATAATTAGTCCTCATATTAATGTAATCATAACTGATGCTAAAAAAATTGCAAAATTAATACTATATTTTTTCATAATTTTATTCCATAGTTTTGCACCAATAATAAAATTATCTTCAATTGATGAATGACTTAGCTTAACTAAAGAAAAACTATATCCATTTAAAGTTCCAAAAGCACTAATTAAAATAAAGAAGAAAATAATTCGTTCAAAAATTTTATTAATAATCGGATCACTAAAAATTTTACCCGCAGCAGCAACAACACTTCCTTTAGCATCTAAATTTAAAGTTCCAATTGAAACAAGTAAATAAAATATTGTTACTGATGCTAAACCTAATACTAAAGCTAATGGAATATTTCGCTCTGGTTTTTTAACATCCTTTTGGATATATGTTGTTGATAAAAAACCATCAAATGAAAATAGAATCCCTGGCAAAGCCATTAAAATCATTTCCAATCCAGTTTTATTTGCAATTAATTTATATTTATCAAGATCACCTAAACCACTCTTACTTAATGCATTAGGGTCGTTGTTAAAAAAGAACATTCCAATTAACCCAATTAAAATTAATGGAATTAATTTTAAAACAACGGTTGTCATTTGAATATATTTTCCTGTTTTTTCTAAATAAGTACAAATATAAATTAATAAAACAGTATAAATAATTGAAAAAATCGTTAAAATTAATTGATAATTAGCATAACCTCCAACTTTTTCACTAAATACGATTTCTGCGGTCAAACCACCACCAAAAGCCCAAATTGAAGCTTTTGTTGTATAATAAGCAACAGTAAAAGTTGTTAACGGAATATAAATATGGTTCATAGCGTTTCTCACTACACGACCAAACCATTTTCCCCCGAACATCTTTGCATACAAAGCAATACCTGAATTTGAATCTTGTTTTGCTGATGAAATTTCCATAAATGATAATCCAAATAAGAGAGCCATTAGACCACCAATTATCCATGCAATTAAACCTAGAACTCCATTCCCATTAGTTAATCCATATACACCTTCATTTTTAAAAAAGATTCCTGTTCCAACAACTGTTCCAACAACCATACAAAAACACATAAAAAATCCATATTTTTGTGCTGTTTTTTTCTGCATAACTTCACCTCATCATTCTTGCTCATTTTTATTGTTTTTTAAAACTATGAAAATTTAAATAATACTTACTATATTATTCCATAATCAAAATTTTAACATAAATCTGATAATTATTTTAACATTAAAATAATAATTAAAAGGAATGGTTATCATAAATAAACATTCCTTTTAACTATCTTTAAAATTATTTTATAATCAATTTTTTGTCACTTTAATATAACCAACTTTTGATAATTGAGCAGTGATACAATACGCTCTAATAACTCCTATGACGATTGGAATATATACTAATGGTGGTGCTGTCATTGAAAAGACATTGTTCAATGCATATGGAATTAAGAATCCTAATAATACAACAATTCCTATGGCAACATTAATTGGTCAAGTTGGTTTTGATTGAATAAATGGAATTTGTTTTGTTCTAAACATTAACATAACAACGGTTTGAGTAATTAATCCTTCAATAAATCAACCCAATTGAAAAATTGCAACATGATAAGTGGCATTTGCCGAAATAGGATCAGCATGATATGCACTAAAGACACCAAACCCATACCCTAAAATAATAAAGGTTATTACATCAAAAACACTACTAATTGGGCCGTTAACAAAGGTAAATGATAATATACCTTTTGTACGTCAGCGCTGTGGTTGTAATAAGAAATCTTCATCAACACGGTCAAATACGACTGCAAATTGTGAAAAATCATAAATTAAATTTTGAAATAACATTTGAACTGGCAACATTGGCGTAAATGGAATTCATCAAGCCACAATAATTAAAGTAAAAACATTTCCAAATTGTGAAGCCATTGTTATTTTAATATATTTTAAAATATTTCCAAATGTTAAACGTCCTTGTTTAATTCCTTGTTCAATTACATCTAATGATTTTTCTAATAAAATAATATCTGATGCTTACTTACCAACATCAGTTGCATTATTAACTGAAATTGCAATATCACTTTGTCGTAATACAGGCACATCATTAATGCCATCACCCATAAAACCAACAACATGATTATTCGCTTTTAGCAAACTAAAATTCGTGATTTCTCCGTTGGATTTAATTTAACAAAAACATTATTAATTTCAACCGCATGTTTTAATTCATAGTCAGTCAATTTATCTAATTCTTCCCCAGAAATAATTCCTTTAATTTTTATTCCTACACGATCACAAATCGAACGCGTTACAGCAGCATTATCTCCTGTTAAAATTTTTAATTCAACACCACGAGTAGCTAATACTTTAACCATTTTTGATGCTGATGGTTTGGGAATATCTAAAAATGTTGCATAACCATAAAAAATTAAATCTTTTTCATCATTAATGTTATAAACCTTTTGATTTTCATTAACAACTTTATAACCAATTCATAACACACGGTATCCCTGATCATTCAAACGGGTTACCGTCTTAATGATTTGTTTTCTCATTTCATCATCTAAGTCAACAATTTTATTTTGATAATAAATTTTATTTGAAACATTAATAATTTCTTCAATTGCTCCTTTTGAAATTAATTTTGTATCTGCTGCATTTTTAACAATAATTGTTAAACGACGACGTTCAAAATCAAATGGAATTTCATTAACTTTTTGATATTTATCAGGAGCAAAATAATGTGTACTTTCTTTAACATAATCAATAATTGCTGAATCTAGTGGATTTTTAATTCCAGTTTGAAAATAGCTATTTAAGTATAATAATTTCAATAAATCTGGTTCTTTTTTATTGTCGAAACTAGCATAATTAATTAACTCAATTTTATCATTTGTTAAAGTTCCTGTTTTATCTGTACATAAAACATCAATTGCCCCTAAATTTTGAATTGCCCCTAAATTTTTAAATACTAATTTACTGTGGCTCATTTTACGAGCTCCTCGTGATAAATTACTTGTCACAATCATTGGCAACATTTCAGGAATAATTCCAACAATAGCTGCCGCTGTTCATGTTATTCCTCCTAATCAATCACTTTTTGTTCCTGAGTAAATTAAGTAAATAATTGGTGCCATAATCAACACAAACATAATTAATAGGAATGTTACTCGTTGCACTCCTGTTTGAAAATTAGTTAAAGGGCGTTTTTCTTGCAATACACTTGAAATTGACAAAAAATATGTTTTAACTCCCGTTTGAATAACTATTGCAATTGCACTACCTGAAACAACACTTGTACCCATTAAACAAATGTTTTCTAATTTTAATAAATTAACCTTATCTGTTGTTGCATGTTTCTCAACTGGCATTGATTCTCCGGTTAACGAAGCATGATTAATAAATAAATCACGACTAACTAAAATACGAACATCAGCAGGAACCATATCCCCACTTGATAAGTAAATCAAATCTCCTGGTACTAAATCACGAACATCAATATCTTCTGATTTTTTGATTAATTCAAACATATTTTCGTAATTAATGTCAGTATATCCCTTACCATCTCGAATCACTGTTGCTTTATTACTAACAATATTAATTAATTTTTTCGTTACAAAATGTGCTTTTATTGTTTGAATATAAACAATTGTTCCACTTGCAAAAATCATAACTGCTACAATAATTGCTGGTAAAATATCAGCAATTCCCCGTTCTGCAATAGGAGTTGAAAAATACTCATAAAAATTATAAATACTAATCGCAATTGGGATTAAATTAAAAGGTCCAAAAAATGATTTAAAAAAGTTTAGAACTCAATTAAATTTAGTAGTATCTACTTTATTGTGTCCATATTCTTTTTGTAAATCTTCGACATCAGCTGTCTTTATCCCAAACTGATTACTTTTAAATTCATTTAATAATTCAGGTTGGTTAAGTTTTGAACATGCTTTTAATTTTTTATCATTAAAACTTAGCTTTTTTAATAAAGCTTCTTTTGTTCTATCTTTTCCAAACATGATTTGTTTCCTCTCTTACTTTGTTTCATGACACAACAAAATAAGATAAATTAACACGACTAAAAATAGTAGCAATTATAAATAACTGCGATGATTATCTTCTTGATGGTCAGAAACAATATTAAATAATGTATTACTTTTGTAAAAATTAATACCCTTAATAATCCGGCTTAATTGTAAAAACAGTCCGGACTGTTCCTGCTGTCCAAGCATAGAAATCACCACTCTTTCTTTCTTAAAAATAATACCTGTATATTTTAGCATAAAAAATAAGGCAAATATGCCTTATTTAAAAAAATTATCGTAAAATTGAATAAAACAAAAATTTTTAACAAAAAATTTGAACTTATAACGTATTAACAAAATCAATAATCCCTTTAGAATCATTATTAATATATAATTCTGATGGTAACACAGCAACTTTGCTATTCTTCGCAATAGCAACTACTTTTGTTGATAAATATTCTACTTGAGGAGCTGATAAAATAATATTGTAATTATTATCTAATTGCTCTGGTGTTATCACAAAAAATTGCATATCATAATTATTTTTAACAATAACATTATTAATCTTATCTAAAATTCGATTAGCACTAATTCCTGCTGAACAAATTAAAACAATTTTTATCATTTAGACCTCCATTTATTACTTATAATCTTTTTAAATTATACTGATTATAATTTAAAATGCAATCATAACAATAAAATGTTATTACATTAAATTAATTCAATAATTTCTTAAAATAAAAAGAATACTTCTGTTAATTAATAATTAAAGTATTCTTTTCCTATTTTATTTTTTAAAAATAGCTATTTCCCAAAAATTTTAGAATCAATATCTGGAATAAAGACTAGATGTAAATCCGGATTAGTTGTTTCAAGTAAAATCATCGGATCATTAATTGATTTAACTTTAAACTTAATATTATTAATATTAATTTGTATTTCTAGTGCTGATGCTAAATCAGTAATTTCAGTAGCTGTTTTTCATGCCCCTCCTTTTTCATCCTGATATTCAATTTGAACTAATCCACTAACTAATTCTACAGCAGTATTATCAATTGCATCACTACTATGTCCACTAATTTTTAATATTAATGGTATAAGTTTTTTAATTTGTCCATTAAGTGGAATTGAAAAATTAAAATCTCACTTAATAAGTTTTAATTTTATTGATAAATCAGTTGTTAAATCGTAATTAAATAATTGGTTAATAAATACTTTAATTTTATCAATAGAAAGAATATCAATAAGTCCCTCTGTCCCAGATGTTAATTGTCATCAACTTGCCGAAATTTTTTCATATTTAATATTAATCGTTGTAGTTGATATTAATCAATCAACTTTTACTACAATTGAAATTGGAGTTCTATTATCTGACCATTCACCACTTTTGCTTTTTCATCCTTCTAACAAATTATGTAAAATATGTTCTAAATTAGTACTAAATTGAAGGTTCTCTTTTTTATTTTTAGTACTTTGAATATTTTTATTAACATCTAAAAACCCATCATTGTTAATTTCTCGTGGTTTTTCAAATAAATATTGTAATAGTAATAAGATCAAATTTTGTGATTTTTGTTGTTCACGTTTCTCAAGAACAAAATTACGGAAATGAATAATATCTGGTACTAAACTATTTAAAATATTAAGATATTTTGCTTTAATTTTTATTTCTGCAGTAGTACCTAACAAGAGATCTTTCTTTATTGTTTCATTAATTTCACCATTTTTAAGCATTTCATCAGCAAGTGGTAAATTCATTAATTCATTATTAACAAAGGCTTCTCATTTTTTTCAATTTTCATCATCCGCATTAAATGAAGTTGGAATAACTTTTGGTAAATTATCAAAAAGATGAAACGTTGTAACCAACGATAAAATCTTGCCAATTGCTAAGGTAATGCCTTGAAAGGGAAGAATCATTTTAGTTAAAACCATCGTCATACTTTTATTTAATTTTTGAACTGTATCATTTGTTCATTTTAAATTATTAGTAGCAACAGGAATTAAAAAATTTGAATCTTTTGTTTTTGGATTAGTTAATTCTTTATCTTTATAATCAGCAACAACTGTTAATTCTCCATAATGAGCAGTTCCATCTTCTGCAATTTCAATAGGCGTAAAATTTGTTTGTGTTAGCATTAAATCATCACTAAATTCTTTAAATTTACTTTCTAAAATGCTGAAAGAAGCATCATTGTTAACATTTTGATATTCATCACTATCAACAACAAGAGGTGACAATTCACTAAAACTAGTTAATCGTTTAATAATTCGATTTTTTTCATAATCAACACTAGTTCCCCTATTGTTATCATTATCTCCCCCACTTGTTGTATAAATATCACGGTATCCAGCAGGGGTAGGTGCACATCCACTCAAGCCAAAAACAGGTGAACTTGTTAAAATAACACTACTTAAGATAAATAAAATTTTTTTCATTATTTATATCTCCTTTTTTATTTTTTAACTTGTAAAATTTTATTTAATTAAAAATAACATTTAGAAGACTATACTAATTTAAACACTCTCGTTGATAACCATTTACAATAATTTTTAATTCTTTTTCACTACGTTTATTTACTAGCATATGCATTTGCAAAGACTTAATAACATTATCTAATTCACATAAATTAATGAAACTAAAATTTTCCCTAATATTTTGTTGTTTTAAAATTAATGAAAGTTTTTTAAACATAATTGTACTATTAAAAGAAAAAGCAAGGAAAATTAAAACAAAAACATTTTGTGAAAATAATACAAGAGAAATATTAGTTTCATTTAAAGCACGATGAAATGGCTTAAATGTATTGATATAAGCTAAAATTTTATTAATTAAGACAATTTTTAAATATTTTGTTCAATATTGTTTAAAAAAATATATTGTTGCAATAAATGAAATAAAAACTAGAAAAATAAGAATAATCATATTGTCTGAGCCTTTGATGCTAGCTTTATGAATTGCAAATATTGTTATTAAACTAACTTTAAATATAATTGAAAAAAGACAAATAATTGAATCATTATAATAATTATGAAGCAATTGTTTACCAATTAAGATTCATAAACTAATTAAGCAAACTGTTAAGGAAAGGAGACTACGAAGAACCAATAAATTCGTTGTATCCATTAGTAAAAAATAAAAACTAGTTTGAATTCCAACTAAAAAGATAATTGTTAAACTTTGTTTTGTTTTTTTCTTTAAAACAGTAAGATTTGTAAGATATGAAGCAAAATAAACAACAGCAAAAAAAACTAATACCTTGGCAATAAATAATATTAATGGTCAATCAATATAATTAATTTCAAATAGCCTATTCATTTTACTACACCTTACCTTTAAAGAATTATTTTACCTTATTTGCAAATATTATATAGATTTATTGTCAAAAATGCAAAAATGTTTTTTAAAAATAAATGTTATAATTAAAGTGAGCTTAATAATGTCAATAATTAAAAATTATTAATATTATTAAAAAATATAGTAGGAGATAAAAACAGCGATGTTGCCAGAAAAAATTGATCTTTTTATCGATGAACATGTTGATAAACCCTTATCAGAATATATTAAAGAGAATCCAAGATTTATTTTAGAATTTGTTAATAACTTATCATGAGAAGAAAAATTTGAATTAATTAATGATTTTGTTACAGAAAATGATAAAATTAATCACGCAGTTAATACTTTAAATAAATATCTTTCTTTATTTATTGAAGAGGAAATTAAAGAACGCCTTATTCAGAATATTTCAGAAGAAGAATATTTACGTCATAAAGCAATTATTGAGATTTATGAAAAAGCTAAAAATGAAGGAGAATTAAATGAAAAAGATTCTTCTAATTAAAAAAAATAATACATTTGGTTAAATATATTATTTTTTTTAATTAATTACTTTTATCTAAAGAGAATTTAAAATCGTATTTTTAAAATATTTTTTACCAATAATCTGCTTGTTTTTATCTAAATAAATAGTAATTGTCACTTCAGTATTATTATTTTTTTCTAATTGACTAGTTGTTAAACCATTATATGGTTTTCCTGTCATACTAATTTCTTTACAACCACTTTCTTTTAATTGTTCAATAATAATATTACCATCTGGAAATTTGTGGCTTGCTGCTCCCATAAAATTACGTCATGATGTATTTTCCTCATCATATGTAGCTGGAATATAACAATTTTCTGGACTTAATTTTTTAAAAAACGATTTATCAAGAGAATTTTTATTTCCATGATGTGGCACTTGATAAATATCAATATTTTTGAAAATATCATGTTTTTGACTAGCAATAACCTCTCCAAGTTCTTTTTCAGCATCACCAGTAAATAAAAAATCTGTTGGTCCAATTTTAAAATATAATACATTTGATAAATTATTTCGATTTACTTGTTTTTTATGACTTTCTTTTTCAAGAAAATCTTTTGCATAATAACTTCAATTATGAAATTTAATACCCTAAAAAATATAAAATTCTTCCAACTTATCATAAATTTTTGTATTAGGGCTAATTGAATCACTAAATTTTTTCATAAATTCATTTGCTTCATCAATAAAAATAATATTATCAACTTGAAAATTATTTAAGATACTTCTGAAATTTGAATAATGATTAGTATGAAAGTGACTGAAAAAAATAGCCAAAATCTTATTAATTCCCTTTTCTTTTAAAACCTTAGTTGGTTAAATATTACCATTATATAATTTAGTATTTCATGCACGTGGTGACCCACCAATTCCAGTATCATAAACAATCGCTATATCACCTTTTTTATAAATTGAAATAAACCATTACCGGTTGCTAACATTGTATATTCATAATATGGTTTTGTTTCATTATCTATTGTTTTATCATCTTTTGTTTCATCATCTATTGATACTTTCACATCTTGAAAATCCCCATTAGGTTTAGCATTAATATTTTCATTTGGTAAATTTACTTTTTCTGAATTATTTGAACAAAATGTACAATTCACAATAGAAGTAACAAATATATTATTTACTGATAAACTAGTTAATAAGGCTAATATCTTTTTCATTTAATATTTACCTCGCTTTCTTTATTAATAAACAATAATTTGTTAATTTAAAATACAAGCAAAAACAAACAAAACTTTTCTCATAGTCTGCCCTGATTGTAGCATTGCATAAATGAAAATGGTTTACTATTTTTTATATATTGATGTCCGCATTAAATTTTAAAAACTAAAATTTTATTTTTATTAAATTTTGGGACCTTTGCAAAGATACGGGTTGTTAGTTAAAAACAAGATATAATCTTGTTTTTTCTTTTATGTATAGAAAATTTAATTTAAGGAGTTGAAATTATGCAAACAAAGCAATATTTTATTTTGCGGTCCTTAGTAACTAAGTATGGAAAAGATAATGTTATTAATACTGTTAATAAGATAGTAACTAATAATGTAAAAGAAAATGAATAAATTATCCGCGTAATTTATTAGCGGTAATTTATTCAATATTGTTTATTTTTGAGCGTAGCGAACACGCGGAGCGTGTCGCGCAAACTAAATTTTTAGGGAAATTAAATTATGCCAGTATGGTTAACATGAATATTTAGTATTGTTATTATTTTAGGAATTCTTGCTTGAATTGGTTTATCGATTTATCAAAAAATTCGTCAAATTCGAGGTAAGAAAAAAGATAAAAAAGAAATTGAAAACAATGAGGATAAAGAATAATGTTAGGTATGTATTTAACAACAGCTGTTAATTTTCTAGCTACAAATACTCCTATTATTTCAGGTGGAATGGATTCTATTTGAAGCGGTTTGGGACAAGCAATGATGAAAGTTAAAGATGCTGTTTATGCTGTGTTACCACAATTAATGACCTTTTTAGGTGATGCTTGAATTATTTTAATTCCATTTGGAATTTGAGTAATTATTAAAATATTAAACTTTTTCCGTGTCATGGTTAAAGGCTTTTAATATTTATTATAACTGATCCATAGCTATTCATATATTTTGGCACATTAGCTTTTATGTGAGTTGATTAATTATAAACGTATAATTTTATATTTTAATAGCTATTAGTTAAAACTAAGTAGTTATTTTCAGTGTGCCTTAATTTTTAATTTTATATATTTAACAATGTTTATTACAATACATATACATTATTTAAACATTTTATAGTAAAGGAGGATTAGAATGAAATTTATTAGTCCATTGTCTTGGCCAGGTGGAAAAGCTAAACACTTTGATAAAATTAAAGCATTATTACCGGCTAAATTTGATAAATTTATAGATTTATTTTGTGGCGGTGCTTCAGTTGGCTTAAATGTGTTAGACCAGCAGTTATGTAACAAAGTAGTCTTTAATGATTTACATAGTAACTTGATTAACTTTTGGCGGGAAGGGATTCACTTAATCGAATTAGATTATTTACAAAAATTGGCATATTCTAATTCAAAAACTATTGATGAAATGAAAGAAAAGATAGCAAATGATTATTGTTTAAATACAGGCGAAAAATTTTTAATTAAAAATGCTTTAACTTTTAACGGAAAAGAATGAGGAACTTGAACAGATAAAATATTACAACAAAATTTTAATTTTAATAAATTATTGATAATTCAAAATATTAGAAGACTATTAGTTAATACTAAAAATAATATTGAGTTCTATAATTTGGACTATAAAAATATTATTAATAAATATTATATGGATAAAAATATTGTTTGATATTTAGATCCACCATATTATTATAATAAAGGAAGAGTTTATAAACATTCAAAAATGAACTTTTATGAACTAAAAGATAATATTTTAAAAATTAAAGGTAAATGAATTTTAAGTATTGATAATTCTGAATTTATTAAAGACTTGTTTAAAGAATTTAATATTAATGAATTTGAATGAGTGTATAATTCTACTAATTGTCATAATAAAAAGCCAAAACTTGGCTAAGAATTAATTATTACAAATTTTAGGTAGTTTGATTAATTATTAAACTTAAATGTCAAATTTGTCATTCTATTTTGAATAAAAAATTTGTTGGTGGTTTGTTTTGAGTAATGTATCATAAACCAAGTTATAAAAGTGGTTTTAATACGGCATTGTGTAAATATAATATGGAAAGTAAGGTGTTTTTATGAGTTTTTATAAAAAGAATATTAACGTACAAAATTATTTTATTCGAACAGAATTTACAGTTTTTCAAACTGATAAAGCTTCGTTTATAAATTTACCTAACCACAATAAACATATTGGTTTTTGATTAAATAATAAGTTTATTTATTTTAGTAAAAAACATTCTAATCAAGTAGCTATTGGTTTGATTTATGATAATTCTTATTCTATTGTGAAATATGATGAAAATTTAAAACGAAATTTTTGGAAATATTTAACTGGAACACAAATAATTAATTTGTATAATCAATATAAACAAAATTATTTTATACAAATGAAAAAAGCATTATTCCCTGCTGAACCTCAAAAAGTAAAAACAAATAACAATAATAATTTAACAAATTGAACTGTTGAAAAAGAACAAGAATTGATTAATGGTTTGAAAGATTTAAATTAAATGAGTTTATATAATTATTGAGTTCAATTTGTAAGTTATATTATTGGTTCAAATGCTCCCGATTTTATATATGTTATATCGTTTGTATTATTTATCGTTTTATTTTTTGTAATGTTTTTTAAACTTATTCAAAAAATGTGGAGTTTTTAAAAATGCAAAATGATTGAGAAAAATTAAAAGAGTTTTTTATTCATGTCTTTTTGTTTATAGATAAAACAAATGTTGAAAATATTACAACTTTAAATTTAACACAAAATGAATATTTAACTTTGATGGTTGGTTTTTGAATTGTAATTTTGTTTTTAACTTGGTTTTTATTGTGAATGATTTTTAAAATAGTTGGGTATTTTAAATAATGAAAAAGTTTGTATTTTTTTTAAAAAATTATTGTTATATTAGCGGTTCAATGGTTTTGTTTAGTTTAATTGATTTGTTACTTTGAATAATTTCATTAAATTATAATGGTTTAGTATTTTGACTATTATTTGTTTTACAATGTGTATATTTTTTTGGTGATTATGAAAAAATATTTTTTATCAGTTAAATGTCTTTCGTTTAGTTTACTTTATTTGAGATAATCCATTATCCGTAATTATTGGTAAATTAGGAACTGGTAAAACATTGCTTTTAACTTTTCTATCACAAGTTATGAAACTTTTAACGAATAAAATTTATAGTAATTATCCAATTGAAGATGATGCAATAAAACTTTTAACTTTTAATAATTTAGATTTTACTGATAGAACTAAATTAGTCCCACCTGATGATAGTTTAATTTTGTTTGATGAGAGTTTTTTATATATTGATGGAACTAGTCCCCACGAAGTTAAAAAAGTTCATGGTGGTAAAAGTGTGTGAATTGTTTTAGCAAGACATTTTAAAAATAGATCGATTTTTACTGTACAGCGTGAAGGTATGATGTGAAATAATATTCGTCATTTAGCAAGTGGTATTATTATTCCTATTTCATTGAAAAAACCCGTTAAGTCAAAATTAGGTAATATTTTTAATCGTAGTTTTGTTATGCGAATTGGTATTTTCCAAGATATTATTGATTATGAAATTTGAAAAACAAAATCAGTTGAACGATTGTCAGAAGGTAAACGAGCAAAACATAAGTCGGATGTTGGATTAGGAATTCGGTTTTTTAAGATAATTATTCCGCTTGAATTTGCTAATAAATACGATAGTTATTGATTAAGTTTTGTTCGTGATTTGAAAAACGATGAGGTTGTTAATAAAAAAGAATACTTTTGAAAAGATATATCAAAATTAAATAATAAACAACGCTTAGAATTGTTTGATATTGATATTTTGAAAAAGAATTTAAAACCTAAAAAAGAAAAAGGAAGTGGTAAAGATAATTAATTTATTATCAGAAAGTAGTAATTGAGACAAAATTTTTAGTTTTATTTTTGATGTGATTTGAAATACTAAATTGCCAATGACAAAAACAACGATTGCTTATTTTGTAATCTTTTTTATGGTTATTAAATTATCAATTTATGCTATTCATGGTACATCAACACAATATAATGAATTAGGTTCAACTGTTCAAAATAGTACATCAAAATTATATTCTTCAACAGCTCGTGGAGTTTTAGATACCAAACAAGGTATACAAAAACATGTTGAAGAACGTAAACAATTTAAAATTAATCGTAATAAACAACAATTATCAAGTTTAGCTAGGTAAGCAAAAACAAGAGAACAAGGATATCGAAGGGTGAATAAATAATGATTAGATTAGTTTTTTTAGTAGCGGCAATCGTTATATTTGAAACCGGATTTATTACGATTATTATTAATCAGTTGACATCAGCAAAAAATATTATTATGGATTTATATAATTCTGATACTTTTTTACTTTCTTTGTTTGGCAAAATGGCAATTTTATTTAGTCATCCATTAATGTTAACGATATCAAGTTTATATATAGTTGGGTTTATTGTTTCAAAAACATTCTATAGTTAGGAGTAGTTAAATATAAAAAAAACAATATCTTTATTTTCAATATTTATTTTAGGTATTTTAAGCTTAGTTATTTCTTTGATTACTTTAACAGCGTTAAACCTCTAAATCAACAAAGTTATAATGTTAAGCAACAATCAACAGGAATGAATGAAACAGATTTTATTAATACAATGTTTTTACGCAGTAGTTTTTTTTGAAAATTGGTCAGAAACAAATTACTTTATTAATCCGACTTTAAAAACATCACAAGCATTAACTTATAATGATAAGTGATATTTAGATTTTTTAAAGGATAGTTATTCAACGGGAATTTCATTTGATAAACCTAGTGATGAATTTATAGATTTATATAAAAATTGAGATAATTATGTTAAACAATATAACATTGATAAATTCTATGATGTTGATAAAAAACAATTTTTAAAAGAATTAACAAATTTTTCGTGTTCATTTGCAAAATATTTTAATACTGTTGAAATTATAAATAAATTAGAAAAAAGTGTTGATAATTTGCAACAAGTTAATTTAAAGTTTCAAAATTGAAAATTAATTACTAATATTGAAAATTTAGACAAATATAAATGAGAAGATAAAACTTATATTGGAATTACTAAAATTTGAAAAAATCATAAATGAAATTGAATTATTGAAGATTAAAAATTACATCCCCCCTTTTCAAATGTTTATTTATCTAATTATAAAGCAATTTATCGCTGAAATGGTGTTAATGAACCACAAACACCCAAAATTGATATAGATACTGGTAGCGTTATTTTTTGTACTGATACTAATTATCAAAATACTCGTTCTTTTTTATTAAAATATATTAATGCTATTGTGCAAGAAAATATTCGAGTTCAACAAGGTGGTAATCTAGATTATGATGATCCAAATTTAGGTAGTCAAAGAATTATTTTTGATTTTGAAATTATTAATAATTTGAATAAGTCTAGTATTGGTACTATTTTAACTAAAAAATCAATTTATCGAATAATTTTAACGATTGATGAACGAAAAAATATTATTGCTGGGAGTTTATAGTTAACACATCTTAAGCAATATTGAAATGGATATGATTATAATAATTATCGGTATACTGATGATTTAGGTTTTTTATTTTCTTTTATGAAAAATAAGGAAAATACATTTAATTGGTCGTATAAAGAAAATTGGGGTTTTTTATAAAAACAAGAAAAAAATGTCTTTATTTTATTGAACTAAATAATATTTAAAAACAAAAACCCCAATCTTTTACATGCGACCATTTAATTTTAGTGCTGAAACATATAATTATTATCAGGGTAATACTCATAATACTGGTAAAGAGATTTTTGAACAGATGAAAGGTCAAATTGATATTAATAAATTTTTAAAAGCATTTTTTGCTCATGCTTTAGTTCCAGTATTTCAAAATCGTAGTAATTTTATTGAAAGTGGATATATTGATAATTTACAATATGATACGGTTTTAATTAACTTTTTTGGTTTAAAATTAGTTAATTTTACAGATATATTAATTGAGGAAAGCAATATTAATAAAACTCAATTTGAAAAATTATTAAATAGTATGTTTACGGTTTCTCAAAATTTTTATAAAGATTATTTACGAACAATTTTTGATTTAGAAAACAATACTTATGTGCAAGGATATAATAAAAAATATGGTTTATTAGCGAATAATGGTTTTAAAATTTATCCACATTACTTTTATTTTTCTGATAAATACAAACAATTAGATATTAAATTGTATTCAGCGTTTAAAAATCGGTTTTATAATACAAATTATGGTAATGTGTTTAACTATGATTTTTCAGTTTCAAATGATTATAATATTAATCAAAATGAAGGTTATGTTTTTGAAGGAACTTTAAAAAACAAATATGGTTTAAAATATAAAAAAATTGAAGAACAAAAAATCGGTTATAATGTTTTTGAATTACAAGCCCAAAAAGAAAATGATATGTATCGTTATTATGACTTTAATTTTGAAATTTATAATTGACAAGAAATAAATAATGGCGGATTATTTCCTGATGGGCAATGATGACAAGCACAATATGAAAGTTGTAGTTGATATAATTTATCGTGTCATATCAGAAATGCGGCAATTTGAATCGTTAATAATATCCCTGGTATAAAACAAGTAAACGAATTAGCGAGTGGTGTTGAGAAAATATTCCAAACAATATATACTTTTTTTAATCAAACATTTGAGGTATGAAAATTTAGTCCAGCATTATATAATACAATAACAAATATATTTTTATTAATTATTTTTATGAAATTTGTACGATTAATATAAAAAGGACTAACAAGTCCTTTATTCTTTTCAATCTGTAATTTTGCCAGTATCCTTATCAATTTCGGGTGTTTATGGTTCATTAACACCATTTCAGCGATAAATTGCTTTATAATTAGATAAATAAACATTTGAAAAGGGAGGATGTAATTTTCAATCTTCAATAATTCAATTTCATTTATGATTTTTTCAAATTTTAGTAATTCCAATATAAGTTTTATCTTCTCATTTATATTTGTCTACATTTTCAATAGTAGTAATTAATTTTCAATTACTATTTTCTGGTGGTTGTTGTGGATTATATCATGGCTCGGGTTTATTACCCCCGTTTTCATTATTATTTGGTTTTTCACAACTAATTAATGTTGTTGTACTTGTTATTAATCCAATTACCCCTAAAATACTTAGTATTTTTTTCATATATTTATTCCTTTCTGTGAAGTGTTATAATTTTCTTAATTATATTATACATTTTTTAAAGTATGTGTAAATTTATGAAATATATTAATTAATAATTTTAATTTAATAAAGAAAGGAAGTAATAAAATGTTTAATTTTAATAAATTTAGTGCAAATATTTATGAAAATGTTTTAAATCAGTTAAAAGAAAAGATAGAAAGAATTGATAATATAATTTTTAAAAAACGAGATAAAATAAAATATTTTGTAAAAGAAATAAAAACTAGAAAAATTAAAACAGAATTTGGAATATTAATTTATAAGAGAAGAATTTACAAATATCTTTATAAGGGTAAGTGAAAATATGTTCCTCTTGTTGATAAACAATTTGGAATTGAAAAATGACAAAGAATAATTAATGATTTAAAATTAAAAATAATTGCTGAAATAGTAAAAAATAAAAGATATAGTGATATATTATATATGTTTAATTGTAAATTGCATTTTTCATCTGTTTCACGTATTTTACGAAAAGCATTAATAAAAAGAAAAGATAAAAAAATAGATTTAAAAAATTGAGAAAATTTATATATCAATTTGGATGATGCACATGTAACTTTAAAAAATAAAAATAATAAATCTTATTTGCAAACTGTTAGAATAATTTCATTTAATACTGGAAAAGAAAATAATAAATCTTTAAATAAAAAATATTGTTATTTTTTTCTTAATAAGAAAACTCGAGGAGCAGAATTTAATGCTTTATTTATTAAAAAACAAATTCAAAAATTTTTTAAAAATTATGAAAATATTAAATTAATTATTGGTGGGGATAGTACTAAATGAATTAAAAAAACTGCTAAAATTTTAGATGGTATGTTTATATTTGATAGATTTCATGCAATAAGAGAATTAAAGAATAATATATATTGTGGTAATCATAGTAAAGAATCCTTTAAAAATTATTTACACGCAAAGGAATTATTTTTACAAGGAAAATACGACGAATTTATAACTTTTTTAAAATCATTACAGAATGAAAGAATTAAATTAAGGTATTTTATTAATTTAAAAATGGTATTTTAAATCAAAATAAAGAGTGAAATATTGGCGTATATGCTGAAAGTGATGTTTCAAGAATTGTAAAATCTTGTTTGGGATATGGGAATAAAACATTTTCATTTTCAACATTTAAAAATATTTTGGATTTAAAAATTATGAGATTTAATTTTAGTTAATTTAAAATAATTTAATTTTAGTTTTTAAACTATTTTTTAGTATGTTAAAATATGAAATTATTTTTTGTATTTTTATTTTTTTTGTGTTATTATTTTTTTATAAAAAAAAGTTTCTTGTTTTTAAATAAATTAAGTAATACCCGTTTATATGCAACACTCCCAAATTTGTAAAATTATAATAATAAATTAGAAATAATTTGATAAATGTTAAATTTATTTTTGTTTATATTATTTTAAATCATGATAACTATATAATGAATTTTGAAAAATATTAAATAGTAAAGGTAGTAATAGTAATGAAAAAACAAAAAAAATTAATTTATACAACCAACATAGTATTAATTTTTATCGTAGGAATTTTATTAAGCATTATTTTATATTTGCTATATCATAATTATTTAAACCAAAAAATAATACTACTAAATACAATTATTAGTAACCCAAATTTACAAGTAATTAAAACTAATGGTTCCCATCTTCCAACAGAAGAGCAAATTAAAACTATATTAAAACAAAAGTTCCCAGCATTAAATATTAATAAAATTCAAATTAAAAATAATATTACGGCTACAACGGCTACAATTATTTCTAATGATTTTAAGATTTACCGAGGTTCAGTTACCCTTAATTATCTTCTTGATAAATCAGTGTTAAATCAAATTAATTTAAATCAACAATATGTTCCAAATCAAACTTGAATGCAACAACGTGGCTATAATGGCTTATGAATTAGTAAGAACCCAGCAACAGATCTTGAAAAAAATTTAACAAATGCCTTTTTAAGTCATGCTGAATATCCTAACTTACCATTTTATGAAAAACCAGAATTTAATTCATATGAAGAATTATTAAATTTTTTAAATCCAAAAACTAAATCATCTTTAACGAATTTTATTAATAATTATTGTCCAACATATATTAATAAATTAAAACAATTAATGGTAAGATTTTATAATTATATGGCTAGTAGTTGAGGAAAAAATAATGTTCATAATGTATTAAAATGAATTGATATTACTCAAGTTCTTAATGCAGAGGGATATAGTTATTTTGACCATCATATTCAAATTCATGCCCAAACATTACAATGTTATTATAATGCTATGGGAAATCATTTATTTTATACTGGTTATTTTTCTGTTCTTGATCCTTTTAGAGTTTTCTTTCATGAATTAGGACATATGTTAGATCATTTTTTAAAAGATAATATGCATATAAGTATAAGTAATAAATTAAAAGATTTTTTAACAAGTAAAATTATTAATTTTAATAATTGACCAAGTTTAGACAAAGAAAAAATTTTTAAATTATTTCATCTTAGTTCATATTCTTTTTCTAGTTTATATGAAGTTATTAGTGAAGGATTTGTATATTGATTTTTAATACCAAATGAATTAAAAACAAGAGCATGAGAATTCTGACATGAATTTTTGACATTATATTTACCAAAATCAAATTAATTTTAAAATGTTTATTTTTAATATTATATATTATTATTTAGTTAAGAAATTTATTACATTTACAATTTAATGTAAAAATATCTTAATTTAAAAAAAAAAAAAAATCTAATATTTTTAGGCTAAAATAATACTAAGTGTAATTTTACACATATTGAATATGGAAAAATTCAAAGAAAGGTCACAAGTATGAAAAAAGGTCAAAAAAGAAAACTAAAATTATGACATAAAATTACAATTTGGGGAATCTTAAATGCTTATGCGTTATCATTATTAATTGCTGTGTTTGCTTTACCACAAACACCTTGACATTGTCATTTATTCGCGTTTATCAATATTTTTGTTATATTATTAGCACAAGTAATTTATTATACTCGTCTTTATTTTAAAAATAAAAAGAAAGCAACTAAAAATAAACCTATTAAATTGCAATAATTTTAAAAAACTAAAAAGAACAATTTATTCCTATAAATAGCATTATTTAAATGGTAAAATGTTCTTTTTTTTTATTTTTTGTTAGTTGCAAGATAAATTAAATGATATTTTCGTTTTCCACGACGAATAATTAAATATTTATCAAATAAAAACTTATCTTTTGTTACAAGTCAAGTTTCTTCTTTAACAATTTGCCCATTAATAGTAATTGCATCTTGTTTTAAAAACTCACGACCTTCACGTTTAGAAGAAACAATTTGTGCTTGTACTAATAAATCAAGCAGTGGTAAATTAAGCTTTGTTAAATAAAAATTAGGTAAATTGTTATCAAGTTGGCCTAACTGTTGCTCTGATAATTCATGTAAATTGCCTTTAAATAAAGCTTCGCTAACAATTTGTGCTGTTTTTAATCCTGCTGCTTGATGAACAAATAAAGTTACTTCTTCTGCTAGTTTTTTTTGTGCAATGCGTTGTGCTGGTTCATTTTGGTGAGCTGCTTTAAGAGCAATAATTTCTTTTTCAGATAACATTGTTAAATAACGTAATAATTTCCCTGCTTCTTGGTCATCTTGGTTATAAAAGAATTGATAAAATTCATAAGGTGATGTTTTTTTTGAATCTAATCAAACTGCCCCTGATTCTGTTTTTCCAAATTTGGAACCATCAGTTTTTGTTAATAAATTCATTGTCAAACCACAAGCTAAATTATCTTCTTCAATTTGTTTATAAATATAATCTGTACCCGAAGTAATATTTCCTCATTGATCACTACCACCAGTTTGAACAGCACAATCATAATTAATATATAATTGATAAAAGTCATAAGCCTGCAATAATGTGTAAGCAAATTCAGTATATGATAAACCAACTTTAATTCTAGTTGCAATATTTTCTTTTGCTAATAAATAACTAATATTAAAATCTTTACCAACATTTCGCAAAAAATCAATCAAGGTCATTTTTTGCAATCATTCAGCATTATTAACCATTTTAACTTTTGTTCCAATTAATTGTTGCATTTGATTACTAATGGTTTCCATATTATGTTTAATTGTTTTATCATCTAGCAATACCCGTTCTGCTTTTTTCCCACTAGGATCACCAATCATTCCTGTCCCACCACCAATAATAGCAATTGGTTGAAATCCAAACATTTCAAAACGTTTTAATAACATAATTTGAATTAAATGCCCAACATGTAATGAATCACCGGTTGGATCAAAACCACAATAAACTCCTTTTTTTAATTCTTGCGCTTTTAATAATTTTGCTTCATTAGTTACTTGTTTTAATAGTCCTCTTCATCTTAATTCTTCTAAAATATTTTTTACCATCATTTATCTCCTTTGCTATTTAAAAAACTCTAAATTATTAGAGTTATTTCTTATCTACTTTTGAATCTTTTTTAATTGGAGCAGACTTTCCTTCTTCAATAATTTTTTCAGAAATTGATGCTGATGTTTTTTTCAAATCTTCAGTTATCTTAATTCCAGCGTCAATTGTTGAAACTGTTATTTTTGCTAAATCTTTTGCCACTGCGCGCACATTAGGTGATTTTGCTGCTGCTTTAATTAATTTAACTGCACCATTATCAATTTTCTTTAATGTCTTATAAGCCATTTCTTTTGTTGAAGCAGAATCTAAAATTTCAACTGCACCTTTGACATTTTTAATGTGCAATTCAATATCAGCTGCAACTTCATCTGATTCTATTCCTTGCGATTTTTCTCATACAATCTCAATTTTATTAACCATTTTTTTAAGTTGTGGATTATATTTTTTAACTAAATTAATGAAATCTTGTCGTAATTCTGAACCTTTTTTCGGAGCAATTAACATTCCTACTACCATCACTGCCAATGTTTTAACAAATTTAAATGCCATAATTATTCCTTCTCATCAGAATTAGCAAAATCTTTTAATTTATCAACAATTCGATAGGCAATGTCTTTATTACGAGCAATAATTTTCACTCATGCTTTAACGTTTCGTTTTGCAAAAGCTTCAAAAACATCAATATAATTTGAAACTTTAACAACGGTATCAACAGTAGAATTTAACATTTCTGATTTATAAGTTAAGTCTTCAACAAAATAATCAAATTTCTTAGCAGCAATTGCAACTTTTCGCGCAGCAATAATGCCATAACAGCAAAAAACAATTGTTAAACATAATAAAACAATGATTAAAATTGTTTGTGAAATTAATAAATTATCATTTGTTGCTAACATATATATCATTCTTTTCCACCCTTTTTCTAATCGTATTAAATATTACTTTTATATTATAACTTATTTTATAATTTATTTTAAATAATATTAGAATAATTAGTTAACTTAATGATAAAAATTAATATATACTAATTTACAACAATATATAATTTATCTTTACAAGATAGTATAAACCAGTTTTTACATTAATTTGTTTTATGTTATATCAAAGAATAAAATCAGTAACTAATGCAAAATACTCAAAAATTTACGATATTGTAGTATTTTTTTACTTTTATTAATTATTATGTAAATTAAGTTGTTAAAAAATATTAAAAATTTGCAATTAATTTGTTAAAAATTAAAAAATATACTTATCTTTTTCTTTTTTTATAAAATATTATTAAGGAGAAAAAATGAAAAAATATGAATAATAAATGCATTTTTAATTTTAATTAATATTATATTAATATCTTTTATAACTTTTTTGTCGGCATATATATATTATAAAAATAAATGAAAACAATAACATTTAATTAAAAATTATAAACCATTATATAAAAAAAAAAAAAAAATAAAAATATTATAAAACATAAATCAATTTCATTACCCGTTGAATTATTTTATCAAGAAACAAATTATTGATGTGGCCCCGCTAGTGTACAACAAATGGTAATAAATTATGTTGCTAATAAAAAAATATCACAAGAAAAATTAGCAAATTATTTACAAACTGTAAAAACAGGAACTTATTCAGGAAATATTCCAACAATTTTAAATAAATTCACAAACCAAAATAATCATAAATATACACGAAAAATATTAGGACTCAATTATGGTTTAACCAAAAAAGAACAAAAAATATTTTATAATGATGTAAACAATAGTTTAAAGCATAATTTTTCAGTTATATTAAGTATGCATGGTAAATATCCTTGAAACAACCATATGATAAAACATCTTATTGTTATACATGGAATTCAAGTATCAGAAAAATTTGAAGAATATACATATTTAATTGCTGATCCTTGATCCGGAGAAGTAGAAGTTAAACAATCACAAATAAGTAGTCTATTTACTTATGATGCAAATAGTAGCATTATTAAATCTAATTAAAATATTTTAAAATTATTTGTGAATTTTTAGCTACTATCACCATCGATTCTTCAACTAATTGAATATACAATATTTTAAACATTGCATAATTTATTTTATTAACACTTGATTACAATCCTTATTTTACTATTTTTAATTTTTCTTATATTCTATATCTTTTTTTAAAAATAAAAAATTCAATTACTTTTTTTTAATTTTATATTACAAATTAATTGTCAAATCATTTATTTGCTTAGTTTTAGGATATATTCAATACAATACATTAATAACTTAAAAAGATTTAACAACCTAATGTTAAATCTCTAATTTGCACAAAAATTTTTAATTCGCTGACTTGGAGGTGTTTTAAAGGCACCAACTACATTACAAATAATGTCATTTTTTCAATCTCGTTCTGATAATGCCATTTCAAATAAAATTTCACGAAAAGGACGATCTTTTTTAGGGTCAAGGCCAATACC
Source organism: Spiroplasma endosymbiont of Ammophila pubescens (assembly GCF_964020965.1). Classification (NCBI taxonomy): domain Bacteria; kingdom Bacillati; phylum Mycoplasmatota; class Mollicutes; order Entomoplasmatales; family Spiroplasmataceae; genus Spiroplasma; species Spiroplasma endosymbiont of Ammophila pubescens. The sequence goes on along the minus strand of NZ_OZ026611.1, from coordinate 35,509 downwards.
ATTTGTACTAAAATTAGCACTACCGGATCAAAAAGCTAATATTTCATTATTTGCATTGTATCACACATATAACTTAATATGTGTTTTAGGTTTAGTGTACTTAATAAAATCAGAATTATAAACATTAGGTTTCGGATGTTCACGAATAATATTTAATCGATTAATATTTTTTTCATCTTTTAATAACTCTGCTTCAAAAACCGGATTATATCCAGCACTAGTATTACCAACAAAAAGATCTAAATTAATATTATCCTTTGCCGTTTCATCTAAATATCGTTTAATAACATTCGTATCACCATCACCAGTCAATACTAATAGTTCAGTTGCTGTCTTTATTTTTTCATTTGTTTTATGTGCTTTTACAATCTCATTAAATTGGCTTTTTTCTTTCAAAACATTTGCTTCTGACTGATAGGTTGTCTTATCATTAACATCAAAGCCAACACAATTTTGTTGATACAAATCACTAATTCGTGTTGCACTAACATGCTCTGTTGCATTAATTCCTCCGCAAAAAATATCACGACCAAGGCCTTTATAATTTGTAATATTGGGACCGTTGCAAAGATACGGGTTGTTAGTTAAAAACAAGATATAATCTTGTTTTTTCTTTTATGTATAGAAAATTTAATTTCAACTCCTTATTTAAAATATTAATAAAATTTATTTCTAAAATTGTAAATACCACAAAAGTACAAAATGTATGTGGTTTCTACACTTTTAACCACCCTATCAGTTTTTAAAATTTTCCTTACCTATTCATTATTATTTTCATTATCCCTTTGAACATTATTAATTTGTGTTTTAATTCGTTCACAACGTTTTGCTTCTGCTTCCTTTGCTGTTTGCTCTTCAATTTCTAACATGCGTGATAAATAAGGATTACTATTAGTATGATATTCTTTAACGTGGTTCATATCTGGTTCAGAATCACTGTTTCGTAAATCATGCAATTTCTTATGATATCCTGATGCATTTTGTGATAATGGTTTCGGGCGACGAAGAAACTGATTATTTAAATTATTTTCTTGTAAATTAAGTAGCGTTTTAAATCTAACTGCTCACGCTTTTGTTGAATTATGTTGGATTAATCGACAACGTTGCTCTAATGGCATATCTTCAGAAAAATTATCATCAATATGATAAGCTTCAACAACTGCATTGCGAATCTGTTCATTAATTTCTCTTTGCTCTTCAATTCCTTCAAACATTGCTGTTTGCTCATAATCATCAACATTATGTTATGGAATTGGATTACGAATTTTTTCTTTAATTTGTTCTAATTCTACTTTTAACTCAGCTGTTCTATCGCCAAAAATATTTGCTCCACTTTTTCGTGGCTTTAATAAAAATGATACCGTTTGTGCTGTTGGTTCAGATAATTTATTTTTAGTTTTTAAAGTTGATGGAATAATTTCTTTATTTGTAACTGGATCATATTTTCGAAAATATGGTTCAATGTTAGTTTTATCAAAAGACGAAATTTTTTCTTCAGTAATATGAATTTTCACTAACTCTGCCTTCTTCTCACTCACCCGCTGAGCAATAACATCCTCAATCGAAGTTATGGGACTATTTTCTTTTTGTTGTTTATATGAATGCGACATATTAACTTTAAATTCATCAGCACCATCTAATTTTTTCTATATAAAGGTGAAATAACTTCACATAACGATGTTAAAGGAGATTTATTCTTATTATTTTCAATTGTAATTTTTTCGTTTTCATTTTGATATTGTTTTCGTTCCTGTTTTAAATGAGGATAAGCATCATCATGATTATAAATAAGACTCTATTTTATGGTTTTTATTTTCACTCATCATGAAAACCCCTTTTATTTACATATATTATAAAACATTTCTTATTTTTTAACTAGTCGATTCGAAGTAATATTACTCCGCCCAACCTTTGCTTGATCAACACCATTTAATTGAACAGCATCACCAGTAAAACCAATATTAATTTTTGCCAACGATTCCCCAACGCCATAAATATCAACAGGAACACCTTCTTTTTCAAAATCCTGGATTTTTTGAACATTAAATCCTGATGAAACAATAATTTTAATATGTTGATATCCTGCCTTATCTAGAGTTTGACGTAAAGCACGAATTAAGTGTTTATTAACACCATTAATTTCACTACTTGGATACTTATCTTTTTTTCCAAGAAAATATTTATCGATTAATGATTGAGAAGTATCAACACGAACTGCATATAAATTTGAAAATGCACGTGCTACTTGCAAAGTATCAGTAATAACATCATTATTATAATCAACTAAAGCCACTAATTTATCAGTTGGATAAAACTTTTGATAAGATTTCAAAGCTGCAATTAAATCACCATTAAAAGCTTGGATTAAAGCATGCGGAACAGTGCCCATAGGCTCATAATTACCAACTAATTTTGTTACTTGTGCTGTTGTAACAAAATTAGTTATTCCACCAATTTTTGCAGCATAACCATCATTTTCTTGATTATAATAATAATCACTACGATCATTCATATATATCACTGGCTTATTATTAGCTGCTTGTAATACACGATAACAATTTGTTGCAATATTTGTTTGTCGTGCTAAAATACCATCAATAATACCTTCTAAATGGCCAAACTGATAATAATGCCCAGTTACTTTTAAAACTGGTTCATTAGCTTGAATTAAATCGCCATCCGTTAAGGCAGTGATTTCTAAACTTTCCGCATTAAAAACTTCTGTTTTTAATAATTCAACACATTCATTAACGCCTGCTAAAATAACATTTTCTTCACGTTGAAAAAACTGCATTGTTATTAAATCATTTGGTTTTTCATTTTTTAAAATATTTGCTGTTTTTAAAAAATAAATTGCACTATAATACCCTGCCTTAATTTTGCCCATTATAATATTCCTTTCAAAAACTATTTCCCGGATGATATTGTTGCTTTGATAATAACATAATTTTTTTACCAATAATAGTAATTGGTAATCCCAATTCGCGTTCAGAACAAAGAATTCCATTTGAAATAATTCCTCGTAATTCACTAAGAACAATTTTTAAACCTAAAGGCATAATTGCCCCAACACGTGCAACAACAACCAATTGGCCAATATCACAATTATCAGCTTCACAAATAATTTGTTCAGTTGATAAACCAATGTCTACTTGACAAATATTTAATTTATCTGAATTAGAATGTTTTTTACGCTCAAGAATTTTACCAACAATAAATTGTGGTTGTTGATTAATATTAAAAGAATAATCTTTTTGTTTAAAAATACCTCCTAACTCTGCTAATAAATCAGAATTATCACTATTAATTCCTAACTTCAAAGATGTTGTTAAATGTTTACTAGCATTTAACAAATTAAACCCATAACATTAGTGGTTTTGATTATAAAATAAGACATAATCATTATTAATAACATAATTAACTGCATCAGGTGTTGATTTATATCCCATTAAAATATCAAAGCCTTGATTATAAAATAAACCAATTGTTTTTGTTCCCATTTTTACTCCTTATTACTTCAATTAAATCCTTTAATTTTTGTTTCATCTAAATCTTCAATAATTGTTGTTACTAACTTAATTGTTTCATTAAAGTCATCTAAATCAATAATACCACTAATTGTATGTAAATTACGGGCAATTAAACACGCTTGAATAGTTGGAATACCAGCTGTTGTTAAATGAACAGATCCAGCATCAGTTCCTCCTGGCGAAATATAAAATTGATATTTTATTGCATGTTCTTTCATCAATTTAAGTTGATATTGAATTAAATCATAACGCGTAATATAGCCATTATCCATTCCACGTAACATTACACCTTGCCCTAATTGACCAAAAGTTGTTGTTGATTCATAATCTTGTCCTGGTGAAACATCAGTTACAATTGCAAAATCAGGATTAATTAATGCTGTTGCTGTTTTAGCACCGCGAGTTCCAACTTCTTCTTGCACACTAAAACCAACATATAAATCATAGTCTAATTGTTTATTTTTAACTTGTTCTAAAACTTCTATTCCTAAAATAACACCCATTCGGTTATCAATCGCTTTTGATAATAATCGTTTATCATTTAAGAAAACTGTTGGACCTTCACAAATTACAAAATTTCCTTCTCGAATTCCAACTTTATAGACTTCTGCTTGTGAAAAAAAACCAAAATCAACTAACATATTAGCAATTGGCGTTGGTTTTAATCGAGCTTCTGGTGATAACAAATGCTGTGCAATTGTTGAAATCGCACCAATCAAAAACGTTCCATCATCTTTTAATAACTTTACTCGTTTAGCTAATAATGTTTGTTCCCAAATACCTCCTAATGGATTAATACGAACTAAACCTTTACATTAATTTGGCTTACCATAAAGCCAACTTCATCACCATGTGCCATTAACATTACTTTTTTTGGATTTGTAATTCCTTTTTGATTTCGAATTACAGCAAAGCAACTCCCTAAATTATCCTGAATTATTTCTGAAGTATATTTTTGATAATATTGTTTTAATAGTTTAACAACTTCTTGCTCATATCCAGATGGTCCAAATGTTTGTAAAATAGTCTCATACATTTTTTTCTGTTCAGTAGTAATTTTCATTGTTATCTTCCTTTCATCCTTGAAATTATTATATCAAAGTTTATAATTAATATATTGTTAAGACGTTAACAATACCTTAACTTAGATTCAATGATACTTAAGAGATAGAAATAAATGGAGGAAAAATATGCGCAAAGTTGCATTAATAATCGACTCATCGTCTGGAATTAAGAAAGACGATTTAAAAAAATATGAAGATATTTATTTATTACCATTATTACTAAATTTTCCAGATGGAAGTGAAGTGGAAGATGACGAAGATGTTATTTCATTTAATGAATTTTATGATATTTTAAAACATCAAGTTATCAAAACTAGTCAAATTCCAATGGGAAAAATGTTAAGTACTTGAAAAGAATTGTTAAAAAAATATGATGGTATTGTTTTTATGGGATTATCAAAAGGGCTATCTGGTCAGCATGAAAATATTTCAATGTTAGCTCAAGGCGATGAATATAAAAACAAAGTCTTTGTTATTGATACTGACGGGGTAAGTCAACTGCTAGTATATATGATTGATCTAGTATATCAATGAATTGGAGAAGGAATTGAATTAACAAAAATTCAATCAAAACTTGATTTAATTAAAACAAAAGTTAGCGCCTTTATTATCTCAAAAAGTTTGGAAACTTTAAAACGCGGGGGTCGAATTACAGCGGCAGCGGCAGCTTTAGCATCGCTTTTAAAGATAACCCCTATTTTGAGATATGATGGTCGCATTGATAAATTTGATAAAACTAGAACATTTAAAAAAGCTGTTGAAACAGCTTTAGGACAAATAAAAAAAGAACGGCAAAATTGAAAAAACATTATTTTATTGCATTCAAAAACAGATGATGAAACATTAAAAGAAGTTTACAATATTATTGAAGACGCGGGTGCTAAAATTATTTCAACATACATTTTGCCAAATGTTATAGCAGCTCATACAGGAACAAATACGGTTGTGCTAGTATGTTGAGATGAATAAAAGGAGGTACAACCAATGAGTAAAAAAATTGCAATCTTAACTGATTCATCAGCAGGTTTCACAACAGCAGAAATTAAACAATTAGGTATTCATGTTATTCCCTTACACATTATTTTAAATAATGAAGTTGATATCTTAGATGCGGAAGAAGAAACAACAAAACATAATTTTTATGAAGTTGTTCAAACAGGAACAACAAAAACAAGTCAAGCATCAACTGGTGAATTAATGGTTAAATATGACGAAATTTTAAAAACATATGATGAAATTATTCATTATCCAATTGCTGAGAAACTTTCAAGCCAATATGCAACTGCTTATCTTTTAAGTCAAGATGAAAAATATCGTGGAAAAGTTCATGTTGTTCGTAATCATACAGCAGCTTTTGCTTTAAAAACATTAATAATTTATGCTAATGAATTAACAAAACAAAAGCTTAGTGTCGAAGAAATTATTGCAAAAACAAATGAACTTGAGCAAAAAACATATATGGCAATGATTCCTGGTAGTTTAGATCGTTTATCAAAAGGTGGACGTGTTGGAAAAGTTTTATTATCATTAATTAACTTATTTAAAATTAAAATTTTAATTCAATGAGGAGAACATCCTAAGAAAATTGCCTCATCACGAACTTTAAATAATTTAATTGAAACTTTAATTGAAACATGAGAAAAATTTAAAAAAACAGTTAAAATAAACTTTCAATTATTTGTTTTAAAAACAAGTGAATGTGCTAGCAAAGTTTGAGATAATGTTACACAAAAATTAAATGAATTAAAAGTTAATTACCACACCGAAAATTTAGCTAATATCTTTGTTGCACATGCAGGGTTAAACACAATTGCTTTTGTTGGTGTTCCACAAATTAAATAGTAATGAAAAATCATTTCTAATATTAGAAATGATTTTTCATTTTTTCTTCATTAAATGGCGGAAGTAAAGAGATTCGAACTCTTGCATGGATCACTCCATCTAACGGTTTTCGAGACCGCCCCCTTAAACCAGACTTGGGTATACTTCCACTGTTTAAACTGGCAGGGGTGATAGGACTTGAACCCACAACGTACGGTGTTGGAGACCGCTGTTCTACCATTAAACTACACCCCTAAATCCTTTTTAAATCATAACATAATAAGATAAATATGGCAAAATAAAAAAGTATTTCCATACTTTCATCTTTTTATGTTATGGCAGGGGTAGCAGGACTTGAACCCACAACACTCGGATTTGAAGTCCGATGTTCTACCGATTGAACTATACCCCTAACAAGATAAATTAAGCGCCTAAATTGGCACTTAACCATTTTAACAAAATAATAGAAAATAGCAAATAATTTTACTTATTTTCTTCATTGAAGTACGCTTCAAATTAAAGTGGTTCATATTTTTTATTATGGCACTGGTTACAGATTCCATGACCTTCAATTTTAAAATGGACTGGTTCTCAATTAATATTTGTCATTACATCTTTTAAATTATCTAACTTAATTTCATGTAAAATATTCGTATCTTTAATATGAACAACATTTTTACAAATATCACAAACCATATGAAAGGATGGGTTTTCTGCTAAATCATATCAAATTTGTTTACCATCAAAAGAATTTGTAAAAACAATATGCTCACTAATTAATAAATCAATTGTGTTGTAAACTGACATTAAATTAACATTTTTAAATTTTTGTTCTAATAATGTTACAATTTCAGTTAACGTTAAATGTTGCTTTTCTGATAAAATTTTAATAATTGCTAACCTAATTTCAGTAATTCGGTAATTTTTACTTTTTAATAACTGTACAATCCCGTCATATGATAATGCCATTGCCACCAGCTCCTTTATTTTTTAATTTCTTTAATAACTTCAACTAAATCTGCAACTGTTTTAATATCCATTAATTTATCATCTGGTATTTGAATCCCACATTTTTTCTCAGCCTCAATAACTAAATCCATCAAATCTAATGAATCTAATCCTAATGTTTTAAACTCCGTATTTAAATTAATTGGTTTAGAAATTCCACGTTCTTTTAAAACTTTTTTAATTTCATCTAGCACATTCATTTAAAATCTCTCACATTCTCTTAATAATTAATATAATTATAACAAGTTTAGCAATAAAATAATAGCATTCACTAGTGTAAGCTTTCTAATGTAAGATTCCAAGCTTGATATAATTGTTGTTCATTATGATAATGATAGACAATTATTGTTTTTGAATAACTAATTTTTTCATTACTATAATAGAAACTAAGATAACTTGTTGGATGATAAAAAAACATAATTTACGGAATTCAACATTTTAAAAAATAATAATGAAAACAAATATTATCAAAATAATATTCACTATATACATAATTAATTTTTGTTCGTAATTTTCTAGGATCTAAAACAATTTTGGAACTGTTGCAAAGATACGGGTTGTTAGTTAAAAACAAGATTATATCTTGTTTTTTCTTTTATGTATAGAAAATTTAATTTAAGGAGTTGAAATTATGCAAACAAAGCAATATTTTATTTTGCGGTCGTTAGTGAAAAAGTATGGAAAAGATATTGTTATTAATACTGTTAATAAGATAGTAACTAATAATTTAAAAGAAAATGAATAAATTATCCGCGTAATTTATTAGCGGTAATTTATTCAATATTGTTTATTTTTTAGCGTAGCGAACACGCGGAGCGTGTCACGCAAGCTAAATTTTTAGGAAGAATTAAATTATACCAGTATGGTTAACATGAATATTTAGTATTGTTATTATTTTAGGAATTCTTGCTTGAATTGGTTTATCGATTTATCAAAAAATTCGTCAAATTCGAGGTAAGAAAAAAGATAAAAAAGAAATTGAAAACAAGGAGGATAAAGAATAATGTTAGGTATGTATTTAACAACAGCTGTTAATTTTCTAGCTACAGATACTCCTACTATTTCAAGTGGAATGGATTCTATTTGAAGCAGTTTGGGACAAGCAATGATGAAAGTTAAAGATGCTGTTTATGCTGTGTTACCACAATTAATGACCTTTTTAGGTGATGCTTGAATTATTTTAATTCCATTTGGAATTTGAGTAATTATTAAAATATTAAACTTTTTCCATGTCATGGTTAAAGGCTTTTAATATTTATTATAACTGATCCATAGCTATTCATATATTTTGGCACACTAGCTTTTATGTGAGTTGATTAATTATAAACGTATAATTTTATATTTTAATAGCTATTAATTAAAACTAAGTAGTTATTTTCAGTGTGCCTTAATTTTTAATTTTATATATTTAACAATGTTTATTACAATACATATACATTATTTAAACATTTTATAGTAAAGGAGGATTAGAATGAAATTTATTAGTCCGTTGTCTTGGCCAGGTGAAAAAGCTAAACACTTTGATAAAATTAAAGCATTATTACCGGCTAAATTTGATAAATTTATAGATTTATTTTGTGGAGGTGCTTCCGTATATTGGTGGGAATAGTGCTAAATGAATTAAAAAAAACTGCTAAAATTTTAGATGGTATGTTTATATTTGATATATTTCATGCAATAAGAGAATTAAAGAATAATATATATTGTGGTAATCGTAGTAAAGAATCCTTTAAAAATTATTTACACACAAAGGAATTATTTTTACAAGGAAAATACGACGAATTTATAACTTTTTTAAAATCATTACAGAATGAAAGAATTAAATTAAGGTATTTTATTAATTTAAAAAATGTTATTTTAAATCAAAATAAAGAGTGAAATATTGGCGTATCTGCTGAAAGTGATGTTTCAAGAGTTGTAAAATCTTGTTTGGGATATGGGAATAAAACATTTTCATTTTCAACATTTAAAAATATTTTGGATTTAAAAATTATGAGATTTAATTTTAGTTAATTTAAAATAATTTAATTTTAGTTTTTAAACTATTTTTTAGTATGTTAAAATATGAAATTATTTTTTGTATTTTTATTTTTTTGTGTTATTATGTTTTTATAAAAGAAAAAATTTTCTTGTTTTTAAATAAATTAAATAATACCCATTTATATGCAACACTCTCATTAATATTATAAAATTTATTATTTGTAACAGATAAATTCACCATGCTATCATAACGATATTGCAATTTATAAAGATCTTTATCAATATCTTTATTATTATCAAATCATTCTTGTGCTTTTTCTTGGCAAACTGCTAATGTGTCAGAATTAAAATATTCAACAGTTGGCGAAGTTAATAAGTTATTTTCATCAGTTCCTTGTTTCTGAACAACATAGGCGATACAAGGTGGTCTATCATTGTCAACAATTGCCATAGGAATATTACCAATTTTTGTTAATGGGTTTCAAAAAGCTCAGCAACAAATAAAACCATACAAAAAAGGCACAAAGCAAATTAGCATATACTTAATTATTTGTAGTCAATTTTTTGCTATTTTTTCTTTTGCCTCTGTTCTGAAAACATTAATAAATCTTGGATTTTGTTTCATAATGTCATCCCTTAACTTTTTTACTGCCTATGATATATATCATATTAATTCTACACGAAAAAAGAAAAAATACTCACAAAAGTAAGTATTTTTTAATCAATAACAAATGGTAATAAAGCCATTTGACGAGCTCTTTTAATTGCTGTTGCTAACATTCTTTGATTTTTAGCAGTTGTTCCTGTTACTCGTTTTGGCAAAATTTGCCCATTACCAGAAATAAATTTTTTTAATAATTCAATATCTTTATAATCAATGTGTGTTATTTTATTTTTTGTAAAATAACATTGTTTTTTAAAACGTTTAAATTTTGGATTCATTTTCTTTTTCCTTTCTTTTTAATCTCATAAAATTGCATCATCGCCATCAAAAGTAATATTATTATCATCTTGTGGTTCTGGTTGTTCAAAAGTTGCGTTAGAAAAATCATTAGCAATTGGCATTGATGGACCACCAATGTTAGTAGCAGCAGTAGCACCTTTTGAATCTAAAAAAGAAACCATATCAGCAATTACTTGAACAATTGTTGTAACTTGACCATTAACATTATCACTTCTCGTTTGTAAACGTCCATCTAATGCAATTAATGATCCTTTTTTTAAATAACGGGCCATATTTTCTGCCGTTTTATTTCAAGCAAAGCAAGGAATAAACGAAGCTTGGTTATTAAAGTTATTATTTACTGCTAATGTAAAAGCAACAAATGGTTTACCATTAACAGAATTTTTTAATTCTAAATCACGGGTTAGTCTTCCTACTAATGAAACTCGATTTAACATAACTCTTGCACACTCCTAATTTTTTATTCTTTTGTTTCAGTTGATGCATTTTCTGATTTTGCTTCTTCACCTTCTGAACGTTGTTCATGACGTTTATAATCAGTTTTTTTATTCCCTGATCTACGATCACGGTCTGGTTTATCATTCTTAACTTCTGTTTTTGCATAAACAGTTGATTGAATATATCCTTTTTCTTTTTCTGTATTAATTACTAAAATTCGTAATACATCTTGTTCAATATTACTAATTCGAACAAATTCATCAATGTTTTCTGATGTTGTATTAACAATTAATACTCCATAATATCCTTTTGTTTTCTTATTAATTGGATATACTAAATCTTTAATTCCTCATTTTCCGTGTTCTTCTATTTTTCCCCCATTAGCTTCTAAAATTTGGTGTAATTTACTTTCTAATTCATCCAAATTAGTTGCTTCGGGATTTAATATATACATAATTTCATATTTACGCATTTTATTTTCCTCCTTTTGGTCTAGGTCCTATTCGGACAAGGAGTTAATAATTATAATTCAAGCATTATTAACTCGCCAATTATTATACCTTATATTTCCTTTAATTGTAAGCGTTATTTTAATAATTTTAATAATTTTAAATCATCAACATAAGTTAATTTAATGTTTTGTTTTTCACCATAAATTGTATGAATTTTTGTTTCTGGTGAAAATAACTCTACTAAATAACTATCATCATAAATTATTGTTCTATTTTTAGTTTGAAAATATCTGTCATAAACTTGATATAATAATCTTGCTTTAAAAACTTGTGGCGTCTGAATTGTAAAATATTCTTCTCGAGGTAATGTTTTTTCAATAAAATTATTTTTAACCTTTTTAAGGGTTTCAGTAATTGGTAAAATTGGAATTAGCATTTCATAATTTTTTTGTTGAAAAACTTGATTTAATTGATTAATAAAAGTTAAATTAGTAAAACAACGCACACCATCATGAATCATTATAATTTCATTACTAATTTTATGATTAATTAAACATTGATAAATCGTATCAACTCGTTCTATGCCGCCCATAATAAATTGGATATTTTTTGCTTGGTAATTTTTTTTCAATAAAAAAGTTAAAATTTCTTCATTAACACCAACAATAATTTCTGTACAAAGTGGATCACTTAAAAATAACATTAATGTTTGTTCAATAATAGTTTGTTTATTATCAAGTTGATATAGCAACTTATTGTCCTTCTGATTAAAACGTGATGACTTCCCAGCTGCCACAATAATTACCGTATAATTTTTCATTTATAAAATTTCAATTCCATTTTTCTTAACATATTCTAAAAAATCATCACTTCAAACCGAAACAATAACTTCACCAATATGTTGTTTTTCTAATAAAAATAAATCTAATTGTGACTTAAAAAGTCCGAACGAAAGTGTCACTGGTAAGTCATTTGTTGCTACTTTTGCATCATATTCTGTTCTTAATTTACTTGTTTCTTTTGTTACTGCTAATTGACTTTTTAAAACATCAGAATTAACAGTAGCAGCACAATAACCAATACAAATAGCTTTTTCTAACACAAAATCATAAACAAAAATTTTCGCATAGAGTTCCCAATTAAAAACATCTTGCGATTCACTAATTTCGATCGTATTATTAGTAATACTATTTTTTAAACCATAGAGGATTGTAGCACCATTTTCTCTTGTATAGCGATTCAAGCGTTCTTGATAACTTAATAATCGCATTGCTTTTTGTAATTCAATTTGACTTGTTCAATTTAATTTTTTCTTAAATTTCTTATTTAATTGCGGAAATTTTAATAATAAAATGTCTTCTACATCACTAACAATATTAGTTGCTTTATCAATTGTTTGCTTAATTTTTAATAATGTAATGTCTTTTTCTTCTAATAATAAATCAAATCCAATTTCGCTAAAACTTACTGCTTGGCTATTTGATTGCTTAATATCACGACGCAAAACCATTGCCGTTGTTAAAATTCCTTCGTTTTTTAACAATTCATATTGCTTAATTGCATTTCGTCGCCATTTATTGTGTGACTGTAATATTTCACCAACCAAATTAGTTGGTAAAATATCAAAATCAATTGGTCGTTCTGTCATTCGAAAATCATCATTAAACCCTTTTTCTTCTGTAGTAATTAAAGGTGCATCAACTTTTAATAAATTAAATTGAATAATAAAACGACGAACTAATTCACGTTTAATTAAACTAATTGCTTCTACTGTTTCACGTAATGTTAAAATTGAACTATAACCAATTTCAATACCAAATGCCATACAATCACCTATTTTCCTCTTGGTCGCATGTGGGGAAATAATAATACATCTTTAATTGAATCTTGTCCTGTTAATAACATAACTAGGCGATCAATTCCAATTCCTAAACCACCTGTTGGTGGCATTCCATATTCCAATGCTTCAATAAAATCAATATCTAATTCTTGTGCTTCATCATTACCATTATCACGTTCTGCTAATTGACTAACAAAACGCTCATATTGTTCAACTGGATTGTTTAATTCTGAATAAGCATTTGCATATTCACGCCCTTTAATAAATAATTCAAATCGATCAGTAAATCTTGGATCTTCTGCATTTGTTTTTGCCAATGGAGAAACTTCAACGGGATGACCATAAATAAATGTTGGTTGAATTAATTTATCTTCCACAAATTCTTCAAAAAACAAATTAATAATATGTCCAATAGAAGTATGAAATTTTTCAATTGGTAGTTTTTTTTCTTTTGCAATTTTCTTTGCTTCAGCAAAAGTCATTGGTTTTCAAAAATCAATTCCCACTAACTCTTTAATTGCATCAACCATATGTCAACGTTTTCATGGCTGTTTGAATAAAATCATTACTCCATCGTATTTTGTTTCATCTTTATTTAAAATGTTTTTTGTAATGTAACAGATAATATCCTCTGTTAATTGCATCATAAAATTCATATCTTGATATGCAACATAAATTTCAACTGTTGTAAACTCTGGATTATGGCGTGTATCCATTCCTTCATTTCTAAATAATCGTCCTATTTCATAAACTCCATCAAAGCCACCAACAATTAACCGTTTTAGAGGTAATTCTGTTGCTACTCGTAGATAAAAATTCATATCTAATGTATTATGATGAGTTATAAATGGTTTTGCCGCTGCGCCACCATGAATAGGCTGTAAAACAGGTGTTTCAACTTCTAAATATCCCTTACTATTAAAAAAATCTCGCATTAAAGCAATAATCTTACTACGCTTAATAAAAATATATTTTGTTTCCGCTGATGTAATTAAATCAACATAACGACGACGATATTTTTCTTCAATATCAGTCATTCCATGATATTTGTCAGGCAATGTACGCAATGCTTTTGCTAATAAAACAAATTCTTTAACTCGCACTGTTAATTCCCCAGTGTTTGTTTTCATCATTATTCCAGTAATTCCGATAATATCTCCTAAATCAAAATTAATAAATTCTTGATATTTTTCATCACCAACTTCATCATTTCGAACATAAATTTGAAAAATTCCATTTTGATCTTGTAACGTTACAAAACTAGCTTTTCCTGCTTCACGAAATGTTTTAATTCGACCCGCAATTTTAACTATTATATTATCACTACTTGTGGCTAATTCCTCTTTTGATAAATGATTAAATTGTTCATTAAGTTCTTTACTTGTATGTGTTCGGTCAAACTTAGCAATTACAAAAGGATTATGCCCATCGTTAACCATTTTTTTTAATTTATCACGTCTAATTTGCTCTTGTTCTGTAAAATTACGTTTCTTCATTTTAATTCTCCTTTTTACTATTTAGCAACACTAATATTACTATTATAATAGGCAATATGTTCATTAACAAGCATTTTTAACTCAAATATTGTATTTATTTGCGTTGCCTGAATTTTATAATTAGTAGCTTCTGGCTTTCCTTTAAAATAAAAGGCTAAATTTTTCCGCATTTCACTCGCTGCAATTCCTTCTCCCTTTAAAATTTGATAATAATTCTGCATGGCGGAAAATAATATTCCGCCATTCATCTAATGGCGGTTGCTCAATTTTTTCACCAGTATCTAAAAAATGTTGAATATGTTTAAATACTTATGGATTGCCTTGTGCTCCTCGTGCTAACATAATTGCATCACAACCAGTCTCTTTTAACATTCGTTTTGCATCTTCACAAGTAAAAACATCACCATTCCCAATTACTGGAATTGCAACATTTTCTTTTACTTTCCTAATTCAATTTCAATCAGCTTTTCCAGAATAAAATTGATTTCGTGTTCGAGCATGAACTGCAATTACTTGTGCTCCTGCTTGTTCACAATATTTTGCAATTTCAACACAATTAATATTCTCTTCATCTTAGCCAATTCGAATTTTAACAGTTACTGGTTTAGTAACATTTTCAATCACTGCTTTAACAACTTCATAAATGCGTTGAGAATGTTTTAATAAATATGACCCTGTTTGTGACTTAATTGCAATTTTTGGTGCAGGACAACCCATATTAATATCAATAATATCACAATCACTATGTTGATCAACATATTTTGCTACTGCAACAAAAGTTTCCATATCTGTTCCAAAAATTTGCATTGAAATTGGATGTTCTAATTTATTTACCTTAATCATTTGTAAAATTCGTTCATTTTTTTTGTAAAATTGCTTTATCACTAACCATTTCAGCATAAACCAATCCTGCTCCTAATTCATGACAAATAATTCGGAATGCTTAATTCGTAATTCCGGCCATTGATGCTAAAAAAACTTGCCCTTTGATTTCAATATTTCCAATTCTCATTTTTTTAATTCCTTCTTTAATTAACAGTCATTAGATAAATTTTAATCAAAAATAACAATAAATTCAATAAAAAAACTATTTTTAAGGCTAATTATTCCTTATTATAGTTCATATATGATATTACAAAAAAAGTTTCTCAAAAATGAGAAACAAAATATTATTTTCGGCCATGTGGTTTGTTGCAATCACATTCAAAAAATTTATGGTCACTGTTTGTACCTGAATATGAACATTGACAAGCATGGCAAGATAACCTACAATCTGTCATCTGAATTTCCTTCTTACAAAAATATTGCTTAATAAATATTACTTGTAAGTAAATAGTTAAACGATAGCTTCTTTTTAATTGTAACAAATTTCAATAATTCATTAAATATATTCTAAAATTATTTTATTATTTTAAAAAATATTTCTAATAATATTAATAAATAAATGTAAAACACATAATAGCGTTTTACAAATTAAGATCAATCAATTTCACTTGGTTTCTTTGGATATGTATTTTTCTTAATTTGGTCAATTAATCCATTACGAACATGAATAACTGTATTAGCAATATCGGCAATATTTGGGTTATGCGTAACAATAATAACCGTTGTTTTATATTTTTTATTAACATCAACTAAAATTTCAAGTACTTTTCGACCCATTTCTTCATCTAAAGCTCCTGTTGGTTCATCACCAAATAAAATATCTGGATTTTTTGCTAATGCTCTAGCAATTGAAACCCGTTGTTGTTGTCCTCCTGACATTTGGTGAGGATATTTGTTTATTTGTTCTTCCATTCCAATTGTCTCAAAAATATCTTTAATTGTCATATCCTTATTTTTGTTTTTACTTAAATTTTCCCCAACTTCAGCATTTTCTTTGGCAGTTAAATTAGTTAATAAATTATATTGTTGGAAAATAAAACCAACATTATCTCGTCTAAATTTTGTTAAATCAACATCTTTTAATAACGATAAGTTATAGCCAATAGCAAAAACATCACCACTTGAAACTTTATCTAAACCTGAAATAATGTTTAGTAATGTTGTTTTTCCTGATCCAGAAGGACCTAGAATAACAATAAAGTCTCCTTTTTCTAATTTTAAATTAATTCCTTTTAAAACTGGTGTTTCAACTTCCCCAGTAATATATGATTTTTTCACATTAACTAGTTCAATTACATATTTACTTGTATCTGGTTTACTATTTTTTGTTGAAATAATTTCCCCTTTTAGAATTCGTTTTGAATATAACTTTGTTTGTTTCTTTTGCTCTTTTAACTTTTGTTTAAATTCTTTAACGGCAGTATAATCAACTTTTTCTTTTGGTTCCTTGTCATTTGGTTTTTTTGCTTTAGCTTCTTTCCTATGTGGTTTTGTTTGGTCTGTACTAGGTACATCTTTAATTTCAGCCATCTTGTGTTATGCCTCCCCTTTAAATACTAAAATACATTTTACAATTATTTTTTATCATAATAATATCATAACAAAATTATTATAATTTTATCAACTTATTTAAGATATCTTGCCCTTATTCTTTAAGTAAACTTTTTAAATCACTTGCTCTAATATGATATTTTTTGCGGCAAAAATCACATGCAATTTCAATTTCACCATTATTTATTAAAATTTCATTAAGTTGCTCATCACCTAATAATTTTGCTGATTCTAAAGCTTTTTCGTATGAGCAACTACATTCAAATTTAACTTCATCAACTTCTAACACTTTGGCTTTTTGATCAATAAGTTTAAAAATATTAATTAAATTATCTTCAGCAATTAATTTATGACTAATGTTTTCTATATTTTCAATTTTTTCTTCTAAATAGTCAATATCTTCTTCTTTATGTTCTGGTAACAACTGTGCAAAAAAACCAACTGCTTTTGCAATTGTATTATCTTCATTCATTTTAATTGAACATGCAATAACTGATTTAATTTGTTCACTTTGTGCTAAATAATAAGTAAAATCTAAATTAATTTCACCAGAAATTAATTGAATTTGACCTGAGAAACTTTCTTTCATTCCTAAATCTTTCATTACGCGTAAATAACCATTTGTACCAACTACTTGGGAAATAACATTATGTTCACGATCAATTTCATCAACATCAAATTGTGGATTAGCACAAAATCCTCGTACTTTATGACCAGTATATTCTGCCATAATCGTTCCAATTGGACCATTTCCATTAATAATACTTGTCATTTTATCAGTTGCATTTTTCATATCACTACCAATTAAAATAGTGACTAGAACAACTCTTGACAACACAATTGTTGCAAGTGGATTAGTTGCATGTAATTTAATAATATCGTTTAATGATTTAGTTGCATCAACAACTGTCATTTTAACATTATGAACATTACTAATTGCTTTCGTTACTTTGTTCATTCCTTTAAACTCCTTTATAAATTTCTTTCCTTTGCAATTATAGTATAATCATCGTTAAAAGTAAAACAAAAAGTAGACTTAATTAGTCTACTTCTTATTTGGATCATTATTTTTATCATCTTCTGGGTGATCTTTTTTTCGTTCTTTTGGTTTAACTTCTAAAATTTCACCTTTTGCTTCTTTTTCTTTATGCTTTGCTGCACGTTCTTTTTCATGAATTACTTTATCAGGTAATTTATGATATTTATCAATATATTCAATTTGTTCTGCCGTAATTGTTTCTAATATTTTTAAACTTTCAGCAATTAAATCTAATAAACTACGATTTTCAGAAATTAATGCTTTTGCTGTTACATAACAATCATCTAAAATTTTACGAACTTCAGTATCAATTTTAGCCGCAATATCTTCTGAATAACGTTTTCTTGTTCCAGTATATTCATCTTTTGGTGATTCAAATTGAACTAATCCTAAAGAACTCATTCCATATTCAGTAACCATATGACGTGCAATATTAGTTGCTTTTTCTAAATCATCATGTGCTCCTGTTGTTATTTTTGTTTTTCCAAAAATAATCTCTTCTGATGCACGCCCACCTAAATAACCAGTAATTGTCGCATATAAGTTCTCTTTACTATGAAACATTGTTTCTTCTTTTGGTGTCATAATTGTATAACCACCTGCTTGTCCACGTGGAATAATAGTAACTTTTTGAACTTTGCTAGCTGCTTCTAAACGTAAACCAATTAGAGCATGACCAGCTTCATGATAAGAAACAATATTTTTATCCATTACTGAATATTTACGTGATTCTTTTGCTGGTCCCCCAACAACACGATCAATCGCTTCATCAATAATATTAACAGTAATAATTTTTAAATTCTTACGAACACATAAAATTGCTGCTTCATTTAAAACATTCTCTAATTGAGCTCCAGAAAATCCTGGCGTTCTTTCCGCGATTCGTCTAAAATCAACCTCTGTTGAAACTGCTTTATTTCGAGCATGTAATTTTAAAATTGCTTCTCGTTCATTAATATCTGGTAATGAAATTTGAATTTGGCGGTCAAAACGCCCCGGTCTTAATAAGGCAGAGTCTAATACATCAACTCGGTTTGTTGCTGCCATAACAATAACTCCCGTATTAGTTCCAAAACCATCCATTTCAACTAATAACTGGTTCAATGTTTGTTCATTAGCACCACTCCCAATTGAAACAGTTCTTTTTCGACCAACAGCATCAATTTCATCAATAAAAATGATACATGGTGCAGCTTTTTTAGCTGCAATAAACATTTCACGAATTCTTGAAGCACCAACTCCAACAAACATTTCTTCAAATTCAGAACCTGAAATTGAAAAGAATGGAACACCAGCTTCTCCAGCAACAGCTTTTGCTAATAAAGTTTTTCCTGTACCTGGTGGTCCTTCCATTAGAACTCCTTTTGGAGCACGAGCACCCATACTTGAATATTTCTGTGGATTCTTCAAATAATCAACTAACTCAACTAACTCTGTTTTTTCTTCATTAATTCCTGCAACATCAGAAAATTTAACAGTGGATTGAATTTGACGTGCTTTATTTTTTCCCATTGAAAAAGGATTAGCACCTGACATCCCACCAGACATTTTTGATAAACGAGCAATCATAAAGACAGCGATTCCCATTATTAATAATCATGGTACTAATTGTATTAACATCGCTTGTCACATTGGAACAAACTCACGGTCAACTGAAACAAAACCACCTTTTAATTTATTTTTAAAATTTTCATCCCATGTATTTGTTGGTATTTCGTTCTTGTAAGTATAAGCTCTAAAACCTTCACGGTTTCATTCCGAACTATAGCGAACAGTTTTGATAACATCACCCTCAGAATATCGAATTACTCCTTCCATAACTACAGTATTTTTACCAACATTAGTCTTAATAGTAATTTCATCAATATTTTGATTGTTATACTTTTGAGTATTACCAATTTTTTGCATATCTCCTTCGCTAATTTTGGTAATATCTGATTTTGTTCATAATACAATTGTTAAAATAATCAAACCAATAAAAATTAACGAACTTATAATTGCAAATCACATTCTTTTTTTATTCATAATTATTTCCTCTCTATTAAGACTTTTAAAATTAATCTTTTTCGGTCATTTGAAACAATGACCAAATTCTAGATTATTTTATCATAAAAAAAAATAAATTGTATTTTTCCGCTAAAGTATTATTAATAAATTTATTAATTTTTAAATCAACTAAATTATTCACATAAATAAGGTTATTATCCTTATCTAATACAAAATAACTTTTTCGTGCTAAAAGCGATACTTTATTTTTGATAAATCAACGTTTTAAACTCATCTTATTAATCATTGCATTTCTTAGCAAAGATAAATCGTTGGTAATTGTGATTGGTCATTGTGCTGCTGCTATCGTAAAATCATACTTATTTTTAGTTACCCAATTAATAATATTTTCTTTTCATTTTATTGGTAATCCAGTTGTTGGTGTTATTTGAATTGTTGTTAATTCTAAAAGTTCATTATTAACAATTTCAACATTATCATATGATTTAATTAAAGAATATCTTAAATTAATTTTAAGAATAATATTTGGTTTTAAACTTTTTAATTCCTTAATTATTTCATCTAAAAACTTTCTTTTTTTATTCCTAATTAAATAAACAACCTTATTAATTTTAAAATAATTAAAAATAATAATTTTTTGCAACTGAATATTATTAAGAGCATTAAAACTAGTAACATTAATTTGCCCAAAATTTTCAATCAAATAATTTTTTGCAACTAACTTTAATTGTTCATTTTCCTTATTTTTTTCCTCAATTTCTAATAACATATCTTGTAAATTAATATCCTGAATTTCATTACGAATAATATTTCGATTATAAATCGCTAAGATATTAGTTGAATCAATTGCATAATTAATTTGCTGATGAAATAAATATTCAATAATTTCTTCTCTTGATATTTCTAACATAATCCGCAATATTTTTAGTTTTTTGTTAAACAATTGAGAATAATAATAACTAGTTTTATTTAGACCATAATATTCAACAATCCCATTTCGTTGTTTTTGCAAAATATATGTTTCAATATGATCAGTCAAATTATGGGCAATTAGAACACCCTGGCAACAATATTTTTCACTAATTTGTAAAAAAAAATCATATCGTATGCTACGAGCAACTGCTTGAAAATTATGAGAATTAGTCTGATACTGTTCATAGTCTTTCGCTGTCACTTTTTTTACATAGACCTTAATATTTCGTTTTTGGCAATATTCAACAACAATTTGTTCATCATAGTCACTATATTTTCGCTTCTGGTAATTTACCAAACATACAATGAAATTATTAATATCTAACTCTGAATTATTATAAATATTGTCAAGTAAAAACATACTATCCGGACCACCAGACACCCCGATAACATATTTTTCATTCTGTTTTAAAAGTTTAGTTTCCATTTCTATCACCTATTTTCGAAATAATTTTAAAACTTGTTCTGTATAATGATAATTCTTATTATGAACAATAATTGGTTTTTCAACAATAAGGCCTGCCCCACTTTGAAAACGAGCTTCAATTAAAACATTATTTGCTTCACTTTCTACAAAAGGATGAATAAATTGTAGTCGCTTAATATTAAAACCATACTTAATTAATAATGCAGTAATTTCTAATAATCTTGTTGTACGATGAATAATCGCAAAATACCCTCGATTTGCAACTAATTTCTTAGCAGCAAAAATAATCTCTTCTAATGTGACATCTGTTTCATGGCGTGCTAGAATTAATAATTTATTTTTTTCATTTAATTTTGCTCCATCAACTTTAAAAAACGGCGGATTGCAGACAATTAAATCATATTTAAAATTAGCATTAGTTTTAACATATTCATTAATATCATTATGAATAATTTTAATCTGTTCAATTTTATGATTTAATGCAACATTTTCCTCTGCTAATTGTACAGCTTCTTTTTGCAATTCAATGCCAGTAATTGGTGCTGAAGTTAAAGTTGATAAAATTAACGGAATTGCCGCATTATTAGTACCAATATCTAAAATATTTTTTATTTTTGTATTTAATGTTGCAAAACGAGCCAGTAGGACTGTATCCAATGAAAAATTAAACATATCAGTTCGTTGGTTAATTTTAATTCCCTCATAATCTAATAAATCATTTAAAACTTTCACTTTACACCTCGTTATATCAATCAATTAATCCCTTTTCTAAAATTAATTCTTTATTTAAATTTTCCAATAATAAATTGGCAATAGTATAACAAATTTCAATTAACTTGCTATTTTTATGATTTAATTTTTGAATTAAATCTTGATTTGTAATTTGATATTTTTCTCATTCTTTCTTTTTTAAAACATTAGCAATTGCTAAAAAAAAATGGCGGCATTCAACACTATCATAATTATTTAACTGGCGAATATGAATAAAGTTATTTGTCGAGTTACTTGCAAAATTGTTAAAAAAGGTAGAAATAAATTCATTTTTAAAATCATCAACTTCTAATAAATCAGTTGTATTTTCTAAAATAATATTTAAACAACGTGATTTAATAGTATCAATAACATTTGTTTTATTAGTTGTTAACAAAAAAGCGTATGTATTTTTACTAGGCTCTTCTAAAAATTTTAATAATGAATTAGCCGCTTCTAATGTTAATAAATCAATACCATTAATAACATATACTTTTATTCCTGTTTGTTCTAACGCAGAATAATTAAAGGTTTGAATAATTTCTTGAATTGCTTCTTTTTTGATTGCTGTTTCAAAATCACCTTTAATTTTTAAATCATAATAAGTTTTATTATTAATGCGGTGACAAATATCACATTCACAATCTGCTCCTTGTTTTTTTAAACACAATAAAAATTTAATAACTTTTGTTGTAAATTTTTCTAATTTAACTTTATTATTGCAAGAAATCAAAAGTTGATTTGATAAATTATTTTTTAAAATTAAATTTTTAAATAGTGTCATTTTCTCAACATCATTTTTTGTAAATAAATTATCCATTTTCTTTGTCCTTTATTTTTTGAATAATTTCATCAACATAATAATATACTTGTTCTAATACTTCATTCACTGGTTTACTAGCATCAATAACTTTAATGCGATCTGCATTTTCACTAATTAAAACTTGATACCCTTCATATACCTTCTTATGAAACGAATTTTTTTCTAAATCAAGACGGTTCATTTCAACCTCATTTCGAACTTTCATTCTTTCACTTGCCATTGTTGGTTCAATATCAAAAAAAAGAGTTAAATCTGGCTTTGTTGTGCCCAAAACAATGGATTGTATTTCATCTAATGTTCGAATTCCTAATCCACGAGCATATCCTTGATATGCTGAAGTAGAATCCATAAAACGATCACAAATTACAATTTCTCCTCGTTTTAACGCCGGCAAAATATCTTCAACAACATGTTGCTTACGAGCAGCAATATATAATAAAGCTTCTGTTCATGGGTCCATTCCTAAATTATGTTTACTTAAAATAACATTTCTAATTTGCTCAGCAATTTCATTGCCCCCTGGTTCTCGTGTTAAAACAACTTGATATCTTTCTGACCGTAATTTTTCTTTTAATAATTTTAAAATCGTTGTTTTCCCAGAACCATCAATTCCTTCTAATGTTATAAATAGCATCATTACACTCCCTGTTCTTAAACATCTTTACGTCCCTCTAAAGCTTGTTTTAATGTTACCTCATCAATATAATCTAAGGAACCACCACCAATTGGTATCCCTTGGGCTAAACGTGATATTTTTATATTAAAAGGTTGCAAAAATGTTTTTAAGTATTGAGCTGTTACTTCTCCTTCAAAAGTAGCACCAACAGCAATAATCACTTCTTTTATAATTTTATCATTCATTCAGGATTCTAACGCAGAAAAAGTCAATTTATCTGGTGTAATGCCATTTTTTACATTAATTTCACCATTTAAAACATGATAAACTCCATTAAAAACTTTTGTTGCTTCAATTTTTATAATATCAAAAAAATTGCTAACAACACAAAGCTTTGTTTGTTCACAAAAATTATTATGGCAAAACAAACAAACATTATTTTACATTAATGTTGAACAAATTGAGCATTGATGATAATTATTTTTGATTTCATTAAAAACATGCTCTAATGATTCCAATAATGATGGTTTAATAATTAATTTATTAAAAATCCTTTCCGCAGTCTTTTTACCAACATCTAAAATAGTTTTTAATTCCATAATTAATTCTTCATAGTTCATTTCAAATCTCCAATCAATTATTCTACTATCTTAATGTTATCAAAAATTTGTTTACCAGTTTCAAGAACATCTTTATGTTCTTCATAGTTATCAATTTGTTTAACTAATAAATTTTGGTAAAACTCTTCAACATCAATTAATGTTGGTTTTGGTAATTTATTTGCTTGTCTAATTTTAACATAATCATTACGAACACTAGTTCACTCAGTTTCACTTAAGGCAATAATAATAAAATCAAAATCAAATGCTTGGAAAATCTTATTGCGAAATTCTCAATCACACATTTCAAAACTAATTCAATTTGCTTCTGGTTTTGTATTAGTTACAATAATCAGTCCTTGTTCTGATGCAGCCGCATATTTAACATCATAGAAACTAATTAATTTATCTAATTGAACTATTTTACCTTTTTCGTTAATTAATTCCATAAATTTATTTTTAAATTTTTCTCGCTCTTCTTTACTAGCTTTAATTAAAATATTAAAAATTTGATTATTAGAATAATTAATATTAGAAAATTCATAGATATTAACTTTATTTTTCATATCGTCACGATATTTTTGTAAGTCAGTTATGCCTTCTAATTCTTTTCCATAAGAAATTTGCTCTGATCCAATTGACTGAAAACTTTCTTTTTCCTTTGTTTGTTCAAAATTAGTTTGAATATCATTTTTATCTACTATTATTTTATCTTGTTGTGGTTCTATGTTACTAAAAGAACTATTATTAGGTTCTTCATCATTAAATAATGAAAAATTATGAAATAATGGTTGGTTATTAGGTAATTTCGGTTCTTTTAAATGAATTATTTCATCATTGTTTTTTAATGGTATCACTTGATCTTTTTCATAATTATTTTCTATTATTTCTATATTTTTAGAAATTTGTTCTATTTTATCATGATTAATTTTTCTTTCCTCTGTATGCTCTAAAATCACTAAATCACTTAATTTTAAATTCTGTAAATTCTTAATATTATTTTCAAAGATTGCTAAAGCTTTTAATAAAATTAATTCAAAATACATTTCTTGTGTTTTACTATTTCGCATTTTGCTTGCTGCTTCAGTAAACAAATCAAGTAACATAATTAATTCTTTTGAACTTAATTGTTCAGCAAATTCTTTTGCTTGTTCTTCTGATAATAAATTTAAAAAAATTGAATTATTCGTTTGTTTAAACTCAAAAATTTCTTTTAAAATATCTAATAAATTTAATGTTAAAATTTCAAAATCAGAACCTGCTTGATAAATTTTTTTACTAGCCATTAAAACTTCTGTTGTTTTATATTCTAAAATATCTTTTAATAATTTTAATTTAATAGTTTTTGAAACTGTTGCAAAAATAATATTTACATTTTCTAAGGTAACATTTCGATCAGAAAACATAATTACTTGTTCTAAAATACTTAATGAATCGCGAGCACCACCATCAGCCAAAAGAGCAATTTCTTTAATTGCAGCCAAATCATATTTAATTTCCTCTTTTTGTAAAATATTAATAATATTATTTTCTAATTCAACTTTTGAGATCTTACGAAAATTATATTGTTGACAACGTGAAATAATTGTTGCAGGAATCTTATGACTTTCAGTTGTTGCTAAAATAAAAACAACATGTTGTGGCGGTTCTTCTAATGTTTTTAATAATGCATTAAAAGCTGAATTAGTTAACATATGAATTTCATCAATAATATAAACTTTATATTTTGTCATTGTAGGAAATAACTGAACGTTATTTCTAATTTCTCGAATTTCATCAACACCATTATTTGAAGCAGCATCAATTTCAAATACATCAACTGCTCCAGCACGGTTTATTTCCTGACAACTGGCACATTCATTACACGGATTCCCTTTATCTAAATTAATACAATTAATTGCTTTTGCAAATATTTTTGCAATCGAAGTTTTCCCTGTCCCACGTGGTCCTGAAAATAAATATGCATGCGAAAATGTATTATTTATAATTGCATTTTTTAAAGCTTTTCTAATTTCAATTTGTCCAACAATTTTATCAAAATTATTTGGTCGATATTTACGATATAAAGAAATATAATCCATTTTTTATGCTCCCGTCCAATATTATTGTTATAATAATTTTATTTTACTCCTTTAATTACAAATATTCTATCTTAATTGTTCAAAAAATTTCTTCATTAAATCTTTTAAAATCATATTTTCCTCATGTTTTCTAACATGTTGAACTTTTAATTTTGAAACATCAAAAGTATGATTAGACTTTAAAAAACCATATTTTTCATTTGATAAATAATAATTAATAACTTTAATTCCTGAATTAATTATTGCTCCTAGGCACATCATACATGGTTCAACAGTAACTCATATTGAACAATCACTAATTTTATTTGTTCGTTTTTTTCGACATGCTTGATTTAAAGCATAAATCTCAGCGTGTGTTGTTACTGAATTTTTTGTTGTTTTATTATATCCAATGGCAATAATTTTACCATTTTGTTCAACAACTAATGCAGAAATTGGAACATATTTTTTCTTATATGCTCGTTGTGATAACTTATATAATTTATTGAAAATTAATGTAGTATCTGTCATAAATTCACCCTTATCATAAAAAATGTCATTACACATAGTCCTTAGTCTTATGGCTGCTACCTTCCGGTCCTGACCAATTTCAAATGTAACTATTGTAATGACATAAATAATTATAGCATAGAATTTTATTTTCCGTATCCTTTTTATTAAAAACCGCAATGTTTCACGTGAAACATTTTAAACAATAACAGTTTGACCTTGAAAATAAGGTTGCAATTTTTTTGGAATTGTAATAGTCCCATCTTCATTTTGATAATTTTCTAAAATAGCAGCAATTAAACGATCAATTGCTAAACCTGATCCATTTAAAGTATGAACATATTTTATTTCATTATTATCATCACGATAACGTAATTTCATCCGACGTGCTTGAAAATCAAGACAATTTGAACAAGACGAAATTTCCCGATATTTATTCTGACCAGGCATTCATACTTCTACATCATATGTTTTTGTTGAAGAAAATCCCATATCACCTGAACACAACAAGATTACACGGTATGGAATTTCCAATAATCGAAGAATATTTTCTGCATCTAATACCATTTTTTCTAATTCTTCAAATGAAGCTTCTCCGGTAGTAAATTTAACCATTTCAACCTTTTTAAACTGGTGTAAACGAATAATTCCTTTTGTATCACGCCCAGCAGAACCAGCTTCCTGACGAAAACATGGTGTATAAGCAGTATGATAAATTGGTAACTGATCTTTCCCTAAAATTTCTTCACGGTATAAATTAGTTACTGGTACTTCTGCAGTTGGAATTAAATATAAATTATCTTTTTCAATATAATATAAATCCTCTTTAAATTTTGGCAAGTTTCCTGTCCCATACATAATTTGTGGTTGTACTAAAATTGGTGGTTCAATTTCAATATAACCTCGTTTTGCATGTTCATCTAACATAAAGTTCATTAAAGCACGTTCTAATTTAGCTCCCATTCCTTTATATACTACAAAACGTGAACCTGATATTTTAGTTCCCCGATCAAAATCAATTAAGTCTAATGCTGTCGCTACTTCTCAATGTTCTTTTACTTTTTTATAATTTGAAATTTTATCTCATTTACGAATTTCCACATTATCGTTTTCATCTTTCCCACTAGGAACTGAATCATCTGGAACGTTAGGCGTAACTTCTAAAATTGCTTTAATTTTTTCTTCAACTTTATTTAGTTGTTCATCAATTACTTCCATTTCTTGTTTAATAGTATTAATTAATTCTTTAATTGTTTGTACTTCTTGGTCTTTTTTTTCTGCTATTAAAGTTCCAACTTTTTTTGATTCAAGATTTCGTTTTTCTTTTAATTTTTCTGATTTAACAATTAATTCGCGACGTTGAACTAATAATTTTTTAATATCTTGTAAATATGAAAAATCATCATGACGGCGGTTTAATTTCTTCATTATTTCGTCAAAATTTTCAACAATTTTTTTCTGATCTAACATTTTTATCTTTCTCCTTCAATGTTAATTTTCTTTTTTAAAATTTCAATAACTTCTAATTTATCATCCTGTTCTAATCGCATAATTTTAACACCCGATGTTGTTCGGCCAAATAATGGAATTTGTTTTAGCGAAACACGAATAATATTTCCTTTTTTTGTTCCTACTAAAATATCTTCATCACCACTTACAGCTTGAACAAATTTTAAATATCCTGTTTTATATGTTAAGTTTATTGACTTAACACCATTAGTATTTCGTCCTGTCAAACGATAATCTTCAATTGCTGTTTTTTTCGCATAACCATTTTCAGTTACTGATAAAACATATTTCGCAGACCGTCCTGAACTCACCCCAATGGTTTCTCCAACAGCATCGTTAGCAATTCCTTTAACCCCTACTGATTGTCGTGTCATTGGCCTAATTTCTTCTTCATTAAATCGAATTACTTTTCCAATATTATTTCCAATAATAACATCATCATGTCCTTTTGTAATAATCACGCTTACTAATTCATCATTATCTTTTAACTCAATTGCTACTTTTCCTGTTTGACGAATTTGATTAAATTCACTTATCTTTGTTTTTTTAATAAGACCTTTTTTTGTCACAAAAAATAAATTATCCTCTGTTGAAATTGACTCATCTATAGCAATAATTGTTTGAATGCTTTCTGTTTTATCAATTGCGATTAAATTAATAATTGGTAACCCCCGTGCATGTCGTGAATATGTTTCAATTTGATAAGCTCGTAATTTATACACTTTTCCAAAATTTGAAAAAATTAATAATGAGTCAATACTATTAGCACTAATAATTTTCTTTAAACTATCTTCAATATTTGCTAAACCAATAATCCCTTTTCCACCACGATTTTGTAATTTAAAAGTATCATCAGATACTCGTTTAACATAACCATCTTGTGTTAACATAATTAAAATGTCTTCCCGGCGAATTAATTCTTCTGGATCAATTTCTGTTAACTCTTCCTTAATAATGTGACTACGCCGCTCATCACCATATTTTTTCTTGATTTCTGTTAATTCCGTAATCATAATGTCAATTTGTTTTTCACTATTATTAATAATCTCTTCTAATTCAGTTATTGCTACTTTAATATCTTTAATTTCATTAATAATTTTTTCAATTTCTAATCCAGTTAATCTTTGTAAGCGCATTTCTAAAATTGCTCGTGCTTGTTCAACTACAAAATTAAATTTATTAATTAAAGCATTTGATGCAATCTGTGTTGTTTGTGATTGTTTAATAATTGTAATTACTTCATCAATATTATCAAGCGCAATTTTTAATCCTTCTAAAATGATTAAACGATTACGATTTTTCTTTAATTCAAACTGACTACGTTTAATAATAATATCAATTTGATGTTCAATAAAATATTTTAAAATTTGTTTTAAACCCATTACTCTTGGTTGGTTTTTGTATAATGCTAAAATATTTAAAGAAAAATTAGTTTGAAGTGGTGTTAATTTATATAACTTATTTAAAATAACATTTTCTTGAGCATCACGTTTTAATTCTAAAACAATACGAACCCCCTCCATGTTTGATTCATCACGAAGATCACTAATTCCATTAATAATTTTGTCGCGAATTAATTCTGCAATTCGTTCCAACAATTTTGCTTTATTAATTTGATATGGAATCTCTGACACAATAATTCGTCTTTTATTATTATTTTCTTCAATATCAATTTTTGAACGAATTGTAATTGCTCCATTTCCTGTTTCATAAGCTTTAATTAAGCCGTTTCCAGCCGTAATTAATGCTCCGGTTGGAAAATCAGGTCCTTTAATAATTTTCATTAATTCAACAGTTGTTATTTCAGAATTTTTTGTTACCGCAATAACACCATCAATTACTTCATTCAAATTATGAGGTGGAATATTAGTTGCCATTCCAACAGCAATTCCACTAGCACCATTAACTAATAAATTTGGAAAATATCCTGGTAAAAAAGTCGGTTCTTCTTCACTGCCATCATAATTGTCAATAAAAATTGTTGTTTCTTTTTCAATATCTTTGATTAGTTCACCAGCAATTTTACTCATTTTTGCTTCCGTATATCGCATTGCCGCTGGAGCATCACCATCCATTGAACCAAAATTTCCATGCCCATCAATTAAAGGATAACGATAAGAAAAATTTTGTGCCATCCGAACCATTGCTTCATAAACAGCAGTATCACCATGGGGATGATATTTTCCAATTACTTCACCAACAATTCGAGCTGATTTCTTATGTTGTTTATCGTAAGTCATTTTTAAATCTCACATTGCATAAATAATACGGCGATGAACTGGTTTTAATCCATCACGAACATCAGGAATTGCACGTGAAACAATAACTGACATTGCATAATCTAAAAAGCCATTTTTCATTTCATCAGCAATATCAATATCACGAATTTTACCATCATAATCATATCCATCATTTTCTGATTTCATCATTATATCTCCCTTCTAGACATCTAAATTTTTAACATATTTTGCATTTTCACGAATAAATTTTTTTCGTGGTTCAACATTTTCACCCATTAATTCATTACAAATTAAATTTGCTTCAAATGCATTATTAACAGAAACTTTCAATAATAAACGCCGTTCTGGATCCATTGTTGTTTCTCATAATTGTTCTGGATTCATTTCTCCTAATCCTTTATAACGTTGAATTGTATAATTTTTATTTTGTTTTAATAATTCTTCTTTATAAAGTTCTAATTCATTATCACTATAAGCATATTGAATCTGATTACCATTTTGAATTTTGTATAGTGGTGGTTGAGCAATATAAATATTGCCATTTTCAATCAAATCTTTTATATAACGATAAAAAAATGTCAATAATAAAATTCGAATATGTGCACCATCAACATCAGCATCAGTCATAATAATTACCTTTTGATAACGTAATTTTTTATCATTAAAATTATCTTTAATACCTGCTCCTAATGCGGTAATAATTGAATTAATTTCATTATTTTCAAATATTTTAATTTGTTTTGCTTTTTCAACATTTAAAATTTTTCCTCGTAATGGTAAAATTGCTTGAAATTTTCGATTTCGACCAGATTTAGCACTGCCACCAGCAGAATCCCCTTCAACAATATAAAGTTCAGCTATTTTAGCATCTTTTGTTTCACAATCTGCTAATTTACCTGGTAATGAAAAACTATCCATTACGGTCTTACGACGTGTTGTTTCTTTTGCACGTTGTGCAGCAATTCTTGCTTTTAATGATAAACTTATTTTTTCAATAATTTTTTTTGCATCTTCTGGATTTTCTAACAAATAACTACTTAATCCTTTTCCAACAATATTAGAAACATTTTTTTTAACTTCACTATTTCCTAACTTTGTTTTAGTTTGACCTTCATATTGCGGATCCGGATGACGAATAGAAATTATTGTTGTCATTCCTTCTTTAATGTCATCTCAAGTAAATTTATCTTCGTTACCTTTATTATTTTTATTAATATTTTTAAAATAATTATTTATTTCACGAACAATGGCTAATTTAATACCTTCTTCGTGGGTTCCACCCTCATGGGTATTAATGTTATTACAAAAAGAAAAAATATTTTCTGAATAATTGTCATTATATTGTAACCCAAATTCAACAACAATATTATCTTCTATTCCTTCAACATAAAAAACATCGTTTAGTGGCGTACCAATTGTTTTATTTAATTCTAAAACATAATCTTTAATTCCATTATTAAATTGATAAACAACCATTTTTTCTTCATCATCTTCTCGTAAATCAACTAATGATATTTCTAATCCTTTATTTAAAAAAGCTAATTGTTTAATTCGATTTTGAATTGTTGAAAAACTAAAAATTGTTGTTTCTTTAAAAATCTTTTCATCTGGTAAAAAAGTTACTGTTGTTCCAGTTTCTGAAGTTGAACCAACTTCTTTAATTGGTGTTAAAATTTGACCACCATTATGAAACTCCATTACATATTTTTTATTATTTTTTCTAACTTCAACTTTTAAATATTTACTTAAAGCATTAACAACACTAGCTCCTACTCCATGTAAGCCACCAGAAATTTTATATGTATTTGAATCAAATTTTCCTCCTGCATGTAAAATAGTAAAAACAGTTTCTAATGTTGAAACTTTTGTTTTTGGGTGAATTTCAATTGGAATTCCACGGCCATTGTCAACAACTGTAATTGATTCATCTTTATTAATGATAATTTTAATTTTATTAGCAAAATTAGCTAAAACTTCATCAATTGAGTTATCAACAATTTCTCAAACTAAATGATGTAAGCCTCTAGCATTTGTCGCCCCAATATACATCCCTGGTCGTTTTCGAACTGCTTCTAAACCTTCTAAAATTTGAATTGATTCTGAATTATAATTATCACCCATAAATAATTCTCTCCATTTCTGCTTTTTTTATTTTACCATTATTACCTAATTTTAGGGCTAAATTATCAAATATATTTTTAAATATTCTAAAAAATATTTTTATATTTTTAGTGTCTAATTTAACCCTATAAAAAAGTTATAAAATAAAAAAAACTCAATAATGAGTTTTTAATATGATCGAATTGGTAAAACTAATTGTTGTAATGTTGGATCATCATTAGCAGTAATAATTAATGGTTTTGTTTCATCAATCATTTTAATTGTAATTTCTTTTGTTTTAAAGGCTTTTAAAGCATCCAAAATATACTTTGAATTAAAAGCAATTGTTTGGTCTGCTCCTTCAACTTTAAAATCTTTAATTTCTTCTTCTGTGTTACCAATTTCTTGCGTAAATGAAGTAACTAAAACTTTTTGTTCTTTTATTTTTAATGTAACAATTGTTGTCATCGCCTCATTTGATAAAACACTAGCTCGCTCAATAATTTTAATTAGTTCACGATTATTGATTGTTAATGAAGTATTAAAGGAAGTTGGAATAACTTTACTTGTATCAGGATATTTTCCTTCAATAATTTTTGTTTGAATAATTGTATTATTAATAATAATACTAACTGACTTATCAGTAATTTTCATTTTAATTTCTTGGTTATTTTCTGAAATTAAACGGCCAATTTCATTAATAAATTTTCCAGGAATAATAACATCAAAATTATAATTATTACTATAAGCAATCTTTTTACATGATAATCGAAATGAATCAGTGGCAGTAACTATTAATTCTTTATTATTTTGATCTGTTTTAATATTTAAACCATTAAAAACTATTCTTTTTTCTTTTTCTCCAATTGCAAAACTTGTTTGTGAAATAATTTCTTTTAATACTATACTTGCAAAATTTATTTCTTTACCCTCTGTTTCAAATGATAAATGTGGATAATCTGCTGAGTTTAATGTATTTAAAACTGAATCAAAATTACTTGCTTTGATTTTAATTAAATTACCCTCAACTACTTCCAAGGTAATAAATTCATCTTCAATTTTACGAATAACTTCAACAATAAATTTATTTTTAATTAAGAAACTTCCAATTCGAGTAATACTTAAATCATTGCCTATAATTTCTGATTTAATTGATGTATCACCATCAGAAGTAGTAAAAGTAATTTTGTCTTTTTTAACTTCAATTAAAATTCCTAGTAGTGAAGGAATTAAAGTCTTTTGAGAAATTATTCGACTTACTTTTAATAATTCATCTAATATTTTATCTTTTTTAATGTTTACAATCATTTTGTTACTCCTTACTTTAGTATATTCTGTAATATATAAATAATTATATACTATTGTTAAAATATTGTTTTTTATTTATTAGTATTATAATGTAGAAAATGTGGAAAACTTGATAAAGTTTTAAATAATATTATTTTTTATTAAAAAACAAGCGTGGAAAACATTGTGCTATTTTCCTTCAATTTTTCTACGAATTGCATTTACTAAATGTTTAAATTCTTTATTTGTGCTAATATGTGCTTCAACTTTTTTAACACTATTCATAACAGTTGTGTGGTCTTTACCACCAAACTCAGTTCCAATTCTTGTAAATGGTTCATCTAATAATGTTCGACAAAAATACATTGCTAATTGTCGTGCTTGCATTACATTACTAACTCGTGATTTACTCATCATTGCTTTGATAGTAATATTATAATTATCAGCAACAATTTGTTTAATTTTTTTAGGGGTAATTTTTTCATTGTTTTGCAGAGGAGCATTTTTAAATGCTTTTTCAACATCAGCTAATGTAATAATTTCATTTGGTTTTTTGTTCATAACAGCTAAAAATAATAATCGCTTAATTGCTCCTTCTAACTTTCTAACATCACTGTTAAAATTTAAAGCAATAAATTCTAGTGATTCTTCTGAAAATAATCCTAAGTTATTTTGATGTTTTAGTTTTTGTTCTAATATTTTAAGAGCTGTTTCAAAATCTGGTGAATCTAAACCAATACTTAAACCATATGAAAAACGAGAAATAATTCTAGATTCAAAACCACCTAGATCATCAGGATATTTATCAGAAGTAATTACAATTTGTTTATTTTTTTCAATATATGAGTTAAAAATATGAAAAAATAATTCATTTGTTTTATTACGTTTTGCTAATAATTGTATGTCATCAATTAATAAACAGTCGTAAATATCATAAGATGTTTTAAAAGCTTCAATAATTTCATGTCCTTGATTTAAAATATCCATAGCAATTTTCCCAAACTCATCAGCTTTTAAATATTTTACTCGGTTATTTGTTTTATAAATTTCATTTACCTTATTTTCAATTGCGTGTAATAAATGTGTTTTTCCTAGTCCAGAGTCTCCATATATGAATAATGGATTTCATTTTTTTCCAAGATCTAGAGCAACTGCTAAAGCTGCTTGCATTGCTTCATGATTAGAATCTCCACGAACAAAATTTTCAAAAGTATAATTTTCATAATAAACAATATTATTGTTTTCTGTTAATGTATCAATTTTATTAATTACAGATGCTTGCTTATTAATATTTTTTTCTAATTCAAAAGAAATATTATATTGGATTCCAGTCAGTTTTTTTAAGATATTTTTAATTTTTTCATTTAATCCTGCTTCAAAAACACCAATTGCAATTTCTGATTTTGTTGTAATTAAGCAGTTATTATCAGATACAGTATATAAGTTTGTGTCACTAATATAGTAGTTGTAAAT
This sequence comes from Spiroplasma endosymbiont of Ammophila pubescens, assembly GCF_964020965.1. NCBI lineage: Bacteria > Bacillati > Mycoplasmatota > Mollicutes > Entomoplasmatales > Spiroplasmataceae > Spiroplasma > Spiroplasma endosymbiont of Ammophila pubescens. The sequence continues at coordinate 68 of NZ_OZ026611.1, read as the reverse complement.
TTCTGGGGAAACTGATTCATCACGAGATAATATTTCTTTAACTTCAATCCATAATTCTTTTGTGTTCA